>NZ_JBNGZF010000017.1:0-187405 GCF_052049835.1 Candidatus Pelagibacter sp. | reverse complement strand
ATTTTAAACTTACATAATCTCTTAATTTGTAAATTTCTTCTATATTTTTTGGTTTCATCTTTTTATACTTTGCAAAATTATTTAACTTTGAGAACTTAATTATTAATTTAATCAACATTTCAAAATTTATTTTATTCTCTAAAAACTTGTTAACAAAATAATCATTTACTGTAAGTAAGACAGTTTCATATAGAGTGTCACTTTTTGGCATTTGATATAACAATTTAATTGTGGGAAATTTTAATAAATCTACATTATTTAAATTTAAATTATTTAATATATTTAAATCAAGATTTTTGCTTTTGATTGAATTAATTTTTTTTTTATAAATAGAATTTATAATAGGTATTTTCATATCAGGATCATGAATTAATATTTTTGTTATACCATTTTTAAATTTTACAATTGCATGAATGTAGGAAGAAGGATGTATTAAAATCGAAATTTTTTCATATGAAATATTGAAAATTTTTTTTGCCTCAATTACTTCGAATACTTTATTCATCAAAGTTGCTGAATCTACACTTATTTTTTTTCCCATTTTCCAATTGGGATGTTTTAAAGCATCAGCAGGTTTTATTAGTTTAAATTTTTTCTTTGAAAGATTTAAAAAAGGTCCACCGGAAGCTGTTAAATATATTCTTTCTACATCATGTGCTTTTTTTTGGTTCAATATTTCATTTACCGAAAAATGTTCAGAATCTATAGGTATAAAATTTGTTTTAAATTTAATTAACTGCTTTTTAATTAAATTCCAACCGCAAATTAAAGACTCTTTATTTACTACAGCTAAATTTCTTGAGTATTTAGATAATATAATTGTAGGTTTTAAACCTTCTAAAGTAGACACTGAAACCATGGAATAATAAATCTTATGTTTATTTAAAATTGTATTGATATCCTCAAATTTATTAAAAATATTAATTTTTTTAATATTTATTTTTTTTTTTGCTTTTTCAAAAGTTTTTAAATCATTAATAATAATATTTTTTACATTTAGTTCTTCTGCTTGAGAAAAAATCTTATTTAAATTTGAATAAGTTGACAACAAAACTACTTGAAAATTTTTTCTATCTTTCTTAATTATCTCAAAAGTTTTTGATCCCACAGATCCAGTAGATCCAAGAATTACTATTTTTTTTTTCATAATTTAAAATTAAAGATATTTTGAGAAATTATTATATACGAAAAAGGAAATGAAAAAATCATTCCATCAATTCTATCCAGAAGACCCCCGTGACCAGGTATAAGTTTACCAGTATCTTTAATTTTAGATAACCTTTTAAAATAAGAAATGAGTAGATCACCAATTTGACTTACCATAGAAATTAAAATTACGAATACAATCAACTCATAACTAAATTTAATGTTGTGAATTTTGTTGAAATAATCAAGATAAATAAAAGTTGAAATTAGTGAAAATAAAAAACTACCAATTGTGCCTGAAAAAGTTTTATTTGGACTTATTTTATTTAGCTTAGGACCTTTAACAATTCTACCTACTACATAACCACCGACATCAGTAGAAATACATATTGTTAAAATAAATAATAAATAAAAAAACTCTCCTGCGAAGTCATTTCTGATTTTAAAAATAGTAAAAAAAGAAAAAATTAAAAAAAAATGTCCAAATATATTTATAAAATTTCCTTTTTTCATTAAATGCCATTCATAACCAGATAATAAAAGACATATAATTAAAAATAAATTAAATAAAATTGAACCCTCATATATAAATAAAATAGTAATTGGAAACAAAATAATTGAACTTATAATTCTCTTATTTAATTCTTTACTCATTATATACTACCAAAATTTCTTTTTATTTTTTTATATTTCTTAATTATTTTCCTAAAATCATTTTTATTAAACGCTGGCCACAATTTCTTCTCAAAAAAAATTTCACTGTAAGCAATCTGCCATAATAAAAAATTACTTAGTCTTTTCGTATTACCCGTTCTGATTAGGATATCTGGATCTGGAATATTTTTAGTTTGCATATTTTTATTTAAATTTTTTTCATTTATCGTTTCTTTATTTTTAATTAATTTCTTAACTGCATTTAAAATTTCCGTTTTTGATCCATAATTTAAAGCTAAATTTATTTGTAACTTATTATTAGTACACGTTTTTTTTTCTGCTTTATTTAATAAATTATTTAATTTCTTTGAAAATTTTTTACCACCAATTATTTTAAGTTTGATATTTTGCTTATGTAAATCATTAATTTTATTAATTAAAAAATTTTCTAATAAATTAAATAGAAATTTAATCTCTTCTTTTGGTCTTCTCCAATTTTCTGTTGAAAAAGCGTATAATGTTAAATATTGAATTTTCTGTTCTATTGATTCCTTAATTATTTTTTCAACAGTGTTTAATCCTGCTTTATGACCTGCGTTTCTTGAGTTTTTATATTTTATGCCCCACCTTCCATTACCATCCATGATAATGGCTACATGTTTCAGAGGGTTCATATTGTCATTATTTCTTTTTCTTTAGAGGAAACTTTTTCATCAACTGATTTAATATGATCGTCTGTAATTATCTGAACTTTTTTTTCATTAGATTTTTCTTCATCTTCTCCAATATCTTTAGATTTAAGAAGTTTTTTTAAATCTTCATTAGCTTCTCTTCTAATGTTTCTTATTGATACCTTACATTTCTCACCAATTGATTTGATTAATTTTTTTAATTCAGTTCTTCTCTCCTCATTTAGTTCTGGCACAGGTAATCTTACTAATTGTCCATCGATTTGAGGATTTAATCCTAAATCTGATTTTTTAATTGCAGCATCTACCAGTGGAACATTATTTATATCCCAAACTTGTATATTAATAATTCTTGGCTCTGGAGTTGTTATGCTGCCTATCTGATTAATCGGCATTTGTTGTCCATAAACATCTACTTTTACAAGGTCTAACATCGATGCATTTGCTCTACCTGTCCTAAGGGAAGCCAGTTCTTTAGAGAAAACCTCAATGGCCTTATCCATTTTAAGGCTGTATGATTTCTCATCAAACATTTATTCTCCAATCTTAATTCTATAGAATTCTTTTATTTTTAAGTCAGCTATAGAAAGTTCTTTTAATACATCTTGTACTTTTTTCTTTGGCTCCATCACCCAAGCTTGTGTTAAAAGAGCATTTTCCTCTTTAAACTTATTCATTTTACCTAAGCTAATTTTTTTTGCAATATCATCAGGTTTACCTAAATTTTTTAGCTCCTCCGTAACAAGCTCTTGTTCTTTGTCAATTATTGCTTGATCTATAGAACTTGACTCTAGTGCTAAGGGATTCGAGGCAGCAATATGCATAGATAATTGTTTGCTAAATGTTTTAACAATATCTGAGTTATCTTTGGTATCCAAAGAAACCATAACAGCTAATTTTGCAACATTATCTTTTACAACTGTGTGTAAATAATGGTTATTTATTCCATCAGAATTGCTAATTGTTTTAGCTTTCCCAATTGTAATTTTTTCACCAATTTTTGCAATCAAGGCAACTAAATTATCTTCCACTGTCTGACCATTTTTCATTTTTGCTGCTTTTAATTCTTCGATATTAGAATTATTATTGTTATTTAATTCGCTTAACTCTTTAACAAAAGAAATAAAATCATCATTTTTTGCAACAAAATCTGTTTCACAATTTACTTCTATTACTGAAGTTTTTGTGTCATCACCACTAACTACCACAACTCCTTCTTTTGCATCTCTAGACATTTTTTTTGAAGCTTTTGAAATTCCTTTAACTCTTAAAATTTCAATTGCTTTATCTACATCTCCATTTGATTCTTTAATTGCTAAGTTACAATCTTTAAAACCAGCTCCAGTAACTTCTCTAAGTTTTTTAACCTTTTCTATGTCACTCATTAATTTAATTTCTCCTTATCTTCTTTAGAAAATTTTTTCTCTAACTTTTCTCTATCTAATTCCTGAATAGTTTTTGTCTTGTCTTCTTCTTTTGCATGTTTGGTTTTATCTTTTTTTGACTCAATAGAAGGAGTTGAGCTTTTAGCAGTATTAATTGTTTCTTTGATTAAGTTACAATAAAGATCAATAGCCCTTCTTGCATCATCATTGCCTGGAATTGGATAATCAATATTATCAGGGTTAGAATTACTATCTAAAATAGCAATAATTGGTATTCCTAATTTAGCTGACTCTGCAATAGCCAGAGATTCATAATTTGTATCTATAACAAATACTAAATCTGGAACTTTTTTCATTTCTGCTATACCACCTAAAGATCTTTGAAGCTTATCTTTTTTTACACTCATTTTTAAAAGTTCTTTTTTGGTAAAACCTCTATTTTCTGCTACTAAATCAGTTTCCAATTTTTTTAATTTTTTTATTGAATTCGAAATAGTTCCCCAATTAGTTAACATACCTCCTAACCATCTGTAATTAACAAAATATTGATCTGTTTCTTTTGCTACTTCGGCTATAGCTTCAGATGCTTGTTTTTTTGTAGATACAAATAAAATTTTTCCATTATTTGTAATAGTTTCGTAAACCTTTTCCAAAGCTACTTTTGTTAATTCAAGAGTTTGGGTTAGGTCTATAATGTGAATGGAATCTCTTTTTCCAAAAATATATTTTTTCATTTTTGGATTCCATCTTAAAGTTTTATGTCCAAGATGAACGCCTGCTTCTAATAATTGTTGTATTGTAACGTTAGGTATTTTCATATTTATTCCCGGTTAAGCCACCACAGTAATTTCCAATTAAGGACCGGAGGTTTAAAACCAACAACTGTGTGAGTGTTAATTTAATTTAGAGATTATTTACAAATATTTCTTATATTTAACAAGTAATTATTTAGTTAATTATTGCCTCAATTTGTTGATTTCTTAGAAGGTTTAGCGCTTTTCTGTCTAATTTACGTTTATTTTTTAATCTAAATTTAAGAATATTGTCTCCAGTAACTAAATTAATATTTACAACAGTTTTACCTTCATTATTCAAAATTGAAGATATTTTTTTAATTTTTTCCTCGGAATTTAGCTTGAATAAAACCTCATTTATCGGACTATTAAATAAATCTTTTATTGAGGCTATTTTTTGGACATTAATTCTTGTAATTCGATTTTCGTCATTAGAAATATTTTTAAATAATGTTAAAATAAGAGAACTTCCTTCTTTTAAAATTTCTCTATTTAATTCTAAAATATCTGAGAAAATAAATAGTTCAAATACACTTGATAAGTCGGTTAGTTTTAAAACAGCATAAGAATTTCCTTTTGCAGTTTTTTTTTCTTGAACTTTTAACAATGTTGCAGCTATGTTTGAGTCTTTTAAATCATCTTTTGAAATAAAATTTGAATAATCTGTTATTTTGTAATCATTAAAAATTTCTGTGAATTGATTTAATGGATGGTCTGAAATAAAGAAACCTATTGATTCGAATTCTTTGGATAATCTTTCTTCAAATTTCCAATCTTCAGTCTTAATTAAAATATCATCCTGCGCACTTTCATCTTCTGAAAATAAATCAATCTGATTAGCAGATTTATTATCAAATATATTTTTACTCTTAGCTATAATTGCAGGAATAGAATCATACAAAGCTTGTCTATTTGTGTTTAAATCATCAAATGCACCTGCTTTGACTAAACCTTCTAATTGAAGTTTGTTTATATCTTTTGGATTTACTCTATTTATAAAATCATGAATTGACTTAAATTTTCCATTTAATATTCTTTCCTCAACTATATTTGTTATTGCCTCATAACCTACAGCTTTAATTCCTCCTAATGCATAATAAAATTTATCATCAATTGTTCTAAAATCAGCAAAACATTCATTTATATCTGGACGGACAACTTCAACATTTATTCTTTTTAATTCCTCATAAAACTCACTTAATTTATTTTGATTAGAAATATCCATAGTCATTGATGCTGCAATGAACTCTTTTGGATAATATGTTTTTAAAAATGCAGTTTGGTAAGAAATAATTGCATATGCTGCAGCGTGACTTTTATTAAAGCCATATTCCGCAAATGGTTCAATTTTTAAAAAAATTCCAGCAGCAACATCTTTGGGAATTCCATTTTTAACAGCTCCAGCAATAAACCCTTGTTTCTGTTTTTCAAGTTCTGCCCTTTTCTTTTTACCCATTGCTCTTCTCAAAAGATCAGCTTGTCCTGCTGTAAATCCTGATAATTTTTGTGCAATTTGCATTACCTGTTCTTGATAAATAATTACACCATAAGTTGGTTTTAAAATATCTTCTAGAAGTGGGTGTAAATAATCTGGTTTTTGCTTTCCATGTTTGCAATCATTATATGTTGGAATGTTGCTCATCGGTCCTGGTCTATAGAGTGCAACTAATGCAATAATATCTTCAATATGGTTTGGCTTCATTTGAATTAGGGCTTCTCTCATGCCAGCACTCTCAATTTGGAATAAGCCAACAGTTTTACCTGCTGACATTAAATCAAAAACTTTTTGATCTTCGTAATTTATTTTTTCTATATCAAAATCTTTAATTTTTTTTCTTACAAGTTTTTGCGTATTGTTAATTACTGTAAGTGTTTTTAAGCCCAAAAAATCAAATTTTACTAATCCTGCATTTTCTGCTGAGTACATATCGAATTGAGTAGATGGTAACAACAAATCTGCAGTAACATCTTTGTATAAAGGTACAACTTCAGTGAGTTTTTTATCTGCTATAACCACTCCCGCCGCATGTGTTGCAACATTTCTATTTAAACCTTCTAATTTTAGTGAGAGATCAGTAAGTTTCTTTACCCTTGGATCATCATTTATGAGTTTTTGTAATCTTGGCTCCCCAGCAATGCACTGAATTAAATTTTGTGGTCTAGATGGATCAAAAGGTATCATCTTAGATATGCTGTCAACAAATCCATATGGTAATCCCAAAACTCTTCCAACGTCTCTAATTACCATTCGTGCTTTTAATTTACCAAATGTTATAATGTGAGCTACACTGTCTTTATATTTTGTGGTTAGATACTCAAAAACTTGATCTCTTTTATCCTCGCAAAAATCTATATCAAAGTCTGGCATTGAAATTCTATCTGGATTTAAAAATCTTTCAAAAATAAGATTAAATTTTATTGGATCGACGTCTGTGATTGATAAGCACCAAGCTACTAATGAGCCAGCACCTGAGCCTCTTCCAGGGCCTACAGGGATATCATTATTTTTAGCCCATTTAATATAGTCAGCAACTATAAGAAAATAACTAGAGTATTTCATTTCTACAATAATCGAAAGTTCATGATTAAGTCTGTTCTTATATTCTCTATAAGAATTGTTATTATCTAAATCTTCATCACTTAAATTAAAGGTCTTATTGAATTTGACTTTTAATCCCTCTATAGAGTCTTTTTTTAAAATTTCATCTGCATTTCCATCTTTTTCACTACTAATATTAGGCAATATTGGGTTAGAAAATAACGGTCTATAATTACATCTTAATGGAAAATTATAATTATTTTCTAAAGCCTCGGGTAAATCAGAAAATAATTCTGACATTTCTGAGTTAGTTTTTAAATAGTGTTGGTCAGTTAATCTTAATCTGTTTTTTTCATTTACATAGGTCTTGTTACCAATACAGATTAAAGCATCATGAGCTTCATGCATTTCTTTGTCTAAATAAAAAACTTCATTAGTTGCAATAATAGGTATTTGTAGATCTAAAGATTTTTTTAAATTATATTTTTCAAATCCAATTTCGTTTTGATCACCATGTCTTTGGATCTCTATGTAAAATCTGTCATCAAAAGTATTTTTAATTTTATTATAAAGCTCATCAATTTCAGAAAACTTTCCTTTATCAAATAATTTACCAAATAAACCAAAAACAGTTCCTGAAAATACAGCGACACCTTTAGATTTGTTTAATAATAATTCAAAATCTACATGTGGATCTGACAATTCATCATTTTCTAAATATGATAAAGATGAAAGTTCGATTATATTTTTATATCCAGTTTCATTAAGAGCAAATAAAGGAAGTAAACCTGTTGTTTCTCCAATTTTAAAGTTAATTTGAGTTCCAATTATTGGCTGAGTGCCAGACTTAGAAATCTTTTCAGCAAATTCCAGAGCACCACATAAATTTGAGGTATCACACAATCCTAAGGATTTTATTTTATTTTTTTTAGAATATTCTTGCAAATCATCAATTCTAGCCGCTCCTTCACAAATCGAATATTGGGTGTGAATTTTTAAATGATTAAAATTTCGTGAAACAGACTCAAGCATAAGATGATTTTATACTACCATCTCTCATCTCCAATAGATAATCCGCTTTTTTTGCAAAAAATCTATTATGGGTTGCAAATATAATAATTCTATCAGATCTTTTTTGTTTGATCAAAAGTTTAAAAATATCTTTAGCCGTATTTACGTCTAAACTACCTGTTGGTTCATCAGCTAAAATAATTTGAGGATCATTAATAATCGCTCTTGCTATTGCAACTCTTTGGGCTTCACCTCCAGAAAGTTGTGAGGGAAAATGATTTAATCTGTTTGAAAGTCCAACTTTTTTTAATAATTTTTCAGCTTTAGATAATGCTAATTTTTTATCATTATTAAGAGATAAAGAGGCAAAATAAACATTTTCCAATGCTGTAAAATCAGAAAGAAGATTATTTTCTTGGTAAACAATACCTATTCTTTTAGATCTAAATAAATCATTTTTTTCATTTTGACTAAAATTTACCTCATAATTTTCAAACTTAATTGTACCAGATGTTGGTTTATCAATTAATGAAATTAAATTAAGCAAAGTTGATTTTCCAGATCCAGAGGGCCCCATTATTGCGTAAGTTTTACCTAATCTGAATTTTTTAGATAAACCTCTTAATACATTAATTTTTTTTTCCGAAGTAAAACTTTTTCGTATATTAATTAATTCTAAAAAATTATTCATACTTCAGCGATTTTATTGGATCCATATTAGCAGCTTTAAGCGCAGGAAATATAGAAACCACTATTGTAATTAATATTGAGCAGATTGTTATAATTAGAATAGAATTAATATTTATTTCTGAGGGCATCTTACTTAAAAAATATATTTCCTCTGGAAATAAACTAATATTAAAAGTAGAGCTTAAAAATTGTCGTATATTTTCAACATAAATTGAGAATGTTACACCTAAAAATATTCCAAATATTGTTGCTGAAGTTCCAATTGAAACACCCACGAGAAAAAAAATTTTAATTATAGATTTATTCAAAACTCCAATAGATTTTAAAATTGCAATATCTCGAGTTTTATTTTTAACTAAAATTGTTAAACCTGAAATTATATTAAAAGCGGCGACAATAATAATTAAAGATAAAATAATAAACATCACATTTCTCTCAACTTTAAGTGCAGAAAATAAAGAACTATTCATATCGGCCCATGTATATACAAATGCATCAGGGTATAGTTTCATCAGTTTTTCTTTATGATTTTCTATATTTTTTGGATCTTTAAAATAATACTCGGTAAAACTATCATTTTTATTTTTATCAAAAAAATCTTCTAAAGTGTTTAAATTTATATAAACAATATTTTCATCATATTCTGATAATCCACTTTCAAATATTGAAGTTATAAGAAATAATTTTTGCTTTGGTAAAGACCCAACTAACGTTTGAACTCCTGAGGGTGAAGTAATTGAAACCTCATCTCCAATATCTAATCCTAAGATATTACTTAAATCTCGACCAATAGAAATTGTACTTTCATTTAAACTTTTAGAACCAAAAAAACTATCATTATTTGAAATATCCAGATCTTTAAAATCTTTTTCCAAATAACCTTTTAGCAAAACTCCTTTCGTGCCATTCTTATGAAAAATAACTGCTTCTCCATCATTTGACAAAACTTCTTTAGCAAAATCTTTATCTGACAAGGGAACTAAGGGTTTATCGTAAGGTTTGACAATCGCATGAGCATTAAAGCCAACTATCTTGTCAATTAATTCAGTTCTAAATCCATTCATGACAGACATTACGATGATAAGAACTGCAACACCAAGGCTTATGCCAATAAAAGAAAAAATAGATATTACATTCAAAAAACCATCTTTTTTTCTGGCTTTTAAAAATCTAAAAGTAATTTCTTTTTCTAAAGTAGAAATCAAATTGAATTTTTTTGTTTAGTTATAATTTCTATAATTTTACTTAATGGTAAATTTTGAGTTTCACCACCGGTTTCCTTGAACTCTAATAAATCACCCTCACTTTTCTTACCAATAATAATTTGATATGGGGCACCAATTAAATTCATTTTTTTAATTTTTGATGAGAAATTCTCATCTGTATCATCAATTATTGCATCAATATTATTTTTGATTAATTCTATATTGATATTATTTGCTTTATCTAAAGCTGAGGTGTCATTTTTATTTATCATAGGTATTAAAGCAATATCATAAGGAGCAACAGACAATGGCCATTTCATGATTTCATTTTTATCATCATATTTAGCCTCAATTATAGCCCCTACTAACCTTGATACACCAATTCCATAAGAACCCATTTTTACAAAATCTTTTTTTCCTCCTGGTAAATCAACAGATGCTCCCATTGGTTTTGAATACTTGTCACCAAAATAAAATATATGACCTACTTCGATACCTTTTGTAATCAATTGATTTTCCTTAGAAACAATTTTTTCAAACTCATCTTTATTAAACTTTTCATCAGTTGCAGCATAAAACTTTTCATATTTTTTTCTCATACTTTCCAATGATGCTTTTTCTAGTTGAGTATCATCACTATCAAGATCAAATATTCTTTTATCAGTGAAAATTTTACTTTCACCTGTATCTGCAAGAATAATAAATTCATGAGATAAATTTCCACCGATAGGTCCTGTGTCAGCAGCCATAGGTATTGCTGTCAAAGATAATCTTTTAAAAGTTCTCAAATATGAAAGAAAGAATTTATTATAAGAATAAAAAGCTTCTTCATCTGATACATCAAATGAATAAGCATCTTTCATATAAAACTCTCTACCACGCATAATTCCAAATCTAGGTCTAATTTCATCTCTGAACTTCCATTGTATATGATACATAAGTTGTGGGAGTGATTTATAAGATTTTATTGAAGATCTAAAAATTTCAGTAACTTGCTCTTCATTGGTTGGTCCATATAACATTTCTCTATTTTGACGGTCGGTTATTCTTAACATCTCTTCACCATAATCATCATAACGACCACTTTCTTTCCAAATTTCGCTGGATTGAATTGTTGGCATTAATATTTCTTGAGCTCCAATTTTGTTTTGTTCTTGTCTGACAATATCTTCTATTTTTTTCATTACTTGAAAACCTAAAGGTAACCATGAATAAATTCCTGCTGAGGCTTGCTTAATCATGCCTACTCTTAACATCAATTGATGAGATTTAATTTTTGCTTCTGAAGGATTATTTTTTAATATTGGTATAAATGAATTTGATAAAAGCATCTCAATTAATCATATTTCTTAAATTTAAATATTCAAATTTAATTAATAAGTAAATTATTATGAAAATGACAGTAGTAATTCCAGTGCAATAAAGGAATTTTTTCAGCATTTTTGGATTTTCAGGTGAGCCGGGATCCTCACCATCAATTTTTACAGTCTTTGTTCGATTCACATCAATAGGTAGAATAGCAAAAAAAACTATCCACCATATAATTATATAGATAATAGCTAAGCCTGTTGCGCTCATTAAATTCTTACTAAATTGATATTGGTAAAAGGTTTTTTTCCTGTTCTTTCTTTAGAAAATTTTCTGCAAGCAATTTTTAATGCATCAATAAGATTGTGTTCTTGTTGTTTACTTCCAACTTTAAAAGTTTTTGATATTATTTCTATTTCTTCAACTAACCCATAAGTAAACTCATCTTTATCTTCGATTGGCAAGCCTCTAAAAGAAAGCACTGGATCATTATGTATGTTACCTTTTGGTGTAATCATAATAGTTACCTCTAAATATCCATTTGCACTTAAATTTTTTCTATCTTTTATCGATTGAGAATCTGGATCAACACTTACACTACCATCTAAATAAAGTCTCCCGCTTGGCGCCTTGTCATATACTTCAGGTTTTTCACCTGGATATAACTTTACGATATCACCATTTTCTACCTGAACTGGATGTGGCACTTGCATTTCTTTTGCAAAATTAATGTGTTCAATCATATGCCTATGTTCACCGTGCACAGGTATTACGCATCTAGGTTTTACCCATTGATACATCTCTTTAAGGTCTTCTCTATTTGGATGCCCAGAAACATGAACAAACTCAGTTTCTTCAGATATTACTTCTATTCCATCCTTAACAAGTTGGTTGTGAAGTTTATAAAGTTTTTTTTCATTACCAGGTATGATTTTTGAAGAAAAAATTACAGCATCACCTTTTTCAATAAAAACATCTGGATGAACATAACTAGAAATTCTCATCATTGCACCCATTGGTTCGCCTTGACTTCCGGTACATAAATACACAATTTTTTCTCTTGAAAAATTTTTAGCTTCTCTTGGATCAATTGGCTCAATTGTATTTTTTAAATATCCACATTGACGTGCAGCTTTATAAATACGATGCATTGATCTACCAACTAAAGAGATTTGTCTTCCTGTTTGTTCCGCACAATAAAAAGCTGTCTCCATTCTAGCTACGTTGGAAGCAAATGACGTTATGATTATTCTTTTTTTTAATCGAGACATAACGTTTAACATATTTTTTCTTACATCTAATTCTGAACCTGATCTACCGGAGCTAAAAACATTAGTTGAGTCACAAATCATTGCTAGTACACCTTCTTCACCAATTTCCTTTAATCTTTTTTCGTTTATATTGTCTCCAATCAAAGGATTTGGATCTACCTTCCAATCACCTGTATGCAAAATAACTCCTGCAGGAGTTTTTATTCTAAGTCCGTTTGGTTCTAATATAGAATGCGTTAAAGTAATGTATTCAATTTCAAATGGGTCTAAAGAAACTTTTCCATTTAACTCAACAATCTGTAAATCATTAGTTATATCGATTTGTTTTTCTCTAAATTTTTCTCTAATTAATACAGCTGTGAAAGGCGTTGCAAAAATTTTACATTGTAATTTTGGCCATAAATGAGCAATTGCACCAATGTGATCCTCGTGAGCATGTGTCAAAACTATTCCTAATAAATTATCTTTTCTTTCAACTATAAACCCAGGATCTGGATAAATTAAATCAACACCTGGAATAGTATCATCTGCAAATGTCACCCCTATATCGACCATAATCCATTTATGATCACTGGGCTTCCCATAGCCGAACAAATTCATATTCATGCCTATTTCACCTGATCCACCTAAGGGACAAAATAATAGTTCATCTTTCATATTGTTAAATTAATTTTGAAATTTTTAATAATCCTTTAATTGTTATATCTTGGTTATGACTTGCTTTCGTTTTTATTGAGTTTTTAAATAAATTTGAAAATCCACCAGTAATAATTACTTTAAAAGATTTTCCAGTCTCTTTCTTAATTAAATTAATAATATTGTCAATTAAACCTGCATAACCCCAAAAAAATCCTGATCTAACGGCTGAGATTGTATTGTTACCTATGACTTTATTAATCTTTTTTAAATCTATTTTTGGTATCAAAGTTGCTTTATCAGACAAGGTATTAAGAGATAATTTAACTCCAGGAGCAATAATTCCTCCATAATAAGTATTTTTAATTAGTACATCGAATGTTGTTGCTGTACCAAAGTCTAAAATTATAAAATTATTTTTATTGTTCATTAAACTTATAGCATTAGTAATTCTATCTGAGCCTACCTGTTTATAATCTACTTTGATTTTTATAAGTGATTTTAAGTTTAATTTTTTAACTTCATAGCATTTTATTTTAACTTTTTTCGATAAAAATTGATTAATTATAGAAAATGTTTTTGGAACAACACTACAAAATAATATTTTTTCAATTTTATTTAATTGAATTTTATTTTTTTTAAATAAACTTTTAAGCTGCTTGTTGGTTACAGATTTTGATAAAAAAGTAATTTTTTTTGAAATTTTATTATTTTTAGAAACAATACATAATTTTGTTTCTGTATTACCAATATCACCAAGAATATACATTATTAAATTTTATACAGTTTAGATAAATTTTTTTCAAAAAGTTGTTTTAGTTTATATTCTACAATTAATTTACTAATACTTTTTTTAGTTATCTCTTGCAAGTTTGTGGCAGGATAATTCCTTATAATTGGATTTTTTTTAATATTTATGCCTATACCAGTAATTAAAAATTTTTTATCTCTTACAAATATGATTTCTTGTAAAATGCCACTAATTTTTTTTTTATCAATTAATAAGTCGTTCGGTTTTTTAAATAAAATTTTTTTTCTTGTAAATAACGAGAGTAATTTTTTGACTAAAAGACAATTGACTTTTGTTATAGCATTAATCGATAGTTTCGTTTGATTTAGTTCATTAAAAAAAGAGACAAATAAATTTCCTTTTAATGATATCCATTTTCTTCCATACTGTCCTCTACCATTTACTTGTGTTTCAGCAACAACCATACCTAAGTTGTATTTAGTTTCTTTGACAATTCTTATTGCAGTATTATTTGTGCTTTTAACTTTTTTAAATTTAAATTTTTTTAATTTCATCAAATAATATTAATTCTTGAAACAACTTCTATCAACTGACTTGGGAATATGAAGTATAAAAGGATTAATATCGTTGAAACTGTAAGTGAAAATTTTAACCATAAACTATGGTCAGTATCGTATTTGTCTTTTTCTTTATCAAAGTATATGATTTTTATAATTCTTAGGTAATAGAATGCTGCAACTACAGTAGATAATAAACCTACTATAGCTAAGAAATACATTGATTGTTCTAACACTGCTATAAAAACATAAAATTTTGCAAAGAAACCAGCAAGGGGCGGGATACCTGCTAAAGAAAACAGTATTACAAGTAAACATAAAGATAACATCGGATGGTTTTTTGATAATCCCGAAAGATCACTAATATCCTCATAATATTGATCCTTTCTTCTTAACATTAATAGACAACAGAAAAGAGCTAAATTCATTACAACATAAATTGAAATATAGATTATTGAACTTTGAATTCCTTCATTAGATGCAGTAGCTAATCCTGCTAAAGTATAACCAATATGACTAATAGAACTGTAGGCAATTAGTCTTTTAATATTAGTTTGTCCTATTGCTGCAACTGCTCCAAAAATCATTGAAGCAATTGATAAGAAAACAATTATCATTTGCCACTGATCGATTAAATTTAAAAAAGGAACATACAAAAACCTTATTAATACAGTTAAAGCAGCTATTTTGGGTACCATTGTAAAAAATAATGTTACAGTTGTTGGAGATCCCTCATAAACATCAGGTGCCCACATATGAAACGGAACTGCAGAAATTTTAAAAGCTAAACCAACTAAGATAAACACTATTCCAAATGTTAAAACATATTCATTAGAATTTAGTTGATTTGATATTATATCAAAATTGGTAGAACCCGAAAAACCATAAACTAAAGAACATCCATATAATAATAATCCTGATGATAATGCACTTAAAACAAAATATTTTAAACCAGCTTCGGATGATTTTAGTTGATCTCTATTATATGTGGCTAAAACATAAAGAGCTAATGATTGCAATTCTAAACCCATATAAAAAACAATTAAATCATTTGAACTGATCATTACCATCATACCCAGAATAGAGCTCAAAATAAGAATAGGGTATTCAATATTGTATATTTTAAATGTTTTTAAATAACTTGAAGAAATAATTAAAACTAAAAAACCTCCAACCAATGTTATAATTTTCATTAGTGAAGACAAACTATCAATCACAACACTTTCATTAAATAAAGTTTCCCTGCTGACAGAGAAAGTTTCATTAATTGTTATTATCGCTGTAATTAAAATTGCGAACAAAGACAAAATAAATGTGATTTTAGAACTATCTTTTTTAAACACACCCAAAACAAGTAAAAACATTATTGAAAGTGAGATAAAAATTTCAGGTAATACTAAATTTAAATTTTCCATATTATTTACTAGCTATATTTGAGTTATGCATATTAATTAGATCGGTCACAGAAACTTCAATAGTGTTTATTAATGGATCAGGATAAAAACCAAAAAATAAGATTGGTGCAGCTAAGCAACTTAAAATAAAGTATTCAGATCTATTTAAATCTAAAATTTTTTTAAGATCATCGTTTATTAATTTTCCAAATACTACTCTTTTATATAACCACAACATGTATGCGGCTCCTAAAATCACCCCAATACTTGCTATAACTGCCACTAAAAAATTATCTTTAAAAGCTCCCATTAATATTAAAAACTCACCAATAAAACCACTAGTTCCAGGTAAACCTAGAGATGCCAAAGCAAATAACATAAATAGTATTGAATATTTTGGAATTACAGAAACTAGCCCGCCATAAGTACTTATCAATCTGGAATGCATTCTGTCATAAACTACACCAACAGTTAAAAATAATGCTGCCGAAACTAATCCGTGACTAATCATTTGAATTATACTTCCTTCAATCCCTTGTTGTTGCAAAGTGAATATACCCAAAGTTACAAAACCCATATGCGCAACTGATGAATAAGCAATTAACTTTTTCATATCTTCCTGCATTAAAGCTATCAGTGATGTAAATATGATTGCTATAACACTCAGAGTGTAAATTAATGGTGTAAATACTTCAGATGCAATCGGGAATAGACCTAAAGAAAACCTTATAAAACCATATCCAGCCATCTTTAATAATATGGCAGCTAACAAAACAGATCCAGCGGTAGGAGCCTCAACGTGAGCATCAGGTAACCATGTATGAACTGGCCACATAGGTGTTTTAACAGCAAAAGAACTAAAAAATGCTAACCACAATAGATTTTGGTATTTAACATCAATACCAATTTCATATAGTTGAACTACGTCGGTTGTTCCTGTAATCCAATAAATTGAAATTATTGCAACCAACATTAAAACAGATCCCAATAGTGTATATAAAAAGAATTTGAATGCTGAATAAACTCTTCTTGCGCCTCCCCAAATACCAATAATTAAAAACATTGGGATCAATCCGGCTTCAAAAAATAAATAGAATACAACTAAATCAAGTGCACAGAAAACACCTATCATGAAACTTTCCATGATTAGAATTGCAATTAAAAAATCTCTTAATCTATTTTTGACTGAATTATTTACAGATATAATACAAATGGGAGTTATAAATGTAGTTAAAATAATAAATAAAATTGAAATACCATCTACTCCAACTTTATAATTAATAAATCCTTCAATCCATACTCTATCTTCTACAAATTGAAAACTAGATGTTGATTGGTCAAAAGAAATCCACAGATAAATCGAAATTAAAAAATTTACTACAGTTGTAAATAAAGCAACATATTTAGCAGTTAAATTATTTCCTTCTTTGTCTTTAGTAAAAAATAAAAATAAAGCACCAACTATTGGCAATAATATTAAAGATGAAAGAATAGGAAAACTCATTATTTAACTATTAAAAAAGTTAGTAAAGCAGAGAAACCTAATAACATTACAAATGCATATTGATAGATAAAACCACTTTGAAATTTAGTTGCTTTGATTGAACATTTTTTTATAAAAGAAGAAATTCCATCAGGACCAAAACCATCTATTATAGTTCCATCACAAAATTTCCATAAAAATAGACCTAGTTTTTTTGAGGATTTAATAAACAACACATCATACAACTCATCAAAATACCATTTGTTAACTAAAAAATTATACAAAGGTTTGTTTATAGAAACTATTGAATTAGGAAGCTCTTTGTTTTTTACAAATAAGTAATAAGCAATTGGAATAGATACTAAAACTAAACATGGTGTTAAAAGTAAAAACCATAAAGGTGGGTGCTCAGCACTCAAAGGTTCTAAGAACTTAATAGACTCTGCCCAGAATAAATTCTCACCATGACCAATAAATAGTCCTTTAAATAGAAAACCAGCAAAAACAGCTCCTATTGAGAGAATAAATAATGGAACGAGCATAACCAATGGGGACTCATGTGTTTCCTCTATTTTGATCTCTTTGTTATTATACTCTCCATGGAAAGTTTTAAATATCAATCTCCATGAATAAATAGATGTTAAAAATGCTGTAATTATTCCAATTCCAGCTGCATAATAACCAGTGGTATTACCTTTTAAATATGCAAATTCTATAATTGCGTCTTTAGAATAAAATCCTGATAAAAATGGAAAACCTGTTAATGCAAGTGTTCCTATTATCATTAAAGTATATGTATATGGTAACTTTTTCCATACACCTCCCATGTTATTTATATTTTGCTCATCTTTAAATGCATGGATTACTGAACCAGATCCTAAAAATAATAAAGCTTTGAAAAATGCATGAGTAAATAAGTGAAACATAGCAACATTGTATGCACCTACTCCAGCTGCAAAAAACATATAACCAAGTTGGCTACATGTAGAGTAAGCAATAATTTTTTTTATATCTGTTTGAACTAGAGCGACGGTTGCTGCAAAGAATGCTGTAGTCATTCCAACGATAGTTATAAAATTTAGTATCAATGGTGAATATTCATAGATTGGAGAACATCTTACAACTAAGAAAACACCAGCTGTTACCATCGTTGCTGCATGAATTAATGCAGAAACAGGTGTTGGACCTTCCATAGCATCAGGTAACCAAGTATGCAGTAATATCTGTGCAGATTTACCCATTGCTCCAATAAATAAAAGTAAACAAATTAGATCTATTGCTTTAACTTCAAAACCTAAAAAAGATAAATTTTTATCTACAACAGTTGGAATTTGTTGAAAAACTTCAGAGTAATTAACAGTTCCAAATAAATAAAATATTAAAAAAATTCCTAAAGCAAAACCAAAGTCACCTACTCTGTTTACAACAAATGCTTTTATTGCTGCAGCATTTGCACTTTCTTTTTTAAACCAAAAACCTATTAAGAAATAAGAACAAAGACCAACACCTTCCCAGCCAAAAAATAATTGAATAAAATTATCTGATGTTACAAGCATCAACATAGCAAAAGTGAATAATGATAAGTAAGCCATGAATCTTGGCTTATGAGGATCATGAGACATGTAACCAATTGAATAAATATGCACTAAAGCAGATACGGAAGTTACAACTACTAACATTACTGCTGATAACGGATCAATTAACATTGACCAATTTACATCAAGTGAACCCGAGCTTATCCATGTGGCTATGACAATATTTTCTTCATATTGATTTACGATTACTTGATAAAGGACATAAATTGATAAAAGTGCAGAAATTGAAACCAGAGCACTTGTTACTATTTCAGAATTTCTATCACCTATATATCTACCAAAAAAACCAGATACAATTGAAGCAATAAGTGGAAGAAATATAATCAATAATTCCATGGTTATCCTTTTAACTTATCTATTTCTTCAACTCGTATTGTTCCAGAGTTTCTGAAATACACGACAATGATTGCTAATCCAATAGCTGCTTCTGCTGCTGCAACAGTAAGAATGAATAAAGTAAAGACTTGTCCTGCCAAATCTCCTAAATAAATAGAAAAAGCAACTAAATTGATATTTACAGCAAGTAATATCAATTCAATACTCATTAATATAACAATGATGTTCTTTCTGTTTAGAAAAATACCAATGATGCCAATTGAGAAAATCACAGCACCTAGAGTTAAATAATGTCCTAAACCTATCTCAGTCATCTATTTTAACTCCTTTATTACTTTGAACCTCTAGAACCTCAACACCCTCTGCTCTTTCTCTGGATATTTGCTTGATATAACTTTGTTTTTTAACACCTGATCTTTGTCTAAAAGTTAATACTATGGCCCCTACCATGGCAACTAAAAGGATCATTCCACTAATTTGAAAGACGTGGATATAGTCAGTATATAAAACTTGACCTAATGAATGGGTATTACTTACACTTGTACTAGCAAGTGAATTATTAATATCAAAAATTTCTGGTTTATATTTCCAACCACCTATTACAATTATAATTTCAAAGAAAATTAATGTACTTATAATTAGACCAACTGGAATATGTTTTGAGGTTGCTTGACCTGCAAACCATTGATTTTTCTGTTGTGCTACATTTAACATCATCACTACAAATAAAAACAAAACCGCTACAGCTCCAACATAAACAATTAGCATTATCATTCCCAAGAATTCAGCACCAATCATTATGAAAAGACAAGAGATACTTATGAAATCAAGAATTAAGAAAAATACTGAATGAACAGTATTTTTAGAGGCTGTTACCATTATAGCTGAAACAACAGCAATTATTGAAAATGTATAAAAGAAAATAGCGTGTGCAATCATTTATCTATGGATATTATCAGCTTTAATATTAGCCTCCAAAACATTCTCCCATCTGTCGCCATTATCTAATAACTTTTCTTTAGTGTAATAAAGTTCTTCTCTTGTTTCTGTTGAAAATTCAAAATTTGGACCTTGTACGATTGCATCTACAGGGCACGATTCTTCACATAGACCACAGTAAATACATTTCATCATGTCAATATCGTAACGTGTAGTCTTTCTACTTCCATCTTCTCTCGCAGCTGACTCGATAGTTATTGCTTGAGCAGGACATACTGCTTCACATAATTTGCAAGCAATACATCTTTCTTCTCCGTTTGGATATCTTCTCAAAGCATGCTCACCTCTAAAACGAGGACTTATTTTACCTTTTTCAAAAGGGTAATTAATTGTTTTTTTTGGTTTAAATAATTCTTTAATAGCAATTAACAAACCGCCAATGAAATCTGTCATTAATATTGTTTTAAAAAATCTTGTAATCTTCATTATTAATTCACAGGTAAAAGGTTAAAATAAAATAAATAGCTAGCTGTTAATACCACCCAAGTTAAAGAAAGAGGAAGAAAAACTTTCCAACCAAGTCTCATTAATTGGTCATATCTATATCTTGGTACTATCGCCTTAACTAAAGCAAAAAGGATGAATAGAAGAAGAATTTTTAATATTAACCATATTGCACCTGGAACTAATGTAAATGGATAAACATCAATTGGGGACATCCAACCACCTAAAAATAATATTGCTCCCATTGCACACATCAATAAAATATTCGCATATTCACCTAACCAAAACATTGCATACATCATTCCTGAATATTCTGTTTGATAACCAGCAACCAACTCTGCTTCTGCCTCCGGTAAATCAAAAGGTGGTCTGTTAGTTTCAGCTAAAGCGGAAATAAAGAATATTACAAACATTGGAAATAATGGAATTACAAACCACATATTTTGTTGAGCAATAACGATGTCGTTTAAGTTTAATGAACCAACACAAAGTAAAACATTTATAATTATTACCCCAATTGAAACTTCATAAGATACCATTTGAGCAGCAGAACGAATTGCTCCTAGAAAAGGATATTTGGAGTTTGATGCCCACCCGCCCATGATTATTCCATAGACACCTAGTGAAGAAACGGCAAATAAATAAAGTATTCCAACATTAATATCAGCCAAAACCTGAGTTGCACTAAATGGGATTACAGCCCAAGCGATTAAAGCTAGAGTCATCGTGACTATTGGAGCCAATATAAAAATTACTTTGTTTGAGCTAGATGGAATAATGATTTCTTTAAATATATATTTTAAAGCATCTGCTAAAGATTGTAATAAGCCAAACGGACCAACAACGTTAGGTCCTTGTCTTTTTTGAACAAAAGCCCAAACTCTTCTATCTAGCCAAACAATCATTGCTACAGAAACAAGAACAGGAACTAATAAGAATAAAATCTTATAAACCTCTTGAAAAACTATGCTCAAGTATTCCATATTAACCTTCTGTACCTGTTGATTTTAGATTTAATTTAGAGTTATTACATTCAACCATTGTTTTTGATGATCTTGCAATAACATTCGAAAAATAATAATCTTTAACTTTGATTATTAAAGTTTCATTTTGAAACTCATTAGTAGAATTATTAATGTCATTTACCTGTTTTTCCTTTTGTAAATTTAAATAATTAAACATGCTGCTTTCTAATTCATCTTTATCATTAAATAATTTTCTATTATTCATAACTTCAACAAGTTCGTTTATTATTTGCCAATCTTCTTTTGCTTCGCCTGGTGGATATGATGCTTTGTAGGCTTTTTGAATTTTTCCCTCTAGATTGGTAAAGTATCCATCTTGTTCAGTATATGCAGAGCCTGGTAAAATAATATCAGCGGACTCAGCACCTTTGTCACCATGGCTACCTTGATAAATTATAAATTCATCTTTTTTATCAAATTCTAAATTGTCCTGACCTACAAGATAAACAATATCAAATTTATGTTCTTTTAAATCATTTATTAAGTTATTTTCATTATTAATTATTCCAAGATCAATATTTCCTACGGTTGCTGCATCAGTTGATAAAATATTTAAAGAATTCCATTCATCTGAAATTTTATTATTTTTTGATAAAAATTCTTTTGTTTTATTAAACAAAAATTCTGAAGACTTTAATCTAAGTAGAGACTCACCAATAATAATTATTGGTTTTTTTGAATTAATAATTTCTTTAGATACGTCATGATTTCCTTCAAGAATATTATTTAAAGTTTGTGTTTGACCATCTAAACTTTGATAGGGATAAGTTAAATCACCAACATCATTAAGTGAAATAATTTTTGTATTGTTGTTTAAGTAGGCTTTTCTAATTCTAGCATTTAAAATAGTTGCTTCATATCTCGGGTTTGCACCTACTATCAAAATTAAATCTGCTTCTTCAATGCCATTAATAGAGGAATTAAATAAATAATTTTCTCTTTTTGAAGTATTTATAAATCTGTTATCAGATCTTGTGTCGTAATTTTTATTATCAATTGTCCGATCAAAAAATTCTTTAAAAATATAACTGGTCTCCATATTAGTTAAATCACCAACAAAACCACATATTTTTTCTTTTGATGTGTTTTCAAATTTAGATTTAATTATTTTATACACTTCATCCCACGAGGCTTTTTCGAATTTGCTGTTGTATTTGATAAATGGAGTATCTAATCTTTGATGTAGAAGACCATCACAAGCATATCTTGTTTTGTCTGAGATCCATTCCTCATTGATATCTTCATTAATAATTGGAAGTACTCTTTTGACTTCCCAATCATATGTATCTACTCTTACATTTGATCCAATTGCATCCATTACATCAATTGTTTCGGTTTTCTTTAGTTCCCATGGTCTAGCTTCAAATACATAAGGTTTTGATGTTAGGGCTCCTACTGGACATAAATCTACAACGTTTGCAGACAATTCGGATTGCATTGATTGCTCTAGGTAAGTTGTAATTTGCATATCTTCACCTCTTCCAATAGCACCAAGCTCTGGAACTCCGGCAACTTCCGTTGCAAATCTTACACATCTCGTACAGTGGATACATCTTGTCATTTGAGTTTTAATCAATGGTCCCATATTTTTTTCAGGAACTGCTCTTTTGTTTTCTTTAAATCTTGATTTGTCTATGCCGTAGTACATTGATTGATCTTGAAGATCACATTCACCTCCTTGATCACATACTGGACAATCTAAGGGATGGTTAGCTAACAAAAATTCCATTACTCCCTTACGAGCTTTTTCAACAAGAGCAGTGTTTGTTTTAATATTCATACCCTCAGCAGCTGGCATAGCACATGAAGCAATTGGTTTAGGAGATTTTTCCATTTCAACTAAACACATTCTGCAATTACCTGCTATCGATAATTTTTCATGGTAACAAAATCTTGGAATTTCTACTCCAGCTTTTTCGCAAGCTTGAAGAACAGTTAAACCCTCTTCAACTTCAACTTCGATTTCATTTACTTTTAATTTAAGCATTTTTTTTATCCAATAAATGTTGATCAACTAAATATGGAATATTATTTTTCTTTTGAACAATAGGATCCAAATTGTTTCTTTTCTCAATTTCTTTTTTAAAGTGTCGAAGCAATCCTTGAACTGGCCATGATGAGCCTTCTCCAAAAGCACAAATAGTATGTCCTGCAATTTGATTTGTAACATCACCTAACATATCTACTTCATCCTTCGTTGCATCACCTTTTGCCATTCTCTCAAGCATTCTCCACATCCAACCAGAACCTTCTCTACAAGGTGTACATTGACCACAACTCTCATGTTTGTAAAATCTTGCAATCCTTGCCATACATTTAATAATGTCCTGATCTTTGTTAATAACTACAATACCAGCTGTACCAAGTCCGCTTTTTTCTTCAACACATGCATCAAAGTCCATTTTTAAAGTTTCACATCTTTCTTTCGGTATTAGTGGCATTGAAGAACCTCCAGGTATTACAGCCTGTAAATTTTCCCATCCACCAATTACACCTCCAGCATGAACTTCTATTAATTCTTTTAAAGGAATACTCATTTCTTCTTCAACATTGCAAGGATTGTTTACATTTCCAGAAATACAGAAAATCTTTGTCCCAGTATTTTTTTCTCTTCCTAAAGAGGCAAACCATTTGGCTCCTCTTCTTAAAATGGTTGGAACCACTGCAATTGTTTCAACGTTATTTATTATTGTAGGGCATCCATATAGGCCTATCAAAGCTGGGAAAGGTGGTTTTAATCTAGGTTGACCTTTTTTACCTTCTAAACTTTCAAGTAGTGCAGTCTCTTCACCACAAATATATGCACCAGCTCCGTAATGAATATAAATATCTAAATCCCATCCTGTACCAGCTGCATTTT
Organism: Candidatus Pelagibacter sp.; assembly: GCF_052049835.1. Classification (GTDB taxonomy): domain Bacteria; phylum Pseudomonadota; class Alphaproteobacteria; order Pelagibacterales; family Pelagibacteraceae; genus Pelagibacter. Next base: position 162,633 of record NZ_JBNGZF010000017.1, on the reverse strand, counting down.
TACCTAACAATTTTTTTTCATAAGCTTCATCTATTGCTGTTTGAAGTTTTTGCCCATCAACAAAATATTCTCCTCTTATGTAAATATAACAAACATGTGCTTGCACTGCATAAGATGCTATTAAACAACCTTCTATTAATTTGTGAGGTTCAAATCTTAAAATGTCTCTGTCTTTACAAGTTCCTGGTTCAGACTCATCGCCGTTAATAACTAAGTAATGTGGTCTAGATCCAACTTCTTTTGGCGCAAATGACCATTTTAAACCAGTAGGAAATCCTGCACCACCTCGACCTCTTAGTTGAGATTCTTTAATTTCATTAATTATCCAGTCTCTTCCTTTGTCAGTAATTTCTTTTGTATTTACCCAATCACCTCTCTCTTGTGATGAAGATACATCTGAGCCTTTGTCATTATATAAATTCTGAAAAATTCTATCTTGATCTTTAAGCATTTTTTAAATCCATTAAGGTTTTCCTATTATTTTCTGGTTCATTATTTACTCTTCCTCTATACGAACCAGGTTTTGGGGTTTCTCCATTTAAAATTTTATCTAAAATATCTAAAGTTTTTTGTTTATCTAAATCTTCATAATAGTCATCATTAATTTGCATCATTGGAGCATTGACACATGCCCCTAAACATTCAACTTCCATCCAAGAACAGATTTTATCATTTGATAATTCACATTCATTTTCAGAAATTTTTTCTTTACAAGCCTCAACTAATTGATTTGCACCTCTTATCATACATGGTGTTGTGGTGCATACTTGAACAAAGTATTTGCCTACAGGAGCTAAATTATACATTGTATAAAAAGTAGCTACCTCATAAACTTTAATGTAAGGCATGTCTAAAAACTTAGCGATGTACTTCATTGCAGCTAAAGGTATCCAATTATTATTTTGTTTTTGAGCTATATAAAGTAAGGCCATTACAGCACTTTGCTGTTTACCTCTAGGATATTTTGCAAGAATAACATTTGCTGCTTCTAATGATGAAGCATTAAATTCAAAACTTTCTGGCTGATCTTTAGCAGGTCTTCTTAAACTCATCTGTCTACCTCACCGAAAACAATATCTAAAGAACCTAATACCGCAGGAACATCAGCTAACATGTGGCCTTTAATTAGATAATCCATTGATTGCAAATGTGAAAATCCTGGTGCTCTTATTTTACATTTATATGGTTTACTTGAACCATCAGATATTAAGTAAACACCAAATTCTCCTTTTGGTGCCTCAACAGCTGTATAAATTTCATCTTTTGGAACTCTGTATCCCTCTGTAAAAAGTTTAAAATGATGTATTAAAGCCTCCATTGATTGTTTGATTTCTGCCTTAGGTGGTGGGCTAATCTTACCATCTAATGATTTAATTGGACCTTTTTCCATTTTTGCCAGACATTGTTTGATAATTGAAACACTTTCTTTCATTTCCTCAATTCTGCATAAATATCTGTCATAACAATCTCCATTTTTTCCAACTGGTATTTTAAAGTCTAAACTTTCATAGCAGTCATAAGGTTGGGATTTTCTTAAATCCCATGCAACACCTGAGCCTCTTATCATAACACCTGAAAAAGAATAATCTAAAGCATCTTCTTTTGTGACGACTCCTATATCGACATTTCTTTGTTTAAAAATTCTATTATCAGTTAACAAACTTTCTAAATCGTTAATTATTTTCGGAAACGTTTCACAAAATTTTGCAATATCTTCCTCTAAACCTTTTGGCAAATCTTGATGAACACCTCCTGCTCTAAAATAATTTGCATGAAGTCTTGATCCTGAGGCTCTTTCATAAAATGTCATTAGGGTTTCCCTTTCCTCAAAACCCCAAAGAGAAGGTGTTAACGCCCCAACATCAAGCGCTTGGGTTGTAACATTTAAAATATGACTTAAGATTCTGCCTATTTCACAAAAGATAACTCTTATGTATTGCCCTCTAATTGGTACATCTATTTTAAGCATTTTTTCGACAGCAAGTGCGAATGCATGCTCCTGATTCATTGGAGCGACATAATCTAAACGATCAAAATAGGGAACTGCCTGCATATAAGTTTTATTTTCGATAAGTTTTTCTGTTCCTCTATGAAGTAAACCGATGTGAGGATCTGCTTTTTCAACTACTTCACCATCTAACTCTAAAATTAATCTGAGAACACCATGAGCCGCAGGATGCTGAGGACCAAAATTTAAATTTAAATTTTTAATTTTTTTTGTCATTATTCTCAATTTCTTCTTTAATGTATTTTGTTCCTTCCCATGGACTTTCATAATCAAAATTTCTATAATTTTGCTCAAGTTTTACTGGTTCACTAATTACCTTCTTCTGATCTTCGCTATATCTGACCTCCGAGTGACCAGTTAATGGAAAATCTTTTCTTAATGGATGACCTTCAAATCCATAATCCGTTAGTATTCTTCTCAAATCTGGGTGATCCTTGAAAGATACTCCGTACATATCAAATACTTCTCTCTCCATCCAGTTTGCTGATGGAAAAATGCTAGTTAATGATGGAATAACTTCATTTTCGGCAATTGAATATTTTACAATCAATCTTTGATTAAATTCATGACTTAAAAACAAGTATACCACTTCAAACCTTTGATTTTGTTCTGGGTAATCAACAACCGTTATATCTATTAATTGCCTAAATTTAGTATCTTGATTTGTTTTTAAGAATATAGCAACATCAACAATATCTTCTTTATCTGTTTCAATATAAATTTGGTTATGTTTAATTTCTGTATTGTTAATTTTGGTAGTTAACTCAGAATTAATTTTTTTTTCTAGATCTTCTAAACTTTTCATAACTACCTAATAAAAGATCCTTTTTTTCTAATTTTTTTTTGTAATTGTAGTATGCCATATAGCAGTGCCTCTGCTGATGGAGGACATCCTGGTACATAAACATCTACAGGAACAATTCGATCACAACCTCTAACAACTGAATATGAATAATGATAATATCCTCCTCCATTTGCGCAACTACCCATTGAAATCACATATCTTGGTTCAGGCATTTGGTCATAAACCTTTCTTAAAGCCGGTGCCATTTTATTTGTTAAAGTGCCTGCAACTATCATAACATCGGATTGTCTTGGCGAACCTCTTGGAGCGGCACCAAATCTTTCTAAATCATATCTCGGCATAGCTGTTTGCATCATTTCAACAGCACAACAAGCTAAACCAAAGGTCATCCAATGTAGTGATCCTGATCTTGACCAGTTAATTAAATTATCAAGGGAGGTTGTTATAAAACCATTCTTGCTAAAATCTTCTGCAAGTTGTTTAAATTCCTCAGGAACTTGATCTATTTTATTATTCATTGTGGTTTATAATTTTTATTCCCAGTCTAAAGCACCTTTTTTCCATTCATAAATAAAACCTATTGTAAGTATGAACAAAAAAATCATCATTGATGAAAAACCCAATAATCCAATATTTCCAAGAGATATTGCCCATGGAAATAAAAATGCAATCTCTAAATCAAAAATAATAAATAGAATTGCAACTAAATAAAATCTCACATCAAATTCCATTCTTGAATCCTCGAAAGGTTCAAAACCACACTCATAAGCTGAAAGTTTTTCAGGATCAGGTTTTTTTGGTGATAGAATAAAGTTTACAACCACAAAAGCACAACTTAACCCCAGGGCTAATATTAAAAATATTATTATCGGTAAGTAATCTTTTAAAAAATCAGATAACATGGAAATCTATATATCAGTTTTTATCTGTTGTTGAAGGGCTGATACGTCACATTTTTATTAATATTAACATTAAAAATGCGAAAAAGTGGCGGGAGTGAAGGGACTCGAACCCTCGACCTATCGCGTGACAGGCGATCGCTCTAACCAACTGAGCTACACCCCCACTTTGAAGTTTTGGTGGGCAGTAAAGGACTCGAACCTTTGACCCCCTCGGTGTAAACGAGATGCTCTACCAACTGAGCTAACCGCCCAAAACAAGGCTACTTATTACATCAACACTTAAATAATGTAAATTAATTATTATTGAATACTAGCTTGAGATTTATCGTCTTTTTTAGATATATCAACCTCTACCCACTCAGTTGGTTTAAGTTCTTTTGTAAGGGCTATCTTTATAACCTGATCAGCATATTCAACTGGAGTGATCTTAATATCATCTATAATTTTCTTAGGCATATCTACCAGATCTTTTTCGTTTTCTTTGGGAATTAATACTTCTTTTATTCCAGCTCTATGAGCGGCTAATAATTTTTCTTTCAAACCACCAATTGGCAATACTTGACCTGTTAAAGTAACTTCACCAGTCATAGCAACATCTCTTCTTACAGGAATTTTGGTAATTGAAGAGATTATCGATGTTACCATTCCAATACCAGCAGATGGACCATCTTTTGGTGTAGCTCCTTCAGGAACATGAATATGAAAATCTTTTTTCTCAAAAATAGGAGGAATAATTCCATACTCTAAACATTTTGACCTCACAAAAGATTTTGCAGCTTTAACTGACTCTTGCATTACGTCACCTAATTTACCAGTAATTTGCATTCTTCCTTTTCCTGGCATTGTAACAGTCTCAATTTTTAAAATTTCTCCACCATACTCAGTCCAAGCAAGTCCTGTTACTATACCTACTCTATTCTCGGCCTCTAATTCTCCAAACTTAAACTTGGGAACACCTAAAAAATCAGATAAATTTTTATTATTTATTCCTACCTCTTTTTCTTCACCAGCTACAATTTTTTTTACAACTTTTCTTGCAAGTTTAGAAATTTCTCTTTCAAGATTTCTTACACCAGACTCTTTTGTATAGCCTCTAATAACTTCTTTTATAATATCATCATCCAGCTTCATTTCTTTTTCTTTAACGCCGTTATCTTTAATTTGTTTTGGTAACAAATACTTATTTGCGATGCTGATTTTTTCATCCTCAGTATAACCTGCTAATCTGATTACTTCCATTCTGTCTAATAAAGGAGGTAGAATATTCAAAGTGTTAGCAGTTGTCACAAACATCACATCAGATAAATCATAATCAACCTCTAAATAATGATCATTAAATGTTGTGTTCTGCTCAGGATCTAAAGCTTCTAATAATGCTGAAGAAGGGTCTCCTCGATAATCATTTCCAATTTTATCTATTTCGTCTAATAAAATTAATGGATTTTTTGTGCCAGCTTTTTTCATCATCTGAATAATTTTTCCTGGTAAAGAACCAATATAAGTTCTTCTATGACCACGTATTTCAGCTTCATCTCTCATTCCACCAACTGACATTCTAACAAATTCCCTATTTGTAGCTTTTGCAATTGATTTTCCTAATGAGGTTTTTCCAACGCCTGGGGGTCCAACTAAACATAAAATTGGGCCTTTAATTTTTTCCATTCTTTTTTGAACAGCTAAAAATTCTATTATTCTTTCTTTAACTTTTTCTAATCCAAAATGATCTTTATCAAGAATATCTAAAGCTTTCTTTAAATCTATATCTACCTCACTTTTTTTATGCCAAGGAAGTTCTGTCATCCAATCTAAATAATTTCTCACAACTGTTGCCTCAGCTGACATTGGACTCATATTTTTTAATTTTTTTAACTCTTGTAAGCATTTCTTCTCTACCTCTTTTGGCATCTTTGCTTTTGTTATCGCTTTATTCAAGCTGGTTGTTTCATCTTTACCGTCTTCGATTTCGCCAAGTTCTTTTTGAATAGCTTTTAATTGTTCATTTAGATAATACTCTCTTTGAGTTTTTTCCATCTGGGTTTTAACTCTGCCCCTAATTCTTTTTTCAACACCAATAATACTTGTTTCATTTTCCATTATTTTAATTATGGCGTTTAATCTTTTCTTTACATCTACAGTTTCAAAAATTTGTTGTTTTTCAGAAATCGTAGCAGTTATATGAGATGCAATGTTGTCAGCAATCTGAGAAGGGTCTTTTAATTGCTTGATTGTATTAATTGTTTCACTAGATATTTTTTTATTTATTGAGGTTAATTTTTCTAATCTTCTTAAAGCTGTAGCAGCTAAAGGAAATAAGTCCTCATCTTTGGGTGAAACATCGTTATAGTGTGTGTAATCACATGTTATAAACTTTTCATTATCCTTAAAGTCTAAAATTTTTACTCTTCTAGTTCCTTCAACTAAAACTTTAACTGTGCCATCTGGTAATTTTAATAACTGTAAAATACTTCCTTCACAACCATACATAAATACATCTGTTTTCTTAGGATCATCAATTTCTGAATTTTTTTGAGTTACTAAAATAATTTTCTTATCTTTCTTCATCACTTCATTAAGTGCTGAAATAGACTTATCTCTTCCTACAAATAAAGGTATTACCATACTTGGAAAGACTACAATGTCTCTCAAAGGAAGTAAGGGCAGTGAAATTTTGACGTCCATATGTACAATATGGATATTATATTTTATAATGCAATAGGTATTTATTACTTATTAAGGATATTAAGCCGCTGTAGTCTTATTAGACTTAGATTTATTGTCACCTTTAGCATGAACTAAAATTGGTTGTGACTGTCCTTTTGCTGCACCAGCATCAACAATAACTTCTTCAATGTTATCTTGGCTTGGAAGATCGTACATTGTTTTCAACAAAATATTTTCTAGAATTGATCTCAAGCCTCTTGCTCCAGTTTTTTTGTTAATTGCTTTTTGCGCTATTTCTTTTAATGCATTTTCTTTAAAAGTTAGTTTGGCACCATCTAATTTAAACAGTTCTTGATATTGTTTTGTTAATGAATTTTTTGGTTCTTGTAATATTTTTATTAATGATTTTTCATCTAAATCTTCAAGTGTTGCTATCATTGGAAGTCTTCCAATAAATTCTGGGATTAATCCAAATTTTAATAAATCCTCTGGCTCTAAACCTTTCATCCATTCACCAGTTTTCTTATCTTGAGTATTTTTAACATCTGCACCAAAACCAATCGAAGTTCCCTTATCTCTTTGAGAAATTATTTTATCAAGTCCTGCAAACGCACCACCACAAATAAACAATATATTTGTAGTGTCTACTTGTAAAAATTCTTGCTGAGGATGTTTTCTTCCACCTTGAGGCGGAACACTTGCAACTGTACCTTCCATTATTTTAAGAAGAGCTTGCTGAACACCTTCACCAGATACATCTCTTGTAATTGATGGATTTTCAGATTTTCTACTAATTTTATCAACTTCATCAATATAAACTATTCCTCTTTGAGCTTTTTCAACATTGTAATCTGAAGCTTGTAACAATTTTAAAATAATATTTTCAACATCCTCTCCAACATAACCTGCTTCTGTTAATGTAGTTGCATCAGCCATTGTAAATGGAACGTCTAGAATTCTAGCAAGAGTTTGTGCAAGCAATGTTTTTCCACAACCTGTAGGACCTACTAAAAGTATATTAGATTTTGATAACTCAACATTTTTACTTGTTTTGCTTTCGTAGTTTAATCTTTTGTAATGATTGTGTACTGCAACAGACAATACTTTCTTCGCATGAGCTTGACCGATTACATAATCATCTAATACTGAACAGATTTCCTTTGGAGATGGAAGACCATCTTGATGTTTTACAAAAGTATCTTTGCTCTCTTCTTTAATAATGTCCATACATAGTTCAACACATTCATCACATATGAAAACAGTTGGACCAGCAATCAACTTTCTTACTTCATGCTGGCTCTTGCCACAGAAAGAACAGTAAAGAATATTTTTATTATTTGTTGTCATTTTAATTTTTATAACGAATCAATATAATCACTTTATTATACAAAACTCACACTAATCAAGTTTCGATTAATAATGTCTCAATATATTGTGTATTAAGATCTGTTTTCTACAACTTCGTCAATTAGACCAAAAGATTGTGCGACATCTGCGGTCATAAAATTATCTCTTTCAAGAGCAGATTTTATTTCTTCAACACTTTTTCCAGTATGCTTTGAATAAATTTCATTAAGTCTTTTCTTTAAAGACAAAACTTCATTAGCATGAATTTCAATATCAGTTGCCTGACCTTGAAAACCTGCAGATGGTTGATGAACCATTATTCTAGAATTTGGTAATGAAAATCTCTTTCCTTTAGTGCCAGCTGCGAGCAAAAAAGAGCCCATAGAGGCAGCTTGACCAATACATAAAGTTGAAATATCTGGTTTCACATATTGCATTGTATCATAAATACCAAGTCCTGCTGTAACCAAACCTCCTGGGCTATTAATGTATAAATAAATTTCTTTTTTTGGATCTTCAGCTTCTAAAAATAATAATTGAGCTGTAACTAATGATGCAACGTTGTCATTGATTTGACCTGTTAAAAAAATAATTCTTTCTTTTAATAATCTTGAATAAATATCGTAAGCTCTTTCACCTTTGCTAGATTGTTCAACAACCATTGGTACAAGATTGCTCATATGCTTTGATAATTTTGTTGTCATAAGTTGATTCGTTCTACTTATACAACTTGAGATTACTTTTTGCTAACTTTTTTTGACTTTTTATCTGCTGGCATTGATTTTGCCTTTTTAGTTGCAGGTTTTTTTTCTTTCGCAGATGTTGTGGATGATTTTTTCTTAGTTTCTTTTTTTTCTTTACCATGGCTATGGTCATGATCATGGTCGTGCTTATGAGCTTCTTTTAAAATCTTTTCAGCTTCTTCTTTTGAAATTTCTTTTTTATTTGCTTTACCTTTTTCTTTGATTAAATTTAAAATTTTTTCTTCATATACGGTTCCTCTTAAACTCGCTAATGCAGATGGGTTTTTTTGATAAAAATCCATAACCATTTTTTCTTGTCCAGGCATCATTCTTAATTGTTTTTGAACTTCAGCTTGAATTTCTTGTTCTGAAACTTTGATTTGATTTTTTTCACCAAACTCATTTAAAATTAATCCAGTTTTAATTCTTGTTTTTGCTTTTTCTTCAAAATTTTTTTTATTTTTCTTTGCTTCTTCTCCAGAAATACCTTGTGAAAGAACTTTAACCTCTTCCTCAACTAAATTTTCTGGAATTTCATCTACCTTAATTTTTTCTATTTCCTTTAGAATTTGGTTTTTAGATAATTGATCTAGAGAATTTTTATATTCATCATTTATTTGTTTTGAAATTAATATTTTTAAATCTTTTAAATCTTTTGCTCCTAAATTTTTTGCAAAATCATCATCAATTTTTACCTCTTCTGGTTGTTTGACACTTAAAATTTTACAATTAAATATAGCTTTTTTATTTACTAATTCTTTTTCAGGGAAATTTTCTGGCAAAGTTGCTTCTACAATTTTTTCATCATCTTTCTTAACTCCAATCAATTGATCGTCGAAACCTTTTAAGAATAAATCTTTACCTAAAGTTAGCTGGGTATTTTTTCCTTCACTTCCTTTAAAATCCTTACCGTCAACAGTTGCTTTGTAATCTAAGGATACTAAATCACCTTTTTTAGCTTTTGTATCAGCGCTAACCTCTTTAAAATTTGGTTGATTTTTTGCTATTTCTTTTATTCTTTTGTCTGTTTCACTATCTTCAATTTTTACTGTGTATTCATCAAATTTAATATTTTCTAAAGATTTGATTTCCACTTTTGGTAACTCAGTGACTGATAGAACATACTCAAGATCTTTATCTTCACCGTATGTTTTTAAGTCAAGCTTTGGTTGACCAGCTGGTTTAATTTTATTTTCCTCTAATGCTTTTGTAGATGTTTCTTTTAAAACTTTATCTAAAACTTCTCCGAAAACTGCTTTACCAAATTGTCTTTTTAAAATTTCTTTTGGAACTTTGCCTGGTCTAAATCCTTTAAGATTTACACTACCTTTTATCTCTTCATATTTTTCATCCATATAAGAGTTCATTGTCTCTTTATCGACAAAAACTTTAAGGTTTTTATTTAAACCTTTTTTATTTTCTACTGTAACTTTCATAATATTTTAATGGTAGGGCGAAAAGGACTCGAACCTTCACATGTTGCCATATTGGTTCCTAAGACCAACGCGTCTACCAATTCCGCCATCGCCCCACAAATTACGAGGTTTTATATATTATTGAAACTATTTGTCCAATGACAATTGTTAAAAAATTATCTATTTATCTAATAAAATTTATACTAATTTATTAAAAATGATTATTTCACCTTGTATAAGTATTTGTAAAACTGATCCATCAACAGGCTATTGTTATGGTTGTGGAAGAAGTAATGAGGAAAAACGACTTTGGAAGCTTGAAGAAACAACTGATGATTGGAAAAAAGAAAATATAATTCAAATTGAAAAAAGGCTGACTGGTTGGCAGCTTGAGAGTTTTAAAGAATCTTACTCTTATAAAATCAAGAATGGTATGTCTCTTTTCAAGAAAAACTTAATCAAAGAATAATATAAAATATGAGTAAAGTTAAAATTGTAAGTATTATCTACGCTATAGGTATAATTATTGGTGCTTTATTCTTTGATGTTTGGGGAGCAGATACCACCCCTTTTAAAACATTGTCTGTATTTGCATGGACTGTAATATTTATTATAGCTTTATTTTTTGTAGATAAGAATGAGAGAAAATAAGTTTTTAATATTTTTTTTATCAATTTTTTTTATATCCTTTAATTCTCACTCAGAAATAATTGTGTTAAGCAAATGTGATCATAAAGAGGACGGTTTTTTAAAAAATGAATACATTTTAAATCTTAATGAATTAATTATGACACGCAATTACGTTTATAATGAAAAAACTTATCAAAAATATAAGGTCACTGATTTAAGCGTTAAAAAGAAAAACTCCTATGTGAGAAATATTTATGAGGAAAATGGAAAAATACTTACACTTAAGCATGGATATCCACAATTTTATACACAAATATTATTTGAAAAAGATAAACCAAATATTTATATCAAAGCTGTTTTAAACGACGTTGAAAGTTTATCAAAAATGTCAACTTGTAAAAAAATAGAAAAATTTGATCAACAAAGTTAATCTTTATTTTTTTTTACTTCTTTATTTTTTGTTAAAAACTTTTTTTTGAGTTCAAATCTACTATTTGTAATGTTTGAACGATGCTTTGCGTATGCCTGTTTTTGTGCTTGTCTCATTGCTCTTTTAGATGACATGATGATTTAGTTTAATATTCAATTTCTAAAGTATCAATAACTTTTAAACTTTTATCTGAAACAACAATCTCTCCAGATGATGGTGCGTAATTTAAAATTTCAGAAATCACCACATAATGAGTGACGAAAACTAAGTTTTGATCTTTATCCCAAGTACTAAGAAATTTATTAAAATCAATTATTTGCTTTTCTCTATTATTTGCAAATTTTGTACTAAAAAAAGAGTTTAGAAAATTTTTAGTTTCATATTCTTTAAATGCAATAAATGCCGTTTCTTTACATCGACACCATTCACTAGAATAAACTTTTCCAATTGATATTTTATTTTTCTTAAAAAAATTACCAATTTTTTTTGATTGAACTCTACCACTATCACTTAAATTTCTTTGAGTTGTACAATCGTTAATATCGAAATTATCTGGATCGCCGCCACCAGGGGCATAAGCATGTCTTATGAAAATTAATTTTCCACCCTTTTGGAATTCATCTATTAAAATTTTTTTTGAATCTGCTTTAACTGAAGGATTAATGCATATAAATATTATGACTAAATAATTTAAAATTTTCATTTATGAATAATAAAATTAATAGTTTAAATAAAATAATTCTTAAATGTAAAAAATGTCCAAGGCTTGTTAATTTTGTAAAAAAAATTTCAACAGAAAAAAGAAAACAAAATATGAATGAAACCTACTGGGGAAAACCAGTTACAGGTTTTGGAGAGGTAGATGCAAAAATTTTAATAATTGGATTAGCTCCAGCAGCCCATGGTGGTACACGAACAGGAAGAGCGTTCACAGGAGATAAATCTGGAGATTTTTTATTTAAATGTTTATTTAAAGCTAAAATTTCAAATCAACCAAATTCAGAAAATCTAAATGATGGTCTTAAATTAAAATCAACATATATAACTAATATTTTAAAATGTGTTCCTCCAGGTGATAAACCCAAAATAAACGAGCTTAATAATTGTTCAAAATACTTTGATATTGAGATTTATAATTTGAAAAAATTAAAAACTATTATTGCATTAGGAAAAGTGGCATTTGATAATTGTGTTAAATTTTATAAAAAAAAATATAATTTAAAAGAAAAGATAAAATTTATTCATGGAAAATCCTATCTACTACCAGGAAATATTAAACTAATTGCCTGTTATCACCCTAGCCCTAGAAATGTAAATACTAAACTTTTATCTGAAAAAATGGTTGTAGATTTATTTAAAAAAGTTAAAAAAATATCTATGAGCTAGAAGTGTAGGGTTTAAAGTCCGATAAGATTTTTTCTGGAATTTTAACTGGCTTAAATTTTTCATTTATAAATACTAGATGAATTTTAGCTTCTACGATCAATTCTTCATCTTTAAATATTGATTGATTCATTATAAAAGAAGTTTTTGAAGTAGAGTCTACAAAAGATTTAACATGTAAATCATCTTCTAAATATGCAGATTTTTTATATTCAATATTACACGATTTAACAATTATAAGAGCACCAAAATCTTTTTTTATTTTTGTATTGCTTAATCCAATAGTTGATAAAGCTTCAGTTCTGGCTCTTTCTAAATATTTTAAATAGTTAGCATAGTACACGACTCCACCAGCGTCTGTGTCCTCATAATACACTTTTACATTATGAGTAAAGTTTTTATGCATAAATTAATAATATCAAATAAATAAAAATTTAATAGAAACTAAGATATAATATCTAAGATGAAAATTTATATAATTTGGTTAATCGGAGTAATTTTATGGAACTTTGGATTTCCAAATGCAATTCCAATCGCTGATGTTATCGCAGCTATTTTATTATCGTTTTTAAGTATTGGATTAAAAAAGTATCTAAAATATTAATTAATCTGATGAAAAATAAATATTTTGAAAATAAGCAATTGATTTCATTTTAGAATTATCAGTATCAGCCATTATAGCTAGGCCATCTAATTCATTCACATCTAAATCATGAAATTTTTTAAAATCTTCTTTAACATTGGCTTTAACTGTTACCCATTCATTTAAGTTGTCTTTAGTAGTTGCTAATACATTGTCTATTGATTTTTTTGTATATGGACTGGGTCTATTTTCACCAACTTCACTATTACTTGAAAAAACATAATTAATTGCTCTATTTGACAAAGGTGTGGCTCCAGTTTTTTTAATAGCAAAAACACGGGCGGCATAATCATGTCCTTTTTTCGTATTCTCTTTAATTCCATGAAGGTTTTTCTCAATTTTCCATGTAATATTGATAAAAGGCGTTTTATTTAGGTCAATTTTGATCTCTTTTCCTAGGCCAGAAGCAGCATTATCAGCTACTGCTTTTAAAAAATTACCATTCTCATTTGATCCAATAGAATAAACTGTTTTGTTATCTGCTCCTCTTACTTTACGTATTTCGAGTGCTGACAATTCTTTTTCAGTAAATTCAAAAACTTTTACAATTTCTGCATTTGCAGAGTTAAGAAAGAATAAAGATGTAATTAAAATATAAAAAATTTTTAACATGTTCTTCTTATAGATAGATTATTTATAAATTCAATATTCAGTCACAATTTCAACATTCTAAGTTCAAAATTGATTGTTAGATAGAAAATGTGAAAATAATTTCTGTATTTATACTTCTGATATATTGGTCAATAATGATTACAGCACCAGTTATGGGTAAAAATTCAGTTAAAAATCAAAATAAAAATCATAAAATAGTTTCAAATTTTTGAGACTAATATGTAGATCTACCACCACTTATATCAAATACCGCAGCTGTAGAAAAAGTGTTCTCTTGAGAAGAAAGCCAGCAAACTAATGAAGTAAACTCATGTATTTCAAGAAATCTTCCTCTCGGGACCTTAGATAACATTCTTTGTACGTGTTCCTTACTCATCTGATCTAAAATTCTAGTTTTGGCACCAGCTGGGGTAACAGCGTTTACTGCTATGTCTTTGTCAGCTAATTCTTTACCCAAAGCTTTAGTCAACCCAATTGTACCAGCTTTTCCAGAGCTATATGCGCTTGCATTTGCATTACCATCTTTACCTGCAACAGAAGCTACATTAACAATTCTTCCATAGTTGTTTTTAATCATATTTGGGACAATTGCTCGACAGCAGTTAAAAGTACCCATTAAATTTATCTGTACTATTTTATTCCACATTTCGACATCATACTCCCACAAAGGACCTGTAGGACCTGTTATCCCAGCATTATTGATTAAAATATCTATATTTGATTTTGAGGTTATGTCTGCAACATTTTTCTCTACATCGTGATAATTTGATATATCAACGACACTATAAAATAAGTTAGGGTTTTTTACTTCATCAACTGCTGATTTAAGAAGCTTTTCATCGATATCCCATATAAATACTTTAGCACCGGACTCTAAAAATCTTTTTGCAACATCTAAACCAAACCCTTGGGCTCCACCAGTAACTACAGCTGTTCTATTTTTAAAATCAAATGTGTGCATTAAAAACTATTTTTTTGCTAACAAGTAGTATGTTATCCAGGCAACAAATGCACCTATTATCCAAGCGTAAGACTGTAAAAACATTAAATTAGTGTTCCAAATTGTAGACGCTGAAAATATAAATCCAATGATTAAAGAATAAATACCTTTTATATGCCAACCACCTGAATAATAATAAGCGCTCTCTTTATCTATAGAATATAAATCTTTATTGCTTAATTCTTTATTTTTAATTAAATAATAATCAGCTGCCATAACTCCAAATAAAGGACCAAAGAAAGCACCAAAAGTATCAACAAATGATAAAATTCCTATTTGGCTCAATATAGTCAGCCAGAATATTGCGATCATCAAACCAAAAAAAGCAATTAAATAACTTGCGCTTTTTAAACTTAATATTGAAGGAGCAAAGTTTATTAGAGAGTATTGAGATGGGATGAAATTCGCAACTAAATTTGTAGAAGCTGAAGCAATTATAATAAAAAATAGAACGACTATTGTTATTTGTATATTATCAAACTTTCCCACTATATCTGTTGGATTGGTAAAAATTCTGTCTATATCTGAAAATTTTTGATTAAGAAAAACATCGGACCCTATAACAATGAAAACAGATAAAAATGAAAAAATAATTAAATTCAAAATTAAACTTAAGTTTCCTTTTTTTAATTCTTGCTCATTTTTTACATATCTAGAAAAATCACCAAAACTAATTATTAAAATTGAAAAATAGGCAAATATTGTTCCAGCAACAGTCATTAAAGGCGCTAAATTATTAACATCTAAAAAATTATTTAAATTAAAAATATTTGAAAAAGCTTCGGTAGTTATTTTTACATCACTTAATAAAACAACAAAGAAAAAAATAAGCATACCTGAGTAGACTGTCATTGCAGAGAAATTAATTATTTTCTTATTGTACTGCATCCCAACAGTAAAAAACAAAGTCTGTAAAATAATTGTTATTACTATTGCAAACCAGTCAATAATATTTAAACCAAAATAAAAAATAATGAAAATTTCTTGCTCCAATAAAGAATTATCAATTGAAAAAATTATTATCCTTATCAGGTAAACTAATATTTTAGATAAAAAATAAGTTTGGATACCAAATAAAAAAATCCCAACCAAACTTCTGATTAATCCAAATAATTTAGCACCATTAAATCCTAACGAAGATCTTAATAATACTGCAAAAGGTAAACCAAATTTTTGGGAAGGTTTTCCGATAATATTTGAAAATAAATATACAAAAAAAGATCCTAATATGATGCCAAAAAAAACTACAAAAATATTTAAACTATATATTAAGTATAAAGAGGATATTAAAGAGAAACCGATTACGCTTTGTACATTGGCGCCCCAAAAACAAAATAAATCTTTCCAATTCCAAGTTTTATAATTTGGATTTACTGTGACTAAATCCCAATTAGAAAGAGAGTATTTTACTTTTGGCTGATTCACTAAATTTATTTTAAACTAATAAATTCTACTGTCCATATAAGAGAGTTGGTAACCATAGAGCAATCTGAGGAAATATAATTATTAAAATTAAACCTATTACTTGTAGAACCATAAATTGCATCATTCCGTAATAAATATCTTTTAAATCCCACTCTGGAACTACACCTTTTAAAAAATATGCTGAGAGTGCAACAGGTGGAGATAGCCAGGCAGTCTGGAGATTAACAGCTACTAGTATTGCAAACCAAGTTAAATTAAATCCTAACGCTTCTACTAATGGCAAAATGATTGGAACAATAATCATAACTATCGGTACCCATTCTAATGGCCAACCTAGCAAAAATATCATGACCATAATCATTCCTAAGATCAGATATTTATTCATTTCTAAACCTAATAAAAATTCTGTTAATAAAGTTGGTGTTCCCAATCTGGCAAATACTGCTCCAAAAAAATTTGAGGCAGCAACTAAAACCATAATCAAAGCTGTGATTTCTAAAGTTTTAACTAAAGCTTCTTGAAGTTTTGATAATGTTAATTTTTTATATGCTAATGAAAGTAGCAATGCACCCATTGCACCACACCCAGCAGCCTCTGTCGGTGTAGCAAAACCAAATAAAATACTTCCTAATGCTGCAAAAACTAATGCTGCGGGTGGAACTAAACCTAAAAAAAACTCAATCCAAACTTCTTTCATGCTACTAGCTCGCATTTCTTCTGGGAGAACGGGCCCAAGTTTTGGGTTTATCATACATCTAATTGTGGTGTAGCCTGCATATAAACTTGCAAGAAGAATTCCTGGAATAATTGCAGCAGCAAATAAATCTATTACTGGAATTTCCATTATTGGCCCCATAACTACAAGCATGATACTTGGTGGAATTAATATTCCCAAAGTTCCGCCAGCTGTAATTGTACCTGCAGCAAGTTTTACATCGTAATTTGATCTGTTCATTGATTTTGCAGCCATAATTCCCAAGATAGTAACTGAGGCACCAACTATTCCGGTTGCAGCTGCAAAAATAACCGAAACAAATAATACTGCGTAGTATAGTGAGCCCTTAACTCTAGCTAACATCATTTGAAAAGCTGAAAATAACCTTTCCATTAAACCTGCTTGTTCCATCATTATTCCCATAAATACAAAGAGTGGAACGGCAGCGAGAGTTTGTTCAGTCATCACCATCGAAAATTGGAGCGTCATTAAATAAAAAACTAATTTTCCAAATCCTAAATAACCAAATACAAAACCTAAAAAAATTAATGTGAAAGAAATTGGAAATCCAACAAAAATTGCAAAAAGCATTACTCCAACTAAAATAAAACCTAAAATAGCTGGATCAATTAATTCTGCTATCATTTATCTTCTCCTGGCCACTCACCCTTTTTGGCTGCCCAGTAACTCTTAAGTAATTCTGAAAATCCCTGGATAAGTAAAAATATAATTCCAATTAACAAGCACGTTTTAATTGGCCACATATATGGCATCCAGGTAGTATCCATTCCTCTTTCACCTCTTTGGATAGACTCCACAACAAATCCAAAAGTCATATATAAAAAGACAATAAGACCTGGGAAATAAAATAGTAGATACAGCCAAAAATCAATTAATCCTTGATTTTTAATTTTAAAATTTCTGTACAAAAAATCTGCTCTAATATGAACTCCTCTTGAAAGTGCATAACCTGCACCCAGCATAAAAAGAGCTCCATATAAAAATCTGCTTATATCATAAGCCCATATTGTTGGTGCTAAAAATAATTTTCTTGCTAGTACCTCATAGGTCATAGCAAAAATAAGTGGCATTAATATCCAACAAACCACATTACCAATCCACTTACTAAATTTATCTATGCTAATTATGGACTTTGCCATCCAAGTAGGCATATCCTCTGGCATTTTTCCTGAACCACCTCGCCTTTCGGCAATCATTTCATCTGATATATCTAATTTACCTGGTTCGTCTGCCATAAAATTTCATATAAAAAATTAGAGCGGACTATTAAGTCCGCTCTAACGTAAAGATTATTTAATGATTACTTTAATGTTGCTGCGTGAGCCATTCCTAGCTTCGCATTAGACATTTGAGCACCACTCCAGAAAGGAACTGCTTTATCAGCAAATACTTTCATGGAGTCATAAACTTCTTTGAAAAATGCATTTTTTTCAGCATTTTTATTCAAAGTTGCTTTAGCAGCTGCCATATACTCAGTGAAGTAGTCAGATGGAGTATCTTCTAAAATCACTCCATGTTTTGTTGTAAGTTCTTGCAAAGCTTCACCATTTGATAAAATTCTATAACTTAAAGATTTTATCAAAGACGCATCCGCAGCAACTTCAAGAGACTTCTTCTCATGTGCAGTCATAGCATCATATGTTTTTCCAGTAATATAAAAGTCAGCATTTACGACTACTTGGTGTAAACCTTGTAAGTAGTAGTGCTTTAATACTTTTTGGAAACCAAACGTTAAGTCTGGTTTTGGACAACACCATTCAGCAGCATCAATAGTTCCTGCTTCTAAAGCTGGTAGAATATCTCCACCACCCATAGCGACAGATGCTATACCGATGTCTTTATAAGTTTGTCCCGGAATACCTGGAGGCGTTCTAAATTTATACTTTCTAAAGTCAGCCATATCTTTAATTGGTTTTGGAAACCAACCTAAAGCTTCCGGTCCAACAGGTTGAAGCATAAATCCTTTAATGTCTCTGTTCATCTCTTTCCATAATTGATCATAAAGTGCTTTTCCACCACCATATTGGAACCAAGATAGAAACGCTAAGTTGTCTATACCTATTCCGCCACCAGCTACTGGAGAACCAAATAGCATTGCAGCAGGGTGTTCACCTGACCAATAGTGAGTCCATGCAAATCCACAGTCAATCAAACCTTTGTCAACAGCATCTAGAGTTTCCTTAACTCCAACAACTGCTCCAGCAGGCAAGATTTCAAATTTAAGAGATCCACCAGTTAATTCAGTTACTGTATCAGTAAAGTCCTTTAACATTTTAACTTCATCAGCTTTAGTGTTTAGAACTGTCTGACATTTTAGTGTTTTTGCAGCATTTGCATTTGAAATAAATCCAAATACCATAGCAACTGCAAATAACATTGAAATGATTTTTTTCATATCGTTTTTCCCTCTCTATATTTTTAAAAATAAAAGCTTGTCAAAGAATGAAATCTAAAACAAGTGCTAATATTGGATTATTTGGATATTATTGTGTACAGAAATATAATAAATAAAAAAAATTTAATTTATAAGAGTTCTAATATGGATAATTTCGATTTTATAATTCTTGGAGCAGGATCTGCAGGGTGTGTGCTTGCTAACAGGTTGTCTGAAAATCCCACAAATAAAGTGTTATTAATTGAAGCTGGTGGCAAGGATAATTACCCTTGGATACATATTCCTGTTGGTTACTTCAAAACAATGCACAACCCAAAGACTGATTGGTGCTACAAAACAGAGCCTGATGAGAGCATGAACAATATTTCTATTAGGTATCCTAGAGGAAAAACATTAGGAGGCAGTTCTTCTATCAATGGTCTGCTTTATATTAGAGGTCAACACAGAGATTATGATATTTGGAGACAATTAGGTAATACTGGCTGGGGATGGGATGATGTTTTGCCTTATTTTATCAAAGCAGAAAACCAAGAAAGAGGAAAAAATGAGTTCCATGGTATTGGAGGTCCTTTATCTGTTTCAGATCAAAGAATACATCTACCTCTTTTAGATGAATTTCAAAATGCTGCCGAAGAATTTGGTATTCCAAAAACAAAAGATTTTAATACTGGTGATAATCATGGCTGTGGTTATTTCCAAGTAACTGAAAAGAATGGCTTTAGATGTAGCACAGCAGTTGGATATTTAAACCCAGTCAAGAGCAGGAAAAATTTAAAAATTTTAACTCATTCACATGTCAAAAAAATAAATTTTGAAAATAAAACTGCTAAAGAAATTGAGTATTGGGAAGGAAATGAATTAAAAAAAGTACAAGCAAATAAAGAAATTATAATTTCATCAGGGGCTATTGGATCTCCTCAAATTTTACAAGTTTCTGGAATAGGAAATTCTGAAAAATTAAAAAATCTTGGGATTGATATGGTGCAAAATTTAAATGGGGTTGGAGAAAACTTACATGATCATTTAATGCTTAGACCAATTTATAAAATTAATGGATTAAAATCCTTAAATAAAAAAGTAAATAGTTTATTTGGAAATTTAATGATTGGCCTAGAATACATTTTTAAAAGAAGCGGCCCGATGACTATGGGTGCTAGTCAACTATGTATGTTTGCTAAAAGCGATCCATCTTTAGAGCTACCAGATTTACAATGGCATGTTCAACCCATGAGTATGGATACGTTGGGAGCAACAAAAAATCATGATTTTCATGCATTCACCCCTACTGTTTCAAATATCAGACCAACAAGTAGAGGGCATGTTAGCATTGTTGATAAAGACTCAAGAACTTATGCAAAAATAAAGCAAAACTATCTATCAACTGATCACGATAGAATGATTGCAGCTAAAGGGCTTAAATTAACCAGAAAAATTATAATGGAGTCTGAAACTTTCAAAAAATATACCCCAGAAGAATACAGACCTGGTATTCATTTAAATGACGATGAGGAGTTAGTTAAAGAAGCCTCTAATTATGCACAAACTATTTTTCACCCAGTGGGAACCTGTAAAATGGGTCAAGATGAAATGTCTGTAGTAGATGAAAAACTTAAGGTTAGAGGTGTTAATAATTTAAGAGTTATAGATGCATCAATAATGCCAAACATCACTTCAGGTAATACAAATGCCCCAACAATAATGATTGCAGAAAAAGGTGCAGACATGATACTAGAACAATAATGTTTGCAGAATTTTTTACACCTGAGCAAATTGCAATATTAACTCAAATTATTCTCATTGATTTAGTTTTAGCTGGAGACAATGCAATTATAATTGGAATGGTTGCATCTAAATTTCCACCAGAACAAAGAAAAAAAGTTATTTTCTGGGGAATTGGTGGTGCAGTTATTTTAAGAATTATTTTAACATTGCTTACCGCATATCTTTTACAAATTACAGGTTTGAGATTAATAGGAGGATTGCTGCTCCTTTATATTGTTTACAAACTTTATGTGGATGTAATAAAAGGCTCGGAGACCGAAGAAGACATTAAAGTAGATAGCTCTAGTTTTTTAAAGGCTATTTGGACCGTTCTATTAGCTGATTTTACAATGAGTTTGGATAATGTCCTGGGTGTAGCAGGTGCAGCTGGTGAACATTATGGACTTCTTGTTTTTGGGTTAGTTTTATCAATTGTTTTAATGGCAACTGCAGCAACTTTAATTTCTGGATGGATTAAAAAATATAGATGGATAGCTTGGCTTGGATTATTAGCCATTTTAATCGTAGCAGTTGAGTTGATTTACACAGATATTAAAATATTATTCTTTTAATGTATCTTCAAAAAATAAATCTTAAAAATAAATATGCTTTAGTTACTGGTGCAGGAAAGGGATTGGGAAGAGCGTGTTCAATAGCGTTAGCTGAGGCGGGTGCAACGGTTATAGCTTTAAGTAGAACATCTTCGGATCTTAATAAATTAGAAAAGGATATCAAAAAAGTTAAAGGGAAGATTATTAAGGTTTCATGCGATGTAATGAACTATGAAGATTTAAAACAAAAATTAGATAAAATTAAAATTATTGATGTGTTGATAAATAATGCTGGAACTAACATTCCTGAACCCTTTGAAAAAATAAAACAACAAAGTATGAATTATCTTGTAGATTTAAATCTTAAGGCAGCATTTAACGTAGCTCAAATTGTGGTAAAAAAGATGCTTAAAAATAACAAAAGACCTGGTTCAATTATAAATATGTCATCACAGCTTGGTCATGTTGGTATGGGTGGAAGAAATGTATATAATATGACTAAATTTGGAATTGAGGGATTGACTAAAGGTATGGGTGTTGAATTAGCTAAAAAAAATATCAGAGTTAATACAGTGGCACCTACTTTTGTTGAAACACCGATGGTTAAAAAATTTTTTAAAAACAAAAAGTTTAAAAAATTAGCTCTTGGAAATATTCCTATGGGTAAAGCAGCTACTGAAAGTGATGTTGCCACTACTGTTTGTTTTTTGGCATCATCAGCATCTTCAATGATTACAGGAACATCAATAATTATAGATGGTGGATGGACAGCTCAATAATTTATAGATTTTTTTTTGTTTTTTTAATTTTTATATCGCCTGCAAAAGCTATTGAATTTCAAGGTAAATTTCTCCAAGGTCATTTTATATTAGGTAAAACTGATCCCAGCGCTAAAATTTTGGTTGGAAAAAAAGAAGTAAAAGTTTCAAAAGATGGTTTTTTTGTTTTTGGTATAGATCGAGATCAAAAATACGACTTAACATTTACAAAAATTATTGATGGAAAAAAATCAATAACTATAAAAAAAGTTTTAAAGAGGAAATATAATATACAAAGAATAGATGGTTTGGCAGAAAGTAAAGTAACCCCTCCTGAGTCTGTTTATAAAAGAATTAAAAAAGAAAATAATGCAATTGGGGAAGCAAGAGCAATAAATTCTAATCTGCAATTTTTTAAAGAAAAATTTATTATGCCAGTTGAAGGTATAATTAGCGGTGTTTATGGTAGTCAAAGAATTTTAAATGGTAAGCCAAGATGGCCTCACTACGGAATAGATATTGCAGCTAAACAAGGAACGATGATTAAATCTTCTGGTTCGGGTGTAGTTACTATGGCTGAAGATGATTTATACTATACTGGTGGCACAGTTATAATGGATCATGGTCATGGGATATCCACAATATATTCTCATTTAGAAAATGTTTTGGTCTCAGTTGGTGATCAAATTAATCAAGGTGATGTAATAGGAACTGTAGGATCAACAGGAAGATCAACAGGACCACATTTGGATTTTAGAGTGAATTGGTTTCAAACACGACTTGATCCCATGTCTGTCTTAAACTAGATCTCAGATTTTGCTCTGAAACGTTCGTAAATCAACCTAGCTCTAACTCCATAACTTAAAATTGGATCAGGAGGAAGCCAAGTGGGTTTATTTCTTGCCTCAATAATTTCTATCTCTTTTGTATTTTCATTACTTGCTTTAATCGCAATTTGCTCTCCAAATAAAGTGCCAACTCCAATACCAGAGCCATTATAACAACCTGCAACAAATATATTATCATCTATTTTTTCAAAAATTTGAGAACTATTTCTCGTTCTTGAAACAACACCTGACCAAGAAAATTGGATAATATCATCTGGTAATTCTGGAAATCTTTTTTTAATTCCAATCTTTTGTTTTAATGACCTTTTAGTTAATTCAGATTTAGACATCTGATAAGGATTATAAACTTCTGCAGTATTTCTAATTAAAATTCTTCTATCCTTAGTCATTCTTATAGTGGCCCCCATTGGTCTTACAGGTAAAACTCCCCACTCTTTAGGCTCACCAAGAGATATAAACTCTTCATCTGATAAAGATCTTGTCATACTAGCTGTCAAAGTAATTGGAAAATTATAATTTGATTTTATTCCTAAAGACTTCAGAAATCCATTTGTAGCAAAAATAATTTTTTTGGTTTTAATTAAACCATTTTTAAATTTACAAACAACTGTGTCTTTAACCTTCTCCCATTTTAATAATAAAGAATTTTCATAAAGATTTATATTTTTAGGCAAGGTGTCAATCATAGCTCTAACTAATTTACCTGGATGTAGTAAAATACCTCCTTTGGTATGAAGAGCAATTTTATAAAAATTAGTACCAAATCTTTTTTTAAGCTCCTCGTGAAAAAATAAATTATGTTCAAAACCTAATTTAGATAGGGTGTTAGAAAAATTTTCTAATATTTTTTTATCCCCTAAATTTGAAGAAGCAAAATATTTTCCACACTCATTCCAATCACAATCTACTTGATATTCTTTAATAAATCTTTTGACGCTCTCTATTCCTAATTTATAAATGTCTGCCTTTTTTTTATTATTATCTAATTCTTTATTAGAAGTAAAACCATCATTAAGTGTTGTATCGACTAAGTAGCCTGAGTTTCTTGAACTAGCACCCTCTCCTGCTCGCTGAGCATCAACTAATAATATTTTTTGATTTGGGTGAAGTTGACCTAATTTTCTTGCTGCAGATAATCCTGTATAACCTGCTCCAATAATAATCCAGTCACATTCTTCATTTTTATTTAGAACTTTTATATTTGATCTTGGGTTTAAATCATTAATCCAACTACATCCTTTATCGTTAACAATTTGCATGTTAATGAATTTAATCTAATTCAAATTCTTTTGTATAGTCTTTTTTAAGTTTAGGGTTCTGTTTTAATTTATCTAAAATACAGTCTCCAATAACTAAATAATCTAATTCTGTTCCCATGAAGCAATTAAAGGCATCTGTTGGTGTATTTACAATCGGTTCACCTCTTACATTAAAAGAAGTATTCACAATAACAGGACAGCCAGTTTTTTCCTTAAATTTAGAAATTAGATCATAATAACGATTGTTTGTATTTTTTGTGACAGTTTGAATTCTAGCAGAATAGTCTACATGAGTTACAGCTGGAATTTCTGATCTCTTTATATTTAATTTATCTATACCAAAAAGTTTTTTTTGTTCATCATTCATTTCAATTTTTTTATTAGGATTTATATTTGCAACTAATAGCATGTAAGGGCTATCAATATTCATCTCGAACCATTCTGACAAATCTTCCTTAAGAACTGAAGGTGCAAAAGGTCTAAAGCTTTCTCTATATTTTACTTTAAGATTTAAATTTTTTTGCGTTTTATCAGATCTAGGATCTCCTAAAATAGATCTGCCTCCTAAAGCTCTTGGACCAAATTCCATCCTTCCTTGAAACCATCCAATAGCTTTTTCATTTGATAAAAATTCAGACGTTTTATCAATTAAATCCTCGTACTTTAAAGTTTCAAAATTAGCTCCTGCAGCTTTCAATTCTCTTTCAATTTCTTCTTGATTGTATTCAGTTCCTAAATATGAACCTTTCATATCATCATTTAAATTTACTGATCTTTTATTACCTTGATCAATATACCATAGCGCTAATGCTGCACCTAAAGAACCTCCTGCATCACCAGCAGCAGGTTGTATCCAAATATTATCAAAGATTTTTTCTTTAAGAATTTTTCCATTTGCAACACAATTTAATGCTACACCTCCAGCTAAACATAAGTTTCTAATCCCATATTCTTCACGAATAGATTTTGCCAACTTAATCATAATTTCCTCGGTAACTTTTTGAATTGATGCCGCTATATCCATATGAAATTGAGTTATTTTTTCATTTTGAGGATTACGAGGTTTTGAACCAAATAAACTGTTAAATTTTTTATTTGTCATTGTAAGTCCAGTTGCATAATTAAAGTATTTTTGATCTAGTCTAAAAGTTCCATCTTCCTTTAAATCAAATAATTGTTTAACTTTATCTTCATAAATAGGATTTCCGTAAGGAGCCAAACCCATTAATTTATATTCACCGCTGTTTACTTTAAAACCAGTGTAATACGTAAAAGCTGAATAGAGTAAACCAAGTGAATGAGGAAAATGAATCTCTTTTTTGATTTCTAATTTTTCATTTTTTCCAATAGCAACAGTTGTTGTTGCCCACTCACCTACACCATCTGCAGTTAAAATAACTGCTTCACTGAAAGGGGATGGAAAAAAAGCACTAGCTGCGTGACTTAGATGGTGATCTGAAAAAAATATATTTTCATCTGATTTATAATTTTCATCGTGTTGCTTAAGTTTATTAAATAAAAGATTTTTTTGAAAAAGCTTTTCTTTAATCCATATAGGCATAGCTTTTGCAAAAGAAACAAAGCCTTTGGGCGCAAATCCTACATATGTTTCTAACAATCTTTCAAATTTTAAAAATGGTTTTTCAAAAAAAACTATTTGATCAACTTCGCTTAATTTTAAACTTGCATATTTTAACACAAACTCAATTGCGTTATGAGGATAATTTGGATCATGTTTTTTTCTAGTAAATCTCTCTTCTTGTGCTGCAGCAATAATTTTACCATTTATTAAAATGCATGCGGCGCTGTCGTGATAAAATGCTGAAATACCTAAAATTGAACTCACTTTAAAAAATTGTATATATAAATGGAGCTACTGCTGAACCTTGTGATAATATAATTAGACTGCCAAATAAAACTAAAACAATTATAATTGGTAATAGCCAATACTTTTTTCTTACTTTTAAAAATTCCCAAAACTCTTTTATAAAACTCATATTAAAATTGATTTTTCATTTTACTTTTTGGACCATTTTTTTCAATCCAATAAGATTGGCTCTTATTATACTTTAAATTCAATACATCTTTTCCAAATAATCTCATTATTAAACCTATAGGAGTTACAACTAAGAAAAATATTATTCCCATAATCAGTGGAGAAATTATTTTACCCAATAACATCCCAAACTTAAACCAAAGCTTATTTAAAGGAGTTAAGATTTTAGAGTTAAGTAAGCCTAGAATTAAGAAGGATAAAGAAATTATTGACGACCAGATTCTTATCTCTTCACTATAGGTTAAGGGATATAAAGATATAAGCAAAAAAACTATAAAAAAAACAATACCAAAACTTCGATTTGAACTTATCTTAATATCATCCATTTAAAGATTTTTGAGGCTTCATATCTTTTTTATTAATACCAGCAACTCTAACAGGTTTTTTCATAGCATCTCTTCTAAAAGGTTCACCAAGTTCTTGATTTAGAATTACTTCTATAAAAGTTGTAATTCCTTTTTTTTGATCCTCACAAGATTGTTTGATTGCATTAGTCGTTTCTTCCATTGTTTTAACTGTAACGCCTTTTAAGCCACATGCATCTGCAACTTTAGCGTAACTCAACTCTGGATCTAGCTCTGTGCCAACAAAGTTATTATCAAACCAAAGTGTCGTATTTCTTTTTTCAGCACCCCATTGATAATTTCTGAAAATAACCATTGTGATTGCAGGCCACTCTTCTCTTGCACATGAACTCATTTCATTCATGCTTATTCCAAAAGCACCATCGCCAGCAAATCCGATAACAGGAGTATCCGGACAACCAATTTTTGCTCCCAATATTGATGGAAAACCATAACCACAAGGACCAAATAAACCTGGTGCTAAATATTTTCTTGGCTTTTCGAATGTAGGGTATGCATTACCTATCGCACAATTATTTCCAATATCACTTGATATAATCACATCATCAGGCATTCCAGCTTGAATTGCTCTCCAAGCTTGTCTTGGTGACATTCTATCTGCATCTCTTTCTCTAGCTTCTTTATTCCAAACTGTTCCTTCATCATCATCTTCATGATCTAAACTTGATAGTTTTTGTAGCCAAGCTGATTTAGTTTGATGAATTAAATCTTTTCGAGCTTCTCTATCAGTATCACCAGCGTTTGAGGGTAATCTTTCTAAAATTTGTTCAGCAACTAATTTTGCATCACCACTTATTCCAACTGTAACTTTTTTAGTTAAACCTATTCTGTCTGGATTAATATCAACTTGAATAATGTTTGCATTCTTTGGCCAATAATCAATTCCATAACCAGGTAAAGTAGAAAATGGATTCAATCTAGTTCCTAAAGCTAACACTACATCAGCTTTTGAAATTAATTCCATTGCAGCTTTTGATCCATTGTATCCTAGAGGACCAACGGCTAAAGGATGGCTTCCTGGGAAACTATCATTATGTTGATAACCTGAACAAACAGGTGAATCTAATTTTTCTGCAAGTTTTTTTGTAGCCTCGATAGCTCCTCCAATAACAACACCTGCGCCAGATAATATTACTGGAAACTTTGATTTTGATAATAAGTCAGCTGCTTTAGCTACAGCATCATTACCTCCCCCTTGTCTTTCAAGTCTTACAATTGGAGGAAGATCGATATCAATTACTTGACACCAATAATCTCTTGGAACATTAATTTGTGCTGGTGCTGATCCTCTTATAGCTTTTTCTATAACTCTATTTAGTACCTCAGCCATTCTTGATGGATCTCTTACTTCTTCTTGATAACAAACCATATCTTTGAATAAATTCATTTGCTCTACTTCTTGAAATCCACCTTGCCCCATTGTTTTGTTCGCTGCTTGCGGTGTAACTAATAAAAGAGGAGTATGATTCCAATAAGCTGTTTTGATTGGTGTTACTAATCCAGTAATTCCAGGTCCGTTCTGAGCAATGACCATTGACATTTTACCGGTAGCTCTTGTGTAACCATCAGCAATTAAACCACCATTTGTTTCATGAGCGACATCCCAGAAAGTAATACCTGCATCTGGAAAAATATCTGAAATTGGCATAAAGGCTGAACCGATAATTCCAAACGCATGTTCAATACCGTGCATTTGTAAAACTTTTACAAAAGCTTCTTCTGTTGTCATTTTTGTCATAAAACTAGAACCTCTCTAAAGTGTAATTATTCTATTTATAAAATTCGTTTGTTAATTTGTGCGATTAATATATAAGTTTTTACGAATTTCAAACAAACAAATCGACACGATATGGCAACTGATATAATCATACATGATAAAAAAGACAACGTAGGAGTAGTTGTTATTGAAAAAATCACTCCTAAACAAGACTGTGCTTGCTGGATAATGGAAGACGACAGTTCAACAAATATTCAATCCGTAGATGAAATACCTTTAGGCCATAAAATTGCAATGGTTGACCTTAAAGAGGGCGATACTATTTTAAAGTATGGTCACGATATTGGTAAAGTTGTTAAATCAATTAAAAAAGGTGAGCATGTACATGTTCACAATGTAAAAACAAAGAAGTGGTAATAGTATGGAAATCCCAAAGAGCTTTTTAGGTTATAAAAGAGAAAACGGCAGAGCTGGAACAAGGAATCATGTAATTATTTTGCCAGTTGACGACATTTCTAACGCATGTGCAGAGGCAGTTGCAAATAATATTAAAGGTACAATCGCTCTTCCTCATTCTTATGGAAGACTTCAGTTTGGTGCAGATTTGGAGCTTCATTTTAGAACAATGATAGGAACTGGATGTAACCCAAATGTTGCAGCGGTAATTGTTATTGGTATTGAGCCAAAATGGACAAAAAAAATTGTAGATGGAATTGCTAAAACTGGAAAACCAGTTGAAGGATTTCATATTGAACGTACAGGAGATATTGGTACAACAATGAAAGCATCAAAAAAAGCACAAGAATTTGTGATGTGGGCTTCAGAAAAACAAAGAGAAGAGTGCCCTTTAAGTGATTTATGGATTTCAGTTAAGTGTGGAGAGTCTGATACTACTTCAGGGCTAGCTGCAAACCCAACTGTTGGAAACTTAATGGACAAACTTGAACCATTAGGTGTTCATTTGTGTTTTGGTGAAACATCCGAATTAACTGGTGCAGAACAAGTTTGTGCAACTAGAGGAGCTACAAAAGAAGCGTCTGAAAAATTTATGAAAACATGGAGCTCTTATAATGACTTTATTTTAAAAGAAGCGACGGATGATCTTTCAGAAAGTCAACCGACAGCTGGAAATATAGCTGGAGGACTTACAACAATTGAAGAAAAAGCTTTTGGTAATTTTCAAAAAATTGGAAATTGTAAATTTATTGATGTTCTTGAACCAGCAGAAGAACCAACTAAAGGAAAAGGATTGTATTTTATGGATACATCCTCTGCTGCTGCAGAATGTGTGACACTTCAAGCTGCTGCTGGTTTTAATATTCATTTATTTCCAACTGGACAAGGTAATATCGTAGGAAATCCAATTGAACCTGTTGTTAAATTAACAGCTAATCCATTAACTGTAAAAGGTATGGGAGAGCATATTGATTGTGATGTTTCAAAAATTCTTTCAAGAGAAATGAATTTGTCTGAAGCAGGTGATGAATTAATTAAAACTACACTAAGAGTAGCAAACGGTAGATTAACTTGCGCTGAAGCTTTAGGTCATAGAGAATTTGTTATGACTAAACTTTACAGAAGTGCTTAATTAATTTTAGTCTTTCATGAAATTTAAAAAATACCTAGTTGTATTACCAGGTATTATATTGGCATTCGTTCTTTACACTTTATCTCAAGGTTTCAATAATATTCTTGGTATTGAGTTATTAGGCTATGAAAAAAGCCCAATATCTACTGCAATGATTGCTATTTTATTAGGGATGTTTTTCGGAAATATTTTTCAAATAAGAGAAAGTTTTTTAATAGGACTAGATTTTACACAAAAATATATTCTAAAACTAGGTATTATTTGTTTAGGTATTCAATTGAAGCCATTTGAATTTTTAGAATTCGGAACAATAGCGATTCCATTAATTATAATCTGTATAATCAGTGTGTTAATAGTAATTAAACTTCTTATTAAAAAATTAAAAATACCAACAAGAATGGCTTACTTAATATCTATAGGCAGCACTGTCTGTGGTACTACTGCAATAATGGCTACTGCTCCTGTTATTGGTGCAAAAAAAAACGAGGTTTCGTATGCAATTGCTAATATTACATTGTTTGGAATACTTTCGATGTTTATTTATCCTTATTTTGCTAACTTTTATTTTGAAAGTGAGCCATTATTAATAGGATTATTTCTGGGAACATCTATCCATGAAACCTCTCAAGTTGCAGCCGCAGGATTAATTTATGACCAGCAGTTTAATAGTCCTGAAACTTTAAATATCGCAACAGTAACGAAATTAATAAGGAATACCTTTTTGATTATCATGATCCCTTTATTTGCATTTCTTTATAATCGGGGAAAAACTACTGAAAAGAAATACTCAATAATAGATATTTTTCCTTACTTTGTATTAGGTTTTGTGGCCATGATAATAATTAGAAATTTAGGTGATCTAATGTACTTAAATAATTACAAATGGGTGGTTACAATTGAGGGTATTCAATTGTTCTCAAAAATATTTTTAACAATGGCGATGGCAGCAATAGGTCTTTCCACTAACTTAAAAGAAATTAAAAATATGGGTTATAAACCGTTTGTTGTTGGTTTTATAAGTATGGCAACTGTTGGTTTAGTTTGTATTACAACTATCGAATTATATCTAAATTATTTTAATTAAGATTTAACTAATAATTTTTTTCTAAAATTTGAAATAAATCGTCTTATAAAAGCAGCTCCAACACCTAAAATAATTGCAAACATAATTGTAAATAGTCCGTAAAAGAAAGGCATCTCTTTAGAAAAATCAATTATAAATTCAGAAAAGAAGTTTAAATCTGAACTAGTGGCTTTAGCAGTTCCATTTATAATTTTTTCTGCAAAAAAGGTATCGTATGCTATTGCTATACCCACTATCAGTAGTAAAATTGCTAATAAAGCTCTTAAACCAGAACTATCGATTCTTTCTCCTAATTTTTGCCCAACTTGAACTCCTATTATAGATCCTACAACTAACATAAGAACCAGAAATAAATCTATAGATCCATAATTAAATGAATGAAGAAAAGTAACAACCACACTTACAAAAATAGTTACAAACAAAGACGTTCCAGGAACTAATTTAGTAGGCATTTTAATTATATAAATCATTGCAGGAACTAAAATAAAAGCACCTCCGATTCCCATAATAGCTGCAATAAATCCAACTAATAGACCAATTATAATTGGTGTAAAAATACTCTCATATAATTTTGACTTTGGAAATCTCATTCTTAATGGAAGACCATGTATCCAATAATGAACATGTAATTTTTTTTTAACTACAACATTTCTTTTTGCTTTATCTATTTCACCTAAACTTTCAACTAACATCAAAGTTCCGATTATTGCTAATATATACATATATGCAAGAGAGATAACTGTATCAATTTTTCCAATACCTTTAAAATAAGTAAAAGTGTAAATTCCTAAAGAAGTTCCAACTACACCTCCAATCACGATCATTGAACCCATTTTATAATCTAAAGTATTTTTTAAATAATGCGTGGTAGATCCAGAAACTGAAGTAGCTAAAATATTATTTGCTTCATTAGCAACAGCGTATGCAGGAGGTATTCCTAAAAAAATTAGAAAAGGTGTCATCAAAAACCCACCACCAACACCAAATAAACCTGAAAGCACTCCAACAATTGCACTTAATAAAAGTATCTCGATAGGGTTAACAAAAACTTGAGCTATCGGTAAAAATACTTCCATAAAAAATTTAAAAGTTGTTAAAAAACAACTTAGTTAAAAGTAATAAAAGTTCCAACTAAAATCACTCCCCAGTAAGCTGTTAAGCTTGCTATAATTCCTGCTTTAATAAATGTAGTTTTAAAATTTGAGAGTTTGTTTATAATTTTTACGTTAGAAAGTAACATTTAATTCGTCAATACACCCACAACGAAATTTGTCAAACAATTATTTAAAAACTTGATAATCTTTTTTCTAATAGATCGTGGCTCCAAAAACCTTAACCGTATCGTCTTCTACACCTAAGACCAATCTCCCAAGAAACTCTCCTGGGATCTCTTTATTTGTTTGTTTGATCAGAACAGTTATGTGATCACCTCTTCTAAGGCAACCGAAAGGTTCAAAAGTCTCTTTAAGATTAGTAATTAGCTTATTATTAGCCCACTGTTTTCCAAGCTCTACTTCATTAGCGCCAAAAAGCATTTGAGTAGAGAAATCTCTAGTAAACCCCCCATAATCTTTGAGATTAGATGATTTAACTAAATTATCCCAAATAGGTTTGGCTAATTCATATATTTCATCATCTGATTTAGATAAAATATCCATTTCATTTAATTAAATTATTTATTACGAGGCTTTTTTCTTCTCGTTCTCATCCACTATATGGTAGACAGGAACTTTCTCCATACTAAATTTACCAGTTTTAGGATCTCTTCTAGAAACTGTTAAACAATGCCAATTTTCGTCATCAAGTTTCATATGATCACCTCTATAATAATAGCCTGGCCATCTAGTCTCTTCCCTAAATAATGTATGTTCTGTTACACACTGAGAAGTCAAAGCTCTGTGTTTTAATTCCCAAGCTCTCATAAGCTGGTGATAATCTTCAGCTCCAACATGCTCCAAATCCTCTTGAAGCCAATCTAACAACTCAAGTCCTCTTTTCAGCATATTACCATTGGTCATATAATTTGAAGTAATTCCACCAACATATTCATCCATAATTTTCTGTAACCTTTGAAGACCTTGGATTGGAGATATATAACTAGGAGAAACTGTTCCACCAGTGATCTCATTTCTTGCAACTGTGTAGTTTTCTAGTGGTTTATAAACTGCAGTTTTGAAATCCTCACACTGTTTATCTGAAACTTTAACCCCTTCGGCTTTTTTGTCTTCAATGTATTTAACAGCAGCTTTTGCAGCTAATCTACCTTCTGTAAAAGATCCAGACGAAAATTTATGGGCACTTCCACCTACTGTATCTCCTGCACCAAATAAACCGTCAATGGTTAGCATTCTGTTATAACCCCAGAAATATTCTGGTGGTGATAAATCTTCAGGGCCACTTACCCATGCACCAGAACAAGTAGCATGTGAACCCATTACATAAGGTTCAGATGTGGTCAACTCTGGATTTGTATATTTTGGATCAATGTTTTGAGATGCCCAAACAACAGCTTGACCCACAGTCATTCCTAAGAAATTTTCCCAGCCTACTGTTTCTAAATGTGGGTCTTGGAAAGCCTCAGTAGTTACCATATGGATTGGTCCACCACCTGCAGCCACTTCTTGAATAAATGCATGGTTTCTCAAGCAAGTTGGCGTTGGATGATGATCAATATATTCTCCAACTAACTCTTTAGTTTGGTCATACCATTTTTTTTCATAATTTTCGCCATTAGCATTTTGTGTGTATGTTTTTAAATGAAGAAAATACGCTCCAACTGGACCATATCCATCTTTAAATCTACATAATACAATTCTGTTTTCCATTTGAGTCATCTTCGCACCTGCTGCAATAGGCAATGCATATGCAGATCCATTACTCCATGGTGCATACCAAGTTCTGCCCATTCCTTCTCCAACTGCTCTTGGTTTAAAGATGTGTGAAGCTCCACCAGCTGCAACAATTACTGCTTTTGCTCTAAATACATGAAAATCACCTGTTCTCATATTAAATCCAACTGCTCCACCAATTCTATTATCTTGAGACTCGTCCATTAAAAGATGAGTAATCATTATTCTGTTATAAATTTTATCTGCAGATTTTTTTGCTGCCTCAGCAACAATCGGTTTGTAACTTTCGCCATGGATCATTATCTGCCATTTACCTTCTCTTAGGTATCTACCGGTTTCTTCATTCTTCATCATAGGCAAACCCCATTCATCAAACATATGAACTGTAGAGTCTACGTGACGAGCCATGTCATAACCTAAATCCTCTCTTACCATTCCCATCAAATCATTTCTCGCATATCTAACGTGATCTTCTGGTTGGTTTTCACCCCACTGCATTCCCATATAGCAGTTAATCGCATAAAGTCCTTGAGCAACAGCCCCACTTCTATCAATGTTAGCTTTTTCAACACAAACAATTTTCATGTCTCTGCCCCAGTGTCTTGCCTCAAAGGTAGCACCAGTTCCAGCCATACCTCCGCCAACAACTAATATATCGCAATCTTCGTAATGAGTTTTATGACTAGCCATTAATAGTAAACTCCTTTTTTGAAAGACTCTTTGGGTACAGTTGGAAGCTCTCCATCTATATTTAACCCCTCTGGTTCAGTGTATAATCTTTGTGAATTTATCTCTCCTTGGTTAGGTTTATCTCCATCAGCTAATTTAGGAATAAATTTTCCCCAAGGCTTAGTTGTAATTGGTGATACGAAATTTTTCTCAGTTCCATTTCTGAATTTAATTTTCCAAGAGATTGTCCCTTTTTCTTCTTCCCTTCTTACTCTAACGCTGTGTCCCATTGGAGCAAAGTCTGCATATCCTCTAACATCAATAGCGTGGTTAGGACAAGCTTTGACACAAGAATAACATTCCCAACAAAAGTTAGGTTCAATATTTTTTGCACGTCTAATGTTTTCATCGATATGCATTATATCTGATGGGCAAATATCTACGCAATGACCACAGCCATCACATCTTGTCATATAAACAAATGTTGACATATTATTCTCTCTCCTTTTTCAATTTTATCATAATTAATAATGTTTAGGTTGTTCTCTTTTAATACCTAAACCAAATTGTTCAGGTGCATCTGCAGGTGGTGGTAAATTATCTCTAGAACCATCTGCTTCAGCTAAATTCTTTTGTATTGCTGCACCAGGTTTATAAAACATGTGTGCAAACTTAGACCAATAAACTCCTCCAAATAAAACTAAGTTTGAAACTATAAATAAAACTAAAAATAAATTCGCATCCCATCTTCCCTCTAAATTTAAGCTTTGAAGATATGACCATATAAATCCTGTTAATGAAGTTGCAATTAATGCTAATACAAATAAATCTGCTTTAATAATTCTGTACCAAGGTTGCGCTTCAGAATAAACATCAACTCTTAAGAAGAACCAAAACCACGATCCACCCAAGATAGTCATTAAAGCACCTATGTGCCAGATCATTGGCCAAATAGTTGGCGTTTCCGCATTTGCTGATGAATAATAAAATATCATCACAACAGAGCCAACCCAAAACAATATAGTACCGTACATACCAAGAACATGTGCTACTCTTCTTTTGCCCGCCCCTAGTTCTGATGTAGTTCCGATGTCGTATGCAATTGTTTTTGAAACAACTGCAATTCTTTCACCAGTCGACAGTTCTTTAGTTGCATTTTTTTTTGCTTTCTTAGCGTTTTCAAAAAAATATTTCACATTCTTTTTATGAATAATGTCTAAAAGAGTGCCTGCAACAATTAATAAAACCATTAACACCACAAAACCTTGCATGACTATAGATGGAACTGTTTCAGCTAGAATTGAAAAAGGATTTGTTGCAAACATTTTTAATACCCTTGTAAAATAAAATTGAATTAATTTAAGGTTTTCTATTCTAGATATTTATAGAGTTCAACCAAAAGTATTGGTCAATTTGTCTTTAATAACAACTCAGAGTTTACGTTTGTAGTGTTGTTTGTTAGGAATCACTGATCTAACTCCGCCCTGAGGATTCTCCACATCTCCTTCTCTTCTGGGAATTAGATGAATATGACAATGCATAATTGATTGACCTGCAGATTTTCCAGCATTAGTGCCTATATTAAAACCTTTAACATTAGAATCTTGTTTTAAAATTTTTTCTTTAGTTTTTAAAATTAACTCATTGCATGCCTGAATTTCTTCTTTAGTAAGATCAAAGTATGTCTCTACATGTCTTTTGGGAACTATAAGACTATGAAATTCTGAGACAGGATAGCTATCTGTTGATGAATAAGCTAATTGATTTTCAAACTGGAGCTCTTCTTTTCTGATTTTGCAAAATATACATGGGTTATTTGGATCTTTCATTTTTAAACAAGAGAATTATATATTTTATTTAACTTAGTGTAGCAATTATTCTTTCTTCTCTTCCAATTAAGTTCGTTTATTTTTGAAACTGATTTTACTCCTTTACCAGATCCAATAAGAATTATTTCTTCATAATCATCAATTGATTTAATAAAAATATCTTTAAAATTAATTTTAATTTTCTTGCTTATAAATTTAAGTGTATTTCCAAAATAACAATTTTTTTTAGGTGAAAAAATTTTTCCATTTTTCACAAAAACTAAATTTGAAGTACCAGTTTCTAAAATCTTATCCTTTGCTACTAGAGCAATATCGAATTTAGTTGAGTCAACTTTACTTAATTTAGCTAATATTTTTTTATAATATAGATTTTTATAATGTGGCTCTACTCTTTTATATTTAAACAATAACAGATTAAAATTACTTTTTGGTTTTGGTCTTTTTCTAATTGAGACTGATATCAGTTTTTTATTTAACGCTATACGAAATAAATTATCAGGACCTTTGTATAGAGTATTTTTGTTAATTAAATCTTTAATTATGTTTTTTAAATTTTTTTTTCTTATTCCATATTTTTTTGTAGATTTTATTAAGTTCTCTATATGCGGTTGTAAAAGTATTAGCTTAGGAGGTTTTCCAACCATTCGCATTGTGGTGAATACACCTCTAGATCCCCAAAGATCTTTGAAAGTAACTTCTTTAAGATTACTAAGCTGATAAGATTTTTTTAATAATAGTATTGCCATTTTCTGTTAAAAAAGATTCTGGATGAAATTGAAATCCATATATTTTATTTTGATTATCCTCAAGGCCCATAGGTATTTTTGTTTTACTACATCTCATAGTTATTTTAATTGAATTCGATTTAAATGGCTCCATTAATTTTAATGAATGATATCTTCCAACTTTAAACTTTTGATTGCTTTTAAAGATTTTACTTTGATTATTTGTTTTTATTTTAGATTGAAATCCATGATAAATTTTTTTTTGCTGTATTATTTTGCCTCCTTCATTATATAAAATCATTTGATAACCAAGACAAATGCCAATAATTTTTTTCTTTCCTTTGTATTTTTTATAAATATTTGAAGTAGTAGGATAATCCTTTGGTGCTCCAGGTCCTGGTGATAAAACGATCACATCACTTTTATCAAGCAATTTATCATTTACTTCATAATAATTTGAACAAAAAACTTTATCAAATTTAGAAAATTGATGAACAACATTCCAAGTAAAAGAATCTTGATGATCTATAATGTAAATCATTTAAATAACTCCAATAAAGATTTTGCTTTAATATAATTTTCATTAAATTCTTTCCTAGAGGAACTATCTAATACTACTCCAGATGCAGCAGAGATCTCTGATTGATTTTTATAATTTAATATAGATCTAATTATAATATTAAACTTCATATCTTGATTAAATTTAATAAGTCCAAAACTTCCTGTAAAAATATTTCTACTTTCTTTTTCCTGATTATTTAAAAGTTCTAATGTTCTTATCTTAGGACAGCCAATTACAGATCCTCCCGGCATCATGGCTTTAATAATTTCGATAATTTTTGTATTTTTGTTTAATATTCCACCAATTGAGGTCACATAATGAAAAAGGTGCTTGTATTCCTCTACATATTTTTTTTTGAGTATTTTGACACTTCCGGGTTTACAAATTTTGGATAAATCGCTTCTTTCCATATCAACTATCATGTTGTGTTCTTTAGTTTCCTTCTCGTTATTTTTAAAATATTTTAGAGCTATATTTTTATTGGATAGTAATTTTTTCTTAAATGTGCCCGCTATTGGTTTTGTTATAATTTTATTTTTTTTCTTATCAATTAATGTTTCAGGAGAACAACTTACTATAGAATAATCCTTATCTTTTATCATAAATGACTCGGGAGATGAGTTAACACGCATTAATTTCCAAAAAAAATTAATAGGATTTATTAATGATTTATTCTTATATTTTGTACAAATTTTAATTTGATAAGTCTCACCCTCTCTTATTTTTTTTGAAAATAATTCAAATATTTTTTTATATTTTGCATAAGAAATATTTACCTTAAAAGGACTTAATATTTGAGTTTTGTTAAATTGATAATTGAATTTATGTTTTTTTTTATTTGATATAACTTTAATATCTTTTCTAATTTTAATTATAGTCTCGGGTTTATAAAAAATTCCTTTATAAAAGTTTATCCTTTTTTTATATTTTAAATTAATACCAATCAAATTACATAAAATTTCATAACCAAAAAATCCAAGATATAAATCTGTTTCTTTTTTATATTTTTTTTTCTCTAACGAATTAAGAAATTTATGTACATTTTTTTTTGTTAAAATAATTTTTTTTGAAAAATCTGTATAAATATTATAGCCATCATCTACTTTATAAATAATTAAAGGTTTATCCGATTGATACAGATCCTCTAGATAAGGGTTAAATTTAAACTTATGCTGGTTGAGTTCTTTCAATTGCTTTCTCTATTATAGGTAAATGTATCAGACCTGCAAAAATTGATAATGCGATAGATCCGTACCATGCATAATCAAAATTTCCATTTAACTCATAAAATACACCACCTAGATATGCACCTAGAAAAGAACCAATTTGATGGCTTACAAAAACTATTCCATATAACATTCCAACATATTTTGTACCAAATATGTGTGCAACAATTCCATTTGTTGGAGGAACTGTGGATAACCATAAAAAACCAAAAGTAACTCCAAAAACTATCGAGTTAAATATACTTGGTGGTAAGAAAATAAAATAAATTATAGAAACTCCTCTTAATAGATAAATGACACTTAAAATTTTTTTCTTACTATACCTTGTTGCTAAATAACCGCTGGTAATCGTACCAGCCATATTAAATACGCCAATCAAAGCTAAAACCATTGCAGGTGTCCAGTCAGGTAAACCTTTGTCTGCCATATAAGTAGGAATGTGTGTTGCTACTAAAGCAATATGCCAACCACAAACAAAAAAACCTAAAGTGAGATAAATAAAACTTTTGTTTGCAAATGCTTCTTTTAGAGCTTCTCTTGCTGTTTGATTATGATATTGATTAACACCTACAGGTATTTTTGGAGTACTAACAAACAAAGCTACCAATAATCCTAATCCTAAAAGAAGAGAAAAATATAAAAGAGTATTTTCCCAGCCTGTTTCAACTAAGGAATATCTTACAAGTAATGGTGATACAAAATACCCAAATGAACCTGCACACGTAACAATTCCTGTTGCAATAGTTCTATTAGATGCCGGAAAATGTTTGGCTACTACTGATACTGGGATACCTATTGCAGTAGAGCCTAAGCCTATTCCAATCATCACTCCTATAGTTAAAGTAAAATAACCTCCAGTATTATAGCCAGAATAAAAAAGCAAAACCCCAACTAGATAAAAAATAAAGCCAATAAATATTGCAACTGCTCCTCCATATTTATCAGTAATTATACCAAACAAAGGACTAAATACTCCCCAAAGTAATAACTGCAATCCCATAACAAAACCAAAATGAGAAATGGAAATATCTAAATCCGTATTAAAATCAAAATAAAATAAACCAAATGTCTGTCTTATTCCTAAGGAAATAATTACAACTATAGAAGCGGCAATTAAAGTGATTAATGCTTTTTTGCTAATAATAAAACTTTCTGAACTCATATTATAAATTTTAATGCCTGTTTTATATCATTTATTATATCTTTAGGATCTTCAAGTCCAATATGCATCCTTATTATATGTTCATCTTTGTTTACATGTGTAAATTGTCTCTTACCAAGTGCTTGGTGTGTTTGATAAAGTGCTAAGCTTTCAAAACCTCCCCAACTAAATCCATACCCAAAAAGTTTTAATGAATTTACAAATTTTAATACTGAGTTTTTATTTTTTGATTTAATTTTAAATCCTAATAAGCCCGAAGCTCCAGAATAATATTTTTTCCACAATTTATAATTTTGACTACCTTTTTTATATGGATAGAAAACTTTCGTTATTTTTTTTTGTTTTGATAAAAACTTTGAAACTTTTAAAGCATTTTCTTGATGTTTATCTAACCTTACATCTAAAGTTCTAATTCCTCTGAGAATTAAATATGCATCATCAGGACCTAGTCTTAACCCAGAAACTTTATTTGTTGCTTCGACTAATTTAAAAACTCTTTTACTTATTGCTAAACTACCTCCCATTACATCTGAATGCCCAGAATAATATTTTGTTGCAGAAACAATTGACATATCAAAACCTAACTTTATTGGTTTTAAAAAATAAGGTGTTCCCCAAGTGTTATCTATTGCTGTATAAATTTTATTTTTTCTTGCTAATTCAACTATTTTTGATAAATCTTGGAATTCAAAAGTGTTACTTCCAGGATTTTCAACTAAAATAAGTTTTGTTTTTTTTGTAATCTTGCTTTTAAGGTCGTTAATATCATTTGGATTATAAAATATAGCCCTAATATTAAATTTTTTTAGATATGTTTCTGTTAATAGTCTTGAAGGAGAATAGACAGAGTCTGTAACAAGTATTTCATCATCTGGTTTAACAACACTTAATACTCCAAGGAATATTGCACCAAAACCAGTGGGAGTTAGATAAACCTTATAACATTCTTCAATTTTTCTTAAAATTTGTTGTAAAGCATATGTTGTGGATGTTCCCTGTCGACCATAATCAAAATTTCCACTTACTGGATTTTTCAAATATTTATTTTGTGTTTTTTTAATATCCTGCATAGATTTAAAAATAATAGTAGAAGCTCTAACTACAGGCGGGTTTACTGACTGATTGTGAAAATCTTTAGCTGTATGCTTGAGAAATGTCTTAAAAGAATCACTCATAATTAAATTTGATATGTTGAAAAGACAATGCTATATCCGACCATTAATTTCAATTAAATTATATGAGGGAAAAAAATGGGGTATCCAAAAAAACATAGAGGCCGTAGAAAGCAAGGCTCAAAAAAAAGAAGAGCAAAGAGAAAAAATAAAAAGAAATAATCTCAAATGGAGCAGATAAATAGAGTAAAATCTATCAGTGTATGGATTTTTATCATACCGTTTGTAGCTGTAAATGCTTGCTTAATTCTCATAACTCAATTTCATGAATTGTTTCCAAATCAACAAGATATAATACATAACACTTTTCCCTACTTTGATGGTGGAGCATCAATTAGCAGAACTGCTAGACCCTATCCAAGCTGGTTAATTTTTAAACCAGCAATGTTTTTAACCTCATATATTCTAGTAAAGTATTGGATTTATAATAAACAAATAATTGATTTTTTTGACCCAAATAACAAATATACAAAAAAAATATTATTTTTTGGAATAGCATCAGCAGTAGCTCTAACAGTTCATTCTATTTTTCTTGGTATTAAATTTGACAACGATATCTATAAATTATTTAGGAGAGTAGTTATGCTCGCATTCATAATATTTGAAATTGTTGCTCAAGCCTATTTGGTAAAAACCCTATATTCATTTAAAAATAAGTTAAATAAATATATAAATATTTTATTTCTCAAATTAAAATTACTATTAGTTGGAACACTAATAATTGTTGCAATAATTTCTATACCTTTAATAAGTTTACCAGGTGATTATGTTTTAGGTTTTAATGTAAAATTTTTTAAACACGCTTTGGAATGGGATTACTTTATTGGTGTAATTTCTTTTTATCTTTTAACTTTCTTAATGTGGAAGAAAAAAAATTAAATTAATGCATTTTCATTCATGTCTATAAATGAATTTACATATTTTGAATATTTTT
This sequence comes from Candidatus Pelagibacter sp., assembly GCF_052049835.1. Classification (GTDB taxonomy): domain Bacteria; phylum Pseudomonadota; class Alphaproteobacteria; order Pelagibacterales; family Pelagibacteraceae; genus Pelagibacter. Next base: position 120,383 of record NZ_JBNGZF010000017.1, on the reverse strand, counting down.
GATTTCTGTTTTTAAGAAAATTATTTTTAACAAAATTATTAACATAAGTGGAATTTTGTACGCTATATTTCAATTCAATAATTAATTTATCATTCTCTATAAATTTATTTGGAAACTTTTGAAAAATTTTTATGTTTTTATCTACCGTAACTCTAAGTTTTTTATTGTATAATTCAAAATAATTCCTCTCATACTGGACAATTAAAGCTTTCTTTATATTAATTTTTTTATTTTTGAATAAACAATTTTTTTGATAATCTTCTTTTTTTATAAATAAAGTTAAATCACTATAGTTTTTAAAGTTTCCTAAGTTTTCAATTTTTTTTTGAGTGACAAAACCTATCTTTTTTTTTTCCTCAATAAATACTGAGGAATTATTTAACTCATTATACCATCTTATTCTTATTTTTTTTCTATTACCAAATCCGTTTATGTTATCCCAAACATCCTGAAAAATATCTGAATCAAAATATATAGAGTTAACGACTCTTTTTGGATATGTTTCTTTAAACATTCCTGATATTAAAAAATATTTATAAGATTCGTCACCATTATTATAAATAAATTTTTTTTCTAATCTGTTGTTCATATGTTAAAAAAGTATGACTTAATAAATTTTAGAGTTTATGTAATCATCTTTGAAATTGCCTTTATATTGTTTATCATTAATAAATAACTTTGTATCAACTGACTGAAGAATTTTATTTTCATTCAGAATATTTATATTTTTTACACTTAGTTTGGGTTTTGAAAATTCTTGTTTTTTATTGAATAAAATAATATCAAAATTATTTTTTTCTAAATAAACATTATCAAAATAAGCATCTGATCCATCTTTGACTGCCAAAGCAACATAGCTATCTATTATTTTGATTTTTTTAATTTTTACTGTTGATTTCTCTCCAACACTAATACCTTTATCAAATACGTTTTTAGTTGTGAGTGTTTCGCCTTCTACTTTGGCTCCTGAAATATCTAAACAATCATTTTTTACATTTAGGCAATTTAAATTTGTAAACTTTAATTCCCCAAAATCTATATCAAATGCATCAGCTTGAATATCTTCAAAGTAAATATCTTTTATATAAGTTTTTGAATCAATAATATTAATACCATCTTCGTTTTTTGAATTTTTTAAAATTATATTATCTAAATTAATATTTGAATTAATAAAATTTACTCCACCATACAAAATGTGACTTGAAAGATTGGGTTTTGATAAATTATTAAAAATAATATTTTTTAGATTGAAGTTATTATTAACAAATATTAAAGAACCTGTTCCATCCTCAGAAAATATTTTACTAAGATTTTTTTCATCATTAACAAAATCAATTTCACCCTCAATATAAAGAGTTGAATTATTAAATATGTTTATGGAAATATTCTTACCTACAGTAAATTTTTCATTAGCATTTATAATTGTATCTTGATTTATAATTAGATCATTAATAGCTTCATAATAACCATTTGATATCTTTCTAACACCGTTATTTACATTTAAATTATTAAAATTATTTCTGTTAAAAATATTTTTACTAGGACTAATTTTTATATTCTCTTTTAATTCGAAAATTTTATTTTGACCATTTAATGATAAAAGTTTTATTTTTTTACACGAAGATTTTAAATTCATTGATACATGTTCTGAAATATAAAATTTTTTTTCCTCTGATTTGTCTTTACATTCAAATATATTTGCTAAAACAGGAAAGTTTGTTTTTTTGTTATCTTGAAAAATAAGAGTTTTATCTAATTTTGAAATTTCAATATTTTCCAAATTAATTGAGTTAATTCTTTTTCTAATAAATTGTGCTCTATTCTGTAAATAATCATCATCATATACAAAAAATCCAGCTCCTGACCACCTTACTATATCTGTGCTAGAGGAATCTTTGTAAATTGCTTTGTTATATTCTGATAATTCATTTTTATATTTCGATATAAAATTCTGAACGAAATCTTTTGTACTATATTTAAATAAATAGTTAATATATTTTTCTACAAATTTACTATTTATATCTCCGTTGTTAAGTTTTAAAAATTTAAGATACCAATCAACGTGAAGACAAATAAAACTACACGCCTCAATATTTGTTGCTGTATCCTTTTTAAGAAAATCAACCAATAAAAAATTACCATAAATACCTGCTCCTTTATGTAAATCATATCCAATTGGTTCAAATAAAGCTGTTGTTGGATTATAAAATAATTTCACACTTTTTAACAACGAACCATGATAAGCACCTGTTAAATCCATAATTGCGAAATATTTTGCCCATTTGTCTATATCAAAATGATCATTAATTTCGGTTTCATTATTTTTTAAATTATTCAAAATTGTGAATGCATTTTGAATTAATTTTGGATTTTGATTTATCCAATAATTTTCAGAATATAATTCATAAGTCACATTTGGAAAATATTCACCCAACTCATCTTTCAAAGAAAAAATTGGTCCATTTCTTCGTTTTTGTCTCTCAATTACCTCTTTAGAAAAACTTTCTTCAACTGCATAAACACCTAAATTTTGATCATTTAAATATAAGTTTACAAAAAAATATTTAATATTCAGTAATTTAACGTGTCCTAATAATTTATGAAATAAATATTCATAGGTGTAATTTCTTGTAATAGGCTTTTGGAAAGAGAACTCTTCCATGCCCCATAATCTTTTATCACCTATCATATCGATCTTATAAGAAGTAGAGTGGTTTTCTCTCCAATGGATGGCCCTTACACCTTTGGTTCTTATTTTTATTTTGTAATTTTGGCCTTTGAAACTGATATCTGCAGGTAAAAAAATTTTTTGTTTATCAGAAATTTCTCCACCCTGTTCAGATCTTAATTTTCTTTGCAGCTCTATTCCTAAAATTGATTCTTGACCGATCTCAAGATAAACTTTATCAAGGTTTGTGGGTGTAATCCTGCTAATTAAGTTATATTTTACAATTTTTAAATAATTATTAATATTCCTTATATCAAAACCAATATATTTATTAATTACTTTATCATTAACTCTTAATATAAAATCTTTAGGAGGATAAGCCTTTGAAAGACCACTAGTATAGTAATAAATGCAAATTAAAATCAAAAAAATTAATGTCAAAGACCCAATAAAAAATATTAACCTATTGAACCAATTAATCAGAAATGAAAGTGTTTTGAAATTTAATATTTTTTTTTTAAAAATCAATTTTTTACCAATTTTTATTCGTAAATACCTGATCTTGAAAAAATTTGTATTTTTATAGATTTATTTTCAGATGTAATTTTTTCAATATCCTTTAAAAATATATCTAGTTTTTTTTTATCTATATCAAACCAAAAATTAAATTGTTTGAATTCATTTTCAGATGAAAAAGATTTTAAGTTTAAGTAATTTACATTTTTTTTAATTTTATTCAAAATCTCATCGCTATTCTGATCTTTCCCTTCAACTTGCATTTGAAGTATATTTGTAGAAGCTTCTGTTAAATTATCTTTATTAGTTTTGTCATTATAAACTTTTCTAAAGTAAAGAATTAAAATAGTTATAAATGTTGCAACAATAGCAATAAAAAATTGGTTAGCTCCTGTTGCAAGACCAATACCTATTACAAAAAATAAATAAACTAATTCCTCTGGTTCCTTTATAGCCGCTCTAAACCTTACAATAGACAACGCGCCAACTAATCCTAATGACAAAGCTAAAGAAAATTTTACTACGGTGATTACAAGAGTTGTAATTATTGCTAATGGTACAAATGTATCGGAAAAATGCTCTTTATCATTTAAGCTTTTTGAAATTTTTATATAAGTTATCTTTATTACAAAAGCTAAGATTGCAGAAATTAAAATTGCAAAAATAAAATTTGCTATACTTATTTCTACATTAGAGTTTAAAAAAAAACTTTCTATCTGTTGTTTGCTAAAGTTTGATACAATATTGTTTTCCATAATAACTAATTTAACAAAAGTATTTTAAGGATTTCTAACATAAACATAAAAATTAAAAAGAAATTTATTTTAATAAAAGTCTTAATAATTACTTATCCATCCACCTCCAAGAACCTTATATCCCAAGCTATCTCTTTGATAGAAGACACATGCTTGACCGGGTGATATCCCATCCTCAGAAATTTTTAATTTTACTTCTGCTTTGTTTTCATTTTGTAAATTTACTTTTGCATCTAAAAGCTTACCTGTAGATCTAACTTTAACAAATATATCTTTCTGTAAATCTTCTTTATTAGTTAATAAATTTATATCCTTTAGAGATATCACTTTCTTTCCAAGGTTTTCTTTAGGACCTACAATTATTTCATTTTTATCAGGATTAATCTTTAAAACATAAAGTGCCTCTTTATTAGAAACTTTAATTCCTTTTCTTTGTCCAATAGTAAAATTTATAATTCCATCATGTACACCTATAACTTCGTCATTTAGATTTTTTATATTTCCCTTTTGAAATGAGTCTGGTCTGAACTTTTGTATTACAGATGCATAGTCGCCATTCGGGACAAAACAAATATCCTGACTATCAGGTTTATCAGCAACGTTCAAATCTAAATTTTTTGCAATTTCTCTAGTTTGGTTTTTAAGCATACTTCCTAAAGGAAATCTCAAGTAGTCTAATTGTTCTCTTGTGGTATTAAATAAAAAATAACTTTGGTCTCTATTTTCATCTATAGCTCTATACATGTTAGTGGTTTTATTTTCTGTAATACTTTTTACATAATGACCAGTAACTAATGCATCAGCTTTGAATTCTTTTGAAACTTCAAATAAATCTTTAAATTTTACAGTTTGATTACACTGAACACATGGAATTGGAGTTTCACCTTTTAAATAACTCTCAACAAAATTATCTATAACACCTTGTTTAAACTTATCTTGATAATATAAAATTTTGTGTTCTATACCTAACTTTTGTGCAACACGTTTAGCATCCATTATATCTTGACCCGAACAACACTGTTTAGACGCAGCTACTTCTTTACCATCATCATAAAGTTTTAGCGTTATACCAATTACATTATAACCTTCCTTTTTCATAATTCCTGCAACAGTGGAGGAATCTACTCCACCCGACATTGCAACAACTACGGTAGTATCTGAAGGTTTTTTATCTAAACCAATAGAATTCAAATCTTTATTCATAAGGTGTTATTTACACTTATTTACAATATAAGTTAAATTAAATGATTTTAGATTATGAACCAGGTGACAAAGTCACTAATCCTCAAAAAAAAGAATGGGGAATTGGGCAAGTGCAATCTATAATTAACGATAAAGTGACAGTTAATTTTGAAAATGCTGGAAAAAAAGTGATTAACGCAAAAAACGTTGAATTAAAAAAATTAGGAAAATGAAGGTGAACTTAAAAGAGATTGTTGAAAATTTAATTGATAATTTTTTAGAGGCTGGAGATTTAGCTATACAATTAAGAAATAAGGGTTTGATAAAAAAAATAAAATCGGACAATACACCGGTGAGTAATGGTGATTTAGAAGTAAATAAATTTATATCAAAAAAAATTTCTGAGGTTACTCCAAATTTACCTATCATTTCAGAGGAGACCTCAGAAAATAAAGATAACCTAAATTTAAAAGATTTCTGGCTTGTTGATCCTATTGATGGAACTTATGATTATATTAATAATCTGGAAGAATTTACCATCAACGCTGGTTTAATTATCAACAACAAGCCAGTTGCAGGATTAATAAATGCTCCAGCGAAAAAAAGAATGTTTTATTCGTATGGAAAAAAAAATGCTTTTGAGCTTAGCAACGGTAAAAAAATAAACTTAAGTAATTTACCTGCTAACAAAAAAGAAAATTTAAAGTTTATTTCATACTCAACTAAAATAAAGCCTGAAATTCAAAAAATTTATGATGATTTAGGGGTAAAAGAAAATATTAGAATGAAAAGTTCTTTGAAATTCTGTGTCGTTGCTGCTGGTGAATATGATGGTTATGTTGCTGAACCCAGAGCATATGAGTGGGATATTGCTGCTGGTCATGCAATTTTAGAACATTCGGGTGGAACTGTTACTGATTTTAAAGGAAATGAAATTTTGTATGGTAAGAAAAATTTAAAAAATCCAAGTATTATTTTGAAAAATAAAAACATTTTATAATGGATGAACAATTAAGAATAATATTGATAATTATTGTTTCAGTATCAATTTTTGGATTATTAGTATTTGTTTTCGTAAAAAATTATATAAGAAATAAAATAAATCAGCTTGTTAAAGAAGAAAAAGATAAAAATTCAAAGTAGATTTATTATTTTTAGATATTCATCTTTTTCTATGTCCATTACCTTTTTTGATGTTTCAAAATCAAATCCATTTCTTGCAAGTAGAGATATATCTTTTTTATAAAATAAAGTTCTATTATCCTCTGCTCTTGCTGGACCAATTCTTTTTTTTTTACATAATTTTATTGCTGAAAAAAAATCCTGATCAGAATTATCTTCCTTTATTTTATAAACTGTATCTTTGATAAATGTTTCATTAATCCCTTTTCCAATTAAATAATTTCTTATCTTATTAATTGAGTTTCCTCTTTGAATCATACTTTTAGCTTTACTTTCAGAATAAAATTGATCATTTATAAATCTGTTTTTTTCTAGGTCAGACAAAACAATATCAATCAATTTATTTACATCTTTTTTTCTTACATCAGATGCTGATAGTTTCATGTATTTTTTTAGTAAATAAGTTTTGAGTTGTTGTTTTGAAGGAGCATACTTTTCAACATAAGCAAAGGCAAAATTACGCATCTCATCAACAGTTACTTGAAGCGTTTTTTTTCTATTTCTTATAGGAATCATTGTTAGATTTAATATAATATATTTAAATGATTGAACAAATTTATACTTATTTCACAATTGAGACACTTTATATGTGGATCAACCTTGGTGTTCTACCTTTTTGGTTTATCTTGATAGTGTTTCCTCAATCACATTTAAGTAGAATTTTTGTAACATCAATTTTTCCTTTTTTCATATTAAGTGGCGTTTATATCTTCATTTTATATAAATCTTATTTAATTGGTTATGATTTTGATGGAAATTTTTCTCTTTATCTTGGTCTTAGTGAGCTATCTATATTGTTTGAAGACTATTTATACATAATGATATTTTGGACACATTTCATAGCAATAAACTTATTTATTGGTGGCTGGATTGTTAAAGATTCTCAAAAGTTTCCTATAAACAAAGTTTTGATGGCTGTGCCATTAATTGTGACTTACTTAATTGGTCCAATAGGTTTATTTTTATATTGGATAATTAGAATTTTTTACGCAAAAAGAATTAGTTTATATGAGTAATCATATAGATTTTTATTTCGATATAATTAGCCCATATGCATATATCGCACACAAGAAAATTCTTAAACATAAGAATATCATATTTAATTACAAACCAGTCTATTTAGGTGGTCTTCATAAGCTAGCTGGAATTGATTCTCCTGCATTTAATAAATACAAATTGAAAAATAATATAAACGATTGCAATTTGGTATCTGAAAAAAATAATATTGAATTCAAATGGAATTCTAATTTTCCAATTAATTCTTTAAATATAATGAGAGGATATATTTGTGTTAGTAAGGATAAGCAAAACGATTACATAAATTGTTTTTTTGATGCTTATTGGAAAGATAATCATGACTTATCAAATATTGAGAATATTACTAAATTAATAAGGGATTTAAATATTGATAGTGAAAAATTTTTTCAATCTATAAAAGAACAATCAGTTAAAGATAAATTAATTAAATTAACTACTGATGCTTTTCAAAAAGAAGTTTTTGGAACTCCAACCTTTATAGTCAATGATAAAATTTTTTGGGGACAAGATAGACTTGAATATGCTTTAGAAGAGTATAGTGTTAATTAAATTATTTTAAATTTGCTACTAGCTATAGAACCAAACCCACCATCAATGTGTGATACTTTTTGATATCCCATATCTTTTAAAGATTTTACAGCTAAAGCTGATCTTACACCTCCCGCACAAAATAAAACAAATTCTTTATTTTGGTCTATTTGTCCATTTTGAAATACTGGGCTATTAGGATCTAAATATACTTCAAGCATTCCTCTTGGTATATGACTTGCACCTTCAACACTACCTGTGTTTTCTAACTCATTACTTTCTCTTATATCTATTAAATTACAATTTTTATTTTGGACCATTTGATAAGCTTCATCTGCATTAATTGTTTTAATCTCTTTTAAAGTTTCACTAACTAGAGTTTGTAATGATTTAATGACCATAATATTATAAAACCTATAACACATTATGAAAAAATTTTTTATCAAAATCTGTAAATTTTTAGGTTATGAAATTTTAGATCAAAATCATTTTTCATCACCAACATTAGGAAAGGAATTAAATGAAGAACTCTCGATTTTGAATGAAAAATCTATAGTTTTACCTTTGGGTGAAGTTAAAATTACAAAAAAAGTAAATTCAATACTAATTATTCTAAGGATGAATACAGATATTGAAATTTGGGATCAAAATAGAAGAAGATTATTTGAGTATCCAAAAATTGAATATACTAAAAGATCATTAAACTCGCTTATTAGATCAATTAATTTTTTAAAAAATAAACACCCCACCATAAATGTTAAAACAATAATTGTTGATGATAATTCAAGCAGTGAAAACCTTAATATAGTTAAAAAAGTAATTGATGGATATAATATAGAGATAATCAATTTAGATTACTCAAAATATGAAAAGAAAATATCAGAACAAAAAAATAAAGAAACTTTTGCAAATCTTGCAAGTTTACTTAAAAGTTTTGAGATTGGAAAAGATACTGGTGAGGATTTAATTTTCTTTGTTGAGGATGATTATTTACATTTTGAACCAATGTTGGAAGAAATGGTGGCTTCTTATGAAAGAATCGCATCACAACTAAATAAGGATATTTTTATGTGTCCATCTGATTATCCTTATCTTTACATGAATAATGAAAAAACAAATGTTTTGATTGGAAATAAACGTCATTGGAGAACTGTAGATAAAACACTATGTACCTTCCTTACAAATAAAAACTTATTAAATAAATATTGGGATAACTTTTATAAAAATTGTCTAGACAGACATGATCCATTTGAAAAATACTTAAATGAAATTTATTCAAAAGAAATTTGTATTTCTCCCTTAAAAAGTTTATCACTACATCTAACAAATATTAACTCAAGTTACGGCTTGTCACCATTAATTGATTACAAAAAACTTTGGGAGGAGAACGAAATAAATGATTAAAGAAAATACAAAAGCACCAATTTTTAAATTACCATCCACAAATAAAAAAGAATACTCTCTTAAAGATTCAATAGGAAATTATGTGATTATTTATTTTTACCCTAAAGATGATACTCCAGGCTGTACGATTGAAACAAATGATTTTAATAAATTACTTCCAAAATTTAAAAAGTTGAACTGTGAAATTCTGGGTATTTCTAAAGATAATTTAAAAAGTCATAATAAATTTAGAGATAAATACAAAATTAAATTTGATTTACTTGCTGACGAAGAATTAAAAGTTCTTAAAAAGTATAAAGTTTGGGGCAAGAAAAAATTTATGGGCCGTGAATTTATGGGAATAATCAGATCGACTTATTTAATCGATAAAAAAGGCAAAATACTTAAAGTTTGGGATAACGTTAAAGTAAAAGACCATGCTAAGGAAGTATTTAAAACTCTCCAAAATATTATAAATAAATAAATAAAAAGACCCCTTAGAAATAAGGGGTCTTTAGTTAACTAACTAGAGAGAGAGATTATAGTTAATTCTTTGTTATTAGAGGCTCTTCAATGAGATAACGACATGGAGATCGAAGAGCCTCTATATTGCATACAATTAGTCTCGTATTGCGTAGGCTATTACACCTGTTTCTGTAACGTCAGTACCTTTGGTTTCAGCTTCTTTACTTAACCTAATTCCAAACGTAGCTTTCATTATTGACCAGATTATATAAGACACAACAAACACAAAAATGTTAATTGAAAGTACACCTATTAATTGTGCACTAAACGTTGCATCAGCGTTTGTTAATGGCACTGCTAATGTTCCCCAAATACCAGCAAACATGTGAGCTGGAATTGCACCTACAACATCGTCAAGTTTGAAACTGAATAATAATTTAGTTCCAAACACTACGATTAATCCACCTACAGCTCCAATGAAAATTGCTGCTAAAGGTGATGGCGCTAATGGTTCAGCTGTAACAGCTACAAGACCACCAATTGCTCCGTTTAACATTTGAATTACGTCTGTTTTACCAAACATTAATCTTGTAATTATTGCAGCAGCCATAACACCACCACAAGCAGCAAGATTAGTATTGATAAATATACTTGATACAGCTACTGCATCATCAAATGTTCCAATAGCTAGTTGAGATCCACCATTGAATCCAAACCAACCTAACCATAATATAAATACTCCAACAGTTACTAATGGAATTGAAGAGGCAGCAAAAGGTTTAATTGCTTTCGCCTCACCTTTGCTATCAAATCTTCCATATCTAGCACCTAAAAGCATGATACCTGCTAAAGCAGCTGCACCACCTGTTGAGTGTACTAATGTAGAACCAGCAAAATCAGAGAAGCCTAGCTCTGCTAACCAGCCCCCACCCCATTGCCAACCCATAACAATTGGATAAATAATTCCAGCTAAAATAGCTGCAAATAAGAAAAATGGCCATAGCTTAATTCTTTCAGCCATAGCACCTGAACAAATTGAAACTGTTGTTGCACAGAATACCATTTGGAAAAACCAGTCTGAGCCATCAGCATAACCTGTATCAACTGCACTTGCATCTGACCAAGGTGTAAATGTTCCAATGTATCCTCCTTCAGGAATTCCGTAAGCTAAATTATAACCAAAAAGCCAAAACATAATTCCGGCAATTGAATATAGACCTATGTTCTTAGCACAAATTACTGATACACTTTTTGAAGTTACCATACCAGATTCTAGCATCGCAAACCCTGCTGCCATGAACATGACAAGGAAACCACAAATTAAAAATAGAAGCGAATTAAATATCGCTTGAACTTCTCCAGAGACTGTTGTCTCTGCCATACCTGCACTACTCATGTTTAATAAAAAAATTAAACTAAGAAGCGGTGCTGATATTTTTTTTATTATTTTAGTCATTAGACCTCCACTTGTTTAAGAGGTGTCTTATAAGTTTATTAATTTTTATAACTAACGCTGATTAGGAAAAGTGGCTATGCAGTTTTTGCATATAGAAACAGCCCCAAACGTGCTTTTAAAACGTTTAGGGCTGTAGAAAAAGAATATTATCTGTTGAATACTTCTTTTAAAGCTTTGGCTGGTAAGAATTTTACCTTTTGAGAAGCAGCGATTTGAATCTGTTCACCAGTTCTTGGATTTCTTCCAACTCTTGCTTTTCTCTTAGCAACTTTGTACGTACCAAATCCAGCAATTTTTACTGAATCATCACCTTTTAGAGCATCTAAAATAGTGTTGGTAATTGTATCAAAAGTTCGCTCAGCATCTGCTTTGCTCAAGTTTAATGAGCCAGAAAGCTTAGCAATTAGTTGTTTTTTGTTCATTTTAGCTCCGGTTTTGTTGGTTAATATTTATACTTGTCATAAACGTTGATAAATCAAGCTTTTTTTTAGTGTATAGTTTTTTAAAACACACAATATGTTGTAAAAACATAAATAAACGTTGATTTTATTGACTTTTTTAACTTTTAAAAATATGAATTATCTAAACAAACCTAGGTCTTTTAGATCATTAAATGTCGTGAAAAACATCAATGATAACAACAAAAACAATCCGATTCGAAAAAAACCTTCTTGAGTTTTTTGTGATAAAGGTCGGCCCAAAACTTTCTCAAATGCATAAAACATTAAATGTCCTCCATCTAACATTGGTATTGGAAAAAGATTAATAAGTCCTAAACTAATTGAAATATAAGCCATCATACTAATGAAAGCCAACACTCCAAACGTTGCAACTTGTCCAGAAATTTTAGCAATTCTAATTGGACCTCCCAGTTGAGAAGTATCTGCTTTTCCTAAAATCATTCCTCCGATGTATTTTAATGAGGAAAAGCTTACAAAATAAACTTCATAACCTGCATGATATAAAGCCTGAGCAGGTCCTAATTTAACATGGTTAACTTTATTATTGTAAGCTCCAAGCTTAATACCTACCATTCTTTTATTTATTTTATTACCTAATCCATCATCACCTTCAACAATATTAGGTTTTACTTTTAATATTAATTCACCATAGGAACGCTTAACTTTGAAATCTATAAAATCACCAGTAGACATCGTGATAAACTTAGAAACTTCCATAATGCTTTTAACTTCATTGCCGTCTATTTCTAAAATTATATCCTCAGCTTTTAGCCCTCCTTCCATTGCTGGACTATCTTTCTGAACTTCATTAATGACTGCAGGAGTAAAATCTTTACCTACAAAGGTATAGATTGAAAAAAATATTACTAAAGCTAATAAAAAATTAGCTAAAGGCCCGCCAAATACGATTAAAACTCTCTGGTATAAAGGTTTTAAAATAAATAATTTTTCCCGTTCCTCTTCATTATATTTTTCTAATATTTCTTGATGATCAGCTTGTGAATAAACATTTCTATCTCCAAAAAATTTTACATATCCACCTAGAGGAATTGCACAAATTTTCCATCTTGTTCCAGATTTATCGTTCCAACCAAATAACTCTTTACCAAAACCAATTGAAAAATCTGTAACACCTACTCCATATTTTCTTGCAAAATAGTAATGTCCATATTCATGTATAAAAACAACTACTAAGATAAGTATTAAAAATGGAATGATATAACTAAGCATAACTTAAATATATTATTATTTACAATTAACTCAATAAGCTAAAATGCCTTATTATTGCTAGAATTTATATTTTAGTTTAAATTTTGATCATTAATACTGTATAATATAAATATGCCTTCATTCGATGTAATTAGTAAAATAAATTATCAAGAATTTGATAATGCTTTAGCTAATTGTTTAAGAGAAATCAGTAACCGTTATGATTTTAAAGGACTTCATATTTCAATTGAACGAAAAGATAAAACGGTAACTACCAATGCACCTGATGAATTAAAATTAAAGCAAGTAAATGAATTATTACAAACCCATTTAGTTAGAAGAAAAGTAGATCCAAGGGTTTTAGAAGTTAAAAGTTCTGAAGGAGCGTCAGGAGGATCTATTAGACAAGTCAGTGAATTAAAAGAGGGAATTAGCCAAGAAAATGCTAAAAAAGTTATTGCTGATATCAAAAAACTAAAACTTAAAATTCAAATTAAAATCCAAGGCGATGAATTAAGAGTAGATGGCAAAAAAAAAGATGATCTTCAAGAAGCTATCGCTGCAATCAAAGCAATTGATATTGGGCTTCCAATTGATTTTGTTAATTTTAGAGACTAATTAAACTTTTTGAATTAAGGATGCGCTATTATTTGTAGGCTTATTAACATCTTTTGAAACTTCATGAAAAATTAAATTAGGAATTTTACGTTCCTTTAAAAATGTAGAACCTTGTAATTCTAAATTTAAATAACGATTAATATCAGCTTGATTTAAAATAACTGGTTGTCTGTGATGAATTTCATTTATATTTTCTTTTGCTTCCTCTGTAATCAAACAGAACTGATCATTTTCAAAGATGCCAGCAAAATAAATAGGATTAGTATCTTCACGGGTAAAATAATGAGGAGTTTTTTCTTTTTCTTCTCTTTTCCACTCATAAAAACCATCTGCAACTGCTACACATCGATTATTTTTTATTAGTTTTTTAAATGAAACTTTTTCATCAATGGTCTCAAGTCTTGCATTAATCAAAGCTTTAAAATCTTTATCTTTAGCCCAACTAGGTACCAAGCCCCATTGTAGATTTTCTAAAGTATTTCCATTTTTATATTTTTTTATGACAGGCAGTTTTTGATATGGATGAGCATTATAGTTTTCAGTATCTTCAACCTGAATTGCAGATTTAACTAATTTATTTGTTTTTGTTACGGGGTTTTTTATTACGTATCTTCCACACATTATATTGTTTGTTGTTTCATTAATTCTTCTATTTGCTTGATCATTATTTTTGGTGATCTCATAGCAGGATAAATTTCTTGTGCTTGTTCATAACTTCTTATTGCTTTTTCATAATTCTTAAGCTGAATATTCACTAAACCCTGCCCCGCTAAAGCTCCAAAGTGTCTTTGTTCTAGGGCTAATACTTGATCTATATCATCTTGAGACTTTTGAAATTCTCCTAACATATAAAGTACAGTTGCTCTTTTATTCCAAGCCTCAGCCCAACTTTGATCAAGATTAATTACTTCAGTAAAAATATCTTTTGCTTTTATATAGTTTTGATCTCTCACAAATTGAGAGCCCTCTTCTAGTCTTGCAGTAAGTTTTTCGTCTGTTGGATGTGTACTCCATAAAGCCCAAATTTCTTGTTCTATTATAAAAGCTACTTTCGATTTATTTGCTTTTAACTCATTAAACAATTGGTTAAGCCTAGTATCTCTTTCATTTGCTAAAGAACTAGCCTGTGTAAATAAACAAACAAAAACTATTAAGAATAACTTCTTCATATTTAAATATTATCAAATATTAGAATTAGAGTCTTTGGTCTTAAGTGTCTTTGTTGTTATTTTTACAACTATAAAAAGAAATATCTTTTTCTTTTTCCTCTTGTTTTATATTGGTTGTGATTTCGTGAATTAGTTCGCCTGTTTTTCTAGTATAGACTGCAGACTCAGAGTAATTCCTCTCTTTATCGAATGCTTGAATTAAGAATATATCCTTATTTGAAATTTTAACCTCTAAATCAATTTTATTAAAAAATTCTGATAAATTTTTAACATTTAGAACATCTGGTGTTTTTGACTCGATTATTAACTTATTAATATCTTTTCTTTTAATTTGATCTTTTGTGAAAGATTCAAAGTTATGGTCTGGATTTTTTAAAATTACTTTTTCAAATTTACAATTTAAGTTTAAATCAGAATTTAAAGTAATATTTGTATTTTGAGCTTGAGCAAAACTAAAACAACATAATAAGCTAAATATTGATAGAAAGATTTTCATTTAATTAATTATATTAATAATACTTTTTTTTATTGTTTCACTTACTTTAATTGTTCCATCTTTATTAGGGTGTATACCGTCTTGTTGATTCAAACTTGGATTAAGTGCCACACCTTCAAGAAGAAATGGGATAAATGCTAAATTATACTTTTTTGATAACTTCGGATAAATAGCATCAAACTCTTTTTTATATTGTTCCCCATGAGTATCAGGCGCTACCATTCCAGCTAAAATAATTTTAATTTTTTTATTCGTAGCAACATTTATTATTTGTTCTAAATTTCTTTCTGTTTCTTCTGGTTGGATTCCTCTAAGCATATCATTAGCACCTAATCCTAAAATAATTAAATCAATACCTGGCTCTGATAAACTCCAATCAGCTCTATTTAATCCACCTGATGACGTGCTTCCAGAGACACTTCCATTAATGACTTTAATATTTAACCCAGCTTGTTTAAGATTGTTTTCTAAAACTATTGATAAATGATGTTCTTTAGGTAATCCATAACCAGCCATCAAACTATCACCGAATAAAACTACCTTTTCTATTGCACTTGCGTTTATGTGCACTAGAAAGAATATCAAAATTTTAATAAATATAGTTTTATTCATGAGTACTCTTCTTAAATTAAAAAAAATAAATCTCAAATACCAAACTGGTAAAGATAGTATCAGTGTTTTAAAGAATATTGATTTAAATATTAAGAAAAAAGAAACTGTTTCAGTAGTTGGGGAAAGTGGCTCAGGTAAAACAAGTTTAATAATGTTAATTGGAGGCTTAGAAAAACCAACCTCTGGTAAAATAATTTTTAATGATCAAGAAATAACAGGCCTTGGTGAAGATGAAGTGTCGGAGATAAGAAAGAAAAATATTGGAATAATATTTCAATCGTTTTATTTAATTCCTAATTACACAGCAGTTGAAAATGTTGCTTTAACGCTTGAACTTAATAATTTTAAAAATCCAGAAAAAGAAGCTAAAATTTTATTAGACCGATTTGGTTTGAAACATCGTTTTAATAATTTGCCAAGTCAATTGTCAGGTGGTGAACAGCAACGAGTTGCTATAGCTAGAGCAATTGCAATGAAGCCTGAATTAATCTTAGCAGATGAACCAACAGGAAACTTAGATACTGAAAATTCTATCATGATTGCAAATATTTTATTTAAATATGTAAAAGAAGAAGGTTCGTCTTTAATAATGGTAACTCATGATCCTAAACTTGCTGACAAAGCTAAAAGGAAAATAAAAATTAAAGATGGAAAAATTAAATAATCCTTCAGAATTTAGTTTGATTTTTAAATACGCTTTAAAAGACTTAAACAGAAATTATCATAAAATTTCTAGTATCATTGTTACGCTATTTATAAGTCTTTTTATCTTAAGTGCTATTTTCACAATTGAAGATAGTCTTAAAAAAGAACTAAATGATAATGCCAAAGCACTTTTAGGTGGGGATTTAGAAATTGATTACAATCGTAATCAGGGAAATTTGGATCTAGTTAACATAGTGAAAGAATTTGCAACTGTTTCTCAAATGATTGAGTTCAGTACTATGCTTTCAACTACTGGCAGAGAAAAAAATAAATCATTATTTACTAGAATTAAAACTGTAGATGAAAAATATCCTTTATATGGAAATGTTGTTTATGAACCAATGGGTGCTTATGATAGAATGCAAAAAGAACCTAATACCATCCTAATCAATGAAAGTTTATCAAAAACCCTAAATATTAAAATTAATGAAATAGTAAAAGTTCAAGATCAAAATTTTAAAGTAATTGGAATTATTAAATCAGTACCAGATGTAAGTGGATTTGTTGCATTTGGTGATTGGGCTTTAGCGGGAAAACAAACTTTAGAAATTTTAAAACTAAACGGTATTGGAAGCTTTTTAAACTATGAATACAAAGTAAAATTTAATGAAAATGATAAACCAGAAGAAATTGAGAAAAGAATTGAAGAAATATTTAAAGACGATCAAAAAGTTAAACTTAGATATCCTGAAAATTCTGCAAGTGGTATAAAGAGAATTATTAATAATTTTTCTCAATTTTTATCTCTCGTATCTATCAGTGCAATGTTGATAGCAGGTATCGGAATAGCAAACACTCTGCTTTCCTTTATTAATCAAAACAACATGTCTATAGCTGTTAGAAAGGCAGTTGGCTTTTATTCGGGCAATATTAAAACCCTATATTATCTGCAGTTATTTATACTTTTATTTATCATCACTGTTGTTGCTTATGGATCAAGTTTTTTAATTGTACCAATAGCAGATAAATATTTGTCTGACGGACTAGGGTTGAATGTTTATCCAGTGTTTTCTTTAATAAATTTTTTAAAAATATTTTTAGTGGGATTATTAGTTCTAGTAATTTTTTCTATCCCAACAATCAGTTCTATTGATCAAGTAAAAGCGTCTAATTTATTTAGAAACGTATTTCAAAATCTTCAATTTAATTATTCTAAAAGATCAGTTGTTCTTAGCTTTGTTTTATTATCTATCTTAATTTTATTATTCACAGTTGGATCTGAACAGCCTTCTTATAGCTTGGGCTACTTTGCTGCTTTTTTTGTATGTTTAATTGTATTTTTCTTACTTTCAAAATTAATTATTTTTTTCCTAAAAAAATTCAAATCTAGTTCAATAATTTCTTTAAAAGTTTCAATTAAAAATATTACCCAAACAAAAAGTATAACTCCCATTACAGTTATGTCTCTTGGTTTAGGGGTTACTTTGTTATTAACATTAGCTTTAGTTGGTACAAATTTTCAAAGAGAAATAGCTAAATCTATTCCAGATATTGCACCTGATTATTTCTTCGTCGGTATTCAAAAAGGAGAAAGAGAGAAATTTGAGCAAGGTATTTTAAATATGGACCCCAATGCATCTATTGAAATTGTCCCAATGGTATCTTCTGGAATTGTTAAAATTAATGGTGTGGATCCTAACACTTATATTAAACCAGATAATGATAGTTATTGGGTAATTGGTAGCGAACGAAGATCTTCATGGGTAGAAAATATACCTGAAGATAATCCAATTTTAGAAGGTAAATGGTGGGATTTATCAAACCCAGATCAACTTCAAATATCTCTAGATGCAAAAGTCGCTAAAGATTTTAACATTCAGTTAGGTGATATTTTCACTTTAAATATTTATGGACGTGAAATTGAAGGAAAGGTCATTAATTTTAGAGAAGTAGATTATCGAGATTTAAGCATCAATTTTGCAATGTTATTTAATCCTCAATATGCAAAAAATATTCCACACGAATATTTGGCTACTGCCAAATTTAATTCAAATAAATTTGATGAAACTGAAATGCTTGAAATCATGCCAAGTTTATCAATGATAAAAATTGCAGATTATTTATCTAAAGTTACAGCTGTTTTAAATAAAGTATTTATTGCAGTTACTTTAATTTCAGCAGTTACTATTGTTATTGGTTTAATTGTAATTTCGAGTGCAATTATGGTTCAAGGAAAAGTAAAAGAATATCAAAATTTAGTCTTTAAAATTTTAGGTTTTTCAAAAAAACAAATTGTTTTTTCATCGTTAATTGAATTCATTATTATTTTTAAATCTGTAATTTTAATTGCAATATTTTTTGCAGTGATTGGTTCAAAATTTATTATGGAAAATATTTTTGAGCTAGTGTGGATGTTTAACTTTAAAGTTTTAATCTATTTAGGATTTTCAATTGGATTTGTTACTTTAATTTTAATATTGCTAACAAACTTAAAATATCTAAATCCTAAAGTTTATCCTCTTATAAGAAATCAATAATTAGAATTTAGTAATTTTACTATCCAAAGAAATTAAACTTAATTCTAATTTCAATTTTGGAAATCTTTTTTTTATTTGTTTTTTAATTTTAGAGAAAGACTCTTTATGAATTTTTTTTTCATTTACTGGACTAAATTCTTTATTTCCATTAGCAATTTTAGCTGCGCCACAATCTTTATGATTGATTACAATTAATTTTTCTATTTTATGTAATTGAATAGAGGCTGCTAAATTATCATAAAACGTTTTATGCCATTTTTTGAATTTATTATGTGTAACACCAATAGCTGCACCTGCAATTGTGAATGCACTGTATTTTCCTGTTAATTTTTTTTTCTTTAAATGATTATGTACTAAATGTTGAAATCTTGGATCCATACAAGATAACACCATTGCTTTAAATTTTGATTTCATCAATTTAATTCAACTTTAAACATAGCCTCGTTTCTTCTATTCATTGGAAGGGTAAATGGGCTATCATAGGTTGCTCTAATAGGTGGGCTTATAATTGATATATTATTTTTTTGTAACTCTTTTTCTAAAATTTCTTTATGCTTAAGAAAATTTCCATCTGAAGCTCGTCCAGAATATCTCAGCACCGCGTAGTATCCTCCTTCAATATTAACTATTTTAACGTCTTCTCTGCTTGGATTTGGTGCATTTTCTGAGTTAAATTTAGATGGTAAATAAAATTGCATACTCATATTTCCATTTTTTTCAACTTGAGTAACTGGAGTTGTCATTTTAATTTTCTCTTGGGTATCGTTTCTGCCTGAAATGTAATTAAATAATTTTCTAAAATTACTATCTATTCCAGATGTCATTGTTTCCACCGCTAAACGATCTGAATATTTTCTAATCTCATAAACTTCATTTTTAGAGACAACTTCATAATTTGCTTCTTCATAAGCCATAACCATAGAATAAGGTAAAATAAATAAAGTACAAAATACTATAAAATAAAGTTTAATAATTTTCATTGTTACATAACTTTATATTCAAAATTTTGTGTAGTTTCATTAATTTGAATTAATTTAGCGCCATTTCTCTCATGAAAATTTGTTGCCATTTCTGTTAGAGGTGAAAGGGTTACCAATCTATTTAAATGATTAGATTTTTTAATTTTTTTGAATACTTCTTTTACTATTAATTTCCCTCCACCCTTTTTTTTAGACCATACAGTGTAAGCAATTGCTATTTGACCTCCAGTCTGATCTCGCATAGCAGTTTGTAAAAATGCGTCAGTACTAAGTTTTTCTAACTCTTCAACACTTTTTGGTATCTCATTTGTGTAAGCAAAACACATAACGGCATGAATTTCTCCTTTGTACTCAACTCCAAAAATTTTTCTTCCAAAACCCGTTCTAAACTTATTATCTAATTCCGGTCTTACAGGATCTTCATCTGTATTGCATTCTTTAAGTTCAACAAGTTTTGCACCTTTAATCCATCCAAAAAAGTTGTCGATATTTTTACTTAAGACTTGTCTATTTTTTCTTAATCTAGCTTTAATTCTTGGATTAAATTTTTTTTTCATAATTTAAATAAACTTAAACATTTATTTTAAATTGAGTATGTGTAAAAAAATCATATTAGATAATCATATAATAGCTTTGTGCTTGATACTAAAATTAGAGCATATATAAAATTGTAAAATAATTTTTCTTCAATAATTTTAAGTAATCTATATCCAATCAATATTCCTAATAATGCAACTGGAAATAATATTGCTGAATGTTTAAAAGATTCTAGATTTGTCATAGACAAATTAATATACAAAGGAAGTTTAATTAAATTCACAAAAGTGAAAAAAAATATTCTTGTTCCAACATAGATTTCTTTTTTCATTCTAAGTGGAAGTAAGTAAAGACTGGTTGGAGTTCCTCCTGCATGTACACAAAAACTTGTAAAACCTGCAACCACAGAACAAGCTCCACCTTTTAAAAAATTTTTTTCTGATTGTTTTTCTTTGTCTTTTTTAAAAAAGAAATAATGACCTGCAAATAAGAAGCCCATTACTCCAATGATAAATTTTAATAAGTCTTCTGAAAAATATGAAAAAGTTAAAGATCCAATAATTATACCAATAGCTGCAAATGGAACCATTAGTTTTAAAGTTCCTAAATCAAATTCTTTTCTATATTTATAAACAGCAATAAAATCTGAAAATATTAAAATTGGTAAAATAATTCCTAAAGCTTGATTAAGTGGCATCACGATTGTCATTAACGGAACGGAAATTAAAGTCATGGATCCACCTAGGCCTGATTTTGCAATTCCGTATAAAATTATGGCTGGAACAACTGTAAAAAAAAATAATAAGTTTATTTCCATTTATTTAATGAGTTTAATAATTTCGATCCTAGAGGGCTGATTGGTTCCTGAAGTATTATTTCTTTTCCAGTTTTTTGTTTTACTAATTGTAATAGTTTCGTTGCTAACCCTTGTTTTCTAAAAATTGGATTAACAAATATATACTCTACCTCACCTTTCTCATTAAATCTAACAAAGCCTATTGTTGTATTTTCGTTTTTAAAGGTAAAAACTCCCTCAGTTTCCTCAATTTTAAAATTTGAAACTTCCAGACTGTTCATGAATCCTAGTAATTTAGGAGTAAAAGGATAACTGCTATTGCAGCAATAATGGAGCTAACAACAATATAATTAAGCTTAATATTGAATTTTTTTTCTACGGACTCAGTAATTTTTTCCCAGAATAATACTATTAAAAAAATAATTATAGCTGGCAGTATATATTTAATCATAATTAGGCTTTATCATCGCTGACATAAACCGAAACACCTCTTGTATTTAAATCAACATCAAATTTTTTATGTAATGGGGGGAATGCTCTTTGTGAACAATCTAATCTGTCACAGGTTCTGCAAGAAACTCCAATTGGAATTTCAGTCGATTTATCATTTATATTTACGTTTTCAGTATAAACAAAGTCTTTTGCATATTTTGCATCACAACCAAGTCCTATAGATAAAACACTCTTTGCTTGACCAAATCGTCCAATACCTTTTTCAACGGTTCTTGCAATACAAACGTATTTTTCACCATTATTCATTTTACTCACAGCTGCTTGAATAACCCCTGGTCTAGTAAAAGCAGAATAAACATTCCATCGTGGGCAAGCACCACCATATCTTGGGATATCTATACCTGATAAAGAAAATCTTTTAGAAATATTACCTGCCATATCAACTCTTAAAAAATGAAAAGGAATTCCAGGAAGTTTTGGGTCTTGAAGACAAGTTACTCTATGAGCTACTTGTTCAAAAGATGTTGCAAAAGTATTTTGAAGTAACTCTAAATCATATTTAAGTTTCTTACACTCAGAATGAAATAATTTATAAGGCATTAAAATAGCTGCCCCACAATAATTGAGTAAAGCAACTTTAGTTAACTTTTTTGACTCCTCAGATGGAAAACTAAATTTAGAAAGATAGTCATCAATTTCTTTATTTGCGCCTTCTTGTGCTATTTGTGCAGCTGCATGTAATTTTTTTGTTTCTAGTGAACTGTAATCACTAAGCAATAACTCTTTTTTATTTTTATTATAAATTTTTGAAAATGGTTTGCTTTCATCAGGAATAACATCTTTTACAGTAATAGAATATTCTGAATACAAATATTCACATAAAGCAATGTATCTTGTACGATTATTTTTTTGAATTTTATCAAATACTTTATTTGCAAATTCTTCTAATTTAGGAAAATAATTTTTATTATCTTGTAAAAAGTCTGAAATAACTTCTCCTGGAAAAGAATTCTTTCTATTATCAACAATTTTCCCAGAAATTTTTTCAATTTTATTAATTAGTTCGTGATCTTTTTTCTTTAAAATATCTCCAAGTCTTACAATTGCTTTTCCAATTTTTGGATTAGTACTAACTAAATCTTTTACTTCAGGTCCTAAAATATCTAAATCTTCGAATAAACTATCATCTAAAATTTCAGAAATATTATTTTGAAGATTAATATCTGTTTTTGAAGTAAGATCTGATAACTGAATATTTAATCTTTCACATAAGTTTAATAGTAGATCACCGTCAATTTTTCTTTTTCCACTTTCAATAAGATTCAAATAACTTGGAGAAATGCTTAAATCTTCTGCTAATTTATTTGCTTGAAGACCGAGCTGTCTTCTAAAAGACTTAATTTTAGGCCCTATTTTTAAATCTATTTGACTCATATTTACTATTTGTAAATTTTGTAAATTTATTTTTACAATATTTTTTCCTTATTTACAAAGCTTTCTAACGTTTTTTATAGATTTTGTAAATTCTGTAAAATATATAATTTACATGGATAAAAATTTAAAAAACACAGAAAATGAAGCTCAAATCATCAAAAAAGAGGACTTAGATCAGCACAACAGTAGAGGAATCTATATGAGAGATGATCATTGTGATTGGGGTTCAAGTGGAATGAGTGAGCTAATCAAAGCCTTAGACGATAGCAACTAATTCATTCTTCTTAATCAATTTTCTAGATAAAAACACAAAGGAAACTAAAAAATGAGTGCAGAAAATATCTCATACGACTTAAAAAGATTTGCTGGAATAAAAAGAGACTACACTGATGAGGAAGTTGAAAGATTAAGAGGCTCAATTAAAATTGAATATTCTTTGTGTAAAAACCAATCTCAAAAACTTTGGAAATTATTAAATTCTGAACCTTATGTAAATACACTTGGTTCTTTGTCAGGTAATCAAGCAGTTCAACATGCGAAAGCTGGTTTAAAAGCAATTTATTTAAGTGGATGGCAGGTAGCTGCTGACGCTAATACAGCTGGTGAAATGTACCCAGATCAATCTTTGTATCCTTATGACAGTGCACCAAAATTAGTTGAGTCTATGAATAATTCTTTAATCAGAGCTGATCAAATTCAGCATATGGAAATGCAAGACGGTGATATGAAAAAAGAAGATAGAACAGATTACATGTTGCCTATTATTGCTGATGGAGAAGCTGGATTTGGTGGTCCATTAAATGTGTTTGAATTAACTAAAAAATTTATAAGAGCAGGTGCTGCAGGCGTACACTTTGAAGATCAACTAGCTAGTGAAAAAAAATGTGGTCACATGGGTGGTAAAGTTTTAGTACCAACAGGAACAATGGTAAAAAATCTTAAAGCTGCGAGATTGGCTGCTGATATTGCAGAAGTTCCATTAATTATTTTAGCTAGAACCGATGCGAATGCTGCAAAACTAATTACGAATGATTTTGATGAAAATGATAAACCATTTTTGACAGGTGAAAGATCTCCTGAGGGTTTTCATTACGTAAAAGATGGAATAGAACAAGCTATCTCTAGAGGTTTAGCTTATGCTCCTTATGCTGATTTAATTTGGTGTGAGACTGCAACACCTAATTTAGCTGAAGCTAAAAAGTTTGCTGATGCTATACATGAAAAATTTCCTGGCAAACTTTTGGCTTATAATTGTTCACCTTCTTTTAATTGGAAAAAACATTTAAGCGATGATGAAATTGCTTCATTCCAACAAGAAATTGCAAAAATGGGTTATAAATTTCAATTTATTACTCTTGCTGGTTTTCATACTCAAAATATTGCAATCTTTGAACTTGCTGAAAAATATAGAAAAGAAGGTATGGCTGCATACTCTAGAATTCAACAACAAGAATTTGCTCGAGAAAAAGATGGCTATACTAGTGTTAAACACCAAAGAGAAGTTGGTACATCTTATTTTGATGCAGTATCAAATACTATCAGTAGTGGTCAAAGCTCAACTACAGCAATGGCTGGATCGACTGAATCAGAACAGTTTTAAAAAAATAACTTCCCTCTCCATTTTTTTAGTAGCCCTTAACAGGGCTATTTTTTTATTTGTAATTCATACTCAGACTGTTAAGGGTCACAAATGTCTAATAAAAACTTTGGTTTTGGAACTCAAATAAGAAAGTCTCCATATTTCAACTCTACTGTTAAATGGGGAGCTACAGGTTTTTCTGTATATAATCACATGTATATTCCAAGAGATTTTGGAAGTCCTGAACAAAATTTCTGGAACCTTATAGAAAAATCAATCTTATGTGATGTGGCGGTTGAGAGACAGGTTGAAATAACTGGTCCTGATGCCTACAAATTTATTCAATTATTAACTCCTAGAGATCTTTCAAAATTATCAGTTGGACAATGTAAATATGTGTTAATAGTAAATAACGATGGAGGCATATTAAACGATCCAGTTTTATTGAGATTAGAAAAAAATCATTTTTGGTTATCATTAGCTGATAGTGATGTTTTGTTATGGGCACAAGGTGTTGCATTTAATTCAGGTTTAGATGTTAAAATTTCTGAACCAGATGTATCCCCTCTGCAGTTACAAGGACCTACCTCACAAGAAATAATGGTTAAATTATTTGGTGATGGCATTAGAGATCTTAAATATTATTGGCTCAGAGAATATAATCTTGATGGAATTCCACTAATTGTTTCAAGAACAGGTTGGTCAAGTGAACTTGGTTATGAAATATATTTAAGAGATGGTACAAAAGGAAATGAATTATATGAAAAAATAATGTCTGCTGGTAAAGAACATGGAATTAAACCAGGTCATACATCGTCCATAAGAAGAATTGAAGGGGGTATGCTTTCATATCATGCAGATGCAGACATTCATACCAATCCATTTGAATTAGGATTAGATCGATTAGTTAATTTAGAAACTGATATAGACTTTATAGGTAAAGAAGCTCTAAAAAAGATTAAGCAAAATGGAATAAAGAGAAAACAGGTTGGTCTTATCATTGATTGTGATCCTTTATCAGGACCTAATACAACTTTTTGGCCAATTGAAAAAGATAGTAAAACGATTGGTAAAGTAACCTCAGCTGTATATTCACCTAGATTAAAAAAGAATATTGCACTTGCAATGATAGAAATAAATTATTCAGAATTAGGAAATCAATTAGATGTTCAAACTCATGAAGGAAAATATCCTGCTACTATTGTAGAAAAACCTTTTTATGATCCTAAAAAGAAAATAGCTAGTAGCTAGGATTTAATATTGTAACCTTTTTTAAGTAATACTGTAACAACTGTTACACAAGCAACTAAAAACACAACCATAGAAATTATACTTACCCAAATATTAAAGTCCGATACTCCATAAAAAGCAAATCTAAGACCATTAATTAAATACACTACTGGATTAAAATAAGTAACTGTCTGCCAAAATTCTGGCAGCATATCTAATGAGTACAAGCTACCCCCTAAAAATACCATTGGTGTAATAACTAAGGTCGGAATGATAGACATCTGTTCGAAATTAGAACTCATTAAACCTATTAAGAAACCAAATAATGCAAATGTAAATGCAACCAATACTAATAAAAAAATCATTAATAATGGATACATGACCTTGACCTCTACAAAAAATGTTGAAGTGATAAATATTACAACACCTACAATAAGAGTTTTAGTTGCTCCTGCTCCAACAAAAGCTAGAACAATTTCAAAAGTAGAAATTGGTGCTGCTAAAATTTCATAAATAGTTCCATTAAACTTAGGAAAAAATATTCCAAAAGAAGTATTACTGATAGATTGAGTTAAAAGAGTAAGCATCAATAAACCTGGAACTATGTATGATCCATAACTAATTCCATCAATATTTTCAACGTATCCACCGATAACAGAACCAAACACTATAAAGTACAATGAGGTTGATAAAACTGGTGAAAAAAGCGACTGCATTAGAGTTCTTCTAAAGCGATCCATCTCATGAAGATAAATTGCACTAAAAGCTTGAAAATTAAACTTCATTATTCTCCTTTACTAAAGAAACAAATATTTTTTCTAGTGTTGTTTGCTCTGTTTTTAAATCTTGTAATTTTAAATTTGCATCTTTTAAATCTTGAAGCAAATTAGTAATACCTGTGCTTTTAGCTCTAACATTGTAAGTATAATTTACTGATTTTTTATCTTCACCAATTTCAAGATTATATTTTTCTAAACTACTTGGTAATTCTTTAACTTCTTCTTGCAAGTCTACAGTAAGTTTCTTATGTCCCATTTTCTTTAATAGTTCTTTTGTTTCATCTACAACTATAATTTCTCCTTGATTAATTACTCCTACCCTATCTGCAATAGCTTCTGCTTCTTCTATATAATGTGTGGTTAAAATTATTGTAACTCCAGTTTTTCTTAAACTCTCAACAACTTTCCACATATCCTGCCTTAACTCAACATCAACACCAGCAGTTGGTTCATCTAAAAATAAAATGGTTGGTTCATGAGATAATGCTTTTGCAATCAAAACTCTTCTTTTCATTCCCCCAGACAATTGTCTAAGCCTTAAATCTTTTTTATCCCATAGACTTAGATCTTTTAAAACTTTCTCAATATGTTTAGGGTCAGGTTTTTTTCCGTACAAACCTCTAGAATATGAAACGTTATTAAATACAGTTTCAAATTGCTCTAAAGTTAACTCTTGAGGAACTAATCCGATTCTAGATCTTGTTTCTCTATAATCATTAATAATATCAAATTCATCTACTGTTACTTTACCAGAAGATGGTCTTACTATCCCGCAGATAATACTTATAAGCGTAGTTTTCCCCGCACCATTTGGTCCTAACATTGCAAAAATTTCACCCTTTTTAATATTTAGGTTTATTTTTTTTAATGCCTCAAAACCATTGTCGTAAACTTTTGACAGGTTATTTATACTTATTTGCTCGTTTGACATATGGTTAGGCATATATAGAGACAATTTATAGTATTACAATAAATTAAAATTTACCTTAATTTTGGTTCAATGAAAAAATTTTTAGTATTTATCTGTTTTGTATTAGCATTTAGTACCAAGGCAATTGGAAAAGAAACCACTTATAGTAAAGAGTTATTTGATAAAGCTCTATCAGAAGGAAAAGTTGTGGTAGTTAGTTCTTGGATTAAATATTGTACTTCTTGTGCTAGCCAAATGAAAGTTCTTGAAAAAGCAAAAAATGATTTTGATAATATGGAGTACTTTACTTTTGATGTAACAAATAAAGAAATTGCTCAATTTTTTAACGTTCAATATCAAACAACACTTTTAATTTTTAAAGATAATAAAGAAGTTTACAGAAGCATTGGTGAGACCACTAAAGAACTTATTTATGATGCTTTAAAATCCTCTATCTAAATTTAATTTTTAAAATTATTGCAGGCAAAAATGTTGCAGTTAAAAAAGATAAAAATAATAAAGATTGAGATATAAAAGGTGAAAACAAATCTTTAGACAAAAATACTCCCACTAACAAACTTTTAGAAAAATCTGGAAATGGAAACATTAAAAATCCAGCAACTAGACCAATTATAATTGAAACATAAGCAGTTTTTTCATTCACTTTATTATAGAAACTATAAAAAACAGTCACTACAAATGCACAACAAAATAAATCTGCAAGAAGGAATAAATATAAAATATCAAATCCTTTTGAAGCAACTCCAAAAGCAATTACGGACAAAATTAAAATGAAATATTTAGATATTTTTAAATAATTAGTTTTTTTATCTAAGTTAAAAGTTGCTTTGCCATCAACTACAAATAAACTAGAAATAGCATTAACCAAAGTATCAACAGTAGAAATTGTTAATGCAAGACCAAGGATAATGATCAATAAGGATAAAATTTCTCTTTGATCTTTTAATAATAAACTAAAAAATCCTAAATCAGGTCTAACTGATGGATCAATTGAAAATGAAACCATTCCAATAAAACCCATTAAAAAAACTATTGGAACAATAATAAAGAAAGATATTATCAAACCACTTTTTAGTGTTTGATAATCTTTTGCTGCATACACTCTTTGCCAATTTCCTTGGTGAAATAAATTAGTTGCTGCAACTGCTATGAAAAAAGTTAATCCAGCTGTGTATCCCGGAGTATAGTTTGAACTTAATAATTGTGGATTTTTCTCATTAATTAAAGAAAAAGAAAAATTATTTCCTGAAGATGAGCCAATAATTGAAATCAAAATAAATAACAAAACACCAATTACAATCATTTGAATATTGTCAGTAAATATTGATGCTCTTAATCCCCCATAAAGAGTGTAACTTAAGGTAGCTACCAAGACTATTAATGCTGTAATCCACAGTTCTGTTCCAGATATATAATTAATTAATAAAGCAACTGCCGTTACTTCTGCACAAAGAAAAATGAACATATAAAAGATTGTCATTAACAAAATTAACTTAAATAGACTTTTGCCAAATTTCTTTCTCATAAACTCAACTAAAGAAGATCCTTTTGGAAACTCATTTCTAATTTTTTTTCCAAAATAAATTAAGAAAATCATTGGAAAAGCTGTGCCTAATGCATAACCAATAACAGCACCTACTCCACCCCATGTAGCGGCTGCAACTGGTCCAAATAAAATCCAAGCTCCTAAAGCTGATGCTACAAGACTTGTAGTGAGCGAAAATAAACCAATGTTTCTATTAGCAGTTAAATAATTATTAATTCCTGGAAATTTTTTAGAATGAAGAATTCCTAAAAAAGCAAATATTAAACTAATTGCAATTACTAATATTAATGATGTTGATTGAGTTAAAAAATATGTTTTATCCATTTTATCCCTTTCTGAATTACCGGACAGGTTCTTAGGGTATGATCTCAGTCTGTTAAGACACCCCTTTAAATAATCTTTACATTATATTAATCTATATAGCTAGTGATTTAAGTTTTTTTTCTTAAATTATTTTTGACTTTTATGATTCATTATTTCAATCATGCATTGAGTTGCGTATTGTCTCCACTCAGATGAAGTTTTATTTTTTAAACTTTGAAGATGATCTCTGTTACTTTGAATATCATCTTTATGTTTTAATTTGTCAGCTCCATTAAGTTTTTTCTCCATTTCAAACAAATTTGTTTCCATTGCTTTTATCCACTCTTTTCCAAGCTCAACACATTTTTGATCATCTTTTTCATCACAAATTTGTTTAAAAAAATTAAAAATAACATCATCAGTATTTACTGAAGTATTCATCAATTATTGTTTACAGGTACCAATAGACTCTGGACCACAAGTTTGACCATTAGTCCACGTTGCTCCAGTTAAATTAGCTCCATCAAAATTAGCATTGGTGATGTTAGAGGAAGTAAAGTTAGCTTCCATCAAATTAGAGTTTTGAAAATTTGCTTCGATTAAGGTTGCTCCCATAAAATCAACTCTAGTTAAGTTTGCTCCAGTAAAATTAGTTTTTTCAAAATTTGCACCTATAGAAACAGATTCATAAAGATTAGCTCTTACAAAAGTAGACTCCGGAAAAGTTCCAAAAGATAGATTTGAAGTCATCATAATGCTTTTATCAAAGTTCACTTGAATAAAACTTGCAAAAGAAAGATTTGAATTTGGAAGATAACTTCCTTGCAAATCTTGAGAGTCTGAAAATCTGCAGTTAGAATAATCAACACCTTCTGTTAAAGGATCATCACATGCAGCATTTGAGTTTGTGAAAATTAATAAACTAAATAAAGCAAGTAAGATTATTTTTTTCATAATCAAAGTTAGCAAAAAAAATATGTCAAAACAATGAAGGTTTAAAATTTAATATTAATTTAACAATGTAATTTATTGATATTTTGCAGTATAAAAATCAACTGATGAAAGAATATAACATTGCTTCAATAGCTGGTGACGGGATTGGTAAAGAGGTATTGCCTGAAGGCTTAAAAGTTTTAAAAGACGTTGCTTTAAAACATCAATTTAAAATAAATTTTACAGAATATGATTTTGCTTCCTGTGATTATTACGAAAAACATGGAAAAATGCTTCCTGATGATTGGAAAGAAAAATTAGGAAAACATGATGCTATATTTTTTGGAGCAGTCGGTATGCCAGACAGAGTTCCAGATCATATTTCTTTATGGGGATCCTTACTTCAGTTTAGAAGAGAATTTGATCAATACATAAATCTTAGACCTGTAAAACTTTTCCCAGGTATTAACCCTCCTTTGGCTAATAAAAAACCTGGCGATATAGACATGTTGATAGTTAGAGAAAATACTGAGGGAGAATATTCTACTGTGGGCGGAAGAATGTATAAAAATACAGATAGAGAAATTGCAATTCAAGAAACTATCATGTCTGCCCATGGAATAGACAGAGTTCAAAAATTTGCATTTGAATTAGCCAAACAACGAAAAAGGAAAAAATTAACAAATGCAACAAAGTCAAATGGAATTTCAATTACTATGCCTTTTTGGGATGAACGTTTTAATGAAATGAAAAAAAATTATCCTGAAATAAAAACAGATCAATTTCATATTGATATTTTAGTTGCTAGATTTGTTCTCAATCCAGAATGGTTTGATGTTGTGGTAGCGTCAAATTTATTTGGAGATATTCTTTCAGACTTAGGACCTGCTTGCACAGGAACAATTGGAATTGCTCCTTCTGGAAATATTAACCCAGAAAATAAATTTCCATCTTTGTTTGAACCAGTTCACGGTTCTGCCCCTGATATTGCAGGAAAAGGAATTGCAAATCCTGTAGGACAAATTTGGTCTGGAGCAATGATGCTAGATTATTTAGGAGAAAAAGAAGCATCTAATTCAATAGTTGAAGCAATTGAAAAATCTTTAAGTGATAAAAGTAGCAGAACTAAAGATTTAGGGGGTGATGCTGATACTATTAAATCTTCTAATTCGATTTTAGCTAATCTTTAAATTTTAATTTTCTTTCCAGTTTTTGCACTTTTAGTTATTGCAGCAAAAATTTTAAGAGAGATTAAACCATCATTACCATTAACTTTTGGTTTAGCTTTTTTTGCAACAACATTAGCAAAATGGTCAATTTGATTTACTAATGTATTATCATCTTTTTTATTTTTATCTTCATTAACAAAAATCTTATTCCACCAGCTTCGTTCTTTTTTATAGAACCAATATTTAAGATTAGGAAACTGTAAAGAACCTTTAGTACCTCCAATCATATATGCAGATTGATTAGTAATTGGATATACAGGATTTTCTCCAGCAGTTAATTCATAACTCCACGGTGCAACAATTGTATCTGACAAATTAAGTGTACAAAGCGCTCCTGAACTAAATATCAAGCTTATTGTAGCTGTATCCTCTACTTTATATTTTCTTGTTTTATTAGTTGTAAATGCTTGCACATATTTTATTGAACCCAATAAATAACAAATCGTATCAATGTCATGAACTAAATTAATACCTAAAGGCCCTCCACCTTTCCTAACTCTCCATTTTTCATTGTAATAAGCTTTGTGTTTATATAACCAGCATAAAACATTTGCAGAAACTATGTTGCCCAATTTACCTTTGTTAATAACATCTTTTACTTTAGAAACTATTGAATTGTGTCTACGATGATATCCAATAAGCAATGGAGTTTTATTCTTATTAGAACTGATTATTATTTTTTTTGCAGAATTAATATTATCTGAAATAGGTTTTTCTAACAGAACAGGTATTTTATTTTTTAAAAAACTTACAGTATGTTTTTCATGTAATTGATTTGGGGTAGCAACTATTACAGCATCAAGTTTTTTTGAATTTAAAAGCTCTGATACATTTGAATATAATGGGATTTTATATTTTTTTGATAAATTTTTAGCATTATTACTAATGTCTACTATTGAATGAAGATTTGCTTTCTTTGATTTTTGAATAGCTTTAATATGTTGTAAACCCATTAAACCTGTTCCAACTATAGAAATATTAATTTTTTTACTCATCAATTAACTAATTTTAATTTTTGTAAAGCATGTATACCTTTTATTAGGTTTAATTAAAGTACTTGGAAAATTTTTTTTATTAGGTGCATCAGGAAAGTATTGGGTTTCTAAACAAATGCCTTGATAAGGAAACAATTTTTTTTTGTAATTTAGATTTTGTGCTGAATAAAGTTGCACACCAGGTAAATTTGAAAAAAAATCAACTTGTATATTAGTGTTATTATTTTTTAAAGTACCAACTAATTTTCTAGTATTTTTCTTTACAACAAAAGTTGTATCAAAACCTTTAAATTTAATATTAATCTTTTTATTTTTAAAATAATCTAATTTTTTTCCAATATTTTCAAAATTTGAAAAATCATGAATAGATTTTTTTATATTTTTAAATCTACCAGTTGGAATTAGATTTTTATTTATTTGAAGATATTTAGATGAGTTTAATTTTAACGTATGATTATAAATCATATTTTTTTTATTTTTTTCTAAATTCCAATAACTATGATTGGTTAAATTAACATGAGTGCTTTTATTAGATTTGTATTCATATTTTATAATCAGAAATTTATTTCTTAATTTATAAGTGCAATTGACAACAAGATCTCCTGGAAAACCTTGATCGTTATTTGCTGAATTAAGTTGATACACTATTTTATCTTTTGTTTGATTTAATTTTTCCCATGGGAGAATTGAGAAACCCACTTTACCACCATGAAGTATATTTTTTCCCTCATTTGCATTTAAATTAAATTTTTTATTCCCAATCTTAAATTTTGCATTGGAAATTCTACCTGCATATCTTCCACAAGTAGTTCCAACACTTGGATGTTTGTACCGATAGTTTTCTTTTGATCCTAAATTTAAAATTAAATTTATTTTCTTTTTTTTGTGATAAACTTCAAAAAGACTGGCACCGTAATTAAGAGTTTGAACTCTTAAAAATTTATTTTGAATTATAGAGCTTTCAACTTTCACCTAGATCAAGTTATGCCACCATCAACAATAAAGCTTTGTTTTGTGCATCCAGAAGATTGATCTGATGCTAAAAACATTACCATTTGAGCAACATCATTAGGTTTTAATTGTCTTTTTAAAGCCTGACTGTCTAAAATAAGCTTTTTATACTTTGGTGTTAACCAATGTTTTATTTGTCTTTCAGTAGCTATAGATCCAGGTACTACTGAATTGGTTCTGATATTATATTTTCCATATTCTTGCGCAAAAGATCTGGTTAAACCTACTACTGCAGATTTTGCAGTTTCATAAACAACTTTATCGCCTTCACCTAGCATCCACGAAACTGAACTTAAATTTACAATCGAGCCAGCTTTCATTTTTTTCATAGATTTAACAACAGCTTTAGCTGCAAAAAAATAATGTTTTAAGTTTATTGCCATTCTATTTTCCCAATATTTTTCATCTACCTGATCTGTTGTGTGTCTGTCATCATTGGCAGCGTTATTTATTAAAGCATGTATTGGACCTTTTTTTGCAATAATATTTTTGATTGTTTTTTCTAATTTATTGATATCTAACAAATTGCATTCAATAAATGTTGGTGTTCTAAATTTTTTTTTCTTAATTTTGTTTAAAAGTTTTTTTGTTTCTTTTAGAGCAATATCTACAAAATAAACTTCACTTCCTTGCTCACAAAAATGCTCAACTATTGAAGCTCCAATACCCGAACCACCACCAGTAATAAATACTCTTTTATTTTTTAAATCAGAATATTTAACTTTCATTTTATATTCTCTCCTCAGTTTGAGCGTCAAATAAAGATGATTGTGTTAAATCAAAGTATAATTTTGTTTCTTTCCCCAGATCTATTTTAATTGTAGATGGAAATTTTGCTAAAAGTTCTTGATTTGCATAATCAAAGGTCATTATTTGCTCATGACCTATGTACTCACTAAGATCTGCTCTTAAATTAATTTCAAAATCACTTTCATTAAATTTTTTGAAGAAAATATGTTCTGGTCTAATACCAAAGAAAACTTCTTTATTATTTAAATTTGATTTATCTTTAAAATCATAATCTTTTATTGGAATTTCTAAATTTGATCCACTCACTGTAAATAATAAGTCTCCTGAATTTTCTTTTAAGATTCCCTTAATAAGATTCATTGATGGAGATCCAATAAAGTCTGCAACAAAAGTATTGCTTGGCTTATTATAAATCTTTTCAGGAGTATCATTTTGTTGAATTACTCCATGATTCATAATTGCAATGTTAGTACCCAAACTCATTGCTTCTGTTTGATCATGGGTCACATAAACAACTGTTGTTTTTAGTTGTTGATGAAGTTTTTTTATTTCTCTCCTCATTTCAACCCGTAGCTTTGCATCTAAGTTAGATAAAGGTTCGTCAAACAAAAATATTCTTGGCTCCCTTACGAGAGCTCTACCAATAGCAACACGTTGTCGTTGTCCTCCAGATAATTGAGAAGGTTTTCTTTCTAACAATTGATCTACCTGTAGAAATTTTGAGACTTTTTCTAACTGTTCTTGTATTTTTTCCTTTGATGTTTTTGCCTGTTTAAGACCAAAAATCATATTCTCCTTAACATTCATAGATGGATACAGAGCGTAAGATTGAAAAACCATAGCAATATTACGGTCTTTTGGTTCTACTTTGCTTACATTATAATCATCAATAAAAACATCGCCCTCATTAATTGATTCTAATCCTGCAATAATATTTAATAAAGTTGATTTTCCACATCCAGATGGTCCTAAAAGAACTAGGAAATTTCCTTCATCTATTTCTAAATTAATTTTTTTCAAAACCTCAGTCGATCCAAAGTTTTTTGATAGTTCTTCAATTTTTAACGTTTTCATTGTTATCCTTTCACTGCTCCTGAAGTTAATCCTCTAATAAAATATTTACCTGCCAATACATAAACTATAAGTGTTGGAATACCGGCTATAATAGCTGAAGCCATATCTACATTGTATTCTTTCACACTTGTACTAGATAAAACCATATTATTTAAAGCAACTTGAATTGGTGCTGCCTCACCAAAAGAGAAAGTTGATCCAAATAAAAAATCATTCCATATTTGTGTAAATTGCCAAATTACAGTTACAACAATAATCGGTGCAGATATTGGAAGTAAAATTTTGAAAAATATTTTAAAGAAACCTGCTCCATCAATTCTTGCAGCTTTAACTAATTCTGTTGGAACAGAAATGTAATAATTTCTAAAAAATAATGTGGTAAAAGGAATTCCGTAAACTGTATGAACCAAAACTAACCCAACAACAGAATTTGATATTCCTAACACTCCAAGAGTTCTAGCCATTGGCAACAATATTGCTTGAAAAGGTATAAAACATCCAAATAATAAAAAAAGGAAAACCCACTGATCTCCTTTAAACCTCCATTTAGTTAAAACATAACCTGTCATAGCTCCAATGAAAGTTGAAAAAAATACTGCAGGCACAACCATCTTGATTGAATTCCAAAAATATGGTCTTAAAAAAGTATCACCAGCGCCATATCCTCTGCCTCCCCATGCCACTGCCCAAGATTCTAAATTTAATCCGCTTGGCCAACTTAAAAGTGTTCCTTGACGTATCTCTTCCATTGTTTTTAACGAAGTAACAACCATTACGTAAAGTGGAAAAATAAAATAAGAAGCAAAAAGAATTAAAATAAAATACAAAAACCATCTCAAAAACATATTTGTATATTTAGATTTTTGTTCTAACTGCTGATAAGAAGAAGATTTTAAACTATCTTGCATTTTCTCTCCTTAATTCTGAATATAAATATGGGATAATCACAGCTGCTACAGCCATAAACATCATCATCGCACTCGCCGCAGATAAACCAACTTGGCTTTTATGGAATGCAGTTTGAGTCATGTATAAAGCGGGCATAGTTGTTGATATGCCTGGCCCACCTTGAGTTAATGCAACAATCAAATCATAACTTTTAATTGAGATATGAACTAAAATTACAAAACTTGTAAAAAATACTGGTCTCATCATTGGAAGTAAAATCTTCCAATAAACCGTAAATAAACTTGCGCCATCTATTTTTGCTGCCTTAACAATTTCATCTTCTACTGACCTTAATCCAGCTAAGAATAGCGCCATCACGAACCCTGCAGACTGCCAAACACCTGCGATAACTATGGTATAAATGGCCATTTCCCTATCTACCAACCAATCAAAGGTAAAGTTCTCAAAACCCCAATCTCTAAACATCTTTTGAATGCCTAAAGTTGGATTTAATATCCATTTCCAAGCGGTTCCTGTCACGATGAAAGATAGTGCCATTGGATACAAATAAATCGTTCTTAACAAACCCTCTGCTCTGATTTTTTGATCTAAAAAAATTGCAAGAATTATTCCTATAACAACGCAGAAGATTAAAAATAGTGCTGTAAAAATAAGCAAATTATCTACTGCAATAAGCCATTTTCTTGATGCCCAAAGTTTTTCATACTGTCCAAATCCCCAAAGTTCATACTTTGGAAGAATTTTAGAATTGGTAAAAGATATATATAAAGTCCAAAGTACAAATCCATAAACAAACCAGCCAATCAAACCAACAGCTGGAGCCATTACAATTTTAGGTAAATTTTTTTCTAACCACTTGAACATTATAAATATTTTTTATTTTTAGATTTAAAAAAAAAGGCCACTTTATCAAAAGTGGCCTTTTAATTTTTATGTACTACATGTTAGCTAAAACTGAGTCAGCTAAAGCGTTAGCAGCATCTACAGATGACATATCAGAGTTAAAGTGCTCTGTAATGATATCTTGTAGGGCAGCTTTCATAGTATTACCTTGAGCCATACCGTGAGCAAAACTTGGAACTAATCCACCGCTTGCACCTGCAGTTTTAATATCTGCATTAGATGTTTTTGCACACTTGTCAAATTCATCCATTGATACGTCTAAACGTGCCGGAATAGAACCTTTGTATAGGTTGAAAACTTTTTGAAAGTTTTTACCCATCATAAGCTTAGCTAATAACTTTTGGCCAGCTTGTTTATCTGGATCGCTAGATTTGTAAAAGATAAAACTATCTACGTTATATAAGTATCCATTGTTTGAAGGAGTGGCAGCACAGTAGTAATCTACACCTGGAACTTTTCCTGCAGCTGTAAATTCACCCTTTGCCCAGTCACCCATAATTTGGAAACCAGCTTTTCCTTCAATAACCATACCAGTAGCTACGTTCCAGTCTCTTCCTGGACTACCTTCGTCAGTAAACCCTTGTAGTTTTCTCATTTGATCAAAAACTTTAACTGTTGTTTCGCTTCTTAAACAGCTTTCTTTAAGATCTACATAACAATTTTTGTAATAGTTATTTCCTCCAATACCCATAGCAACTGCTTCAAATACTGTAGCATCTTGCCAAGCTTGACCACCATGTGCAAATGGAATGATACCAGCAGCTTGTAATTTTTCAGCAGCAGCATTTAACTCATCCCAAGTAGTTGGAACTGAAATACCGTTTGCATCAAATACAGCTTTGTTTGCCCACATCCAGTCAATTCTGTGAATGTTCACTGGAGCAGCACAATAAGGTCCGCTATTATTTTCACACTTGTGAATTGCTGCAATCATTGGGTCTAATAAATTGTCCCAACCTTCTGCTTTAGCAACTTCATCAATGTTATATGGAGCCACAACACCTTCTTGGTCATACTCTTGAATTGTAGGACCTTTGATTTGTGATGCTGATGGAGGATCTCCAGCAACGATTCTTGCTTTCAATGCAACGTTGGCAGCGTCTCCACCACCACCTGTTACAGGCATGTCCATCCATTCACCACCGTTTGCAGCGAAATCATCCTTTAAAACTTTAAGTGCAGCAGCTTCACCACCAGACGTCCACCAGTGCAATACCTCGATCTTAGGTCCTGCAATTGATGAAGTAGATGTGAACGCTAATGTAATTAAAGCGATCATTAGTTTTTTCATATCTTCTCTTCCTCTTTTTATTTAGTTAACTATTTTTTTAAAAACGAAACTATAAGTAGAATAATTCTCAATTGATAACTAAAAAAACGTTATTCAACTAAAAGTTGATATTGATTTTTTTCCTTATTTAACAATGTTTTTTTTAATTATAAAAAAAAATTTTTTTTGTGATTCTACTTTGAGTTGAAGTTCTAATATGTCGCGCTTCTTCCTAATCTAGCAGCGCCTCTAACTCCACTAGCATCTCCATATCTAGGTTTTAAAAAAACACCCTCATATTCTCTTCCAATAACAAATTTTCTAACCAATGAATCTATTTCATGCAAAAAATCAATTTCGTTTGAAACTCCTCCTCCAAATATAAAAGCATCTGGATCTAAAATATTTATGATGCTTGAAAGTGACATTGCTAAATTTACTTTAAAATCATCGATAAATCTTTCAGCATCTAAATCATGTTTTCTATTTAATTCAAAAATTTCATTTGTTTTTAAATTTTTTCCATAAAGTTTCTTAAATCTTTTTGCTAAACTCAAACCAGATAAAAAACTTTCAATCTCTGCTTCCCTTGCATTACTTGAGTCAAAATTTTCTTTCTTAGCTGCAAAATATGGAATTTGGTTGTGTCCCCATTCCCCCGCTACTCCATTCGAGCCAGTAATAATTTTTTTGTCTATTACTAAGCCACCTCCAACTCCTGAACCTAATATAATTCCATAAACGATTTTATAATGTGTACCAGCTCCATCTATTGCTTCAGATAAAGCAAAACAATTTGCATCATTTTCACAAAACACTTCTTTTCCAAGAGCTTTACGTAGATCGCTTTGAAATGGTTTTTTTTCTAACCAAGTTATATTTGGAGCATTTTTTACTAACCCTGTTTGAGGAGAATGAACCCCTGGATGACAAACACCAATTGGAAGTTCTTGTTTGAAATCTTGTTCTAATTTTTTATGGATATCTCTTATCGCAGTTATAATTTGAGTATACTCTTTTGGACACGATATTCTTGATCTATGTTTTTCGTTCCCATTCTCTTCGAGTACAACACTCTCAATTTTAGTTGCTCCTACGTCAATACCTACTTGCATAACTAATAGGTGGCTCTTCCACCACTTAAATCAAAAACAGCTGCTGTTGAGAATGAATTTTCTTCACTAGCTAACCAGGTTACTAGGGAAGCTAATTCTTCAACTTTTGCAAATTTGTTTCTGGGAATTTTTGATAACATATAATTTATATGTTCTTCAGTCATTTGATCAAAAATTCTTGTTTTAGCTGCTGCTGGAGTTACGCAATTTACAGCTATATTTTTTTGTGCCAATTCTTTACCTAAAGATTTTGTTAAACCTATAACGCCTGCCTTAGAAGTACTATAAGCACTTGCATTTGGGTTTCCTTCTTTTCCTGCAATAGATGCAATATTTACTATTCTTCCATAATCATTCTTTAACATAAAAGGAACAACCGCTTTACAACAATAAAAAACTGAATTTAAATTTAAATTCATCACTTTTTTCCATTCATCTAAGGGATATTCAGAAACAGTAGTATTCATGCCTGCAATACCTGCATTATTTACAAAAATATCTATTTTTCCATATTTTTTCTCTACTTCTTTTAAATTTTGATTTACTATTTCAAAATTAGTTACGTCTACAATCTGATGACTTAGGTTTTCTGATTTAACTTTACCAATTGCATCTTTAACAGCATTTTCATCAATATCCCAGATTACAACTTTAGCTCCTGCTTCGATAAATCTTTCAGTTATTGCTAAACCAAAACCCTGGGCCCCACCAGTAACAACTGCTACTCGATTATTTAAATCATACTTTATCATTGTTTTTTTTAAATTTTCTTGATCTTATTAAAGGAAAAGCCAGAGCAATTAAAGACAAAATGAAAAATGTTAAAGCAATTGGTCTAGTGAAAAACATTAGCCAATTACCATCAAATATAACTAGAGATTGTCTTAGAGTTCCTTCAACTAGCTCGCCTAAAATTAATCCAATAATAACTGGAACAACAGAAAAACCATATCTTCTCATGAAGAAACCTAGCACCCCAAAAAATAACATTATCCAAACATCTATTATGGATTGATTTAAAGAATAAGTTCCACACACTGAAACTGCGAATATCATTGGCCATAAAATTTTATTAGGTACTAAAGTTATTCTTGCAAATATTTTTGCTCCAAAAAATCCAAAAATAAAAAAAAGTATATTAGCTATTAGCATGGCGCCAAAAATTCCATATAGGAAATCTGGCTGCTCTCTAAACAAATCTGGTCCAGGTCTAACACCATGAATAATCAATCCAGTAAGTATAACCGCTGTTGTTGCGCTACCAGGAATACCCAGCGCTAAAGTTGGAACCATCGCGCCACCTGTTGCTGCATTATTTGCTGCTTCTGCTCCTGCAATCCCTTCTATTGATCCTTTTCCAAATTCTTCTGGATTTTTTGAAAATCTCTTCGCCTCAGAATAACCAATTAAAGAAGCAACTGTTCCACCTTCTGCAGGTAGTACTCCAATAAACGATCCAATCCCACTTGATCGTAATATTGTTTTCCAAGTTTTTTTATAATCATCTTTGCTTGGTAATTTAATTGCTTTTAAAGCAATCCTATTAAAAATTTGATTTATCAAAGTTGATTGAGTTAACATTTCACTCATTGCAAAAAGCCCAACTACTACTGGTATAAATCCTATTCCCTCAGTTAATTCATTGATCCCAAAAGTAAAACGATCAATTGAAGTCATAAAATCTTTACCAACTGTAGAAATCAATATTCCAAATGCACCAGCGATTAAATTTTTTATTGGACTACCCTCACCTATTGAAGCAAGCATTGTTAAACCAAATATTGCTAATGCAAAATATTCTGGCTGACCAAATTCATAAGCAAGTTGCGCTAGTATAGGAGCAAAGAAAACTAATATAACGACACTAAAAATACCTCCAACAGTACTTGAGACTGTTGCCATACCTAAAGCTCTTCCAGCTTCGCCTTTTTGTGCTAAAGGATAGCCATCTAAACAAGTGGCTGCAGCTGCCGGTGTCCCTGGTGTATTAATAAGTACAGCAGTTATTGCACCACCATAGGTTCCTGCACAATAAATAGAAGTTAATAAAACAATTGCAGATAATGGATCTAGAGTCATTGTGAAAGGTAAAATCAATGCTCCACCTGTTGTTGGTCCTAAACCTGGCAACACACCTAATATCAAACCAAATAAAGTTCCAAAAAATAAAACTAATAATAGTTTAGAACTGAAAAGTGGTGCCAGCATTAATAATAAATTATCCATTTAATTATAGTAAATGTTAGTAATTATTCCTGGGGGAAATCTTAAACCTAAAATAGTTTCAAAAAATATAAAAACAATAATTGGAAAAA
This sequence comes from Candidatus Pelagibacter sp., assembly GCF_052049835.1. Taxonomy (GTDB): domain Bacteria; phylum Pseudomonadota; class Alphaproteobacteria; order Pelagibacterales; family Pelagibacteraceae; genus Pelagibacter. The sequence goes on along the minus strand of NZ_JBNGZF010000017.1, from coordinate 78,391 downwards.
TAATCCCAACTAGTAATAAATAAAATAATCTTTTTTCTCCCCAACAATAAGAAACAAAGATAGATAAAGCTGAGATTGCTAAAAAGAAATCAAGTGTTTTAGAAACTACTACAAAAATAACAAAACTTGATAAAGTTAGAAAAAATGATCTTGGTAATTTTTTTTCTACTTTCCAAGGATTTTTAGTTGCCAAATAATAGATTAACATTGTCATTGCTATTATTAAGACCAAGAGCGCTTTTGGGAATGTTGCTGGTTGTATTCCTCTATTTAAAATTGGAGGAACAATATCAAAAGTAAAAGTTGTGATTAATAATGCTACAGATATTAAAATAATTACAAGAGAAACTCTAAACTCATCTCTAAAAAAAAAGGGCAAACTTTTGTTTGCCCTTTTTTGATTTTGTACATTTTTCATATTCAAATGTACTTTTAATTAGATTAGTTAATGTAACCTAAAGCTTTAAGCTGCGCAGTCATCTCGGTAAGCATTTCTTCCATTTGCTTACCCCATTCATCTGCACCTACAACACTTGTATCATCAAGACCAATTTCTGTTAGGAAATTTTTGTAGTAGTTATGGCTCATAGCTTTCATCATTCCAGCTTCTAATTGTTTTACTCTGTCTGCTGGAGCACCTTTTTTAGTTACGAAACCTCTAACAGTAGATAAAGAAACAGGTATACCTAATTCTTTTGCTGTTGGAGAGTCTCCAATTTTAGCCATTCTATTATTTGCTAATACAACTGAAACACAAAGTTTACCCTCATTAATTTCAGTTAATGCTTCACCTAGGTTTAAAACACCTACATCAATATCTCCTTTGATAAGGTTTGTTTTAATTGGTGCAACACCTTTGTACGCAACGATAGTTGGATCTTTTAATCCACCTTTTTTTGTAAATGCGATTGCACTGACATCGTCAATACCACCAGTATGAGTTGTTCCATATTTTAGCGATTTTGATTTTTGTGTGCTAATAAATTTTTTAGCATCTTTTATGTCGTTTTTGCAATTTACAACAAATAATTGAGGGTCGTCTGTTCCTCTAGCAAGTGGCTGCATATCACTTAACTTAACTTTAGTTTTGCCTAAAGCCATAGAAACAGCATGACCTGTTGTCCAAGTTAAAGTATGATTTCCATCAGCTGGTAAAGACATCATGTAATCCATTGATGCTGCTCCACCACCACCTTTTTTGTTTACTAATTGCATGTCTTGCTTAAGGACTCTTCTTGCTCTTAATAACATCATTCTAGTAGTAACGTCAGTTCCACCACCAAAACCAGCATGTGTAATTGCTTGTATTGGATGACCATCAGCTTTAGCTGATGTGATCATTAATGGAAGAGCTACAACAAAAAATTCAGTTACTAGAAAAGCAGCTGCTAAAAATAGTTTAAAGCTTTTTTTCATTATTTCCCTCTTTAGTTAATTTATATTTAATAATTTAAACATAATCTGCTACAAGACGTAAAGAAAAAAATGACTGAAAATAAATCTAACATTGCTCTTCTACTTGGTGATCCAGCTGGGATTGGACCAGAATTAATTTCAAAACTTCTAAATGATGAGATGACAAAAAAAGCAAACATCATCATAATTGGTGAAAAGCAAGTATTTGAAAGTGGAAATAGTATTACAGGAATTTCACACAATATAGATGTTGTAGAAAATTTTGATGAGGTAAATTTTGATAAATCAAATAGATTTTTATTAGATATTTCTAAAGGAAAAAATCATAAATATAAATTATCTGAACCATCAAAAGAATCTGGCGAAAGTGTATTGGAAGCTTTAGATTTAGCGTTAACTCTTGCTAAAGAAAAAAAAATAGATGCAATTAATTTTGCGCCAATGAATAAGACAAGTTTAAAACTTGGAGGCAATAAACATTCAGATGAATTACAGTTAATGGCTGAAAAACTTGAAGTAAATAGTTTTTGTTGTGAGTTTAATGTAATAGATAATTTTTGGACAGCAAGAGTAACTTCTCATATTCCAATAAAAGAAGTTGCTCAACATATTACTAAAGAAAATATTATGAAGCCTATAAAATTAATAAATGAGGTTATGAAGTTGAATGGTATTAAAAATCCTAGAATTGCCATTCAAGCTCTAAATCCACACGCAGAGTTTGGTACAGAAGAAAAAGACGAAATCATTCCTGCAATTGAGGAAGCAAAAAAACTTGGTTACAACGTTGATGGGCCACTGCCATGCGATACCTCTTTTGTCGTAGCCTATAAAAATAAAAACCATGATTGTATGGTTGGTATGTATCATGACGCGTTACAATCTGGTCTTAAAGCATTTGGTTTCGATAGAGGAGTTACAGTTCAAGGTGGATTGACCGTACCAGTAACTACTACTGCACATGGATCAGCATTTGCTATCGCTGGGAAAAATGAGGCTAACCTAGCTCCGATTTTAAACTCATTTAAAATTGCATTATCAATGGCTGAAAATAAAAAGAATTAAATTTAATTATATGTTAGTTCTTTAGCAAAAGGCATAGATGAAGCAGCACCTAATCTTGTCGTTGAAATACCTGCAACTTTATTTGCGAATGATAAAGCTTCTTTTATATCTAGATCATTTGCTAAACCGACAGCAAAAGCTCCATTAAATGCGTCTCCTGCTCCTGTAGTATCTATTACAGGTTGTTTTAGTTTATAAGCTTCCAGGAAAAAGTTTTCTTTTCCGTTTGCGAAATAAATACCTTTTTCTCCTAAAGTAATAATCACATTTTTTATACCTTTTTTTAACAAATCATTAGCTGCGTTTTTTATATCTTCACTTGTTTCAATTTTTTTATTTAAATAAAATTCAGCTTCTGTTTCATTTGGTGTAAAAAAATCTATTATTTTAAAAATATCCTCATCAATTTTACGTGCTGGGGCAGGATTTAAAATAGTTATACATTTATGTTCTTTTGCTTTCTTTAATGCGTAAATAGTAATTTCATCAGGAGTTTCCATTTGTGTCAAAAATATTTCTGAATTTTTAATTGTTTCAACTTTATCATCTATATCGTCAGCAAATAGATGTTCAGCCGCTCCAGAAACAATATTGATTGCATTGTTTCCATCTTTATCGATCATAATACCAGCAACTCCTGTAAAAAGTTTTTCATCCTGAATAATTGAATGGGTTTTTACTCCAGCTTCCCTATAAAGATTAAATGCCATTTCAGAATGACTATCTTTACCAACTTTGGTAATAAAACTTACATCTCCATTTAATCTAGCAGCTGCAATCGCTTGATTTGATCCTTTTCCACCTGGACCTACTACATGTTTTTTTCCTAAAATTGTTTGACCTTTGCTGGGAATTCTATCTCCAATAAAACATAAATCTGCTACAAAAACTCCTAATATAGAAATAGATTTCATTTGTTAAATTTTATGACCAAACCTTGCCATCTGGTAAAATTACACCTTTGGTTAAAACAAAACATCCAAAAGGTCTAGCATCTGTAGTTGTAACTATGCAGTATGCTTTTTTTGCTTCTTCGTAAAAATTTTGTCTAGATATTGAACCAACTTTCCAATTTTCTCCAGAAACATTTTTAACTACATCAATAAATTCCTTATGCGTCTCTGTTAATTCATCTGGTTGATCATCCACTTCCATTCTCAAAGCTGGAGATCCACCTTGTGTAACAATAAAACTATCAAGAGGAAAAACTGAGAGGATTGCTGAGGCTGCTTCTTTAATACCAACTCCATCTAATCTTATTACCTTATCATTTGAAGTATTAGCAGGAAAATTCGCATCAGCTAAAATTAATTTTTCTCCATGACCCATAGATCTTAGATGAAATAATAGTTCAGGGCTTAAAACTGGATTAATATTTATTAACATTAAAATATTATATTACATAAAAAAAAAGGGTGGAATTAAATTCCACCCTTTTTAATATTTTATTATCTAATGATTATTTAAAATCGTTAGCGTTTTCTTTTGTTACTAATTGCGTTCCTGTATCAATATTTGGATCAATACTTCCACCATTAGCTAATTCTAGAGCATATTTTACTCCATATGCGCCCATGTTATAAGAAAACTGAGCAATTGTTGCTGTCATCTCTCCTTTTAAGATACTTGTAGCTGCATCTGGCGTAGCATCAAATCCTACTACAACCACATCATTCATGTCTGCATCTTTAAGAGCCTGCATAGCACCTAAGCCCATATTATCATTTGAAGCAAATATTGCTTTAATGTTTGGATTTTTTAAAATAATCGACTCAGTTACAGATCTACCTTTTGCAGTATCCCACTCAGCAGTTTGAGTTGCAACAATGTTTAATCCACAATTTTTAAAACCTTTTATTGCACCATCTCTTCTTAACAATGCTGTAGATTGTGACTCAATACCAGTTAAAATTGCAACATCTGAACCTTTAGGAGTTTTGTCACAAATAAATTTTGCAGCTAACTCTGCACCATTCATGTTATTTGTTCCTATAAAAGTTACTCCTTCGTTTATTCCTTTTGTGTCAACGAATACTACAGGAACTCCACTTTTGATAGCATCATCAACGATTGGAGCAAATGCATTTGGATCTCCTGGTGCAAGTGCTAAAGCGTCAACGCCTTTTGCAAGTTGGTCCTCGACTTGGTTTATCTGTGCCTGTACATCTCCTTCTTGAGGAGGTGCAATTAAAATTAATTTAACACCAAGTTTTTTGGCTTCCTCTTCAGCACCTTTTGTTACAGATGCCCAAAAAGGGTTTCCTGATCCAGGACCTTTAATACTGAATAGAATTTTTTTACCATGTCCATCAGCAAAAGAAACTGAACCTATACTGATTGATAAAAAAATTGCTGTAAAAAAAACAACAATTTTTCTTGTTAAGTTCTTCATTTATTTCCCCTATTGTTATTTAAAAAACTAAATTAAATAAAAAAAATTAGAAGAGTTCAACTGTTTATGAAGGTGATAAGACAATTTTGAATACAACTAGGACGAGTAAGTAAGTATAATTTACTTTCTAGTTCCCAAATCTCTTCTTAATACATCTATATAGACTGCAAGAACTATTATAGAACCTATTAATACTTGCTGCCAAAAAGAACTAACATCCATCAAATTGAGACCATTTCTTAGAATTCCCATAATCATTACACCTGCAAATACCCCTAGGACTGTACCTCTTCCACCAAAAAAACTTGCTCCTCCGATTATACATGCAGCGATCGCATCAAGTTCAGATTGAAGTCCAGCGTTAGGATAGCCTGAGTCTGTTCTACCTGCTAAAATTAAAGCACCAATACCAGATAGAAATCCACATAATGAATAAACTATAACTAAAATTTTGTTAACATTAATTCCAGATGCTCTAGCAGCATTTGGATTTCCTCCGATAGCGTAAATCCACTTTCCAGTTTTACTATGATTTAAAAAAATCCAAAAAATTATATATACTATTGCAATCAAAACTAAACTTACAGGAAGGTATTGCGATTTTTCTAATCCTAACCATTGAAGATCAATTCTTCCATGACCAAGGTACCTGACTTCGTCTGTAAAACCACTTATAGGAGTTCCACCAGAGATTAAGTTTCCAGTTCCTCTAAATATATAAAGTGTACCTAATGTCATTATAAAAGGATGTGGCATGCGAAGTAAGGTGATACCTAGGCCATTAAATAGACCACATAAAAATCCTGCAATTAAAGGTGTAATAACCACAATATACCAAGGCGCTCCGGCTTTAGCAACTACAGCTAAAATCATTAATGATAACATCATTATTGAACCAACCGAGAGATCTATTCCAGCAGTCACAATTACCATAAATACTCCCAAAGCTAACATTGATTGCCAAGATATTTGTTTAAAAACGTTAGTTACATTTCTCCAAGATAAAAAAACATCTGGTTGTAAAATGTGCATAACCAAAATCATAATTACTAATAAAAGAAGAATTCCATATTTTTCTAAATATGGCATTAGTTTCAAATGAAGACTTTCAATTTTTTTATCTTTATCTTCCATATTTATTTTTTTCCCATAATCCAACCAATCACTTCATCTCTAGATGTATTTGATAGGTTAGCTTCTGCAAAATTTGTTCCTTGAAACAAAGCCATCACTCTGTCACATACTGTAAATATATCATCCATTCTATGACTAATTACAATCACTCCAACACCTGTTTTTTTTAAACTATTAATTAAATCCAATACTTTACCCACTTCTTTGATTGCTAATGCAGCAGTTGGTTCATCCATAATTACTACTTTAGCATTAAAAGCTGTAGATCTAGCAATTGCAACTGCTTGTCTTTGACCACCTGAAAGTTCCTCTACTTTCTGATCTGCACTTTTCACATTTATTTTTAATTTATCTAAATGAGCATTTGTTAATTCTTTAATTTTATTAAAGTCTAATAATTTTATAAATCCTAAATTTTTAGTGGGTTCTCTTCCAAGAAATATATTTTCACCTATTGGTAAGTTTCCAGCTAAGGCAAGATCTTGATAAACCATTTCTAAGCCTAAGTTTTGAGAGTCTCTTGGACTTTCTAAAATTTCCTCTTTGCCTTGAAAGAATAATGAGCCTGCACTAGGCTTATAAAGACCAGATAGTACTTTCATTAAAGTTGATTTTCCTGCACCATTATCTCCAACAACTCCTAAGCATTCACCTGCGTGAACTTTTAAATTAACGTTTTCTAATGCTGTTATGGTTCCAAAATATTTTGTTATTCCTTTTGCTTCTAGAAGTGGGTTAATGGTTGACGACATAAATTATAAAATTATAAAAATATCAATTAATTGCAACTGGTTTTGAAGCTAATAATCCTACTGTCTTCAATTCAGCCTTTTTACAAAATTTTGGTTTTAAATTTTTTGATATTAAATGCATGTCCTTTAAAACTATGTCCCCCATAGCAAAAAAGGCCTCTGTTAAAGCTCCAGCTCTATGTGCTGAAAACAAAATATTTTTAACTTTTCTGATTGGGTCACTTTTTCTCACTGGCTCCTCAGGAAATACGTCAGTAGCTACATATATATCTCCTTTTTTAACTCTATTGATCAAATCTTTAAAATTTACTACTGCTGCTCGACTCATCAATATAAATAATGAGTTTGTTTTCATTTTGTTAATTAAATTTTTGTTAACTAAATTTTTATTTTTAGTCGTTACAGCTGCTAACACATATATAATTTCGCATGTTTTAAACATTTGATTTAAGCTCACTGGATTAAATCCAAAGCTTTTAATTCTTTTTTTAGATAACCAAGGGTCGTAAACATTTATATCTTTGGTAAACGGTAGCAACATTGGGTATAAAGATTTTGCTAAATCACCAAATCCTAATAATCCAATTTTTTTTCCCGATAATAGTGATGCTTTTAAATTACTATCTAATCCATATTTTTCTTTGCCTTTTACAAAATCAAAATGAGCATTATGAATATTTCTTAACAAAGAAAGTGTCATTCCAAGTGCGATTTCTGCTACAGGCTTTGAAAATACTGGAGAAGTTGCAATTACATGAATTCCTTTTTTAGAACAATAAGAATAATCAACATTGTTCATAAAATTACTTTCAACATTTATTATTGCTTTCAATTTTTTTGCTTTTGACAAAATTTTTTTATCTAGGTCTGGTTGACCCATAATGAAAGTAGCCTTATCAATATAGTTTTCATAAAATTGTTTTTTTTTTTTATTAGGTGCTACTAAAACTTTATATTTTGTTTTTAATTCTATTAATTTTTTTTTTGTAAAAATCAGATCTAATGTTCTTGGAAAAGGGTCAGATATAACAATTGGTTTTGACATCTAAATTAAAATTTTTTTTACTTCTTCTTCAGTAAATTTTTTTGGCTTATCGCATTTTGTTTTTATTTTTTGAGGAATTCCTGTGTTAGCTGCCCTCATGGTTGACTCGATTATATCTAATACATGTAAAGATAAATCACCTGAACACCTATGTTTTTTGTTTTTCTGAATAGAATATAACATTTCTGATAAACCAACACTCCGATAGTTTGCATTTGTGGCAGCTTCATTTGATCTTCCACTAGAAGAAGTTATGTTTATTTTTCCTAAATGCATCTTATCTGTTTTATGTTCACCCCATTTTCCACCTTCTGTAACAGAGATAAATACAGAACCTCCAAACATATTTGGATCCGGAACAATAATCGATCCTTTTGTTCCATAAAGCTCCATGTGGTTTCTTTGATGATTAATTACATCAAAAGAAAGTGTTACCTGAATTATAGCACCACTGTGAAATTGGATTGTCGCTAAATATGTTGTGGGTGTTTCAACTTTAAATGATTTATTTTTTTTAGGTCCTACTCCATAAATTCTCTTTTTAAAAGCAGTTAATGTTCTTCCTTGAACTTGTTTTGCAGGTCCAAGTAAATTTACTAAGGTCGTGAAAAAATATGGTCCCATATCGATTACTGGACCTCCTTCTTTTTTATACCATGACTCAGGTTTAGGATGAAAAGACTCTACTCCTGGAAATGCAAAGATTGCGTTACCTAGTTTAATCTCTCCAATTAAATCTGAGTCAATTAATTCTCTAGCTTTTTGAATTCCCCCACCTAAAAATGTATCAGGAGCATTTCCAAGATAAAGTTTGTTTTTTTTTGCTAGTGATACGAGTTCTTGACCTTTTGAAAAATAAGTTGCTAAAGGTTTTTCTGAATAAACGTGTTTACCTGAATTTAAAACTTTTTTTGAGACTGAATAATGAGATTGTGGTATAGTTAAATTTAAAATAACTTCTATTTCGTTGTCTTTTAAAATTTGTGCAACTGTTTTAGATTTAATATTGTATAATTTTGCACATTTATCAGCTGCTTTTTGATCAATATCTGCACAAGCAACTATTTTAAAATTATTAAAATATTGTTGCCCTCTAAAATATGTTTCAGCAATATGTCCACAACCAATAAGACCAACCTTAAAAGTTTTATTCATAAAGGTCTATACGCCTTGTCTTTGTTTGTCTTTTCCTTCTTTATAAAGTTTTAAAGCTTCCTCATTTTCCCTAGTTTTTGGGATTTCAAGTGTTGGACTGTCCCAAAAAGCTGAACCTTCAACCCATTTATATGCATGAGTTTTTATTGAAATAACGTAAGTTACTTCAGAAGCTTTTGCTCTCTTGAATGCAGCTTCTAGATCTGAAATTGAATTAACGTGCTCAGATTTTGCTCCCATACTTTCTGCATGTTTTGCAAAATCAACATCAACTAATCCGGGAGTATTAGAGCTCTTTAATAAGTTATTAAATTCTTTACCACCTTTAAATAATTGAAGTCGATTGATAACTGCGAACCCACCATTATCACAAACTATAATTATTAATTTATTTTTTGTAATAACTGATGAATATATATCTGTGTTATTTAAAAGATAAGAGCCATCTCCTACAAAAGAAATTACTTCTTTATCTGGATTAGCCATTTTTATTCCAAGAGCACCTGAAATTTCATAGCTCATACAGCTAAAACCCCACTCTGTTTCATGAGTATTTAACTCTCTAGGTCTCCAAACTTGAACTACTTCACCAACCAAACCTCCAGCTGCCGTAACAGCAATATCTGTTGGGTCAGAATTTCGATAGATTGCACCAATTACTTGAACATAACTTGGAACTTCTTGATTTGTTGGCGCACTCTCTTTATCTATATGTTCATTCCATAATTTAAGTTCAATTTGAGATTTTTTATTCCATTCTTCCTCTGCTTTCCAATTACCTAATGCTTGTGAAAGCTCATTTAATGAAACTTTAGCATCTCCAACGACAGCTTGAGCTAAATGTTTGTTAGCATCAAATCTTGATACATTTATTGAAACAAGTTTAAAATTTTCGTTCTCAAAATTTGCCCAAGATCCAGTTGTAAAATCTGCAAGTTTTGTTCCAACTGCAATTGCTAAATCTGTTTCTTTTGCTAAATTATTTGTATTTTTTCCACCCAAACCTCCTATTTGACCTGCAAAATGAGAATGATCTTTTTTCATAGTAGAGTATCCCATTACGGTTTGAGTTACAGGAATGTTGTGTTTAATTGCGAACTGGCTCAACTCATCCATTGCATCTGAGTAAAAAACTCCGCCACCTGAAATTATAATTGGATTTTTAGATAACTTAATTTTTTCTGCTGCCTCTTTAATTTGAAATTCATCTGGTCGTGGTCTTCTGATTGCGTGTACTCTTTCTTTAAAAAATTCCTCAGGATATTCAAATGTTTGACCTTGTATATCTTGACTTAAAGCGATACATGCCGGACCACAGTCTGCAGGATCTAACATTGTTTGAACTGCTGCTGGGAATGATTGAATAATCTGTTCAGGTCTAGTTATTCGATCAAAATATCTTGTAACTGGTTTAAATGCATCATTAGCTGTTATTCCAGGATTATTAAATTGCTCAACTTGTTGCAATACTGGATCTGGCATTCTGTTTGCATAAGTGTCTCCGGGTAAAAATAAAATTGGCAACCTGTTACTCATGGCAACTGCAGCAGCTGTAACCATATTCGTTGCACCAGGCCCAACAGAAGATGTCGCTACAAAAATTTGTTGTCTTCTTTTAGCCCTAGCATAACCAATTCCTGTAAGAGCCATATTTTGTTCGTGATGTCCTCTAAATGTTGGGAGTTCTTTTTGATTTTCCTCTAGTGCTTGACCTAAACAAGCTACATTTCCATGCCCAAAAATTCCAAAGACACCTGGAAATAAAGGTTCTTTTTTACCATTAATTAATATTTTTTGAGCTATCAAATATTTTACGATTGCATGAGCGCATGTAAGTTTAATTTTTTTCATAAAGTATGTTTGTCTTTTAATATGTATAGTCTTTATATATAATTCTATTTATAAATTAAAAAACCCAATTAAGTAAACTTAAAAATAAAATCTATGTACGAAAAATTTGGACAATTCATTGATGGTAAATGGCAACAAGCTGAAAAAAAAGAAACTTATGATGTAATCAATCCTGCAACTGAAGAAGTGATTGGAAAAGCGTCGAAAGCTTCATCTATTGAAGTACAGAAAGCATTAAAGTCAGCAGAAAAAGGTTTGGAAGTTTGGAAAAATACTGCACCATGGCAAAGAGCCTATGTGTTGAGAAAAATTGCCGATCTAATGAGAGAAAAAAAAGATGTACTTGCAAAATGGTTAACGCTAGAGGTGGGAAAACCACTAACCGAAGCTGTTGGTGAAGTCGGCGGCGGTGCTGACATTTTTGAGTGGAATGCTGAAGAAACAAAAAGGATTTATGGTCAAACACAACAAAGTAGATTTCCAGATACAAGAGTCCACGTTTATTATCAGCCAGTTGGAGTAGTGGCTGCTTTGGTTCCTTGGAATTTTCCAATAGTATTGGCTTCAAGAAAAATTTCAACTTCCTTAGCTGCTGGTTGTTCTGTCATATGTAAACCAGATGTAATTACTCCTGGAGCTGTAATGGAATTAGTTAATATTTGTAAGGAAGCTGGTGTACCAGATGGTGTGGTAAATCTATTATCTGGTGATCCTGCAGAAGTTTCTAACGAATTAATGGAGTCAGATATAATTAAAAAAGTTTCAGTAACGGGATCTACAAGAGTTGGTAAATTAATTTTAAAAAAGGCAGCCGATAAAGTTCAAAGAGTAACTATGGAACTTAGTGGACATTCTCCTTTTATAGTTTGTGAAGATGTAGATATGAATAAAGTAGCTGATATAGCAATAACTGGTAAATTTCGAAATAATGGTCAAGTCTGTATTTCTCCAAATAGATTTTATATCCAAGAAAATCGAAAAGATGAGTTTGTTAATGCTTTTATAGAAAGAGCAAAAAAATTAAAAATTGGAAATGGTATGGATGATGGAGTTGATTTAGGACCTTTAACTACTGCAAAGAGACTGGAAGAAATAGAAAAACTTGTTGATACAACTAAAAAAGAAGGAGCGAAAGTATTAATGGGAGGACAAAGACCCTCTGGTTTCAATAAAGGATATTATTATGAACCAACTGTTTTTGATGACGTTAAAGATAATTTTACAATAATGAAAGAAGAACCTTTTGGGCCACTTGTTCCAATTTTGACTTTTAAAACTTTTGATGAGGTAATTGAAAGAGCAAATGACAATGATTTAGGATTATGTAGTTATTTGTATACTAATTCTATGGATAAAGCTCATATTGGATCTGAGAAATTAGAATCTGGTTGTGTAGCAGTTAATACTGGTGTTGTTGCAATTGCAGAGGCACCTTTTGGAGGAATAAAACAAACTGGTTACGGGCGTGAGGGAGGATCAGGCGCAATAAAAGATTATTTAAATGTGAAATACACTCACATGGGCTTAAAAATCTGAATTAATGAGAAAAAATAAAGTTAAACAAATGATGAAAGACGGTAAACCCGTCATCAATGGTTGGTGTGCAATTCCAAGCACAGCATCAGCTGAAGCAATGGCTCATCAAGGTTGGGACTCTCTAACTGTAGATATGCAACATGGTTTGATTGATTACAGTAATGCACTTCCAATGATGCAAACAATATCAACAACAGAGGTAACTCCTTTAGCAAGAGTAAATTGGAATGAACCAGGTCAAATAATGAAAATATTAGATGCTGGGTGTTATGGAATTATATGCCCGATGGTAAGTAATAAAAAAGAGGCTGAAAACTTTGTTCAAGCATGCATGTACCCACCTGATGGTTATAGAAGCTTTGGTCCTGTAAGAGGTTTGATTTATGGCGGAGCTGATTATGCAGATCATGCTAATAATGAAATACTAAAATTAGCAATGATAGAAACAAAAGAATCCCTAGAAAATCTTGATGAAATTATGTCTACACCAGGTGTTGACGGTATTTATATTGGACCAGCAGATTTAAGTTTAGCTATAGGTGAAAAACCGGGGTTTGACAAACCTGAGTCTACAAAAGCTTATTCAGAAATTTTAAGAATTTTAGAACATGCTAAAAAAAATAATATTTTTGCAGGAATTCATAATGGTACTACAGAATATGCAACTAAGATGATTGAAAAAGGTTTTAATTTTGTAACCATAGCATCTGATTTAAGAGCCTTAAGTACTAGTGCCAAAGCTACAGTTGACAAAATGAAAGGTTCTTTATCAAAAAAAGATGATAACGCTACTTACTAATCTATTTGATCTAAAAATTTCTCAAATTGTTTTTTCTCTAAATTAGATGATTGTTTTTTTCCAGGAAATTTACCAGTAATTGAGTCTTTTTTAAAAGCTTTAAGAGCTTTTAATCTTTCAATTTTAATTTCTTGTCTTAATCTTAATAAATTTCCGTATGCTTTAGAGTGTCTTGGAGGATTTTCAGTATCACCACAAATATCTTCCATAAATAAATACATTACATCAGCATTTTTCCCTGAACCTAATGAAACAGTAACAATATCTGTGCGCTTTGAAATTTCACCCATTACATTTTCTGGTATAACTTCACACTCTGCAGAAAAAGCACCTGCATCTTCTAATCTTTTAAATTTTTGAAATAGATCATATGCTTCATCTGCAGTTTTGCCCACTGCTCTCAAGCCACCAATCCAAGTAGATTTTCTTGGAACCAAACCCAAATGCCCCATTACTGGAACATCTTCCTTAGCTAGCATTTCAACTATATCCATACTTCTAGGTGTCATAACTGCATCTGCACCATTTTCTAAAGCTTTAAAAGCTCCTCGCATAACGTCCTCTGCAGTTACGAACTCATTTAATACTAAAGCAGCTGTTAAAAATAAATTTTTTGAACCTTGTCTTACAGGAATTACATTTTTTGCGTTTGATATAATCATATCAAATCCTGCTTTTTCTGCTGCCTCTGCTTCTTCAATGCTGTTCGCAGTAACTTGCGTGAATTTTCTTTTTCCTTTAGCTGTTTTTAAGTCTCCAACAGTTAAAGTTCGTTTTGCTGGTTTAGCAGCCCATGTATAGATATTCTTCATTTAATTCCTTTATAAAGAATATCTCTTCTATCAATAAACTCCTCAAAGGTTTTGATAGTAATTACTGAAGGTAAAATAAAAATGGATCTTTTGTCTCTCTCATTTCTAATAATTCTAAAATAACCTTTTTTAATTGCTGTATCGATATAGACGTTTGAGGTCAAATATGATTTCTCAATTACTTTAAGTAGTTGATTTTTAGTAATTGATTTATTTTTGTAATAAGCAAGCATAACCATATGCAACATTATCCAATGTTGTGGGGTTAAAGAAAACCAATTCAATAATTCATTGGCTAATCTTCCTTCAAAATCACCAAGTGATATTTCTGCTAGTTGAATTCTTTTTTGAGTTAGTTTTGGAATTTTTTTTTGTTCTTCGAAGTGTTTTGGGTATTTAAACTGTCTTTTCATTAAATAAATTTAAACACATTCAGTTTTCTATTCAATAATATTTTTATTTTTTAGTTCTTTATAAATATTGTTTACTCTGTGTACTTCCGTTGCAGTATTGAAATATCCCTCATATTCTATCTCATTTGGTGTAACGTCAAAATGATAATGACCAGCATCTCTATTGTGCTCATAAGAATGAAAGTGAGTATGCTCACCAGACTCTCTTAAATTTAAGTCTCCTCCTGTAGGATCACCAGTCCAAAGAACTGTATAACACTGCAATTTTGGTCCAACCGGCTCATAGAATTGAAGAAAATCCTTAACACATTTCATTTGTTTTGGATCGTAATACTCATGTTTTATATCTTTATAATCAGGCTGAACATGTGATCTTATTTTTCCATCTAAAACTCTAAATACTCCAGAGAGAGACATATGCTCGTTATTTTTAATATTTAAATTTTTTGACAAAGAAGACCTCATTGCTTGAGGTAAAGAACCTTGTTCTCCTTTTCTACCTTTGATTTTTATTTTAATAACTTTTCCTTGTTTACCATCTGTGTAATAAATGTTTCCAAGTCCACCATGTTTTTTTGCAGAATATTTTTCGACAATACATTTTCTATCTGGACTTACTCTTGCAATTATTGATTTAGACTCATCAGTAATTAAATTTTCATTAATAATTAGTTCTCCACAGTGACCGTCTAAACATGACATTGCACCTGATCCAGCTCCTAAGGCATAAGATTTTTCAGAGTCGATCATTTTAGATATTTCTTGGTAGTCAAACTCTGCACCAATAAATTTTGGATCATGCATATAAGGCTCTCCACCAACGTCTATTATTTTTTGATTTCCACTTATTCCTTCAGATGGACAATCCCAATCTCTAAGGTTAGGACAATCTACCACTTCTACTTCAACGTTTTTGAAATTTTCAGTCAATCCTTTTTTTAATGCATCTGAAATATCTTTTAATGAGTAATCTTTAAAAGTTCCTTTTTCTATTTTTAATTGCATGATGTAAATAAGCTATAATTTATTTTGCATAATGTCTATAGATAATATATATAATTTCTATACATAAATAATTTTAAATAAGGTAACGATGATTAATAAAGATTTGAAAGTAGCTGTTCTTGGTGCAGGGGCAATGGGTTGCTTGTTTGGTGGTTTGCTTGCTGAAAAAGGTTTGAATGTAGTTTTAATTGATGTTTGGAAAGAACATGTAGATGCAATTAATAAAGATGGTTTGAAAATGGATGGACATGGTGGTGATAGAGTAATCAAAGTTAAAGCAACCTCAGATCCGTCGTCTTTAGATAAAGTAGACGCTATAATAGTTATGTGTAAAGCTACAGCTTTAGAGCCAGCATTAAACAGTATTAAAAATATCATAGGAGATAAAACAGTATTCATGTCTTTTCAAAATGGTATTGGTCATGAAGCAATTATTCAAGGTATTGTTGGTAATGAAAAAGTAATTGGTGGAACAACAACTCAAGCTTCAAACATTTTAGGACCAGGTCATATAATGAATCATGGTTCGTTACCATCTTGGATTGGTGAGTACGAGGGAGGAATTACTGATCGAATTAAAGAAATAGCAGATACTTTTACAGCACATAATCTTGAAATGATTGCTGCAGAAGATGTAAAGAAAAGAAAATGGATGAAGCTTTTTGCTTTAACAGCAATTGGACCATTATCTGCAATTTTTGATCTTCATCATACTGATTTATATATAAACAATAAAGCAAACGAAGTATCTCGAGGTTTGGGTAAAGAAATAATTTTAGAGACAAGAGAAGTGGCGCTTGCAGATGGAGTTAATGTTTCAGAAGATGAATGCTTATTTATGTTTAATAAAATTGTAGACTCCATGCAAACCAACAAATCTTCAATGGCTTTTGATGTTCAATATAAGAGAAAGACTGAAATAGACTTTATTAGTGGTGCAGTTTCAAAAATAGGAAAAAAACATGGGATTAAAACACCTTTAAACGATCTGATGTATAAAATGATTAAAGTGAAAGAAGGAATGTACAGCTAAATGCTAAGTACAAATAGATTAAAAAAAATCAAAAGTAACTTTCCTGTTTTAGTTGGAAACAATGTTGTTTCAAAAAATATCTGTAATTTATTAATAAAAGAAATCAGTAACTCAAAATCATTTGATGATATGATTATGGGGGGTAGAAGTAGGATTAACAAAGGTTCAAAAAATTTTAATTTATACATCAAAAATTCAGTTAACTCCGCAAAACTTTTTAAGCTTTTTAATAGTAAGTCTTTTTATAAGAAAATTGAAAATCTTTTTACAAAAAATTTTAAGGATGGATCGTGGGTTAATTTATATAAACCACAATCATTTAATCCTAAAAAGTTTACTGTTAAAAAAAAATTAAATTCAACTGAATTAAAAAAAATGTTAGGTAATAATTATACTAATCCTAAAGTAAATTTAGATATAGACTTTTCAGTGTCAAAAGGAGGATATAGATTACGACCTCACAGAGATGATATAACTAGATTATACAATTTCTTAATTTATTTAACCGACATACCAAAAAAAAATGGTGGTTCTCTTACTATCTACAGAAAAAAAGTAAAAAAAAATTTAAGAAAGAGTTTTAGAAGATTTCCAAAAATAACTGAACTCGAAATAGTTAAGTCTTTTACGCCAAAAAAAGGAACTGTCGTTTTTTTTCAATCTACTCCAAATTCTTATCATGGAGTAAAGAGGTTTATAGAAAGAAATTGTCCAAAACGTTTTTTTATTTATGGCAGTTATGCGTTAAATAAACCGGTAATATGGAATTACAAAGGGATCTCATATTATCCACACGTAGTTAGCAACAAAAAAAGAATGCTTACTTCTTTTCATGACGCGAACTATTTAACCACACCACCAAACCATTGAAATTATTTGAATGATAAAATAAATTTTAATAATGAAAAACACTTTTCAAAAAAAATTATATGAGAATGGTTATTTAATTATAAAAAATGTACTTAATTTTGAGAGAGACTTAAAACCAGTTCTTAATGATATGGAATTTGTAATGGATTGTCTCATACAAAAATACACTAAGAGAAAAGAGATTAAAAAAATTCTTAATCTCGATTTTAGAAAAAAATATTCTTTTATTTCTAAACTTAATATCTATGATTTGGATCAATATTTTAATACAAGATTACCGAGAGACCACGTAAAAAAAGATAGCGATTATTTTGCTACACAATCATTGTGGAATTTAATTACTAATAAAAAAATTTTAGATTTAGTAGAAAAAATTTTGGGGAAAGAAATAATGTCAAACCCGGTTCAAAATACTAGAATTAAACAACCTGAAAAAAAATTACCAAAAGGATCAATTCATGACGGTTTAAGTGGAAGAACACCTTGGCATCAAGATGCTGCTGTTTTAAATTCTCGGGGACAAAAATTAACAGATATGGTCACAGTTTGGATTCCTTTTACTAAAACAACGAAGAAGAATGGATGCATGATTACAGTTAAAAAAATTAATAAAATGGGATTATTAAATCATATATCTGGATACAGGGGACAAGTGGAATTAAAAAATAGTGAATTACTTGATAATATGGAGCATATTTATTTGGAAGCAAATATTGGTGATGTAATATTGTTGCACAAACACTCTATACATTGTTCTTTACCAAATAGATCTGACGACTTTAGAATAAGTGCTGACCTAAGATATAATATAGCTGGACAACCTTCAGGTAGAGAACCTCTTCCAAATTTTTATGTGAGAAGTAGAAATAAAAAAAATATTGAAATAAAAAATTTCAAACAGTGGTTGGCTCTTTGGGAAAAAGCCAAAGAAAGTCGTGTTGGGAAATATGCTTTTAAATATCCACTGCCAACTTATAAAACAAATAAAAGAGACTTATCAAAATTAATTTAATTTTATTTATTAAACTTAATCCATTTACTATTGTTTTTGCTTGAATCTAAAACAGTCTCTATAAACTTCATACCTTCGACTCCATCATAAATAGTTGGGTAGCAGTCATCTAACTCGTCATAATGTTCATTTTTTATTTGAGCATTTAATTTTTTAGAAACATCAGTATAAATATTTGCAAAACCCTCCAAATATCCTTCTGGATGACCCGGCGGAACTCTTGTAACGTCGTTAGCTTCTTTATTTGCACTGCCACTACCTCTTGTTATTTTTTCAGTAGGTTTTCCAAATTTTGTATAATACAAATAATTCGGATCTTCTTGTTTCCACTCTAACCCACCATTTTCACCATACACTCTGATTTTAAGATTATTTTCATTACCGACTGCAACTTGACTAGACCATATCGCACCTTTTGCACCGCCTTTAAATCTAAGCATGATTTGTGCATTATCATCTAATTTTCGGCCTTTCACAAAAGTATGAATGTCAGCTGATAACTCATCCAATTCTAACTCAGTTATAAATCTAATAAGATTAAATGCATGAGTACCAATATCTCCTATGCAACCTCCTCCTCCTGATCTTTTAGGATCAGTTCTCCACTCAGCTTGTTTTAAACCAGTATCTTCAGCTTTTGTAGTTAACCAATCTTGAGGATATTCTGCTTGTATAACTCTTATTTTTCCAAGATCACCTTTTTTAATAAGAGATCTTCCATGTCTTACCATTGGGTATCCAGTATAATTATGTGTTAAAGCAAAGATTATCTTTTTATTTTCTATTATATCTTTAAGAGAATTTGCTTCCTCACTTGATAAGGCAAGAGGCTTATCACAAATAATGTGAATACCTTTTTCTGCAAAAATTTTTGCCACTGGCACATGAAGATGATTAGGAGTTACAATAGAAACAACATCTATTCCATCTGAACGATCAGACTCTTTTTCTGCCATTTCCTGATAAGTTTCATATATACGTTCTTTCGACAATCCAAGTTTTCTTCCAGTTTCTTTTGAGTTATTAAAATCAGATGAAAAACACCCTGCTACTAATTCGTAATGACCATCAAGTCTTAGCGCTATTCTGTGAACACCTCCAATAAAAGCGCCCTCTCCTCCGCCAACCATTCCAATACGGATTTTTCTTTGCACTAATTTATACCTAGCATTTTTTTATTAGCTTCAATATCAGCGCCACTTCCTGCAAAATCATCAAATGCTTTTTCTGTAGTGTTGATAATATGATTTTTAATAAATTCAGCTCCTTCTCTTGCACCATCTTCTGGATGTTTTAAACAGCACTCCCATTCAAGAACTGCCCAACCATCATAACCGTATGAAGTAAATTTTGAAAAAATTGATTTAAAATCTACTTGTCCATCACCAAGGGATCTAAATCTACCCGCTCTGTTAACCCAAGATTGAAAACCACCGTAAACTCCTTGTTTTCCAGAAGGATTTAACTCTGCATCTTTAACATGAAACATTTTTATTTTTTCATGATAAATATCTATATGAGCTAAGTAATCTAAATTTTGTAAGACATAATGACTAGGATCATAAAGCATATTGCATCTTTTATGGTTACCAACTTTTTCTAAAAACATTTCAAATGTAATACCATCATGTAGATCTTCTCCTGGATGTATCTCGTAACAGAGATCAACTCCATTTTGATCAAATTGATCGAGAATTGGTTTCCATCGATTTGAAAGCTCATTAAATGCATTTTCAATTAATCCTTCAGGTCTTTGTGGCCAAGGATAAACATAAGGCCAAGCAAGTGCTCCTGAAAAAGTAACATGTCTATCTAGCCCAAGATTTTTTGAGGCCTTAGCTGCCATCATTAATTGATTTACTGCCCACTCTTGTCTTGCTTTTGGATTTCCTCTAACCTCAGGCGCTGCAAATCCATCAAATGCTGTGTCGTAAGCTGGGTGTACTGCAACCAACTGTCCTTGAAGATGTGTTGATAGTTCTGTGATTTCAAGATTATATTTTTTTGTTACGCCTTTGATTTCATCACAATAATCTTTGCTTTCAGACGCTTTCTTCAGATCAATTAATCTAGCATCCCAACTTGGAATTTGAACACCTTTATAACCTAGTGAAGATACCCACTTACAAATATTATCTAAAGAATTGAATGGTGCATCTTCACCTACAAATTGTGCTAGGAAAATTGCAGGACCTTTTATATTGTTCATTATCTCCCCTCTCTCTTTGAATTTTTTAACAATTTATTTATATAAAAAAAATACTAGCAGGCACAACTCATCTTGGGTAGACTATTCTTATCAAAAATAAACTAAGAGGAGATAAAATGAAAAAAATAATGATTTTATTGTTTGTTTCTCTATTTTCGTTCTCTGTAAATTCAAATGCTAAATCTATAACATTAGGATGGGCCGCTTGGGACCCAGCTAATGCTTTGCAAGAGTTAACTAAAGAATTTACTGCTGAAACTGGAATAGAAGTTAACTTTGAGTTTGTACCGTGGCCAAATTTTGCTGACCGTATGTTAAATGAACTTAACAACAAAGGTAAAACATTTGACTTATTAATTGGTGACTCACAATGGATCGGTGCTGGAGCTGTTTATGGGCATTACGTGAAATTGAATGACTTCTTTGATAAAGAGGGAATTTCAATGAGTGATTTCTCGCCAGCTACTGTTTATGCATATTCGACTTGGCCAAAGGGTAGTAAAAATTACTACGCATTACCAGCTATGGGAGATGCATTAGCTTGGGCTTATAGAAAGGACTGGTTTGAAAGACCAGAACTTAAATCAGAGTTCAAAAAGAAACACGGATATGATCTAGGAGTTCCAGCTAACTGGAATCAACTATATGATATGTGTACGTTCTTCCAAGGAAGAGAAATTGATGGTCAAAAAAGATATGGGGCTGCAATTAACACAGAACGTGGATCAGAAGGTATAACAATGGGTGTTACAGCTGCTATGTATGCATGGGGTATGGAATATGAAAATCCTAACAAACCATACGATATGGAAGGATATTTCAATTCACCACAAGCTGTTGAAGCGGTTGAGTTTTATAGAAAGTTATATGAAGACTGTGCACCTCCAGGACACTCTGACGCTTACATGGTTGCAAACTTAGATGCTTACAAATCGGGGCAAGTTGCATTTCAAATGAACTGGTATGCTTTCTGGCCTGGTGTTTCTAAAGAAGACAGTGGTGGAAGAGTTAGTGGTTTCTTTGCAAATCCAAAACAAAATGTTGCAGCTGCAACATTAGGTGGACAAGGGATATCTGTTGTTAAATACTCAGACAAACAAGATCTTGCTCTTGAATACATTAAGTGGTTTGCAAGACCAGATGTACAGCAAAAATGGTGGGATCTAGGTGGGTACTCATGTCATAATGATGTTTTAAATTCACCATCATTTCCAACATCTACTGTTTATGCACAAGGGTTCTTGGACTCAATGGGAATTGTCAAAGATTTTTGGCAAGAACCGACATTCGTTGAGTTAATGCTTCCTATGCAAGAAGCAATTCATGACTATGTTGTTAATGGAAAAGGAACTGCTAAAGAAGCTCTAGATAAAATTATCGAGGAGTGGGTTGAAGTGTTCGAAGCAGACGGAAAACTTTAACATTAATAGTTAAGAAATTAAAAATTAGGGGGGGTTAAACCTCCCCTTTTTTTATTAAAATTCATATGAGCGTTAAAAAAAAATTCAAGGGACTTTCTGATAAAGCTGTAGGTTGGCTTTTTATTGGACCAACTGTACTTTTACTTCTGGCTATTAATATTTATCCATTGGTCTATGCAATCAAAATGTCTTTTACAAATTTTTACGCAAATAAAATTGGAAGAGAACCTCAATTTGTTGGTTTAAAAAATTATATTAAAGTTCTTAATAAAGAAGCCATATGGGAAAAAATGCAAGTTACAGCAAGCTTTATGTTTTGGACTTTGTTACTTCAAGCAATTATAGGCTTAGGTTTAGCTTTACTTCTAAACAGAAAATTTAAAGGTAATGAACTACTTACAACATTAATTGTTTTACCCATGATGTTATCACCTGCAGTAGTAGGGGTATTTTGGACTTATCTTTATAACCCTCAAGTAGGTTTATTTAATTATGTGGTTAATTTTTTTTATGATTTAGGAAGCTTTGACATGATTGGTTCAAGTACGCTTGCTCCTTGGGCTATTGTTATTGTTGATACATGGATGTGGACACCTTTTACAATGTTAATTTGCTTAGCAGGCCTAAGATCTGTTCCAAATTATTTATATGAAGCTGCAGAGGTTGATAGAGCCAGTAAATGGCAGCAATTCATATATATTACTTTGCCTTCCGTTCTACCATTTTTATTACTAGCTCTACTTTTTAGAGGGATTGAGAATTTCAAAATGTTTGACATGGTTGTTGAGCTAACCTCTGGTGGTCCTGGCTCCGCTACAGAGCTTGCTTCAATTAACTTAAAAAGAGAAGCGTTTGAAAAATGGAAAACAGGTTACAGCTCAGCATTTGCTGTTATTCTTTTTGTTACCATATTTGGTTTCGGAAATGTCTATGTAAAAGTAATGAATAAAATAAAGGAACGCTGATGGATACCTCTAGATCATATTTGGAACCTTCGTCTTTTTCAAAAAAAATGGCTGCTGCTATTATTATAGTTTACGCTGTAATTACTTTGATACCAATATCTTGGATGGTAATGACGAGTTTTAAAAATGTTGATAGTGCTATTTCATATCCACCCGAAGTTCTGTTTGAACCATCACTAGAGGGATATGTTAACTTGTTTACTAATAGGTCAAGACAGTCACAAGAATACCTTGATTCATTGCCTCCCCCAAAAAATTGGTATGAAGAACTAGTTAGAAGTAGAGAAATGGTCATAACAGGACCATCAAAATTTTTGGGTAGATACTCAAATTCAATGATAATTGGATTTGGTTCAACATTTGCATCTGTATTTTTAGGAGCATTGGCAGCATATGCATTTTCAAGGTTTAGGGTACCTTTAAAAGATGATTTATTATTTTTTATTCTTTCGACCAGAATGTTTCCCCCAATAGCAGTGGCTGTTCCTATATTTATTATGTATAGAAAATTAGGTCTTGGGGATACTCACCTTGGAATGATCATATTGTATACGGTTGTAAACTTAAGTTTAGCAGTATGGTTATTAAAAGGATTCATGGATGAAATTCCTAAAGAATATGAAGAAGCAGCTATGATTGATGGATATTCTAGACTTCAAGCTTTCTTTAAAGTTGTTCTTCCACAAGCAATGACTGGTATAGCTGCAACAGCAATTTTTTGTATGATTTTTTCATGGAACGAATACGCTTTTGCTGTTTTACTAACCCAATTCAATGCACAAACAGCTCCACCATTTATTCCTACGATCATTGGTGAAGGTGGTCTTGATTGGCCAGCAATTGGTGCGGGAACAACTTTATTTCTTTTACCTGTTATGATTTTTACAATAATTTTAAGAAAACATCTTTTAAGAGGTATTACCTTTGGAGCAGTAAGAAAATAATGCAAGGAGAAAAGTCATTAATGAGAAAAATATTTAGAAGAGTTTACTGGGAAAACTTATCGACGATATTAATTTTAATTGGAGTTTTCATGTTGTTACAACCATTTGCGATGTGGATGTTTACTTATTCATTTATTGTAATTTTAGTAGGAACTATAGGTTTCATAATCACAAGCCACTTTCCGGATTAATATGTCTCAAATTAAAATAGTAAATTTACAAAAATCATTTGGAGATTTTACTGCAGTTAAAAATTCTAATTTAACAATTAATGATAAAGAGTTCTTTGTTTTACTTGGACCCTCTGGTTGTGGAAAAACTACAACACTTCGAATGATTGCAGGATTAGAATTACCTACATCTGGTGAGATATATCTTGGAGATGAAGAGGTTGGAATGTTAAGAGCATCAGAAAGAGATATTGCTTTTGTTTTTCAATTATTTGCTCTCTATCCACACATGAATGTTAGAAACAACTTATCATTTCCCCTAAAAATGCAAGGTTATAAAAAAGGTGATATCAAAAGTAGAGTTGAAGAAGCAGCAAAACTTTTAAGAATTGATCATATTTTAAATTCTAACATTTCCTCTCTTTCAGGTGGAGATAGACAACGTGTAGCTTTAGGCAGAGCACTAGTTAGAAGACCAAAAGCATTTTTAATGGACGAGCCATTGGGGACTTTGGATGCTGAATTTAGAGAATTAATGTGTCTAGAATTAAAAAAACTACATTTAGATATTGGAGCAACTACAGTTTATGTAACACATGATCAGTTAGAAGCAATGTCATTAGCTGACCGAATTGCAGTTATGGATGGTGGTGAAATATTGCAAGCTGATGAGCCTAATATTATTTACAATAAACCTAAAACTAAATTTGTGGCCTCATTTATTGGATCTCCAGGTATGAACTTTTTTGAAGTTAATGAGGGAATTTCTAAAGATCAATCATTTGTAAATATCGAAGGAGCTAAATTTGATATTCCCAAACAACTTGAGGAATCAAGAGGAAGTAAAAATTTCTTTGGTATACGTCCAGAAAATTTAACTTTAAATAATAATGAAGGTCTAAAAGGTTCAGTTTTTGGAGTAGAGTATTTAGGATCAAGAAAAATAATTACAATTAGAACAAGTTTAGGTGAAATTAAAGTTAAAACAGATATTTCTATTAACGTTAAATTGAATGAAAATGTGCAGGTCAAACCTTTAAATAACAATATTATTATTTTTGACGGTCTGACAGACAAGTCTTTAAACAGTGAGTTTATAAAATAATGGCAAAAGTAGAATTAAGAAAATTATTTAAAACTTATAATAAAAAAATTACAGCTTTGGAGGATATAAATCTTACGATTGAAGATGGTCAATTTTTTGTATTACTAGGTCCATCTGGTGCCGGTAAAACTACAACACTAAGATGTATAGCCGGTTTAGAAAAAATTGATTCTGGAGATGTATTATTTGATGATGAAAACATAACTCATGATCAACCTGCTTCAAGAGATGTATCTTTTGTTTTTCAACAATACTCTCTTTATCCTCATTATACCGTTTATGAAAATCTTGCTTTTCCTTTGAGGTCTCCAATGAGAAAACTTCCTGAGGAAGAAATAAAAAATAAAGTAGAGAAAATTGCTGAAATGCTCAAAATTACAAACAAATTAAAAAATAAAGCTACAGAACTTTCTGGTGGAGAAATGCAAAGAGTAGCTATTGGTAGAGCTCTAGTTCGTAAACCAAATATTTATTTGATGGATGAACCACTTTCCTCATTAGATGCTAAACTAAGAGAAACTCTTAGAGTAGAATTAAAAAATATTCAATTAAATCTAAACGCTACTATTTTGTATGTTACACATGATCAGGCTGAAGCAACAACATTAGCAGATAAAATTGGGGTTTTAAAAGAAGGCAAAATTGTTCAGATTGGAACTCCTGAAGAAATTTATGAAAATCCAAATTCAATTTATGTATCTCAAAGATTAGGTTCACCAAAAATAAATATTTTACCTGGTTCTTTGTTTAAACTCGATAACAACATAACAAAAATTGGGCTTAGACCAGAAAATATAGAATTAGGTAATGGGCCATACGAAGGAAAAGTTATTTCTACAGAAAATTTAGGATCAGAGACTGTTGTAGCTATCAATTTTCAAGACAATGAAATATTAGCTTCAATTCAGGGTATCTATAAATCATCAATAAATGAAAAAATTAATTTTGACATTAATACAAATAAAGTTTTAAAATTTGATAACGGGGACCAAAGAATTTATGAGCGTTAATTTTTTAATTTCTCAAGCAAAGAATATTCAAATAGTCATTGATGAAAATGCAGCAGAAATTGAGGCACTAGATCAAAATATTGGAGATGGGGATCATATATTTAACGTGCAAAGAGGTCTTAAGTTAGTAGTTGAGCTTGAAGATGACATTAAAAACCTACCCTTACAAAAAGGGTTAAATATGATTGCTATGAAAGTTTTGTCAGGTATTGGTGGCTCTTCTGGAGCTTTGTTTGGAACTTTCTTTATGTCTATGGCTAAAACACCAGATCTAGATAAAGATATAGATTTTAAAAAAGCATGTGAAATGGTTATAACGGGAATAAATGCAATGAAGGAAAGAGGAAAAGCTGATGTTGGAGAAAAAACAATGATGGATGTTTTAATTCCAGTATCAGAAAAACTTAATGAATTAAAAAGTGGTAATACGGATATGAAAGAAGGGTTAAGTGAGATAACAAAAATTGCCGAAGATAGAATGTTAGCAACAAAAGACATGCTGGCTACCAAAGGTAGAGCTTCATTTTTAGGAGAACGTGCCAAAGGTCATATAGATCCAGGAGCTCGTTCATCACAACTTATAATCGATACAATATGCAAATCACTAATTAATAAATAGGAGGAAATATGAAAAAATTTATAAATAATGTTGATGATTTTTTAAAAGAAAGTCTTAATGGATTTGGTAAAGCACATAGGGATATAATTAAAGTAAATTTTGAGCCAAACTTCATTTCTAGAAAGACAAAAACCAAAGAAGGAAAAGTATCTTTAATTTCAGGTGGAGGAAGTGGACATGAACCGATGCACGGTGGTTTTGTTGGCCATGGAATGCTAGATGCAGCATGTCCAGGTTTTGTTTTTTCAGCGCCTACACCAGATCAAATGCAAGCTGCTGCTGAACATGTGGATAGCGGAGCTGGTGTTTTATTCATAGTTAAAAATTATTCTGGAGATATTATGAATTTTCAAATGGGTGCAGAAATGTACTCAGGTAAAAATGATAGTATCATTACTAATGACGATGTGGCTGTTGAAGACTCTACGTTCACAACTGGTAGAAGAGGTGTGGCTGCAACAGTTTTGGTCGAAAAGATAGTTGGATCACTTGCCGAGAATGGAGGTTCGTTAGAAGAATGTAAAAAACTTGGCGAAAAAGTAAACAAAAACTCAGGAACTATGGGCGTTGCTTTTACTAGTTGCACAGTTCCTGCTGCAGGCAAACCAACTTTTGATATTGGAAATGATGAAATGGAATTTGGAGTAGGTATACACGGTGAACCTGGAAGAAAAAGAGAAAAAATTCAACCATCTAAAACAATAGTAAATAATATGTTGGAAGCTATACTTGATGATTTAAAACCACAAAAAAATGAAAAGACACTTCTTTTTGTAAATGGTATGGGCGGAACCCCACTTACTGAATTATATTTAGTATACGATGATGCTTGTGAAATGTTAAAATCTAAAGGTATTGAAATCACAAGAAATTTAGTTGGTAATTATTGTACATCACTTGAAATGCAAGGAGCATCTATAACACTCCTAAAATGTGATGAGGAAATTTTAAAAAATTGGGATTCACCTGTACATACTGCAGCTATGCGTTGGGGTATGTAAAAAGTAATTTACATTTTAAATTAATTTTCGTATTAGAAAGTTCTTATTAAAACTGAACTATGAGTATTAAAAAAAAAATTTTAATTATTCAGCCTATTCACACTGAGGGTATAAAATTATTAGAAAATAATTCTGATTATGAATTTGAAATAGTGGAAAATACAGATAACGAATTTTTAAAATCTAAGATAAAGGATTGTGATGGTATTTCTATCAGGACTGCAAAACTTACTGGTGAAGTTATAGAAAGCTCAACTAAATTAAAAATTATTTCAAGACATGGTGTTGGTTATGACAATATAGACTTAGAGAGCACTAAAAAAAATAATATCACTCTTGCTATCACAGCAACTGCAAATGCAGTAGCTGTAGCTGAACATGTAATGTTTATGCTGCTAAATATTTCTAAAAAAGGAAATATGTATGATGAAACTGTTAAAAGCGGCAAATTCAATGATCGAAATAAATTACCCAAAACAGTTGAATTGTGGAATAAAAATATATTGATTGCTGGATTTGGTCGTATTGGACAAGCTTTGATAAAAAGATGTCATGGATTTGAAATGAAAGTTTTCGTCTATGATCCATTCGTATCTAAAGAAATAATTGAAAAACACGGTGGTACAAAAGTAGATAGTTTAGAAGATGCCTCGAAAAGCATGGATGCTATATCCCTTCATGTGCCACTTAATGAAAAAACTAAGAATATT
The DNA here is from genome assembly GCF_052049835.1 of Candidatus Pelagibacter sp. Classification (GTDB taxonomy): domain Bacteria; phylum Pseudomonadota; class Alphaproteobacteria; order Pelagibacterales; family Pelagibacteraceae; genus Pelagibacter. The sequence goes on along the minus strand of NZ_JBNGZF010000017.1, from coordinate 49,947 downwards.
ATCAATTATGATTTACTAAAAAATATGAAAAAAAATTGCATTATAATCAATGCTGCAAGAGGTGGAGTTATAAATGAAATTGATCTAGATAAAGCTTTAAATGAAAATTTAATTCTTGGAGCTGGTTTAGATGTTTTTGAGATTGAGCCACCTGACTCAGATAATCCTTTACTTAAAAATAATAAAGTTTTTTTAAGTCCACATACCGCTGCATTCACAGAAGAATGCATGACTAGGATGGGAAAAGAAACAATTCAAAATATTATTGATTTTTTTAATGAAAAGCTGGAAAAATCAAAAATTGTTAAATTATAGAATATAAAAATTATTATTTTTTATAAATATTAATTCTACTCTTACTCAGGGTATCTGCCAGATAATTATAACCAATTTTTGCGTATTCAAATGGATTAGCTTTGGCAGGATCTTGTTCTGCTTCAACAACTAGCCACCCTGAATAATTATTTTTTTTTAAAACATCAAATAGAGGCTTATAATCAATGCACCCATCACCTGGGACAGTGAAAGCTCCCTCTAAAAAAGCTTCTCTAAAGCTAAAATCTTCTTTTAAAGATTTCTCTAAAATATCTTTTCTTATATCTTTACAATGAATATGAATTACTCTTTCACCAAAATTTTTTAAAATTTCTAACGAATTTCCTTGTGCAAATAGCATATGACCAGTGTCCAGAGTCAATTTAACAGTATCATCAGTATTTTCTAACAACCTTACTGTATCATCTTGACTTTCTATAACGGTACCCATGTGATGATGGAAAGCAAGTGGCATTCCTTTGTCCTGAAGATATTTTCCCATTTCTGAAATTTTTTCATAATATTTCTTTGACTCTTCTAAATTCATTTTTGGCCTTGTAGACAATTTTTTATTTGGATCTCCTTGAATTGAACCAGATACTTCTGCAAAAACGATACAGGGTGAATTACAATCTTTAAATAATTTTAATTGAGCTTGAATTATAGCTTTTTCTTCATCTACTGTATTTGTTCGTAAATTTGCTCCATACCATCCAGAACAAAGATTTAAATTAAATTTGTTTAAAATCGGAATTAACTCCTCAGATGTTTTAGGAAATTTTCCTCCAAACTCTATTCCTATAAATCCTGCTTGTCTCGCTTCAGATAGACATTGTACTAATGGTGTTTCGCCTCCAAGTTCAGGCATATCATCATTACTCCAGGCTATTGGTGCAACTCCTAATTTTACAGTCATAACTTTATTAATTTTTTATATCAATATTTATTCATAGAATATGGTTTAATTGGCATCAAGAATTTTTTATTTTTAATACTACATTGTTTATTTCCAAAATGTACCTTGATTTTAATTTTAATTCTGTTCTATTTTATTATGCTAAATTTTTCTCTAATAGGTGCAGGTAGAATTGGAAATATGCACGCGAAAATTATAAACGCACACCCAAAAACCAACTTAAAATATGTTTATGATGTTAATTCTAAATTAGCAAATGATGTAGTTAAATTAACTAGCTGTGCAAAAGCCAAATCCCCAGAGCAAGCAATAAATTCAAAAGATATCGATGCAGTTTTAATAGCGTCAGCTACTCCAACTCATACTAAATTTATAACAACTGCAGCAAAATCAGGAAAAGCAATATTCTGTGAAAAGCCAATTGATTTGAATATTAAAAAAGTGAGTCAATGTGAAAAGAATATTAAGAATTATAAAGTACCAATACAGATTGGATTTAATAGGAGATTTGACCTAAGTCATGCAAAAGTTCAAAAAGCTTGTTTAAATAAAGAAATTGGTAATTTGGAAATGGTTGTTATAACAAGTCGTGACCCTCAACCTCCAAGTATGGATTATTTAAAGGCTGCAGGAGGATTTTTCAGAGATGCCACAATTCATGATTTCGATTTAACCAGATTTATTTTAGGAAATGATCCTGTAGTTCAAATTTCAGCATTTGGCGAAGCTCTGTTTGATAAACATGCAAAAAAAATTAAAGATCAAGACACTGCTATGTTTATTTTGAAGTCAAAAAAAGGAGTTTTAATTCATATAAATAATTCGAGAAGAGCTGTATATGGATATGATCAAAGGGTTGAAATCTTTGGAAGCAAAGGAATGGTAATATCAAATAACCAAGTTCCTAATTCAGTTGAAAAGTTCACAAATAAATCAACAAACATAAAAGATCCAATTCATTTTTTTTTTATGGAAAGATATGAACAGGCATACAAAGATCAATTTAATGAATTTGTAAAATGTGTATTAAAAAAAACAAAACCCAAAGTTACATTTGACGATGGAAAGAAAGCGTTAATTATTGCAAATGCTGCATATAAATCTTTGAAAAGTGGAAAAGTTGTTAATATAAAATTTTAACATGAATAGTTTTTCATTAAAAAAAAATAAAATTAAAAATACTGGTGTTGAAGTTACTGAATTAAGCTTTGGTACATCTTCATTAGGAAGTATGCCAGATACTTATGGATATGAAGTTTCAGAAGAAAGAGCTTTAGAAACTCTGAGTAGATTTTTTGAAGGGCCAGTAAATATGCTTGATACATCAAGAAATTATGCAATGGGAGAGAGTGAAAAAAGAATTGGCAGCGCTATTAAAAAAATAGGAGGTTGGCCAAAAAACTTTGTTTTATCAACTAAAATTGATAGAGATATGAAAACACTTGTTCTAGACAAAAAAAGAACCAGAGAATCTATTGAGGAGAGTTTAAAAACAATGTCAGTGGATAAAGTAGACTTACTTTTTCTTCACGATCCTGAATATGTGAAAGATATTAATGATATTAAAAAAAAGGACGGTGCATTTGATGAATTATTTAAGCTAAAGGAGGAAGGACTAACAAAAGCTGTAGGCTTAGCCATGGGAAAAATAGACATAATGTTTCCGATGATTAAAAATTGGGATTTTGATGTTTTAATAAATCATAATAGGTATACATTGCTTAACAGAGAAGCTAACGACATGTACGATTATGCTTACAGTAAAAATATAGCTATAATAAATGCTGCTCCCTATGCAGGAGGGGTTTTAGCTAAGGGACCTAGTAATTTCAAAAAAATAACTTACCAAGATGTTTCTGAGGAAAAATTAGCACCAGCTAGAGAAATTGAGAAAATTTGTAAAAATTATAATATTGAAATTGGAGCGGCAGCATTACAATTTTCAATGAGAGATAAAAGAATAACATCAACTCTCTGTGGTGTAACTAGTGTACAAAGTATTGAAAAAAACCTTGAATGGGCAAATTTAAATATTCCAAATCAATTTTGGTATGAGATTCTTAACTTACCATATTCAAGCAGAGATCCTGAGGCTGAGAGAATTTATACACCAGGCTAGTAGTATATTTCATTATTTTTGGATCGAAATAGTCTGTTTATATAATTTTTAATATTAATTTTGAGTATTTCTTCTATTTACAGCTTGAAATATATATTCTGAAAAAAATATTTCACTTGTGATATCCTTATATGTCTGGTCATTAATTAATTTTGCATAATTTAACCAATTATTCATAGTTAAGATATCTCCCAAACAAACACCAGATAAGCTTCTACTAAAAAATTTTTTTCCTTTTTTACTACCATTAAAAATTTCTTCATCAATCAATTCTTCTTTAATTTTCCATTCTTTATCGTAATTCACTTTATTCAAATTATTAATATCTTTATAACCTGGAAATACTAAATCAAATTCTGTACATCCTCTTTTTATTGATAAATTAAAATTTTTTTCGATTAACTTAGCCATATAGGGCTCTAAAATATCAATAATTTTTTGCGCTTCTTCTACTGACTCACAATAAACAAGACCTTTGTAGGTTCCTGGTATACCCGGTCTTAACTCGATAAATGACTTTCTAATATTATCATTAGGGAAACTAATTTGATCAAATATAAAATAAAGTTTCAACAATTGAACCACAGTTGTTAAATTAATTTGAACTTTGATACAACCAAAGCAATATTTTGGTATTATTTTGAATTTGTTAAATGCCTTATGATGTCGATCACAATTTAGATTAAACCCATTTCTTCTGTGAATTTGTGAGTCAAAAAAAGATAAATTTTTTAAGTTTTTCTTTAATATGTGATTACACTTTATTAAATAATCATTCAATTCTCTTAGTGAAATTTTATTTAATATAGAGATTTTAGTATCAATATTTTTAATATCGTGATTAGCTCTAATGATTGAATTTTTTTCATCATTTTCTGGATTAAAAAAATTCATTAAGTGAATTAGATTATTTTGGGCTTGTAAATGATCTGAATTAAATTTTAAGGCATTGACATAATTTTTGACTGCTTGATCATACTTCCCTAAATCATCATAATGAGATGCTAAATTGTTATAAGCATTTGAATAGTCTTTTTTTATTTCTATTGCTTTATTATAATTTTCTATAGCTTTATCTTCTTTGCCCAAATGACTATAAGCAATCCCTATATTATTATATGCCTCAACAAATTTATCATCACAATCAATAGCTTGTTGAAATACTTGAACAGAATTCTCCCAATTTTCTAAACTTAAATTTATAAGCCCATTTAAGTTAAACAAAAAAGGTATATTTTTTTCTTTTTTTAAAAGTTTGTTAGACAATACTAATGCGTCATCAAATTTTTTTTGTTTATAAAGATGTACTATTTTGTCAATTTCTGATTTATCTAAATTGTTGATTTTTAAATTCATATTATAAAATTATATATTTTATAATTATTTAATAAATCTAGCATTAGTTGAACATATACATTTAAACATAACATAACAAATATGTAATTTTCTCATTGATGTTTTTTTTCTTATAATGTTAAATTTAAGTAAAGGAGGAACTATGGCTAAATTTATAGTAATGGGCAATTACACTGCTCAAGCTTTTAAAGGATTTATAGGTAATCCAGACCAAGACAGAGCTGCAGCAGCTACTGCTTTATCAGAGGCAGTAGGAGGAAAGATGGAATCTTTTATGATCACAAGAGGAGCTTATGATTTTGTAGGAGTTGTGAGTGGTAGTATTGGATTTGAAGGTGCAGCAGCAGTTAAGTTAGCAGTTGAAGCTTCTGGAGCTATAACAAATTTTACCATATTAGAGGAAATGGATATGGGTAAAGCTGCCGGCATGGCATCAAAAGCTATGGCTAATTATAAACCAGCAGGTTAAAGCTAGATTTTAAGTTAATTCTATCATGATTAATTTTATTAATTATGATAGCTTTAACTTAAATGAAAATGTTAAGAGATAGTTTTGGTAGGTCTTTTCCATATATAAGACTTTCGATTACCGATGTATGTAATTTTAAGTGTGGGTATTGTCTGCCTAGTGGTTATCAAGTTGATAAACGCGATAATAGAAAGTTTCTTCACTTAGAGGAAATTAGACGTCTGGCAAAAGTTTTTTCAAAATTGGGTGTATGCAAAATTAGACTTACTGGAGGTGAACCAACGGTAAGAAAAGATTTTTTTGATATAATCAAGATCTTAAAAAATGAAGCTGGAATAAAAAAGGTTGTAATTACCACAAACGGTTATCATTTAGATGAAAAAGCAAAGATGTTAGTAGATAGTGGCTTAAACGGCATTAACATTAGCATTGATAGTCTAGATAGAAATACATTCAAAAATGTTACAGGTCATGATCGATTACCAGAGATTTTAAAAGGAATTAACATCCTACAAGATTTAAATTTTGAAAATATTAAGATTAATGCAGTTCTTTTAAATGGAATAAATGCATCAGAAAAAGATTTTGAGTCTTGGGGAAAATTTATAAAAAAGAATAATGTGGATTTTCGATATATAGAACTAATGCAAACAGGTGATAACCTAGATTATTTTAAAAAATATCATGTATCTTCAAAAATTTTCAAAGAATACTTAAATAAAAATAATTGGATTTATCAAACCTTTGGTAAAGATGCTGGACCGTCACTAAACTATATCAATCCAGAATATAAAGGGAAATTTGGTATCATAGCACCCTACTCAAAAGATTTTTGTAGAAGCTGTAATAGATTAAGAATTACATCAAGAGGAGATCTTAGATTATGCCTATTTGGAAATACTGGAATAAGTATAAGACATTTATTACAAAAAGATGATCAAATTGAGGAATTACAAGATCTTATAATGGGTCAAATGAAATTTAAAAAAGAATCTCACCATTTGGAACTTGGTGAAACTGGTTTAACTAAAAATTTATCTACCACAGGTGGCTAATGTCAAAATTAAAAATTATAAATCAAGTAGAACTTAAAGATTGGGCGAAAGAAATATTTCAAAAAAATTCTTTCAATATGGTTGATGTTTCTTCAAAAAAAGAAACCTTTAGAAGAGCTCTAGCATCAGGTAAAATTTATGTTGGAAAAGAAGTTTTTGATCTAATTAAAAATAAGAAGATGCCAAAAGGAGACCCCATTACTTTAGCTGAGGTATCAGCTGTGTTGGGTGTAAAAAAAACGAGCGAACTTATTCCTCTATGTCACCCACTACCAATTGACCACACGGCTACTAAAATAATTATGAATGAATTAGACAGTTCAATAGAGGTTTTTTGCGTTGTCTCTGCAGTAGCAAAAACAGGTGTTGAGATGGAAGCTATAATGGGAGTTAACTCTGCTTTAATTACAATTTATGATTTAAGCAAAATAGTAAATCCACATCTTCAAATTGATAACGTAAAATTATTAATTAAAGAAGGTGGAAAAAGTGGGTTATGGAAAAACCCTGATGGACTACCAGATTTTTTAAAGAATATTTTTTAATGAAAATATCAGTTGAACTGTTTGGCGTGGCTAGAGAATTTAGTAATAAATCACATATAGACTTTGAATTAATAGAAAATTCCTCAATTAAAGATCTCAGAAACCAGATGATAGATTTTATTGATTTAAATTTTAAAGGAAATGAAACTTTCAAAAGAATTATTAAATCATCAGCTTTTTGTTCGTCTGATGATAAAATTGTCTCAGATAATTATAAAATAGTTAAAAAACAAAACTTTAGCATTATACCTCCTATAGGAGGCGGTTAATGCTACATACTAAAATTATTGATGCTTCAAAATCAGAGAAGATAGAAATTTCAAAAGCAGAAAATTTTTTAAACCAATCAAAATTTGGAGCTGTAATATATTTTGTTGGGACTGTAAGAGATTTAAATGAAAATAAAACAGTTACTGGTATTACCTATGATACCAAAGAAAGTATGGTTATCAAAAGTTTTGAAGAAATTTATGGTGAAGCAGATAAGAAGTTAAATATTAAAGAAAAAGCAGTATTTATTGAGCATGTTAAAGGATATGTGGGTTTAAAAGAAAAAAGTATTATTATCGGCGTAGCTTGCAAACATAGAGATGAAGCATTTGTTTTATCTAGATATATAATTGAAGAAATTAAAAAAAGATCTCCTATTTGGAAAAAAGAACATTATGAAAATGAGAATAGTGAGTGGTTGAAAGGAGTTTCTCTAAATAATTAAAATGATAAAATTTAAAAATTCAGAAATTACACCAGAAAGTATTTATAAAAAAAGAAGATCTTTCATTAAATCTTTAGGTCTTGGTGCAAGCTCACTGGCTATGTCCGCTATACCTTTTGTAAATAAATCTTTTGCAAGTGAGAGAGATAAATTAACAAGTTATAAAGACATTACGACTTATAATAATTATTATGAGTTTGGAACATCAAAGAGTGATCCTCATAGAAATTCTCAAATATTTAAAACAACTCCTTGGGATATAGCAATTGAGGGTGAAGTTGAAAAACCGATAAAATTATCTATGGAAGAAATTTCAGAAATGTTTATTTCTGAGGAAAGAATATATCGATTAAGATGTGTTGAGGGTTGGTCTATGGTTATTCCATGGATGGGTTTTTCTTTAAGTAAATTACTATCAAAAGTAAACCCAACTAATAAAGCAAAATTTGTTGAATTTGAAAGTGTATATGACCCTGCACAAATGAAAGGTCAAAGATACCCTGTTTTAAACTGGCCTTACAATGAAGGTTTAAGACTTGATGAAGCCATGCATCCTTTAACAACAGTTGTGACAGGTTTATATGGAAAAAAACTTCCTAATCAAAACGGAGCACCACTAAGAATTTTTATTCCTTGGAAGTATGGTTTTAAAAGTGCAAAAGCAATTGTTAAAATTAAATTTGTCGAAAACATGCCAACCTCATCGTGGATGTGGGCTTCGCCTAGAGAATATGGATTTTACTCAAATGTTAATCCTAATGTTGATCACCCAAGATGGTCTCAAGCAACTGAAAGAATAATAGGCGAAGGTGTTTGGGCTCCAAGAGTTAAAACTTTAATGTTTAATGGCTATGGTGATGAAGTAGCAAGTTTATATACTGGTATGGATTTGAAAAAGTACTTTTAATGATAAAGTATTTTAAGCCGAGTGTTTTCATATTAAGTACAATTCCATTTTTAATTATAATTTATAAAATTTTTTTTAATAAATTAGGACCAGAACCAGTAAAAGAAATAACTCATTTTACAGGAGAATGGACTTTAATTTTTATTTGTTTAACCTTAGCAATGAGTCCTTTAAAAAAATTAACTAATTTAAATTTTTGGGTAAAAGGAAGAAGAATGTTAGGATTATTTGTTTTTTTTTATGCATCATTACATCTATTAACTTATGTAGGCATAGACTATAGATTTAGCTGGCAACCAATCTTTGATGATGTTGTTAAAAAAAAATATATTTTTGTTGGATTTGCAGCTTGGTTGTTACTAATACCACTTACATTAACCTCATCTCAAAAAATGATGTTGTTGCTTAAGCAAAATTGGAAAAAATTACACAGATTAATCTATGTTATTGCAATTTTTGGTTCTTTACATTTTATTTGGTTATCTAAAACTATATATTTTAAACCTTTAATTTACTTTGTGATAATAACAATTTTACTATTTTTAAGAGTAAACTTTAAAAGGATATTTAATAAATGAATAATTTTACCGAAAAAAAAATATTTGAAGAAGCTGATAATTGGTTAAAAAAAAATAAAAAAGTTTCATTAGCAACTGTTATTCAAACATGGGGTTCATCACCTTTAGGAGTAGGCAGTAGAATGATAGTTAGCGAGGATGGAAATTTTTTAGGATCTGTATCTGGAGGATGCATAGAGGCTAAAGTTGTTGAAGAATGTATATCTCTAATTAAGAATAAAAAAGATTGTAAAAAAATTGATTTTAAGATTTCAAATGAAAATGCCTGGGAAATAGGTTTGGCATGCGGTGGTGATATTTCAATTTATATTGAAGAAATTAAATAATGAAAATAGAAATAATTAGAGAAACTTTAAAAAATAAATCTTTAAAAAAAGAATTTGCACTTATTACAAATTTGATTAATGGGGATTGTGAAATATTTATTCCTGGAATAAATCTTACTGGGATGTTTTCAAAATATTTTGATGAAATAGAAAAAATATTTAATTCAAACAAAAGTGGTATAATAGAAAATTCAGAAATATTTGTTCAAACATTTAAAAATCCAATTAAAGTAATCGTTGTAGGTGCTGTCGATATTTCAATGTATTTAATTAATTTTGCAAAAAATTTAAATTTTGAGATTATTATTGTTGATCCGAGGGGATATTTTGCATCGAAAGAAAGGTTTCCAGATACGAAAATTATTAATAAATGGCCTAATGAAGCATTTGATGAAATAGAAACTAATTCAAAGACAGCTTTGGTTACTTTAACTCATGATCCAAAAATTGATGATCCTGCTTTACAATATGCATTAAAAAATAATTTTTTTTATATTGGTGCTTTAGGAAGTAAAAAAACACACGAAAAAAGATGTTTTAGATTGATAGACGCTGGCTTTAAAAAGTCTGATGTAGAGATGATAAATGGACCAATTGGTATTAAGTTAGGAGGAAAATCACCATCTGAAATAGCATTATCAATTATTTCACAACTCGTTTCTGAAAAATATAAAAATAAAATTTAAATTTATTTATTATCTTGATCGTTATCCACTACTAAGCAAATTTCAGATTTTGTTAAAAATCTTTTACCTGTTCCATTATCCAATGAAAACATTCCTCCAATTCCATTGACAGCATCAATCGTAAGGTCTGTATGTTTCCATTTTTCATACTGATCACCATTCATGTAGAATGGAACTCCCCCAATTTCACCCAGTTTTACATCATTATCACCAAGAGGAAATTCACCCTCAGGAAAGCACATTGGGGCACTTCCATCACAACATCCTCCAGACTGGTGGAACATTAATTTTTCTCCATACCTTTCCTGGAGCTGTGATAATAGATTTAACGCTGATTGTGTTGCAGATACTTTCATTTTTGATGTTCGGCCCATGACTTAGAATCATGGGCCAGTATATATTATTATCGTTTAAAAGAAGCCTAATTTTTGCTCAGCATAAGAAACATGAAGATTCTTATTCTGTCTATAATGATTAAGCATCATTTTATGAGTTTCTCTTCCTACTCCAGATTGTTTGTAACCTCCAAATGGTGAGTGAGCTGGATAAGCATGGTAACAATTTGTCCATACTATTCCTGCTTGTATTGCTCTACCCATTCTGTAAGCAATATTACCATTTCTTGTCCAAACACCCGCGCCTAAGCCATAAAGAGTATCGTTAGCAATCTCCAATGCGTCTGCTTCATCTTTAAATTTAATTACAGATACAACTGGACCGAAAATCTCTTCTTGAGAAATTCTCATGCTATTCTTGGCCTCAAAAATAGTAGGCTGAATATAGTTACCTTTTTCTAAGCCACTATTTAATTTAGCTTCACTACCTCCAGTAAGAACTTTGGCACCCTCTTTTTTTCCAATATCTAAGAAAGATTTAATTTTCTCCATTTGCTCTACTGAAGCTTGTGCTCCAATCATTGTTTCCATTTTCAAAGGATTGTCTTGAACAACTGCCTTTGTTCTAGCAATACATTTTTCCATAAATTTATCATAAATAGATTCTTGAACTAATGCTCTACTAGGACAAGTACAAACTTCACCTTGGTTTAGATTAAACATTACAAAACCTTCAACACATTTGTCTAAAAAATCATCATCTTTATCCATGATATCTTCAAAGAAAATATTTGGAGATTTTCCACCTAATTCCAAAGTTATAGGAATTATATTTTGTGCAGCATACTGCATGATTAATCTTCCAGTTGTTGTCTCACCAGTAAATGCTACTTTAGCAACTCTTTTTGATGAAGCTAATGGTTTACCAGCTTCTAATCCAAAACCACTTACGATATTAACAACACCAGGAGGTAATAAATCACCAATTAATTCCATCATTACCATAATAGATGCTGGTGTTTGTTCTGCCGGTTTAAGAACTGAACAGTTACCTGCTGCAAGTGCTGGTGCTAATTTCCAAGTTGCCATCAGTAATGGAAAGTTCCAAGGAACTATTTGACCAACTACACCAAGTGGCTCAGGAATATTGTAAGAGTATTGAGAATTGCTTATCTCAGCAACTGATCCCTCTTCTGCTCTAATTACACCTGCAAAATATCTCCAATGATCTATTACAAGTGCCAAATCAGCAGCCATACATTCTCTGATTGGCTTACCATTATCTAAACATTCAGCTACAGCTAACATGTCTTTGTTTTCCTCAATCTTGTCAGCTATTTTATTTAAAATATTAGATCTTGTTGTGATATCCGTTTTGCCCCATTCTTTAAATGCTGCATGGGCTGCATCTAATGCTGCCTCAACATCTTTTTCATTTGATCGTGCTACAGAACAGATTATCTCGTTTGAAATTGGGCTTGGATTATCAAAATACTTTCCTGATAATGGCTCAACAAACTTTCCATTAATGTAATTTCCATATTTTGATTTAAATGGAAATTTAACATTTAAGTGAGATGTATCTAGTACTGAAGACACCTTAATTGCTTCTGCACTCATGTTTTTGACCTCTCTCTTGTTAGTTTTTTTACTTAGTTTATAACTTTTTCTAGACTTTTTAGAACGATTCTTAGTCGCAGACTTTTTAGTCACAACTTTTTTTTTCGTTTTAGTTTTTTTTCTAGAAGATTTAACCAATTTAGATTTTTTTTTGGTCTTTGATTTTGCTATTTTCTTTTTCTTAATAGCCATTCATAATTAAACTAATAAACACTGCTAAAGTCTATTTATTAAAAATATAATTTTCTACTTGCAGGTGTATCAATACTACATCTTGTGCTTCTCTAATTTGTGATTAATAATTTATTAATGAATGATAATCAAAAAAAAGAACTGCAATCAGCTGCATTTGAAAGATTGTTAAAACATTTGGATGAAAGAAAGGATGTTCAAAATATTGATTTAATGAACCTTGCTGGGTTTTGTAGAAATTGTTTATCAAGATGGTTTAGAGAGGAAGGTGAAAAAAATGGAGTAAGCATGTCAGACTTAGAGGCTAGAGAACATGTTTATGGAATGCCTTATTCTGAATGGAAAGAAAAATATCAAAAATAATTATTTTTCTTTTAATCTTGGGAACAATTCGACAAAGTTACAAGGCTTGTGATTAATATCTAATTGGTGTTTTAAAATTCCATCCCATGCATCAGTAACACCTCCAGAAGATCCAGGTAATGCAAATATATATTTTCCATTAGATAAGATTGCACAAGCTCTAGATTGAATTGATGAGGTTCCAACTGTTTTTAAACTAATTGTTCTGAATACTTCGCCAAATCCAGGTATGTGTTTATCAGCAATCTCTCCCAATGCTTCAGGAGTAATATCTCTCCCAGTTAAACCTGTGCCTCCAGTTGTAATAATTACATCAATATTTTTGTTATTGGTCCACTCTTTTAAGATTAATACAATGTCATCTTTATTATCTTTGCAAATTTTTCTATCAATCAATTTATGATTAGCTTTAGCAATTTTATCTACAAGGATTGCACCTGATTTATCGTTATCAATTGTCCTTGTATCTGTTACAGTTAATAAAGCTATATTTACAATCATAATTTTCAAATGATTATACTAACTATATTTTTTTTTATAACAGCAATTTTTTACTCTAGCATTGGTTTTGGAGGTGGGTCTACTTACCTTGCTTTGATGTTAATTTGGGATATCCCTTACTATATCTTCCCAATTATAGCATTAATTTGTAATATTATTGTTGTTACTGGTAATTCAATAAATTTTTTGAGGACAAAAAATATCAATATTAATTTAATCGCCCCTTATTTAATTGGATCTGTGCCTTTTGCTTTTTTTGGAGCTTCTATTTCGATTGATAAAGATTTATTTGAGATTTTACTGTTCTTTATACTACTAATAGCAGGAATTTTTTTATTATTAGAGAGTAAATCCTTTAATAAAGATCAGATTGTAATTAGACAAGTCTCAAAAGTTATTTCTATTTTTATTGGTTCAATTATTGGGTTTATATCTGGGTTAGTAGGAATAGGTGGAGGAATTTTTTTAAGTCCAATTTTATTTCTTATTAAAGCTGGCTACCCAAAACATATAACAAGTACAGCATCTCTATTTATATTGATCAACTCTGTATTTGGTATAGTAGGACATTTAACAAAGGACATAGTTTTAAAAGAATTTTTAAACTTTTGGCCTTTGTTTGTTGCTGTTTTAATTGGTGGACAAATTGGAAGTTTTCTTAATATAAAATTTTTATCGAACAAAGTACTAGCTCTTATGACTTCTTTTTTAGTTATTTTTGTAGCAATAAGAATGGGATATAGATTAATAGCATAAGCTTGAATATAATTATTTTTAAGATATTTAAAATGTATGAGAAATATAAAACCATTTGGTCCATCTATTGGGAAAGCAAAAATTTCAAAGAAATTTTTAGATATCTTAAATACAGAAATTGACAATAAGATTTTAACAAAAAAAAACGATTATAGCTCTAAATTAGCTAGTCAGATTAAAAAAGAAATTAAAATTTCAAATAATTTTATAAAAAAAAATTTAGAAAAGGAAATTAAAAAAAATATCAAAAATTTTCTTAAAAATGAAAAAATTAAAAAAGTTGAAGATATAAAGATACTAAATTTATGGGTAGTTAGTCAATTTAAAGATGAATATAACCCTATCCATTATCATGATGGGGATTTATCTGGCGTTGGTTATTTAAAAGTTCCAAAAGGTATGACTAAAAATAAATTTCTAAAAAATAAAAAAGATAAAACTAATGGTACAATTGATTTTATAAATGGACAAAGAGGTTTTTTGAGTAAAAGTATTTTTAATATTATTCCCAAAGAAAGAGATCTATTAATTTTTCCTAACTACTTAATGCATACTGCTTATCCATTTAATATTAATGCTGAAAGAAGATCTTTTTCTTTTAATGCTAAAATTAATTTTAAAAAATAATGATTAACAAAGATTATTTCAGAAAAACTAGAATTTTAGATGGTGGAATGGGTCAAGAGTTACTTGCAAGAGGAATGAGACCTAATTCAACATTATGGAGCGCTAATGCAATATTAGATGCAAATTACCATCAACTTGTTTTAGATACCCATCTTGATTTCATAAAAGCAGGAGCAGAAATTATTGTCACTACAACTTTTGCAACACGACAGAAACGTTTAAAAGAGAATAACCTTTTAGATAAATTTGAATATTTAAATCAAAAAGCTGGCGAAATCGCTCAAGCTGCAAAACAGAAATTTCCTAATACTTTTATTGCTGGCGGTATACCTCCCCAAAATTTAACATATGAGGCGGATGATAGAGATGAGAGTGAAATTACTGAAAACTTTAATAGTCAAGCAAAGGCTCTAAATCCATATGTTGACTTTTTTTACTTTGATGTTTGGAGCAGTATTAAGGAGGTTAGATGTGGAATTGAAGCTATAAAAGAATTTAAAAAACCTTACTTAGTTGGACTCCATATATCAGAAGGAACAAAATTACCAAGTGGAGAAAATATTAAAGAAATTAAAAAAATAATCGATGAAAATGCTCTAGGTGTAATGTTGTCTTGTGTTTCTCCAGAAAATTTTGAAAAAAACTTAGTAGAATTAAAAAGTTTAAATGTACCATTTGGTTTCAAATTAAATGGTTTTGTTACAACTAAACTTGAAGAAAGTTACACATCTATTTTTCAAGGAAAAAAAACTAACCCGAATGAGATTTTAGGAAAAAGAAAAGATCTTACACCAATTAAAATACAAGAAATTGTAAAAAAATTTAAAGAAAATGGGGCAACGATTATTGGTGGCTGTTGTGAAACAGGGCCTTCACATATCGAAGCAATGGCAAAAATTAAATAGTTTGTTTGTTTCCACCTTTTTTAACAAAGTAAATACCAATGCAAACTGCAATTAAAGAAATTAAAACTTTTGTAGTAATTAATTCTTTTAAAAATATGTAGCCTAAAATAGTTCCAAAAATTGGTATCAAATAAGAAACTTGAGATTGAAAAATTAATCCATTTGTTGTCAAAATTCTAAAACGTAACAACCAAGCAATACCAGTAGGAACAATTCCTAAATAAATAGCTGATATTAGAGAATCTGTTCTTGGCATGGTTTGAAATGGTTGTTCAATTAAAAATGTTAATGGTAACAAAATAATTATTGCCCAAATTAAAATAGATCCAGTTACATTTTCATTTTTTTTCTTACTTATTTTTAATGTTAGTACTCCCCCTACAACATAACAGGTTGATCCAAGCAATATCAATAAAGCTGAAACAAAATTATTTTCATCTATTAAAAGATTGTCAGAAAATAAAAACACTATTCCAGAAAACCCAATTAAAATTCCAATAGTTTTTACTAAATTGAATTTTTCATTTTTTGTATAAAAATGAGCTAGTACTGTGGAGCTTAAAGGAGTAGTTGACATTAATATAGCTGCCAAATTACTCTGAACTGATTTAACTCCATAAGCAATTAAGAAAAATGGAGCTACCAAATTAATAAATCCTATCATTGCAAACCAGTGCCAATCTTTAGAAAAAGCTTCAACTTTAATTTTTTTTAGATAACATAAAAGTAAAACTGGAATTGCTCCAAAAAATACTCTTAGGAAAGCAATTGTAATTGGTCCAAAAGAATAGGTTGCTATTTTAATGTTAAAAAATGCAGAAGCCCATATAAGAGACAATATTGTTAATAAAAAATAATCAATTAATTTTGGTTGTCTCATTCTGTTATCTCTTTTATCTCACCAGAGGTTAATGCTATTAAATTTTCAAAATTTATTTCGAATACTGCATTAGGATGACCTGCGGCTGCAAAAATAGAAGAAAATCTATTTAAAGTTTCATCAATAAAAATTTTTATTTTTGTTAAATGTCCTGTTGGAGATACTCCACCAATTGTATATCCAGTAATTTTTTTTACATCTTCTGGGTTCGCCATTGAAACATCTTTTTCATTTAAAATTTTTTTTAATTTATTTAATGAACACCTTTTATCTCCAGAAACTAAACATAAAACATAACTATCGCCTGCTTTAAAAAGTAAGCTTTTGACAATTGCCCCTACTTTGCAACCTAAAGCTGTAGCTGCATCGTTAGCTGTTCTTGCAGTTTGCTCTAAAACAATCACTTTAAGATCTGGATTAAATTTTTTTAGCGATTTTTCTGCTCTTAAAACTGGCTCTTTATTTAATAATGATTTCACAGGTTTAATATATTTATTATTTTAGTGACTAATTACACTACTTATGTGAAAATTGCATAGGTGTTATTTATTAAATAAGCAATATTTTTTAGTATTTTTTTGCTAATTAGGCCAAACAAAATTACATAGGAGACAAAATGAGTGCAGCAAAAGTATTAAAATTTATCAAAGAAAAAGAAGCTGAATTTGTGGATCTAAGATTCACTGATCCAAGAGGAAAACTTCAACACTTAACAATGGATGCTTCAATAGTTGATGAAGATATGTTGAATGAAGGTGTATTTTTTGACGGTTCATCTATTGCTGGTTGGAAAGCAATTAACGAGTCAGACATGATTTTAAAACCTGATACTGCAAGAATGTTCATGGATCCTTTTACGTCTCATAATACTGTGGTTTTGTTTTGTGACATTCTAGATGCAATCAAAAAAGATCCTTATGAAAGAGATCCAAGAGGTGTTGCTAAAAAAGCTGAAGAATATTTAAAAGCTTCAGGTATAGGTGATAAAGCTTTTTTTGGACCTGAGCCAGAATTTTTTGTTTTTGACGATGTAAGAATTAAAAATGATATGAATGAGTGTGGATTTAAATTAGATAGTAAAGAAGGTCCTTACAATTCAGGTAAAGAATATGAAAATGGAAATATGGGTCATAGACCTCAAATTAAAGGAGGATATTTCCCAGTGCCACCAGTTGATAGTGAACAAGACATGCGTGGTGAATATCTTAAAAATTTAAAAGAAGTTGGTATTAAAGTTGAAAAACATCACCATGAAGTTGCTCCTAGTCAGCACGAGCTTGGAATGTATTTTGGAACTTTAGTAAATCAAGCTGATAACGTTCAATTATATAAATATGTTGTTCAAATGGTTACACATTCATTTGGAAAAACTGCAACATTTATGCCAAAGCCAGTTGCTGGTGACAATGGTTCAGGTATGCACATCCATCAATCTATTTGGAAAGGTGATACACCGGTATTTTCAGGTGATGCTTATTCTGGATTAAGTGAAACCGCTTTGCATTATATTGGTGGAATCCTTAAACACGCTAAAGCAATTAATGCTTTCGCTAACTCCACAACAAACAGTTACAAAAGATTAATTCCAGGTTTTGAAGCGCCAGTTCTTCTTGCGTATTCAGCAAGAAATAGATCTGCTTCTTGTAGAATACCAATCACATTAAGTAAAAAAGGCGCAAGATGTGAAATTAGATTCCCAGATGCTGCAGGAAACCCATATTTAACTTTTGCAGCAATGTTGATGGCTGGAATTGATGGAATTAAAAATAAAATTCATCCAGGTGAGTCTTTTGATAAAGATTTATATGAATTGCCACCTGAAGAAGTTAAAGCTATACCAACAGTTTGTGGTTCTTTAAGAGAAGCAATGGAAAGTTTAGATAAAGACAGAGAGTTTTTAACTCAAGGCGGTGTCTTTACTGACGATCAGATTGATGCTTACATTGCTCTTAAGTTTGAAGAAATTCACAAATTTGAACATGCACCTCATCCTGTAGAGTTTGAGATGTATTACAGTAGCTAATAAATTTAATTACTGTCTAGTTGTTGCAATTGTATCTTTGTTAACACCTTTTTTGACTACGTAATCTTGCGTGCCGTTCGCACCAGTTTCAACTTCTTTACGTAGTTCTTTAAAGAATGTTTTCTCCTTTAAAGAGTCTTTTAAGTTTTTAACAAGATTTTTAAACTCAAATTTATTCATATAGAATCTATACATTAGATATGCATACAATGCAATACAGATATGCAATTAATAGGATAATACAACTTATGATATTTTGAAAGACTCTCCGCAGCCGCAACGCTCAGTTTCATTAGGATTATTGAACACAAATGATGAGGACAATTCCTCCTTTTTATAATCCATTTCAGTGCCAAGCAGATACATAATAGCTGCTGAGTCAACGAACACTTTCACTCCCTTATCTTCTATAACTTCATCATTAGGATTTAACTCTTTTGTATATTCCATTACATAAGACATCCCTGCGCAACCACCAGATTTCACTGATACTCTAACTCCGATAGAATCTTTTTCAGCATTAGACATTATCTCTTTTATTCGTAATGCTGCGTTATCACTTAATTTAATTATAGGGTTCATTATAAATTCAATTCCAATTTTGCTGCTTCTGACATCATATCTTTATTCCAAGGTGGATCCCAAACTAATTCAAGATCTACATCCTCTATACCTTCAACTTGCATTACACCATTTTTTACTTCTTTAGGTAAACTTTCAGCTACTGGGCAATTAGGTGTAGTCAAAGTCATTTTAATTTTAGCAAACTTTTCATCTTTTACTTTAATATCATAAATCAAACCCAATTCGTAGATATTTACAGGTAACTCAGGGTCATAAATTTTTCTTATTTCTTCAATTATCTGTTCTTTTTTTGACATTATTTAATTTTCCGTTTTTACTTCCTCTGTTTTTTCATCAAAAGCAGAAACCATTGTATGCCAAGATAGAGTTGCACACTTAACTCTCATTGGATATTGCTTAACACCAGATAAACACATTAGTTTAGTTTTTTCATCTTCACTTAAATACTTAGATTTTAATCCAGGATTTTCCTTAATCATTCCTAAAAAATCCTCAACAATCTCTTTAGCCTCATGCTCATTTTTTCCTTTAATTAAATCTGTCATTATAGAAGCCGAAGCCATTGAAATCGCACAACCACTCCCTTCGAAGGATGCATCTTCTACAATTTTTTGTCCATTTAGTTTTAAATAAACGTGAACATTATCACCACAAAGTGGATTATTACCTTTAGCGTCTTTATTAAAACCTTCTGTCTTTCTAAGATTTCTAGGATTCTTACCGTGTTCTAATATAATTTCTTGATAAAGTTCTTTTAAATTCATTATAAATTAAATATTTTTTTACAGTTGTTAATTGACTCATTTAACTGATCTAAATCTTCTTTAGTATTATATATACCAACTGATGCTCTTGCACTTGCTGGAATAT
Source organism: Candidatus Pelagibacter sp. (assembly GCF_052049835.1). Classification (GTDB taxonomy): domain Bacteria; phylum Pseudomonadota; class Alphaproteobacteria; order Pelagibacterales; family Pelagibacteraceae; genus Pelagibacter. The sequence goes on along the minus strand of NZ_JBNGZF010000017.1, from coordinate 30,303 downwards.
TTAATTTATCATGTAAAATTTGACAACAATGGTGTCCTGCTCTTATCGCAACCCCGTCTTCATCCAATATAGTTGCAATATCATGAGGGTGAACTCCTTCTATAGTGAATGATAAAACCCCTCCTTTTTTTTTTGGACTTCCAATAAGTTTAACTGAGTTATTTTTTTGTAATAGCTCTTGTCCATATTCAACTAGGTCTGCTTCGTGTTTCATGACATTTTCTATGCCAATGCTTTCTAAAAATTTTATTGATTGGTCGAAAGCAATTACTTGTGCTGTAGCCATAGTACCAGCCTCGTATTTATTTGGTAATTCACCATAGGAAATCCTATCTTTTTTAACTTCATTTATCATTCCCCCACCACCTTGGTATGGAGGTAATTCCTCTAACCATTTTTTCTTACCGTAAAGAACTCCCAAACCTGTAGGTCCGTACATTTTATGACATGAAATTGCATAGAAATCACAATCTAAATCTTGCATATCTAATTTTAAATGTGGCGCTCCTTGACATCCATCAACTACAACAATTATTCCTTTTGAATGTGCAAGCTGGGTAATTTCTTTTACAGGTAAAATTGCACCTGTTACATTCGACAGATGAGTAATAGAAATTAATTTTGTTTTTGGAGTTATTTTTTTTTCTATTTCCTCAAGAGTGATTTCACCTTCTTCATTTATTTCGGCAAAATTAATTTTTATATTTTTTGATTTCCTTAAAAAATGCCATGGAACATAATTTGAATGATGCTCAAGTTCTGTAATTAATACTTCGTCACCTTCCTGCAAGTAACTTTGACCCAATGTATTAGCAACTAAATTTAATGCTTCAGTAGCACCTTTTGTAAAAACAATTTCATTTTTATCTTTAGCGTTAATATATTTTTGAACAGATGTTCTTGTATTTTCGTACAAATTAGTAGCAGCAACTGCAAGATAATGTACACTTCTACCAACATTTGAAAATTGTTTGGTATAAAATTCATTAATTCTATCAACAACTATCTTAGGTTTTTGAGATGAATTGGCGCTATCTAAATAAACTAGATCATTATTTTGAATTTTTTCATCAAAAATAGGAAATTCTTTTTTTATCTGATCAATATTCATTCTTTAATTCCAATCATATTTTTTATTAAGTTTTTTATTTCCGAGTCAGTAATTTTTTCCACAACATCAAGTAGGAAACCATTGATTAATAGCTCTCTTGATTGCTGATAACTTAAACCTCTAGACATTAAATAAAATATAGAGTCTTCACTTAAACTACCAGAAGCTGAACCATGTGAACATTTAACATCATCAGCATAAATTTCTAATTCGGGCTTGGCATTAAACTCTGACTCTTTATTCAGCAATATTGCTTTGCTCAATTGGTATCCATCAGTCTTCTGAGCGTCTGAATTTACAAAAATTTTTCCTTGATACACTGCTTTAGAACTTTCATCTAAAACACTTTTAATTAGTTGATAACTTTTTGTATTTTCAGTTAAGTGATTTATTACTGATCTAATTTCGTGATGTTTATCATTATTCAATGAAAAAACACCATTAACAAAAGCTGATGCATAAACTCCGTTTAAATTACAGTTTATCTCATTTTTAGAAAAATTTGATCCAGAAGATAAAATAAATGTTTCAGAAATACTGTTCTTATCTTGATCAATATTATTAAAAGAATACTTAATATTTTTATTCTCAAATTTATCTACTTTATAGTTTTTTAAAACAGCATTTTCCTTTAATTCAAAGTTATAAAATATATTTAAAAAATTCTTTTCAGATGTATCATTAAACAAATCAATTAATCTTAACGAGCTATCTTTATCTAGTTCAAAATTAAGTCGTAAATTAATGTTTTTAGACCAAATTTTTGAATTTGTTGTATGATAGATAATTAGAGGTTTTGCTAACTGATAACTTTTTTTTACCAATATTTTAAAACATTTGTTAGTAAAGGCATTATTTAAGTCAGATAAAGAATTGCTATTTTCAAATTCATTTATAGTTTCTGATTGATCAATTATTTCTATTTGATCTTTTTTTTCATATCCAAAATCAATTTTTTCAATTCTACCATTTATAAAAACTATTTTATTGTGCTCTAATCCATCTACAAATACAGAGGTATCAACTTTATTAGTATATGCTTGATCATTATAAAAACTAAGTTCTCCAATATTATTTTTTATTATTTGATTAAGATCTGAAAATTTCCAATCTTCTTCTTTTTTATTTGGAAAACCTTTGTCTATAAAATTATCTAAACAAAATTTTTTTATCTCAATATCTTTTTGAGATAAACTTAAATTTTTTATATTATTATAAAAATCTTTTTGTAATTGTTCTTTCATTTAATTAAAATTTTCGTATCCTTTTTTCTCTAATTCTAAAGCTAAATCTGGACCACCAGATTTTACAATTTTTCCATTCATTAAAACATGAACAAAGTCAGGTTTTATATAATCAAGTAATCTTTGGTAGTGTGTGATAATTAAAAATGAATTGTTTTTATCTCTCAACGTGTTAACTCCATCTGCAACAATCTTTAATGCATCTATATCTAGACCAGAATCAGTCTCATCTAAGATTGATAGTTTTGGAGCTAACAATGACATTTGTAAAATTTCATTTTTCTTTTTTTCACCTCCAGAAAAACCAACGTTTAATTGTCTGTTTAGTTTTTCCTCATCAAATTTTAGTTCTTTAGATTTTTCTTTTACCAACTTTAGAAATTCAATAGCATCAAGCTCTTTCTCACCCCTTGCTTTTCTTACGGCATTTAAAGAAGTTTTTAGAAATATATTAGTATTTACACCTGGAATTTCTAAAGGATATTGGAAAGCTAAAAATATACCTTTATGTGCTCTTTCCTCTGTTTCAAGTTCAAATAAATCTTTTTCTTCAAAAAGAACTTCCCCAGAAACTTCATAGCCTTTTTTTCCAGATAAAATGTTGGACAAAGTACTTTTTCCAGATCCATTAGGACCCATAATTGCATGTACCTCACCAGGATTTATATCTAAGGATAGCCCATTTAAAATAGACTTATTATCAATCGTTGCATTTAAATTATTTATTTTAAGCATTAGCCTACACTTCCTTCTAAACTGATACCTACAAGTTTTTGGGCTTCTACAGCGAATTCCATAGGCAATTGTTGCAGTACTTCCTTACAAAAACCATTAACAATCAAGCCAACAGCTTCCTCTGGATTTAATCCTCTTTGTTGACAATAATGTAACTGCTCATCACTAATCTTAGATGTGGTTGCCTCATGCGCAATGTTTGACTCAGAATTTTTATTCTTTATATAAGGAACAGTGTGAGCTCCACATTTGTTACCCATCAATAAAGAGTCGCACTGAGTATAATTAGTTGAATTTTTAGCTTTTGATGAAATATCAACTAAACCTCTATATGTCATATCTGAACTACCTGCTGATATTCCTTTAGAAATTATTTTACTTTTAGTATTTTTACCTAGATGGATCATTTTGGTACCTGTATCTGCTTTTTGATGATTGTTAGTAATAGCTATTGAATAGAACTCACCAACAGAGTTATCTCCTTTAAGAATACAACTAGGATACTTCCAGGTAATTGCAGAACCTGTTTCAACTTGTGTCCATGAAATTTTTGAATTTTTTCCCTTGCATAAACCTCTTTTTGTTACAAAATTATAAATTCCACCTTTGCCATCTTGATCACCTGGATACCAATTTTGAACAGTTGAATATTTTATTTCTGCATCATCAAGTGCAATTAGTTCTACATTAGCAGCATGTAATTGATTTTCATCTCTCATTGGAGCTGTACATCCTTCTAAGTAGCTAACATAACTTCCTTTATCTGCAATAATTAAAGTTCTTTCAAATTGACCTGTATTAGATGCATTAATTCTAAAATAAGTTGATAGTTCCATTGGACACCTAACACCCTCTGGAATATACACAAAAGAACCATCTGTAAAAACTGCTGAATTTAATGTTGCAAAAAAATGATCACTTGTTGGAATTACGGAGCCTAAATATTTTTTGACTAATTCAGGGTGATTTTGAATTGCCTCTGATATAGGACAAAATATAATTCCTTGTTTTGTTAATTCATCTTTAAAAGTAGTAGCTACAGAAACTGAATCAAATACAGCATCAACGGCTATTCCATTTAATCTCGCTTGCTCTTGCAAAGGAATTCCAAGTTTTTTATAAGTTTCTAAAAGTTTAGGATCTAGTTCATCTAAGCTTTTTGGCTTATCTTTCATGCTTTTAGGAGCAGAGTAATAATATAAATCTTGATAATCTATTTTTGGAAATTTAGGTTTCTGCCAATCTGGTTCTTTTAATACCTTAAATCTTTCAAAAGCTTTTAGTCTAAATTCAAGCATCCATGCAGGTTCTTTTTTAATATTAGATATAAATTTAATGACATCTTCATTCAAACCTTTTGGGGCTCGAATATTTTCTATGTCTGTCGAAAAACCATATTTATAGTCTTTTAAATTATTTATCTCTTTTTGTCTGTTATCCATTCTAAACTCTTGTTTCTTTATTGTTATTTAACAAATCTTTTAGGCTTTTATTTTCAAAGAATGTATTTATGTGAATCTCTAATTCATCCCAAAGATTGTGAGTTATACATTTTGTGGCTTTACCGTTACATCCTTTTTTAGATTCTTTTTTACATTGAACAGTTTTTACTTTCTCATCTACAGCATGGAAAATATTTGTTAATTTAATATCGTTTGGGTTTTTATTAAGAACATAACCTCCTTGAGTTCCTCTAATACTTTTAACAATTTCATTTTTTTTTAATTTAGAAAAAATCTGTTCTAGGTAATCTAAAGATATACCTTGTCTTAATGATATGTCTCTTAGTGATACTGGATTGATGTTATCAAACCTAGCTAAATCAACTAATGCCATTACAGCATATCTACCTTTTGATGTAAGTTTCATTTTTACCCTAAAATTGTGAGTTTATATACATACCTGACTAAAATGGTCAAGTTTAGAGTATAAAAAAAAACTAACATATTGTCGCTGACTTATGATAAACGTACATTTTTTTTGAGAATAATAATCAATATCGATTATGGATAACAAAATTTTAGAAATATTTATACCTGGCCCAGCTGGAAGACTTGAGGCTAAATATTATAAAAGTAAAAAAAATACATCTCCGATTGCTTTAGTATTACAACCCCATCCTCAATATGGAGGAACTATGAATAACAAAGTAGTAGTAGATACTTTTCATACATTTATGGATAATGATTTTTCAGTTTGCAGAGTAAATTTCAGAGGTGTTGGTAAAAGTGATGGAGAATTTGATAATGGTCAAGGCGAACTTGCTGATGCAGCAGCAGCTTTAGATTGGTTAGAAAGAGAAAATTTTGACAATTCACAATGTTGGGTTTCAGGATTTTCATTTGGATCTTTAATTGCAATGCAATTATTAATGAGAAGACCAGAAATAAACCGATTTATAGCTATTTCACCTCAACCAAATGTTTATGATTTTTCTTTTTTATCTCCATGTCCAACTTCAGGCTTGGTTGTTTATGGTAAAAAAGATGAATTGGTACCAGTAGAATACATTACAGAATTAGATAAAAGATTAAGTGCTCAAAAAGGAATTAAAGTAGAATTTAATGCAATATCAGAAGCTAATCATTTCTTTTCAAAAACAAGTGAAGCTTTAGTTAAGTATCTTGAAAAATATATAAAAAAAGAAACAGCACTTTATTAAAAATTTTCTACCAGTTTTCCACCCACTGTAAATTCTTTACATCCAGTTGTCGCGCTAAAAGAAATTGGTAAATTTAAAAAAGATCTTATTGCTAAAAATCCGAATGCTTGGGATTCAATATAATCACCATTTAAATTATAATTATCTATAAATTTCAAAGTAATATTACTTTCATTTGATATGTAATTTTTTATACGATTAATTAAATTACTATTTTTTCTTCCACCACCACAGAGTAAAAATGTAATACTATTTTTTTGACCAATATATTTTAAACCTTCTGTGATCAAATATGCTGTAAAATCTGTTATAGTAGCACAACCATCTTCTAGCGATAAACCTCTTGCAAAAGATACATCAAAATTTTTAATATCCAATGACTGGGAGTAAGAATTTATTTTAAAATTATCTATTGCCTGATTTAGAATTAATTGATTAACTTTCCCTGCATTAGATAGTTCACCATTTATATCAAATTTTTTATTAGAATTATTTCTTACCCATTCATCAATTAAACAATTACCAGGGCCTATATCAAAAGCAGAAAGGTTATTTTGAAAATTATCCGAGTCATTAATAACTTTTGTAACATTTGCGATACCACCAATATTCAAGAAACCTATTGGAAATTTAATATCAAAATTTTGGTTAATTTTTTTTGATAAAATATGATGAAAAATTGGAGTTAAAGGTGCACCTTGACCATTATTTTGAATGTCTGCTTGTCTAAAATCATATACGACTTTTTTTTTAACTATTTGTGATAACAATTTCCCATCTCCTAATTGATTGGTAATTTTTTCATTTGGGTTATGAAAAATTGTTTGACCATGAAAACCTATCAAATCAATGGGGTCTCTATATTTTTTTAATGATTGATTAACTGAATCGGCATGAAAAAGAGTTAAATTACGCTCCAATTCTCTTAATTTTTCTGAATTTTGTAAAAGATCTTTCTTTGTTAAAACTAAATCTCTTAATCGAACTAACTGATCCTGAAGATTTTTATCATACTCATAATAATCATCTAAAATATTTGAAAATTCATCGTATCCATCTGAACTAATTATAGATAAATCAATACCATCCATAGATGTTCCGCTCATTAGTCCAATTGCAGTATATAATTTTTTTTTCATTGATATGTTTTTTAAAAAAAATTTGTATATTGTAACTATAAACTTATGAATAAATTTTTAAAAGAATTTAAAGATAGAGGTTTTTTCTATCAATGCACAAGTGAAGATGAGCTATCTAAACAATTAGATGAAGAAAAGATAAAAGGTTACATAGGTTTTGATTGTACAGCCGAAAGCTTGCATGTGGGTAGCTTATTGCAAATTATGTGTTTGCGACTACTTCAAAAAAATGGACATCGACCAATAGTTTTACTTGGTGGAGGAACTACAAGAATTGGGGATCCATCTGGTAAAGACAAAACTAGAAAAATATTAAGTGAAGAAGAAATTGAAAAAAATATTAAAAATATCAAAAATATTTTAAAAAAATTTTTAGATAATGATGATCCGAATACAAAGCCAATATTTGTAAACAATTATACTTGGCTTAAAGATTTAAATTATATTTCATTTTTGAGAGATATCGGAAAACATTTCACGATAAATAGAATGCTAACATTTGATAGTGTAAAACTCAGATTAGATAGAGAACAATCTCTAAGCTATATGGAGTTTAATTATATGATTTTACAAGCATATGATTTTCTTGAATTAAATAAGAAAGAAAATTGTGTCTTACAAATTGGAGGTTCAGATCAATGGGGAAACATTATAAATGGTGTTGAGCTAATTAAAAGGTATTCTAATAATCAAACCTTTGGTTTAACAACTCCATTAATTACGCTTGCAACTGGTGCTAAAATGGGAAAAACTGAAAGTGGGGCTATTTGGTTAGATGAAAAATACTTGTCAGCTTATGATTATTGGCAATTTTGGAGAAACATAGATGATAGAGATGTAATTAAATTTTTAAAAATGTTTACTGAAATTGATATTAAGGAAATAGAATTAATTAAAGACAAAGATATAAATGAATTAAAAATACTACTTGCTAATAAAACCACAGAAATGTTACACGGAAAGGAAGCAGCTAAAAATTCTGAGCAATCAGCAAAAGAAGCTTTCTCCGGAAACACTCTGGGTTCAAACTTACCTAAAGTTAATATTCAATCAAACAAAATAGAAGAAAAAATAAATATAGTAGACCTTGTTTTATTATCCAAGCTAGAAAACTCGAAAAGCGAAATCAGAAGACTTATAAAAGGGAATGCGGTAAAAATTAATGACGATGTTATTTCAGATGAAAAATTCGAAATCAATAAAAATTTATTTAAAAATAATTATATTAAACTTTCCCTTGGAAAAAAAAGACATATTAAAATAGAATTAAATTAATTTTTTTTAATTTTCTCTAAAGTTCTAGTAATAAACCTGGGTGTTAAAGTTTTTATAGGATTTACAGTAGTTTCCAACTGATTGGGAGGACCTTTAATTTTAAAGCTAACTCCAAAAACACCTTCACCCACTTTTTTTCCAATCAGTAAATCTCCAAGCAAAGGTATTGAAGCAATAGATCTGTTAATTGTTGTCGCTGGAACCAAAGTTCCTCTCAAACTTATTAATTTATCTTCCTGTATGTATCCTTCCAATAAAATAGATATTGCTGGGCCAATTGCATACAACTCTTGAATTTTCATAAGTTTATCTTGATTTGTAAAATTCATCTCAAAATCTGTAAATCTAATCCCTTCTCCTGTAAGTAAGTCTGCCAATCCTTGAAGAGATGCAAGTGCTAACAACTTTGCTAATGCAGGAATATCTTTAACTTTAAAATTATCTATAACTAACTTTGAAGATGAAATTCCGTCTTTTTTTCGAGAGGAGAAATCTAAATATCCCTCTTTACCATCTTCAAAACCTTTAATGAATTTGTATCTATCTACTAATGGTTTTGCCTTAGATGAGAAAAGAGTAGTAATTTTTTCACCTCGATCATTTGTTTTAATTGTAAATTTTATATTTTGTGAATTGTTATAAAAGGCTAAAATATCTACTTCTTCTACTTTGTTATTAATAATATTTATCTGCCCCTTAAAATCTTCAACAAAGTATATTTTATCAAAGTAAACTTTATCAAAATCTAGGTCCATACTTATATTATTTTCAAAAAGACTGTTTTCTTTTTTATCATCTTTATCTAGCAAATTAGAAATTAAAGAATTTGCATTAAAAGAAGTGCCATCAATTAAATAATTTTGGTCATCTACTTTTTTTATATTGTAATTATTTTTTTTATTTTCATTATCTGAATAATTTAAATTTGCATTATCAATTTTAATTATTTGATTAGAATCATTGAGAGATAAATTATTAATTTTAATTTTATTATCTCCTTCATTAACAACAAAGCTATTAATATTTAAATTTTTATTTTTTTTTAGTTCTCCATTAATTTTAAGATACATTTGGCTATCATCTTTTTTTTCATAATTAATATTGTCAATTATAAATTTTGTATTTTTTACATTCAAATTAGTGTTAAAACTTATTTTATTTTGTGTTTTCTCAATAAAATAATCAATCTCTTCAAATTCTTTATCAATTTTAAATTTTCCAGAACCTAAAAAAGTTAAGTTATTATTTTTAAAATTAATTTCTAATTTTTGATTACTCAAATTAATTTTTTTATTTGTTTGAGGGAAAAAAATTTTTAAAAAATCTTGTTGCTGCAAAACTATTTTTTTTAAAAATAATTCTACGTTTATACTTAAATCCTTATCTTTTTTATTTATAAAATATTTAATTTCATCTAATTCTCCAGTATTTAACTGAATTTGTCCCTCACCGTTAATTGATAAATTGTTGTCTTTAAAATTTAAATTTAATTTATGATTATCGAGTAAAATTAAGTCATCAACTTCTGGAAAATAATTATTAATTATTTTCAATTTTTTATATTTCAGCTTAGTAATATTTATGTCAGAACTTAATATAATATTTTTAAATTTGAATTTTTGATCTATTTCTAAAGAAATTTTATTATTTGTTTTAAATTTGGCATCATCAATAATTATATTTTCAAAACTTAAATTTAATAATTTTAATATATTTAAATTTAAACTTGACTGATCATTTTCAATAATAGCATCAACTAAAAAACTATTTTTTTTCTTTTTTATTTTTACTTTTTTTGAAGTAAAATTTACTTCTTCTGCTTTAAAATTTATCTCATTTAAAAGATAATCATCTTTTTGAAAATTGAAATTAAAATTTATATTCTTTAAATTTGCCTTATTTAAAAAATTAATACTTGCATCCTTTATTAAACCCTCGATTTCATAATCATTTTTAATATTGCCATTTTCATCGATGTTCAAACTCAAATTTATAATTACATGACCTTTTTTTACTATTTTTTCTATTAAAAATAATTGAGGTTTTTTATTTGTGGTCCGAATAAATTTAATTAAATCATTTAATAAAATTGACTTAGTTTTTACCTCTATATTAGATGATGAAATCTTATTTTTAATTAAAGAACCAAGCGAAATTTGTGTTTTAATGCTTTCTAAAGCTAAAGGTCTTTTTGAAAAATATACTGTGGTACCGACAGTTTTTGCATAAATTTTTAGTTTAAAAGGATCTAGAGTTAATTTAATTTTTTTTAAATCTATATCTATCTTTTTATTTATTAGTGAAATTCTTTTTTTAATTTGATCATTAAATTTATCTGTCTCGATGCCCACAGTACTAAGATACACTGTCAAAATAATTAATACTGACAGAAGTAAGATAAAATATTTTAAAATATTATTTTTCATTTAACTTATAAAGTGATTGTTCCAAAAATTCATCAATATCCCCATCTAATACTTTATCAGGACTAGTGCTTTCAAAATTGGTTCTATTATCTTTCACAAGTCTGTAAGGTTGAAGCACATATGATCTAATTTGATGACCCCAACCTATTTCAGATTTGGAATTTTCAACATTTTGACTTTCTTCCTCTCTTTTTTTTATTTCAAAATCATATAATCTTGCTTTCAACATATTCATGCATGTTTCTTTATTTTTATGTTGAGATCTTTCATTTTGACATTGAACAACAATTTTTGAAGGAATGTGTGTTATTCTAACTGCGCTATCAGTAGTATTAACGTGCTGGCCACCTGCTCCACTGGAACGATAAGTGTCTATTCTTAAATCTTTTTCTAAAATTTCTATATTTATATTTTCATCTACAACTGGATAGATCCAAACACTTGCAAAACTTGTGTGTCTTCTTGCTCCAGAGTCAAATGGAGATATCCTAACTAATCGATGTATTCCCGATTCCTTTTTTAACCATCCAAAAACATAGTCACCATCTATTTTAATTGTTGCAGATTTTATCCCAGCCTCGTCACCTCTATGTTCACTAATCAAACTTGATTTAAAATTTTTTTTATCAGACCATTTTAAATACATTCTTCTTAACATATCAGCCCAATCTTGACTTTCTGTACCTCCAGCACCAGCATGTATCTCTATGTAACAATTTAAAGGGTCGGCCTCATTAGATAAAAAACACTTAATTTCATTTTTTTTAACTTCACTTCTTAAGTATTTTATATTTTCTAAAACTTCTTTTTGAACTTGTAAATTTTCTTCTTCTAGCGCCAGCTGATTCAAATCATCTAAATCTTTTAGTTTTTCAATATTATTATTTAATGAATTAGTTAAATCTTCATAAAATTTCTTTTCCTTGATTACTCTTTGAGAGTTGTTTTTATCTTGCCAAAAATTGGCGCTCAGCATTTGTGAATTTAAAGATTGCAGTTTTGAATGAATATTATTTTTTTCAAAGATACTCCTGTATTTTTTGATTTATCTTTTCAACTTCCTCTTTAAAATTTTGATAATTATTATCCATTAATAAAACTTTAATATATTATTTGAATCTAATCTATCTGAATTTGTAAAAAGCACTTTTCCATCAACCACATTCTCTTTTTTAAAAACTTCAATAATAGTATTCTTTGAGTTAAATTTTGCTTTTTGACCTGTTAAAGGGTCAACAACCATCATAACTGTTCCTTTGGAAGCCTTAAATGGTCTTGCATCATATTTGTTAACAGAATCACTTATAAAACTCTTGAATATTGGCAAAGCAGTTTTAGATCCTGTTTCATGTTTCCCTAATGAAGTTGGGTTATCTGAACCAACATAAACACCAACTAACAAATTTGAAGTAAAACCTATAAACCAAGTATCTGTATTTTTATTTGTTGTTCCAGTTTTACCTGCAATGTTTAAATTCAAGTCTTTTAGTTTTTTAGCAGTACCTCTTTGAACAACTCCTTCTAAGATTGATGTCATTTGAAAAGCTGTTTCTGAAGAAAAAATTTGCGTATAGTTATTTTTAATCTCTGGATAATCGTTTGTTAAATAAGAAATTTGATCGCAATTAATACATTTTCTTTTTTCATTATTAAAAATAGTATTTCCCTCACTGTCCTGAATTCTATCAATCAGTATTGGTTCAACAAGTTTTCCTCTATTAACAAAAACTGAATAAGCAGATGTAAGTTTTAATAAAGTTGTTTCAGTAGAACCTAAAGATATGGATAAAAGTTCTTCTGGATTATCATAAATTTTTAATGCTTTTGAAAAATCAACTATTTTCTCTACACCAAGATTTTGAGCTATTCTTACTGTCATTAAATTTCTAGATTTCTCCAAACCAACCCTTAAAGTAGAAGGTCCATAAAATTTTTTTCCATAATTTTCTGGTTTCCACATTTTTAAATCATCTCCTTGGTCTAAAACAAGTGGTGCGTCTAGAACTAATGATGTTGGTGTAAAATTGTTCTCTAAAGCTAATGCGTAAACAAATGGTTTAAAAGCTGATCCAGGCTGTCTTTTAGCTTGAGTTGCTCTGTTAAATTCACTTTGTTTAAAACTAAAACCACCACTTAGCGCTAAAACTCTGCCAGTAAATGGATCCATCACAATAATTCCACCATTTACTTTTGGTAATTGTTTTAAATTAAAAATATTATCTTTAACATTTTTAACATAAATAACATCACCAGGTTTTAATATTTTATTAAAATCTTTCTTTGTCCAAGAAATACTCTGATATTCAATGACACCTTTGATATTATCTTCTGTTTCTATTTCTGCTGAAAATTTATTTATCTTTTTGACTATTGCTAATTTCCAATTAATTGAATTTTCTAATTTATACTTTTCTAAATCTTTTTTCCATTCTGAGTTATAAATTTTGTTAGTAAGTGATCCTCTCCATCCCTTTCTTTTATCATATGCTATTAATCCATCTCTAAGAGATTTTGTTGCAATTGTTTGTAAATTTAAATCTATTGAAGTATTGATATTAAAACCTTGTTTGTAAACTTTATCGTAGCTCAAAGTTTCAATTACACTCTTTCTCACATCTTCAATAAAATATTGAGCATCTTCTAAATAAATTTTTTTATTTTTTTTTAAAATTATTTCCTCTTTTGTAAGTTTTTCATACCATTCTGAAGTTAAATAATTATTATCTAACAAATTTTTTAGAACTAAATTTCTTCTAAATTTTGCTATATCTGGATCTCTATAAGGATTATATCTGCTAGGTGCTTTTGGCAAAGCTGCTAATAAAGCAGCTTCTGAATAATTTAATTCTTTAATAGATTTATCAAAATATTCTAAGCTTGCTGCAGCTACTCCATATGCTCCACTTCCAAGATAAATTTGGTTTAGATAAAGTTCTAGAATTCTTTCTTTCGATAAAGCTCTCTCTATTCTAAAAGCTAGAATTGCTTCCTTAATTTTCCTATTTAAACTTACTTCATTTGTTAGTAAAAAGTTTTTTGCTACCTGTTGAGTAATTGTAGATGCTCCCTCTAACCTTTTAGATGATAAAATATTTGAAATATTATTTATTACAGCTCTAATAACACCTTTAGCATCAACGCCTGGATGTTTGAAAAAATTTTTATCTTCAGCAGATAAAAATGCGTTAATTACATTTTTTGGAATTGAATTAAATGGAACAAATACTCTTTTTTCCTTTGAAAAATCTGCCACTAAATCACCATTACCAGAGTAAACTTTGCTGGAAACTGGAGGTTTGTAACTTTTAAGAAATTTATAATCTGGCAAATCATTAGAATAAGTCCATAAAACACTTATTATCAAAATTGCTGATAACAGAATAAAAGAGGTAATTAAAATAAAGATATTTCTAAAAAATTTATTCATTTTAATTTCATTATATCTTGGAATTTGTTAAAGATATGGCAAGAAAATTAAACAAAATTTAAAAATTAAATTACTAATGAAATTAACATTCACAAAAATATGGAAAAAAATTTATATATCGATGCTTCGCATCCCAACGAAACTAGAGTTGTTCTTAAATCAGGTGAAAATATTGAAGATTACGAGTACGAAGGTTTAAAAAATAACTTAATTAAAAATAATATCTATTTAGGAAAAGTAAGTAGAATTGAACCATCGTTACAAGCAGCCTTTGTTGATTTTGGAAGAGAGAGGCATGGGTTTTTGTCTTTTAATGACATTCAATCAGATTATTATCAGATACCAAAAGCAGATTTAGAAAGAATTAAAGAGGAGGAAGAAAAAGCCAGAGAAGAGCTTTCAAGAGAAGTTGAGGCTAAAGAAGAGGAAAATATTGCTGAAGGAAAACTAGAAATTGATGATCCTATAGAAAAGGTATCAGAAGAACAAATAGAAGAGGACTCAAATAATAAAGAAAATATTACCGAAAAAGAAAATTTAGATGATGCAAAAGAAAAAAAGAAAGAGCATAGATTTAAATTTAAAAGATATAAAATTCAGGAAGTAATTAAGCCTAACCAAGTAATTCTTGTACAAGTTATTAAAGACGAGCGAGGTCAAAAAGGTGCAGCTTTAAGTACTTTCATTTCTATTGCTGGTAAGTATATAGTGTTAATGCCAAACACTCCTAAAGGTGGAGGTATATCAAGAAAAATATTTAATCCTGCTGATAGAAAAAAAATAAGATCAATTTTAAATGAAATTGAAATACCTAAAGAGATGGGATTAATTGTCAGAACTGCTGGAAGTAATAAAACAAAAAATGAAATAAATAGTGATTTAGAAACTTTGATTAATTCTTGGAGTCAAATAAAAGAAAATGCAATAAACTCTATTGCTCCTTCTTTAATACATCAAGAAAGTGAAATAATAAAAAGAACATTAAGAGATATGTTTGACGAAAATACCAACAATATAATTGTAGAAGGTAACGAGGGTTATAAAAAAGCTCAATCATTCATGAAAACAATGATGCCATCAAATGTCAAAAAAGTAAAAAAATATAGAGGAAAAATTCCACTATTTATTCAAGAAAATATCGAACAAAAATTAAATCAAATTTTTGACTCTGAAATAAAACTAAAATCTGGAGGATATTTAGTTATTAACCCAACAGAGGCTTTAGTTTCTATCGATATAAATTCTGGAAGTTCAATAAAAGGAAAAAATGTTGAAAGCACTGCTCTAGATACGAATATTGAAGCTGCAGAAGAAATTGCTAGACAAATAAAGATAAGAGATTTGTCTGGGTTAATCATTATAGATTTTATTGATATGCTAAGTTATGGAAATAGGAGGTTAGTAGAAAGAAAACTTAAAGAAAAATGCAGGTCAGATAGAGCTAGAATTCAAATTGGAAGAATAAGTAATTTTGGTCTTCTTGAGATGTCAAGACAAAGACTGAGGGAAAGCGCAATAAAATGGAAAGTTACATTGACAGATGAGTCTTTTGCTCAAAAAATTTTAAAAATTGTTGAGTTAAAAGCTGTAATTAACAAAGCTAAATTTGTTGAATTAAAAGTTTGTGAAAAAATTTCAGATTTCCTTAAAGAAAATTTTGTTAATGACTTAACTTATTTTGAGAAAAAAAATAAAATGAAAATAGATATTATTAGCGATAATTCTTTAATTATACCTGAGTACATCATAGACATTAAAAATAAATCAAAAAAAACGATAGACTTAATAGAATATTTTGAAAAATTAAAAAATTTAGAAACTCAAAATAAAGAAGATAAATTTTCAGAAAAAAAAGAAAATAAAAAGATTAATAAAAAAAAATATAAAAAAAAAAGGTATTATAAAAAGACTAAATAATTCCTTTTGACGGTGAGGATGGATTGCCCATTAAAATTTTATCTATCCTTCCAGATTTGTAAGATTGTCTCCCTGCAATAACAGCATTTTTAAAAGCTAAAGCCATTTCAAATGGTTTTTTTGCTTTTGCAATAGCGGTGTTAACAAGCACTCCGTCACATCCTAATTCCATTGCAATTGTAGCGTCTGAAGCTTGACCCAAGCCAGCATCAATAATTAATGGAAGTTTGGTTTGTTTTCTAATTATTTGAATATTGATTTTGTTTTGTATGCCTAGTCCTGATCCAATTGGTGCAGCTAGGGGCATAATTGCGTCAGCACCTGAATTCTCTAAACGCTTAGCCATTAAAGGATCATCATTACAATAAACCATAACCTTAAAACCTTCTTTAGCGAGAACCTCAGTAGATTTTAAAGTTTCAATCATGTCGGGAAATAAATTCTTTTTATCGCCTAAAACTTCTAATTTAACTAACTTCCAACCACCTATTTCTCTTGCTAATCTCAAAGTTCTCAAAGCCTCTTTTGAATTAAAACATCCAGCAGTATTGGGTAGATATGTAATTTTTTTTGGATCAATATAATCCATAAGCAGAGGCTTTTTTTTATCTGAAATATTAACCCTTCTTACGGCAACTGTTACGATTTCTGCTCCTGAGAGTTTAATTGCTTTTGCGCACTCAGACATGCTTTTATATTTTCCAGTTCCAACAATTAATCTGGAATTAAATTTTTTATTCGCAATAATTAGACTATCTTTTTTCAAATTAACCACCACCAATAAAATGAACTATTTCAATTTTATCATTTTTATTTAATTTTATTTTATTAATTTTTTTTTTATCTATTATTTCTTCATTAAGCTCAATAGCTACTTTATTTAAGGGTATTTTTAGATTTTTTAACACTACAGAGAGTTTAGAATCTTGAGTTATAGATTTGATTTTACCATTTATTTTAATTTTTATTTTTTTTATTTTTTTCATCGTATATAAATGCTGAATGAATAATAAAATAATTATTATTAATGGTCCAAATCTTAATCTATTAGGAGAAAGAGAACAATCACAATATGGATCAACCACATTTGATCAACTTAAAGAAAATTGTTCTAAAAAAGGACAAGAAATTGGTCTTGATATTGAATTTGCTCAATCTAATATTGAAGGAGAGCTTGTTAATATAATTCAAGATGCTAGGAAAAAATTTGATGGAATGATTATAAATGCTGCTGCATTTACTCATACCTCTGTAGCTATAAGAGATGCTCTAGATTTATTTAAAAAACCAATAATCGAGCTACATTTATCTAATATTTATAAAAGAGAAGAATTTAGACATAAATCACTTATAAGTGATGTGGTAACTGGAGGAATTTTTGGATTAGGTGCTGAAGGATATATTTTGGCCATAATTTCATTACAAAAGACTTTGCATAATGAAAATAGATAAAAAAATAATTAAAGAATTAAGTGATTATTTAAAAGAATTTAATCTTACTGAAATAGAGATAACTGAAAAGGATACAAAAATTAAAGTATCAAAAAATAATGTTTCAATAAGTAATCAACCTCAAGTTACTTCGTCCTCATCTACTGTATCAAGTTCAGCACCTACTCAAACTCAAAATATTAAATCAGGAACTGAAATTACTTCACCTATAATTGGAACTGCCTATCATGCTCCAGAACCAGGTGCAAAAAAATTTGTCGAGATTGGAAAAAAAATTAAAAAGGGTGATACAATAATGATTGTTGAGGCAATGAAAACCATGAATCATGTTCCTTCAACAGCAGATGGCGTAGTAAAAGAAATTTGTGTTGAAGACGGTCAACCTGTTGAATTTGGCCAAACAATTATTATCCTAGATTAAATAATGTTTAAAAAAATTTTAATTGCAAACCGTGGGGAAATTGCAGTTAGAATTATTAGAGCATGTAAAGAATGGGGAATATCTACAGTAGCTGTTCATTCAGATGTGGATAGAGAAAGTATGCATGTAAGAATGGCTGATGAAAGCGTGTGTATTGGTTCTCATCAACCAGCAAATAGTTATTTAAATATTCCTGCTTTAATGTCAGCTATAGAGCTTACTAATGCTGACGCAGTACATCCCGGATATGGCTTTCTTTCTGAAAATGCAAACTTCGCAAAAATTTTAGAGGAGAATAAGATTACTTTTATAGGAGCCTCATCAAAACATATTGAAATGATGGGTGATAAAATTCAAGCAAAAATAATAGCTAAAGAAAATGGATTACCTGTTATTGAAGGTTCTGAAGGCGGTGTAAAAGATGTTTCTGAAGCAAAAGAACTTTGTAAAAAAATTGGTTTTCCCGTTTTAATTAAGGCCTCAGGTGGAGGTGGAGGCAAAGGTATGAAAATAGTTTATAAGGAAGAAGAATTTGAAACATTGTTTTCAACCGCTAAATCTGAAGCACAAAAATACTTTGGTAATGATGAAGTCTATATTGAAAAATTTTTTCAAAATCCAAGACATATTGAGGTTCAAATATTAGCTGGAAAAAATAGAGCTGTTCACCTTCATGAAAGAGATTGTTCAATTCAAAGAAGACATCAAAAACTGATAGAGGAAACACCAAGTCCAGTTTTAAATGATGAAATAAGAAAAGATTTATTTGAAAGAACAGTAAAAATGGTAGCTAAAATAGGTTATATGGGAGCTGGAACAGTAGAGTTTATATATGAAGATGGGAAATTTTATTTCCTTGAAATGAATACAAGAGTCCAAGTTGAACATCCGGTAACAGAAATGGTTACAGGGATCGATATAATCAAAGAACAAATTTGGATTGCTTTTTCAGGAGAAACAGCTTTGAAACAAAGTGATATAAATCCTAGAGGACATGCAATTGAATGCAGAATAAATGCTGAGGATGCTAGTAAAAATTTTCAACCTTCGCCTGGTATTATTACTATGTGTCATCAACCATCTGGTTTTAGAACAAGAGTAGATGGCGCAATATTTCAAGGATATAAGGTAACACCCTATTACGATAGTATGGTTTGTAAGTTAATTTGTCATGGAAGAAACAGAATAGAAGCAATTCAAAGAATGAATAGATCTTTGGATGAATTTGTAATTGAAGGAATAACTACAACAATTCCTCTACATAAAAAATTACTTAATCATAAAAAATTTATCAATTCAGATTTCAATGTTAGTTGGCTAGACAAAGATTCAATTGTTTAATAGCATCTAACAAGCCAAACATCGTAAACAGGATGATCAAAAGGTGTGATCGATGGACTTGATGAAAACATCCAACCATTAAAAACAAAAACTTCATCATTATTTTTATTAGTCAAATCTCTAACTTGTATATAGGCAGTTATTTCTGGATTATCATCAAATTCTGAATTTTTACATTTCAGACTTTTAATTGATAAATCTTTAAACTTTATTAAATCTCCATTTTTAATTTTAAGTAAAGTATTTTTAGAGCTTATTTTATCCAAAATTTTTATATCAGTAAAAGCTCCCTCTAAATTACTTTTTGCATTTGAGTTTAAAACTAAACAAAAATAAAATAAAAAAACTAAATAGATTAATTTAAAATTATTCTTTCCAACTTGAGTATTTCTTTTTAATACCATCTTTATTTTTATTTGGATAATATGCTGAGTCAGTCCCAGTTAAATTTTCTTGATGTGGTTTTTGCCATTCATATTTTTCTAAGGTATGTTTTTTCTCAATTTTATTTGGTGTAAAATGTATCCAAGAATACCATTCAACGGGAATTTTTGACGCGTCAATTGTGTTTGAATAGATAACCCATCTTTTTCCATTTTTACTTTCATAGTATTTATTACCTAGCTCATCAGTGCCAACTAGTTTTCCAAAAAAAATAGTTTTTAATCTTGTTCCAAAAGTGTCTTGATTCCACCATGTGAAAATTTTTCTTAAGAGTGTCAACATAATATTTTTTTATTTATTCAATTAAAAATTGTAAAATTTAAATTAGACTAAAATATGAATATGTATATAAATTAATTGATTCATTATTCAAATTAAAATTTAAATTGAGGTCAAATGGCAAAGTATTTAGTTGAAACTTATTATACCTGTACCTTTAGAGTAAATCATTATTTAGATGATATTAATGAGGCAGAGTTAAAAAATTTAGAAAAAAGAGATGATGGTAAATTTGAGGTTTTAGACGTAAAACTTGATAACAGAAAAACAAAAAGTCTAGATCCTAAAAGCAATAAAGTCATTGAAAACAACAAAGTGGATGTAGTTACCGAAACGGATAAAATAAACCCTATAAATAAAGAAAGTGTAATAACAAATATAAACACAGCTAACGAGAGGTCAGGTAAAAGGTTTGGCATGCCTGACAGAAGAAAAGGATATATTCAAAAAGCTACTATTGGTGACCACAAAGTTTACCTACATACTGGAGAATATGAAGACGGAAAAATTGGAGAAATATTTATTGATACCAGTAAAGAGGGTGAACTTGTTAAAGCATTAATGAATAACTTTGCAATTGCTGTTTCTTTAGGCCTTCAATACGGTGTTCCGTTAGATGAGTTTATAAGTGCATTTGTTGGCACAAAATTTGAACCATCAGGCAAAGTACATGGTAATGATAGAATTTTAAGTGCTACATCAATTTTGGATTATATTTTCAGAGAATTAGCTATTTCATATCAAAATAGAGAAGATCTGGCCCATACTCCAGCTATTGGTGGAAATGATGCCATCAATGCAGAAGATCAAAGTTCTGAAGATCAAAATCAATTATTGAAAATTGTAAAAGACATTACCAGTAAAGGTTTTGTTAGAAATAATTATAAAAAAAATCTAGTTGATCTTTCAGATGTAAAAATAAGTTTAAAAGGTAAAAAATAAGTTATTTTTTTGTTTTTGAAGCTAAATTTAATTCTTTCAATTGATCTGGATTTACCTCAGATGGTGCATTCATCATCAAATCTTGTGCGTTTTGGTTCATTGGAAACATAGTAACTTCCCTAATATTTTTCTCATTAGCTAGTAACATTACGATTCTATCAATACCAGGTGCTATTCCTCCATGTGGAGGTGCGCCATAACTGAGTGCATTAATCATACCACTAAATTTTTCATCTACTTGATTTTTATCATACCCTGCAATCGAGAAAAGTTTATACATAAGTTCTGGTTTATGATTTCTAATTGCTCCTGAAGATAATTCTATACCATTACAAACTATGTCGTATTGATATGCAAGTATATCTAATGGGTTTTCAAAATCTTTTTCACTTAAATCTCCTTGAGGCATTGAGAATGGATTATGACTAAACTTAATCTTGTTTGTTGAGACATCTTTTTCGAACATTGGATAATCTACAATCCAACAAAATGCGAAAATATTTTCATCAACTAAGTCAAGATCTTTTGCAATTTTATCTCTTGCTAGTGCGGTAATTTTTTCTAATTCATCTTGTTTTCCACAAGCCATGAAAATACTATCCCCAATTTCACAGTTTGTTTTTTTCATGATTTCAACCAATGCATCTTGAGAAAAGAATTTTCCTATAGGGCCTTTTGCTGAAATATCTTTATCCTTTTCAAAAGTAAAATAAGCTAAACCAGAAGCACCCTCTTCTTTAGCCCATTTATCAATATTATCAAAAAAACTTCTGGGTTTATCTTTTGTATTTTTTGTAACAATACATCTTACCTTAGATCCAGATTTTACTAATTTTTTAAATATTTCAAATGAAACATCTTCTCTTGTAAAAATTTCAGTTATATCATTTACAATGAGTGGATTTCTTAAATCTGGTTTATCAGTACCATATTTAAGCATTGATTCCTTGTATGAAATCTTTGGAAATTTATCAAACATCAGTTTTTTAGTTGAAAAATTTTTAAATGTATTAACCATCAACTTTTCAACAACATTAAATACATCCTCTTGCTCAACAAATGACATTTCCAAATCTAATTGATAAAACTCCCCAGGACTTCTGTCTGCTCTTGCATCTTCATCTCTGAAGCAAGGTGCAATTTGAAAGTATCTATCAAAGCCCGAAACCATTATTAATTGTTTAAATTGCTGAGGAGCTTGTGGTAGTGCATAAAATTTTCCGGGATTTAGACGACTAGGTACTAAAAAATCTCTAGCACCCTCTGGGCTAGAAGAGGTTAAAATTGGTGTTTGAAATTCTAAAAAACCTAATTTAGTCATTTCATTTCGGATATATGAAATAACCTTGGATCTTAAAATAATATTTTCATGAATTTTTTTTCTTCTTAAATCTAAGAATCTATATTTCAATCTTATTTCTTCTGCATATTCTTGATCACTAAAGATTGGCATTGGGAGCTCTTTACAAGTACCTAAAACTTCATACTGCTCAATAACAACCTCAATTTCACCAGTGTCAATTTCAGAATTAATTGTTTCTTTAGATCTGTTAACAACTTTACCCTCAACTTTAATTACTGTTTCTAATTGCATTTTTTCTAAATCAGAAAAATATTTATTATCTTTATCAATTATACATTGGGTAATTCCATAATTATCTCTCAAATCAATAAATAATAAATTCCCATGGTCTCTTTTTTTATTTATCCAGCCTGAAAGAGAAATTTTTTTATCTACATCCTCTTTTCTTAATTCATTACACTTATGTGTTCTGTATTTATTCAATTAAACCTCTAATGCTTCTTTTATAATTTTAAAATCGATTGGTTTCTTTCTTTTTAAACTAATTTCGTCGATTTTATATATGAAATCGGAAATTTTGCCATAAGTTCTATCAATTCTCTTAATTATAAATTCAATAAGTTTTTGGTCTATTGATATTTGACGATCAGAAAGATTTTTTAATATTAGTGCATAAATTAAATCATCACCAGGTTTTTCAATTTGAGATAAGATAAAATTATTAGATCTTGAATTAAGATCATTTAATTTAAAATTAAAGTCAACTATTGGTATTTTTGAGGTTACTATTAAGTACTTATTATCCTGATCTATTATATTTATAAGTGTAAATAATAAATTTTCATTTATTTTTTCGGTTAAATCCTCAACAATAATATTTTCATATATTTTAATTTGTTGAAGAAAGTCATTATTAATATCTTCAGCGTTAATTTTAATTCCTCTGTGCTTTTCTAAAAATATATTTATTAAATGACTTTTCCCAGAAAACTTTTCACCTATTAAGTTTATAAAATTTTTATCCCATTTTGGCCAACTATTTAACAGGCTAAAAGAGTGTTCGTTACTGTTTGAAACATAAAAATCCTGATCTTTAAAATTTTGATCATAATCAAATTTAAGTATTTGCTGATTAAGATTTGTCATTTAAAACCCAAATTTTATTTTTAATTTCAAAATCATAATTTTTTCCACTCATAACTTCTAAAAACTTATCAGGAGTTCCATTAAAAATAACTTTATAAAAATTATTTCGATTATCGAACTTATAAATTGAAAAATTATATATCAAATCCATATCAGATAAAATTCTTTCAAATTTGTTAATTTTTATATTATTTGAGTTATCAATAGAAATATTTAAAGATAACTTTACTGAAGTATTGATTTGATTTTGTGATTTCCAAAAATCTTCGTAGACTAATTTTAAATTATCAATAAATTCAAATAACTCTTCTTCTTCATCAAAATTAATTTCAGTATATTTTAAATTTTTAATATTTTTTTTTTGATTGAAATAAATTTTATTAAATACTCTTATTTTATTATCATCTTTAAATACAATCATAATTATGTGATCATTTATATTGTATTTATTTATAATTTCTTTGAAGTCATAAGTTTCTAAATTATTAATATTTCTTTTTATTAAACTAAAATCATCAAGATCTTGAGTGGGTAAGATATAATTTAAAAGACTATATTTTTTGTTATTTACATTCCAGCTGGAAAATAATTTATCCTCAGAGAACATTGAAACTTGATTTTTATTCTGATCAACAAAAACTGGAATGAATAAGAAATCTTTTTTTACAGGTAAAGACGGAAATACATTTTTTGACTCTAGTAAATCAAATATATTTTTTTTATTAAATGAAACATTCAGGACAAGATAATAAATTTCATCTACAAACTTTTCTTCCTTAATAGAGAAAGTTTCTATCATTCCTTTTATTTGATTTATTGGCGTTTTTTTTAATTTTATTTGATCTTTACTTTGGACAATTGAAAAAATTAGTTCATTAAATGCCTTTAAAAATCCTTTATCAATAATTTCATTTTTATTAAAATTTATTTCAAAAGGTGTTGATATTTCAACATCATTTATAGAAAATGTCTTTGCATGACTATTTTCTGTGGAAAAGAAAATATTTATTAAAGCAAGAAATAAAAAAAAATTATATAAAAGCCTTAATTTATAAAGTTGAGAAATAAATTTCATAAAACATATTAATGAATAAAAAAAAATTTACCTATAAAAAAAGTGGAGTTAATATCAAAGCTGCAGACAAGTTTGTTGATTTCATTTCTACAGTTTCAGCAAAAAAAAGAGGCAAAAAAAAGTTTTCAAATATAGGTGGGTTTGGCTCAATAACAAATATACCAAATAATATTAAACAACCTAAAATCGTAGCTTGTACAGATGGTGTAGGAACCAAAATTGAAATTGCTAATACTTTAAATAAATTTGATACCATTGGAATTGACTTGGTTGCTATGAGTGTAAATGATTTAATCGTACAAGGAGCTAAACCTTTGCTTTTTTTAGATTATATATCAATAAATAAAATTGATCTTAAAAAACTTAAAGCAATAATAAAAGGGATTAACAAAGGTTGTAATCAATCAGAATGTGAGCTCGTCGGAGGTGAAACTGCTGAAATGCCAGGTACGTATGAAAAAGGTAAATTTGACATCGCAGGTTTTGCTGTAGGAGTTGTAGGAAAGAATAGAATTTTAAAAAAAAATAAAATAAAAAAAAATAATCTTATAGTTGCAATTCCTTCCAGTGGTTTACATTCTAATGGGTATTCTCTTGTAAGATATTTATTAAAACTAAAAAAAATAAATATTAAAAAAAATAAATTTTTAAAATCTGAGCTTCTAAAACCAACCAAAATATATGTTAAAGAAATAATGAATTTAATAAATAACAACTTAATCAATGGCTGTGCAAATATAACTGGAGGAGGTTTGTCCGATAATATTAAAAGAATTATACCAGATAAACTCTCAGCACATATAAGTTTAGATAAAATTGAAACTTCTAAAATATTTAATTGGCTTAAAAATAATGGAATTTCTGATAAAGAAATGCTTAAAACATTTAACTGTGGAGTTGGTTTTTGTCTTATTGTTGAAAGTAAAAATTTAAAAAAAATAAGTAAATTTTTTTCAAAAGAATACAAACCATATGTTATTGGAAAAATTTTTAATGGAAAAAATAAAGTTAAGTTAAATGGTTCTATCAATTGGTCAAAATAAAGTAAGAACAGCTGTATTTATTTCGGGGACAGGCAGTAATTTAAAATCTTTAGCTAAATTCTCTAAAACTAAAATATCTCCTATATCAATTAATTTTATTTTTTCAAATAACTCTAAGGCTAAGGGTTTAAATTATGCCAAAAAATTTAAAATTAAAAAAAAAGTTTTAAATTTTAAAAATAAAAAATTAAGTGAAAATAATCTACTTTCTATCTTAAAAAAAAATAATATTGAAATGATTTGTCTAGCTGGATTTATGAAAATTTTGTCAAAAAATTTTATAAAAAAATTTAAAGGAAAAATTTTAAATATACACCCCTCTTTACTACCTAAATATAAAGGATTAAATACTCACCAAAGAGTATTAAACAATAAGGAAAAGTACTCAGGATGTACTGTTCATTTTGTTAATACTAGATTGGACTCGGGGAAGATTATTCTTCAAAAAAAAGTAAAAATTTCAAAAAAAGATACAAAGACCTCTCTTGCTAAAAAAATTTTAGCTCAAGAACATAAGTTGTACCCAAAAGCTATATTAAAAGTTTTTAATCTTTAAAGAAAAAATCTATTTCAATTTTAGCATTTTCAGCACTATCTGATCCATGTACGGAGTTTTTGTCTATTGAAATCCCGTATTTTTTTCTAATAGTACCTTCTTCTGCATCTTCTGGATTTGTAGCACCCATTAATTCTCTATTTCCTAAAACTGCATTTTCTTTTTCAAGAACCATTACAACAATCGGACCTGATGATAAATAGGCGCATAAATCATTATAAAATGGTTTGGTTTCATGAACTTTATAAAACTTTTCAGCTTCTGATTTTTCAATTTGGATTTTTTTTTCTTTTAAAATTGTAAATCCCTTAGTTTTAAACATTTCTTTAATTTCATTGTCGAGATTTCTTTCAACTGCATCTGGTTTAATGATTGATAAAGTTTGCTCAATATTACTCATAATTATCCTCTATAAGTTTGTTTAATAATCTTACTCCATAACCTGTGGCACCCCCTGAATTTAGCGCTCCACCATATTTTGAAAAAGCCATTCCAGCTATATCTAAATGTGCCCAAGGCGTTTTATTTAAAATAAATCTTTGTAAAAACTGTGCAGCTGTTGTGGATCCTGCACCTCCAACATAATTGATATTTTGCATATCAGCATTTTTTGAATCTATTAGTTTGTCGAAATTTTTATTTAATGGCATTCTCCAAACTTTCTCTTCAACATATTCTCCTGCGTTAATTAATTGATTTGATAATTTATCATCGTTTGAAAACAATCCTGCATATTCTGATCCAAGAGAAACAATAATTGCACCTGTTAAAGTTGCCAAATCTACAATAAATTTTGGTTTAAATTTCTCCTCCGTGTAAGTTAAAGCATCAGCTAATACCAGTCTTCCTTCAGCATCAGTATTTAAAATTTCAACTGTCTTTCCACTGTATGATTTTACTATATCTCCTGGTCTTTGTGCATTGCCTCCAGGCATATTTTCAACAAGCCCAACTACACCCACTGCATTTACTTTTGCTTTTCTTTGAGCCAAACTTTTCATTAATCCAACCACTACAGCGGAACCTGCCATATCATACGTCATATCTTCCATGAATTTAGCTGGTTTAAGAGAAATTCCTCCAGTGTCAAAACAAACTCCTTTACCTACAAATGCTAGAGGTTTCGATTTATCCTTTAATCCATTCCACTCCATTGTAACTAAATAAGAACCTCTTATACTGCCCTGACCAACTCCAAGTAGAGTATTCATCCCAAGTTTTCTTAATTTCTTCTCATCATAAATATTAATTTTCAATCCAACTTTTTTTAATGAGTTTAATCTTTTAGCATATTCATCAGGATGTAAAATATTTCCTGGTTCAGAAACTAAGTCTCTTGTATAAAATGTTCCCTCTTCTATTGCTTTAAATTTTAATTGATCTTTAGATGAGGGTATATTTTTTCCAAGAACATTAATTGTAATATTGTTTTTATTTTTCTTACTTTTATATTTGTCAAACTTATATGACTTTAGATTTAATCCATGTAAGAAATATCCAACTATATTCTTATCAATGCTCGGTAAAGAATTTGAATTTATGTAAAAATTTCTTATTTTTGAATTATTAAATTGTTCATAAAACTTTGCACCTAAGTTTTCAATTTCAGAATTAGAATAATTTTTTTTTATAGATACTAAAATTATTTTTTTTTTTGAGCTAACATCAAAACTTGCAATATTTTTCTTTAGATCCTTAGTTTTTATTAAATCAGAAACAAAAGCATATTCACTGTTTGAAATATGTTTTTTTAATGGTGAAGAGCTGAATTTTTCATCAACAAATAGAATAAGATTAGATGGGTTTTTGATTGAGAATTTGTTTTTATAATAAATTTGAATAGACATAATTTTTAAATACACTCTGGGAGTGTAGAATGGTATATAATTTAATATTATTGTATTTCAATGAAAAAATTAATTTTTAGAAAAATAAATAAAGATACCACTTATTTATTTTTACTTTTGTGTTTATCTTTGGGCCTAATTGTCTGGACAATACAAGCGGTCAATTATCTTGATTATGTAACCCAAGATGGTCACGGTTTGAGGACGTATTTTTTATATTCTATTTATAATTTTCCTAAGATAATCCACAGACTTATTCCTTTTATTTTTTTTATAACACTATTTTTAATTTTGACGAATTATGAAACAAAAAATGAGCTTTTAATTTTTTGGACTCATGGTGTAACAAAAATAAAATTTGCAAATAAAATCATTTATATTTCAATAATTTTGTTTATCATCCAAATTTTTATCGGAGGTTATGTATCTCCTCATTTTCAACTTAAATCAAGAACTTTGCTTAAAGAGTCCAATATAGATTTTTTTTCATCATTAATTAAAGAAGGAAAATTTATAAATGCTGTACAAGATTTAACTATTTTTATTGATAAAAAAAATAAAGATGGTTCATTTGAAAACATCTTTGTTGACGACTCCTCAAAAAAAACAACAAAAATGACGTATGCGTCGAGAGGAACAATAATTGATAATTTTCAGACAAAAATATTTAGGCTTTATGAAGGAAAAGTAATTAACAAAAATAAAAACAAAATAAATGTTTTTGAATTTGACAGAATAGATATAAATTTATCTGAATATTCTTCTAATACAACTTTGGTGCCAAAAATTCAGGAAACGCCATCAAAACAATTAGTTTTATGTTCTTTTCGAAATATTTATAAACAAAAAGTAAATGATACAAGAAATTGTAGCACTTCACTCATGGAAAAAATAAATCAGGAAATTTTAAAAAGATTTTATAAACCCATTTACATTCCTATTCTAGCTGTTATTTGCAGTTTTTTAATAATTTTACCTAAAAATAATTCTAGATACAAATCACAAACTAAATTAACTTTTTTATTTGGTTTTTGTTTGCTAGTTTTTTCTGAAACAACCTTAAGATACTCAACATCTTCAATGATATCCACTTTTGCATATTTATTAGCTCCTTGGATAATTTTTATATTCAGTTACACACTGTTTTATTTAAAAGCAAAAAATGTTTAAAATTTACGAAAAATATATATTAATAAAATTCTATAAAAAATTTCTTTTAATTTGTTTGGCTTTTTTTTGTCTGGGAATAATTCTAAATATTTTTGAAGAAATATCATTTTTCCAAAATAAAAAAGTGAATTTTATTCTTCCTTATTTTTTAACAATATTAAACGCACCTATTACATTATTTGATATTTTTCCGTTTATATTTTTAATAACTGCACAATTTTTTTATTACGAAATAATTAAAAATGACGAAATTGTACTACTTAAAAATAATGGTCTTAGTAATTTAAAAATAATTAAAACTTTATTTTTTTCAACTGTAATAATCGGTATTTTAATTGTTTTTGTTTATTACAATTTTTCATCAAAATTAAAATTTTTATATACAGATATTAAAAATAACTATAGTGACGACAACAAATATTTAGCTGTCGTTAATGACAGTGGTCTTTGGTTAAAAGACGAAAGTCAAAACTCAATTTTGATAACTAAATCTAAAAATATAAATAATAATATATTAAACGAAGTAATTATTAATGAGTTTAGTTTTGATTTTAAGCTCATAAAAACAATACAGGCAAATAAAGTAAATATAGATACTACAAAATGGATATTGTATGAACCAACTGTTACTATAGAAAACGTTTCCTCTAAAAATTACGATATTCTTGAGTTTCAAACAAATTTTGACGACGACAAAATAAGAAATTTGTTCTCCAATTTTAGAACACTAGATTTAATTGAATTGTTTAATTTAAAGAAAGACTACGAAAAGCTTGGATATTCTTATGATGAAATTGAAATTCATTTGTATCAACTTTTTATCTCTCCATATGTTTATGCCCTACTTACAGTACTATCTTCTGTGATAATGATTAATATAAGAAAAAAAACTTCAATCTACTTCAATATAATTTTAGGTATTTTTATATCAGTTATAATTTATTATTTAAATTTTCTGTTTATTTCACTTGGAAATACTGGCAAAATCCCTCCTGTAGTTTCAGTTTTTTTACCTATTATATTTATTACAATTATTACAATTATTGGTTTAATAAGAATAAATGAAAAATAAATTTTTTACACTTTGTCTGCTTTTATTTTTTATTTTACCTCAAATATCAAAAACTGAAACTTTTGAATTTGATGTAAAAAATATTAATATTCAAGATAAAGGTAATCTTGTTTTAGCAAAAGAAGGAAAGGCTTTTTCAGAAAATAATAATTTTGAAATAGTAGCAGAAAATTTTAAATATATTAAAAATTTAGACCAACTAGAAGCATCAAATGGAAATGCTACTATTAAATCACAAAAATTAAATTTAAAATTCAAATTAATTAAGTTTGATAT
>NZ_JBNGZF010000016.1:0-144061 GCF_052049835.1 Candidatus Pelagibacter sp. | reverse complement strand
TATCATAACTGCTTCTAATGGTATTGAAATTGATGATTTAAAAAAGTCATTAAACATTCAAGGAGAAAATATAGTTTTCGATAGAGGAAAAAATATCATAACTGCTTCTAATGGTATTGAAATTGATGATTTAAAAAAGTCATTAAACATTCAAGGAGAAAATATAGTTTTCGATAGAGGAAAAAATATCATAACTGCTTCTAATGGTATTGAAATTGATGATTTAAAAAAGTCATTAAACATTCAAGGAGAAAATATAGTTTTCGATAGAGGAAAAAACCTCCTTTTTTCTAATACTGAGTCAAAAATTAAAGATAAATATTCTAACTTAATCAGTACAAATAAATTTGACTATAAAATAAATCAAAAGAATTTAAATATTTTTAAAGCCACCATGAAAGATAATAGAAAAAATTCCTTTGAAATAGAATCGGCATATATTGATACACAATCAAATTTATTAATTGGAAAAAATATAATTATCAATTTAAATAATGAGTATTTTAATAAAGATAACGAACCTAGACTTAAAGGTGAAAAAATAAAATATGAAAATAATATCACAGAAATTTCAAATGGTACTTTTACAGCTTGTAAAAAAACAGAAAATTGTCCTCCTTGGGAATTGTCAGCAGATAAAATAAAACATGATAGTCAAAAGAAAATTATTTCATACAAAAACGTATGGTTAAAAGTTTATGATGTACCTATAGTTTATTTTCCAAAATTTTTTCATCCTGACCCAACTGTAAAAAGGCAGTCTGGATTTTTAATGCCAACTTTTGAAAATACACCTAATAATAATACTTATTTTAGTGTTCCATATTTTAAAGTTTTGGCTGAAAATAAAGACTTAACTTTTACTCCAAGATTTTATGCGAAAGATCAATTTTTGCTTCAAAATGAGTACAGAGAGAGAGAAAAAAATTCAAATTCAATTTTAGATACAAGTTTATTTTTTAACAGTAGTAATAATATTAACGGTCATTTATTTTATAATTTGGATAAAAATTTAAATATTAAAAATTTTAAAAAAAGTAATTTAAAGTTTAATTTAGAACAAGTATCAGATGATACTTATCTAAGGGCAAATAAGCTTGACTCACCAATTATAAAGGATTACGACCTAACAGAGACATCAGTGAAACTTAGCATGTTCTCTGATAATACGAACATTGATAGTGAGTTAAAAGTTTATCAGAAATTAAATGAGACCGATAGTAATAATAAATACGAATATATTTTACCTAAAATTGAATTAACTAAAAGTATTGAAAATAAAACTAAATTAAATGGAAATTTTGAATTTAAAACAAACAATTATATACACAACTATCAGACAACAGTTTACGATAGAGTGAACACAAATAATTTAATATTTAAATCAAATCCTACTATAACTAAAAGTGGATATTATAATAATTATGAATTTATCATTAAAAATTCAAATACAAATTCACAAAATTCAAAATTAAATAAAGAAGGTGAGGATTTATATTTGTCAGGTTTATTTCAATTTAACTCATCATATCCATTAATTAAAAAAAATGCTTTAAACAAATCGCTACTTAAACCTAAATTAACTTTAAAGTTAAGCCCTGGACACACAAAAGATTTAAGTGACAAGGAGTATAAATTAGACGCAGATAATTTATTTGACTTAGATAGAATTTCTTCAAAAGAGACTTTGGAAAGCGGGATTTCAATAGCTTACGGAATAGATTATTCATTCAGTGAGGAAAAAAAAAATAAGGAGATATTTAGTCTCAAATTAGCAAACAACTTAAGGTTAAATGAAAATAATGATTTAGAGAGAAATAATCAACTAGGTTCAAAAGTATCTAATTTTTTTGGTGAAATTTCATATAATCCACTAAGTTTTTTAAATACAAAATATAATTTTTCTGCAAGAAATAATTTATCAGAAATAAATTATCAAAACTTTATTGCAGAGATAAAATTTAACAAATTTATCAATACTTTTGATTACTTAAGGCAAGAAGGTGATAAAAATTCCTATTATTTAAATGAAACTACATACAAGTTTGATGATAGAAATAATTTATCCTTTTCAACTAGAGAAAATTTAAAAACAGATTTAACTGAGTATTATAATTTAGTTTACCAATATAAAAATGATTGCTTGGCAGCAAGTGTTGAATATCAAAAAGATTATTATAATGATAGAGATATTAAACCAAAAGAAAGCATATTTTTTAAACTTACAATTATTCCTTTTGGAGAAAGTACATCTCCAAACCTAAATTAAAAATGCTAAAAAAAATAAATTTAATATTAATTTTTATTTTTATTTTAAATACAAACGCAATATCACAAGAAAATTTCTATATTGTGGCAAAAATTAATAATGAAATAATTACAAATTATGATGTAGAAAAAGAGTCTACGTATTTAAAACTTTTAAATCCAAGTTTAGATCAGTTAAATTATGACAAAATTTTTCAAATTTCTAAAAACTCATTAATTAACGAGATAATAAAAACTAATGAATTAAAAAAAATAATTGATATCAACCAAAATGACACCTTGATTAATAAAATATTTAAAGATTTTTATAAAAATTTAAATTTTTCTAATGAGAAAGATTTTGGATTACTTTTAAAAAGTAAAAATACTTATTCTATATCTAAAGTTAAAGAAAAAATAAAAATAGAATTTTTTTGGAATAAATTAATATTTCAAAGATTTAACGCTCAAATAAAAATCAACAAAGAAGGATTATTAGAAAAAATTAAAAATAGTGATAAATACAAAAATCAATACTTGCTCTCTGAAATATTTTTTACTAAGCAAAATAATCAAAACTTAGAAGACCAGATAAATACAATTACTCAAAGTATAAAGGACTTTGGTTTTAGTAACTCTGCTAGTCTTTACAGTATAAGTGAAAGTTCTAAAAAAGGAGGTAAAATTGGTTGGGTAGATGAAGACAATTTATCGCCTAAAATACTTGATGAATTATATAAAATTAAAAAAGGGCAAATTACTAATATAATAAAAATAGGAAATAATTTTTTAATATTAAAAATTGAGGATATAAAAACAAAAAAAATTAAAGTTAACAAAGATTCTAAGCTAAAAGAAATGATTGAATTTGAACGAAACAGACAACTAAATCAATACTCTAATATTTATTTTAATAAAATAAAAATTAATTATTCAATTGATGAAAAGTAACCCAATAATTATTGTTGCTGGAGAACCAAATAGTATTTTTTTAGAAATTTTTTTTAAAACAATAAAAACAAAAAAATTTAAAAGTCCTTTGGTTTTGATCTGCTCCTTGAGTGTTCTCAAACTTCATATGAAAAAATTAAATTTTAAAAAAAAAATAAATATTATTAATATTTCCAATATGAATAATATTATTTTAAATAATCAAAGTATTAATCTTATAAATGTTCCTTATATACAAAAACCTAAACTTGGAAAGATAACCAGTAAATCTAATAATTATATAAAAGAATCATTTGAAATTGCATTAAAAATTATTAAATCAGGATTTTCGTTTAAAATGATTAACGGACCTATCTCAAAAAAAACTTTTTTAAAAAATAAATTTTTAGGAATTACTGAATATATTTCCAAAAAGACTTCAACAAAAAAAAAGGCAATGCTGATATATAATAAAAAACTTTCTGTTTGTCCTGTAACAACACATTTGCCAATAAATAAAGTTGCAAAAAAAATAAATAAAAAAATAATAATAGAAAAGACAATATTAATTAGTAATTTTTATAAAAAATACCTTCGATATAAACCTAAAATTGCTATCACCGGTTTAAACCCTCACTGTGAAAGTTTTTCAAAGAAAGAAGATGAAAGAATAATAAAACCTGCAATAAAACAATTAATAAAACATGGATACAACGTGTCTGGACCCTATGCTGCAGATACAATATTTTTAAATAATAACCGTAAAAAATTCAATGTAATCATTGGAATGTATCATGATCAAGTATTAGGACCACTAAAATCGCTACATGAGTTCGATGCAATAAATATTACTGTTGGACTTCCGTTCATAAGAATTTCTCCTGATCACGGACCAAATGAAATTATGCTAGGTAAAAATAAATCAAATCCACTCAGTTTAATTAAAGCAATTACTTTTTTGGACAAAAATTGATTAAAGCAAAAAAAAGTTTAGGGCAAAATTTTCTGACCGATAAAAATATTTTAGAAAAAATTGTTAATATTGTCCCAATCAAAGGAAAAACGGTTTTAGAAGTTGGGCCAGGAAGTGGTAACCTAACTTCATTTATACTGAATAAAAACCCAAAAAAATTTATTGTAATTGAAAAAGATAATGATTTAGTTAGATATCTTGATGAAATTTTTAACAATCAAATCACAATTATCAATGAAGATATTTTAAATATTGATGAAAAGATTTTATCGAAAGATAAATTAACAGTATTTGGTAACTTGCCCTATAACATATCTACAGAGATCTTGAGTAAATGGATTGTAAATTTAAAAAATAATTTCTGGTTTGATCACTTAATATTAATGTTTCAGAAAGAAGTTGCTGAAAGAATTATTGCAAAACATAATACATCACAATATGGCAGATTATCTGTTTTAGCTAATTGGAAACTAGATATTAAAAAAATATATGATGTCAAGCCACAATCATTTTCACCAAAACCAAAAATAGATAGTACTATTTTATATTTCAGTCCAAAAAAAAATTATCATGAGCTTAAGAATTCAAAAAATCTTGAAAAAGTTACAAGAGTATTTTTTCTTCATAGAAGAAAAATGTTAAAAAAACCTTTTAATCAAATTTTTAATGGTAACCAAAATGTATTAAATAAATTAAAAATTGACTTAAATTTAAGACCACAAAACTTAAATTATGAAATGTATTATCAATTAACCAGTGAATATGAAAAATTAATTTGTTAATTTGTTTATGTGATTTCTTACAAATTCTAAATCATAATCTTTTGAGCCATTATTTATTTCTGCATTGATTAAATTATTAATTTTTTCAAAACATAAATCTAATTGATCATTTATAATTACATAATCATAATTTATCCAATGAAGAACATCTCTCTCAAATTGTCTCATTCTTTCAGCAACTATCATTTTATCTTTCATGTCTCTATTTTGAAGTCTATCGTATAAAACTTCTTTACTTGGTGGCAGAATAAAAAAAGTTATTAATTTGTAATCTAATTTTTTGTTTTTGATTTGATCTGCGCCTTGCCAATCAATATCAAACAATACATTTTTTCCTTTATCTAATTTTTCAATAACTGGTGTGCGTGTGGTTCCATAAAAATTATTAAAAACTTTAGCATATTCAAGAAATTCTTGATTTTTAATTAATCTTTGAAATTCATTAACATCAACAAAAAAATAATCTTTTCCAATATTTTCGTTTGATCTTGGAGATCGGGTTGTATGTGAAATAGAAATGTCAAAGTTATCTATTTTAGATAACATTTTTACTAAAGTTGTTTTGCCTGCTCCTGATGGAGAAGATAATATTATCATTACCCCATGTTTGTTTAAGGGCATTTACTTACTAATTTGCTTTTCCTTCGATAAATTTAATAGCATCACCAACTGTTAAGATCTTCTCAGCTTCGCTATCTGAAATTTCAGAACCAAACTCTTCCTCGAAGGCCATAACTAATTCTACAGTGTCTAAGCTATCTGCGCCTAAATCATCTGTGAAACTTGCTTCGTCGGTTACTTTGTTTTCATCAATTCCTAAGTGATCTGCTACTATTTTTTTTACTTTGCTTGAAACGTCTTCTGACATATTGATCCTTTTTTGTTATAAATTCTTAATAGTTTAAAAACTTAGTTTGTCAAGCCATATACATTCCTCCATTAACATGTAACGTTTCACCGTTAATATAGCTTGATTGGTTTGAGCATAAAAAAAGTACTGCTTTTGCAATATCATCAGGCTCACCCAGTCGACCAGAAGGAATTTTTGATATTATAGCCTCTTTAAACTTATCATCTATTTTATCAGTCATTGCTGTTTTAATGAAACCAGGTGAAATACAGTTTATATTTATATTTTTCTTTGCGTATTCTATTGCTAAACTCTTCGACATCGCAATTATGCCTGCTTTGGATGCAGTATAATTTGACTGTCCTAAGTTTCCCGTATGACCAACAACCGATGTAATATTAACAATCTTGCCAGATTTATTTTTTAACATTTTTTTTATAGCAAATTTACTCATTAAAAAAGTTGATGTTAAATTAATATCAATTACTTTTTGCCATTCATCTAGACTCATTCTTATTGCTAAATTATCTTGAGTAACACCTGCATTGTTAACTATACAATCTAAACTACCGCCAAGTTCTTTTGTTGCGTTTTCAATAAATTCTTCAATTTTGCCACTTTGAGAAATATCAAATTTTAAAGTTTTAATATTTCTGTGCTTTTCTTTCAGTTCTGCAAGTTTCTCTATTCTTGTACCTGAGGCTAAAATATTTACTCCAGCATGATTTAAATTTTCAATTATTGAATTTCCAATTCCACCAGATGCTCCAGTAACGATAATATTTTTACCTTTTAAATCTGTCATATTTTTAAACCTTCAATATCACTTTGACTATTAATTGTATCTATTTTAACATCTCTACTAATTCTTTTTACCAAACCTGACAAAACTTTCCCAGGTCCAATTTCAATAAAATGATTTACACCATTTTCTATCATATTAATCACACTTTCTCTCCATCTAACTCTATTCTCTATTTGCTTAATTAGGAGCTTTTTAAGCTCGTCTGGATCTTTAATTTCATTAGCAGTAACGTTTGAAATTAATTTATTTTGTCCTTTTTTAAAATTAAGTTTATTTAACTCTTCTGTCATAATTTTCGTTGCATTATTCATCAAATCACAGTGGAAAGGTGCGCTTACTGGAAGTTTTATATTTTTTATTGAATTATCCTTTAAAATTTGAATTAACTTTTCTAAATCCTCTGCTTTTCCACTCAAAACGATTTGACCTTCGGAATTATCATTCGCAATTTGTACTTTTAGATTTTCTTTATTTTCTGTTAAAATCTTTTCAATTACCTCAACCGTTGAGCCTAATACCGCAACCATTCCTCCCTGCCCTTTAGGTACAGAGTTTTGCATAGCATCTCCTCTAATTCTTAATATTTTTAAAGTATCTGAAAAATCTAAATATCCTGCGCATGATAAAGCTGAATATTCACCTAAAGAGTGTCCAGCAAAGTATTTTGCTTTATTTAAATCTAATTTGAATTCATTTTTTGCAACATTGAATATTGAGTAACTTATTAAAAATATTGCTGGCTGTGTGTTAGCTGTTAAATCTAACTCTTCCTTGGGCCCTTCTAAAATAAGCTTAGAAATAGAAAAATTTAGTATATCATCTGCCCGTTTAAACAGCTCTTTTACAATATCAAATTTATCATAAAACTCTTTTCCCATTCCTACTAATTGAGATCCCTGACCTGGAAAAATTACTGAAAACATATAAAAAAAACTAATATTTTTTCCTTTTTAACTATTGTAATTGAACTTTTATAATAGTATATCCTCATTTTTTATTAAAGAACTATAATGAATTTATACGAACATACTATAATAGCTAGGCAAGATACTTCGCCAAGTGAATTAAAGCAACTAACAGAAAAATATTCTAAAATAGTTGAAAAAAATGATGGCGAAGTTGTTAAAACTGAAAACTGGGGATTACTAAACTTATCTTACCTCATAAAAAAGAATAAAAAAGGAAGCTACATTCATTTTAAAATAAAAGGCAAAGGGAATGTAATTGATGAATTAGAAAAAAATGAGGCTATAGACAAAAAATTACTGAGATATCTTACAGTTAGAGTAAAAAAATTTAATCTAGAAACAAACTATTTTGGAAAAAAAGAAGATAGTGAAAAAAAAGAAAGTCCTAAAAACTAATGCCAAAAAGACAAAGTGGGAATAAAAAAGGTAAACAAAGTAACTTTGCAAAATTAAGTATTTTTCAACCAAATAAATATAAGTTCAAAAAAACTTGTCCATTATCAGTCAAAGGTGCTCCAGAGGTAGACTATAAAAATATTAAACTATTAAAAAAATATGTGTCTGAGAATGGTAAAATTTTACCATCAAGAATCACAAATGTATCTCAAAAGAAACAAAGAGAACTTTCTCTTTCAATCAAAAGAGCTAGAAACTTAGCGCTACTATAGTATGAAAGTAATTTTATTAGAAAACGTCAAAAGAATTGGATCTATAGGTGAAGTAATAGATGTGAAAAGAGGTTTTGCTAGAAACTTTTTAATAGCTAATAAAAAAGCTCTTTATGCATCAAAAGAAAATATTAAAGATGTTGAAAAAATTAAAGCTGAGTTATCTAAAAAAGATAATGAAAAGAAAAAAGAAGCTTCTCAAATAGCTGAACAAATCAATGGAAAAGAATACTATGTAAAAAAACTAAGCACAGAAAATAATGAATTATATGGTTCAGTTAAACCAACTGAAATTTCAAAACTTATTCAAGAAGAAAATAAAATTGATATCAAACCTTCAATGATACAACCAGTTGAAGAAATAAAAGCTTTAGGAAAATTCAAAGTTAAAATTTCTTTACACTCGGAAGTTGATGCTGAAATTACCATCAATGTTTCCTCTGCTGATACAATTTAGTAATTATACATTATTTTCCCCAGCACCAATTTATAATTTGATTTAATTAATTTTCATGTAAGTTAATTCTTATGGAAAACAATTTGAGTATTGTTAAAGATCAATTTAAGGAATTACCTAATAATATTGAAGCAGAACAAGCTGTAATAGGATCAATTCTTGTCAGTAATGATATTTTTGATGAAATAAATACAATAATTTCTAGTATTAACTTTTATGATCCAATGCATCAAAAAATATTTGAAGCAGTAGAAAGTCTTATCTACAAAGGAATGTTGGCCAACCCCATTACATTAAAAAATTATTTTGAAGATGAGAAAGATGATCTAAATGTTCCCGAATACTTAGTTAAAATTACAAAATTTTCTACATCTGTTAGGCAGGCAATAGAATATTCAAAAATAATTTACGATATGTTTGTAAGAAGAGAATTAATAAAAATTTCTGAACAAACTATTGATAGTGCAAAAATAAATGACCTTGATACTAACGGTCAATCTATAATCGAAAGTTCAGAGAGATTATTGTTTGATTTAGCTGAAAAAGGATCTTTCAATTCTTCTTTGGTAAAATTTGATGAAGCAATGAAACAAACTATTGAGATGGCTTCAGCTGCTTATAAAAATGAAGAAGGGATTGTTGGTATTCCTACAGGTTTAAGAGATTTAGATGATAAGCTTGGTGGTTTACACCAATCAGATTTAATTATTATTGCTGGTCGACCATCGATGGGTAAAACTTCACTTGCAACAAATATTGCATTTAACGCTGCACAAAAACTACAAGAGAGTGGTAAAAAATCATCTGTAGCTTTTTTTTCTCTAGAAATGTCTTCTGAGCAATTATCTACTAGAATTATTTCTGAACAAGCAAGAATAAGTTCTAATGATATTAGAAGAGGAAGAATATCAGATGACCAATTTGATAAATTTTTAGAAACGTCAAAAAATATTTCCGAACTTCCACTTTATATTGATGAAACTCCAGCAATAAGTATTGCTGCTCTTAGTAATCGAGCAAGACGCATTAAAAGGCTTTTTGGTCTCGATATGATCGTGGTTGATTACATTCAATTAATGAGAGGAACTACATTTAATAAAGATGGAAGAGTTCAAGAAATCTCACAAATCACTCAAGGACTTAAAGCAATAGCCAAAGAACTTTCTGTCCCTGTTGTGGCTCTTTCGCAGTTGTCTCGACAGGTAGAACAGAGAGATGATCATAAGCCTCAATTGGCAGATTTGAGAGAGTCCGGTTCAATTGAACAAGATGCTGATGTTGTGATGTTTGTTTACAGAGAAGGATATTATTTACAGAGAAAAGAACCAAGAGAAGCAACTGTTGAGCATGCAGAGTGGCAAGCAAAAATGAATGAAGTTGCACATATAGCTCAAATTATAATTGGAAAACAAAGACATGGTCCTATTGGTAATGTAACTCTTGAATTTGAGGAAAGATTTACAAAATTTAAGGATACTCAATTAAGTTAATTTCCAATATAAAGAGCTTGAATGATAGCTCATTTTTATCAAAACGTTATCCTTAAAAATCCTAAAGCAATATTTATATTGTTAATTATTACTATTTTAAGTTTTGGATACTATTCAAAAAATTTTAGGTTAGATGCTTCATCAGAAACCTTATTAATAGAGGGTGACCCAGATTTAGAATACTTGAAAGAAGTCTCCGAAAGATATGGATCTAAAGAATTTTTAATTCTTACCTATACACCAAATGAGGGAATGGCAACTGACTCATCAATTAATAATTTATTAAGTTTAAAATATAAAATTCAGAGCCTAAATTGGGTCCATAGTGTAATTACTTTGTTAGATGTTCCACTTTTAAATAATTCAGAAGCTCCCCTTCAAGAAAGACTAGAAAGCTTCAAAACATTAAAAGATGAAGATGTTGATAGAGATAGGGGATTTAAAGAAATTTTAAATAGTCCTGTTTTTCGAAATTTTGTAATTAGCGAAGATGGCAAAACTAGTGGAATAATTGTTAACATTAAGCAATCTCAAAAATTAGAAGATATAGAAAATAAATCAAAAAAAGAAGTTGAACTAATTAAAGATCAAATCAAAAAACAAAACCACCAAAATATTTTAGAAATTAGACAAGTTATTCAAAGTTATGATGATGTTGGAAAGATTTATCTAGGAGGAATACCAATGATTGCTGATGATATGATGACTTTTATCAAAAGCGATATAATAGTTTTTGGTTTGGGAGTTCTATTATTTATAATTGCTACTTTGTGGTTTGTTTTTAGAAATCTTCTTTGGATTATTGTTCCTATAAGTAGTTGTTTTTTTTCTGTAATAATAATGATGGGATTACTTGGATTGCTAGGATGGAAGGTTACGGTGATCTCATCAAATTTTATTGCGCTTATGTTGATTTTGACAATGGCAATGAATATTCATATGAGCACAAGATTTCTTCAAATTAAAAAAGATTTTCCATCAAAAAATAATTTTGAAATCATTTCACTAACTACTTCAAAAATGTTTTGGCCAATTCTTTATACTGTTCTAACGACAATTTTCGCTTTCTTATCTTTAATCTTTAGTGAAATAAAACCAATTATTGATTTTGGCTGGATGATGACTTTTGGTTTGATTACATCATTCATCGTTACATTTACTCTACTACCTACCCTTTTAAACTTTGCACCCACAAATAATATTTCAGTTAAAAAAGAACAAAAATCTAAAATCACAAATTTACTTGGTTTAATTTCTCTTAATAATAAAAACTCAATCTTATTAGCAACTGGAATAATTATCATTTCAAGTATTATTGGAATAAGTAAGCTAGAGGTTGAAAATAGTTTTATAAATTACTTTGATAAGAATACTGAAATTTATAAAGGTATGAAGCTTATAGATGAAGAGCTAGGTGGAACCACACCTTTAGAAGTTATTATAAAATTTCCGGAAAAAGAAAAAGTGAAAAAATCTGAGGAAGATGATGAATTTGATGATTGGGGTGATGAAGAAGATGCTAATGATGAAAAATATTGGTTTACCAAAGATAAAATTGATCTAATTGCATCTGTACATAATTACTTAGACAGCTTACCTGAAATTGGCAAAGTTCTATCTTTTTCATCTATTATTGAAGTTGCTACTCAATTAAATAACAATAAACCTTTAGGCACTTTAGAAATGGGAGTGCTCTACTCTAAAATTCCTGAGAGCATTAAAACTGAAATCATCGATCCCTATCTTTCTATTAAAGATAATGAAGCTCGAATTAGTCTAAGAATTATAGACTCGCAAGAAGATTTAAGAAGAAATGATTTAATTAACAAAATTCATTTTGATTTAAAAGATAAATTTGGTTTAGATAAAAAAGATTATAAACTAGTAGGTGTGTTAATATTATTTAATAATTTATTACAAAGTCTTTTTAAATCTCAAATTTTAACATTGGGATTAGTAATGATTGGAATATTTTCAATGTTCGTAATCTTATTTAGAAATATTAAACTTTCATTGATTGGTGTTGTTCCAAATTTTATTGCTGCTTTTTTTATCTTAGGAATAATTGGATTGTTAGGAATACCTTTAGATATGATGACTATAACAATTGCAGCAATTACGATAGGAATAGCAGTAGATAATAGTATTCACTATATTTACAGATTTAAAGAAGAGTTTAATAAAATAAAGGATTATAAAAAGACGTTAAAAACTTGTCATTCAACTGTTGGTGTTGCTATTCTAAACACTTCAATTACTATTGTTTTTGGATTTTCAATTTTAGTGTTATCGAAGTTTATCCCAACAATTTATTTTGGTGTGTTTACAGGGCTTGCTATGTTATTGGCTATGATATCGGTATTAACACTACTTCCTGCATTAATCTTAATAATTAAACCTTTTGGCAAATCATCTTAATGTTAGAAATCATACAAGATTTTTATAAAGCAATATCAATAATTGATTTAATTTATTTAATTTTAACAATCCTTTCTTTGATAAATTGTTACAAAAAGGGCTTCATTTTAAGTATTCTCTCAATGGCAAAATGGTTGCTTGCATATATAATAACATTAATTCTATTTCCGAAAATTAAACCCTATGTAAAAGACATAATTGATAACGAGTATGTGCTTGATGTTAGTTTGGGAATAGTAATATTTGTTGTAGTTATCTTTTTGGTTTTATTAGTTAATAAAGGAATCAGTAGAGCGGTCAGATATACAGGAATCGGTGGCTTAGATACAATGTTTGGATTCTTTTTTGGTTTTATAAGAGCTTACATTATTTCTTTATGTATCTTTTCAGGTGTTCATATCGTTTATAATTATGATAAATGGCCAATAAATTTTGACAAATCATACGTCTTTCCATATTTAGAAAAAGGTAGTAATTATCTGATAAAAGAATTTCCTAATGAAAAAACATATCAAGATTCTAAAGAAAAAATTAAAGAACTATAATCCAAGATTAAAGGAAGAGTGTGGAGTTTTTGGTATCAGCAATGCAAAGGATGCGTCAGCTCTAACTGCGCTTGGATTACATGCCCTACAACACAGAGGTCAAGAAGGATGTGGAATAGTTACTTTTGATGGAGAAAAATATTATTCTGAAAAAAGATTTGGTTTAGTTGGCGATAATTTTAACAAAGAAAAAGTGCTTAACAATCTTAAGGGAAATTATGCAATTGGCCATAATAGATACAGCACAACTGGAAACAATATATTAAGAAATATACAACCTTTTTTTGCTGATACTAATGCAGGTGGTATTGGAGTTGCTCATAATGGAAATCTTACTAATTCAATTGCTTTGAGAAATAAACTCGTTGAAGATGGAGCTATATTTTACACTACATCAGATACTGAAACGATTGTCCAATTAATTGCTAAATCAAAAAGA
The DNA here is from genome assembly GCF_052049835.1 of Candidatus Pelagibacter sp. Taxonomy (GTDB): domain Bacteria; phylum Pseudomonadota; class Alphaproteobacteria; order Pelagibacterales; family Pelagibacteraceae; genus Pelagibacter. Next base: position 130,489 of record NZ_JBNGZF010000016.1, on the reverse strand, counting down.
CCAAAAACAATTGACAAAGTAATTGATGCAATTTTTCAAATCCAAGGTGGTTATGCATTAGTGATGTTAACGCAAAACTCACTAATTGGAGTTAGAGATCCTTATGGAATTAGACCATTAGTAATTGGTAAGCTTGGAAATAGTTATGTCTTAGCATCTGAAACTTGTGCATTCGATATTATTGGTGCTAAATTTGTTAGAGAAGTTGAAAATGGAGAGATAATTTTAATTGAAAATAATGAACTTAAAAGTATTAAACCCTTCCCCGCTAAAAAAGTTAGACCTTGTGTATTTGAATATATTTATTTTTCAAGGCCAGACAGTCTAATAGGGGGGAAAACAGCTTATGAGCATAGAAAAAATATTGGTAGAGAACTTGCAAAAGAAAATGATACTGATGCTGATATAGTGGTTCCGGTTCCAGACTCTGGAAATGCTGCAGCTATGGGTTTTGCTCAAGAATTAAAAATGAATTTTGAGCATGGATTAATTCGAAACCATTATGTTGGAAGAACTTTCATCGAGCCAAGCCAAAAAATTAGAAGCTTAGGTGTTAAATTAAAATTAAATGCTAATCAAACTACAATTAAAAATAAAAAAATAATTCTAATTGACGACTCTCTTGTTCGAGGAACCACATCACATAAAATAGTTAAAATGCTTTATGATGCTGGTGCAAAAGAAGTTCATGTTAAAATTGCATGCCCTGAAATAAGATATCCAGATTTCTATGGTGTAGATACACCTACAAAAAAAGAATTGCTAGCTGCGAATAAAACAAATGATGAAATTTGCGAATATATTGGAGCTAAAACTTTGAGATTTTTATCAATTGAGGGTTTGTATAAAGCAATTGGTTTTGAAAAAAGAAACGAAACATATCCACAATTAACAGATCATTATTTCACAGGTGAATATCCTGTTAAATTAGTAGATGAATTAGGCGATAATAAAATAACTCAGTTATCTTTACTAAGTACAGGATCAAACAATTAAATTATGAAAACAGTAAATTTTACTGAAATGAAAAACGGAACTAAGGAAGATTATGAGCTTCTTGAAAAATTTGAGAAAAACTTTGAAAGACAAACAGCTGAGAGAGTTTTAAATTATTTATCTAAACAAACTACTACTTTAGAAGGTTATAAAATCACAAGATTGGAACATTCTTTGCAAGCAGCAACAAGAGCATTTAAAAACAAAGAAAGTGATGAAATGGTTGTTGCAACTTTATTACATGATATTGGGGATGATTTAGCACCAATGAATCATTCTCAATATGCTGCATCGATACTAAGACCCTATGTTTCGGAAAAAACCTATTGGATTATTCTACACCATGGTCTTTTTCAAACTTATTACAGTGCACATCATTTAGGTGGCGATAGAAATGCAAGAGATAAATTTAAAGACCACAAGTATTATCAAGATACTATAGATTTTTGTGAAAAATATGATCAATGTTCTTTTGATCCTGATTATAAAAGTATGTCTTTGGATGATTTTAAGCCATTAGTTAAAAAAATATTCGCAAAAGAACCTTATTATTATCTTTAAATTTAGATATAAATCACTATTTACAGCGCATGATTGATTCAAAAGAAAAAATTATTAATTATTTTAAATCAGGTATTAAAGAACCCAAAAATTTTAAAATTGGGATCGAACATGAAAAATTTTTATTTAATAATTCGGATAATAAAAGGATTGATTATTTAAAAATAAAAAAAATGTTTACAGCTCTGCTTGAATTTGGCTGGAACCCAGTTTTTGAAAAAGAAAATATCATTGCTCTTAATAAAGGTGGAAAAAATATAACTCTTGAACCAGGTAATCAGATAGAGTTATCGGGAGATAAATTAAATCATATGCACGAAGCTTGTGCGGAGTCACAAGACTATTTATTTGAATTAAAGCAAGTTACAAAAAAATTAGATATAAAAATTGTTAGTGCAGGATTCGATCCAATATCTAAATTAAATGAAATCCCAAATAATCCTAAACAAAGATATGAATTGATGACTAAGGATATGCCTCTAGGTGGTAAACTTAGTTTAGATATGATGTATCGAACATGCGGTACACAGTTAAATATAGATTATAGTTCAGAAGATGATTTTATTAAAAAGTTTAGAGTAGCAAACTCAATTGTACCTATTGCAATTGCTTTGTTTGCTAATTCCTCAATTGTGGAGAAAAAAAATAGTAAATATTTATCCTTTAGATCTAAAGTATGGCAAAGTACTTCTAGAGGTGGATTGCCTAAATTATTTTTCGAAAATATTAATTTTGAAAAATATGCAGATTTTATAATTAATTTTCCTATATTATTTATACAAAATAAAGATCAGTATATTTCAGGTAGAAATTATATTTTTAAAGATTTTATGGAAGGAAAAATCCAAGAAATTGGAAATAGACTTCCAACTGAAGCAGACTTAACAACTCACTTGAGCACAATATTTACTGAAAACAGAGTTAAAAAATATATTGAATTGAGATCAATGGATACCTGTGGTTGGGATTGTTTATGTGCAGGACCAGCTTTCAACATAGGTATGCTTTACGGAAATTTAGACGAAGTTCATGAACTAATTTCAACATGGGACATCGATAAAATAATTAACGCTTATCTAGAGGCACCACAAAAGGGATTTAATACTCAATTAATGGGTAAAGATCTTCTTCATTGGTCATCTAAACTTTTAGATCTTTCAAGAAAAGGTTTAGAGAATAGAGATGTTTTAAGTAAAAAAGGTAATAACGAGACTATATTTCTAAATCATCTACAAAAAGTAATTGATAGCAAGACAACAAACGCAGATCATATGATTAGTAAATTTTCAAAAAACGAAAATTTAGACGAATTGTATGATAAATAAAATTGTTGCTGTTCAAGGAAACCATCCTTCTAAACTAAATCCTTTAACGGATACAAGTGTTTTTTTAGCAAACGAAATTCAGAACAAAAAATATAAAATTTTCTATTACGATCCAAAAGATTTATCAATTGTTAATTCGAAAGTTACAGCCACAGGTTTTTTTATTAAATTTAACTACAGCAATAAAAAATTTTATAAAATTACAAAAAAACAAAATCTAGACCTAACAAAATGTAAATTTATTCTAATTCGCCAAGATCCACCTTTTAATCTTGAGTATATTTCAACAACATACATTTTGGATACAATTAAGACTAAAGTTAAAATAATTAACAATCCTACCTCTATAAGGAATATTTCTGAAAAATTGTATTCATCTAAATACCAAAAATACATGCCAGCTACTATTTTTAGTCAAAATATGGATGAAATTAAAAAATTTTTCAAAAAAAACAAAAAAGTCATTTTAAAACCCATCCATAGTTTCAGTGGAAATGATATTCATTTGTTAACTAAATTTAATCCAAAATTAGTTAATAAGTTTATAAAAAAACATGATCATATCGTGTGCCAAAAATTTCTTCCTAAAATAAGTAATGGAGACAAAAGGGTTTTTATTATTAATGGGAAAGTATGTGGAGCAATTTCTAGGGTTCCAAAGAAAGGTTCAATTTTAAGTAATATGAGTAAAGGAGCAAAACCTGCTAATATAAAATTAACAAGTAAAGAAATTAAAATTTCAAAACTAATTGCAAAAGATTTAAAAAAAGAAAATATTTTTTTTGCAGGAATTGATTTTATAGATCAACAACTCAATGGAGATATAAATGTTACATCTCCAACTGGACTAAAAACACTTTATGATCTATCAGGAATAAATTTAGCTAAAACTTTTTGGAAACAGCTTAAAGCGTGAAAAATTTAACTAATCAGCAAAAAGGTTCATTGATGGCTTTTATAGGAGTTATGTTTATAACCCCTGACTCATTACTAATTAGATTATCAAATATTGATACTTGGGGGATGCTTTTTTACAGAGGCGCAATACCGTTTTTAGTAGTTTTAGTTGGTCTTCTTTTGTTTTATAAAAATAATTTCTTAAAAGCTTTGTTTAAAATTGGTTATCCAGGTATTTTTTATGTAATTAGTTTTTCTATTTGTAATATTACTTTTATTATTTCAATTCAAAATACTAATGTAGCAAATACTTTATTAATGGTAGCTCTTGCACCAATGCTCTCTGCGATCTTAGGGGCTATTTTCTTAAAAGAACAACCAGATAATAAGACTTGGGTTGCTATAATAATTACCTTTATTGCTTGTGTTTATATTTTTTACGACTCTTTAAGTCTTGGAAATTTTTATGGAGATATTTTTGGTTTAATAACTTCTTTCGGATTAGCTTGTAACGCGAACATTGCAAGATATGCAAAATCAACCGATTTAGTGCCTGCTGCTGTAATTGGAAAATCTTGTGTTGCTATATTTGCCTTTTTCTTTGTTAAAGACTTTGCATTAGTGGGAAATGATCTTTTTTATATACCTTTAATGTGTGTGATGTGTGTAGCCATACCATTTGTTTTGGTCACCATAGCACCAAGATTTATCACAGCAGCTGAAGTTAACCTTTTTTTCCTTCTAGAGACAATTCTTGGACCAATATGGGTGTGGATGGTTATTAAGGAACAGCCTTCTAACGAGACTATCTATGGAGGTATAGTTATTATTATAACCATTGCAATTCACTCTTTACTAGCCATAAAAAAAACACAAACCAAAACTACCTAGCCGGAAATTGTTAAATTAAAAAATTTATAAATGCAAAAAGAAGTAAAAAAATCTTGGGCTCTATTTATTGGGATAGGGGTAATGATGATTGGTCATGGGTTGCAATTACAGGTCATGGGTATTAGGGCAGTACTTGAAGATTTTAGTGTTTTAACAACAGGTATATTTATGTCAGGATATTTTGTTGGATACTTTGTTGGCTCAAGAACCACACCTAATTTTGTTTCAAAAGTTGGTCACATAAGAGTTTTTGCTGCATTTGCTTCACTTGCATCTTTAAGTGCTTTAATCGCTGTTGTTTATATAAATCCCTTCATGTGGACAATTAGTAGGTTCATAACAGGTATAAGTTTAGTTAGTTGTTATGTGGTTACTGAAAGCTGGTTAAATGATAGAGCAACTAATAAAAATAGAGGGCAACTATTGTCTGCTTATATGATGGTAATCTATTTTGGATTAGCTATAGGTATGTTGCTACTTAATGTAAGCGAACCAGAGGAATATGAACCATTTATTTTGGTTTCTATTTTGCTTTCTATTGCACTTGTTCCTATTTTATTAACTAAAAGACCTGCGCCTAAATTTAAAAAGATAGAGACAATAAGTATTAAAGAATTATATAAAATTTCTCCACTAGGTTCATTGAGCTCATTCTTTACTGGCATTATTCATGCAGCATTCTTTTCTTTAATATCTGTTTATGCAACTCTTGCAAAATTTAGTTTGGTTGAAACATCAATACTTTTATTTATCGCAACAATCGCAGGCGTGATTGGTCAAGGCCCAATTGGTTATTTCTCGGATACATTTGACAGAAGAAAAGTAATCGTAATAACAACTTTTGGAAGTTCTTTTTTAGCTTTTGTATCAATTCTCACTTCAAATGATCCAATTCAAAATATTTATTACATGGATGAATTTGCTTTAAGAAAAATTATATTTTTTATTGCTGTGGGACTGTATTCAAGTTTATGTCTTCCTTTGTTTTCTCTTAACCTTGCTCATACAAATGACTTCGTTCCTAAATCAAAATTCGTTGCAGCAGGAGGTGGCTTACAGTTTATCTTTGGTGTAGGTGCAATTAGTGGTCCTATTTTGTGTTCTATATTTATGGAATGGTTTGGTTTAAATGGTTTATTTATTTTTTTAATTATTGCTCACGCAATTATCGGAATTTTCGGTTTATATAGAATGAGAGTCAGAAATACTGTAGAAAATCCAGATTCAACTTTTACTCCAGTCCCAGCTACTATAACACCAGCTGGATTAGAATTAGATCCTGATGCAAAACCAATTGAGGAAACAAATTACCAACAACAAAAAAATTAATTTTTAGTTTTCAATCTATCTATATAACTGGACATTTTTAATAGAACTTGTTTTTTTGTCAGCCGATCTGATCTAATCAAAATAGAGTCTCTTACTCTAATTAGTGGACTGTGCTTTCTATTTTTGTCAGTTAAAGTACGTTTTTTCAAAGACTTTTTTACCTCCTTTAATGGTAATTTCTTTTTAATATCTAACCATCTTCTATAACTTGCAACATTTAAACTGCATTTAAAATAAAATGCTAAATCATACTTGGGGTTTTTTGATAATATTTTACTGGCAATATCCCTCCCCTCAACACATATTCTTTTATTTTTTCTAATTATAGAAATTTGTACTTTATTCACAATTTCTCTAATTTTTTTAATTTTTGCTAAACCAGCTACGTGATTGCTAATTTGCTCTGAATGTAAATTTTGTTTTGAGATTTTTTTATAAGAAATGTTTTTAAATTTATTTTTTACAAAAGTAATTTGATTTTTAGGTTTGTGTTTGATTATTAGCTTACTAGCATACCTGTATAAAAGTCCTGAATTTATTAGAAGTAATTTATATTTTTTAGATATAAGTTTTGCAGCTGTACTTTTACCGCTTGCTGATTCTCCATCACAAGCAATAATTAGTTTTTTTTGTCTGGTCATTTAGTCTTATGCGTATATAGATTTTAATATGACTTGTCTAATCTAACAGATTAATTTTATCTCCTATTGTAATTTCTGAAGACGATAATATTTGACATCTAAGTCCACCTTTTCTCATAAATTCCTTAAGAACATTTTTTTGATCAAGCATTTCGGTAAGATGTCTACAAGGACGGCATAATTCAATACCCTCCAATTCAACATTTCCTACTTTTAATTTTTTCCCAATTAAATCATTTAATTGAATACCTTTTGTAACAATATTTCGTCTAAAATCGATGTAAGGTATATTTAGTCCAAATTTAATATTATATTCATCAATATTCTCAGACTCTATTAAAGATAATTGATTGTAAGGATCATTAAAATCATGAAAATGTCGATCACCTACTATTCCTTTATTTGCTAAAACCTCAATTGAATTTACTTCCTTGATTGGTTGATTGTTGTTGGCAGCAATTCCTAATTTAAATACTTCGGCCATAAATTATTGAAGAAATAGTTGAGCTCATATAATCTTTTCAAAATAATATGACTTATCTATCATCAAATCAACTTAAACAGTATGAAGATCAGGGTTATATAGCCCCTATTAAAGTTTTGTCTAGTAGCGAAGCATTGGAGGCAAGAAAAGAAATAGAATTAATTGAAAAAAAAATGCCAAATGAAATAGATAAGTCAGGAAGATATAATGTTCATTTAATTTCACCAAAACTTGATTCGATAGTTCATAATTCAAAAATTTTAGATGCAGTAGAAAGTATTATTGGAAAAAATATCTTAGTTTGCAGCACTACTTTATTTATTAAAAACCCAAATGAACAAGATTTTGTAAGCTTTCACCAAGATGCAAAGTACATAGGATTAGAGCCTCTCAATTGGGTTACAGCATGGGTAGCATTAACAAACTCAAATGAAAATAATGGGTGTATGAAAATGTGGCCTAAATCACATTTAAATATTAAAGATCACAATGAGAAATATAATGAAGGCAACTTACTTACTAGAGGCCAAACAGTAGAAAATGTACCTGAGGACGAAGTTAAATCTATAGAACTTAAAGCTGGTCAAATGTCTTTGCATCATCCAAGAGTAGTACATGGATCAGGAATTAATAAGAGTAATGATAGAAGAATAGGATTTGTTATCCAAAGTTATATAGGAACAAATGTAAAGCAAACCTTAGGTAAAAATAGTGTTCAAGTTGCAAGAGGAGAGGATAAATATAATTATCATGAAATTATAAAAAGAACTAATGCTTTAATGAGTAAAGAAAGTATTTTACTTCGAAAAAAAGAAAATGATTATTTGCAGGAAATTTTTTATAAAGGTGCAAAACAAAAAGGATCTTATTAATTTTTAAATATGGGAGATTTGAATAAAGCACCAAATGATTTTTTTGATAATTGGAATAAGATACAATCAATGTCATATAAAAACGTCATTGAACTACATGTTAAGAGAAGTAGTGAAAAAAAAATATTAGCTTTAATTCAATTTGAATTAGATCAATTTTCAGAAAATGTTCAAAGTGATTTAGTTATTTCTGAAACAAGTTCTTTCTATCAAGAAATATCTAATCTTTTCAGAGATTCAAACTGGTGGTCAACAGCCACAGTAACAGATGCTTGTAGATATTATTTAAACTGTGCAAGAAATAATATTTCTTATTTTGAAAACTATGTAGAGGCAGATAGTGATTTGTCTCAAAATCAGAAAAATGAGATATTTGCCTTATATCAATTATGTACTTTATTCGTTTCTTGGAATGCTATTAAAGAAAAACAGATCAGAGAAATTATAGATATAAGAAAAAGTTTATTTTTTAGATAAAATTTGAAAACGTGAACAAAGAAAACGCAAGTAAACTCTGGAAAATTATTCAGGAAGCTGGGGATTATTTGGTAGGGCAATTACCTGACCACCCAAATCACCCTAAAGGAAGAAATCCCTACGCTCATGTTGCTATCTGTGTGAAAAGTAAATTCAATGCAAGTTATAAAGATATTCCTGATGAACAGTTTCATGAAGTTATAAAATATATTGAGTTTTTAAAAGAAAATCCTAGTTAGCTTTAATCGTATTTAACAATTCATCAACATCACTATCTTTAGTATTCCAAGCGGCAACTAATCTCACCGCTTTTCCATCTAATTCTTCTTGATTCATTTTGTAACCTTCGGAATTTAGATGTTCTATTTTTTTTCTTGGAAATTTTGCAAATACTTCATTTGCTTCTGTTGGATAAGCAATTTCAATATCATTATGCTTGCTTAAACCATCACTTAATTTTTTACCCATTGCATTAGCGTGTTTTGCGTTTTTTAACCAAACATCATTTGAAATGTAGGCATCTAATTGAGCAGAAACAAAACGCATTTTAGATAATAAATGCCCTGCTCGTTTCATTAAAAAAGCTATATCACCTACTAATTCTTTCTTAAAAAAGATGATTGCTTCAGCTGCTAGACATCCATTCTTGGTTGCTCCAAATGACAATACATCGACCCCAGATTTCCATGTCATTTCAGCAGGAGTTACATCTAAAGATACCAACGCATTAGCAAATCTAGCGCCATCCATATGTAAATTTAAATTATGTTTATGAGTTATTTCTCCAATTTTTTTAATTTCATCTAATTGATAAACTTCACCTGTTTCACAAACCTGAGTGATACTAACTGATGAAGGTTGCGTGTGATGAACAATTCCTTTTCCACCTATCGATTGATCCAGCTCCTCTGCACTTATTTTTCCCATTACTCCATTTAGAGTAACTAACTTTCCTCCTCCTGTATAAAATTCAGGTGCACCACATTCATCAGTATTTATGTGAGACATCTTATGACAATAAATGTTTCCATAAGAAGGTGTCATTGTAGATAATGCTAAAGCATTGGCGGCTGTTCCTGAGGCAGTAGGAAAAACAATTACTTCCTTTTCAAATATTTCTGAAAACTTGTCTTGTAATTCAGTTGATAAAGGATCATTCCCATAAGGAGTGCTATCTCCTTCATTGGCTTTTAAAATTGCATCTAATACCTCAGGACAGGCACCAGCAACATTATCAGAAGCGAATTTAACTCGCTCTCTTTTTATTTTAATTTTTGCCATAATTATTGTTTTGGAAAGTAATTTTTAAGCTCACCCTCTCGGTAAACATCTGCAGTACAACAATGTAAACCACCACCAAAAGCGTAGGCATCTCTAAGTTCTACTGGTACCACTTCCATTCCTAATTTATCTAATTGTTCAGCTTGGTATTTTTCGCTTTTTTCCACACATACAGTTTTAGGATCCAAAACTAAAACATTCATTGATAGCCAAGTTGATGAATAGCATAATGGAGGTGGTTCGTTATGTGCTGGCTGTGCACTGTCTACGATTTCCCAACCATTGTCTTCAAATAATTTTCTTTGTTCCTTAGGAAGTCTTCTTTGAGGATTGTTGATTATTAAACCTTCTTTAATTGGGGTAAAGGTTGCATCAATGTGAATAGGATATGGATCTCCTGGGAAATTTACAGCGTGGACTCTATGATCTTTATAATGTCTCTTTAGCCAATCAATTCCTTTCAAATTAGTTGTAAATCCATGTTGTACAACTAAATCTTTTCCAAATCTCAATACATCTGCTGCATCAAATAATGGTTCTTCCTCAGTGGTTACAAAATATTTTTTTTCAGTCCATTCTAATCTTTTTTGAACACCTATTTTATCTGATAAATAATCTTTTCTATAATCTGCATCCGTTAGTCTTGGCTTTGGAGCTGACTCGTGCCTCATATTAGGATCTTGATTGTAATAATCTTTGAGTAGTGGTCGGTAACATAAATATTCAAACCAACGACAACGATAACTCATTGTAGCCTCTAAGATCTCGTTGCCCACTGTTAACAAAACATCTCTTGGGGGCATACAGCCAAACATAGTTTCTGCTTCCCAATCTGGTGTGGATGTTTTTTGATTAAAATCTATTGGTGTTGGTCGATCAACTTTAATGCCTCTTTTTTGAAGCATGCTTGAAAAATTATCTAATAATTCATTTGCTTTATCGACAGTATCTTTGGTTCTTGGTCCAAACTGACCTCGCATATCACTGTCTTCTGGAACTTTTGCATCTAATGCTGGCTCTGGTGCTGGTATGCAAGTTCCATCCGCTCTTCCAACAATCACATGTTTTAACGGATCCCATTCATTCCAACTATTAACAATAGTTTTATTCTCGCTCATAAAGATTAGTTTTTTATAATATTATGCTCAGGCCCGAAAGGAAATTTTGTAATATTTTCTGCTCCATCTTTACCAATTACTAAAATATCGTGCTCTCTATATCCACCTGCACCAGGATTACCTTCTGGGATCATAATCATTGGCTCCATCGACACGACCATATTTTCCTCAAGAACAGTATCAATATCTTCCCTTAATTCTAATCCAGCTTCTCTTCCATAAAAGTGTGAAAGCATACCAAATGAATGACCATAGCCAAAAGTTCGGTACTGAAGATAACCAAGTTCAGCAAATAATTCATTTAGCTCATGACAAATGTCTGAACATTTAACACCTGGTTTAATCAATTCTAATCCACGTTTATGAACTTTAACATTTGCTTCCCAAGCTTTAAGTGAAGCATCATCAGCATGATCTAAAAATAAAGTTCGCTCTAGTGCAGTGTAGTATCCTGAGATCATCGGAAAAGTATTTAAAGATAAAATATCTCCTTTAACTAATTTTCTATTAGTCTTTGGATTGTGAGCTCCATCTGTATTGATACCAGATTGAAACCATACCCAAGTGTCCATGTACTCTGCACCAGGATAGCTTTTAACAATCTCTCTTTCCATTCTATCTCTAGCTGCAATTGCTACTTCGATCTCTGTATTATCTTCTCTTATATTTTTAACTATTTCTTCACCACCGATGTCTGCAATTCTTGCACCATTTCTGATGATCTCAATTTCTTCGTTCGATTTAATCATTCTAAGTTTCATTAGATCTCTTGAAACATCACTAAACACAGAGAAAGTAAAAATAGACCCTATTTTTTCTCGCATATCTAACGTGACATGATCATTTTCTATTCCAATATTTTTTGGAGGTTCATCTCTTCCAATAATTGAAACAATGGCTCTTAAAAAATTATCTCTTTTCCAATCAGTATAAATTACGTTTTCACAATGAGATCTACGCCATGGTTGACTTGCATCAATGTTAGCTGAAATTGTTGAGATTTTATTTTGAGTGATCACACATCCGTATGGTCTTCCAAAAGAGCAATAGATAAAACCTGTGTAGTATGCAACGTTATGCATAGATGTTAAGATAACCATATCAAGACCATTTTGATCCATCACTGATCTAAGTTTGCTTACTCGATCATTATATTCTTTGTCTGTGAAAGGTAATTTTACTTTTTCACCATTTTTAAGTTCAAAAAAATCTGGTCGTTCCATATTAATTTAATGCTATATATCTTTTGTTCCATCTCATTATTAAACTGTAATAAAATATAGATACAAAAAGAAAGAAACCGCCAATTATAGTATTTGTGGATGGTACTTCGTTGATACCAAATAATGGCAACCAAACCCAAAAAATTCCACCTACAACTTCAGTTAAAGATAATAAAGTCAATTCTGCTGCTGGTATCGCTTTAGATCCAATTGAATATAAAATTAAACCAAAACAAACTAGTGTCCCATGCAAAGAAAATAAAGCTCCGTTATAGCTGGATGAAAAGAAAACTAAGTTGTTTGATAAAATCATAATTGTTGCAAACACAAAACAAAAGAAACCTGCAAAAGCAACTGTTGTGAATTTTGGTGTTTCTTTTCTCCATCTAAGAGTTACAGAAAAAACAGAGAAACCAATTGAAGAAGTTAATCCAAACACAAAACCAATTAATGATTTTTCGCCAGTATTTCCAAGTGCCATAATAATGATGCCAACTGTTGCAATTATTATTGATATCCATACGTTAAGAGAAATTTTTTCTTTTAAAAATAAAAATGCCAATAATGCTGTAAAAAAAGGCATTGCTGCTAAACAAAGCAAAGTAACTGCGGCACTAGTATTTGTAATTGAATAAATAAACGTAATCATGGCGATACCTAATCCAGATCCACCGATTACTCCAGATAAACCGATTTTATAATAGTTTTTGTAAAAATTTTTTCCTTCCTCGAAAAATAAATAAAGATTTAATAAGATGAAAATTGTTAAACCTCTGCCAAAAATGTACTGCCAAGGTGCCAATTGCGGATTATCCATGTATCGAACCACTAATGGACCAAACGACCACAGCAGACCAGCAAAAAGTACAACAGGAATGGCTATTCTTGGATTTCTTAACTCTAACATATTCCGAAATCTAATTGTAAATAGAATTTTCTACAACAAAAATACGTTTCTAAACTAAATTTTGATTTGAAAGGTTGGGGAAAAAGCAATCAACGATATCTCCCTTTTTAAATTTTGATTTACCTTCTGGTAACAAAACCCAAATATTTGATTTTACAAATGATTTAATTCTAAAAGACTCTTGACCTTTTAATATTTCAACATTTAGTTTTCCATTTTTAGTTGTGCTTAATTGGCTCTTTACAAATCTTGTGAAATTCTTTTTTTTATCAAAACCATTCGTCAAAATAGCTTTAATTGATTTTTCTTCTGATAATCCTAAGGCATTTAAAATATATGGAATTACAAAAAATCTAAAACATGCAGCTGAAGAAATTGGATTTCCAGGGAGCCCAAATATTGCCTTTTCTTTTCCTTTAATTTTTGCAAACATTATTGGTTTTCCTGGCCTTATTGCAGCACTTTTAAAGTAGCTTGATAACTTAAATTTTTTAATAACGTCAGGTATAAAATCAAACTTACCTGCAGACACTGCACCTGACGTAATAATAATATCATCTTTAGATTTAATTAATTTATTTATTTTTTGTTTAAAAATATTTTGATGATTATCTCTTAATATACTTCCACTTTTAAAATTAAATAAAAAATTTTGATTTAAGTTTTTTATATAGTGTGTGTTAGAATTTCTTACCATCCAATTTGGAATATTGTCTTTATTTGATATTTCGTTTCCAGTTGAAAAAAATAATATATTAATCTTTTTTTTTACTTTAATTTGTTTAATACCCAAGCTCTTAAAAGCTAAAATATGATTTGGTTGTACAATTGTATTTTTTTTTATTATAACCTCCCCTTTTTTATAATCTGAACCAGCAAACCTTACATGGTCATATTTGCTTATTTTATGCTCAATTAGAATATATTTTTTATTTTTTTTATTTGGGTAAAAATTAATCTGCTCAATAGGAATAATTGTATCAAACCCTTTTGGAATTATCCCGCCTGTCATTATCTCTATTGCATCAAATTTTTTAATTTTTTTCTTTAATGGTTTTGAACCAGCAGCAATTGAGCCAATTATCTTGAATTGTTTTTGAGAATTTTTTTTAATTTTATTTGTATCTTTTGAATTAATTGCATATCCATCAAAGGCAGCATTATCACCAGTTGGATAATTTATCTTCGAATATACATTGATAGAAACAACTCTATTTAAAGAATTAGCGCTATTAATTATTTCATCTTTAATTTTAATTTTTGCTTTTTTTAATATTTTCTTGGATTGATCGTAACTTATCATTTCAATATTTCTTTAGCTTTTTCTAAATCTTCTTTTGTATTTATATTAAAGAAAGGATCATTATTTGGAAACTCCATATTAATTATTTTAACTCCAACATTATTTGCCCATAACTCTACTTTTCTTTCTCCATCATTTAAGTCCTTTTCTAACCTATCTAGTAACTTTATTGACCATAAACCAAAAATATTGTGTCTAGTATTATTCGATTTAATAAAAAATAAATCGCTTTCATTAAAATTAATATTTTTAATAAAGTCTTTGAGTATTTGTCTCTTAAAAAAAGGAGTATCCACGGGAAAGGTTGCTATCCATTGGTAATCTCTTTTATTTGTTTTGATCCATTTCATAGCAGATAAAACTCCACATAAAGGACCAAGTCCTTTTTTATAATCTTCAATTTTAGTTATTTTTTCTGAACTTTGAAAATTTATTGAATTATTTGAGACAATCAAAACCTCTTTAAATTGATCAATGATTTCCGACAATACGTAATCTATTAATAGCTTGTTTGCTAAGGTCACTTGTGATTTATCTTCACCAAATCTTTGTGACTTTCCGCCTGCTAGCACTGTGCCTAAAATATTGTTATGATGCATTAACCAAAATATAAAACATTCAAACTTGAATTAAAGAAATTAAATGGACCTAAGAATTTTAGAAATTGCCTCACACACAGAAAACAACAAAGTCCTTGAAAATTACACTCATAAATCTAAACACAAAAATCCATTATGCGGAGATGAGATGGAAATAAGCTTAATTGTTAAAGATGAAGTTGTAAAAGACATGGCTTATCAGTGCAAATCATGTGTTTATTGTCAGGCTTCAGTTAGTTTACTATCAAGAAAAATAAAAGAAAAAAAGATAGAAGAAATTAAAGTATTTATTTTAATTGGAGAGCAATTGTTTGATGACGTTAAAATAACTTTAGAGAAACATTGGAAGGATTTTATGGAAATTTTTGATAAAAAAAACCTCTCCAGGAAAGAATGTTTGCTATTACCTTTAAGAACAATTGCAAAAGCTTTAAAAATTTAAATGATTAATACTTCAAAAACTATTTTGCAGAAAGCATTAATTGCTGGATTTTTTTCAGCGTTCACAATTGGTGTGTTAACAGTACTTACTTACAAAAGTACTCTTGGCTATTTTATAGCAGGGTCTTTTGGCTCTTCCATGGTTTTGTTATTTGGTTTTCCTGAGAGCCCATTTGCTCAACCAAAAAATGTTTTTTTTGGACATCTGGTAACAGCTTTAGTTGGTGTAATTTTTGTTAATTTTATTCCACTACCTATTTATATCAATATTGCAGCTGCAGTTGGTATTGGGGTATTTTTAATGATATTATTGAATGTTGTCCATCCACCAGCTGGTGGAAATCCTATAATGGTAATTATAGGTAGTGCCTCTTACGACTATCTTATTAATCCAATAATTTTTGGATGTATTATTATTCTATTATTGGCAATTATTGTTAACAAATATCTTTTAAAAAAAAATTATCCTTTAAAATAATTTAATGAATTCAAAATATAAAGTTACAAAATTTTCTTCAAAAAATTTTAGTGATACCGAAGATTTAATATCTATTGAAGAGCCTCTTGAAATTTCTCTAAAATATAAATCAGAAGATAAATGGATTAATCAAAATTTATCTATCACAATGAGAACACCAGGTCATGATGAGGACTTGGTAACAGGTTTTTTGTTCAATGAACAAATTATTACATCTTTAGAAGATATTGCTTCTGTTGAAAGTTATGGTGAAAAAGTCGGTCAATACAAAATCCAAAATAAAATCTTAGCAACCTTAATAAATTCAGAAAATGTTAATATAGCGAAAATAAAAAGAGATTTTTTAACCAATTCTTCCTGTGGCGTATGTGGAAAATCTTCATTAGATGCACTTGAGATTGTTAAAAAAAATAAAACTCATGCTTCTGAACCAAAAATTTCAAAAGATATTATAGTTCAATCTCCGAATTCGTTACGAGAGGCTCAATCAGAGTTCAGCAAAACAGGTGGTATCCATGCAAGTGGTCTCTTTAATTCTAGTGGGGAACTGGTAGATCTAAGAGAGGATGTGGGTAGACACAATGCTTTAGACAAACTTATTGGTTGCACTCTAAAAAATGGTAAGCTAGATCCAAAATCTCAATTTATTACATGTTCTGGAAGACTTAATTTTGAGCTGGTTCAAAAGGTTTTAATGACAGATGTTGGCATAATGATTGGTGTTGGTGCGCCAACAAGTCTTGCTATAGATTTAGCGAATAAATTTGACATTACCCTTATAGGTTTCGTAAAGAGGGACAGTTTTAATATTTACACAAATAACAAAAAAGTTATTGTGAACTAAATAATAAAGAAAAGGGTATTTGTGTCAAAAAACATAAGTAATTTATCTGGTAGAATTGGCTTAAAAGACAATTTATTTAAGCAAATTTCAGAAAACACTTTAAGCGAAAAACCGCAGGATATTAAAGAAATTGCCAAAAAACATAACCTTGGGGTTTCAACACTTCATGGAGCTGAGTCATTTTATGAATTTCTAAGACCATCTCATAGAGAAAAGAAAGCTTTTGTTTGTAATGGTAGTGCGTGTATGTGCGCTGGCACACAAGAGAAGTTAAAAGATACTTTAAAAGAAAAACTTGGTGACGATAAAGTTGGAGAAATGTTTTGCTTAGGACATTGTTATGAAAACCATGCATTCCATTATGATGGAGAAAATTATGCTGGGAAGGATATAGAAAAAATTGACCAAATAATTAAAGGTGAAAAAATTAAACAAGATAAATTTTTCTCAAAAAGTTTTGCAACAACAAGTTTTTTAATGGATGATAAACTTTCATCAACTGACCAATTTAAAGATCAATTAAATAAATTTTTAAACACTGATAAAAAAGAAATTGTTAAATCACTTTTAGATTCTAATTTAACTGGTAGAGGTGGTGCTGGATTTCCAACAGGAATGAAATGGGATTTTTGTAGTAAAGCAAAAGGAGAAAAAAAGTATGTTATCTGTAATGCAGACGAAGGTGACTCTGGTGCTTTTTCAGATAGATATTTATTAGAAGACCAGCCTCTAAAAGTCATTTTTGGAATGGTAATGTGTGGCTTTGTAATTGGAAGTGATGAGGGAGTTTTATATATTCGTGGAGAATATCCAAAATCTATTGAAGCTTTAAATGGAAGTATTAATGAACTTAAAAAGTTAGGTCTTCTGGGTGAAAATATTTTAGGAACTGATTTTTCATTCGATCTTGGAATTTGTATTGGTCAAGGTGCTTATATTTGCGGAGAAGAAACAGCATTGATTGCATCTATTGAAGGAAGAAGAGCAGAAGTTGATGTTAGACCTCCTTTTCCTGTTACAGAAGGATTATATAAAAAACCAACTGTTGTTAACAATGTTGAAACTTTAGCAGCTGCTACCGGAATTTTAATAAATGGTGCTGAAAAATTTTCATCTATAGGAAATAAAAAATCTGCAGGTACTAAATTGGTTTGTTTGGATAGTTTCTTTAACAACCCAGGTGTTTATGAAATTGATATGGGAACTCCAATGAAAAAAATATTTAATGAAATTGGTGGAGGATACAAAGAACCATTAAAAGCTTTCCAAATTGGTGGGCCACTTGGTGGTGTGGTTCCATTAAGTGAAATAGAAAATCTTAATTTAGATTTTCAGGAGTTTACTGCAAAAGGTTTTATGTTAGGTCATGCTAGTGTGGTGAGTATTCCTAAAGATTTTTCTATGGCTGAATACATTCATCATCTATTTGAATTTTCTGCTGAAGAATCATGTGGAAAATGTTTCCCTGGAAGACTTGGGTCTTACAGGGGTAAGGAAATGTTTGACCAAGCTAAAAAGAAAACTGCCAAAATACCTTTGAAATTGCTTGAAGAATTGCTTGTTACAATGAAAAAAGGTTGTTTATGTGCTTTATGCGGAGCTATTCCCACTCCTATTCAAAACATCCTAAAATACTTTGGTGATGAAATGAAAAATGATATGGTTAAAGATAATTAATGAGTTCAGAGAAAAGAAAAATTGCTTATATTGACGGAAAACCGTACGAAATCGGTCCAAATCACTCATCTATTTTAAAATTTGTAAAAAGCTATGTAGGAGAAAAAAAAGTTCCTACTTTATGTGATGATCCAAATTTAGCACCTTATGGGGCTTGTAGAGTGTGTTCGGTCGAAGTTGCTTTAGAAAAAGATGGTCCTACAAGAGTAGTTGCTTCTTGCCATACTCCAGTTGCTGAAAATCAACACATATTTACGTCAAATGAATCTTTGAAAGATCTTAGAAAAAATATTGTTGAATTAGTATTAACAGACCACCCAATGGAATGTGATACTTGCGAGGTAAACAACAACTGTGAATTACAAACAGTAGCAAACGATTTAGGGGTATCTGATCACAGATATAACAGTCCAAGACAACATAAAGGAATTCCGAGAGATACCTCTCATGATTACATGAGAATGAATTTAGACAATTGTATCAATTGTGGAAGATGCGTCAGAGCTTGTGATGAAATTCAAGGTTCATTCGTTTTAACAATGAGTGGAAGAGGATTTGAGTCAAGAATAACAACTGATAACGACATGATGTTTGGAGATAGTTCATGTGTTTCTTGTGGTGCTTGCGCACACACTTGTCCAACAGATGCTATCTCAGATGTTTTTCAATCAAAGTCTGCTGCAGTAGATAAAAAAGTTAGAACAACTTGTTCATACTGCGGTGTTGGTTGTAATTTAGAGGCTTCAATTAAAGATGATAAAGTTGTAGCTATTGACACACCCAAACAAACAGAGGTTAACGCCGGACATACGTGTATTAAAGGAAGATATGCATTTAGTTTTTATGATCATCCAGACAGATTAAAAACACCTTTAATTAAAAGAAATGGAAAATTTGAGGAAGCTTCTTGGGATGAAGCTTATGATTATATCAAAAAGGAAATGAATAGAATTACAAAAGAAAATGGTCCAGATGCCTTTGCTGGAATTTCTTCTGCGAGATGTACGAATGAAGAAAATTATGTTTTTCAAAAAATGATTAGAGCTGCTGTAGGAACTAACAGTGTAGACTGTTGTGCAAGAATTTGTCATTCACCAACAGCATGGGGGATGCAACAAACTTTTGGAACGGGAGCAGCGACTAACTCTACAGAAGATATTTATCATGCAGATTTATTTTTAGTGATTGGAGCTAATCCAACTAATGCTCATCCTGTAACAGGTGCTAAAATAAAACAGCAAGTGATGAAAGGTAAAAAACTAATTGTTCTTGATCCAGTAACAACTGAACTAGCAAAACTTGCAGATTACCACATTAAATTAAGACCTGGAACTAACGTTGCAGTTCTAAATATGATGTTGCATTTTATTATAAAATCAAAACTCTATAATGCAGATTTTGTTAGAGATAGAACTGAAGGCTTTGATAATTTCTTAAAAGAGATTGAAAGACAGGATGTAGATCAACTAGCAAAAGTGGCTGGAGTAGATAAACAATTAGTTAAAGAAGCTGCAATTGCATATGCAACTGCTAGAAATTCAATGGAGTTCCATGGTTTAGGAGTTACTGAACACGAACAAGGTTCAAAAACAGTAATGTTAATTGCAGACCTAGCAATGATTACTGGAAACATTGGAAGGAAAGGTGTTGGAGTTAATCCTTTAAGAGGTCAAAATAATGTTCAAGGCGCAGCGGATATGGGATGTCAGCCACACCAAGGTGCTGGATATTTTTCTGTTGCTGAGGAAAAACATCAAGAATTCTATACTGAAAAATATGGAGTAACACATCCAACTAAACCAGGATTAAAAATTCCTCAAATGTTTGAAGCTGCAATAAACAAGGAATTAAAAGGTTTATGGATCATAGGAGAAGATATTGTTCAAACAGATCCTAATAGCGCACATGTTATTGAAGCTATGAACTCTTTAGAACTTTTAGTTGTACAGGAAATATTTATGAGTGAAACAGCAAAATTAGCAACTGTTGTATTGCCTGGTACAACTTTCTTAGAAAAAGATGGAACTTTTACAAACACTGAGAGAAGAATTCAAAGAGTGAACAGAGCTGTACCTCCTCTTCCAGGAACTAAACCTGATGGATTAATTGTAACTGAGATGATGCAGAAATTAGGTTTTGACCAGCCAACTTATGATGCAGATCAAGTTCTAGCAGAAATTGCTGATATTGTTCCCTTCTTTAAGGGAGTTACCAGAGAGAGACTTGGGAAATTTGGATTACAATGGCCAGTTCAAGAAGATGGAACTGATACGAAAATTTTACATACAGAAACATTTAAATTAGGTAAAGGCAGAC
Source organism: Candidatus Pelagibacter sp. (assembly GCF_052049835.1). Taxonomy (GTDB): domain Bacteria; phylum Pseudomonadota; class Alphaproteobacteria; order Pelagibacterales; family Pelagibacteraceae; genus Pelagibacter. The sequence continues at coordinate 109,829 of NZ_JBNGZF010000016.1, read as the reverse complement.
TTAAAAACTTTGATTGGAAAGAATCATCAGAAATTGAAGCTAATCAAAAAGACTATCCTTTGATTTTGACAACTAGTAGAGTTTTACAACATTACAACGCCGCAACAATGACTAGAAGAACAAAAAATATAAATATTGTAGATGAAGATGTTTTATTAATTCATCCTAAAGATGCTGAGTATAGAGATCTAAACACTGGTGATATTGGAAGACTTTATTCAGGTAGAGGTGAGGTTGCTCTTAAAGTTGAGGTTACAGATAAGGTTAAAGAAGGAATTGTTTTTACTACATTCCATTTCCCAGAACATATGGTTAATATGGTTACAGGTCATGGTAAAGATGAAGAAACAATGTGTGCAGAATACAAAGTATCTTCTGTTGAAGTACAAAAAATTTCTAATCAATTTAAAACAGAAGTTAAACCAAAAGAAAATCAAGCCGAAGTTAGTTAATTAAAATGACCATTGGTTGGCATTTTGATAATACGTATTCAAAGTTATCAAATACTTTTAAAGAAAATATTAAACCAACTCCTGTTCATGATCCTGAATTAGTAATTTTAAATGAGGAACTAGCGTCTACTTTAAATTTAGATTTTTCAAAAACTGAAAAAAAAAAATTAGCAGAAATATTTTCTGGAAACTCTATACCGGAAGAAACTAATACCATTGCACAAGCATATGCGGGTCATCAATTCGGACACTTTACTATGTTAGGAGATGGTAGAGCAGTTTTATTGGGTGAGCATTTAGTTAATAATGACAATCGTTTTGATATTCAGTTTAAAGGTTCAGGAAGAACTTCTTTTTCTAGAGGGGGTGATGGAAGAGCAGCACTAGGACCTATGCTAAGAGAATATATTATCAGTGAAGCGATACATTCACTAAATATTCCGACTACTAGAAGCCTTGCTGTAGTAAAAACAGGAGAAAAAGTTGTAAGAGAAAATCTTTTACAGGGTGCTATATTAACAAGAGTTGCATCAAGTCATCTTCGAGTCGGAACATTTCAATATATTGCTGCAACTCAAAATATTGAAAATTTAAATACTTTAGTCAACTACACTATAAACAGACATTATCCAGAAATTAAAACATCAAATTCAAAAGCATTAGACTTGTTAAATCTTGTTATGGAAAAGCAATGTCAGCTTGTAATCAATTGGATGCGAGTTGGATTTATTCATGGGGTTATGAATACTGATAATATGGCAATTTCAGGTGAAACTATTGATTACGGTCCTTGTGCATTTATGGACCATTATGATCCAAAAACTGTCTTTAGCTCAATCGATAAGTTTGGAAGATATGCCTTTTCTAATCAACCGCCAATTACAAAGTGGAATTTAGCAAGATTTGCTGAATGTTTGATCCCTCTAATTGATAAAGATGAAGATACTGCAATAAAATTAGCTACAGATTTAATAGATAATTTCCAAAATATTTATGAGGATAAGTGGTTAAATATGATCAGAGATAAGCTTGGTCTATTTGGTGAGGAAAAAAATGATAAAAAATTAATTAATGATTTGTTTAATTGGATGGAAAAAAATAAAGCAGATTACACAAATACTTTTTGTCATTTAATGGGTATTAATTCTGAAGAAGTTTACAAAAATGTTGAATTTATCAATTGGAAAAATGAATGGAAAAAAAGATCTGAGTTAAATAATTCAACTAAGGAAAAACAAATCAATCTTATGAAAAAAAATAATCCAACTGTTATTCCTAGAAATCATAAAGTAGAGGAAGCCTTAGCTGAAGCAGATAAAGGAGGTTTAGATAAAATGAAAAAATTATTAGCTATTTTAAAAAATCCTTATGACAATCAAAATAATATTCAGGAATATCAAACGCCTGCTCCATCAAGCAATGAAAAATATCAAACTTTTTGTGGAACTTGAAATTATAAAACGTAAGGCTCTGGCCTAGCTGATTTACCCAAAACTCTTTCAACTGCAAAATCACTTATATCAATTGTTTGGTATGATCCTGTTGTGATTAATTCAGTTAAGGCCCTACCGATACCTGGTGCCTGCATTAAGCCTCGTCCGGTAAACCCAGATGCCATGTATACATTCTCATATTTTGGATGTTTACCAACTACTGCATTATTATCCAATCTATTACAATCATAGTAACCTGCCCATCCACCAGTTAACTTTAATTCCTCAAAAGCAGGTATTCGTTTAGCTAGAGCTGGCCAGACTAATTCTTCAAAGTCATTCCAGGCTGGTTCTAAATCTTCTGCGTCGAATACAGAAATAGGTGAGCCTGCTAAATATTCTCCTCCTTCTGGTCTCCAATAAACACCCGTTGTTAAATCTCCACTTAGTGGCATCTCTTTTATATATGTTGGGCATTTTACTCTAAACACGGTATGCTTTTGAGGAACAACAGGAATATCCTCTAACAATTCTTTTGTCCAACAACCAGCCGCAGAAACAATTGTTTTGGCATTTATTTCAGAAATACTTTTTACTTCACCCTTAATAAATTCTGCTCCAAGCTCTATAGCTTTACTTTTAAGAGCGCTATGAAACATAAATGGATCAATCCATCCTTCGCTTTGGTTATCTGTATAGGTTGCTGTTTCAATTCCCTCACTATTAACATAAGGAAAAACTTTTGATAATTCTGAGCCTTTAATATTTTTTGTTCCTGCATCACAATCTTTATGGTTTTCTAATGCTCTATATTGCTCTTCAGCATGTTCAGGGCCAAACATTAAAAGATATCCATTGGTTACCATACTAGCTGTTGGATTAGGATTTTTTTCTGTTTTTAATAATTCTGGTATTTGAAAAATAAATTCTCTTGCAAATTTTCCTAATAAAATATTTTCTTTTTGGAAAAATTGTCTTCTAAAACCTCCTAGAGATAATGGGAATGAAGCTGTTTTATAAGTAGGATCTCTTTCAATGACTTTTACTTTTCTACCTTCTTTGGATAAAAAATAAGCAGTTGCCGCCCCTATTATTCCACCACCAATTACTACAACATCATCCATATCTAATTTAATATAATTAAGCTTGTATTCAGAATTAGTGCAAAGCTACACCAAAGTAAATATGGAATCATTAAGTAGGCGCTCAACATCTTGACGCGTTTAAACCTTAAAATTAAGTTAATTATCAATGCTATTAGAATGATTAAAACTAATAAAGCCAAGACCATATTGTGAAAAACAAAAAAAACTACACTCCAAGTTGTATTGAAAATTAAATGAATGAAGTAAATATAAACAGTATTCATATCTCTATTTTTAGTATGCCAATAAAGCCATATAGAGAAAGTCATCATTAAATAGAGAGATGTCCAGACAGGACCAAATATCCAATCTGGAGGATTAAAAGTTGGTTTATTTAATAGTGAGTACCAAGGTTCTTTAAATGTAATTGTAGACAAACCTCCAATGAATGAGGCAGAGAATGTAATAGCAAGAAACAAAAGAAATGTTAAAAATTTGTTTTTAAGCATATTAAATATATACATAACAAAAAATGAGTAAAAAAACTATTTGGATTACCGGAGGAAGTACTGGCATTGGTAAAGCTTTAGCAATTAAGTTTGCAGCCATGGGATGGAACGTTGTTATATCTGCAAGACGAGCTGAATTATTGAATGAGCTTTCAAATTCTTATGAAAATATTTCAGGTTTTCCTTTAGATGTGACTGACAAAGAAAAGTGTAAAGAAGTATTTAATGAAATTAAAAACAAATTTAAAAATATAGATATTTGTTTTTTTTCAACAGGAACATGGGATCCAAAAAAAGAGAAAGAAATAGATGTCGAGCAAATGGAAGACGTATTTAAGGTAAATTTTTTTGGAACAGTTAATTGTATTAAAGCTGTTGAACAGTACTTTAGAGATAAAAAAAAAGGAATAATAACTATTGTGTCATCAATTGCGGGATATAGAGGATTACCTAATTCAACTGGATATGGACCATCAAAGTCGGCATTAAATAACTTAGCTGAAAGTTTGTACTTTGATTTTAAAAGACACAATGTACGTGTTTGTTTAGTGTCTCCTGGTTTTATTAAAACTCCAATGACAGATAAAAATGATTTTAAAATGCCTTTTTTAAAAACACCCGAGTATGCAGCAGATCAAATTTTTGAAGGTTTAGTAAACAAAAATACATTTGAAATACATTTTCCAAAATCACTTACAATAACATTAAAGCTGCTTAGTTTTTTACCAAGTAAAATTTATTTTGGATTAGTTGGAAAACTCACAAAATATCAAAAAAAATAGTTAATCTTTTACAAATACAACTGTTAATTCTGCTACTTTAAAACCAAACTTTGTCATAGTTGCTCTATTTATTGCAACTCTATCATCTTGTTTAAAAATCCAATCATCAAAAGTGATTTTTATCTCTTTACCTTTGACTGGGACTAATAAAACATATTCAAATTTAAATGCAGGTCCATAAGAATAACCTTTTGCTTTACCAACAACATCGCCTGCTGTCCCTTCATAATTGTTTTCATCAATTTTATTTATTTTCCATTCTCGGTCTTGAACTTCACCATCATCCCAATTAAATTTTTCTTTAAGAATTAGCTGCTTTCCATCCCAAGTTCCATTTAAGTCTGCAGAAAATTGCCTTGTAACTTTTCCTGATCTATTTTGTAAAACACCCCAAGCCTTAACATTTCCAGATAAATATTCTTCAATGATTAATCTCGGTTCTTTATTTTTAAAATCTTCTGGTTTCATAGCGCTATTATTCGAGCAACTTGTAATTAAGAATAATAAAATTATCAACGAAATTGGCTTAATAATTTTTATATGTCGCATAAATATCTCCATTATTTTATTTATTTTGCATTGAAAACTGGATTAGATCTATATTTTTTGACTTAAATCCTGCTTCACAATAAGAAAGGTAAAACTCCCACATTCTTTTAAATGTTGAGTCAAAACCTTGATTTTTTATTAAATCCCATTTTTTTAAAAACTCATTTCTCCATATAGCCAATGTATTTGCATAATGATCAGCGTAAGAAATATATGAATTAACAGTTAAACCGTTGTCAGAAACGTATCGATTAATGCTATTTTTATTTGGCAAAAAACCACCTGGAAAAATATATTTTTGAATAAAATCTTGTTTGTTTTTATATCTATCAAATAACCTATCATCGATAGTAATTGCTTGAATAGCTGCTTTGCCACCATCAGATAAGTTATTTTTAATAGTTTTAAAATAACCCTCTAAATAATTTTGACCAACTGCCTCAATCATCTCTATAGAAGCAATTGAATTGTATTTGCCTTTAAGATCTCTGTAATCTTTTATTTCAATATTTACTTTTTCGTTTAAACCACAATTAAAAATTCTTTCTTTTGCGTATTCAAATTGTTTTTTTGATATTGTAATACAGTCTAGTTTAACATCGTATTTTTTACCTAGATACTCGGCAAAACCTCCCCAACCACATCCTATTTCTAAAATTTTGTCACCATTATTTGGTTTAATTAGATCAATTAATTTTTGATATTTGTTATTTTGAGCATCGGATAGATTTTTTGATTTATCATCAAAAATAGCGCTAGAGTATGTAAGTGTGTCGTCTAACCAAAGAGAAAAAAAATCATTACCTAGATCATAATGTCTAGCAATATTTGCTTTGCTTCTACTTTTTGTATTTTTAATAATTTTATTTTTTACAAAATTAATTATTGGAAAATCAAGAAGGCCTGAGAATTTATGTATTACTTCTATATTTCTTGCAGTTAATTCGATTAAATTTGATAAGTTATTAGTTTCAAATTCACCTCTCATGTAGCTCTCAGCAAATCCAATACTACCACCTCTAATTAAATTATAATTAAAATCTGGTTTTTTGATTGAAATATCTGCATGCAATTTTTCATTTGGATTTCCAAACTTTAAAACTTTTCCGTCATGTGTAGTAAGCTCTAGATAACCATATTTTATTTTATTAAGAAATTTAAAAACTAATTTATCTGCAGTGTTATTTAAAAACATTAATTTTCTACTGTTATATTATTTTTAATTTTAAATTTTTTCTTAATTAATTTAATTCCTTTAAACCACAATTTAAACGCTTCAAAATGTATCGCAGAGATAATTTTAAATGTCATTAAAGGGTGTTTAAGATAAGAATTCATTAAGTTTTTACTTGTCAAAGCAGATCTTTCACCATCTTGAGATGCAAAAAGAATTTTTCCTTCTTGATCATATTGATCAATTACAACTGACAACTTCTGGTCTGGATTTAATATTCTAAAAAAATAATTACAATCCATTTCAATGAATGGTGAAACATGAAATTTTTTTGAGCAATTATTTTGAATTAATTTATTTTGTCCCTCAACTTTAAAAACATATGTGTGTTGCTCACCAAATGTATTTTTAACCTCATATAATATAGAAATTAAATTATCATTATTATCGTATACAAAAAAAATACTTAGTGGATTAAAAACATAACCAAATATTCTTGGATAGCATAAAAGTTTAACTTTTATGTTGTCTGTACTAATTTCGTTATTAATAAGATTTTTTTTTACCCACTCAAAAAGAGATGACCCATCACGGTCACCATGATCTTTTTCGTAAAAACTAATAAGATTAAATTTATTTAATGAAAAAAATTTTAATTTATTATTAAGCTCATTTAACTCCGAGAGATCAATGAAAAGTGAAAATACTTTATATTTAAAAAAATGTTCTTTTGGTTTAAATCTCTTATGGATTACGTTTCCATTATATATACAAGAACTAATCATTAAGGTTTTTCAGCATTTCGAGAGATGATTTTATTCCATCTTCATGAAATCCGTAACCAAAATAACTGCCACAAAAAAGTAAATCTTTTTGATTTTGTATTTTAATAAGCTCTGATTGAGCATCTAATGCTTTTTGATCGTAATATGGATGTGTAAATTTTACTTTTTTCAATATTTTTTTCTCATCAATATTGAAGTAAGGATTTAGTGTTAAGAAAATATTTTCATCACACTTTAAATTTTGCAATAAATTTAACCAGTAGGTTATTGAATTTTTCTCTAAATTCTTTTCATCTATTGATGAATTCCAAGAAGACCAAGCTTTTTTATTTTTTGGCATGGCACGCTGATCTGTATGTATGTAAGCTATATTTTCTTTGTAGCTAAAATTCGAAAGAATATTTCTCTCATCCTCAGTTGGATTTTCTATTATCTCTAAGGCCTCATCAGCATGTGTTGCCAAAATAACCTTGTCGTAATCAAAAAATTCACTTTCTCCACCATAATATAAATCTAGTCCTGACATTTTTCTTTTTATTTTTGTAACTTTATAATTTTTATAATGTTCCCCACTTAATTGTGAAATTATTTTACTAACATAGGTTCTGCTTCTATTGGTTACTGTGTACCACTGTGGTCTATTTTTCAATTTAAACAAACCATGATTTTGGAAAAATCTAAGAAAAAAACTAATTGGCATTTTGCTTGCTTCATAAGGGGGCATAGACCAAATTGCAGATACCATTGGTATTATATGATAATCAACAAATGTTTCAGATAATTTATTAATTTTTAAATATTCACCTAAGGTAATTTTGTCATTGGATATGATTGCTTGATCACTTTTTTTATAAAATTTAATTATATCAAAAAACATTTTTAAGAAATCAATGTTAAATAGATTTGATTTATTGCAGAAAATCCCACTCAATCCTTTTCCACAATATTCAAATTTCGTATTATCTACTGAAACTGAAAAAGACATGTTGCTTTTTTCAATTTGAATATTATTTTCCTTAAAAAAATTAATTAAATTTGGATAAGTTTGAAAATTAAAAACAATAAAGCCAATATCAACTGATACTTTTTTTTCATCAAAAAACAAATCTATAGTATGAGAATGTCCACCAAAATGGTCTTCTCTTTCGAAAAGATCTACATGATGTTTTTTAGATAAATAATAAGCAGCACTCAGTCCAGAAATACCTGACCCAACGACAGCAATTTTCATTAATTATTATGCTGCATCTTCTTTAAACTCATCCATACTTGGACAAGTACAAAAAATATTTTTATCTCCATACACGTTATCAACTCTTGCAACCGGAGGCCAAAATTTATTTGCTTTTAAGAATTTTGCAGGATATGCAGCTTGCTCTCTTGAATATTTATGATTCCATTCATCTGAAGCTAATTCAATATCGGTGTGAGGTGCATTTTTAATAGGGTTATCTACTTTGTCAAACTTACCTGACTTAACCATATCTATTTCCTCTTTTATGCTAATCAATGTGTCACAAAATCTATCCAGTTCAGATAAACTCTCACTCTCTGTTGGTTCAATCATCATTGTTCCAGCAACTGGCCATGACATTGTTGGCGCATGAAATCCATAATCAATTAATCTTTTAGCTATATCTTCTTCTGAAATACCTGTTTCGCTTTTAATTGATCTAATATCAATAATACACTCATGAGCAACATTACCATTTGAACCTTTATAAAGAATTGGGTAATGGTCTTTTAATCTATTTGCTATGTAATTTGCATTTAGGATTGCAATTTGTGTTGCAAGTTTTACACCTTCGGATCCCATCATCTTAATGTACATCCAAGAAATTGATAAAATACTTGAGCTTCCCCAAGGAGCTGCTGAAACGGCACCTATTCCACTTGCAGGTCCACAATCTTTTACGACTGGATGATTAGGCAGATAAACTTGTAAATGTCTTTTACATGCGATAGGTCCCATTCCAGGTCCTCCTCCACCATGTGGAATACAAAATGTTTTATGCAAATTTATATGACAAACATCAGGACCAAAATTTCCTGGTTTTGCAACTCCAACAAGTGCGTTTAGGTTTGCTCCATCCATATAAACTTGACCACCATGTTCATGAATTACTTCGCATATATCTTTAATTTTTTCCTCAAATACGCCATGGGTTGATGGGTAAGTTACCATTAATGCACCAAGATTGTCTGAATGCAATTCTGCTTTTTTCTTTAAATCCTCAAAATCAACATTTCCTTCTTTGTCACAATCAACAACGACAACTTTCATTCCAACCATCTGTGCACTTGCTGGATTAGTTCCATGTGCTGAGCTTGGAATTAAACATATATTTCTATTTTCATCCCCTCTATCTAAATGATACTTTCTTATTACCATTAAGCCAGCATACTCACCTTGGGCTCCCGCATTTGGCTGAAGTGAAACACCAGAAAAACCTGTAATAGATCTTAACCAATTTTTAAGATCTGTGAACATTTCTCTATATCCCTCCATCTGTTCGACAGGTACGAATGGGTGGGGCTCAGCCAATTCTCTCCAAGAAATAGGTATCATTTCTGCAGTAGCATTTAATTTCATAGTACATGAACCTAGAGCAATCATTGTTCTATTAAGAGCTATATCCTTATCCTCTAACTTTTTAAGATATCTAAGCATTTCTGTCTCTGAATGATATGAATTAAAAACAGGGTGTTCTAAATATTTTGAAGTTCTTAATAAATTTTTTGGTAGATTTGGTAAACTAACAGTTGGATCCTCTTTTTTTATTGACTCTGCAGCATTAAATATTTTTAGTAATTGGTTTACTCTATAAACATTTTTTCTTTCATCGAAAGAAACAGCCAGCATTTCTGAATTTACTTTTCTAATATTAACTTTTTGGTCTAAAGCATTTTTGAAAATCTGATCTGTCTTTTCTTTGGTTATAATAGTTACAGTATCAAAAAAATAATCTGAGTGTAATTCATATCCAGATTGTTTTATTTTATCTGCAAAATTTTTTGCTAGTTGAGATACTCTTTCGGAAATACTTTTAATTCCATCAGGGCCGTGATAAATGGCATATGCTGCTGAAACAATCGCTAGTAAGGCTTGAGCAGTACAAATATTACTTGTAGCTTTGTCTCTTCTAATATGTTGCTCTCTAGTTTGTAATGACAATCTATAGGCCTGGTTTCCATGCCTGTCCACTGAAACCCCAACAATTCTACCTGGCATAGATCGTTTGTATTCATCTTTTGTTGCAAAAAAAGCTGCATGAGGTCCTCCATAACCCATTGGAATACCAAATCTTTGGGAACTACCGACTGCAATATCTGCTCCAAGCTCTCTTGGTGTTTTTAGCATAGAAAGTGCAAGGAGATCACAAACTAAAATTGCTTTTCCATTTTTTTTATGAATTTTACTTATGGCCTCACTAGGATCTTTAATATCACCTAAAGTTCCTGGATATTGTAAAACTCCGCAAACAATATCTTCTTTTAACTGCTCTAGAACTTTATCCTCGTTTCCAACAAGTACTTTAAGACCCATTGGCTCTGCTCTAGTTTGAATAACGTCAATTGTTTGTGGGTGGCAGTTCTCTGAAACAAAAACTAAATTACTATCACTTTTATTAAGTCTATGACTCAAACCCATAGCTTCGGCAGCTGCTGTTCCTTCATCAAGTAAAGACGCGTTTGCTATATCCATTCCTGTAAAATCAACAATCATTTGTTGAAAGTTTAATAGCATCTCTAATCTACCTTGTGCTACTTCAGGCTGATAAGGTGTGTATGATGTGTACCATCCAGGATTTTCTAATATATTTCTTAAAATTACATATGGTGTGTAGGTTCCATAATAACCCATGCCTATAAAATTTGAGTAAATTTGGTTTTTTTTTGAAATTGCTTTTAATTTTCTTAAAGCTTCATATTCTGAATTTGGTTCACCGATATTTAATTCACCTTTAAACTGAATCTTTTCTGGTATGGTACTATTAATAAACTCATCTAATGACTTAAAGTTAAGATCTTTAAGCATTTTTTCTTGGTCCTTTTCAGATGGACCTATGTGTCTTCTAATAAAATCTTTTTGTGAATTATGTAGCATTAGCTTGATGTCTCCTTTGCAAATTTATCGTATTCTTCTTTGTTCATTAAATTATCTAGCTCAGATGTGTCTTTAATTTTCAATTTAAAAAACCATGCACCACCTTCAGGGTCCTCATTGATTTTGGCAGGATCATCTACTATAGACTGATTGGTATCTACCACTTCACCACTAACTGGAGTATAAACATCACTAGCAGCTTTCGTAGATTCTACTACTCCTGCAGTACCATCTTTTTCAACATTAGATCTTTTTTCAGGAAGTTCTGCAAAAACTATGTCTCCAAGCATTTCTGTTGCATGTTTTGTAATTCCTATTGTGGCTACATCTCCCTCTAAAGTAATCCACTCATGTTCTTTAGAAAATTTTACTTCACTCATTAATTTACTCCTTTCACATAATTTTTCTTATAAAATGGTAATGCGCAAATATTTGCTGGATGTTTTTTTCCTCTTACCTCAAGCAAAATTTTTGTATCAACCTTTGAAAACTCTTTATCAACATAACCCATCGCTATAGGACCGTTTACACTTGGTCCAAACGTTCCACTAGTTATCTCACCAATTTGTTTATCTGTATCATTAAATATTTTAGTTTTTTCTCTTGCAATCAGTCTACCCTCAGGCTTAATCCCTACTCTTATTTGGCTTGCTCCATCTTGCATTTGGTTCATTATTTTTTTCGATCCAATAAAACCTCCATTTGATAATCTAGATTTTGAGATTGCCCATCTAAGGTTTGCCTCAACTGGTGTTATATTAATATCTAATTCATGACCATATAAACATAATCCGGCTTCTAATCTCAAGGTATCTCTTGCCCCAAGTCCTATAAGTTGTGCTCCCTTTTCTATTAAATTTTCAACAAATTTTTCAGCTTTATCGTTAGAAATTGAAATTTCAAATCCATCTTCCCCTGTATAACCTGATCTTGTGACAAATAATTTTTGATTATCAGAATCAAACCAATTTCCTGTCATAAAATTTAGTTGATCAACCCCATTTATAATTGAGTTTAAAATTTCAACAGATTTAGGTCCTTGAATTGCTATTAAAGATCTATTGTTATCTAAATTCATTTTAAATTTTGAACCTAGTAAATTGGATAAAATATCATAATCTTTATCTTTGCATGCAGCATTTAAGATAATTAAATATCCCTCCTCTATTTTTGTGATAATTAAATCATCATAAATTCCAGCATCTTCATTCATTAAAAAACTATACTTAGAGCAGTTTTGTTTTAGATTTTTTAAATCTAATGGAAAAATCTTTTCTAATTCTTCTGTTAAACTTTCATTACCGTATATAAATAATTGACCCATATGAGATACATCAAATATTCCAGAATTCGATCTTGTGAATTTATGTTCTTCAATAATACCTTTGCTATATTGAATGGGCATTTCGTAACCAGCGAATTCAACAAACTTAGCGTTGTTACTTTGATGAAGTTTATTTAGCGATGTTTTTTTTATTTCCATATTAACTCTTCTGTGCCCCCTCTGTCTTGGTGCCTGAGAGATTTGCTCCTTCGGCGAGAATAATTCTCTTTCCAGAGTTAATATGTACGGTCCTTTTGCCTGAGAGTTTCCGGGGTGGTTGCTCCTTCGGCGCTACAAAAGTAGTCTCTCCCGTATATAAATTTATAGCATATTTAAAATGTTTATGTGAAATTTATTTTGCTACCTTTTTGACAAGTAATGGAGATAAAAACTGTATAACCACTGCTGTTATAACTACCGCTCCACCAAAAAGCACTGTAAGTGGCGGGTTTTCGTTTGCAAACATCCATGCCCACATGGGTCCTAAAACAGCTTCAGTTAACATAATTATTCCAACAAATGCTGAGGGAGTTGATCTTGCTCCAATTGTTATAAGTATAAAACCAAGTCCAACTTGAAAAAATCCTGCAATAAAACCTAAAAATATATCATTTGTTGAAACAATAATACTTGGTGACATAAACAAACCTATTAATGTTGCAAAAATTCCTGCAACAAGTTGTAAAGGTATCATGTCAACTTTTGGATATTTTCTAACAATTAAAATTAAGATCGCAAATGAAATTGGCATAATAAATGCAACTAAGTTTCCAGTCATTTGACCTGGTGTTAGTGAACTTCCTAACATTAAAATAATACCAAAGACTGCTGTAATGATGCAAGTTAATGTAATTTTTGAAATTTTTTCTTTTAAAAATACATAACCAAAAATTGCTAAAAACAAAGCTTGAGTTTGTATTATAAAGTTTGCATTAGCTACTGTTGTTTCATACATAGCAAATACATAGCTAGCAAATCCAATGGATAAAATTATACCTCCAAATAAACCTGGAATTCCAGATTTATAAAGAGCACTAAAAATTTTTCCTTTGTAAGTAAAAATTAAAAAAATTGTAATTACTCCAATAAAGAAAAGTGATCTCCAAAATAATATTTGCCAAAGTGTAGATCCGTCAAAAGACTTAACAATTAAACCTCCAAAACTTAATGCACAAGCTCCTAAAAAAACTAAAAAAGGACCTGGTATTTTTGATAAAAAATTCATTAAATTTGTGATAGTAAATTTTGAGTTTCCATTTCATATAACTTAAATAAAGTCTCTGCATCAGATAAATTAATCTCTTTAAATTTAATTTTTGAACCAGGAGACATCTGTACTAATCGGTCATAATCGACACTAGCTACAACTCCAATTTTTGGATAACCACCGATAGTACCATGATCTGAAAGCATTATTATTGGATTTCCATCTGTCGGTACTTGAATTACACCTTTAATCAAACCCTCTGATTTTATGTTAGTATTAACAATATTATCAATTTTAGGTCCCTCTAGTCTCATACCCATTCTGTCTGAAAGTTTCGATACTGTGAATTCCTTTTCATAAAATATTTTTTTACCTTCTTCAGAAAAGTAATCAAAGTTGGTGCCTTTGATCACCCTTATGTTTTCTATTTTGGTATTAATATAATTAATTTTTTTAATATCCTTATTTGAATTTATTATTTTTAAATTAATTCTTTGCCCTACATCTAATTTTTTTCCATCATTAGATCCGATATTAGCTTTCGTGTTTATAGAACAACTATTCCATTGAAATTTTAAATCAAGTTCACCGCCTAATGCCAAATATCCATAAACTGATTTATTTGTAGAAATGATATTGATTTCATCTCCATTTTCAATTTGATAGCTTTCGTAACAATTACCTTCAATTTCAGTATCTTTTCTTTTAATTGAAAAAATTACATCCCCAGTAACAGCAAAGTTAATTTTTTCTCCTGAATATTTTAAATGTGGACCTTGATATGCAAACTCTATAACTGCAGAGTCTAAATTATTATTAACAAGTTTGTTAGCCATATGATAATTTCGACTATCCATAGCACCACTAAATGGAATGCCAATATGATTAAGATGATCCCTGCCTTTATCTTGAAAGGTAGTATTAATTCCAGGTCTGATTATATCTAGATAATTACTACTCATTATAATTTTTATACTGATCAAGAGTAATTTCCTTGAAAATTACTGTATCACCTGGGTTAATTAGGTTTGGTTTATCTTCTTTTGAACTATCAAAAACATCCAAAGGGGTATTTCCTAAAATATTCCACCCACCTGGGCTTTCAAATGTGTAAATATTTGTAAATTGCTCTGTTAACGCAACAGATCCTTTAGGCACTTTTACTCTTGGAGTTTCTAAACGTTGAGCTCGCATATTATTATCTAAGTCACCAAGAAAAGGCATACCAGCAATAAACCCTGTCATATAACAAAAATATTCCTTATTTAAAAAATTCTCTAAAATTTTTTCTCTACTTAATTTTAATATTTCTTCCAATCTCTTTATATCCATTGAAAAATTTTCATGACAACAAACTGGTATTTCCAATTTTTTAGAATTTGTATCTTGTGAATCCTCAGCATCAATATTTTCAACATAATTTTTAACTTTTTTAAAATTTGTTTTTTTAAGATCGTAAGAAATAATTAATTTATTATACGAAGGTGTTAAATTATTTATCCCTTCAAATTTTTTTTCTTTTATGGTTTTAAAATATTTTATTACTTGTGAATTAATTGATTTATTAACTTCATTACCAAAATCACAGTACAAAGCTGCGTCACCAAGATTTGATATATTTTTTATCATGTCATGTTATACTTAACATTATAGACTATGGAAATTAATATAAATTGTGATTTAGGAGAAAAATCAAAACATCATTCAAATAAGTATGATCCAGATTTACTAGAAATAGTTAATTCTGCAAATGTAGCGTGTGGTTATCATGCAGGCGATGATGAATCAATGAATCAAGTGGTTCAAATTTCAAAAAAAAATGGTGTTAGTATTGGAGCACATCCGTCGTTTAATGATCCTGAAAATTTTGGAAGACAAAGAATGAATCTTGCACCAAATGAAGTAAAGCAATTGATAATTGATCAATATGAAATTCTTCAAAAAATTGCTCAAGATTATGGGGAAAATGTCACTCATATAAAACCACACGGTGCTTTAAACAATATGGCTTGTGAAGATATAGATTTAGCTACAACTTTAGCAAAAGTCATAAATGATATTAATAAAGATTTAATTTATCTGGTTCCTACAGGATCTAAAATGGAAGAAGCAGGTAAAAAACTAAACATGCGTATTGCTTGTGAAATTTTTGCTGATAGAAACTATGAGGATGATGGTAATTTGGTTTCTAGAAAAAAACCACACGCTCTTATTACTGATCCAGAGGAAGCTAAAAAACATGTGTTAAATATGGTTAAAAATCAGTCACTTAATTGTCACAGTGGGAAGCAGATACCTTGTGAAATTGATTCTGTATGCATACATGGAGATAATGTTAGTTCGCTGGCTACTGCAAAATCTATAAAAAAAAATTTAGTAGATAACGGGCTAACTTTAAAACCTTTAACTAAAATGGAGAAATTTAAATAATGATAAGAAATACATTAATTACTTTTTTTTTATTAATTCTTTTATCTGCTAATTCATATTCTGCAGGTTCTAGTTCTGGTTCAGATTCCAATAGTACTAGTGCTAATCATTACAGCAAAGCTGTAAAATTAGTAAAAGCAGCAAAAAAATATGAAAATGATGGTAAGGTGGAGAAAGCAAATAAAAGATATATGAAAGCTTTAAAGCTTTTAATTAAATCAAATAAAAGCAAACCAAATAAAGCAGATACATTAAACTACTTAGGTTTTACAACAAGGAAACTCGGAGATTTTGAAACTGGAGAAAAATATTACCTACAAGGTCTTGCAATTGAACCAAATCATATAGGTATTAATGAATATTTAGGTGAACTTTATGTTGCAACAAACAGAATTGATTTAGCTAATGAAAGATTAAAAATTTTAGAAAGTTGTAACTGTAAAGAATACGATAGTTTAAAACAAATTATTGCTGGTACAAAAAAATCAAAATACTAATTAATGTTTTGAACCATTTGTTGCGGCATCCATAAAGCAATTTCTGGAAAGATAACAACGAGAATTACTGCAAGGATCATTAACATAAACAATGGGAATGCACTCCTTGCAATAAATCCCATGTCTCTATTGGCCATTCCTTGCAAGACAAATAAATTAAATCCTACAGGTGGAGTAATTTGAGCCATCTCAACTACAATTACTAAAAATATTCCAAACCAAATCATATCAAAACCAGCCTGTCTAATCATTGGTTCAATGATTGCCATTGTTAATACTACTGCTGAAATTCCATCAAGAAACATTCCAAGAATAATATAAAAAATCATTAATACAAAAATTAATACATAGGGAGATAACTCCATATTTTGTATCCAGATAGCTAGATTTCTTGGAAGACCAGTAAATCCCATAGCTAATGATAAGAATGTAGAGCCAGCTAAAATAAAAGCAATCATACAAGATGTTTTAGTTGCTCCTAATAATGATTGTTTAAATGTTTCAATGGTTAAGCTTTTTTGAAAGTAAGATAAAATTAAAGCCCCTACTACACCTAAAGAAGCAGCCTCAGTTGCTGTTGCAACTCCAGTGTATATTGATCCAATCACAGCTGATATTAAAATAATTACTGGTAATAATTGTTTTGATTTTCTTATTTTTTCTAGAAAGGAAAATTTTTCCACGTACTTTGGCATGCTTTTTTTATTTATTAGAGACCATATAATCACGTAAGACATAAATATAAGTGCAATCATTATCCCTGGAATAATTCCTGCAATAAATAGCTTTGCTATAGACTCCTGAACAGTTACTCCATAAATTATTAGTATTATTGAAGGAGGTATAAGAAGTCCTAAGGTTCCTGAACCTGCTAGACTGCCTAACAAAATTTTTTCTGGATATTTTCTTTTTCTTAATTCTGGGATGGACATCTTGCCTACTGTTGCAACAGTTGCTGCTGAAGAGCCTGATATTGCTGCAAAAAGTGCACAACCAACAACATTTACATGAATTAATCCACCTGGTAATTCTTGCATCCATGGTGATAGTCCAGCAAATAAATTTTCAGATAACTTTGTCCTAAACAATATTTCACCCATCCAAACAAACAATGGCAAAGCTGTTAATGTCCATGATGATGAAGTTCCCCATATCGTAGTTGCCATGGCATCTCCAACTGGTCTTGAAGTAAATAACATCATCCCAATTGTTGAAACCCCTATCATACTTATCGCTACCCAGATGCCAGATCCAAGAAAAAATAAAAGTACACTAATGAAAAATATAATGAGAAATATTTCAGTCATTCTTACTTAAAATTGTTAAAATAAATGTATGTAAAACAGCTATAAAAAAAATTAAAGATCCGATAGCAACACTAGTTTGAGGAATCCATATTAAGATCTCATCTGCACCTTCGCTTCTCTCTTGAAAATCATAAGAGATTAATAACATTTTCCATAAGTAAAAAGACAAATAGCCTGAAAAAATTGTTGCTACAATCAAGCACCAAATTTCTAAAAATTTTTTGTAGGATGAAGAGGCTTTTTCTAAGAAAAGTGTAATTCGAATATGTCCACCTTCAACAAAGGTAAACGCTAATGCATAGAAGGAAGCCGCAGCCATGCAGTAACCTGAGTACTCAGCTAAACCTCTTATGTAAAAACCAAAAATCCTTGATGAAATTCCAATTAAAATAAAAACTGCAACAAGTATTAAAAAAAAAGCAGCTATGTATCCTGAAAATTTATAGAGCTTATTTAGATTGTTATTTATTGATTGAAACATTTAATAAAAAGGCCAACTTACTACAAGTTGGCCTTTTTTTTAAGACTATTTATTTGTAAGCAGATAAAACTGCAGCACCTCTGTCTCCAGCTTTTGCTTTCCATTCTTCAGACATTGTTGCTCCAACTTTTTCAAAATGTTTTTTCAAAGCTGAATTAACTTCGCCAACTTCCATTCCAGCGTCAGCTAAAGCTTTCTTGTCTCCAGTATTACCTTGTTTAGATAATTCCCAACCTTTTTCCTCAGCAATTGCTGCTTGGTTCATTACTAAATCTTGAGTTGCTTTATCAAGTTTATTCCAAGCGGCTTTGTTAGCTATAATCATATTTTTTGGAAACCATGCTGCTATATCGTAAAAATATTTAACACCATTTTCCCAAATCTTGCTGTTTTTCCCAGTTGTTGGTGAAGTAATCATACTCTCCACGGCACCTGTAGAAAATGCTTGGCTTATTTCAGCTGCTTCAATTTTAGTTGGTGCCATTCCTGTTAACTCCGCAATTCTGATTGTTGCAGAATTGTATGCTCTAAATTTTAATCCATTTAGATCACCAACTTTTTTAATTTGCTTTTTACTGTAAAGTCCTTGTGCAGGCCACGGCACTGCATAAAGAAATACCAATCCTTTTTCATCAAGACTCTTAACAATATATGGCTTTGAAGCTTCATATAATTTCATAGCATCATCATAAGAACTTGCTAAGAAAGGCAATGAGTCAATTTCATATAAAGGATCTTCTTTTCCAAGAGCTGACATAAATCTTTCACCGATAGGCGCTTGACCTGTTCTTACAGCTCTGAAAATTTCACCACCTTTAAACAATGAACCACCTGGGTGAGTAACAATTGTAAGTTTTCCACCACTTTTTTCAGTTACATTCTTTGCAAATTCTGTTGCATTAGCAGAATGAAAGTTTCCAGCACCATAAGCAAGTGCCATATCCCATTTTTCAGCTAAAGAAACGTTTGCAAATAACAATACTGAAGTAATTATAGATATAAATAATTTCAATAATTTCATTTATCCTCCTTTTTAAAATAAACATTTAATTATCTCTCAGAGATTAAATCAATAAAATTATCATTATGGTCTCATTGAAAATTTGTCAGATTATACTATTATAATGTTATCTTGATTGAAGAACTCATAATTTTAACTAATATAATTTTTATCACAATTATATTAACAGCAGATAATGCAGTGATAGTCGGATCTATTGCCTCAAATTTTGTACCAAAAAATAGAAAACAAATAATTCTTTGGGGTGTAATTGGAGCTTTTGTTTTTAAAATTTTTTTTGCGATCTTTGCAACTTTTTTGTTTGAATTTTATTTTATAAAAATTTTAGGCGGTTTGTTGCTAATCTGGATAGTAAATGATTTAAGAAAAGACTTACTAGATATTAAAAAAGTAAAAACTGTTTCAAAAAAAACAAAAGAACCTTCATACATTAGCAGTATTGGAAAAGTTTTATTTGCAGATATCATGATTAGTTTTGATAATGTAATTGGTGTTGTCGCTGCAGCAAAAGGATATTTTGGATTTATGATATTTGGACTTATGTTGTCAGTTGTTTTAACTGGTGCTTTAGCAACATATATGGCTAATTATATACAGAGACATATTTGGATAGCCTATATCGGCTTAGTATTTATCTTAATCGTTGGTCTGCAATTAGTAATTGGAGGATTGGTTGATCTTGAAATACTAAATATTAATGAAGAATTTAAAAAATATTTTTAAAATCTATACAATAGTTTGAAAATACTCATTAAAGAGGTGCTTATTCAATGCTAAAAGGACTATTTTGTCATTGAATATTAATCATATTCATAATTAAATTACCTTTTTATAAATTGTTAACAATATAGAGGAAGATAATGAGAAAACTATTTATTGCTGTATTTATGTTTGTATCAAGTTTTGGTTCAAATGTAATAGCAGACGGACATTCGATTAAAATGGGGATCATTCTGGGGTTCACAGGCCCTATTGAATCTCTAACTCCAGCTATGGCTGCATCAGCAGAGCTTGCATTTAAAGAAGCTTCTGATTCGGGTTCGCTATTAGGTGGGAAAAAAATTGAGCCAGTAAGAGCAGACTCAACTTGTGTTGACTCAGCAGCAGCGACAGCTGCAGCTGAAGGACTAATTTCAGGTGGTGTGGCTGCAATTATGGGAGCAGACTGTTCAGGTGTAACTGGTGCGATTGCATCAAACGTTGCTGTACCAAATGGTGTAGTAATGATTTCACCTTCAGCAACTTCTCCAGGATTAACAACTTTAGATGATAATGGATATTTCTTTAGAACTGCTCCATCAGATGCTAGAGGTGGTCAAATTTTGGCAGATATTACAAAAGATAGAAAAGTTAAAAGTGTAGCAATAACTTACACAAATAATGACTATGGAAAAGGTTTAGCTGATGTTTATAAAGCAGCAGTTGAAGCTCATGGTATTAAAGTTACAACTGTAACTGCTCACGAAGATGGAAAAGCAGATTATTCATCTGAAGTAGCAACTCTTGCTTCTGCTGGTGGTGATGCTGTAGCAGTTATTGGTTACCTTGACCAAGGAGGAAAAGGTATCATTCAAGCCTCTTTAGACTCAGGTGCATTTGATAAATTTATTTTATCAGATGGTATGATTGGTCAATCTTTAGTTGATGCTTTTGGTAAAGATTTAAGTAAATCATTTGGATCAATGCCAGGTTCTACTGGCAAAGGTGCTGGTGTATTTGCGGAAGTTGCAAAAGCTGGTGGTATTGACTCATCAGGACCATACACAGGTGAATCTTATGATGCGGCTGCTTTAATCGTATTGGCAATGCAAGCAGGAAACTCTGCTGATAGAGCGTCTATTGCAAAACATGTGATGGAAGTTGCTAACGGTCCTGGAAAAAAGATTTATCCAGGTGAGCTTAAGAAAGGTCTAGATTTACTAGCAAAAGGTAAAAAGATTAATTACGAAGGTGCTACTGGAGTAACTTTTACTGAAGTTGGTGAAGCTGAAGGTTCTTTCTTAGAACAAGAAGTTAAAGGCGGAAAATTCAAAACTAAAAAACAAAGATAATTTTTTTTATCTTAATTCAAAAAACCCCAGTAATTTAAGTACTGGGGTTTTTTTTTAAGTCAGCTCTAATAGTAGAAAGAGCTATTATAATTAGAAAAATTAAACATATTAAATTCATAGTTTTCCAGCTAGTTAAGCTAAGAAATACTCCAGCAGACAAACTGGCTATTGCTTGTATAGAATAAACAATCAAATCGTTATAACCTTGAGCTCTAAATTTTTCCTCTTCTCTGTAACACAAAACAAGTAAGCTTGTTCCTGAAATGAATAGAAAATTCCACCCTAGCCCTAGAAAAATAAGCGCAATCATATAGTTAATATAATTCTGTTCAAATAAACTGGTAATAATTGTGACTAGAAACAATAAAACTCCTACATACATAATTTTACTATGACCAAACCTTTTAATTAAATTTCCAGTAACTAGTGAGGGTAAAAACATGGCTGCTATATGAAGCTGAATAACAAATCCAGTCTTGGATAAACTTATTTTTTCCATCAAATGCATACTTATAGGAGTTGCTGTCATTAAAAAAGTCATTACAGCATAGGCAAAAGCTGAAGCTACGAGCGCCTGTAGAAATCTAGGTTGAGAGATGAGATCAAAAAAACTTCTCCCAGTTTTATATTGATTGCTAGATGTCGTTTTTGGTTCCTGATAAAAAATTAAAAATATTGTTGATGAAATAGCTAATATTGCAAGAGCAAGGTAAGAACCTGCATAAATGTGGTCTGAAATAAATCCTTTAGAAATATTTGCAATATTTGGACCAATAAATGCCGAACCTATTCCTGCTAATAAAATTATAGAAATTGCTTTTGGTGCATAATCCTTATCCACAACCTCAACTGCAGCAAAACGATATTGATGACTGAAAGCTATTCCTCCACCAATTAAAAAACATCCTAAATTATATAAGACAAAGCTTTCTATAATTATAGAATATGCTGTTAAAAGAGACGCTAGACTTGTTCCTATTGATGCATAAATAAATCCTAATTTTCGTCCAATTATGCTCATTAGCTTTGCAGCAAAAAATGCAAATAATGCAATTCCAACGACTGATAAAGCCATTGGAAGAGTTGCTAAAGATTTTATTGGACTAAATTTCGAACCAATTATACCACTTAAAAAAACTGTGACTGGGGCAGCTGTAAAAGCAAAAATCTGGCTTAAAATGAGTAACGAAAGATTTTTATTCATTAAAAGAATAAATACTTGTCAGCCATATATAAAGCCCAAGCAGCAGCAGCACCTAATATAATATATTTCATTTGATTTACTTTATTTCTATTTTTTCAGGAAGTATACCTTTAGGACGATACCTCATTATAAATAACAATCCTAACCCCATCAGTAAAAATCTGAAATAAGGAACGCTTTCTATTAAGTGAGCTTTAAGTGCATTTGTTTCAGGAATCCCCGCAGTAAAAAAATTAATTAAAAATAAAGAAATTGGAGCCGCCTCAATCCATAAGAACCAAACAACAAATCCTCCTAAAATAGCTCCAAAATTATTTCCACTTCCGCCAACAATAACCATTACCCAAATCAAAAATGTATATCTCATAGGTCTATAGCTTCCTGGAGTAAATAAACCATCTTGTGTGACCAACATTGCGCCAGCAATTCCAACAATTGCTGATCCCAAAATAAAAATTAGTAAATGTTGTTTAACAACATTTTTACCCATTGCATTTGCAGCTTCCTCATTATCTCTTATTGCTCTCATCATTCTTCCCCAAGGAGAATAAAGAGCTTTTTGAGTTAAGATTAGAAGAATAATTACTACTAACAAGAATAATCCTGAATAACACAGTTTTACAAATACTGATGAACCTTCAATAACAAGTTGATTTAAAGCAGCTTGTCGATCAGCTAAATTCTCTATTACACTTAATTTTCCTGAATTAAACTTTTCAACTAAGCTTATAAACCAATCTGTCGTTTGAAGATCTACCTCATAAGGTGCGGGTCTTTTTAATCCAATAACATTTTTGACCCCTCTTGTGAGCCAATCCTCGTGTTTAATAATTGCAATAACAATTTCAGAAATAAGCAGAGTGGCAATTGCTAAATAATCCGCTCTAAGACCGAGTGCAACTTTTCCAACTATAAAAGCTAAACCACCTGCAAAAAGAGCTCCGACTATCCAAGAAAAAATAATTGGTAATCCAAATCCTCCTAGGAAACCAGTTTTAGCAGGATCAACTGCTTCAATTGCTTCTATACCTGGCTCTGCAGAAAACCTGATAAGCAAAATACCTGAAATTATTATTGTAGCTATGCTGTATGTTCTTATTTTTGATTTTTCAAATCTTTTTAAAACAAAGCGTATAACCAAAACCATTACTACAATCAGCCATAACGACATTAGAATATCAAAACCACCTGCCCTCCAAGCTTCTTGAACAGGGTCAACAGATATCAATACTGCAGCTAAACCGCCTAAAGCTGTATAGCCCATAATTCCAAAATTAATTAGACCAGCGTATCCCCATTGAATATTCGCACCCATCGTCATTACTGCGGAAATCAAACAAAGATTAAATATTGATAAAGCTATATTCCAAGATTGAAATATCCCAACCAAAAGAATAAGCACCATCATTATACTGTAAGCCGCAATTACATTTAAATTTTTTCTCACAATACTTTCCCCTTAAATATTCCTGAAGGCCTGTAAATTAAAACTATTACCAGGATAGAGAACGAGACTGCAAACTTATAGTCTGTAGACAATAGTTGAACTAAACTATTTGGTTCCATACTTTCTGGTAAAATATACATAAAGAATTTTTTATAGGCATAAGTTAGTAAAATTTCTGAAAAAGCAATAACATATCCCCCTAAAAATGCTCCAAAAGGATTTCCAATACCTCCAACTATTGCAGCAGCAAAGATAGGAAGCATATTGTTAAAATAAGTAAATGGTTTAAAGCTTTTATCTAAACCATACAAAGCTCCACCTATTGTAGCCAAAATACCAGCAATAACCCAAGTAACTAAAACTATTTTTTTTGGATCGATACCCGATAGCAAAGCAAGATCTTCATTATCAGAATAAGCTTTCATACTTTTTCCAGTTTTAGTTCTATTTAAAAACCAAAATAATAAAGAGACTAAAACTATAGTTACAAAAATAGTAATCACTTGAGTGGATTTCAGTGCAAGACCTTCGTTTAAACCTGTCATCTCCTTAAATTCACGAGCTTTAATAATGAATTTTTCACCATCAAAAAATCTTCTATCACCAGGTCCAATTATAATTCTGACCACTGCTTGTGTTACAAACATTACACCAATACTCACCATTGCAAATTGAACTGGGGGACTTTTTTGATTTCTGTAATACTTAAAGACAAACTTATCTATTAAAAGCATATAAAATATCATGAAAATTATTCCAAAAGGAATAGCCAATAAAGCAGTAGGTAAAACACCTAAAGAAACACCTAAAGATTGAAAATACCATGTAAATAAAATCGTTGCCATAGTCCCAAAAGACATCATGTCACCAGTTGCGAAGTTTGCAAATCGTAAAATTCCATAAATAAGTGTTACAAATATTGCACCTAGTGCTAACTGAGAACCATAAGTTAATGCAGGAATGAAAATATAATTTAATAAAAGAATTATTGCATTTACAAAATCCATATTACCCTCCCAAAAAAGAGCTTCTTACTCTTGGATCGTCTAATAATTCTTTTCCAGTCCCTGAATAACGATTTTCTCCAGTCACTAGTACATAGCCTCTATCTGAAATGCTTAAAGCTTGTTTTGCATTTTGTTCTACCATTAAGATAGCAACGTTTGTTCTTTTTACTTTTACAATATGATCAAATAATTCATCCATCACAATTGGCGATACACCAGCAGTTGGCTCGTCTAACATTAAAACAGTTGGTTTAATCATTAAAGCTCGGCCTAAAGCTACTTGTTGTCTTTGACCTCCAGAAAGTTCACCAACCAACTGATTTCTTTTCTTTCTTAAAATTGGAAATAATTCGTAAATTTCCTCAATTATATTTTTGATTTCATCCTCAATAAGAAATGCACCCATTTCTAAATTCTCTTCAACAGTCATCCCTGCAAAAACATTTTTAGTCTGTGGCACAAAAGAAATACCTTGCTTAACTCGATCTTGAGGAGATAATTTTGAAATATCCTTACCATCAATCTTTACTGATCCAGACTTTAAATTCAGCAAGCCCAACATTGCTTTCATGGCAGTTGATTTACCAGCTCCATTAGGACCTAAAATAGAAACTATTTCACCTTTATTAACATTTACTGAACACGAACTAATAATGTCAGGACCATTACCATAACCACCTGTCATTTCTATTCCTTCAAAATATGCCACTAATTTGTATCCTTTAATTTTGATCCTCTTCCAAGATAGCTTTCGATAACTTTCTCATCTTTTTTTGCTTCTTCAACACTTCCTTCAAACAAAACTGATCCTTCAGCCATAACAATAACTGGATCACATAATCTTCCAATAAAATCCATATCATGTTCAATCATACAAAAAGTATAACCTTTTTCTTTATTTAACTTTTCTATTGCAGTTCCAAGATCTTTTAACAAAGTTCTGTTAACTCCGGCTCCTACTTCATCTAATAATACTAATTTTGCATCAACCATCATGGTTCTTCCAAGTTCTAATAATTTCTTTTGTCCACCTGAAAGATTTCCAGCTAGCTCATTTGATAAGTGTCCTAAATTTAAAAATTCAACAACTTCTTTCGCTTTCTCTTTAACTACAGCCTCTTCTCGTGCAACTAAACCTGGTTTAAATAATGCTGTCATTATTTTTTCTCCAGATTGATTTCCTGGAACCATCATTAAATTTTCTAAAACAGATAAATTTGAAAACTCATGTGCAATTTGAAATGTTCTTAACAACCCTTTAGAAAATAATTCATAAGATGGAACATCAGTAATATTTTCATCATCAAAAACAACATTACCACCAGAGGATTTTAAGTTTCCAGCAATTAAATTAAATAAAGTTGTTTTACCAGATCCATTTGGCCCAATGATACCGGTGATAGTTCCTCTTTTAACTTTTATTGAACAATCTGAAACTGCAGCTAATCCACCAAAATATTTACTTAAATTATTAATCTCTAAAATATTTTCAGACATTTGATTTATTTGTTAAGTCTTCTGTGAATACTATTTAATGTTCTTTCTAGAGATCTATAAAATCCAGCTTTAGTTAATTCTTTCACACCTTGTTCATTTAAACCTTTTGGCGTTTGAGACTCTTTTACTAAATTCTTTAAATTTTCTTTTGAATTTACTACAGCATCTTCAGATAAAGCTAAAAATAAAGAAGTGATATATTTTTGGGCATTATTTCTTTTTACGCCTCTTTTTACCAACCAATCTGTCATTACTCTCAACATCTCATAAAAAGGCGCCATCATTCCTGAGGTTGACCAAAAATTAATAGAAGATTTTTCATTTTTAATTTCTACGGTTGTTCCTAAATTGTTAAAGAATGCTTTTACTTTTTGATTGGGAGGACAAATAGGTATTGGCCCTTTTTTTATAGAAATAGGCGGTAAAGGAATTGCTCTATAGACTTTTGTTTTTACTTTAATAATTTTTTTTAACTCAGGTAAATTTATTGTGGAAATAAAACTTATAATTGTTTGTTTTGAATTAAATTTTAAATTTTTTAAAATTTTTTTACCTACACTTGGTGTTATTGCTAAAAAAACCCAATCTGAATTATCAATTACGTTTTGATTATTTTTAGCTATTTGTATTTTTTTAAATTTATTTCTCAAATTTCTAGAAATTATTTTATTTCTAGGAGAAAGTATGATTTTATTATACTTTAATTTGGAAGAGACAATTCCTGTTATTACTGATGAAGTTATTTTTCCAACTCCAATAAAACCTAAATTCATTTAAATATTATATCAGCGTGTAAAAAAAAAGCCTCCATAAATGGAGGCTTTAAATTTTTGATTTTTAAAACTAATTAAAACGATTTAACAAGTGATATTGTGCCTCTTGCACCAATCATATCCTTAACTACTATCTCGTTTTTATCTGTTTTGCCGTTGTTAGCTCTTACATCCCCAAATTCAGAGGCTGTTACTTCTGCTCTTACTGAAAAGCCTTCAGTTAATTCATGATCATATCCTAAACCAACTGTTGGTCCTGAAGAAGTATCGTTACCATAAGAACTTCCTGAGCTCATATTTTCTTTTGATATTACTTCAACTTGTGAATAGCCAAGTTTCAAATAAGTTCCTCCTAGTGGAACATTTATCTTAGCATACAAAGTTGTCAAATCTTCAAAGTGAGCTTCAACAGTATTTGCTGCAGCACCGTCTCTTGATGTATTAGAAGGTGTTTCCAATGCTTGAGGAACATAATCTAACCCAAGAGAAATTGCGTCAGTCAAACCTAATTCAATGAATACTGACCCATATTCAGTAGCGAAAGCACCATGCTCATCAATCGTTGAATCAACGGTTGCACCAGTATGGTTAAAATTCCTTTCGGTACCAGTCGCGGCATATACTCCAAGGTTTGCAGACAAACCTACTGAAGGCCTCAAGTCCAAACTCATAGCACTAGTGGCTACAAACATGAAAGCTGAGGTTATTGCAATAATTGTTTTCTTCATTTTTATACCTTATCTTAATTATTAAGTTAACTTAGGAGTATGTATATCTGAATACTGTTAAAATTGTTAAAAAAAAATTTATTTTAATTAATTTTATTAATATGTTGCAAAATTATCACTAAATTAACCATATTTTTCAATAATTTTAACGATTTCTATTATTAATTGTATCAAAATTGCTTGAATTAAGAACTTTTTAAATTTTTTTAAAAAAATGACCTCTGATTCTTAGAAGTTCTCTGCTTAAATCTTTGTTTTCTTTAAAAGGTTTTCTTCCATGAAGCCAGAAATAATTATTTGCAATTATAGAACAACCTACGGGTAATTTGGTAATTACTTTATTTTTACTTTCCTCCAATGCATCTGACAATCTTTGTAAAAAATTACCTTGTTCCATATTTTTTGGTTCAGGAAATTGATCAATATATGAGATTTCTGGATTGCCATTTTCATCATATGAAAATACTGGGTGTTCTACTTTATAACCTACATTTTTACTTTTAGGAGATCCCCAAACGAAATCTTGTTTACCGACTGGATCTTTTGATAAGTCAGCACAGTGCTCCCAATCATCTAAGTGAAGTATAGCTGTTTCTCCACCTTCAACATTTTTTTCTTCAAGTTTGGTCATCATTAGCCAGTCAGTTACCTCTTTTACATAAGTGCCATCAGTATGAAGATCCATATTTCTATATGCTTTTCTTAAGTATGAATCGCTCGAATCTTGATGTTTTACATGAAACCTTGCATAATATTTTCCTGCCATAGAGTCATAATTAGGGATACCAATTAAATATGCCACAGCTGTAGACAACTTAACTAAAAATTTATCATTTATTTTTGAGGTAATATTACTTGGACCAATAATGAAGCAACCTGTAGATCTATCTCTTATAATATAATTCATTAATTTGCTTAGTTTATTTTCTGTTAAATCATCTAAACTTTTAGCAATAGTAAATCTTGTGAATGGTTTTAGTTCTAATGCGGTTAAGTCAAATTTATTAAAAGGAAAAATTAGTTTTTCAATTATTTCATCTTTTAATTTTATATTTAAAATTCTTTTTGATCTCTCGTGCTCCTGAACGTCTATACCAATAATATTTTCCATAATAAATTTTATTTTACCTTAATTTATAAATCAATCTAATTAGATATAATTATTTATTATTGTCATAAAAATAGCTGAGAAAATTGTAGGATAAACAAAGTTTTTCTTAGAAATAAAAAAAACAAACAATGATAATACTACAACAATAAATCTACTTGCATAACTTGCGTCTATTAAAACACCAGCAGGAAAAATTATAGTTCTTGCTATTAATGCTGCTAAAGTTGCATAGGCTAAACAATTAAACCACTTAAAAAGTTTTGATGTTTGCTTAATACCTTGAGAGGTGAGAGCGCCCAAAAATCTAGACAAAAATGTTGCTAAAGACGTAACTAAAATTGCGTAGACAATACTAGCTGACATCATACTCTCCAACTAAATAAGCTATAGTTCCACCGATTACACCCGCTAACAGAATTGACCACTCAGGTGAAAATAAATAAATAATTGGTCCTAAAATTATTCCAAGTAAGACAGATAATATAACTTGTATAGTTTTTGATGCACCAA
Source organism: Candidatus Pelagibacter sp. (assembly GCF_052049835.1). Classification (GTDB taxonomy): domain Bacteria; phylum Pseudomonadota; class Alphaproteobacteria; order Pelagibacterales; family Pelagibacteraceae; genus Pelagibacter. The sequence continues at coordinate 80,357 of NZ_JBNGZF010000016.1, read as the reverse complement.
CCATCATGCATAAAAAATATACTGGATTAAGAATTGCCAATCCAATCATCATATCTTTATTCATGAATTCTGAAAAATAAAAACCTATAAATGTTCCAAATACAGATACACTTACTGTTGCACTTCCAATACCAATCCAATAATCAATCCTATATTCTTTTGGAATTTTCTTATAATTACTTTTCATAATTAACCATGCAGAGACAGCAATAAAATGACAAGAAAAGTAATACTTCCACTTAGGTTGAGATTTATGCATCATTAAAGGAAATAAAGATACAGCCATAGGATAAAGTCGAGCATTTACAAACCAAACTGCTAGAAAAATATTAAATAAAGATGCTCCAATCAACATAGACTCTGCCATCACCAATGAACCTGGTAAAGCATAAGTTAAAACAGTTGAAAAAATACTTTCTTGAATATTGAAACCTAAATTTTTAAAGAGAGCACCAATTGCTATAAAGCAACAAGTAAGAGCTATTGCAGGACTGTCGTGAGTAAATATAGATCTGTATCCTTTAAGGAAAAAACTTTTATTTATCATTATCCGCCAAGGAATAATCTACCTACGTCAGGATTTTGAAGCAACTCATCACCCTTGCCTGCTATTGCAGTTTGGCCTGACACTAAAACATATCCTATATCTGAAAACTCTAATCCTTTCTTAGCATTTTGCTCAACTAAGATTATGGTTTTTTTTTCATTTTGCTGAAGATCTCTTAGGATTTCAAAAACCATATCTATATACCTGGGCTCTAAGCCGATTGATGGTTCGTCTACAAGTAATACTGAAGGCTTCATTACAAGTGCTCTTGATATTTCTAACAATCTTCTCTCACCACCTGAAAGAACCTTAGCTGGTTGATTTCTTCTGTTTCTTAGTCTTTCATATTTCTCAAAAATTCTTTCTGCTTCTTCATAAGACTCATCTGTTTTATCTTTTATATAACCACCCATCAGTAAATTTTCTTCTACTGTCATGTCTGGAAAAACTGAATTATCTTGTAAAATATATGCAATGCCAACAGATTTTAATTTTTCAGCTGGAGATAAATTTGTTATTTCTTTGCCGTCAATTTCTATTTGACCAGAAAAAATATTTGTAAATCCATATATTGAATGAAGAATTGTAGATTTACCTGCACCATTAGGTCCAATCAGACATAAAGACTGAGCTTTATTTACAAATAAATCAAAATTATGTAAAATTTCCATTTTTCCATAACCTGCATTTAAATTTTTAATAGTTAAATGAATTTCTTTAGGAGATAATTTTTTTAAATCTTCTGGTGTTGGAGCTTTACCTAGTACTTCATATTGGTTAGCCATTATTGAGCTCCTAAATACGCGTCAATTACACGTTTATCATTTTTAATTTCATCTGGCGATCCATTGGCTAACATTTTACCATGAGCTAGACAAAAAATATTTTCTGCTAATTGCATAATCACTCTCATATTATGTTCAATAACCAAAAGAGTAATCCCAAAATCTTGGTTAACTTTAATTAATCTATCAATAATACCATTTATCAGTGTCGGATTAATTCCAGCTGTGGGTTCATCTAGTAATAGCATCTCTGGTTCATTCATTAATGCCATTGCAAGTTCTAGTAATTTTTGCTGACCAAAAGATAGATCTCCAGCTCTTAGCTTTCTTTTCTGATATAAACCTACAAAATTTAATAAATTTTCTGCTTTATCTGTTAAATCTTGTGGAATTTTTGAAAATATTTTCATTAAATCTGTATCACTACCTTTATGACTAATAAGCATATTTTCTATACAATTAAGCTTTCCATAAATTCTTGTTTGTTGAAAAGTTCTCAATAGTCCTAACTTAGCAATTACTGGAACTGGTAATTCTGAAACTTCTTTTCCATTAAATTTTATAGATCCATTATCTATTGGGTAAGTGCCTACAATCGAATTAAATAATGTAGTTTTGCCTGAACCGTTAGGTCCAATTAGCCCAACTATCTTTCCTTTTTCAACATTCATTGAAATATCAACGTTTGCTTTAACGCCACCAAAAGATTTGCTTACATTGCTAACTTCCAAAATACTCATTTAAGTTCTACCTGTGCTTTACGATCTTTTTCATCTACCACTTCACCAAATCTTTCAGGATATTTTTCTCTTAACCATCCCATAATTCCTTCTGGGAAATAAATTACAATTACAACAATCAAAACTCCTAAAGCGACATACTGCCAACCTAAAAAGAATGTCCAAAAGCCTTCTTTAAATATATGAAAAACAGTTGCACCAATAATTGGACCCCAAAGTGTCCCTTTACCACCAAGTATAGCCATCAATACCATGAATACTCCCATCTCTCTTCCGTCAAATGCAACGTCTGTGGAGTCAATGTATCCAACTAAGCCTCCCATGATTCCACCAGCTAAACCACAGAAGAAAGCAGATATCATCCAACCAATAATTTTATATTTCATTGTTTCAATACCCATCGCCTCAGCTTTATCTTCATTATCTCTTATGGCATTAAGTATTAATTTAAATCTTGTAGAATAAATTGAACGCACTGCAATGAATGTAAGGACTAGGGTAAAGAAGCTTAGGAAATAAAAAAATTCACCTCTTGAATCTAAACTTCCAACATCAGGAAATGGTGGTGTAGTAAAACCTTGTCCAGCCCCAATGATTTCAATTCCTCCAGAAATTTCACCTGCTGCAACACCTAATCCTAGTGTACAAATTGCAAAATAATGTCCTCTAAGTCCTAAAATAGAGTACCCAATTAAACCTGCTACAATGGTTGGTACAACTGCAGCAACTAACAATCCAACAGCCATGCCCTGAAAAAATTGTGCAGGAGTATGCACAAATGTTTTCTCTCCACCACTTTCAGTCCACTCAGCTAGTGGGAAAAACATTCCAACTTGAACGGAGGCACATAAATACATACCAAGACCGTAAAAGAGAATATTTCCAAAAGAATTATAACCCATTTCGCCACCTTGAATATTCCAAGTAGTTGCAAGCACTATTAGTACACATAGTATTGATAACTGAACTTTAAAAGCTGGAAATACAAACGGAGCTGCTATACCAAAAATTAAAATTCCAATGTATAAAATTGAATTATTTTTCATTATTTTAAGTACTCTCTTTTTCTAGAAAGCTTAAATCTTCTGTAAATAAGTATTAAAACTAAAAGCAAAAATACTGATCCTATTCTAAATTCTGTTCCTAAAATATAATCAGCAAATTCCTCAAATACACCCAATCCCATTCCTGACATTGCAACACCTGGTAAATTTCCAAGTCCAGCAACTATTACAATCATAAAAGATCTTATTGTGTAAGGTAAACCCATATAAGGATGTATTGTAAATGTTATAGATATTAATGCTCCAGCAACACCGCAAAGTGCTGCATTAATTCCAAATGTTGCTGCATAAACTTTTTCTGTATCTACACCTAAAATCTTGGCTGCTCTTGCATTTTGTGCTGTAGCTCTAATTGCGCGACCTAGCTTAGATTTTTTCATATAAATTACTAAACAAATTGCAAATAAAATACTTATGAAGGCTGAAAATATTTTTGAATTCGGTAGCACAACATTATTATTAAATAACATAGTTGTTCCGTAATCTGAATTTGCAAGAACAACATCTGCTCCAAATACAAAGTTCATTAATTGCATGAAAAGAATACTTATTCCAAAAGTCGCTAAAATAGAGATAAATAGATCTCTATCTACTACTTTATTAATTACAAGTTTGTAAATTGCTATACCAACAAAATACATTATTACTGGAGCAACGATTACTCCCCACGCTGGATGGATACCATATAGATACATAAAATAAGCAATGTATCCTCCTAAGATAACAAGATCACCTTGAGCGATATTGATAATATTCATAACTCCCCATTGCAAAGCCATACCATAAGCAATCAATGCAAATAAAATTCCAAGAAGAATTCCGTCCAAGCATGCTTGAACAGAAATCATTGGATATTGGAAGACCATGAAATCCATATTGAACCTTTTAAAAAAATACCCCCTATATAAAATATATTAGGGGGTATTTATAGATTTTTTTATCTTTTAGACCACGAAGGAATTGGGTGAATTAACTTAGCTGATGCCCATTTAGTTGGAGCAACAACTTTATTTTCACATTTTCCTGCATCATCACACATTACTTGGAAAAGCACCATTGGCTTGTCAACATTCTGACCACCTTCAGCAAATTTTATGTTTCCATAAAAAGTTTGCATGTTAGTAGCTGCAAGAGCATCTCTTACTTTCTTTTGATCAAAAGAATTTGCTCTTTCAAATGCATCTTTAAATACCAATAGGGCAGCTGAAGACTCTGCTGCTTGATACGGAGGTGCATAACCAAACTCCTTAGTAAAGTCTGCATCATAAGTCATACCATCTTTAAAGAAATCATCTTTATAAGTTAGTGTTTTATGCCATTGAGAAGCGCATAAAGCGTACTGAGAGTTTTTACCATGTTGCTTTGATAGTTTAGCTGCATCACAGTGTGTCATAGCTAACATTGGAACATCTACTTTCATCTCAGCTATTTGTCTGATAGCAGTTAGAGCACCTTTAGTATGACCTGAAACAACTAAAACATCTGGTTTCATTTGTTTTACTTTAACTAAAGTAGCAGCCATATCATTAAGCTCTTTCGGTAATTTATCGTCAATTACTTTTTTAGAGCCAGTTCTCTTAATTGCATCTAAAACACCAAGTCTTACGTCTTGAGAAAATGCATCTTGTTCAAACGCCATAGCAACAGTAACCCCTTTTCCATTATTCTTTTCAACTGCTAGATCTATAGCAACATCAAGGTATAAATTAGCTGGAGCTAATACAGCAAATAGATATTTGTAACCTTTTGTAAACAAAGATCTAGATGCACCATTTGCTTCAACCATTGGAACACCATATTTCTCTGTTACTGGAGCAATCGCTTTAGTTAAACCAGAACTGTAAGGGCCAAGCATGAACTCAACACCATCTTGTGATATCAATCTTTCTGCAAGCTGTGCAGCTCTCTTAGGGTTTGACTCATCATCGTAATAAATAATGTCAAACTTATAAGTCTTTCCACCAACTTTAACACCACCCATGCTGTTAATTCTGTCAACGGCCATGTTATAACCATTTTGAGTATGAACACCATTAGATGAGTATTTACCTGTTAATGAAATTGCAGCACCTAAAATAATTTTATCGCCAACAACTTTTGCAAAAGATGCAACTGAAGTTGAAAATAAAATTACAAATGCAGAAACAAAACTTAAAATTATTTTATTTAATCTCATTTTATTTCCTCTTTAATTAATTAATTATGTGTTGATTAAATAAAGAAATTTTATTTTATGCAAGTGGCAATAAAGGCAAAATCTAATTAATATTGTTGAGTTACAACAATTATTGCGGCAATAATTACTAAAACACTCGCAGAAATTGTATTAATTGTTTTTGGATTAGCAGTTATCCACTTTATTAATTTTTGTGCGAGCATTGCATATCCAATCAAAGATAAAAAATCTAAAACGATGTAAGTTGTAATTAAAATTACAAATTGAACCAATAAATTAGAATTAAAGTCAATAAATTGAGGAAAAATAAAAGGAAAAAACATCCAGGCCTTAGGACTTGTACCAGCAACTAAAAAACCATCTCTAAAAAAAGATAAATTACTTTTTTCTATTTCTCCTTCGCTTGAAATACTTTTTGGTCGAGATTTATAAATATCATAAGCTAAATATAATAAATAAATTATTCCGATCCATTTAAACGCATTAAGTAACATTGGGTTTTCTGAAAAAAAAGATCCAATGACAAAAATAACTAAAGTTGCCTGAATCAAATTTGCAGTTACATCACCTAATGCAGACCATACACATTTTCCGACTCCATAATTCATTGAATAAGAGATAATTACAATCCTGGGAGTTCCAGGTGTAATAAATAAAAAAATAATTATCTGTAGATAAAGTATAAAATCTAGGGGGAGCATAAAAAAAGATAGTCCTTAAAAACCGGGAGCTAAAGATGGCTAAGAAGGACTATCTATTAGATAATATCAGAGGCTAAAAAAAATGCATTAAATATTTTTTTCAAATATAAAGGATTTATGAAAAAAAAAGGTCACAGGCCAATTACCAGAGTCAAAAATCCAGAGCCCAAAATGGACGATCCTGATTGGATCATTTGGGCAGCCTGGGCAGATAGAATCACTTTTGAAGAAATTGAAAAAAAAACAGGGAAGAAAGAATCTGATGTAATTAAAATTATGCGAAGATCTCTAAAACCATCATCTTTTAGGTTATGGAGAAAAAGAGTAAACCAAAAAAGTATAAAACATCGAAAAAAATTTGAATATTCTAGAAAAGAAATAACTAGTAAAATTAAAAAAGGTGACTATTTATAACCTATGAAAAAAATTACCATGTATACAGGTCCGCTATGTAATTATTGTGAGGCTGCAAAAAGATTATTAGCTAGAAATAACGCTCCCTATAATGAAATTGATATTTCAAAAGTAGATGGCGCAATGGATGAAATGATTAAAAAAGCTAATGGTAAAAGAACTATTCCACAAATTTTTTTTGATGATCATCATATTGGAGGTTATGATGAAGTTAGAGCTTTAGAAAAAGAAAATAAACTTCAGGATCTTTTAAATAATTAATTCCATTCCTCTAAAGCTAATTGTTTTTTTGCTAATAAGCTTAAATCTTCTAACTTAACTCTTCCTTTATAATTTATTTCATAATCCTCAGCAGAAAAATCTGGTGGGCTTTTACCTTCTAAGAATTTTTTTGATTGTTTTATTGTATAATCAAGATTTTTTTTACAATAAGGCGTTGCACCAACATATATAACATTAGAATAATTTTTTCCTGAATGTTTGTCTTCAACAGCATGGATAACGTCTGGATGCCACCAAACAGTATCACCTGGTTTCATCTTTGGAATTGAAACTAAACCTTTTAAAAGTAATGAGTGATAATCTTTATTTACAGATAAAGCTCTGCCAAGTTTTGATCCGCACAATTCGTTTTCTTCAACATCGTCTAGCAATGCCCTAGTTAAAACATAAGCAATTCCTTTAGATATAGGTATTAATTGTAAAGTTCCATCGTTAGGACCTTGTTCTGTTAAAGCTGTCCAACCTTGAAATGTTCTGAATACATGTGCAACTGCAGGAGATTCGAATTCTATAGTTTTGTCTCTATACTTTGCTTCAAATGGATTATATTTTTCAAAGTTGTCAGAAAATATATCTCTATAAATTTTTTGATAATGACTATCAGTCCATCTTTCAATAGATCCAGCATCGCAATGAGGAGAAAGTCCCAAAGTATCATCTCCTGGCTCTCTTCTTCTTACTCTATCTGCATAAGACAATTCTTTATTTGGATCAAAAACTTTATAATCAGAGTTTTTAAATAGCCAAAGATTATTAAGCCATTTTTTTACTTTAGCCATCTGCTCTGAGTGTCTTATTTCTATTTGTGCTTTAGACCAATAAAGACCGTATATTTGGGGTTTGCCTGATTTAAGATCGCTAAAATATTTATCTAGATCAGCTTTCTTCTTTTGATCATCGTAATAATTATTTTCATCAATATACTTCCCTAATTCAAAATTTAAATTTTCAACAAATTTGTCTTCAAAAACATCTCGGATTATTACACACCCTCTTTTTTTTATATCTTCAATTACCTTTGTTTTGTTTTGATCTATCTCATTAATATTAATTTCTGGAATTATGGATTTATTTTTTTTTTTGAGATTTAATATTTCTTGTATTTCAGTTTTTATAAACTTTTCAATTTTAGCAAAATTTTCTTTGTAATTTTTTGAGTGATTTCTGAGCTCTTCTTTTACTTTTTTAATATCAATATTTTCAAACATTATATTTAGCTTTTAGGTTTAAAGACTAAACATACTCCATTATTACAAAATCGCTTTCCTGTAGGTTCAGGTCCATCATCGAATATATGTCCATGATGACCTCCACATTTTTTACAATGATATTCGGTTCTTGCGTAACCTATGTGGTGATCTGTTTTGGTTTCAAATACGTCAGGCAAAGATTCATAAAAAGAAGGCCAGCCTGATCCACTCTCATATTTTGTTTTTGAATCAAATAATTTTTCACCACAATTTGCACAATGAAAACTTCCTTCCCTTTTTTCATGATTAAGTTCACTTGATCCAGCACGTTCAGTACCTTCCTCAAATAAAATTAATTTTTGCTCTGCAGTTAAATTTGGATTTATTTTTTTCGTCATGAATTTATATATTTAGCACAAGATTGATGTAACATTGAATGTAATTCAACAAGTTTATTAAAATCTTTATTATAACCACCACCCAAAACCCCACAAAATGGTATTCGTTTAGAAAAAAAATTTTCTACCACAAGTTCATCTCTTGATTGAATGCCTTCATCAGAGATTTTTAATTTTCCTAATCGGTCATTAAAATGAATATCTACGCCAGCAATATAAAAAACAAAATCAAAATTTTCCTGATTAAGCTCTTTTAAACAATGTTTTAGTGTCTTTATATATGCATCATCCTCTAAATTATCCTCCAGCTCTACATCTAAATCACTGTTAGATTTTTTTGCTGGATAATTAGTTTTAGAATGCATACTAAAAGTAAAAACATTTCTGTTATCTTTAAAAATTTCTGAATTTCCATTTCCTTGATGAACATCTAAATCAACAATCAAAATTTTATTGGCTAGACCTCTATTAAGTAAATAATGTGACGCAACTGCTACATCATTAAATACACAATAACCTGCTCCACCATTATAACTTGCGTGGTGACTACCTCCTGCTGTATTGCATGAAATACCATAATTTATTGCAAGTTTAGATGCTAGAACAGTTCCGCCTGTAGCAACTAAAGATCTTTGCACAACACTATCTATAAGTGGAAATCCAATTTTTTTTACTCCTTCTTTGCTTAAAGTTTTATTTTTAATATCTAGTATATAATTTTTTGAATGTGCGTAACTTAATGTTTCAAATGAACAGGCTGAAGGTTTATGAAATTTATTTACTATTTTGTTTTGAGTTAAGTAGTTTGCTAATTCTCCAAATTTATTAATTGGAAATTTGTGATCATCGCCAATCTTAGCAAAATAATCCTCATGATTAACAACAGGAAGATCCATTTTTACTCTAGAACTCTGATAGGCTTTCCATTTACACAAGCCTCTAGTCCTTCAATCATTTGATTATAAAAAATGCTATAATTTTCAGCTGTTACATAGCCTATGTGAGGAGTAAGCAGTGCATTAGGTAAAAATCTAAGTTTATTATTCTCTGGTAGAGGTTCTTTGTCATAAACATCTATTCCAGCTCCTGCAATTACATTGGTTGATAAAGCAATAATTAAATCATCTTCCTTAACAATGGGTCCTCTAGAAGTATTAATCAAAAAAGCTGTTTTTTTCATTTTATCCAATTCTTTTAAAGTAATACAATCTTTGTATCTCTCCCCTCCTTGAACGTGAATTGAAAGTACATCAGAATTTATAATTAGGTCATCTTTACTACAAGGGAGCACATCTAATTCTTTACACTTGTCTAAGCTCAAGTTTTCACTCCAGGCCATTACTTGCATTCCAAATGCTTTTCCAATTTTTGCAACTTCTGTACCTACTCTGCCTAAACCGATTAAGCCTAGGATTTTTCCTTTCAATTCCACTCCAATTGTAGTTTGCCAATACCCTTGATACATATTGTCAAACTCTTCTTTAAAATTTCTAGCTAAACCAAGAATTAGTGCCCAAGTTAGTTCAGGTGTTGGGTTTAAATTTATATCTGTACCACAAACTATAATTTTTCTTTTTTTTGCTGCCTCCAAATCTATAGATTTGTTCCTTAATCCACTTGTGATTACAAATTTTAAATCATTTAAATTATCAATTAAATTTTTTGTAATTGGAGTTCTTTCTCTCATTATTAATAAAGCTTCAAAATCAGCTAACTGATCAATTGTATCAGCCTCATCTAAAAATGGTTCACTAAAAATCTTAAACTCATATTTTCCTGACAGTTTTTCTAAATCTACAAATTGTTGGGCAACATTTTGATAATCATCTAATATAGCAACTTTAAGCATTTTTAACTTTCTTATTTGATAGCAGTATTCCCGTAATAATAAAACAAGCGCCTAAAATATGATAAAACATAAATTTTTCACTAAAAAAAATCATCGCCATTATTGCACTTAAAATAGGCATTAAATGTAAAAAAACACCTGATCGATTTGCACCAATCATAGATATTCCTTTTATCCATAAAAGAAAAGATGCCAAACCTGGAAACAAAACTACATAAGATAGAATTAAAATAAATGGTAATTCTAAATTAATTCTAAATCCAATTTGGTATTCAATAAAATAAATTGGTATCAAAAATATTAAACCAAAAGTAATTACTACTTGAAGTAATGATATTTGAGTTAATTCATATTTCTTTCCTTTTAACAATGTAGAATATAAAGCCCATGAGAACATTGCTATAACCATAGTGACATCCCCTTTATTAAAATCTAAATTTTTTAATATTTCTAAATTTGCTTTTGTTATAATCATAATTACACCTACAAAAGATAATACTACTCCCATAATTTGAAAAATATTTGTCTTTTCAATTTTTAAAATTGATGAAAACAACATGATCATTACAGGTATAGTCGAGATCATTAAAACTCCACTAATCACCTGAGTAAAATTTAATGAATAATAAACAATTGAATTAAAAACCGTAATACTAGTAACCCCCAAAATAATGAAAAGTTTATAGTTTTTAATTATATAATTTCTTTTCTCTAATATTTCGGGAATTGTAAAAGGTGCTAAAATCAACCAAGCAAAAAGCCATCGGTAAAAATTTAGTGAAAAAGGTGGAACTTCATAGAAACTTGCAAGTTTACCTACTACAAAATTTCCTGCCCAGAAAGTTACTGTTAAAAATAGATATAAATAAGCTAAAAAATTATTATCTTTAGTCACTTAACTAAATCTAAGCGAACTATAAGGTTTTAAATCTAAATTTGTATTTTCGTTCGCTATCATCCCTGAAACAATCTTTCCAGAAATTGGACCTAAAGTCCATCCTAAATGATGATGCCCAAAACAGTAATAAATATTCTTATGATTTTTTGATGGTCCCATAACAGGTAAAAAATCTGGTAAAGTTGGTCTAAATCCTAACCACTCATCCTCATGCTCAGGTAAATCACCAAGCATATATTTTGCATTATTTATCAAATTTTTTACTCTTGATTTAGATAATGGATTATCTAATCCACCAAATTCTACAGTTCCAACAACTCTTAAACCTTGTTCCATCGGTGTAATTCCAAATCCGCGATTAGAAAATATTACAGGTCTACTTAATAAATGATCACAATTTTTGAAATGAACATGATACCCACGCTCTGTATCTAAAGGTATCTTTTCACCAAGATTGTCTGTTAATTTTTTTGAAAAAGCTCCACAAGCTATTACTGCTTTATCAAAAACGTAACTTTGTGTTTCAGCTTTAAAAACTGGTTTTTCTTCATCAAAACTAATATCTTTAATATTTACTTTGTTAAATTTTCCACCTTTTTGCAAAAATAAATCAAATAGTTTTAAAAGAATTCTTTTCGGATTTCTTGCATGTCTTGCATAAGGATAATAAACGCCTGCATGGTAAAATGGTTTAATATGTGGTTCAAGATCGTGTATTTCAGCTTTAGTAACCAATTGCTGTTCAACACCTAATTCATCTCTAACTTTAATTTCTAATTCTCTACTTTTTAAATCTTTGTCATTCCAAATATAAAGAATACCTTTGTTTTCAACTAAGCCTTCCAAATCAATTTCTTCAAACAATTCATCATAAGCTGGTAAAGCTAAATCTAAAATTTGGTGCATATTTTTAGCAGTATGCATCATCTTAGTTTTGGAGGTATTCATTATAAACTTTAAAAACCATGGAATCATTTTAGGAACGTAGTTCCATTTCAAGGCAAGAGGACCTGTGGAGCTAAGTAACATAGCTGGAACATCCGCCAAAACATCAGTTCTGTTTAAAGAAAGAGATGCATATGGCGAAAAGTGACCTGCATTTCCATAAGAGGCGGCTTGGCTACCTGGATTATCTCTATCGAAAATAGTTACGTTGAAACCTTTTTTTTGAAGAAACAAAGCATTAGATACACCTTGAATTCCTGCTCCAACTATTCCTACTTTAAGATTTTTATTCATAAAATTGTTATACAAGTAAATATTTAATTTTCAGAGTGACAAATTATGCAATCATTTGTTTATGATTAATTTTTGCACTCAATACTATGCCAAAACCAATCATAGTGGCCAACATTGAAGAACCTCCATACGACATGATAGGTAATGGTGAACCAACTATAGGTAGCAGACCCAAAACCATAGATAAGTTTACCACAATATAAATGAAGATTGCAAAAGCATAACCAAAACAAAAAAGTCTAGCAAAATTACTTCTTGAAATTGCTCCTATTCTCACAATTCTAAAAATTATTATTGAGTATAATATCAAAAGACCAACTGAGCCTATAAAACCAAACTCTTCTGAAAATAAAGTGAATATAAAATCTGTATGTTTTTCAGGTAAAAAATCTAAGTAGCTCTGAGTTCCTTTTAAAAAACCTTTTCCGTTAAGGCCTCCTGAACCAATAGCTATTTTTGACTGAATAATTTGATATCCAGCACCTAAAGGATCTCTATCTGGATCTAAAAAAGTTAATATTCTTAATTTTTGATATGGTTTAAGAAATGAGATTATAAATGGAAGCGAAATTAAGAAAGTAATAAATGAGTATATAAAATATTTAATTTTCACGCCCCCTAACCACAGTATAATTAATCCACTTAAAGCAATTAATATAGATGTACCAAGATCAGGTTGAGAAATTACAAAAATTATTGGAATTATTATAATCGATAACACAATAGTTATACTGGTAAATGAATTAACATTTTCTATTTTTATTCTATGAAAGTATTTTGCAAGACACATTATGATTGCTATTTTCATAAGTTCTGAAGGTTGCAGAACAAATAAATAAAGATCCATCCATCTTTTTGAACCAGAAGACTTTATTCCAAAAAAAGAGACATAAATTAATAAAAGTATTACTATAAAGTAGATTATATAAGAAAAATTGTGCCAAAATTTTATGTTAAAGAAAGCCACAAAAATCATTAAAGGGAAAAAAACTGCAAGTTTTACAAAATGATTTTTTGTATGAAAAAGTATTTCACCACCATCTGTAGAATACATAACAAAAACACTTAATACAGAAAGAAGGATAACAGAAATCAATAGTATATAATCTAAGTTTTTTATTTTTTGAAATAATGTAATCTCATTACTCAATCTATCGTGCTGAAACATTTAAACGTTAATCCTCTCAAAATTTGATTGTTTATTTCTTAAATCATGTCTGTCGATGATTAATTTAAATAATTTTTTTGCAATTGGTGCTGCCGCCTTACTTCCTGAACCACCATGCTCAACGATTATACTAAGTGCATATCGCGGGTTAACATATGGTCCATAAGCTACATACAAAGCATGATCTCTATCTTTGTATGGTATTTGCTCTAATTCTAAATCCAATTCCCTCTCTCTTTTACTAATTCTCTTGACCTGAGCTGTTCCAGTTTTTCCTGCAAATTGATATTTAGGGTCATCAATTCTTGATTTGTAAGAAGTTCCAAATCTTTCATTGGTCGAAGCAAACATTGCTTCTTGAACAATCTTAATATTTTTTTGATTTTTAAATAACTTTTTATCTAACAATTCCTCAGAGTCGGTATCAAATAATAGTCCGCTTTCCATTGATTGTTTTGCATCTTCATAAGAAATTGGATTACTATCCACTATTATTTTTGGTTTTACAGCAAATCCCCCATTTGCAATTTGTGCAGTCATCATACAAAGTTGTAAAGGAGTTGTTTGTGTATAGCCTTGACCTATACCTGTTATTAAGGTCTCTCCTAATACCCAGCCTTTACCAAGATTATTTTTTTTCCATTTTGTATTTGGAAATAATCCTTTTTTTTCATTATCAAAATAATCGCCGAGAACTTTTTTACCTAAGCCAAATTTTTCAGCTGTAATGTTTAATCTATCAACACCTAATAACCTAGCAACCTCATAAAAATATGTATCACAAGATTGTTTCATTGCATTTTTCAGACTAACCCAACCATGTCCCTTTTCCTTCCAACAGTGAAATGTTTGTCCATATAATTCCATTTTTCCTGTGCATTTAACTTTAAACTTTGTATCTATTACTTTGTTTTCTAAAGCTGAAAGCGCAACGATAGGTTTTATTGTTGAACCTGGTGAGTATAGACCTGAAAGAGTTTTGTTTATTAGTGGTTTTAATGGATTATTTCTAATTAATTGCCACTCATCTTGACTTATTCCGAATAAAAATAAATTTGGATTATAAGATGGAGATGAATACATTGCTATTATATCTCCAGTATAGATATCCATTACACTTATAGATCCTGCTTTTTCATTTAACAATTTCCCACAAGCTTTTTGTATTTCTGTGTCTACAGTTAAACGTATTTTTGATCCTTGCTCACCTTTTTGATGCTCGAGTTGATTAATTCTTTTACCGTAAGCATTTACTTCATATCTTTGAATAGCATTTGTTCCAATTAAATGATTTTCAAGTCTTTTCTCTAAGCCCAGTTTTCCAATTTTCATTCCTGGTACAAATCTTTCTTGGATAATTTGATTTTCTAAAATTTCTTGTTCATTTGGTTGACTGACATATCCAAGAACATGTGTATATACGTCATTAAATGGATAGTTTCTGGAGATTGTCATCACTGGTTTGACACCAACAAGATCGTATAAATAATTATTAATTTTTACAAATTGACTCCAGCTTAAGTTTTCAGAAACAATAATACTATCCCACGGTTTTAGCTCTGCTTTTAATTTATTTATTCTTGCAATTCTTTTTTCGCTTATATTTAAAAGATTTTTCAATCTAACTAGTAAATAATTAAAATTCTCAACTTGCTCTGGAATTATATGTAATTGATAAACTTTTAAATTCCCTGCAATTACATTTCCAAAATAATCAACTATATTTCCCCTAGTAGGTGGGAGTTTCCATTCTCTAATTCTATTTTTGTCTGAAAGTGTTAAATATTTTTTATTTTCGTTTATTTGAAGAGAAAATAAACGAGCAACGATACCTACAAAAATTACTACTTTTGCTGCTCCGATTATGAACATCCTTCTATTAATTACATCTGTTTTTCTT
The DNA here is from genome assembly GCF_052049835.1 of Candidatus Pelagibacter sp. Lineage (GTDB taxonomy): Bacteria > Pseudomonadota > Alphaproteobacteria > Pelagibacterales > Pelagibacteraceae > Pelagibacter. The sequence goes on along the minus strand of NZ_JBNGZF010000016.1, from coordinate 65,006 downwards.
ATTCCTGAATTAGATTTAATCATTTGTTTGATATGAAATTCTTTCGTTTAAAAAATTAAAAAATAAAAAAAATATTGGATAAAATAAAAAAGTAAATCCTGAGTTAATCAAATAATTTGTGTAATCAACTTTAATTAAAAAGACCAAATCCAAAATAATTACTTGAACTGAATTTATTAATAAAATTGTGAATAATAATGATATCCAGTCCTTCATAAAGTTTGGGGATAAAGTAATGTTTCTTATATAAGCTGTTACTGAGCAAAGAATAAGGTAACAAAAACTACTAATTCCTATCGGTATACCTATTACAACATCATTTATTATTCCTGCAAAGAAAATTGCTAAATAACCTAATTGATCAGGGTTTCTTAAAGTCCAAAAGAAAATTAATAGATGAACAAAATTAAAAGAAAAATAATCAAGTTTTAAGTAATTAAAATCAAATTCATTAAATACAGAAAAAAATAACATTATAAATGGTACGTAGGATAAGAATATTTTCAAAAAAGGACTTTTATTAAGTGATGACATTATTCTTCTCCGCCTATTTTATAAGAAACTATTTTTACATAGTTGAGTTGTGTAAAATCAGAAAAAAAATTAATTTTTCCTTCTGATATATTTTTAATTTTTCCAATTGGTATACCAGGTTTGAATAAACCACCAAGACCTGAGGTATAAGCAAAAATTTCTTTATTTTTAAAATCTTCTCTAAATTCTTCTTGAGTATGTTCAATTTTTCCAAAATCACTTCCTGTACCAGAAATTACAGCTTGTATGTCATCTGGCTCTAGAACCGATGGTATTTTACTATTAAGGTCAGACAATAGTAATGCCCTTGAATTAGTATAATTTACTTCAATTATCTGGCCAACTAGATAAACATCATCAATAACTGCCATACCAATTTTTACTTTATCTTTTGTGCCTTTATTTAATACTACTGACTTTAAATATGGGCTGTCTTTATCAATTAAAACTCTGGCAAAAATTTCTTGTGAATCTATAGTTTCATCAAGTAACTCTCTAAGCTTTTTATTTTCTGCGGTTAAAAACTCATTTTGTAATTTAAGTTGATCAGAATTTTCTATTTTAATTAAATCTTTCTGATGACTTTCATATAAATCCATATGTGATTTGAATTTTGAAGTTATTACTTTTAATTTATTTTCTGGGATTGATGCAATATAAGATGATCTATAAATTACTTCATTAATTCCTAATTTAACAAATTGTATTGCTTTAAAATTAAAATTACTCAGAACAATTACAAAAATTGATAAAATAATTAAAGTAAGTAAAGAAAATTTTTGTTTATCTTTTTTTTTTAAGAAAGCTGACCTAATGGCAATTACAAAATCATCTCTGCCAGTAGCCATTTTTCCTAATATTCAGATAACATAGTAGAAAAAGTTTCTTCTTGATCCAATGCTTTACCTGTACCCACAGCAACACAAGATAATGGATCATCCGCTATATGAACTGGTAAACCTGTTTCTTTAGAAAACCTTTTATCAATATTTTTTAACAAAGCACCACCTCCTGTTAAAGTTAAACCCATATCAACTAAATCAGCTGACAACTCAGGAGGAGTATTTTCTAACGCATCTTTAATTGCACCAACCATTTGTTTCATAATATCGTTTAGTGCTTCAGCAGTATCTTCTTCTGTAATATTAACTTCCTTTGGAGTACCTGATCTTAAATCTCTTCCTTTAACTGGGTAAGTATTTGTTCCAGTTGGAACAGCTGTTCCCATTTCTTTTTTTATTTTTTCGGCAGTAGTATCACCAATTAATAAGTTGTATTCTTTTCTCATATAATCTACGATTGCCGTATCCATTGAGTCACCTGCAACTCTTAAAGATTTAGAGTAAACCAATCCACCTAAAGACATTACAGCAATTTCACTTGTTCCCCCGCCAATATCTACAATCATTGAACCAGTTGCCTCAGAAATTGGTAGATTTGCTCCAATAGCTGCTGCAATCGGCTCTTCAATTAATTGAACTCTTCTTGCACCTGCTGCTAGAGCACTATCTTGGATTGCTTTTCTTTCAACTGGTGTTGAACCAGTTGGTACACAAATTAAAATTCTAGGATTAGCAAATGTACTTCCTTTATGAACTTTTTTAATAAAATGTTTAATCATTTCTTCGGTAACTATAAAATCTGCGATAACACCATCTCTTAAAGGTCTAATTGCGCTTATATTTCCGGGCGTTCTTCCAAGCATTGTTTTCGCTTCATCTCCAACAGCTAATACATTTTTTTTACCACCTTGATCAACTATCGCTACCACTGATGGCTCATTAAGAACTACACCTTGACCCTTTAAAACTACAAGTGTGTTTGCTGTTCCAAGATCAATTGCCATATCTTGGCTCCATATTTTTTTAACACTGCTAAATAATCCCATTATATCCCTCTTACTTTCTGACTTTCTTGCTCCATAGGAGCTGTTTTATCTCGTTTAATTATCAATTTATTTAATGCATTTATGTAAGCATTTGCTGATGCAACTAAAGTGTCTGTATCAGCTGCCTGGCCTACAGTTGTTTTACCTTTCTCCTCAATTTTTACACTTACTGTTGCTTGTGCATCTGTTCCTTCTGTAACTGCATGAACTTGATAAAGCTGTAAGTTAACATCATGAGGATATAAAGTTTTAATACATTTGAATATTGCATCCACTGGACCATCTCCAGTTTCTGTTGCATTTTTAACATCACCGTAAACATCCAAAGTCATTTCTGCTTTTTGTGGTTCTCCTGTTCCAGCAAAAACTTTTAAAGATTTAAGAGTAATTGCATTCACTTTATTGTCTACAATCAAACTATCATCTACTAAGGCAATAATATCTTCGTCGTAAACATGTTTTTTCTTATCTGCTAAGACTTTGAATTTTGCAAATGCATTTCCTACTACATCGTCAGTTAAATCTGGATAACCTAAACTGTTTAATTTATCTTTAAATGCATGTCGCCCAGAATGTTTTCCCATTACTAATGATGTTTGCTTTACCCCTACACTTTCAGGTGTCATTATCTCATATGTTTGCCTATTTTTTAACATTCCATCCTGATGAATTCCTGCTTCGTGAGCAAAAGCATTTTTTCCAACAATCGCCTTATTATATTGAACAGGAAACCCTGTTGCATTTGAAACAATTTTTGAAGCTTTGCTTAAAAGTGTCGTATTAATTCCAGTTTCGTATGGCATTAAATCAGGTCTTGTTTTAATTGCCATAACAACTTCCTCAAGAGCAGCATTTCCTGCTCTTTCTCCTAAACCGTTTATTGTACATTCTATTTGTCTTGCTCCAGCTTGAACACCAGCTAATGAGTTAGCTACTGCTAAACCTAAATCATTATGACAATGAGTTGATAAAATTGCTTTATCTATATTTGGAACTTTATTTAATAAAGTTTCTATAATTGTAGTAAATTCAGATGGTATTGTGTAACCAACTGTATCAGGAATATTAATTGTTGTAGCTCCATTTTTAATTGCAAGCTCTACAGTTTTACACATATAATCCATATCAGTTCTTGTTCCATCTTCACAAGACCACTCAACGTCATCAGTAAACTTTCTTGCATAAGCAACATGCTTTCCGATTGATTCATAAACATCTTCTGGAGACATATTTAATTTATGCTTCATGTGTAATGGACTTGTAGAAATAAATGTATGAATTCTAAATCTTGGTGCATGTTTTAAAGCTTCATAAGCTCTATCAATATCTTTAACTGAGTGTCTTGAAAGTCCTGCGGGGATAGAATTTTTTAAAATTTTGCTTACTTCAGAAACAGCTTCAAAATCCCCTGGTGAAGCTATTGGAAAACCTGCTTCAATAATATCGATACCTAATTCATCAAACACTCTAGCGATTTGAATTTTTTCTTCTAAACTCATAGATGCGCCTGGTGATTGCTCACCATCACGCATAGTAGTATCAAATATAAAGACTCTATCTTTATTGCTCATAACTAAAATTTTAGAAAATCTATAATACAATCTATGAGAGAGATTGCAAAATAATTAGTTAAATAATCACTTTTAATGGACCATTTTAGGCTTATAAAAAATTAATTGTAAATAGACTCAATTTTAGGCATTAGCCGTAAAAGTTCTTTTGTATATCCATGGGTTGGTTTTAAAAATAAATCCTCAGTGTTTGAAACTTCACATAATTTGCCATCTTTTAAGACGCCAATTCTATCGCACATTTGTCTAACAACGGGTAGATCGTGACTTATAAACAAAATTGTTAAATTTAATTGTTCTTGAAGATCTTTAAGTAAATTTAGTATTTGGGCTTGAATACTTACATCTAAAGCAGAGGTAGGTTCATCACAAACTAAAAGTCTTGGTTGTGTCGCGAGTGCTCTTGCAATTGATATCCTCTGTCTCTGTCCTCCAGAAAATTCATGTGGATATCGATCTGCAGATTTTTGGTTAAGCTCTACAGACTCCAGCAAATCATAAATATAATTATTTAAATCTAAAGTAGATATAGATGGATTGTGAAGTGTTATTGGTTCTGCAATTATATCTTTTACTTTTAATCTTCCATTTAATGAAGAATAAGGATCTTGAAATATCATTTGAATTTGTTTTCTAAATTTCATTAATTCAGATCTATGTTTAATTTTTGTTATACAAACCTTGTCAAAAAAAATATCACCAGATGTAGGTTTAAATAAATTTACAATCATTTTAGCAATTGTAGATTTTCCACTCCCACTTTCGCCTACTAGGCCAAAAGATTCACCTTCTTTTATTTCAAATGAAACATCATTAACAGCCATCACAGAATTTTTAGAATTTTCTGTAAAAAAATTATCATCAAAACTTTTATTTAAATTTTTAATCTGAACTAAATCTTGACTTATAATTTCTTTTTTTGACCATCTATTTAATATCTTAATATTATTTTCTTTTTTATTATTATTTTCTTTTTCAACTATTACAAATCTTGAAATTTTTTTGTTGGTTGGTGGAACTGAACTTACTAAGCTTTTAGTATAATTTTGTTGTGGATTAGTTAATATTTTTTTTGTTTCACCGATTTCAACTAAATTTCCACTTTTCATAACTGCTACACGATCTGCTGTCTCAGCTATAACTCCCATGTCATGAGTAATTAAGATAACCGCAAGGTTTCTTTCTTTTGTTAATTTTTTAATTAATTCTAAAATCTGAGATTGAATTGATACATCTAATGCTGTTGTTGGTTCATCTGCAATTAACAATTCTGGCTCGCAACATAGAGCTAAAGAAATTACTACTCTCTGTCTCATTCCACCTGAGAATTGGTGAGGATAATTATCAAATCTTGTTTCTGCATCTTTTATGCCAACCTCTTTCAATAGATTTATAGATTTATTTTTTGCTTTCTCTTTACTTAATTTAAGATGAGTTTGAATTGTTTCAATCAACTGTTCACCCACAGTAAGAATAGGGTTAAGTGAAGTTTGAGGATCTTGAAATATCAATCCAATTTTATTTCCTCTATATTTAACAATACTTTCAGAATTTTCATGAATGTTAAGGTCACCCAAAATAATTGAGCCACTAGATACCTTGCCTGGTTCATCTATTAAATTTATAATAGCGTTTCCTACTGTACTTTTTCCTGAGCCTGACTCTCCAACTAATCCTAAAATTTCTCCTTTGTTTACTTCAATATTTACATTCCTAGCAGCGTTAACTGTTTCTTTTCTCATTTGATAATCGACACTAAGATTATTTATTTTTAAAAATGTCATTTTTTTAATTTTGGATTTAAAGTATCTCTCATCCAATCACCTAATAGATTTATTGAAAATGCTAAAATAACCAAGAAAATTGCTGGAAAAAAAGTAATCCACCATTCTCCTGAAAATAAAAAGTCATTACCAAGTCGTATCAATGTCCCTAAAGAAGGTGTTGTTGGAGGGACACCAACTCCTAAAAAACTTAAAGTAGACTCGGCTAAAATAGCAAGGGCTAAACCAATAGTTCCAATGACTAATACTGGTCTTAAAATATTTGGTAAAATATGTTTAAACATAATAATTATATTTGAAACCCCGATTATTGTTGATGCTGAAACATAATCTTTATTTTTTTCCACCAAAGTTGCAGCTCTAGAAACTCTTGCAAATTGTGGCCACTCTGAAATCCCGATTGCAAATATTAAAACATATATTGCCATTTCATCATGCATTTCTCTCGAGATTAATCCTCTTGCTATACCATCAACCAATAATGCCATCAAAATACTAGGTACTGTTAACTGAACATCTGTTAACCTCATTACTATCATTTCATATTTTCCCCCAAAAAATCCAGCTGTTAATCCCAATCCAACTCCAAGGATTAAACTAAAAATTATCGCAGAAAAACCTACAATTAAAGAAATTCTACATCCGTATAAAATTGTAGACAACATATCTCTTCCTTGTCCATCAGTGCCTAAAATAAATTTAGCCAGACCATCTTCGGTCCATGATGGCGGTGTGAATGCATCCATAAGGGATAGGGAAGATGGATCAAAAGGGTTGTAAGGTGTAATGAGCTCAACAAAAAAAGAACAGAAAAAAATTATAAACAAAATAGTAGATGATACAATTGCAGTTGGGGATTTAATAAAGCTATGATAAATATCACTATCTTTTATTCTTTCCCAAGTATTTAAAGAGTTGTTATCCACTTGCTGTATCTCCCTTAACTCTTATTCTTGGATCAATTAGATAATAAAGAATATCAACTATAAAATTTATCATCACGAAAACAAAAGCTATAAATACTAAATAAGCTGACATAATTGGTATATCAACGAATTGAACTGCTTGAATAAACAGGAAACCCATCCCAGGCCATTGAAACACGGTTTCAGTAATGATTGAAAACGCAATTAGTGTTCCAATATTTATTCCTGCAATGGTTATTACAGGTATTAATCCATTTTTTAATGCATGTTTATATTTAATACTATTTTCACTAATGCCTCTAGCACGTGCAAATTTAATATAATCTGTTTGTAGTATTTCCATCATCTCTGCTCGCACAAGTCTGATGATATAAGTCATTTGGAAAAGACTTAATGTTACTGAAGGAAGTATAATTGCTTTAAGTCCAGAGACTGTTAAAAATCCTGTAGTCCAAAAACCTAAATCAACAACTTCTCCTCTTCCAAAAGAAGGTAAAATTCCTAATATTACTGCAAACAAATATATAAATAATATACCAATTACAAATGTGGGGAGCGAAACCCCCAACAAAGAGATTGCCAGAACAAAATCACTTAAAAAGCCTTTTCGATTTATACCCGTATAAACCCCCAATAATGTACCAGTTACTAGTGCTATTAGTGCTGAAATAACCACAAGCTCAATAGTTGCAGGTAATCTTTCAACTATTAATTCTGAAACAGGTCTTCGTAATTGATATGAAATTCCAAATTCGCCCTTAGAAGCATTAACTATAAATCTTGAAAACTGTACATGAATTGGATCCATTAAACCAAGTGTTTCTCTCAATTCTGCTCTTTCCTCATCAGAAGTCTCTTCTCCAACCATGTTATTAATCGGATCTCCAACAAAATTAAATAAAGAGAAAGACACAAAGGCGACAACAAGCATCACCAAAGCAGATTGAAACAGCCTTTTAAAAAAATATTTAATCAATTTGTGAAGGTTTAAACTTACAAGCCCTTTTAATTTGTAAAGGGCTTGTAATAATTTTTAATTAGTTAAAACTAGCAGTTCTGAATAACGGTTCGTTATTCGGTCTGATAGGAACATTAACATTGCTTTTAGATGCCCAAGAAATTACTTGGTGATGTAAAGGAAGATAAGAAATATCATCTTTTACAATTTTCCAAGCTTTTGCAATTGCAGCATTTCTTTTATCTAAATCAACTTCACCTTCCATAACTCTAATAGCAGCATCAACATCTGCGTTACTAAAGTTAACTTTGTTCCAGCTAGCACCAGTTTCATATAAATAATGGAAAACATAGTGACTATCTAAAGTTGGAACACCCCATCCTAGCATATAGAAATCACCTTGATCATCTTTAAGCTCTTTGAAGTGTTTACTTTTGGTTTGAGCAAATAAGTTAACGTTAACACCAATTTTACCTAACATTCCAACAACAGCAGTACAAATTGCTTCATCGTTTACATATCTATCGTTTGGACATCTAAGTTCAACATCAAAACCATTAGGATAACCTGCATCAGCTAAAAGTTTTTTTGCAGCATTAACATCATAAGGTAATCTTTTATCAAGATCAGCTGTGTATCCATTTACACCAGGGAAAGTTATAATTCCTGCTGGTTCACTTAAACCTCTCATAACTTTTTTCTTGATCGCTTCAATATCAATTGCTTGATAAAGAGCTTGTCTTACCTCTTTTTTCTTAAATGGGTTATCACCTGTGTTACCTGTTCTTAACTTGTCAGCTGCTTGATCCATTCCTAAGAAAATTGTACGCATTTGTGCTGTACTTTCAACTTTGTGGCCTGAAGAAGAACCAATTCTTTTTAAATCCTGAACAGGTGCATCTGTAACTATGTCAATTTCTCCAGATAACAATGCTGCAACTCTAGTTGCTGCATTTTTTATTGGAAGTAATTCAATTTGAGTTACTTTTTTATCTTTCATCTCACCCCACCAATGTTTATTTCTTTTAAACACAGTTTTAGTGTTAGGCTCTCTTAAAGTAATTTTAAAAGGTCCAGTTCCTAAAGCATTTGTAGCTGAAAATGTTTCTTGCCCTGCATCCCAATTTTGTGGTGCCATTGCAAAATTTTTCTCTGACCATGCTTTTGACATGATAAAAATGTTTGAGAGTTGATTTAATAAAATAGGATTTGGTTTACTTGTTGTAATGATAACAGTGTGATCACCAACCGCTTTAACTCCAGAAATAGTGCTTATGTACTCTTTAAAATCCGATGTTCTTTGTTTAGCTCTTAATATGCTAAATACGACATCTTCTGATGTCATATCAGAACCATCAGAAAATTTTACACCTTTTCTTAATGTAAATTCCCAATTATTTGGATCAGTTGCTCTCCACTTTGTTGCTAAAGCAGGTCCAATTTTCATATCAAGGCCTCTTTGAACAAGTGCTTCATAGACTTGCCTTGAAACCTGAGTAGTTGGACCTTCGTTTTGTGCATGCGGATCTAGTGTTAGACTGTCTCCTTGCATAGACCATTTAATAGTTTTTGCCCATGCTGAAGAAAATCCAAATACTAGAACTAATGACAATATTACTCTTAATATATTTTTAGTCTTCATTATTCCCCTCGTTTTTAAATTTATTTAAAAAAGTATAGGTGAAATAATTGAATTATTGTAGCAATAATTTACTGATAAAATTTAACTTTTATCGCTATCAACCAGTTTTTTCTTCCCAATCCAGGGCATCATAGCTCTTAGTTCTGCGCCAACCTTTTCGACTGGATGTTCAGCTAATTTTGCTCTTGTGGCTAGAAAGTTTTTTTGTCCATTTTTACATTCATCCATCCACTCTTTTGTGAATTTTCCAGACTGAATTTCAGCCAAAACCTCTTTCATTCTCTTTTTAGTTTCTTCTTTATTAACTACTCTTGGTCCTGATTGATATTCACCATATTCAGCGGTATTAGAAATTGAATAATTCATATTCGCAATTCCACCCTCATAAATTAAGTCAACAATCAATTTAACTTCATGAACTGTTTCAAAATATGCCATCTCTGGCTCGTACCCTGCTTCAACTAAAGTTTCATAACCATTTTTAATTAGCTCAACCAAGCCTCCACATAATACAGTTTGTTCACCAAACAAATCTGTTTCAACTTCATCTTTAAAAGTTGTTTCAATAATTCCTGATCTTCCTCCGCCAACTGCTGAGGCGTATGACAAAGCTAAGTCTCTTGCCTTTCCTGAACCATCTTGATGAACAGCAAATAAACAAGGCACTCCACCTCCTTTTTCATATTCACTTCTAACTAAGTGGCCAGGTCCTTTTGGAGCAACCATAAAAACATCTAGGTCTTTTCTTGCTTTTATTAAATCGTAGTGAACATTTAATCCGTGAGCAAACGCAATACTTGTTCCTTCTCTTACTCTTTGTTCAATGTGGTTTTTATAAATTTCTGCTTGTAGTTCATCTGGGGTAAGAATCATTACTACATCAGCCCACTCAGCAGCATCTGATAAATTCATAACTTTTAATCCTTTTGACTCTGCTTTTGCTGCACTTGATGAACCTTCTCTTAATGCTACAACAATTTCTTTTACTCCACTATCTTTTAAATTTAATGCATGAGCATGCCCTTGGCTTCCATAACCAAAAATAGCAACTTTCTTACTCTTAATCAGGTTTACATCTGCATCTTTTTCATAAAACATTTTCATATTATCTCTCCTATTAATTTAGTTAAATATTTTAGCACCTCTTGTCATAGCTACTGCCCCAGTTCTCGAAGTGCTAATAAGTCCAAAGGGCTTTAATTTTTTATTCATTTTATCAATTTCTCTTCTTAGTGCAGTAATCTGAATTACGGCAGAGGTTTTAGTTTTGTCTAATATTATGGGATTAAATCTTTTACAAGCATTTAAACATTTTTCTATTTTATTTCTTTTGCCAACAACTTTAAATAAAGCCATTTCTTTAAAAATTACATTTTTATCTTCCCTCTGGAATTCCGCTACTTTGTGAACAGGAACCAGTTTAGTTAATTGAAGCTTAATTTGATCTATCACTTGAGGAGTTCCTGTAGTAACGATTGTTATTCTTGAAATGTTTTTAATAGCATCAACTTCAGCAACCGCTAAAGACTCTATATTATATCCTCTACCTGAAAAAAGACCAACCACTCTTGCAAGTACACCAGCTTCATTATCAACCCACACAACAAAAATATATGTCTCTGGTTTCTCTTTCTTTGTAGGTACGCTATAGGCTGATTTTGATTTCGGCATTATAATTATACTAAGGCTTTGCCTTTTCCTTTAATTTTATTATCCTCTTGATCATTTGGACCTAAGATCATTTGGTTGTGAGGTTTTCCAGATGGGATCATTGGAAAACAATTTTCATTAGGATCCACATGACAATCAAATATAACTGGTCCATCATAATCTATCATTTCTTGAATTTTGTCATCCAGATCAGATGGATTGTCAGCTTTAATTCCTTTGCACCCATAAGCCTCTGCCATTTTCATGAAGTCTGGTAATGCTTCTGAATAACTTTCAGAGTAATTTTTTTCATGTAGTAATTCCTGCCATTGTCTTACCATTCCCATATATTGATTATTTAAAATAAATATTTTTATTGGAAGATTATATTGAACTGCAGTAGACATTTCTTGCATAGTCATTAAAACCGAAGCTTCTCCAGCAATATCAATTACTAATTTTTCAGGATGGGCAATTTGGACACCAACTGCTGCAGGCAATCCATAACCCATAGTTCCTAAACCACCAGATGTCATCCATCTGTTTGGTTTATTAAATTTATAATGCTGCGCAGCCCACATTTGATGTTGTCCAACCTCGGTAGTGATATAAGTGTCTTTATTCTTAGTTAATTCATAAAGTCTTTGAACAGCATATTGAGGTTTTATGCTTTCATCACTATTTACAAAATTAAGAGAGTCTTTTTCTCTCCATTTTTCAATTTGTTCCCACCACTTAGCTATATTTGATTTATTTGACTTGCTATGACCATTTTTTCTTTTAGCAATTGTCTTATTAATTTTACTTATAACACTCGTAACGTCTCCAACAATTGCAAGATCAACCTTAATAATTTTATTAATTGATGATGGATCTATATCTATATGAACCTTTTTTGAATTTGGTGAAAACTCATCAATTTTTCCAGTAATACGATCATCAAATCTTGCACCAATATTAATTAAAAGATCACAATCATGCATCGCATTATTTGCTTCATAAGTACCGTGCATACCAAGCATTCCTAAAAATTGACTATCGTCTCCAGGGTACGCACCTAATCCTTGAAGTGTAGAAGTTATAGGAAATCCTGTTAGCTCAACAAATTCTCTTAGAGCCTGACTTGCTTTTGGTCCTGAGTTAATTACTCCTCCGCCACTATAAATTATTGGTTTTTTAGATTTACTTAATAATTTTACCAATTCATCAATTTGATCTTTAGAAAATTTATTATGCGATTTTCCATTTAATTTTTTTTCTTTATTTGGTTTTTTGTATTTTGTTTTTGCAAACTGAATATCTTTTGGAATATCAATTAAAACTGGTCCAGGTCTGCCTGTTGTTGCAACTCTAAAAGCTTCATGAATTACTTTTGAAAGATCATTAATATCTTTAACTAACCAATTATGTTTTGTACAAGGTCTTGTAATTCCTGTGGTGTCGCATTCCTGAAAAGCATCTGTTCCAATTAAATGCGTTGGAACTTGACCAGAAATACAAACCAGTGGAACAGAGTCCATATACGCATCGGTTAATGCTGTAACTACATTAGTGGCTCCAGGACCTGATGTAACTAAAACTACACCTGGTTTTCCTGATGATCTAGCATAACCTTCGGCTGCATGGCCAGCACCTTGCTCGTGTCTAACTAAAATATGTTTTATAGAAGGATGATTTTTTAATTCATCATAAATTGGTAACACTGCACCACCTGGATAACCAAAGATATGTTCTACCTTCTGGTCTTCAAGACACTTAAAAACAATTTCTGCTCCAGTTAATAATTTTGGCATTAGGCAATCTAGCTGAAGTTGTACTCATTGGTCAAGTTTAAGAATGAAAATTTTAAATTTTTTTCAAAAAATTATTTAAGTCTTCTGGCTTTAGTTTCATCCAACTCATCATGTTACCTCTAGCCCAAGTACTTTGTCTTTTGGCGTATTGTCTAGTTTTTATGGCTATTTTTTCTTTAGTATCATTCAGATTTTTTTGTTTTTTTAAATATTCCCTTATTTCATTAACGCCAATGGCCTTGTTGGCACTTTTATCTTTTCTAACCCTTAGCTTTATGAAACCTTTTACTTCTTTTATTGCTCCATTTTCAATCATCTCATCTGTTCTAAGATTGATACGCTCAATTAATTCTTGTCTTGGGTAATCAATATAAACTCTAAAAAAATCATCTTCCATGAAGTTTGATTTTGTGTTTTTAAACCATTCATAAAGTGATTTTTTTGTAAATTTTTTTACCTCATAAGCTCTTACAGATCTTTGAGTATCTGTAGGTTTTATTTTTCCTATTGAGGGTGGATCTAATTTTAAAAGCTTTTTGTAAAACTTCTTTTGTCCAATTTTTTTTTGTAAATCTCTGATTTGATTTCTTAATTTTAAAGAAATATTTGGTATTTTAACTAAGCCATCAGTTAAAGCTTTAAAATATAAGCCTGTACCTCCAACAAGAATTGGAATTTTTTTTCTTTTTTGAACTTCTTTAATTTTTTTAATCACTAGCTTAAGCCAATCACCTGTAGAAAAGTTTTTTGTAACACTATGAAAACCATACAAATGATGTTTTACTTTCTGGTATTTTTTCGGATCTGGTCTAGCTGATAAAATTTTGAGTTGTTTATATACTTGCATGCTATCTGCATTAATAATCTCTCCATCAACTTTTTTTGCAACTTTAATTGCAAAACTTGATTTTCCTGATGCTGTTGGTCCTGATATTAATATAATCTTGGATTTTAAATCCATGATCAATCTAGCTTAACACCAATGTATCTTCGTTGATTTTGATTGTTGTAAATAGCAAGTAAAACTGTTTTCTGATTTGAATTTAGAACTTCCTTTGTAATATTTCTTAAGTCATCGGCTGATCTGATTTTTTTCTTCTGTGCTTCAACAATAATGCTGTTAATTTCTATCGAATTTGCGACAGGACTATTATTAGCAATTTTAGTTATCACCAGTCCTGTTGTCTGGTTTGGTAAATTTCTACTTTTAATATCTTCTTTAGTCAAAGGTCTTACAGCAATTCTTAAGCTTTCGATAATCTCTTCGTTATTTTGTTGCTGAGTTTCTTCATTTTTGCTTATTTTAAAATCATCTGAAGTTTCTAATCTTCCTAAAATCACATTTTTAATTATTTCTTTTTTGTCTCTCCAAATTTTAACTTTAACTTTTTTTCCAACCTCAGTTCTAGCAACAATAGCTGGAAGCTCTTTCATTTGATTTATTTTCTCACCATTAAATTCTAAAATAATATCACCAGCTTGTATTCCTGCTTTTTCTGAAGGGCTATTTTCAGCAACGCTTGCAACAAGTGCTCCTCTTGCTTTATCTAATTTTTCAACTTCAGCAATTTCTTTTGTCACATCTTGAATTCTAACACCCAGCCATCCTCTTTTTGTTTCACCGAATTTGATTAATTGTTTAATTATAATTTGAGCACTGTTTGAAGGTATAGAAAATCCAATTCCAATAGAACCATTACGTCCAAGAATTGCGGTATTAATTCCAATTACATTTCCATTCATATCAAACAAAGGCCCTCCAGAATTTCCAGAATTTATAGATGCATCAGTTTGAATGAAATCTTCATATCTTGATAAACCAATTGATCTATTTCTTGCTGATATTATTCCAGCAGTAACAGTCCCACCTAAACCAAACGGATTTCCAATTGCTAAAACCCAATCTCCAATTCTTGCTTTATCAGAGTCTCCAAATGCTACTGGAATAAACCTTTCATCTGTTTCTAATTGTAAAACAGCAATATCCATTAGTGGGTCGGCACCCAAAACTTTAGCTTTAAATTCTTGGTCACCATTTACCCTAACAATAATATCATCGGCATCTTGTATAACGTGATTATTCGTAACGACAATCCCTTTCTCATCAATTATAAAACCAGAACCTAATGCAGCTGATTTTCTTTCCTGAGGTGTTCCAAACTCTTTAAACATATCTTCAAATGGAGAACCCGGAGGAAATTGAAAAGGGAAAGGATTAGTGTTTGTCACTACAGTAGTTGTAGTAGAAATATTTACCACAGATGGCATTAATTTTTCTGCGAGATCTGCAAAGGAAGCAGGAACTGGTTTAGAGTTTACATTAAATGAAAAAGAGAATGATAAAAATATTGTTAAAAAGATGATTTTAATTTTTCTCATATTAACTCTTAATAATATAAATAATTACAAAACCTATTAATGCAAAAATAAATCCTCCTGATCTAAGCTGACTATCTTTAACAAGTTCTAATTTTTTCAACATACTTTTCATTTTTGCTGGAAATAAGGCGTACAAAATTCCCTCAATAAATAAGAAAAGACCAAAAGCTATAACTAGCTCACGCATTTAAGAGTTATTGTTGGATTTCAGGTTTTATATTTCCAAAAAATTTAAAAAATTCGCTATCAGGTGATAAAATTAAAGAAGTTTCACCACCAATAAGAGCTTTTTCATATGCTTGCATAGCTCTGTAGAATGCAAAAAATTCTGGATCCTGGCCAAAGGCGTCAGCAAATATTTTATTTCTTTCTCCATCACCTTCCCCTTTCATGATCTCAGATTGTTTTTGAGCATCTGCTAAGATTACAGTAACTTCTTTGTCTGCAGTGGATGTAATTGTAACTGCCATCTCTGCACCTTTTGCTCTGAATTCTTTTGCTTCCCTCTCTCTTTCAGTTTGCATTCTTCTATAGATTGCATCACTGTTAGCTTGAGGTAGATCTGCTCTTTTAATTCTAACATCAACAATATTTATTCCAAAGTTTTGTGCTTCATTGTTTACACCTTCCTTAATTAAAGCCATCTGCTTAGATCTATCTTTAGATAATAATGTTTGTAATTCCTCTTGACCTAATACATTTCTAATTCTTGAATTTATAATTGTGGACAGTCTTGATCTTGCAACTCTTTCGTTTCCAACTGAAATATAGAATTTTAATGGATCAACTATTTGAAACCTTGCAAATGCATCTACTATTAAACGTTTTTGATCTGATGCAATAACCTCTTCTGGTGGAGCATCTAAGTTTAAAATTCTTTTATCTAAATAAACAACATTTTGAATGAAAGGAATTTTAAAGTTTAATCCCGGCTTCATTATAATTCTTTTTGGATCACCAAACTGAAGAATAATTGCTTGGTTAACCTCTTTAACTATAATTACTGATAAAAAAGCTACAACACCAATTGCTACTAATACTGCTGCTAATATTTTTCCAGACTTCATTTTAATTCGTCGCTTTCTTCTTTAATTCAGGCAAAGGTAAGTATGGAACTACACCTGAACCTGCATTTTTTTCTATAATTACTTTATCAATATCTGCTAAAACTTTTTCCATAGTCTCTAGATACATTCTTTCTTGAGTAACTGCTTTTGCATTTTTATATTCATTGTAAATAGCTATAAATCTACTTGCTTCACCTTCAGCTTTTGCAACAACCTCTTTTTTATATGCTTCTGCAGCTTGTAAAATTTTTTGGGCTTCCCCTCGCGCTCTTGGAATAACATCATTTGCATAGGCTTCAGCTTCGTTTTTAGATCTTTCCATGTCTGCTCTTGCAGCCTGTACGTCTCTAAATGCATCAATTACTTGATCTGGTGGGTCTGCTTTTTGTGTTTGAACTTGTGTAATTTGAATTCCACTTTCATAATCATCTAAAATAGTTTGAATAATTTCTTGAGTTTCAAGCTCAATTTTTGATCTTCCTTCTGTTAAAATTGGTTGAATATCACTCTTTGCTATCACTTCTCTCATTGCGGTTTCAGCAGCTGCTTTAACTGTACCTTCTGGGTCTTGAATTTTAAATAAAAAATTCCCAGCATCTTTAATTACCCAAAATACAGAAAAATCTATATTAACAATATTTTCATCTCCAGTTAACATTAAGCTTTCCTGTGGAACATCAGCAACACCTCCACCTGTAGAAAAACCACTGTCTCTTTCAGATCTAAAGCCTATATCCATTCTATTAACCTTGGTAACTTTCGGTGTTTGAACAGTCTCAACAGGAAAAGGTATATGGTAGTTCAAACCAGGCTGTGTAGTTTTTACAAACTTACCAAATCTTAATACAACGCCTTGTTCATCAGGTAATACTCTATAAAGTCCACTCGCTAACCATACAAAAACTAAAACTAATAAAATTAGACTTATTGATTTTCCTCCTGAAGTTTTTCCACCAGGTAAAAATTTTTTAATTTTATCTTGAAGATCTCTAATTAATTCGTCGATATTTGGTGGTGTAGGACCTCTACCTGAACCATTACCACTACCACCTCCACCCGGAGGTGATCCCCAAGGACTTTGGCCTTTAAAATCATCTGACATGCCAAAGTATATAGTGTCTTTATTGTAAAAAACAAGTAATGATACTTTTATGACTGACAAAAAACCTGAACTTAGTGCCGCAATGAAAAGCAAGCTAGAACCTAAAAAATTCACTAAAAATCCTATTCTTGGTACTAAGTTTACAATTGCAATCTCTAGTGCAAAAGGTGGTGTTGGAAAATCTACATTTGCAACGAATCTTGCTTTAGCTTTGAAAAAAGTTGGATGCAAAGTTGGTCTTTTAGATGCAGATATTTATGGTCCATCAATACCTAAAATGTTTAATATTAATGAAAAACCTAAAAGTGATGGTCAAAAATTAGATCCAATTACAAAATATGACATTCAGTGTATGTCTATTGGTTTTTTAGCTGATCAACAAACTCCAATGATATGGCGTGGTCCTATGGTTACAAGTGCAATTAAAACTTTTACTCAGAAAGTAAATTGGAAAGACTTAGATTTTATTATCGTTGATATGCCTCCAGGAACTGGCGATACTCAACTTACATTTTCTCAAGAAATAAAAATGGATGGTGCAATAATTGTAAGTACACCTCAAGAAGTAGCTCTTTTAGACGTTAAAAGAGGAATTAAAATGTTCGATAAACTAGGGGTTAAGATTTTGGGTTTAGTTGATAACATGAGTTTTTTTATTGGTGATGATGGAAAAAAATATAAAATTTTTGGAGAAGGCGGGGTAAAAAAAACTGCAGAGGAATTTCAAAAAGAATTTTTAGGTGAAATTCCAATTAATCCTGAAGTGGGTAAAACTGGTGATGAAGGAAAGCCAATTGTGGAAACTAACCCTGAGCATGAAATTTCTAAAATATATTTAAATTTTGCTGAAAAAATTAAATCAGCTTATCTTTAAGATCAAAAGCAGTCATTAATTCATTCCACTCTCTTTTAGACAATCCAGAACTTTCAAGATCTACAGTTTCACCTTTAATAAGTTTTTGAATTATAACTTTTCCTTTTGCAGAAACTTCTGTGCCTCCTACTCTATAATCCATAAATGCATCATAAGTTATAGGAACCCATTTTTTTACAGTATCTAGCATAATTTCTGCATAAACTCTAATTTCATATTGAGCGTGACTATCAGCTCTTAATCTTAAAAAATTCATTAAATTTAATAAATCAGTTTTCCAATACCATTGGGTATAAGTATTTAGTGTTAAATTCATTCTTGCAAGTTCTCTCGCTAGACCTTTTTTATTTTCATCAATAGTTGATCCATCAAATCTTTCATTAAGCATTGTCTCATAATTATCATAAGTTCTCTCTGCATCGCTTTTTAGAAGTTCTAAAACTTCCTCTGCCTGTTTTCCTTCCAAGACATCTCCTCTACCCTGTCTGTTGCTAGTTGATTGAGCGGCTAAATTTTCTTGTGATGGCAAATAAAATTCTTTATCCAAAATTGAATACCTTGCAGAATATTCATTTACATTTGCAGTTCTGTGTCTAATCCATTGTCTTGCAATAAATATTGGAAGCTTAACATGATATTTAATTTCACACATTTCGAATGGAGTGCTGTGCCAATGCCTCATCAAATATTTAATTAGTCCTTTGTCTGTTGAAACTTGTTTCGTTCCTTTTCCATATGAAACTCTTGCTGATTGAACGATGGACGTATCATCCCCCATATAATCAACCACTCTAACAAAACCATGATCTAAAGCTGGTATTGCTTCATATAGGATTTTTTCAAGCTCAGGGGCAGTAACTCTTTTTGTTTGGTTGCTTTGAGATTGTTGATTTTTTATCTCTTCTTGTTGTTCTTTAGTTAATTTCATGATTGTTATTGAATCTGTTGTAATTACTTTTATATTAATAATGTTGGTTTTCCAACTACGACGATAAACGAATTTCGTAATAACCATTGCGGACGTGGGGGCAGTACCCACCACCTCCACCATTACAACTTATGGGGGTGAACTAGATTCGACGGGTGACTAAAGGCTATTCTTTCGTTCGGGATTGTTCCACCGTAACGGGCTAATTTATAATTGCTAACGAAAGTTACGCACTTGCTGCCTAATTAACTTAGTTAATTAAGCAAACGGGGTCTGGGGCACCTGGCAACAGAACGCCCCCCTATTTAATTTAATTTTTTTTAATTTCAGCTTGAGCAGCAGCCAACCTTGCAACAGGAACTCTATAAGGTGAACAAGAAACATAATTCAATCCTGCTTTAGAACAAAAAGATATACTATGTGGATCTCCTCCATGCTCTCCACAAATACCTAATTTAAGATTTTTATTTTGTTTTCTTCCTTTTTCTACTGCTATTTCAACTAAATCTGAAACTCCTTCATCTATTGAAACGAAAGGATCAACAGAAAAAATTTTGTTTTCTAAATAATCATTTAAAAATTTACCACTATCATCCCTACTAATTCCAAAAGTAGTTTGAGTTAAATCATTTGTTCCAAAACTAAAGAATTCTGCATGCTTAGCAATCTCCTTTGCTTTTATTGCCGCTCTAGGTAATTCAATCATCGTTCCAACTAAAAATTCTATTTTCAATTTATTTTCTTGTTGAACTTGACTAGCAGTTCTAATTACTAATTCTTTCATTATTTTAATTTCAACCTCCGTAGATACTAAAGGTATCATTATTTCAGGAAATGCAGATTTAATTTTATTTTTTTTGAGGAAAGCCAAAGCCTCGAATATTGCTTTGCATTGCATTTCATAAATTTCAGGAAAAGATATTCCTAGACGACATCCCCTATGACCTAACATAGGATTTTGCTCATGGAGCTCTTCAATTCTTGACTCAACCTCTTTAACTGGGAGATTAACTATACTAGCAACCTCATTAATTTCCTTTTCTGTACGTGGTAAAAATTCATGTAATGGTGGGTCCAACAATCTAACTGTGACTGGTAATCCACTCATGATTTTAAAAATATCTATAAAATCTTTTCTTTGATGTGGTAACAGTTTTTGTAATGCTATTGCTCTGTCTTCTTTTGTTTTAGATAATATCATTTCTCTTACAGACAAAATTCGTTCTTCATCAAAAAACATATGTTCAGTTCTGCATAATCCAATACCCTCAGCACCAAAATCTTTTGCTGTTTTGGTATCTTTTGGTGTCTCAGAATTTGTTCTTACTTTTAATTTCCTAAAGCTATCTGCCCAAGACATTAACTTGGAAAAATCACCAGATATTTCAGGCTTCACAGTTGAAACACTTCCATCAATAATTCTTCCAGTTGAGCCATCAATAGTGATTACGTCTCCTTCTTTAATCTCCATTGAAGAAGTTTTAAAAGATTTATTTTCATAGTTTATATCAATTTCACTTGATCCTGATACACATGGTCTACCCATACCTCTCGCAACAACAGCTGCATGACTTGTCATTCCTCCTCTAGCAGTCAAAATTCCTTTAGCAGCATGCATTCCTTGTATATCTTCTGGGGAGGTCTCTACTCTAACCAAAATTGTATCTTGCATCATTGCGGTTAATCTTTCAGCCTCTTCTGATGTAAATACAACTTTACCACTAGCTGCACCTGGTGATGCTGGCAATCCATTTGCTATAACATTAATTGAACTTTTTTCATCTAAAGTTGGGTGTAAAAGTGTGTCTAAAGAATTTGGGTCAATTCTTAATACAGCTTCCTTTTTAGAAATTAATTTTTCTTTAACCATATCAACTGCGATCTTCACTGCTGATTTTGCTGTTCTTTTTCCTGATCTTGTTTGAAGCATCCATAGTTTACTATTTTCAACTGTAAACTCTACGTCTTGCATATCTTTGTAATGCGTCTCTAATTTTTTCAAAATTTTTTGAAGTTCTTTAAAGACTTTAGGCATAGACTCTTCCATTGATAATTCTTTTACTTTAGCATCTCTCCTAGCTTTTTTCGTTATGTATTGAGGCGTCCTTGTGCCCGCTACAACATCTTCGCCTTGCGCATTAATTAAATACTCACCATATATTTCATTTGATCCATCTGATGGATTTCGTGTAAACACAACTCCCGTTGCACAATCATCACCCATATTTCCAAAAACCATTGATTGAACATTTACAGCAGTTCCCCACTCGGCTGGGATTTGATTTAGTTTTCTATAAACTTTTGCTCTATTACTTTCCCATGATAAAAATACTGCGTTTATTGCTCCTAACAATTGTTCGTGAACATCTTGAGGAAAATCTTTTTTTGTCTTTTCTCTTACTGTTCTTTTAAAATCTTCAATTAATCCATCCCAATCACTTTCATCTAAATCTGTATCTAATAAAACACCTTTTGTAAGTTTATAATTTTCAATTAATTCCTCAAAATGATAACCTTCTACACCCATTACCACATTACCGTACATTTGAATGAATCTTCTATAACTGTCTTTAGCAAATCTTCCATTTGAAGTTTTAATTGCTAAAGCTTTAACTGTTTTATCGTTAAGACCCAGATTTAGAATAGTATCCATCATACCTGGCATTGATACTCTTGCACCAGACCGCACAGATAATAAAAGTGGATTTTTTAAGTCCCCAAATTTCTTAGAAACATCTTTTTCGATTAATTTTAATTCTTTTTTAATTTGAGAAATTAAACTTTTATTTAATCTTTTTTTATCCTTATAAAAAATTTCGCAAACTTTTGTGGATATTGTAAAACCAGGAGGCACAGGAAGACCCATTCTTCCCATATCAGAAAGATTAGCACCTTTTCCTCCTAAAAAGTTTTTAGGATTTTTAATTTTTTTACTATCCTTGGAATTAAAGTTTAAAATAAGTTTTTTCATTAACGGGAGTCGATTAGAGCAAAATTAACATAATTGTTGAACGTTTTACACATCATTTGGATTAGTTCCAGCCTATTCTTCTTTATGACCAGATCATCTTCGTTCACAATTACATTATCAAAAAAGTCAAAAACCTCTCTTTTAACGCTAGCTAAATTGTCCAATGTTTGAACATAATTTTCATCTTTATTAATGCCTGAGAAATATTTCCTTAATTCACTAATTTTTTTAAATAGGTTTTTTTCTAAATCAGTTTTAAAAATTCCAGGGTCAGTTGTATTTGATAATTCTATTTTATCTTTTTTTAATTCACCGTCTAAAATGTTTGAGGCTCTTTTATAGCTTGCAACAATATCTAAACCATTTGGTTTGTTAATAATTTTATTTAAATGTTTAGCTTTATTAAAAATAATAACAGATTGATCTAAGTTAAAAGAACTAGTTGATGCTTGAATTATATCATTTCTAATATTTTCTTCCTTCATGTGATATTTTAATCTGTCCATTAAAAAATCTGATAATTCATTTTGTAGGGATTGGTTATCAATTTCAAAACCTTGATCTAAATACAGGCTTAAAGAATAATTAATTAGATCTTTTATTTTAAAATCTTTTTTATTTTCAACTATTATTCTTATTACCCCCAATGCTAACCTTCTTAGAGCATACGGATCTTTCGAACTTGTTGGTTTTTGATTTAAACCAAAAAAACCAACTAAAGTATCTATCTTATCAGCTAAAGAAAGGGCTATGCTAAATGGTTTTTTTGGAACTCTTGAACCTGAACCTGTAGGTAAATATTGCTCACTTATCGCCAAAGCTAAATCTTTATCAAAACCTTGTGCGTTAGCAAAATAACCTCCCATCACACCTTGGAGTTCTGGAAATTCACCTACTAGTTCTGATAATAAATCAACTTTACAAATTGATGCTGACAATTCAACTTTTTCTTTACTGATTAAAAGTTCATCAGATATCATTCCACCCAATTTTCTCATTCTTTGGGCTTTATCGAAATAACTTCCTAATCCTTTAAAATAATTCATTGATTTTAATTCAGTAACTTTTTTGACCATATTTTGAGATTTATCTTTTTTCCAAAAAAATTCTGCATCACTTAATCTTGCTTCAACTACTCTTTCATTTCCTAATTTAATTAATCCCTTTTTGTCTTTTTTGTTTGCAACCACTAAAAACTCATTGGTAATATTTTCTTTATTATCAAATATAGGAAAATATTTTTGGTGGTATTGCATGGTAATAATTAATATTTCTTTTGGAATATTTAAAAATTTTTTATCAAATTCACAAAGAAGGATATTTGGTTGATCTGTTAAATCTACAACTTCATTGAGTAATCTAGGATTATGTTGGATCTTAATATTTTTATTTTTTAATATATTATTAAATTTTTTTTCTATTAATTTTTTTCTTTCATTGTGATCAACGATAATGTCAATTTTTTTAAAAAAACTTTTATAATTTTTAAATTCTAAGAAAGACTTTTTATTTTCCTCAAATTCTTTATCAATAAAAGTTGAGTTAGAAGATGTTAGGTGATGAAAATTAAAATTTAACTTTTTTTTATCAAATACAGCTAGAATTGACTTTAAAGGTCTACCCCAATTTAGGTCAAAAGTTCCCCAATACATTGATTTTTTCCATTGAATTTTATTTAATAATATTGGGATAAATTCCTCTAATAATTCATGTGTGTGCAATTTTTTTGATTTTGTCTTAAAAAAATAAAATTCTCCTTTGTCTGTTTTCTTTTGGTAGAGATCCTTTTTTAAGATTTTATTTGACCTAACAAACCCCTCTAGTGCTGTCTCTGGTGACTTAATATTTGGACCTTTAATCTCCTCAGATTTTAGTACAACATTTTTTTGAACACCTTCAAATAATAACACTAATCTATTTGGTGTTGAATATGACGAGCTTTTTTTAAATAAAATTGATTTTTCTAAAAATAAATCATTAAAACTTTTAAGTAAGTCTTCCCTTAAATTTTGTTGAAGATTTGAAGGTATTTCTTCACTAAATAATTCTAAAAAAAACTCTGACATTATTTTTGACTATCTAACCAAACGCCAGCTACAGATTTTGTAATATCTCTTATTCTAGCAATATAACCAGCTCTTTGTGCGACACTGATTGCACCTCTTGCATCTAGAATATTAAACACATGACTGGCTTTTAAACATTGATCATATGCTGGTAATGAAATTTTTTTTTCTACCAAATCTTTTGCCTCAGACTCATGCATTTCAAACATTTTCAAAAGTTTTTCTACATTCGCATGTTCAAAATTGTATGCTGAAAATTCTTTTTCGGCTTGATGAAAAACTTCGTGATATTTTACACCTTCATCATTCCACAATAAATCATAAACATTTTTTTCTTTTTGGGTAAACATACAAATTCTTTCTAAGCCATAAGTGATTTCAACTGATACAGGTTTACAATCAAATCCAGCCATTTGTTGAAAATAGGTGAATTGAGTAATTTCCATTCCATCACACCATACTTCCCACCCCAATCCTGCGGCACCTAATGTTGGACTTTCCCAATCATCCTCAACAAACCTTATATCATGATCATTATGATCTATTCCTATAGTAGACAAACTTTTTAAATAAAGTTTTTTTATATTTTCAGGAGAAGGTTTGATTAAAACTTGAAATTGATAATAGTGTTGTAACCTGTTTGGATTATCTCCATATCTTCCATCTGTAGGTCTTCTTGATGGTTGTACGTAAGCTGCTTTCCATGGTTTAGTTCCTAGTGATCTTAGGGTGGTAGCTGGATGAAAAGTTCCTGCACCAACCTCCATATCGTAAGGCTGAAGAATAATGCATCCCTTTTTACTCCAAAATTTCTGAAGATTTAAAATTGTATCTTGGAATGTTTGAACTTTTTTTTTTTCTTTTTTTGCTTTAGAAACCATATCTTTGCCAAATTGATCTTTCATCTAAAATACTTGCTATTTGATCTACTTGATTGTTAGATGAAGAAAGTTTTTGACTTAACCATCCTTTTGATTTTTCAAATTTTTTAATAATTACATCCTCACCAAATTTATCTTTTAATATTTCATGTGCGTCACCTATTCCATCAATCAATCCTAAATTTTTTGCTTTACTGCCTGACCAAAACTCACCTGAAAAAAGTTCTACTTCAGATTTGTTTAATTTTGATCCTCTACTTTTTTCAACAACATCTATAAAGTCTTTATGAAGATCCAATTGAATATTTTTTAATCTTTCAATATCCTCATTTTTTTCTTCTAAAAATGGATCAAGTGTGCTTTTGTTTTTGCCAGCAGTATGAACTCTTCTTTCAACCCCAATTTTTTTTATCAACTCTGTAAATCCAAAAGAAGAATATATCACTCCTATGGATCCAATTATTGAACTTGAATTTGCATAAATTTCGTCCCCAGCACAAGAAATCAAATAGCCTCCAGAAGCTGCTACGTCTTCAGCGAATACAATAACTTTTTTTTTATGTTTTTTTGCTTGTTGTCTAATAAAGCTGTAGATTAGATGAGATTGAACTGGTGATCCTCCTGGAGAATTGATTGATATAGCAACACATGCCGCTTTTTTCAGAGAAAAAGCCTTTTTAATTAGTTCTTCTTGACCTGCAAAATCAATACCTTGTTTAAATTTTCCTGCATTACCAATAACGCCACTTAATTTTAAGTGAGCAACAATTTTTTTCTTTTTAAAAAAAGAGAACATAGGTAAGTCTTATAGAATTATTTATTGAATATAAAGACTACTTATAATTGAAGAAACTGGTGCGTCAATTGATAAGTAATATATATAAACAAATTATACTAATTTAAAAATCTTATGGGAACAGTTGTACAGCTTAAAAATCAAATAAATGATTCATATTTTCAACTTAAAGACTCTGTTGAAGAAAAACTGGTTTTAACCGAAGAAAAAATAAAATCAAAATTATCTAGTGATGTACAGCTGGTTCAAAAAATGACAGATTATCATATAGAAACCGGAGGAAAAAGACTAAGAGCTTTACTAACTTTGGGTAGTGCAAAATTATGCGGTTACTCTAAAGGCTCTAGAGATATAAATTTAGCTGCGTGTGTTGAATTAATTCACAGCGCAACATTGATGCATGATGATGTAATTGATGAAGGCACTGTTAGAAGAGGAAAAGAAACTTTAAACAAAGTTTGGGATAATCATTCGTCAGTTTTAATTGGAGATTATCTATTGAGTAGATGTTTTGAAATGATGGTAGAAGACGGAAACCTAGAAGTTTTAAAATTATTATCGTCCACTTCATCTAAGATTGCTCAAGGAGAAGTTCTACAACTTCAACACAAAGGTGAAGTTGATATGCTGGAAGAAACATATTTAAAAATAATCTCAGCTAAAACTGCTGAGTTATTTGCAGCAGCAACTAAAGTTGGTGCTATTTTATCTGATGCAGAAAATAAAGAAAAAGATGCTTTAGAATTTTATGGAAGAAACTTGGGATTAACTTTTCAAATAGCAGACGACACACTAGACTATAATGCTGAGCTCAAACTATTTGGTAAAAAAATTGGTCAAGATTTTTTTGAAGGAAAAATTACCTTACCAATAATTTTACTTTTTCAAAAATTAGGAAATGATGAAAAGAAAATTTTATCAAATATTTTTAAAAAAGAGTTTAGAAGTAAAGATGACTTTAATGAAATTATTGCACTTATAAATAAATATAAAATAATTCAAGAATGCTATCAAAAAGCTCAGCACTATATCAATTTAGCCTCAAACTCTCTAAGTGTATTTAAAGACTCTGAAGAAAAAAATATTCTTAAAAGATTAACATCATTTAGTTTATCAAGAAATTTTTAAGGACTTAATAAAGACTTTATCCACTTCCCAGAGTAATCTTTATTGTATTTTAATCTTTCGTGGATTCTGTTATCACCATCTAGCCAAAATTCAATACTATCTGGAGATAAAATCCATCCAGACCAGTGACTTGGTCTTGGTACATCTGATTTGTTGCTATATTTTTTTTTGAAATCTTGTATAGATTTTAACAGTTGTTCTCGCGAATTTAATTCTTCACTTTGCTTAGAAGCCCATGCTCCTATCCGGCTTTCATACGCTCTAGATGAATAATATTCATCTGCAACCTGATCAGAAACTAATGACACCTTTCCATTAATTCTTATTTGTCTTAGAAGACTTTTCCAATGGAAACACATCGCAGCATATGGATTTTCTTTTAATTCATTTCCTTTTTGACTATTTAAATTTGTATAAAATACAAATCCATCCTTGTTGAAATCTTTAAGTAAAACCATTCTAACTGTAGGAATATTTTTTTTATTTGACGTGGCCAAAGCAACAGCGTTTGGATCATTTGGCTCAGTTTTCTTTGCTTCCTCCATCCATTCATGAAATAATTGAATTGGATCATCTATATCAAGAAAGCAACTATTAAGACCTAAAGAGTTTTTTTGATTCATAATTTAAACAAAATAATCTATATAATATAAATAATGTCATTTAATACTTTTGGAAAGCTATTTCGTTTCACAACTTGGGGAGAGTCTCATGGGCCTGCAATTGGTTGTATTGTTGATGGTTGCCCTCCAAACATAAATCTTAAAGAGCAAGATATTCAAATAGAATTAGACAAAAGAAAACCAGGACAATCTAAATTTACAACTCAGCGAAAAGAGGATGACAAAGTTCAAATATTGTCAGGAGTATTTGAGGGAAAAACTACAGGAACACCCATTTCACTTATAATCTACAATAAAGATATGAGATCCAAAGATTATAGTAATATTAAAGATAAGTTCAGGCCAGGTCATGCGGATTTTACTTATTTTAAAAAATATGGAATTAGAGACTATAGGGGTGGTGGTAGATCTTCTGCTAGAGAAACTGCAGCAAGAGTTGCAGCCGGTGCAATAGCAAAAGTTGTACTTCAAAAAAAATTAGGTAAAAAATTTAAAGTAATTGGTGCAGTAACTCAGCTAGGAATTCTTGGATGTGATACAAATCAATGGAACGATAAAGTAATTTCAAAAAATCCATTTTTTTGTCCAGACAAATCAATGATTAAATTATGGGAAAAATATTTGCTTGGTGTAAGAAAATCAGGATCCTCTTGTGGAGCAGTGATTGAAATAAGAGCAAGAGGTATCCCAGTTGGTTTAGGTGCTCCAATTTATTCAAAATTGGATACTGACATAGCTTCAGGTCTAATGAGTATTAATGCAGTTAAGGGTGTAAATATTGGAGCAGGAATGAACTCAGCACAATTAAGTGGAGAACAAAATTCAGATGAAATTTCTTCAAGAGGAAATAAATTAAAATTCAATTCAAATAAAGCAGGTGGAATTCTTGGTGGAATTTCTACGGGCCAAGAAATTATTGCATCTTTTGCTGTCAAACCAACATCGTCAATTTTAACTAGTAGAAAAACTATAAATAAATTTGGGAAAAATACTTCAATATCTGTTAAAGGAAGACATGATCCTTGTGTAGGAATTAGAGCTGTACCAATTGGTGAGGCTATGATGAACTGTGTTTTACTTGACCACTACTTAATGAATAAAGCCCAGTGTGGTTAGTTTAAATTAATTTTTCACAACTCTTATTGTCTCCTTTTGAAACAAAATATCAGAGATTTTCTTAAAAATTTGAGAACTGTTTAATCCAGCTTTATCGTACATTTTTTTTGGATCAGCTTGTTCAATAAATTTATCTGGTAAAGTCATTGATCTAAATTTTAAACCTTTATCAAATACTCCTCTTTCAGCTAATAAATTTTTAACATGAGAACCGAAACCACCTATTGATCCCTCTTCAATAGTTATCATAAGCTCATGTTCCTTAGCAGATTTTAATATAAGTTCCTCGTCTAAAGGCTTTGCAAATCTGGCATCTATCAAAGTTGTTGAAACCCCTTTTGATTTTAATTGCTCTAAAGCTAACTTACACTCCTCAAGTCGAGTACCGAGGTTTAAAATACAAACTTTTGTCCCTTGTTGAACGATTCTTCCTTTACCAATTTCAATTTTTTCGTCTATTGATGGGAGATCAACACCTACTCCAGTCCCTCTTGGATATCTAATTGCAGAAGGTCTGTCATTTATATCTACTGAAGTATTAATCATTTTAACAAGTTCAGCTTCATCACTTGCTGCCATTACTACAAAGTTTGGTAAAGTTGATAAGTAAGTTATATCAAATGACCCAGCATGTGTTGATCCATCAGCACCAACTAATCCTGCTCTATCTATCGCAAATCTAACTGGTAAACTTTGGATGGCAACATCGTGGACAACTTGATCATATGCTCTCTGTAAAAATGTAGAATAAATTGCAGCATATGGTTTGTATCCTTCGGTTGCTAGACCGGCTGCAAAAGTTACAGCATGTTGTTCCGCTATTCCAACATCAAACATTCTATTTGGAAACTCCTTGCCAAAAATATCCATGCCAGTCCCTCCAGGCATCGCAGCTGTTATTCCAACTATTTTGCTATCTTTTTTAGCATGTTTAACTAACGTGTTTGCAAATACTTTTGTATAAGCTGGAAGATTTGATTTGCTCTTTACTTGTTCGCCAGTCTCTACATTAAATTTTGACACTCCATGATAATGATCGTTTGCTTTTTCTGCATAAGAATACCCTTTTCCTTTTTGAGTTTTGATATGAATCATTATAGGACCCTCATGTCTTGATTCTTTTGCATTTTTTAAAATTGGAACTAGGCTTGATAAATCATGACCATCTATAGGACCTGCATAATAAAAACCAAGTGAACTAAACAATGTACCTCCGGTAACTGCTGAACGGAAAAAATCCTCTGCTTTTCCTGCTTTAGCACTAAATCTTTTTGAAAATGCAGATGTAATTAATTTTAAGGTTTCTCTAAGACTAAAATATATTTTACCAGTAAATAATTTTGCCAAGTAAGTTCTCATTGCTCCAACTGGTTTTGCAATTGACATGTCGTTATCATTTAAAATAACAATCATTTTTGTCTTAGATGCTCCAGCATTATTCATGGCTTCATAAGCCATACCTGCGCTAATTGCTCCATCACCTATTACAGCTATTACATTGGAAGACTTATTTTCTAATTTATTTGCCTCTGCAATTCCTAATGCAGATGAAATAGATGTTGAACTATGTGCTGCTCCAAATGGGTCATACTCACTTTCAGATCTTTTTGTAAAACCTGATAAACCATTGCCCTGTCGTAAAGTTCTAATTTTATCTTTTCTTCCAGTTAAAATTTTATGTGGGTAAGATTGATGGCCAACATCCCATATTAATTTATCATTTGGGGTATCAAAAACATAGTGAAGTGCAACTGTCAATTCAACCACTCCCAAACCAGCACCAAGGTGACCTCCTGTTTCTGAAACAGCGGTTATCATTTCCTCCCTCACCTCATCTGCTACTTTTTGCAAATTATCTTCAGAAACTTTTCTTAAATCAGATGGAAAATTGATGTTATTTAAAAATTGATAGTTTTTTTTCATTTTTTTCTATTCAATATATAGCCTAATGTTTCATTTATTTTTTCAGATCTTGAACCATATTTTCTTAAATTCTTATTAATATCTTTTATTATCTTATCACAATACTTAAGTGAGTCATCATAGCCTATTAAATTTATAAGTGTTGCCTTGCCTTTTTTTTGATCTTTTCCTGTTTTTTTCCCAGCTTCCTTAGAATTACTTTTCAGATCAATTAAATCATCAGCTATTTGGAATAATAGACCAATTTTAGATCCAATATTTTCAAAAAATTTAATTTCTTGGATAGTTTTTTTCTTAATTATTGCTGGAGCTGCGCAACAAAAACTAAATAACATTCCGGTTTTTTTTATTTCCATTTCTAATATTTTATTCTTTGATATTTTCTTTCTCTCATAACTTAAATCTAAATATTGCCCACCAGCTATTCCTAAATGTCCTGAACATTCTGATAATTTTTTGATTAGATTAATCTTTATCTTTTCATTTAATTTCAATTTAGGACTTGATAAAATTTCAAAAGCTAAAGTCAGTAATGAATTTCCTGCTAGAACTGCTGTAGACTCACCAAATTTAATGTGAGCTGAAGGTTTTCCTCTTCTTATATCATCATCATCCATGCAGGGAAGATCATCATGAATAAGAGAATAAGCATGAATACATTCAACAGCCGACCCAACTATTATCAATGTTTTATAATCTATTGAAAATAATGACCCTAAGTCGGTTAAGATTTTAGATCTTATTTTTTTTCCACCTGGAAACAAACCATACTTCATGGGTGACATTAGCTGAGAATATTTCTGTGAATTAATATATTTTTTAAGGAATATATTTGTATCTTTAGCTATTTTATTAAGCTGTTTTTTCATTTTTTTTAGTTATCTCTTTAATCTTTTTATTTGTCTGTTCCCCAATAGATTTAAAATTTTTATGAAATTTCTTTTCAATAATATTATTTAATTTTAGAAGTTCTTGATAACTATCAACTGAATTGTTTAAATCATTTTCCTTCTCTAGAGACTCTATAATCTTATTTGCTTTTTCTGTAAGCTCTTCAACTGAATACTGATCATAATCAAGTGGTAATATTTTATCTTTCATATAATAATAATTATTAATACATGAAATCTATTCAATCAAATATCAAAAAAGCAAAAAAATATTTAGATAATAATCATTGTGTTGCGGTACCAACAGAAACTGTTTATGGATTGGCTGCAAACGCTTACTCAAATAGTGCGGTTAAGAAAATATTTAGTCTTAAAAAAAGACCATTAAATAATCCTCTTATTGTCCATTATTACAATATTCAAAGACTTAAAGAAGACTGTGATATAAATGATAATTTATTAAAACTTTACAAAATATTTTCTCCAGGTCCGATAACTTATGTTTTGAAATTAAAAAACAACTCAAAAATATCAAAATTTGTCACTAATAATAAAAAAAGTATTGCCGTACGTTTCCCTAAACATAAATTGTTAAGAAATTTATTAAAAAATTTAGATTATCCGGTAGCGGCACCTAGTGCAAATATATCCTCAAGATTAAGTTCAGTTAAACCATCTGATGTAAAAGAAGAATTTGGTTCAAAAATAAAATATATTTTAAATGGAGGAAAAAGTAAAATTGGAGTTGAGTCTACAATACTAAATCTTTTAGAAAAGCCCTCACTTTTAAGATATGGAGGCCTAGATACTAAAAAAATCGAAAATGTTTTAAAAAAAAAATTATTAATTAATACAAATTCAAAAAAAAAATTATCACCTGGTTTATTTCCGTTACATTACTCACCCGGGATACCTTTAAGAGTCAATGTTAAAAAACCAAAAAAAGATGAGGCTTATTTATTAATAAAAAAAAGAAAATTAAAATTAAAAAACTATTATTATTTATCCAAAATGAAAAATATAGATGAAGCTGCAAAGAATTTATATTCAACTTTAAGAAAAATTAAAAACGATGGTTTTAAAAAGATTGCAGTTGAGACGATTCCAAACAAAGGTCTTGGCAAAACAATTAACGATAGATTAAAGAGAGCCTCAAAATATTAATGACAAATTCTATTGAAGCAATCAATCTATCAAAAAAATATAAAGATAAAGAAGCGGTATCTAATATAAATTTTAAAATTAATGAAAATGAAATGGTTGGTTTATTAGGACCTAATGGATGTGGAAAAACTACAACTATTGGTATGATTTTAGGGTTATTAAAGCCAAGTAGTGGTGAGGTTTTAATCAACGGAGAGAATATTGAAAAAAATAAAATCTCGCTTCTCCATAAAATGAATTTTATTTCACCATATATTGAATTACCTAAAAAACTTAAAGTTAAACAAAATTTAATTGTTTATGGAAAATTATATAACATTCAAAATTTAAATGACCGAATAGATCACCTTGCAAATAAACTTAGATTAAAAGACCTTTTAAACAAAATTACTGGAGAACTTTCTTCTGGACAAAAAAACAGGGTAAGTCTTGCTAAAGCTTTAATAAATGATCCAACGGTACTATTGTTGGATGAACCCACTGCTTCACTAGACCCTGAAACTGGTGATTTTGTAAGATCGTTTTTAGAAGATTACAAAAAGGAAAAAAAAATATCAGTTTTGCTTGCATCCCATAATATGGAAGAAGTAAAAAGATTATGTAGCTCTGTTTTAATGATGAAAGATGGTTTAATAGTGGATAGAGGAACTCCTGAAGAGTTAATAACAAAATATGGGAGAAGAAACTTAGAAGAAGTATTTTTAGAAATTGCGAGAAAATAAAAATGAATTTAATTAGAATATACGGTCTTTTTTTAAGACACTTTTATTTAATAACTAGGTCATTTCCAAGAATATTAGATTTAATTTATTGGCCTTCAATTCAAATAACTCTTTGGGGATTTATTTCTAATTTTTTTGCAGCTCATAGCTCTTATTACAGTGGTGCAGTAGGAGTTATTCTTTCATGTGCAATTCTTTATGATTTTTTATTTAGAACCAGTATTGGCTTTAATATGTTGTTTTTAGAGGAAATTTGGAGCAGAAATTTTACAAATCTATTTATTGCGCCGATGAAAATTAGTGAGATAATTGTCTCTCTAGTTTTTACTGCTTTAATAAGAGCATTAATTGGTTTGATCCCAGCTATACTATTAACTTCTCCTTTGTTTGGTATATCTTTGCTAAAACTTGGTCTTCCTTTAGCATTTCTTTTCTTGAGTCTGTATTTATTTGGAATAACACTTGGTCTTTTTGTTTCAGCAGGATTGTTAAGATTTGGACCATCTTTTGAGAATATTGCATGGTCTACTATGTTTTTATTAGCACCTTTTGGCTGTATTTACTATCCAGTTGAAACACTACCCGGAATCTTCCAATCAATCGCTTTCGCACTTCCTTTGGTTTATATTTTTGAGGAGACCAGAAATATCTTGGTCAATGGAATGGTGAATTATGAAAATATTATTAATGCAATCTATCTGAATGGGTTTTATTTAATTTTGTCAATATTAGTATTTTATTACTCATTTGACAAAGCAAGAGATAAGGGAACTTTAATAAATATAGGTGAATAAACTGGTGCGCCTGCTAGGAGTCGAACCCAGAACCTCCTGATCCGAAGTCAGGCGCTCTATCCAGTTGAGCTACAAGCGCATATAGTATTAATATTATATTTTATGGAAAAAAACATTAATTTTATAGTCAATAAGGATGAGAAGAATTTAAGGGTTGATATTTTAATTAACAAAAGAGAGCAATTAATTAGTAGAACTAGAATTAAAAATTTAATTTTAAAAGAAAAGTTAACACTAAATAATGAAATAATTAAAAGTCCGTCAAAAAAAGTCTCAATTGGTGATACTATAAATCTTAAGATTCCAGAGCCTGAAATAGCATCCCTTAAACCTTACGAATTTAAATTAGAAATAATATACGAAGATTATGATCTATTAGTAATTAATAAACCTGCCGGAATAATCATGCATCCAGGAGCTGGAAATTATGATAAAACAATTGTTAATGCATTGATGCATTATGATAAGGATTCTTTATCAAATATAGGTGATGAGTTAAGACCTGGTATTGTTCATAGAATTGATAAAAACACATCTGGTTTAGTTGTAATTGCAAAAAACAATGAAACTCATGAAAATTTATCAAAACAATTTAGTGATCATACAATTATAAGAGAGTACCAACTTTTAATATGGGGAAAATTAAGACCCTCCTCAGGAAGGATTGAAACATTTATAACTCGTAGTTCAAAAAATAGACAACTAATGGAAGTCAGCAGTTCTAAAGGTAAGAAAGCTATAACAAATTATAAAACACTTGAAATTTTTGAAAATCAAAAAACACCAACTTTAAGTTTAGTTGAATGTAAATTAGAAACAGGAAGAACACATCAGATAAGAGTTCATATGAACTTTAAAGGAAATAGTCTAGTTGGAGATGACAAATATAAAAAAAAATATAAAAAATTAAAAAATATTGATTTTGATATCCAAAATTCAATTACAAAATTAAATAGACAATTCCTGCATGCAAAAACTTTAGGATTTATACATCCACGTACTAAGAAAGAGATGATTTTTTCCTCACTTTTGCCACAAGATCTAAATAATATCCTAAAAATGCTTAGAAACACTGAAGAATAAATTATTGAAAATTAGCTATAATTAATTAAATAAACACTGCTATGAGTAGAACAATAAGCAACAATCTGCCAACGCTTTCTAATGAAGGTGGGCTATCTGCATATTTAGAGCAGATTAAAAAATTTCCAATGTTAGCTGCAGAAGAGGAATATATGCTAGCAAAAAATTGGAGAACAACTGGTAATATTAAAGCTGCAGAAAAACTAGTCACTAGTCATTTGAGATTGGTTGCAAAGATTGCTATGGGTTATAAAGGATATGGTTTGCCTATTAATGAAATGATTTCAGAAGGAAATGTAGGTCTTATGCAAGCTGTTAAGAAATTTGAACCAGAAAAAGGTTTTAGATTGGCAACTTATGCAATGTGGTGGATTAAGGCTTCTATTCAAGAATATATTTTAAGATCTTGGAGTCTTGTCAAAATTGGAACTACTACTGCTCAAAAAAAATTATTTTTTAATCTAAAGAAAATTAAAAATCAAATTTCTCCAGAAACTGAAGGTGACTTAAGAGATGAACACGTTGATCATATAGCTAATAAGCTCGATGTAAGTAAAGAGGAAGTTGTTTCAATGAATAGAAGACTTTCTGGAAAGGAGTTCTCGCTAAATGCTCAAGTTGGGGAAGATGGCGATGAATGGCAAGACTGGTTGGTTGATAAAGAACTTGATCATGACTTAAAATTTGCTCACCACGAAGAAATGGAACAAAGAAAAGATTTGTTAAAAGACTCTATTAAAGTTCTTAACGATAGAGAAAGAGAAATTTTATACTCAAGAAGACTAAATGATGACCCAAGTACACTAGACGATTTAAGTAAAAAATATAAAATTAGCAGAGAAAGAGTTAGACAAATAGAAAATAAAGCATTTGAAAAACTCCAAAAGCACATGCTTCTATTAGCTAAATCAAAAAATCTTTTACCCGCAAACTAAACTTCAAAAGGGTTTTCAATTAAAATAGTATCATCTCTTTCTGGACTAGTTGAGATACTTGATACTTTTGCACCAATAAAATCTTCAACAGCAAAAATATATTTTTTTGCATTTTCGGGTAATGAATCCAGATTTTTAACTCCATTTGTAGAAATTTTCCAACCTGGAAAAGTTTCATAAATTGGTTTTATTTTTATTTGATCTTCTACAGCAGCAGGTAAATAATCTAATCTTTTACCATCAAGCTCATAAGCAACACACATTTTAATTTCATCTAACTCATCGAGTACATCTAATTTCGTTAAAGCGATACCATCAATCCCTGAAACTTTAATAGTTTGTCTTACCAAAACACCATCAAACCATCCGCATCTTCTTTTTCTACTTGTAACAGTTCCAAATTCTTTTCCACGTGTTCCTAAAAGTTCACCAACATCGTCTGTTAACTCTGTAGGAAAAGGACCTTCCCCAACTCTTGTTGTGTAAGCTTTTGTAATTCCAAGAACATAATTAATCGAATTGGGGCCACAACCAGTTCCTGTAGCTGCGCTTGAGGCAACAGTATTAGATGAAGTTACAAAAGGATAAGTTCCATGATCTACATCAAGTAAAATACCTTGGGCTCCTTCGAATAAAATTTTCTTTTTTTGTTTTTTAAATTGATCAATCTTTAGCCAAACTGGCTGAGAAAATTCTAATATTTTGGGTGCTATTTTAAGCAAATCGGATTTAAGCTGATCTTTTTCAAAAATTTTTTTTCCTAGGCCTATTCTAATTGCATTATGGTGAACTAGTACAGAGTCGAGTCTTTGATCTAAATTTTTTTCAGATCTAAGATCCATAACTCTTATAGATCTTCTTCCAACTTTATCTTCATATGCTGGTCCAATTCCACGTCTTGTAGTTCCTATTTTGCTTTTTCCTGCTGTATCCTCTCTAATCTCATCCATTTCTCTATGAAAAGGCAAAATTAAATTTGCGGACTCCGAAATAATAAAATTATTTACATTTACTTCTACCCCTTTAGATTTTATTTCTTCTATTTCCTCTAATAAAGCCCATGGATCTACGACAACACCATTACCAATAATTGATATTTTGCCTTTTCTAACTATTCCAGATGGCAATAATCTCAATTTATAAGTAACACCATCAATCACTAAAGTGTGACCAGCATTGTGACCCCCTTGGAATCTTATTACTACATCAGCCTGTTCAGATAACCAATCAACAATTTTTCCTTTACCTTCGTCACCCCATTGAGATCCAACAACGACTATATTTTTCATTATTTAAATTTTTTGTTTACTTTTAAGGAAGTGAGATGGTTAATTGGGCCATGACCTTTTCCATATTTTGGGTTTGATTTAATTGCAGAATTTACATACTTAATTCCTAGCTCACAAGATTTCTTTACTGTTTTTCCACATGATAAAAAAGTTGTAACTGAGCTAGATAATGTACAACCTGTACCATGAGTATTCTTTGTTTTGTGACGCTCACTTTTGAAGATCTTTATGTCTTTTTTGTTTATTAAAATATCAATTACATTTTTATGTTTTAAATGACCACCTTTTATAAGTACGTTTTTAGCTCCTAATCCTATAAGTTTATTAGCAGAAAAAATCATATCCTCTTTTGTTATAATTGTTGTTTTAGTCAAAATTTCTGCCTCTAGGATATTAGGCGTAATAAGTGATACTTTTTTAATTAATTTTAATTTTAATAACTGAATAGCTTTACTATCTATAAGTTTAGCACCTCCTTTAGCAACCATAACTGGATCTAATACGATTTTTTTAACTTTAATTACATCCAGAGCCTTCAGTACCATTCTAATAACCTCTGAGGAATGTAGCATACCAATTTTTATTGCATCAGGTCTTATATCTTTGCAACTATAAATAATCTGATTAAAAATTTCTTTTGGATTAATTCCAACAATTGATTTTACACCTGTGGTATTTTGTGATGTCACTGCAGTTATTGCTGTCATTGCATAAGAACCAAGTGCAGTGATAGTTTTTATATCAGCTTGAATACCTGCTCCACCAGATGAATCAGATCCTGCAATAATTAAAATTTTAGAATTAGGTTTCAATTTATTTAATTTTTTTTGTAATCATATTCACACATTTAAATAGAAGAGCTTTATTTTCGCTTTCTCCCATTACTCTTATTTTAGATTCTGTTCCTGATTTTCTTACTAAAATTCTTCCATTACCTTTAATTAATTTATCTGCATTTTTTATAATTTTTTTTATCACTGGTTTATTAATTATATTTTTATCTTTAACTTCGATATTTTCTAAAAGCTGAGGTGTTTTCTTAAATTGATCAAAAAATTCACTTGCCTTTTTTCCTTTTCTTAAAGCAAAAAGAGCTTCTAGAGCAACTAGCAAACCATCTCCTGTAGTAGCAAATTTACCTAAAATAATATGTCCCGATTGTTCACCACCTAAATTAAAACTATATTTCTGCATTTTTTCTTTAACATATCTATCTCCAACATTTGCCCTTAGAAATTTTATTCCTTTTGATTTAAAATATTTTTCTAACCCATAATTCGACATTAATGTTCCAACAACTCCTCCTTTTAACATTTTTTTGTTTTTCCATCTTGTTGCTAAAGCAGCTATAATTTGATCTCCATCTATTATATTGCTTTTTTCATCACACATTATAATTCTGTCAGCATCCCCATCTAAAGATATTCCAATATGTGCTTTATATTTTTTTACAGCAGATCTGATTTTTCTTGGAAAAGTTGATCCACATTTTTTATTAATATTTAAACCATTTGGTTTAATTCCTATTGCTATGACTTTAGCTCCTAATGATTTCAACAATTCAGGACCTGCCTTATAACCAGCACCATTTGCACAATCGATTACTATTCTTAGTCCCCTTAAATTGAACTCTTTAGTAAAATTTTTTTTTAATATTTTAATATATTTTTTGGTACCAGTTTCTAATCTTTTAACTCTTCCTAATTTTTCAGAATGCGAGAGGTTTTTTGAGATTTTCTTATCTATAAGTCCCTCAATTTTTTTTTCTATTTTATCTGATAATTTCATTCCATCAGGACCAAATAATTTTAAACCATTGTCAAAATGTGGATTGTGAGAGGCAGTGATCATTATACCCATATTAGCCTTCATTTCTTTTGTTAGCATAGCCAACCCATTAGTTGGTAAGGGTCCTAGAGTATAAACATGCATACCAGCTGAAGCCAAACCTGAAACAAGAGCTGGCTCAAGTGTATATCCTGACAATCTCGTATCTTTTGCAATTATTGCTGTTTGTTTTCTTTTTTTTTGGGATTTAAAGTATGTTCCGCTAGCAAGTCCAAATTTAAAGAACATATCTCCATTTATATATTCACTATTGACTGCTCCTCTTATTCCATCTGTTCCAAAATATTTTTTTGTCATTAGTTTTTGACTATCTCGTTAAAAACTTTAATACCTTGCTTAACTTCATTAACATCATGAATTCTTAAAATCTGAATTCCTTGCATTAAAAGATATATTGAAGAGGCCATAGTTCCACCGATCCTTGTTTTGCTATCATTTTTTTTTGATATATCTTTAATAAATCTTTTTCTTGA
This sequence comes from Candidatus Pelagibacter sp., assembly GCF_052049835.1. Lineage (GTDB taxonomy): Bacteria > Pseudomonadota > Alphaproteobacteria > Pelagibacterales > Pelagibacteraceae > Pelagibacter. The sequence continues at coordinate 25,208 of NZ_JBNGZF010000016.1, read as the reverse complement.
GTTCCCTACTAGTATAGGAAATCCTAATGAATGAAAAATAGAAACACCTCTTAAAAGATTCATATTATGTTTCAAATTTTTTCCAAATCCAATTCCAGGGTCTAAAATTATATTATTATGTTTAATGCCCTTGGACCTTATTAACTTAATCTTATCTTCAAAATAATCATATATATCTAATAATTCATTTTTATATTTCGCCTTCTTTTGCATATTTTCTGGTGTCCCAACTGAATGCTGTATTACAAATGGAATTTTATGCTTTTTTAAAATATTTATTGTTTTGGGATCATAACTTAACCCTGAAACATCATTGATCAGTTTAACTCCCATCCTGATACCATTTTTCATAATCCTAGACTTTCTTGTGTCTAACGATATTGGCATTTTTTTTACAATTAATTTTAATATCTTATTAATTCTATTCCATTCTTGCTTTTCATTTACAGGCTTCGATCCTGGTCTTGTAGACTCTCCACCAACATCTATCATAGATGCACCACTTTTGTACAAATTAATAGCATGAGTGATACCCTTATTTTTTTTATTAAATTTTCCTCCATCCGAAAAACTGTCGGGTGTAAGATTTAATACTCCTAAAATATTTGGAATTTTTTTAAAATTAAAATTAGAAAAATTTTTTTTTTTTGAATTTATTTTTTTAATATCAGCATTTATTTTTTTTTTTATATTATTTGGTAATTTCTTGACTTGATTTATAGAAATTCTTCTTATCTTTTTTCTTGTAATAATCTCAATATGGTCAAAAGATATTTCTTTAATCTGATGTAACGGAATAGATTTTTTTAAATTTACTAAAATTTTAGATTGATTACCAAAGTAGAAATTACACGCTCTTGTGTAATATCTTTGCATTATTTATTAATGAACAATTTTAGGTTTCAAACCCATAGCACCCAAAGCTGAGTCTTGATCATCTTTTGTTTCTGGATTATCTAAAACTTTATCTTTAGGATATAAATTTTTATTAATTATATTCTCTATTTCTTCACCAGTTAATGTTTCATATGTTATTAGAGCTTTAGCAATTTTATGTAGATCATCTATTTTTTCTGTCAAAATTTTCTTAGCTTGGTTATATCCTTCATCAACAAGTTTTCTTATTTCTTTATCTATTTTTTGAGCAACTTCCTCTGAAACAGATTGAGTTTGAGTAACCGATCTTCCTAAAAATACTTCTTCTTGATTTTCTCCGTACTCTACAGGGCCCATTTCCTCACTCATACCATATTTTGTCACCATCGCTCTTGCAAGTTGTGTTGCTTGATTAATATCTGAACCACTTCCACCACCTGCACCTGTAGATATATTGTCTTTTCCAAAAATTAATTCCTCAGCAACTCTACCTCCAAAACAAACAGCCAATCTTGCTTTTAAATATTTTATTGAGTAACCATGTTTGTCCCTCTCTGGTAAGTTCATTACCATTCCAAGAGCCCTTCCTCTTGGTATAATAGTTGCTTTATGTATTGGGTCGTAGCTTGGCATATTGAACGATACTAAAGCATGACCACCTTCATGGTATGCTGTAAGTTTTTTCTCGTCTTCAGTCATAACCATTGAACGTCTTTCAGCACCCATCATTACTTTATCTTTGGCCTCCTCAAATTCTAATAATGTTACAATTCTTTTATTTTTTCTTGCTGCTAACAAAGCTGCTTCATTAACCAGATTTGCAAGATCAGCCCCTGAAAAACCTGGTGTACCTCTTGCTATTGTTCTTAAATTGACATCTGGTGCCATTTTTATTTTTTTCACATGAACTTTTAAAATTTTTTCTCTTCCAATAATATCTGGGTTTGAAACCACTACCTGTCTATCAAATCTTCCTGGTCGCAACAAAGCTGGATCAAGCACATCTGGTCTATTTGTTGCAGCAATAATGATAACGCCTTCGTTAGTGTCAAAACCATCCATTTCAACTAATAACTGATTTAATGTTTGTTCTCTTTCATCATTTCCACCACCTAAACCAGCTCCTCTACTTCTTCCAACAGCATCAATTTCATCAATAAAAATTATACATGGTGAATTTTTTTTACCCTGTTCAAACATATCTCTAACTCTAGATGCCCCTACTCCAACGAACATCTCTACAAAATCAGAACCTGAAATTGTGAAGAACGGAACACCCGCTTCACCTGCAATCGCTCTAGCCAATAGGGTCTTACCAGTTCCTGGAGGACCAACAAGCAAAGCACCTCTTGGAATTTTTCCACCTAACCTACTAAATTTTTTTGGATCTTTTAAAAATTCTACTATTTCTTCTACTTCCTCTTTTGCTTCCTCTACACCAGCAACATCGTTGAACGTAACTTTACCTTTGAGTTCGTTCATCATTTTTGCTTTTGATTTCCCAAAACCCATCGCTCCACCTTTTCCACCTTGCATTTGTCTCATGAAGAAAATCCATACTGCAATAAGCAGTAACATAGGAAACCATGATAAGAGCACACCAAACAATGAAGGCATTTTTTCCTCTAGAGGTGCTGCTGAAATACTTACACCTTTCTCTGATAATTTTTCTATTAGATTTGGATCATTAGGAGCATAGGTTGAAAAAGAATTTCCATTTGAATAAACACCTTTAATGTTATTTCCTTGGATCTCAACTTTAAGAACCTCACCGTTTTCAACTGAATTTAAAAAATCTGAAAATATTATTTGATTTCCACCTCTGATATTAGACTGAGGATTTTTAAACATGTTATAAAGACCTATAGTTAAAAAAACTATAATTCCCCACATTGCTAGATTTTTTAAGTTCATGAGTTTAAAATAAGAATTATTATTAAATTAACAAGTGACAAAATATCAGTTATTTCATCAACTTTAACGCTCTTTTGATACTAAAACTGAGTTATTTACCTTCTTTATTACACAGTTTCCTAAAGTGGTCATGAATGAGTTATTATTTTTAATTCGATAAATTAAGATATCAATTTTTTTTCCTCTTACTGGGTAGTATTTTTTACCAACAGCTTGTAACACTTCTGTTAGAGACCTAAAAACTACTTCTTCTGGTTGAAGAAAAAAATTTTTATTCAAAATAACAGACTTATTAATATTTGAAATTATTGAATTGTCTTTTAAATTTTTTTCCACAAAGTATTTAATTGACTCGTTAGCAAATTTTAAATTTTTAATCGTTAGATTAAATTTATCATTATCCAATCCCTCTAATTCCAAGTTTTTTATAAAATTTCTAATTTTTACTCTTTTAAATTCATCATTTTTATTGGAGGGATCTTCAACATAATTTTTAAAAACTTTTTTGGTAATATGTTCTAAATTTTTTTTAGAAAATTTTAACAAAGGTCTTATCAAATTAATATTTTGTAAGTTGGTTCTTTGATCAAATGACACCATGCCATTTAAACCGCTGCCTCTTAAAATTCTAATAAAAAAATTCTCCATTAAGTCATCCTTATGATGAGCTAATAAAATATTATTGATTTTTAATTTTTTTGCCTTTTTTATCATCAGTGCATATCTTTTATCTCTCGCAATAGATTGGATATTGCTTTTTGGTTTTTTTCCAACCCAGTTTAAAATCTCAAGATTAGTAGATAATTTTTTTAGAAGCAATTTTACAAATTTTGCCTCTTTTGTTGAATTATTTCTAAGTTTATGATCAACGTGTAAATATTTTACTTTCAGATGTTTTTTAATCGAATAAATTTTTGATAAAAAACATAAAGCTAGACTGTCTGGTCCACCAGAAACTGCAACTATAAAATCCTCATTTAATTGAAGATTTTCTTCAAATTTTTTATAAATTTTAGAAGTTTGTTTATCTTTTAATTGATTTAATAAAAACTTATGAGTCTTGTTTGATGCATTCAAATTTTTTGGACTCATATTTTGCTTTTTGTATTACAGACTGATTTGCATTAGGATATTGTAATTCTACACCATTTATCATTTTACATCCTTGGTCTTTTTCACCAATTTGAACCATTGATACTCCAAGTTTTAATAGATTAATTGGAGCTTTTTTTCCTTTAGGATATTTTTGGTAGCCCTCTAAATAAGCAGAAGCTGCATCAGTATATAATTGTCTAATTCTGAATGTTTCTGCATACCAGTATTGTGCACTACCTGCTAGCTCATGATCAGGGTTAGATAGAACAAATTCTCTAAAAGCTCTTTCCGCTGTACTGTAGTCTCCAACTTTTAAAAAGCTTGTTGCAAATTCATATTGCTCAACCGGATTTAAATCCTGAGGAAGTATTTTTTCTTCAGATTGAAAAGTTTCTGTTACAATTGAAGCTGTAGTATCTACAGATTGAATTTGTTGTGAAGTTTCGTTTGTCTCTGTATCTTTATATGAAATTGTTCCTAAATCTTGGGGCTGCGAACTACCAGGTAAAACTTTTTGTTCATCAGTCTTAGGTTTTAAACTCAATTGATTTTCTACGCTACTTATATTTCCAGAGCTAATGTTTGTCTCTATATCTTGAAATCTTATTTGATTATCTGCTTGAATTTTTGAAACACGGGTAGATAATTTATCTAACTTAAAATTTATTTCTTCAAATTTATTAGTAAGCTCTCTAAACTGATCCTCAACTTCTGACAATTTTAATAAATGTCTAGTTAAAACATCTTCTGAGTTTTGGTCCAAGTTTGAAACTGAACTATCATTAGTACTCGATTTCACTTCTATAGATCCAGAATAAACTGCTCTTTCAAGAGTTTTAAGATCATTTTTTATTATTTCTAATGTTTCATAAATATTATGGTTATCTGCAAAAGAAATATTAATAAAAACTAAATTTAAGATTAAAAATAATTTTAAAATTACTAATTTAAATATGTGCATCATTTAAATTAGATTTATGATTATAAAAATGGCAAAAAAAAGACCCTAAATCCAATAAAGGTTTTAGGGTCTTAAATTTTAAATTATTAATTTGCTTTAACAGTTACTGATCTTCTGTTTTTTGACCAAGCTAACGGGTTTGAACCAGAGTCTACTGGTCTCTCTTTTCCATAACTTAATACTGTAATTCTGTCAGAAGATATTCCGTAAGTCATTAAATAGTCTTTAGCTGCATTTGCTCTTCTTTCACCAAGAGCCAAGTTATATTCTCTTGTTCCTCTTTCGTCAGCATGACCTTCAAGAACTACGTTTATGTTTGGATTTTTTCTTAACCAAGCTGCTTGGGCTCTTAAAGTTTCTCTTGATGCAGTTGTTAATATCGACTCATTTGTTGCAAAGAAAACTCTGTCTGGAACACCATCAGCTAAATATTCAACTGTGTCTGTTCCCGTGTAAACATCACCTTGCATTTGACCTTGAATGTCTGTTGCCACTTCTTTTTTAGTTGCACATGCAGATAGCACTAGGCAAGCTGTTAATACTAAAAGTGTGTTTTTTAAAATTTTGTTTAATCTCATTAAATTGCTCCTTGCTGCTAATTTCAATTTCTTAACTTTTTCACAACTAAATAGAGGTTTCAAGTCTAAAAATCAAGAAATTTAAAAAAATTGATCTTTAATTACTTAATAAAGATGACCATGATGGGTCTGAAGCATCTGTTTGTGTCTTTATTTGACGTTCATTATAACCCGTTAAATCTATAGACCACAATTTTGCAGAAAAACCTTCTCCTTTGGAGTTAGTTTTTGTCTCTCTATAAAATATTAACACCCTTCCATTTGGAGACCAAGAAGGTGCTTCTTGATAATAATTTTCAGTTAACAACCTTTCACCACTACCATCGGTTCTCATTACGCCTATATAAAATTTACCTTTATGTAATTTTGTAAATGCAATTAAATCTCCTCTTGGAGACCATACAGGTGTTCCATATAAACCCTTGCCAAAAGAAATTCTTTTTACATCACTTCCATCATTCTTCATTACATAAATTTGCTGATAACCACTTCTATCAGAATTAAATGTAATATATTTTCCATCAGGAGAATAAGATGGAGAAGTGTCAATTGATGGATGATTGGTAATTTTTTCTACAATTCTATTTTCTAAATCCATAGTGTAAATATTTGAATTTCCATCTTTAGCAAAACTCATAATTATTTTTTTACCATCAGGTGAAAAACGTGGTGCAAACGTCATTCCAGGAAAATCTCCAACTACCTCTTGTGTACCAGTTTCTATATCTAATAAATAAACCCTTGGCATATTTTTAAAGTAAGACAAATAGGTTACCATTTGACTTGCTGGATTAAATCTTGGTGTTAAAACTAACTCATTCCCTAATGTCAAAAATTTATTGTTAGCTCCGTCTTGATCCATGATTGCTAATTTTTTTATTCTTTGTGTTTTTGGTCCTTCTTCTGAGACATAAATTATTCTTGTATCAAAATAACCTTTTTCTCCAGTCAGCCTTTCATAAACCTTATCAGAAATAATATGCCCTACTCTTCTCCAATTATTAGGAACTGTGGTAAAAGCTAAAGCCATCATTTCTTTAGCAGCTAAAACATCCCATAATCGAAACTCAACTCTTAATTTATCGTCAACATAATTTACTTTACCAGTAATAAGTGCTTGAGCTTTAATTAAATTCCAATCTTCAAATCTTGGTTTTAAATTTGCAATATCAGGAGCTTGTAAGAAAGCCTTTTTGTCTAGGGGATTAAATAATCCTGATGTTCTCAAATTATTCTCAACGATAGTTGATATCTCGGAGCCAATATTTTCTTTTTTAAGTATTTTTTCAAAACCTTTTCTAGATTCTTCATCAATTGATAGTGGAGAAACTGCTAATGGAAGTGGATTTAAATTTCCCCTAGTTATATCAACTTCAATTAAAGCATTTGCTTTGATAGGTATTAATATAAATAATAATAATAAAATTTTTTTTGTCATTTAAATATACTACCCTTCTAACATCTCTCTTGCATCAAAATTTAATTGTAATTCTTTCCATCTTTCATATCCAGTTGTTGGAACTCTTAATGGTTGGCATAACTTGACAGCTCTCAAAGCACTTTCTGCTAAAACCTTGTAAAATCCTTGGCCTGGTTTATTCATTCTTGCATGGTCCAAAATTTCTGTTTTTGAAACAGTTCCATCAGGTTTTAATTTTAACTTTATTCTTACCAATAAATTTTCATTGTATGGTAATCCTAATGGAATACTCCAGCACCCAAATATTTGTGCCTTAAGAGCATCCTCTTCGCTTAGTGTAAGACCTGTGTTTTCTACATTTCTTTCTTGATCTTGAGTAATGTCATCATTTGTTTTTAAAACTTCTGCACTCTCTTCTTTTGATTTATCAATTAAAGCAGCAATATTATTTGGATCAAACAAATCTTTTTTTTCAAATTCTGATACTTGTTTAACTTCATCATCTACTTTTTCAGGATTTTGTTTTTTTTCCTCTTTTGTTTCAACCTTTTTTAAAGTTTTATCTGGAAGTGGAATTGCCTCAGGTGTTTCATTCTCTATTTTTTTATTATTTTGATCAGGAGCCAGAACAGTTTTTGTTTTCGTTTTTTCTACTTTTTTTGGTGGAGCTTGTTCTGAAACAAGTTTTTTTTCTTTATCTTTTACTTTCTCAATTATTTTTTTAGCCTTAGGTGCAAATGGAATATTGGTTTTTTCTGCTATTTGAATTAACTCAACCGATACGATTGGTGGAATATCAAGTGGTTTCTTTGCCAAAAAAGGTAAGCTCATTGCTGTAATAAATATTAACAAAGCATGCAAAACAGAAGAAATAATTAAACTTCTATTCACTTTAATTACCTTTGTTTATACGGTTCTGAAATCAATGCTACTTTAGTAAAACCAGATCCTGATAGTAATCCCATTATTTCTAAAACTCTCCCATAATTTATAGTTTTATCACCTCTAACATAAATTCTTGTATCAGTTCTATTTTTTGAAACTGCTAAAACTTTTGCAATAATATTATCATATTCAACTTTTGCTTCTTGAATAAAAATTTCACCTTTTGCGTTAATTGACAATGTTAAAGGTTCTGTTTCTTCAGGTAAAGAGTCTGCCGAACTTTCTGGTAAATCAACTTGAACACCTACCGTTAACAATGGTGCTGTTACCATAAATATAATTAATAATACCAACATAACATCAACGAATGGAGTAACATTTATTTCACTCATAGGTTCTTTTGATGAGCGATTAAATTTAAAAGCCATTTTTTAGATTATAGTTAAAAATCTTTTAGAGAAATTTTCTAATTTTTCAGAATATTTTTTAGAGTCATTATTAAATTTGTTGTAAGCAACTACTGCTGGTATTGCAGCCAAAAGACCAAGTGCTGTTGCAAATAAAGCTTCAGCTATCCCTGGCGCAACTATCGCAAGACTTGTGTTTCTTGAAATAGCTATAGATTGAAAAGAATTCATAATTCCCCAAACAGTTCCAAACAAACCAATAAATGGTGCTGTTGAGCCTACTGTTGCCAAAAAAGTAAAACCTTTTTCAATTTTTGTCATTTGTTTTTCAATTCCAGCTTCTAGAGAAGCGCTCATTCTTTCACTAATGTTAGTTCTTGTTTTTTTTTTAAGTAATCCTTCCATTGCATCTTGAAACACAAGTGACATTGGATCCTCAAGTTTACTAGGTAAACTATTGTAAAAAGTTTCGGCAGATTTAGAATTCCAAAATTTTTCTTCAAATTCTTCTGAAGATTTAGTTATTTTTTTAAATAAACGAAACTTTTCAATAATTACAGCCCAAGAATATATTGAGCACAATATTAATATAATCATTACAGACTTAACAATTATATCTGCTCTAAAAAATAAACTGAATAATGAAAAATCAGTATTTGTCCCTAATTCAACTGCTTTTGTTGCTACATCTGCTTCCATACTTACTCTTCACACGTAAATGTGTCATGATTTTGTCTTTTAATTTAAATTGATTATTCCTCTTTTTGATAAGTTTCATAGAAAAAACTAGCTATTAGAATAGCATCTGCCTTGTTGTTATCTTTTTTTTTTGACAATTGTGATGAAAAATATGGAAAAATTTCAATAGCTCTTGTTCTGCTTGCATCTTTTTCTGAATTAATAAGGTTAAAATATTTTTTCCACTTAGCAGGCCTAACATAATAAACAGGTAAATGCATTGCGCTGCATATTCCTTTTAAAATACCAAAAGATTGACCAAAATTAAACATACTAGTAACGCCTTGTCCGGGCATTGCAGAAACTTGTTCAATTACAACTTTTATGTTTTTTTTATCAAATTTGTTTATCCTTTCGCTAATTTCATTAAATATTTGAGCACCATTTACTTGTCTTTTATTCTTCTTACCATCTGTCATGGTTGGCATTTCAATTACATCTTTTATTATACCATCTTGAAAAAAACAGATTGAACCTGAGATGCCTGGATCAATTCCAATAATCATCATTAAATGCCACCTAAATTAACGTTTGAATAAACGTTCTGAACATCGTCATCTTCCTCAAGAATTTCTAAAAAATCTACAACATTATCTTTATTTTCTTTGTTTACTTCAACACTATTTAAAGGGACCCATTCAATTTCTGTAGAAATAAAATTTACAATAATTTTCTCAAGATTTTTTTTTACATTATATATTTCGCTCATTTGACACTGGACCTCATGATAATCCTCGTAAGAAAAACATTCATCAGCTCCTGACTCAATCGCTAAATCTAAAATTTTTTCATCAGATATCTCTTTTTTATCAATTTTGATTATACCCAATTGTTGAAAATTGTGAGATGCCGAACCTTGAGTTCCTAAACTCCCACCACTTTTTTGAAAAATAGTTCTAATATTTGATGCGGTCCTATTTTTGTTATCTGTTAAGGTTTCAACTATAACAGCAATCTTTTCTGGTCCAAACCCCTCGTATCTTAAATTTTCAAAATTTGCTCCTGTAGCTGCAGAAGATTTATCTATTGCTCTTTCAATATTATCTTTAGGCATATTTGCAGATCTAGCAGCCTGAACTGCAGACCTTAGTCTAGGGTTCATTGCTGGATCTTTGTCACCAAGTTTTGCCGCAACGGTAATCTCTTTAGATAATTTTGAAAATATCTTTGATCTTTGCTTATCAGCCTTACCTTTTTTATGTTTTATTCCTGCCCAATGTGAATGTCCTGCCATGATCTTTAAATATTTTTTAGTTGTTCTCCGTATACATAGCTTTTGATGTCTATTGCTAAACCTGTTTTTATATCACAATCTACTATAACACCACACAAAGTAGCATCTCCAGTAGCGGGAAAGTGTTTCACTGAATTCTTTTTTAAAAATCTATTCAAGGAATTTTCTTTATTCATTCCAATCACTGAATCATAATCCCCACACATACCTGCATCGGTTTGATATCCAGTGCCATTATTAAGTATTCTGGCATCATTTGTTGGAATATGAGTATGGGTTCCAACCACGAGAGTTGCCTTTCCATCAAATAGATGTCCTATAGCATTTTTTTCGCTAGTAATTTCACCATGGAAATCAACTACAAGTAAATCAAAATCCTTTTTCATTTCATTTTCTTTTAAAAATTTTTGAGAAGCTTCAAAAACATCTTCACATTTTTTCATAAAAACGTTGCCCATCAGATTAAGAACTCCAATTTTTATATAATTCTTTGTTTTATAAATCTGAAAACCTTTTCCTGGTGCAGGTTCAAATAAATTTTTAGGTCTTAATAATCTTTCTTCTTTATCAATAAATTCCATAATTTCTTTTTGATCCCAAACATGATTACCAGTTGTAATAACATCAACTCCACAATTAAAAAAATCCTTACATATTTCTTTAGTTAGCCCCACACCTTGAGCTGCTGCATTTTCACCGTTTACTATTACAAAATCGATTTTGTTTTTATCAATTTCATTTAATAAATTACTTGTTAATTTTGAACATCCTGAAATTCCAACAACATCTCCTAAAAATAAAATTCTCATTATATAATTTTTTTATCGGTTATTATTAAATCGAGTTTTTTATCATACTTATTGATAGGTATTTTTTTTATCTCCTGGTATGAAAATCCTAATCCAATTTTAAATATTTTTTTAATTTTAGATACTTTTTCTAAATAACGATCATAAAATCCTCCACCATAGCCCAGTCTATTCAAATCATCATCATAAGCTACTAAAGGAACAAATATTATATCTGGGTAAATTTTCTTTCCTAAAGTTGGCTCAGCAATTCCATACTTATTAATTTGTAAAGGATCTTTATTTGTCCATTCAAAAAAATCCATTTGGTTATTTTCTCTAATTATTGGTAAGGAAATATTTGCCTTTTTGTTTCTTAAAAAATAAAGCGTATCCAAGTCATCAATCTCATAATTACAAGGGTAATACCCTCCTACATTTTTGAAATTAATTTTATTTTTTTTTAAAAATCGATAAATTCTGTCAGGATTGAGACAAAGTTTTTTATTCAAATTTTTTTTTCTAAGATTTAAAATGTTACTTCTTAGCTTGGATTTATTCACAGACCTACTTTGAAATGTTTTCTAATTTTGCTTTTTTTACAAAATTTGATATTTGATCAGCAGCTTGATCGATTAAATTTTCGTATTTTTTTTGATTATCGTCAATTTCTTGTTTTAAATTTTCATGATCAAGATTTAGTTTTTCAATTTCAGATTCTTTTGTGTCTCTATAATCGTAAATTAGAGATTTTAGTTCTTTAAATTTTTTTGATAGATCGTTTAATTCTTCTTTTTTTTGATCTACTTTTTTCTTAGTTTCATAATATTCATCCATTATTTTTACAGCTGTAATTAATAATAATTTATTTTCACCTAGATTTCCCAAATCATTTTTTAAATTATTAAACTTTTTGTTAATCTGAATTAACAATTCTTCTAGGTGGTCTTCTTGTCCATCTTCACAGGCAAGCAAAAACTCTTTGTTGTTAAATTTTATACTTACATTTGCCATTTATCTATTTCATCCAATAGTGTGTCAGTTTCTTGATTAAGTTCGTCAATTTTTTCAGAAAATTCAATTTGTTTTCTTTCTTCCAACTTTTCTTTGTTTTTTAAATCCTCAAGTTTTTTTGATAGATTTTCATGTTCCTCGAGTAACGTTTTATATTTTTCCTCAATCTGTGTTTTTTCAATTTCTAATTGATTTTGTTTTGTGCTTAAATTTTCGATATTTTTTTGTAATTCAGGATTTGTTAGATCTAAATTTTTTAATTGCTCTAATGCAATATTTAATTTTTTTTCTTTTTCGTTTATAGAATTCATATATATATATTTATATTATTAAATAGATTCTTCTTAGTCTAGTCAGGATAATTTTGAGCAAACTACACAATGATTTAGCTAATTGCATCAGATTTTTATCAATTGATGCCGTTCAAAAAGCAAATTCAGGTCACCCGGGAATGCCAATGGGTATGGCAGATGTCGCAACAGTGTTATTCAAAAATTTTTTAAGATTTAATCCAAAGAATCCAGATTGGTTGAATAGAGATAGATTTGTTTTGTCTGCTGGTCATGGTTCTATGCTTTTATATTCTTTGCTTTACCTAACTGGATATAAAAGCATATCAATTAATAACATTAAAAAATTTAGGCAGCTTAATTCTATTTGTGCTGGACATCCTGAATATCATCCGAAAACAGGTATTGAAACTACAACAGGTCCTCTTGGACAAGGTATATCTAATGCAGTTGGTTTTGCAATAGCTGAAGAAATTTTAAAAAATAAATTAGGTAAAGATTTAATTAATCACAAAACTTATGTTTTAGCTGGAGATGGATGCTTAATGGAAGGAATAAGTCATGAAGCGATGAGTTTAGCGGGACATTTAAAACTTAAAAATTTAGTTATGCTATTTGATAACAATTCAATTTCAATCGATGGTCCAACAAATCTTGCGGTTTCAGATAATTTTAAAAAAAGATTTGAAGGATATGGTTGGGATTATATTTCTATCAACGGTCATAATGAAAAAGAAATTTTTAAAGCTCTAAAAAAAGTTCAAAAAGCTAAAAAACCTACTGTGATTTCTTGTAAAACAAAGATTGGATATGGTTCACCGAATAAATCAGGTAAAGCATCGTCCCATGGAAGTCCATTAGGAGTAGATGAAATTAAGCTTGTGAGAAAAGCCTTAAATTGGAAAACTAAACCTTTTGATATCCCAAATAAAATTTTAAATGAATGGAGAAAAATTGGCCAAAGAGGTGAAATTTTAGAAAAAAAATGGAACAAAGCATCAAAAAGAAAAAGAATAAAATTTAATCAAACTTTAAAAAATAACTTTACTACGGTGCTTAAGAAAGAAAAAGAGAATGCAATAAAGGAACCTAAAAGTTTAGCTACTAGAAAATGTTCAGAAATGACATTGAATGCATTAACAAAACAAAAAAATAATTTAATTGGTGGCTCTGCTGATTTAGCTGGATCAAATAATACAAAAACTAAAAACCATAAAATAATTAAACCTGGAGATTTTACTGGTGACTACATCCACTACGGAGTGAGAGAACACGCAATGAGTGGGGTTATGAATGGTATCGCACTTCACAGTCATCTAATTCCTTATGGAGGTACTTTTTTAATATTTTCTGATTATTGCAAACCTTCGATCAGATTGTCTGCCTTAATGAAAAAAAGAGTCATTTATGTAATGACACATGACTCTATTGGGCTCGGAGAAGATGGACCTACCCATCAACCTATAGAACAGCTTTCGGGTTTACGTGCTATACCTAACCTAAATGTATTCAGACCTGCAGATAGAATTGAAACTATCGAGTGTTGGGAACACGCATTAAAAAGCTCAAAAACACCTAGCGTGCTATCTTTAACAAGACAAAATTTAAATCCAGTAAGAAAAAAATACCCAAATAAAAACTTATGCTCATTAGGTGCTTATGAGGTTTTAAGAACAAATAAAAAAATTAATCTAACAATATTAGCGAGTGGATCTGAAGTAAATCTAGCGTTAGAGGTTAGCCATAAATTAGCCAAAGATAAAATATATTCCAAAGTGATATCAATGCCTTGTATGGAACTTTTTGAATTACAATCAAAATCTTATAAAAATAAAATTTTAGAAGAAACAAAATTTAAAATATCCATTGAAGCTGGATCAAGCGATTGTTGGAAAAAATATGTAGGTGATAACGGTATTGCTTTTGGAATTGATGAATTCGGAAAAAGTGCACCTTATAAAGATATTTATAAATATTTTGGACTTGAGAGTACAAACATTAAAAATGTCACTAAAAAATTATTAAATAAATAAAATGACAATTAAAATAGGAATTAATGGAATGGGACGGATTGGTCGTATGGTTATTAGATCAATTGTCGAAAGTAAAAATAAAAATTTAAAAATTAATCATATAAACAACAGGTCAAATTCAGAAACTACATCTAAATTAATAAAATATGATTCTATACATGGAAAATTAAATGCTGATTTAGATTATGATCCAAATCATTTAATAATTAATAAAAATAAAATTACATTTTCTCAAGAAACAAAAATTGAAGACATAAATTGGAAAAAACATGATGTTGATTATGTTTTCGAATGTACTGGAAAATTTAATTCAAAAGAAAAACTTCTTGCTCATATAGAAAATGGAGCAAAAAAAGTGATCGTTTCTGCTCCATGTAAAAATGCTGATAAAACAATAGTATTTGGTGTTAATGAAAATATAATTACAAAAGAGGATAAAATAATATCTGCAGCGTCGTGCACCACCAATTGTCTAGCACCAGTAGCCAAAGTTCTTGATGAAAATTTTGAAATTGAAAAAGGTTTTATGACTACAATTCATGCATTTACTAGCGATCAGAGAATCTTAGATAATTCTCACAAAGATCCAAGAAGAGCAAGATCTGCGAGTCAATCGATAGTTCCCACCTCAACAGGAGCTTCGAAAGCAATAGGAGAAATAATACCAAGCCTCAAAGGAAAATTAGAAGGTGTTGCGATGAGAGTACCTACTCCTAATGTTTCTATTATTGAATTAGTTTTTTGTACAAAAAAAGATATTAATATAAAAAGGATTAATGATGCCTTTGAAGAAGCTTCAAATAATAAATTAAAAAATATCTTAGAAGTTACTCATGAAAAATTAGTATCTATAGATTTTAATCATCATCCTGCTTCTGCAATAGTAGATACTTCTTTAACAAATGTAGTTGGTGGTAATATGGGTAAAATATCAGCCTGGTATGATAATGAATGGGGCTTTTCCAATAGAATGTGTGATATTGCTGAAACTTTGCAAAAAATCTCTTAATGAGAAGTATTATAAACGAAAAGAATCTATACAATAAAAAAATATTATTGAGACTTGATTTAAATGTCCCTTTGGAACAAGACAAAATAACGGACACAACTAGAATCGATAAAATTCTTCCTACATTAAATTTTTTAATTAAAGAAAAATCTAAAATTATAATTTTATCTCATGTCGGAAGACCAAAAGGGAAAATTATTAAAAATCTATCTCTAAAACCAATTTGTGAAGAATTACAAAATAAATTAAAAAGAAAAGTAAAACTTATTAGTGAAAATATTAAAGAAATAAAAAGTAAAAGTTTCTTCAGTGACTTTAATGAAGATATTTTTATTTTAGAAAATATTAGATTTTATTCTGAAGAAGAGGAAAATGACAATAAATTTGCAAAAATAATATCAAATCTAGGAGATATTTATGTCAATGACGCCTTCTCTTGTTCACATAGAGCTCATGCTTCAATTAATGAGATTCCAAAATTCTTACCCTCGTTTTCTGGATTACAGCTAGACCTAGAAGTAAATGCACTTAAGAAAATAACTTCTGAAATTACTAGACCAATTACTTGTATTATTGGAGGATCTAAAATTTCAACTAAAATTAATGTTATTAAAAATTTAATTCGTAAATTTGATAATATTATAATTGTTGGTGGTATGGCTAATAATTTTATAGAATATTTTGGAAATAGCGTTGGGAAGTCAATTAAAGAAAAAAATTGCGATAAAATAATCGAAGAAATTATCTCTCTTTCAAAAAAAGAAAAATGTAAAATAATTTATCCAGAAGATGTGATTGTATCTAAAGATTTTAACGGATCTCCTCAAAAAAAAGAATCGAACGAAGTATTATCTGATGAAATGATATTAGATATTGGTCCTAAAACTATAGATAAAATTAGAAAAATTGTTGATAACAGCAAAACTATACTTTGGAATGGACCCGCAGGATATTTTGAAAATCCAAATTTTGCTTATGGAAGTATTCAAATAGCAAAAAATATAATTGAAAATAATAAAGCAAATAAAATTTTTTCAGTTGCTGGTGGTGGGGACACTGTTAGTTTATTAAACAACTTAAATGCTGTAAATGAGTTTAATTTTGTTTCAACTGCAGGTGGAGCGTTTTTAGAATATCTTGAAGGTAAAAACCTTCCTGGTATAACCGCATTAAATTAAAATGTCAGAGTTAAATAAAATTGTACTTAAAATAATTTCAAATGGCAAAGGTATACTTGCGGCTGATGAAAGCAATGGAACTATGACAAAAAGACTTGAAGCGGTGAATGTCAAATCAACCGCAGAAAATAGGCTTTCCTTCAGAGAAATTCTTTTTTCATCAGATGGAATGAGAGATTGCATAGGTGGTGTTATTCTTTTCGATGAAACTATAAATCAAATTTCAAGCTCAGGAAAATCAATACCAGATTTAATATCTAGTTCGGGTGTAGTTCCTGGAATAAAAGTTGATACTGGTGCAAAAGATCTGGCGAATTCACCTAAAGAAAAAATTACGGAGGGATTAGATGGCCTAAGGGATAGATTAAAAAAATATTATGATCTTGGAGCTAGATTTACAAAATGGAGAGGTGTATATTCAATTGGTGAAAAATATCCAAGCGATCTAGCAATAAGTAGCAATGCTCACGCACTTGCTAGGTACTCAGCACTAGCTCAAGAAAGTGGAATGGTTCCAATAGTAGAACCAGAAGTATTAATGGATGGAACTCACTCTGCTGAAATTTGCTTAAGCAAAACATCAGAAGTTATTAAAAGGTGTTTTGAGGAATTAATCTTACATAAAGTTGATCTTTCAGGAATTATTTTAAAACCAAACATGATATTGGCAGGAAACCAATCAAAAGATAAAATTTCAAATGAAGAAGTTTCTGTAAAAACTCTAGAGTGTCTTAAAAATTCAGTACCAAATGAAGTTCCTGGAATAGCTTTTTTATCTGGAGGGCAATCTGAAATTGAAGCTACAGAAAATTTAAATTTAATTAATAAAAACAATAATACAAATTTTATAATGACCTATTCATATGGAAGAGCTCTTCAACAAAACGCTTTAAAAGTTTGGTCTAATGATATTGAAAATGTAGTAGCAACTCAGACTACTTTTAATCATAGAGCTAAAATGTGTACTTTAGCTGCTCAAGGAAAATGGTCTAGCGAACTTGAAAATAAATAAAAAAAAATTTGTTTATCTTATTTCCCCAAACAAAATACCTAATTCTTTCTATAATAATCTAAAGTTGGTTTTAAAAACTGGAAAAGTAGGTTTTTTTCAGCTTAGACTTAAAAGTTATTCTCATAATAAGAAAATGATAATTGGAGAAAAAATTAAAAATATTTGTAAAAGAAATAAAGTAAAATTTATAATTAATGATGATCCTTTGCTTACTTTAAAATTGAATGCAGATGGTTGCCATCTAGGTCAAAAAGATATGAATATTAAGACAGCAAAAAAAATTCTTGGAAAAAAAATTATAGGAATTACTTGTCATAATTCTATGAGTTTAGCAAAAAAAGCAGTAAAGGCTAAAGCTGATTACATCGCCTTTGGTGCTTTTAATCAATCTAAAACTAAAAAAACTAAGCATGTAGCCTCTGTAAATATTTTAAATAAAGTTAAAAAATTTACAAAAATTCCAACAGTAGCTATTGGTGGAATTAATTCTGTTAATTATAAAAATCTGTTATTGAATAATGCCAATTTTTTAGCTATTTCAGGCTACATTTGGAAAAATAAAAAATATAAACCGATAGAAGCTATAGAAAGATTAAAATGAAAATTAATGCTGGAGAAATTAGAGTTGGAATGCTCTTAGAATACAAAAACGATTTATGGCAAGTTTTGAAAACCCAACATGTAAAACCAGGCAAAGGTGGTGCGTTTGCTCAAGTTGAGATGAAAAGCTTAAACAAAAATACAAAGTTAAATGAAAGATTTAGATCCAGTGAAACAGTAGAAAAAGCATCGTTGGAAGAAATGACTTTCAATTATCTTTATAGTGATGAAGCTAATTATTTTTTTATGGATCCAAAAACATTTGAACAAATAGAGATAAAAAAAGAAACTGTGGGTGATAAGGGTAAACTTTTAACTGAAAACCTACAAGTTTCTGTAAGTTTTTATAATGAAAACCCACTATCAATTGAAT
The DNA here is from genome assembly GCF_052049835.1 of Candidatus Pelagibacter sp. Classification (GTDB taxonomy): domain Bacteria; phylum Pseudomonadota; class Alphaproteobacteria; order Pelagibacterales; family Pelagibacteraceae; genus Pelagibacter. The sequence goes on along the minus strand of NZ_JBNGZF010000016.1, from coordinate 6,803 downwards.
TACCTAACCAAGTACAATGTAAAATTGAAACTACTGATGCGGCCCTTAAAGGACAAACAGTTTCCTCATCTTATAAACCTGCAACACTTGATAATGGTTTAAATATTCAAGTTCCTCCATTTATTGAAGCGGGTGATGAAATCGTAGTTGATACTAGAAATTTAGAATATATTAAAAAAATCTAAAATGATCTCTATATCTCCAAATTTAAATATCATGATCAAAGCAGCCGAAAAAGCATCAAAGTCATTAGTAAGAGATTTTGGAGAAGTTGAAAAGTTACAAGTTTCAAAAAAAGGACCTCGTGATTTTGTAACTAAAACTGACAAAAATGTGGAAAAAATTTTAATTGAAGAATTATCTAAAATAAAAAAAAATTATTCTATTTTATCAGAAGAGGTTGGCAAAATAGAAAACAAAGATAGCGAAAATGTCTGGATTATTGACCCCATAGACGGAACAACAAATTTTCTACATGGTATACCTCATTTTGCAATTTGCATAGCGCTTGAATCTAAAAAGGAGATAATTAGTGGTTTGATTTATGATCCTATTAAAGATGAAATGTTTTATGCAGAAAAAAGTAAAGGAGCCTATTTAAATAATCAAAGATTAAGAGTGTCAAATAAAAACTCTTTAGATGAATGTTTGTTTTCAAGTAATCAAGAAGGTATCAAATTTAGTGACCTTAACATGAGATGCAGTGGATGTGCAGCATTAGACTTAGCTTATGTAGCATCAGGCAGATTGGATGGTTTTTTTCATAATAAAATTAATTTATGGGATATAGCTGCTGGAGCCTTATTGGTTGAAGAAGCAGGAGGAATAGTTAATGATTTAGTCAAATTCAATACTAATAATATAGATATTCGAGCCTCTAGTGAGGCAATTAACGATAAAATGCTTGAAAATTTAAAGAACTTTTAATTGAGTTATAAATTCCTTTTGCTATAAGTCTCGATATGAAAAAAGACATACATCCAAACTACCACACTATTAAAGTTGAAATGACTGATGGAACTCAGTTTGAAACAAAATCAACTTGGGGTGCAGAGGGAGACATTTTAAAATTAGAAATTGATCCAAAATCTCATTCGGCATGGACAGGTGGAAAGCAAAAATTAATGGATAAGGGTAGAATTAGTAAGTTTAACAAAAAGTTTCAAAATTTTAAATCAGAAAAGAAAAGCTAAATGTCAAATGCACCTTTAATGCCAATGGCTACCGCCGTCTGGTTAGTAGAAAATACAACTCTTACATTTAAACAAATTGCAAACTTTTGCAAATTGCATGAAGTTGAGATTCAAGGAATTGCAGATGGTGAAGTAGCAAAAGGTATTAAAGCTTATAATCCAATTATTTCAGGCCAGCTATCAAGAGAGGAAATTGACTTATCTTCTAAAGATGAAAATAGACCACTGCAAATAAAAGGTGCAGATATTGAAATTTCTAATACTGAAAAAAAAATTAAAAAATATGTACCATTATCCAAAAGACAAGATAAACCAGACTCTGCCCTATGGTTAATTAGACAACACAGTATCCTTAAAGACTCTCAAATTGCTAAACTTGTGGGGATTACAAAAAATTCTGTAACATCTATAAGAAACAAAAGTTATTGGAATTACAATAACCTTAACCCAAAAGATCCTGTAGCTTTAAACTTATTTACCCAAAAAGACTTGATTGAAGCAATAGAAAAAGCTGAAAGAAGGATAAAAAGAGAAAAAAAAGAGAAAGAAAAAGAAAAAAAACCTAAACCAGTATCTATATGATTTATAATAAATTAAATAGACATAAAAATATAAAAGTGTTATTTAACCACTTTTTTTGGAGGTAGTTATCAAAATAGAAGTTAAAGATAATAATGTTGAACAAGCCCTTAGAGTTTTAAAAAGAAAACTTCAAAAGGACGGTTTTTTTAAAGTTATAAAACTTAAAAATACTTATGAAAAACCCTCTGAGAAAAAGAAAAGAATTCTTCAAGAAAACATAAAAAGAGTAAAAAAATTAAATAAATTAAAGAATAGAATATAAAATACCGCGGGGTGGAGCAGTCTGGTAGCTCGTCAGGCTCATAACCTGAAGGTCGGCGGTTCAAATCCGTCCCCCGCAACCAATTTACCAATAATCATACAAAAGTTTTTAGACTTATAAGTCTTAAATTTAAAATAAGAACTAACGTGTGTTAATTTTTTTCAAAATATTAAATATCCTTCTGGATACCTTTCCATCTCCAAAAATATTGGATGGTTTCACCATTTTCTTATTAAAGTAAACAACAGCTTTCAATATTCTTTTATAATTATAACCAGTTAAAATATTGCTTTTATTAATAATACTCAATTGTCTTTCGGTTGTAGTTCTTATTGTGATGCATGGTACACCTAATAGGGAGGATTCTTCTTGAATTCCACCTGAATCAGTAAATATTATTTTACAATTACTCATTACAGTTAAAAAATCTAAAAATTCTAATGGCCTAGTAAATTTAATATAATTTAATTTTTTTAAATTTAATTTTTTTAAAATATTTTTTGTTCGAGGATGGAGAGGAAATAAAAACTTTGTTTTAAATTTTTTGCCTATTTTCTCAAAATCTATTATTAATTTATAAAATTTTTTTGGATCATCAACAGTTTCTGGGCGATGCAGTGTAATTAAATAAAAATCTTTTTTTTTTATATTAAAACTTTTTAGAATATTATTTTCCTTTATTAGTGGGATATTTTCTTTAATTATATCCGATATAGTATTTCCAACTGTAAATATTTTTTTATTTAAAGTTAATCTCTCTTTTTTTAAATTTTCAAAATCAAATTTTGTTGGTGCAAATAGTATATTTGAAAGTTGATCAATTAACTTTCTATTTATTTCCTCTGGCATTCTTTCATCAAAAGACCTTAACCCTGCCTCAATGTGAATAATTTTTATTTTTTTTTCATCGTTAAAATATTTCCTATTGAAAATTGATGCTGCAAAACATCCTGCAAAAGCAGTATTTGTATCGCCTTGTACAATTAAATAATTAGGTTTCTCATTATGCAAAATATTTTCAATACTTTTAATAGTTTTTGAAAAAAAACCACCGTAAGTTTTGCTTTTTCCTTTTATATTGTATTTGGGTTTTGGTATTTTAAAATACTTAAAAAAAACATCACTCATTATATTTATATAATGTTGATTTGTATTTATTAAAAAAAAATCAATTTTGTTTTGTTTGAAAATTTTAATTAAATTTGCAAATTTAATTATTTCTGGTCTAGTTGAAAGAACAATACAAATTTTCATATTTAATAACTTTTCGAAAGATTAATTTGATTCTATATAGTAGATTATTTTTGAATTAAAATAACAAAATAATTATTAATTTAAATGAGCAAGATTAATCAAAACTTTATAATTATATTCATATTTGTGTTTGTGCCAATATTATCTCTATTTATTGGTTTTTATTTTAACGAAGATTTATCAACTGGAGGATCTAAGTGGGATTTTAATGTAACTTGGCCAGTAGTTTTAGATTACTCAAATTTTAACTTTTTTGATGCAAAAACATTAAATGGAAAAGAACCAAGACATTTTCCATTTCATTATTTAATTTTATCTTTTTTTTATCAAATATTTAATCATCAAGATTTGGTAAGATTAACCTATTTATTTTTTAGTTTTTTATTTCCAGTTTTCTTATATTTGAATCTGATAAAAATCTATAACTATAAAAAGATTATTATTTTAATTTTAAGTTTTAGTTTTTTATTTTTTCCTTTTTATCGATCTTCAGCCTTATGGCCGAATGCTCATTTAACAGCATTAATTTTCTTTTTAATTAGTAACTACTTTTATTTAAAAGCATTAAATACTCTTAATACAAACTATAAATACTTAAATTTATTATTTCTTGCGTTTGCAACCTATAGTTTACAAACATATGTGGTTCTTTTTTTGTTTTATTTGTACAATTATTTTGTATCTCAAAAAAAAATTTTATTTTTTAAACTCTTTTCTTTTTGCTGTGCTTTAGGGATTCCTCCTTTATATTTTTTAATTCAAAATGAGAGAATGTTTAATTTACCTGTTACGCAAGATTATTTCTATAATCTGACAAATAATTTTTCGATATTTTTTTTCTTTTTAGTTTTTCTTATTTCGAACAAATTCAATATTAATGTTTTAATAATTGAATTTCGGAAGCTACAAATTAAAGAAATCTCAGTTATTTTAATTTTTTTTGTACTAGTGATATACAACCTTGATTATGAAGCATTAACATCAAACTTACGTGGTGGAGGTTTTTTTTATAAAATATCTCATTTCATTTTAAAAAATAATTTAATTTTTTTATTATCCTTTTTTTCTGCTTCATTCTTAATTTATGTTCTAATTAAATATGATAAAAGATTTTTATACTTATTTTTACTTATAAATATTATGGGGTTAAATTATCAAATATATCAAAAATATTTCGAACCTTTGTTACTGGTAATGATTTTTATATTATTTAAAAACTTTTTAGCGTCTAATATCCTCGCAGAATATAAAAATGTATTTAAATTTTATGCAATAGTAATAATATATTTTTTTATATCATTAATTAATGTTTTTTTTAGTTTTTCAAAAGGTATGACGGTCTAGTTTTCTCCAGGATTTGTTATTTCTTAGCTTTTTTAAAAATTAATTTAAGTGTAAGAATTATAGTTTTAGTCAATTTCATTTTGCTTTTACCAATTTTATAATCATAACTGAGTTTAAAGGGAATTTCCGATATTTTCAAAAATTCAAATCTATGTATTAAAAAAATTATAATCTTAGCAGCAATATTAAACTCTTCATAAGAAAAGAATTTTTTGTTCTTACATATTTCTTTAATTAATGTAGATTTATAAATTCTAAAATTACACGTATAATCATTTAGATTTTTGTAAGGATGCATAAACTTAAATAAAAACTTTGCCCCCAAACTTAAAAATTCCCTATAAATACTTACACCATTAACAATAGATCCTTTCACAAAACGTGAGGCGATAACAATGTCACTATTGTTATTTATTTTTTTTACCATTTTCGGAATAATTGAAATAGGATGCGTATTATCGCTATCAAGAGTTACTATTAAATCATTTTTATTACAAATTTTTATTATTTTTTTGAACCCTGTTTCCAGGGTTAGGCTTAAGCCTTTGTTTTTTTTATGTCTTAAATAATAGTATTTAAATTTATATTTTTTTTTTATTAAATCAGATATATTATCTAAGGAGCAATCATCTACGATTACAACTGTTATAATTTTTTTTACATTTGGAAGTTTTTCAATTTTTTTAAATATTTTAATTAAATTTTTAGCCTCATTATAAGCTGGTAATAAAATATAGATCATTGTTCTTTTATTTTTTTGGTATCAGTGGTTCATTTAAAATAAAATAAAAGTTAATCATGTGCGACATATTTTGAAACGCACAATAACAAGTCAATTTATCTTTTCAATTAAAATAAAATAATTTAATTAATTTTTTTCTATATATAATTTATAAGTTTATTGGATAATTTTTATGTTTAAAAATTTGGGAAAACTAGAATATAAAACAAAAACTCAAAATGTTAATATTGATTTAGAGTTAATTGAAGATGGTGTCAATTTCACTGAGGAATTTATAATTTTAAAAAAAAATGATCAATTATCAGTTTACGATAGAATATGTGATCATAATAGTGGAAAATTAATATCAAAAAATGGAAAAACTTTTTGTCCCATGCATAATTGGGAATTCAATCCTGAAACAGGAAAATATAAAAACGGCTTAATTAAAAAGAAAAAAAAATTTAAAATTTTCAACAATAAAATAAGTGTAATTGAAAAAAAATTTTTTCCAGAAATTAAAAATGTTAATAAGAATATTGATTTAAAAGTAAGATATATCAATCACGCCTTTTTAATTATTGAAAATAAAAATTTTAAATTTGCTACAGACCCTTGGGCTTTAGGGCCAGCATTCAATACTGGCTGGTGGCTTAAACACAAAACAATTAAAAATTGGAAAGAGGAACTTAACAGCTGTGATTTCATTTACATAAGCCACAATCATCCAGATCACTGTCATGAACTTACGTTGTCTTATTTGGAAAAAAATATCCCAATAGTAGTACCTAATTTTATTTCAAATTCAGCAGGACTATTGGTTAAAGATTTGGGCTTTACAAATATTCATAAATTAGTTTTTGAAAATGAATATCAGTTCAAAAATACTGAATTAATTTTTACAATATTAAAATCTGGAGATCTGAGAGACGACTCAGGTTTCTATTTTAGCGTGGGTAACTTCAAAGGTTTATTAACAGTCGATGCCAATAATTTAAACTTTTTAAAACTCCCTAAAGTAGATTTATTTGCTTCTAGTTTTGCTGGAGGAGCACATGGCTATCCTCTCAATTGTGAAAATTATGATTTAAATGATAGAATTAAAATGATAAAAAAAGATACAAACTTCATCAAACAAACAAAATTTAAATACATCAAACAAATTAAACCAACTTATTTTTTACCTTATGCTGGTTTTTTCAAAGAAAAACTCGCTAGAGATGAAATTTATATAAAATATAACACAAAAAATAAAACACGTGACTATTATGACATTTGTAAAAAATATAATGTAAAAATATTAGATCCTGAAAAGAAAAACATATTTCAATTTGATACTAAAAAAAATTGCAAATCTACAAAATATAAAGGAAATTATTTCAAAGATTTCAGTTCTGAAAAGTATTTAAGTTATTATATGAAAAAATATAAAAATGTTGATTTAGAT
>NZ_JBNGZF010000015.1:0-3961 GCF_052049835.1 Candidatus Pelagibacter sp. | reverse complement strand
ATAGTATACTAATGTTAATAAAAATATATAAATTAAGATATCTATATTTAATTTTTCGTAAAGAAAAAAAGTAGTAGGATTAAATAAAATTAATGTAATCAGAGAGTATTTGAGGAAATTATCTGGTTTTAAAATTTTAATATTGAGATAAACAAACAATGAAATCATAATTGGTGCTATAAAATAATCGACAACAAAATCAGATAAATTTTTTTCTATAGATGGGAATATAAGTATAATAGGACCATAAATAAAAGATCCATAAGAGTCTTGATAACAATCATTTTCTGAATAAACATTGAAACCTAAATTATGGCAGTTAATAATTTTGAATAAATATTTTAAGTCTCCAAATAATAAAATCTCTTTGTTTCCATAATCATCAATAATTTCTGTAGGGTGTACATAAAAATTATAAAGAACGCCACTGTAAGTGATTAAAAGAATCAAGGATGTGCTTGTAAGAAAATAAATTAATTCTTTTTTTTTCATAAAATTTTAATTATATAATTTGGATTATCACATTTTTTTTACCAAGAAAGTATAATGTTTTTGCATAAGAAAATTGAATTCAGAAAACTTCAATAAGAATAGTCTTTACAGAGTAACTTAAACCATAATTTTACACATAAAATATATAAATTAAAAAATTTTACTTATTACTCTTGTTCAATTATAAATATTAGCATACACACCCATGAAATTTATTAATGCCCTTGTGGTGAAATTGTTAGACACAAAGGACTTAAAATCCTTTAAAGATAAAACTTATTATCTTCGTTAACAGCTTTTTCTAATCTTATTAAAAAGTCTGGTATAGCACTTTTAACTCTACTCCAAGTCGGTATAAATGGAGCATCCATTGGATTTAAATAAAAGTCTTCTCCTGCTTTAATTATATTTTTAGAAAATAATTCTACAGCCTTTTCTTCAGAATGAGAGTCAAATTTCAAACCATTCATTTCAGCATCGCCTCGATAAGCGTCAATTAAATCAAGTGCTGACCTATAGTAAGTTGCTTTAAGTGATCTTAATTGCTCTCTACTAAACGAGTGACCTTGTGTAGCAAGTTTTTTTATAAAGGTTTTTATTATGTCAATGGACATTCTTGAAAGACCTTTATTTTCGTCATCAGTAGATAAATCCTGATGTTTATGGTCATAAGTATCAGCTAAATCAACTTGACAAATATTTTGAGGAGAAAAATTTCTTTGCATTTCTGACAAAATTCCAATTTCTATTCCCCAGTCTGATGAAATTCTTAATTCTGGGAGAATATTTCTTCTAAAAGAAAATTCTCCAGCTAGTGGATATTTAAATGATTTCATAAAATCTAAATATTCACTTTTACCTATGGTTTTTTCTAAAGCGTTTAAAAGTGGGAAAACTAATAGCCTTGCTACTCTTCCATTCATTTTGTTATCTGCTACCCGAGGATAGAAACCTTTGCAAAATTCAAAATTAAACAATGGATTAACTACTGGATAAAATAATTTTGCTAACATTCTTCGATCATATGTTTTAATATCACAATCATGTAAAGCGACAGATCTTGCACTATTTCTTGCTATAGACATTCCTATGCAATACCAAACATTTCTGCCTTTGCCTTTTTCATTCGGTGCTAATGCTTTTTCTTGTAGTTCTTTATCTAATTTTTTTAAATTCGGACCATCGTTCCAAAGTATTGTGAATGGAGTTTCTAATTTTTCAAAAAATGTCCATGCCTTTCTGGCTTGTTTTTCATTAGCTTGATCTAGTCCTATTATTATGTGATGTAGATAATTAGTTTGAGCAATTTCAGAAACAATTTTTGGTAATGCATCTCCATTTAATTCGCTATAAAGACAAGGTAATATAAGTTCCATTTTTCTCTCTTTTGAAAAACTTAGAAGCTCTTTTTCTATTTGTTTTGTTGACTTTGTTCCAAAGTCATGAAGTGTTGAAATAATACCATTTTGTGAAAAATCACTCATAATTAATTTTATTAATTTTTGTTTATTTTAACTAGAGCCATTTTAATCACATCTGCCCAGCCTTCAGGAGATGGCTTATTTGTTGTTATTAAATTATTTATAGGAATTTCATCTAAAGTGAATTTATCATTGAATACTAAGCACGGAAAATCACTCTTTTTTAGCATGTCTAAATCATTGTAATTATCACCAACAGCTATTATTTTCATATTTTTATTATTTTTTTTTATAAATCTTACAAATATTTGAAGAGCTTTAGCTTTACTAACCCTATCAGTTAAATTAATTACCCTTCCTCCTTCTTGTAAATAAAGATCTTCATTTTTAATTATCTTAGATAATTCATTTCTTTGGTTTTTGGTTCCCTCAAATACAAATGGAATAGTGTATTTACGATTTAAAGCCATCTTTAGTTTTTTATCTTCTAAACCAAAAACTAAACTTTGTTTTTTTTTATTCATTTCAGAAACCCATTTGCATTTATTTTGCAGGTTTATTGGAACTATATTTTTAAAAATATTTAAAAGATCACCTTTTTCTCTGCTAAGAATTAATTCTTTAGGTAAGTCTAAATTTAATAATTCTAAGCCATTAATAGCTGATCCATTTTCAGAAATAAAAGGTAAATTTGATCCTAATTCTTTATTAAACTGCAAAATTTCTTTCTCAGTTTTGCTAGTATTGGGTATTATAAAAATTCCTTTTGATATTAGTTCTTTTAAATAGTCTTTTATTTCGTCAAATTTAAACGTATCTCTATGAAGCAGAGAGCCGTCTAGGTCAGTAAATATTAAAACTTTGATTGTTTTTTCCATTGATTGATATTTATAAAATATTCTAATAAATAACAATTTTACTAATTAGACTTGTTCAATTATAAATATTAGCATAAATACTCATGAAATTCATTAATGCCCTCGTGGTGAAATTGGTAGACACAAAGGACTTAAAATCCTTGCCGCTTGCGGAGTGCCAGTTCGAGTCTGGCCGAGGGCACCACTAAATGAGTAAACTTCATATTATTTCAGACAAAAATAAGAAATCATTAAAGTTTAAAAATTTATTAATAAAAAAAATTAAGTCTAATAATTTTAAAAAAGAAAATCTGATTATTGTTATTGGTGGTGATGGCTTCATGCTTCAAACGCTTAAAAAGAATAAAAATTTCAATAAACATTTTTATGGGATCAATTCTGGAAATTATGGATTTCTTATGAATAAATTTTCATCAAAAAATATTATAAAAAATTTAACAAAAGCAAACTTAGTTACAATTTCTCCTCTAGAAATGGTAGTTAAAACTAGAAATAATCAAATTAGAAGATCTATAGCAATTAATGAAGTATCTGTTCTTAGACAAAGTAGACAAGCTGCTTCATTGTCAATTAAGCAAGGTTCAAGACAAATAATTAAAAAATTAGTTTCAGATGGTGTATTAGTGTCAACACCCGCAGGAAGCACAGCCTATAATCTTTCAGTTCATGGACCTATCTTAAGTCTTCATTCAAAAAAATTATCAATATCACCAATAAGTGCTTTTAGACCAAGAAGATGGAAAGGTAAGATTGTTAAAGATAAATCAAAAATTGTTATAAAAAATTTAAATCCATCAAAAAGACCTATTAGTGCTGTTGCAGATAATTTAGAGGTAAGAAATGCAAAAAAAATTGTTGTAAAGATTAATAGCAAAATCAAGTTTAATCTTTTGTATGATAAAAGCAGAAGTTTGCAAAAAAAAATAAAACTAGAACAGCTAAGGCGAGAAACTAATTGATTACTTAATTTTGTTCAAATTCTATTTTTTTATAAAAATTCATAATCTAATCATATAGAAGATTAAATTTAAATTTTGAATTTGCTTTTATTTATATAATTTTTTGATTTCTAATTTCACTATCATCTCTCAGTGTAACAATCTTTCGTTTTGATAGATATAAATTTTTATTAGTTATTTATGTTTTGATAAAAGATAGTATTATTTTTTT
>NZ_JBNGZF010000014.1:0-4148 GCF_052049835.1 Candidatus Pelagibacter sp. | reverse complement strand
GATTTGATTGATTTAAATAAATATTTTAAATTTTTATAGAAAGGTATTATGACTGATATTTTATCTTTCATATATTCTATTATTCATAAAATCTATAATTAAATCTATTGATGATTTTTATATCAGAATTTTTTAAACATGGTGTTGGAGTAGCCCAACAACTACCCTTGGAAACTATATAAAATTTTTGATTGTTAATTATCTCTTCTTTGTATGTTGTTTTTTTAACATAAAAAAATGGAAAAGAATTAAAATTTTCAACTGCAGAGTAAGTAAATTCTTTATTTAGCCTTATAACATTTCTTGAAAAAAAAACTAAAATTGCAACTGCAAATAAAATATAAAAACTTTTTTTAGTTTTTTTATAATTCACATTTTTAAAATCAAATAAGAAAGAAAAAGGGATTGCAATTAAAGAAATAACTAAAATATAACCACCATACCTAAGTGATGGAAATTTTAAAAACCATAAAGCAAACATCATAAAAATTAACACATAAAAAAAAAGTAATTTTTTAATTTTATAAATGTGGCTAACTTTAATTTTATCTCTAAAGGTAAGATAGACTATTGACAATACAACAAACAATGCCAACAAAAAATCAGTCACCTTTGTAAAAAAATATCTCTCAATCCAATTATTTAACCAATTAAAATTTTTAATATAATCTAAAGGATCTTGTATTCTGAAATCAGGTCCAGCTCCAGCTTTAGACCAAATTTCATACCATGTAGACATATAGCTAACTGTATCTAAATTTAAACCCCATGAAAATAAATTTGGAAAACATAAATTTTTTATTGGGAATATTATACACCCAGTTGCTGAAATATTTATTATTAAAAAAAGTATACCAATCAAAAATGAGAAAAAAAATATCTTTGATATTAGTAAATCTTTATATCTTATTAATTTATTTTTATTATAAGTTAATAAAACAATTGGGAAAAAAATATAAACCAGAAAATATGTTTTAATAGTTATTAGATATGTAAGAAGAGATATAAAAATTAAAAGATATTCTTTATTTACGCTATCTCTTAATATTAGTTTTATTGAAATATATATTAAAATACTTGCTAAAAGTTGTCCTGTAATATCAGTACCGTATTCTCCTATTCTATTAAATAGACTTATAAACAATATCAGAAAGATTACAGAAATAAGAGTGCTATTATCAAATTGTTTTTTTTTTAAGTCATTAAAAACGTTATCAGACAAAAAAATTACTACAAAAAATAAAAAAAAGAAGTTTAAAACATTAATTAAATAAAATTCAATAAATGGAAAAATAAAAATTGAGTATAGATAAAATATTGATGAATGATGTTTAAAACCATGGTTTAAATTTCCTAAACCAAACTCAATTTTATTTTGTGAAAAATGTAGCGCATTTGGCAAATGATAATATCCAAAATCATCATGAGATTTAGCCAAAAAAACACCAATTATTAATAAAAAAAATATTAAATAATGTATTTTTGAAATTCGTAATGAGCTATTTTTATAAAAATAAATAAATAATGTTAACCCAAAAAAGAGTAAAATCAGATTATGGATATAATTATGAGATGCAAATAAGTGTGTAATGTATGCTAAAGAACTAAGTATAAATAATCCAAAAAATCCTGTTAAACCAATATTAATATTCACAGAACCATCAAAAAACAAAGTTTCAAATAATTTTCCAAAACCTAAAATCGACCACAATGCAAAGAGAATAAAACTGACAAAAATTAAAAGTTCCATTAAAATTGGTTTATAAATATTTTTTTATTTCGTTTAAATATAGTTTCATATTTTTATTAAAATCAAATCGATACATTGAATTATACCCTTTTTTAATTTTATTTTTTATAATTTTTTTATTATTTTTATTTGTCACAAAAAGTATTTTTTTTTTTAATTCATTTATATTTCCAACTTTAAATAAAAAACCAGCCTTACCACCTAAAAGAATTTCTCTTGGGCCTGTCGGACAATTTGAGGATATTATTATTTTTTTTAAGTATTGTGCCTCTAGCAAAACATTTGGTAATCCTTCAAACTTTGAAGATAATATAAAAATATTAGCTTTATTTATATAAGGGTAAGGATTCTTTTTATATCCAATTATTTTTATATTATCTTTGAGCTTATTTCTAAAAATATAATTTTCTAGTTTTTTTTTATTTTTTCCTTTACCTAAAATGATTAATTTAAATTTAATTTGACCCTTTAATTTATTTAAAGCCTGCAATAATACTATTTGATCTTTTTGATCAGTCATTCTTCCAATGTTAATAATATTATTAAAATTTTTTTTAAAGAAACTAAAATTTATTTTTGTATGAATTTTATTTTTTACAATTTTGTCATCAAATGGATTATAAATACATTTAGAATTAATACCAAATTCTTTGTCTAATTGCTTTTTAAAATCTAAACTATTTACTATAATTTTTTTTGGGTATCTAAAAAAAATTTTAAAAATAAACCTTTTAATTATGTTAGAAGACCATCCACCTGGCGCAGTATTAGATCTTGTAATAATTTTAATTCTGAAAAAAAATGCAAAAAAAATAGCATAAATATTTGCTTGAAAAGACAAAATTAATAAATTTTTATTTTTTAAAAAAAAATTAAATAACAAATAAAAACAAAATAATGTTTTATAAAATCTATTTTTTTTATTCAAAAAAGATGATTGGGGAGAAATAAAATTTACTTGTTGTAAAAAATGTTTTTTTTTATCTTGATTGGCAGTAATTAAATTAACGTTTATGTTCTTAGATGATAAATAATTTGTGATTAAAAATAAATTTTTTTCGACTCCACCATCCTCTATTGAAGGAACAAAAATGACTAATTTTTTTTTTTTAAACATTTATCAAAATTTTTTGTAACTCTAAATAATGATTGAATAAAGAAAAATTTCGCGACATTTTTTTTGCATTTAATTTTTTTTTATAAATATCTTTTTCTGGAATTTTTTCTAAACTTTCAAATATCCTCAAAAAATCAGACTTATCATTTGATTTAAATAAAAATCCATTTTGATTATCTTCAACAATCTCTTTAGGACCATTATTACAATTACTTGAAATTATTAATGTATTTGCATAAGCAGCTTCAACTAGAACAAAACCCGGATCTTCCCATAAAGACGGTAGAATAAAAGCCTTAGATTTATTTAAATATTCATAAACATTTTTTTTATAACCCTCAAAAAAAATATTTTTTTTTAAATTATTTTCATCGACAAATTTTTTTAATTTTTTTGAATCTTCACCACTTCCTAAAATATAAAGACAATTATTATTATTTTTTTCTATTATTTTTTTAAAACATTCCAATAAAAAAATAAAATTTTTCTGTTTCGTTAATCTTCCAATCGATACATATACATTATAACCTAGATTATTATTATTTTGATTTTTATTATTTTCCCTCAAAATTTCTTTTACAAAAATAATTGGATCTCTAAGCAAACATATTTTTTGCTTTTTGAAAATTTTTTTTAGATAATTTCTTGTTGCAATTGTTGGTGTTGTTATTGTATCTACTTTTTTTATTACTATTTTCCAAAAAAATTTCCTAAAAAAATTTAAACGTGGTAAACCTGATATTCTTAAAATTACTTTTATTCCTGTGTTAAAAAAAAAATTTATAAATAATGGCAAAGACGTAACTAAATGTAATATAAATACATTCGACCTATTTTTTTTTAAAACATTATAAAGAGGTATAAATGCTAAAAAAAATATTTTTATTTGATAATACCTACTTAAAAAAAAGCCATTTATTTTTTTTTTTTTAAAATATTTTCTTAATTTTAAATCAATAACCTCAATATTATTTTCTGCGATTATATTTTCAAATTCATCCCATTCTCCTATTACATTAATCAAAATAGGTTTTAAATCATCTCTAGAAAATTTATTAATTGAAATTGCAGAATTTAAGACAGCTTTAATTGTGGCTATATTTGAGAAAAAAGGAGACCAGTAAAATATTTTTTTTTTCATTTATAATTCATCTCATTTTTATTTAAAAAGGTTATTTTTTCAAAGAAATTAATCTATCTCCTTATTTCTTAAATGCATTTGCTTATTATAAAAATAAATTAATAAAATATTTTTAAACTAAATTTAATATTATTTTATAC
>NZ_JBNGZF010000013.1:0-4520 GCF_052049835.1 Candidatus Pelagibacter sp. | reverse complement strand
AAAAATAAGATCACTAAAAAAAATAAAAAAATCGTATTCAAGTAATTCTGTTGATTTAATTATAAATGAATTATTTAAAAATAAAAAAAAAGGTATATATATTGATGTTGGGTGTAACCATCCTTTTATAGGAAACAATACATACAAATTATTTAAAAAAGGTTGGAGCGGCATTAATATAGATCTTGATTATACATTTATTGACTCTTTCAATTTTTACAGACCAAATGACTATAATTTGCAAATTGGTGTGTCAGATAAAAATGGTGAACAAGAGATGTATTATCATCACGAAAGATCAGCAATAAATACTTTAGACATTAAACGTAGTAGTAAATCAATATTAAAAAAAAAAATAAAAACATTAACTTTAAACAGCATTATAGAAAACTCTAAATTTAAAAATAAACAAATAGATTATGTAAGTATTGATGTAGAAGGTTATGAACTAAATGTATTAAAAGGTTTTGATTTAAATAAATATCAACCTAAAGCTTTAAGTATTGAGTATATTGATACTGAAATGATTAAAGAGGAGTATTATCATCAAAATATTAATAATATTTTAAGTTCAGATCTTTATAAATATATAACTAATAACGGATACCATTTTGTTAACTGGTTACATTCAGATTTAATATTTGTATCATCAGAAGTATTTACTGGTAAAATTAAATCAACATATGTCTAATAAATTTTCTATAGTAATACCTACTTATGAAAATTCAGATTATTTAAAACTTTGTATTAATTCAATTTTAAAAAATTCTACCTTTTCTCACCAAATAATTGTTCATATTAATGGATATGATGTAAATACAGAAAAAATTTTGTTAGAAAAAAAAATCACATATACAAAATCAATTGAAAATATTGGTTTATGCAGTGGAGTTAATATTGCATCAAGAAAAGCAAGCACCAATTATATATTATATGCCCATGATGATATGTATTTTTTACCAAACTGGGATTCAATACTTTATGAGGAAGTTAAAAAAATAAATCATAAAAATTTTTACTTATCAATGACACACATATCGCATATGAGTGGTGTTAAGGGTGATATTCAACATATTAAGTATGACTGTGGATCTAATATTAATGAATTTGATGAAAATAAACTTTTAAAGAATTTTAAAAATTTTGAATTTAGAAACTTGCAGGGTAGTCATTGGGCACCTCACTTAATTCATATTGATTTATGGAATAAAATAGGAGGTTTTAGTGAAGAGTTTAACCCTGGGTTTGCATCAGATCCTGATCTAAATATGAAACTTTGGTTACAAAATGTAAGAATTTTTAAAGGTGTTTCAATGTCAAGAGTTTATCATTTTGGTTCTTTAACAACACGTAAAAATAAAAAAATAACTCCAAACAAAGGAAAAAGAACTTTTTTATTAAAATGGAAATTTTCTGTTGAATTTTTTAATAAACATTATTTAAAGAGAGGCTCTATATACGAAGGTCCTTTGGGCGATCCTAATAAAAATTTTATTTACTTTATTGATTTAATTTTAAGTAAGATAAAATTTTATTTTTATAGAGTATTTTAATGAAAAAGAAAATTGTTGTAGAAATAGCCGAAGGACTTGGAAATCAATTATTTATGTATGCTCATGCTTATTCTATGGCAAAAAAACTGAATTATGAACTTTTTATAGATAATAAAAGTGCCTACTCCTTTAAAAAGAATACTCAGAGAAAACATCAAATATATATGTTAGATTCATTCAATATTCTTCAAAATTATGCTTCAAATGAATTTATTTACGACAAATTGTATAAAAAAATAAAAAAAAAGTTATTTGTACTAATTGATAAATTTACAAATAAGAAAGTTTTTTTTATAGAAAAATCGATAAAAAAAAAATAATTCAAAAATAGTTATAAATTATACCAATCTGTCAAAAATAAATTTTTCCGATAATATTTATGTTCAAGGAAACTTTGAAAATTATGAATATTTTAACGAATATAAAAAAGAATTATCAAATTTTTTTATAATAAAAAATGAATTAATTAATCACAACAACTCGATAGTCGAACAATTAAGTAATAATAATTCAATTTCCATTCATATTAGGAGAAATAGATTTTCAGATCAACCTGGTCTTACTGATACAGTTAAAAACAAGGAAAAATCAGAAGTTTTTACTAATCAAATTATTGATTATGTTAACAGATCAATAAATTTTATTGAAAAAAAAGTTCAAAATCCACAATATTTTATTTGGACAAACGATTATGAGGATTTCGATCAATTATCAAACAGATTAATTATAAAAAAATATCATTTAATTAATGAAAATGTAATTAACGATTTTGATCTTTTTCAGTATGCTAAACATTTTATTGTAGGACCTTCTTCATTTCACTGGTGGGGCGCATGGTTAAATAATAATTCAAATAAAATTTGTATTAGGCCTTCTGATTTAAATCCATCAAATAATGAAAATTTTTGGCCTAAAGATTGGATATCAATTTAAATTTTTTTATTATTAGCTTTTATAGTTTAATTTTATTCAATGCATTGTTTTTAAATATATTTGCATCCCTAATATATCTTCTGACCATTTGTGTTGTTTTATGTCCTGTCATTGCCATTATGCTTCTTTCATCTGCTCCAGATTCAGCAGCTACAGTTGCAAAACCTGACCTTAAACTATGTCCTGCAAAATTTTTATTTTCAATACCTGCTAAATTCAAATATTCTTTCATTATTAAAACTAGAGATTGATCAGTTAATCTTTGATTGGTTAATGATAAACCTTTAGAAAATCTTCTAAATATCGGTCCTGAATTAATTTTAGAAATTTCTAACCATTTTTTTAAATTTGTAACAGGACAGTAGATTTCATTAGTGAAGTAGGGTAGCCCTTTAACCATTCCTTCGCCAAATTGATCAGTTTTTGATTTTTTGATAATGATTTTGAGGCCTTCAGGGACAAATTCTAAATCCTCATAATCAATTGAAATCAGTTCGGTTCTTCTAAAACCACCTCCAAACCCAGTTAAGATTAATGATTTATCCCTAAGTTTCTTAATTTCCTCAGTTTTTTGTTCATTTATTACATTAATTATTGATTTTAAATGATTGATTAATATAGGTTTTTTACCTTTTTGAATACTACCTTTTACCCTTCTTATTCCCATTAAATTTTCAACTATGATTGGATGTTTTGTGTCTAAATAATACCCTTTAAGCTTATGAACCATACTTATTGAAACCAATCTACGTCTTAAAGTGCTAATTTTTGAGTTTTTAGAGAGATGGGTTAGGTACAATGATACTATTTTTGGCTCTGTAGGTAATGAATTTAGACCATGATTTGCACAAAAAGCTCCAAAATCTTTAAAATCAGATTTATAAGCTCTTAATGTATTATTTGCCTTAGAATTTTTGAGGTTATTTAACGTTGCCTCATGAAGCGATTTTAGGTCAGTAGTTATTTCACTCATACTATTACTATTGATAACAATTAATTATCATTAGTAATATATCAAGAGTTTTCTAATGTCAAATAAAATAATTAGTCATTTTTTAGTGACAATTAATGATATTGCGAGCTCAATAATGATGAAATATAAATTTTCGATGGGCATAGACGGAGTAATTGAACCAATATATTTCTTAATAACATCTTTTGGTTTTGCAATATTAAGCTTTATTAATTATAGAAAATCTGGAAAAACTCTTGAAACTATTTATCTTTCAATCCTAACTGTTTTCTTTATAGTTTGCTTCTTTATTTTAAATTTTTATTAATGAAAGGTACTAAATTTCAATTAAAAGTCTGGAATTACCTTAAAACTATACCAAAAGGCACTGTTAAAACCTATAAACAGGTAGCAATAGCTATAAAAACACCTAAATCGGCGCGTGCTGTAGCTAATGCATGTGGAAAAAACCCTTATGCCCCCAAAATACCCTGTCATAGAGTAATTCGGTCCGATGGAGGCCTTGGTGGGTACTCAGGGAGAGGTGGAATTAAGACTAAGCTGCGTTTATTGAGAAATGAAAAAGTTAATATTTAGTGACTTTTTCGGCCTATTTTATGGTCAAAAATACTAGTAAAATCAACGTTTTTTCAATATTTAAGCATATTTTAACATGAATAGTAATATTCATCCTTCAGTTGTACTATATATCGAGATATAACTAAATAAAGCACCTCTATGGCCGTTTAAATCACATATTCTATAACTGCATTGCTCTACTTTTAAATGATAACAAGGCTTATTTTAGGGTCAAATTTTAAAGAATTTTTTATAAATTTTTTTTCCCCTACCCACTTTCTTAAATAAGAATTTTGAATTTTGTGCTTAATATGCTTAAATAAACGTTGTTATTAAATACTTTTAAGCATAGTGCTTTATTTTCTCTTTCAAGCTTGCCATTTTTGCCTTAGTTTATTTAAAAGTATATCTATTATTTCTAATTTACTTTTATAAAATCAATGATTTATTTTAATTAATATTTATTATATTAAAAATTTATATAATAATTACAATAGTTTATA
>NZ_JBNGZF010000012.1:0-6145 GCF_052049835.1 Candidatus Pelagibacter sp. | reverse complement strand
GGATAAGAATTATAAAAAAATTATTATATTGTATGAAAAATATATTTCTACTACGAAATATACAAATGAAAGAAAATATAGAGCTCTAAAAAATTTTGAAATAGATTATCTTGGTTCAAAGTTAAAAAAAAAAAATACAAAATTTGAAATAGTTGATGAAGGTTTTTTTCAAAAAATTTTTGTAAATTTTAAGGGAAATAAAAATTTATTTTTTAATAATAAAAATAAAAATGATTATTTAAATTTAGTCCCGAATCCAGATCTAGTTTTATTTTTTAATACAAATATTAAAATTTGCCTAAAAAGAGCAAAGAGAAGAAAAGATGGTTTTTTATATCAAGCAGATAAACTAAGCTACGTTTCACCCAAAAATTACTTATGTAAAAATGTGATAAATTATATAGTTAAAAAAAAAATTCCAATTATCAAAATGGATGGGTCTAAAGAATGTAAAAAAAATATGCAATTATTTTTTAGTAAACTTCAAAAGTACAAATAAAATTTATATATGAAAATTTTACATGTTGGATATTCAGATACATTAGGTGGAGCTAATATAGCAATGATTAGATTGCACCAATCTTTAAAAAAGTTTGGAATAAATTCTAAAGTATTGGTAGGTGAAAAATTAAGTAAAGATGAAGATATAATTGGACCAATATACAAATATGAAAAGAAATATAATGAATTTAAAATTAAATTAGCGAGACAAAAAAAATATATCTATAAATTTGATGGGAAATATTCTCACTCTCTTAATTTACTCAAAAGTGGTTTATTAAAGAAAATAAAACACATTAAACCCGATATTATTAATCTACATTGGATTAATAATGAATTGATTTCTATTAAGGAAATATCAAAAATTAATCTTCCTATAGTTTGGACCTTTTTAGATATGTGGCCAATGCTGGGTGGTGAGCACTATACAGATGATAATAGATATATAGTTGGATATGAAAATTCACCAATGAGAAATGATGAAACTGGTTTTGATATTAATAAATTTATATGGAAAAAAAAAAAAAAATTTTGGAAATCAAAAATTAACCATGTGATATGTACAAGTAAATGGTTAAAAGACTCTGTTGAGAAAAGTCAGCTTTTCAAAAAAAATAAAATTTCAATTGTACCTTGTGTAATTAATATAAGTGAATGGGAAGCTCTAGATAAAATGGAAGCAAGAAAAGCTTTAAAGCTTCCAAATGATAAAATTATTCTACTTTTTATGTCTACAAACGGAATCAAAGATTTTCGAAAAGGTTTCAAATTTGTAAAATCTTCTTTGGATTATTTGTCCAAATTTCATGACAATATTATATTGTTAAATCTTGGAAAAAATATAAGTTCCACAATTGGAAGAGACAATATTATAAATATAAATAATTCATTTAATGGAGACGCAGCAAAGTTAAAATTATATTATTCAGCTTCAGATGTTTTGCTTACCCCAAGCATTATTGAAGCTTTAGGACAAGTTGCTACAGAGGCTGCAACATGCGGAGTTCCCTCAATAGGGTTTAAAGAAACTGGATTAACAGATGCAATTTTGCATAAAAAAACAGGCTATCTTTCAAATTACCAAGATCAAGATGATTTTAATGATGGTTTAAATTGGATTATTGAACAAATAAAAATAAACAAATATTTTTTTAAGCAGGAATGTCAAAGTTTTGCTAAAAATAATTTTTCATCTGAGATTATTGCTAAAAAGTATATTGATATTTATAAAAAAATTTTAAATAAGTAATAATTATGAGTTCATTAAAATTTTTTTTTGATATCATTTATGGAATATATCGTAACAAGAGTTTATGTAGAATATTACAAAATATAGAATGTAAAAAAAATAAAATTTCAGGAAATATTATTGAATTTGGAGCAGAGCCTTTATCTAAGAATAGCTTTGTATCATTAGCAAAAAAAATAAGAGTTAAAAAAATAGATTTTAGTGACAAATATATAAAAAAAGTTGGTGTTATAAATGCAGATTTAAATAAAAAAACTTCTTTAAAAAAAAATAAATATAATAATGTTTTATTATTTAATGTATTGGAGCATCTAACAGAAATAAATAATGCAAAAAAAGAAATTAAGAAAATTCTTAAAAATAAAGGGGTTTTAATTGGATCAACGCCATTTTTATATAGATTCCATGGAGCTCCTTCTGATTATCTAAGATTTACAAAACCCTTTTTAATTTTATTTTTTGAAAAGGATTTTAAAATTATTGAGGTTAAAAATTTAGGTTTTGGTCCATTTAGCTTATGTTTTTCTTTGATATCTGATTTTAGTAAAAAAATACCATTCTTAAATATTATAATTTTTCCTATCGCTTTTTTATTAGACACAATCTTAAATTTATTTGTGAACTATGATTTAAAAGACATTTATCCTATTGCTGTTTTTTTTAAAGTACAAAAAAAATAATTTATAAAAAATTTTTTTTAAAAAATAAATAAAACTTACCAAAATTAATTCTATTATTGCTAAAAAAGTTTCTAAAAAATTTTAGGAAAAAGATGATTAATAAAAAATATTTATTTTGCTTGTTATCAATTCTTATTTGAATCTTTTCAAAAAAATGGTCCTCTTTATCTAAGGTAGCTGATATTCCTCCTGGTCTAAATATACCAAAAACCTCACTTTTTTTTGTTGCTACTCCCTTAAATTTATTATGGACTATTAATCTATAAAAATAATCAAAATCTGATGAATATTTATATTTTAAAGAATATTTTCCATTTTTTTCTGCAGCATCTCTTTTTAGAAAAAAACCAGTTGAATGGCTTGTATAAAAAAACCAAGAATACATTATTTTTTTAGGATAGTATCCACTTATTGTTCCCCAATGTTTTTTTACAGATCCAAAATAAAAATCAGCATCAGTATAATTTTTGTGATATTTGATTAAAATTGAAGTTGCGTCTGGCAATAAAATATCATCAGAATTTACAATTCCTATAAGATCACCTGTACATAAAGACAAACCTTTGTTTATTGCATCATAGTTACCTAAGTCAGGCTCACTTACAAAATAGTCTATAAAATCTTTATTATCTTTAATTATATCAATCGTACTATCAGAAGATGCACCATCTATAATAATATACTCAATATTTTTATATTTTTGATTTTTTATACTATCTATAGTTTCTTGTATAAACTTTGAAGAATTTTTTGATACTGTTATTATTGAAATTAATGGGTCATTATTTTTCCTTGGTAGATTTTTAAACCTATTGCCACCCTCATAAATTCTTTTAGGATTTTTTGATAAAAATTCTACAAATTCTATTTTTTCAAAATTTGGTATCATTTTATTTTTTTACTTAAATCATTTTTAAAAAAAAATTTCTAGAAGGTTTTTCAAAATTTTTTACAGATATTACTGATATAATCATTAAGATTACTATATAAAATAAAAAAAATAAAAAATTACTAAATAAATTTTTATCAAGATTTAAAAGGTTAAAAATTAATATAAAAAACAATTGAAGCGGAAAATGAAAGAGGTAAATCGAGTAAGAAGTATCCATTAAAGTTTCAAATTTGCTTATTATCTTATTAGAATTAAAATAAAAATTTTGACACAATAAAATTAATGAAAAAAATAATAATACGGTTGATGGTATTGATTTGATCAAACTATAAAATAAACTGAAGTTATAATTAAGACTTACAATTGAGATTACAACTCCAAAAAAACCAAAAATTACAAATTTTTTTTTATATTTTTTATTAAATTCACAAATATAAAAAATTGAAATACCCAAATAAAAATAAAAAAAACATGCAGAAAAATTAAGACCAGTTTGATTTGTGTTAACTGCAAAAGGAACTATATAATAAAAAAAAACCATTATAAAAATTGAAAAAAAAATTTTTAAATGTTTTAGAAATGTAAAAGTTAAAAAAAAGAAAATTAGAACAGGCACCAAGATAGACATAAACCATATGGGTGCATTAAAACTCTGAGCTTTTTCAATCCCCCAGTTTGATGCAAAAAATATATTTAATGTAAAATGATAAATATCGTTTATATAACCAAATTCAGTTTTTCCGAAAAATTTAATATTAAAATATTGAATAATAAAAACTAAAATTAATGTAAAAAAATGCAATGGATAATATTTTGCAAAGAATTTTATAAAAAATGATTTAAACTTAATTTTTTCATCTTTGTGATAAAGATATATAAAAAAAAATCCAGTAATAGCCCAATATAAATACACAAAGTTAGCACCATATTCTTTTTTCTCTAATAGATAATTTATTAAAGAATTTTTTTCATAAAAATTTAGCTCAAACCATAAACCATAATGAAAAAGAACAATTACAAAGGAAGAAAACCAAGTAAGAATTTTTAAAAAGTATAATTTTTGATTTTCATCTATCATTTTAACTTTATATAAGTTTAATAATTTGTTACTTTATTTATTATATTAAATAAACATTTTTTTAAAAAAATATTCACCCACTTGAATCACAAATTCATTTTTTTAATGCTATAAATAAACCATGAGATATGACAAAATCAAACTCATAATTATCAAAAAAATAAGAGATATAATTTTCTTGATAATATTTGGCCGAGGAAAATTTTTTCTTTTATTTTTAAAAACAAATGTAAGACATTTATTTTTTAGTAAAAAAATAAATCATGATTTTAAAAATACAAATTTTTCTAACAAATGGTTTTTTGATAATGTAAGTTATATTTATTTATTTTTTAAAAAAAAAAAAAATCAAATAAATTCAATTTTGGAAATCGGAAGTTATGAGGGTCAATCGGCATCTTTTTTTCTAAATTATTTTCTTAATGTAAAACTTACATGTGTAGATATTTGGAAAAATCAAAATGTAAATTATGAAAATATAAATTTTGATAATGTTGAAAATAGATTTGACGAGAATCTTGCAAACCATAAAAGTCAAGTTACAAAATTTAAAGGGTCATCAAAAAAATTTTTTTTTCAAAATAAAGTTAAAGATTTTGATTTAATTTATATTGATGGATCACATTATTTTAAACATGTCTATTATGATGCGTTACAAAGTTTTAAAGTATTAAATATTAACGGCTATATTTTATTTGATGATTATCTATTTAAATATAAATCACAACAAAATTCACATCCAATTTATGCAATAAATAAATTTTTAAAAAAATATAAAAATAAAATTAAAATTATTGCAATATATAGACAGGTTTTAGTTCAAAAAATTTCCGAATAAAAAGTGCAAATATCTTTTATAAAATAATTTAGAAAAAATAAGATATTTCATACATTTAATGGCGATTGATATATCTAACTTTTTTATTGCCCCGTTCAATACTGGTATAAATGCTTTTGTATAAATATGTTTTTTAAATTGTGAATATTTTGTTTTAGGAATGATTTTTTTGTATTTTTTAAAAAATATTTTTAATGATTCCTCTCTTACATAATAATTTCTTGAAATCTGAAAATAATTAAAATTTTCAGTATTTACTAAATTTGCATTTATATAATTTACCCTTAAATCAGATAAAGCAATTCTGAACCACAGATCATGATCTTCAGATCCTCTAAGTTTTCTATCAAATAACCCTAGTTTAATTAAAGATTTATTTTTAAAAAAAAAAGAGGAACTATTCGGATTTGACCAATTGTTTATTAATCTATTAAAAATTTCTTGATTATTTTCAATTTTTTTTTCGATAAATTTAGAGCTTTTATAATTACAATATACAAAATCTAATTTATTTTTTTCAGCCATATTATATTGCAACTTAAGTTTATTTTTTTTCCATAAGTCATCGGTATCAATAAAACATACATATTTTGTTTTACATAATTTGATACCTTTATTTCTGGATTCTGAAACTCCAATATTTTTTTTGTTACGAATTAATTTATATTTAAAATTGTACTTTCTATTTATTGAAATTTTTTCAGAAGAGGCATCATCAATAATTAAGACATGCTTAGGAATGAGACTTTGATTATTAATCGAGATTAATGCTGACTTAAGAAGATTCAATCTTTCTTTAACTGGAATAATTACAGTAATATCTCCATATTTCATATTAAGTTTTTATTAATTCTTGTTCAGCATGTTATAAACATGAAATTATTTATATTTAAAGTATAAAATAATA
>NZ_JBNGZF010000011.1:0-6712 GCF_052049835.1 Candidatus Pelagibacter sp. | reverse complement strand
AAATATAATTTGTGAGTTTATTTAATTGATTGTTACTATCAGCACCCCCTTGCACAAAAAGAATATTAATCTTCTTTTTTTTATTAAAGTTAAATTTAATTTTATCTATATTTTTTGGAAATAAGAAATATTCTGGTCCACAGTTATTTAAATTAAGATCTAAAGGATTAATAGATAAAACATGTTTATTAATTTTATAAATGTCTTCAAAAGTAATTATTTTCAAGTTTCTTGGCAATTTTGAATATTTTTTTAAATCTAAAATAGATAAATCGAATTTTCTTATTAGATTTTCAAGATTTATTTTATTATTAAATTGTTTTATTTTGGTATGATAATTATTTTTTAATAACTGATGTAATCTTAAACTCCTATAATAATGACCTGTTCCAATTTTTTTGGATTTTTCATAAAGGATTAAGATTTTTTTCCTCATTTTGCCAATATTCTATTTAAGCCTTTATCTAAACTATATTTAGGTTTCCAATTAAAAATTTTCTTTGTCTTTCTTATCAATGCTTTTGATGAAGCAATTTTATCATAATATGGTGTATCAAAAACAAACTTAGAAGAATTTTTTAGGAAAAATCCTATTCTTGTGTACAATTTAGCCAAAGTGATCGCTTTTCCATAGCCTACTTCATAGATTTCATTATTTAATTTTTTTTGTTTAATACATCTAAAAATCAAATCCATTAAATCATCAATAAATATAAAGTCTCTAGTAGTTTTTGGATGAATTATTTTTATTTTAGAATTCTTAGAATTAATTATTTTTTTTTGTATATCTGTAATTAGATTTTTTTTTTTATTTGGTCCATAAAGATTAAATAGTCTAAAAATTACAAACTCAATTTTTGATGTTTTATTTTTCATTAATTCTTTTTCGCAATAGTATTTTGCAATTTGATACTTGTTAAATGTGTAAAGTTTACGTTTATTACTAGGACCACCGCAAGTTGTGCTAAAAAAAATGATTTTAAAGTCGTATTTTTTTGAATTTTCAATTATTTTTTTTAAAATATTTAATTGAAGATTTTTATTACATTTATCTCTTCTTGTATCAAAACCTAAATGAATGAGATGTGAAGAATTTTTTCCAAAATTTTTATTTTTAATTCTTTTTGTCTTTAGTATTTCTACTTCATAATTTTTCTCTCTTAATTTTTTTAGTATGGAAGTCCCAATAAATCCACTAGCGCCAGTTATAGAAATTTTTTTTCTCAATTAAATATTATATATGTCTTTATATATTGATTGATTATTTTTTATCCATTTTATTGTTTTTTTTAATCCAGTATTGAATTTTGTTTTAGGCTTCCATTTAAGATGAAGATATATTTTTTTATTATCACATTTAAGTGAATTTACCTCACTTTTCTTTTTTCTTTTTCTCTCTCTTTGAACATTAAGAGGTTTTTTAATTTTTAATAATTTTGCGATTTTATTGTATAGCTCCAATATTGTAATATTTTCATTAGTTCCTGTATTAAATATTTCTCCAAATTTTTTTGAATTATGTATCTTGTAAAACGCTTCACACAAATCTCCAACATAGGTATAGTCTCTTTTTGGAGATAAATTTCCTATTTTTACTTTTTTAATTTTTTTATTTAATAGTTGATAAGCTATATTTGGTATTATTGCTCTTGGTGACTGCCTTGGTCCATAAGTATTAAATGGGCGTATTATTTTAACCGGTAAATCATATGAATTAAAAAAACTTAAAGCTAATTCATCTGCACTTTTTTTAGTCGCCGCGTATGGTGATTGAGAAAAAGTAGGATGCTTTTCATCCATTGGTTCATATTTTGATGATCCATAAACTTCACTTGTTGATGTCACTATTAAATTTTTAATTTTATTTACATTACAACTTTCTAGAATGTTATACGTTCCAATTATATTTGTTTGAATATACGCTAATGGAGATACATAAGAGAAAGGGATTCCAATTAAGGCCGCTAAATGAATTACCGAGTTTACACCAAGTGTACATTTATTTACAAAATCATAATCACGAATATCACCTAGTTTGATTTCTAAATTTTTATGTTTTTTTTTATCTAACCAACCCCAGCTATTTTCGAAATTATATTTGTCTAAAACAATAACTTTGTAACGTTTTTTGAGAAAATATTCTGCAAGATTAGAACCTATAAAACCACATCCACCTGTAATTAAGATTTTTTTCATAGTTTTAATATATGTACTTTATAATATTTTATATATATATGATATATAGCCTTATGAATGAAGCATTAACAGACATTAAAAGTAAAAAACAAGAAATTCTAACAGGATCTTCAAAATTAAATTCAAAAAAAAATTATTTTTTTAATAAAGATGAATATTTTTTAAAGAATATGCATTTAAATAAAGCGTATACAGATTTTTTAGATAAGAATTCACAAAATGATGATGATCAAGTGATCTTAGAGAGATTTAGAAAAAAATATAGAAACTATAGAAAAAATTGGTCTGATCAACCAAAAATGTTTTATTCAAATGGTTATGAACAGTTTAATAAAAATATTTATTTTTCAAATCCATTGTGTGTTGATATTGAAGTTGCTTCTATTTGTGACTTAGGCTGCCCCCATTGTTTTAGAGAATATATTATTACACCAGACAAGATAATGGATGAAAAAGTTTTTTATAAAATTATTAATGAAATATCAGAAATGGGAGTTCCGTCTATAAAACTTAATTGGCGAGGAGAACCTCTTCTCCATCCTAAACTTTGCGATTTTATTAGTTATGCAAAAAATAAATCAATCATTGACGTATCAATTAATACAAATGCTACCACACTAACACGAAAAAAATCTGAAGCGCTCATAGCGTCTGGTTTAGATCAAATAATATATTCTTTTGATGGAGGAACAAAACATACATATGAAAAAATGAGACCAGGAAGATTTAAAAATAATACATTTGAAAAAGTTTATGAAAATATAAAATTATTTCATAAAATTAAAACTGAATTAAATTCAAAATTTCCAATAACAAAGATTCAAATGATAATGACTCAAGATACTCGTAATGAAGTTGATAATTTTTACAAACTTTTTAAAGATATAGTTGATGATGTGACAGTTACTCAGTATAACGAACGAGGAGGAAATCTAGAAGACTTAAGTTTTTCAAAAAAAAAAGAATTGGAAGACTATTTAAGAGAAAATAATTTGCCTATGAATACTCCATATGTTGTAAATTTAGAGGGTGAAATTTTTATTTCGAAAAAGAGAAAAGCTTGTGAACAATTATTTCAAAGATTAATGATAACTTACGATGGAACAGTGGGTATGTGTTGTCACGATTGGGGTGCTCAACATTCAATTGGATATATAAATAAAAAGGCATTTAATACAGATGAAGTAATTAATGATTTAGAGAGAAAAATAAACAATAACGATAAAGGTTTTAGTTTGTTGAAAGCAGCAAAAAAACCAAAAAAATACAATACACCTATAAAAAAAATTTCAAAATTGGAAGAAATATGGAAAGGTGAAGAGCTTAATTCAGTTAGAAAAAAACATTTTGAAGATGAAATTGATGATGTAGCTGTTTGTAAAAACTGTTCTTTTAAAGACACGTATTCATGGGAAAAAATTTAAAGCATGTAGAATTTATTGCTGAAATAGCAAGTTCTCACAACGGGTCTCTAAAAATATTAAAAAAATTAGTTGAAAAATTAATGTTATCTAATTTAGATACTATTAAGTTCCAAATTTTTAATTTAAAAAAATTAGCACATCCAACATATAAATTTTACAATATCTTAAAAAAAATCTCTATTTCTAATTTAGAGTATGAAAAAATTATAAAAAAAGTTCTTAAAAAAAAGAAAGTTATCTTAGAACCATTTGACTATGAAAGTTTAGAATTTTGTAAAAAATTTAAAAACAAAGTTAGTATTAAAATATCTGCATCTGATAATGAAAATATAAGATTAATTAAAACTGCTCTAGAAAATTTTAATAGAGTTTTTATTTCTGTATCCGGTTACAACATATCCAAAGTAAGGGAAATATATAAAAAATTTAATAAATCAAATAAAATAATTTTTACTTATGGTTTTCAATCATTTCCTACTGATTATAAAAATTTAAGACTAGATTTTATTAAACAAATTAAAAAAAATCATATGAAAGTATGTTATGCAGATCATACAAGTAGAAATAACATCTTTAAAAATATATCAATAATAAAACAGGCTATAGATAATGGCGCACAATTCATTGAAAAACATGTAATACTAGATAAAAATAAAGAATATGTCGACAAAGTATCTTCTTTAGATGTTTTAGAGTTAAATGATCTTAAAAATTTTTTTATTAGAAGAATAAAAAATAAAAAAACTATTTCATATAATGAAAAAAAATATTCAAAAATAATGACTAGAAATGGTGTTTTTTTATATAAATTAAATAAAGGGCATATTTTATCAAAAAAAGATGTTATTTTTTTAAGAACTGGACAAAAAGGAATTTCTGAAAATCAAATAAATATGTATTACAAAAAAAAATTAAAAAATAATGTAAAAAAAGGACAAATTATTGAAAAAAAATTTTTTTATTAGAAAGAATATAATTTTAATTATTTTAGTAAGACTTAAATCAAAAAGACTTCCTCAGAAAGCAAAATTAAATATTAATAAATTTTCTTTAATAGAAATTTTGATCAAAAGATTAATCAGACACTTTCCAAAAAAGCAAATATACATTTGTACATCAAATAAAGAAAAAGACAATTATTTGAAAAATATTTGTGATATTTATAAAGTTAATTTTCATAGAGGAGATGATAAAGATATTTTTAAAAGAATAATTACTTTAAGGAAAAAAAAATATTTTGATCATTTTGTTAGAATAACTGGTGATAATCCTTTTACTGATTTATCAGCTATAAAAATCTTAGCAAAAAATCATTCAATTGGAAAGTTTGATTATACTTATACAAATGATTTACCAGTTGGAACACGCTCAGAAATTATTTCTTATAATGCTCTTAAAAAAGCAAACAATTTAGCATTAGATACTAAATCGTCTGAATATATGACTTATTTTTTTAAAAGGAGCATTTTTAAAATATTAGAAATAAATTTCAAAAAATTTATTAAAAAACAGAGTTTATTAAATTTGTCTATTGATACATTGGATCAATACTCACTGCTCAAAAAAATATTAAAGAATCAAGATATCTTTATTTCAAGAAAAAAGTTAATTAATTTATGTAAAAAGCACAAAAAAATGTTCTATAAAACATCAGTCAAAAGTATATCTCTTAAAAATAACAAATACGATGTACGCTTTAAAAAAAATTTATCAAATCATATTTTAGTATAGTAAAGACAAATTAAATTTTTGTGATAAAATAAAATAATATTATTTTTAAGAAAAAAATGAATAAGCAATTAAAACAATCAATAGAAATTATAAATAAAATAGAAAAAATCAGAGCCAAAAATAACAAAAATTGGATGGATTTAGTCAGACTGTCTCTTATGCTAGATCATAAAAAGACATCAAGAATTCTTTATCACATAAATAGTCATGATAAAAAAATATCAAATCTTGCAAAACAAATTTATGATTTAAGTAAAAAAACGAAAAAGTAGATGCAAGTATAGATTGTACTTTTAAAGACACTTGCGATCAGATTAAAAAAAATTTATTTATAAATTAGATATTATTTTTTTTAATTCACTAACTGATAAAAATTTTTTGTTATTTCCAGAATTATAAGAAAAATCAGATTTAAGTTTTTTATAATTAAATTTATTATAATAACCAAGAATTTTCTTATCTTTTATTGTAGGCAGAGTTATATAATATTTTCCAATATCAATTGTATTAATTGCATCTGCGGTACCTAATAATTCTTCATTAATTTTCTCTCCTAATCTTATACCTACAATTTTATAATTTTTTTCATTACCTGTAGCTTTTAATAAATCCATTATCCTGTATGATGGAATTTTTGGTATAACTATTTCCCCACCAACAGTATTTTTTAAACTCCATAAAACCATTTCAACACCATCTTCTAGTGAAATGTTAAATCTTGTCATTTTTTTATCAGTTAAATTAACTATTTTATTATTTTTCTTAGAATTTACTAAGTATGGCATAACCGATCCTCTGCTGCCAGCAACATTTCCATATCTAACTACACTAAAGGTGATTTTTTTTTTACCCTTAAAGTTATTTGCAGATAAAAATATTTTATCTGAGCAAAGTTTTGTGGCACCATATAAATTAACAGGAGATACAGCCTTATCAGTTGATAGAGAAATTACTTTTTTCACATTACTTTTGAGACAAGCTTGAACTATATTTTGAGCTCCAATTACATTTGTTTTAACAAACTCAAATGGATTATATTCTGCAGCAGGCACCTGTTTAAGTGCCGCTGCATGAATTAAATAGTCAACTCCTTCAACAGCAGACATTAGTCTTTCTTGATCTCTTACATCACCAAGAAAAAACCTCATAAATGGATATTTACTTTTTGGATAAAGCTCTTCCATTTCGTATTGTTTCAGTTCATCTCTACTAAATATTATTAATTTATTTATTTTTTTGAATTTATTTATAATTATTTTTATAAAAGATTTTCCAAATGATCCTGTGCCACCAGTTATTAATATTGATTTATTGTTAAGCATTCAAATTTTACAAATTGTTTTAATATTTAAGTAATATTT
>NZ_JBNGZF010000010.1:0-6723 GCF_052049835.1 Candidatus Pelagibacter sp. | reverse complement strand
AAATTAAATTTAATAAAAATGGTAAAGTAGACAAAGCGTACTATAAAAAATATTTTTAACCTAAAACATGGAAAAATTTTTAAAAAATTCTGAAAATGTTATAATTTTTTCTAATCTTCAACATTTAATTTTTAAACATAATATTAATGATATAAATAAAAATATAATTAAACTTTATAAAAATTTAAAAAAGTTAAATAAAAATATTATAATACCCACATTTAATTTAAACTTTCCAAAAACCAAAAAAACAAGTTACTCAACAAATGATATTACAACAGGATATCTAAGCAAATTTTTAGTAAAAAAATTCAAGCTAAAAAGATCTAGCAAACCAATGTATAATTATGCAGTCAGTGGTCCAAATGCAGAATACATCTGTAACTTGAATCAAACTACCGCATGGGGAGATGACTCTGTTTTGGGATATTTGGTAAATAATAATTCCTATGGATTAGGAATTAATATTGATCCAAAAATTTTCAATTGGTTAGTAATTCATTACTGTGAAGAGAATTCTAAGGTTCCTTATAGATATTTTAAAACTTTTAAAGGGAAAAATATTTCTACAAAAAAAATTGTTAAAGAAAAAATGTATGTTAGAAATTATTCAAAAAATAAAATTGAAGATGGCAGAAAAATTAACAAAATACTGATGAAAAATAAAATTATTAAAAAATTTAATTTTGATATTTTTGATATTTATTTGTTACCATTTAATAAATACTATGATATTGCAAAAAATAAATTAAAAAAAAATAAATTTTTTTTGGTAAAAAATGAAAAGTAAAACACAAGAGGCGTTAAAAAAATTATTCCCTAGATTAAAAAAAAAAACAATAAAGTCCAATGACGATTTGGTTAAAAAAGCTATTTTAGACTCAATGGATCTTGTTACATTAGTCACAATGCTTAGTAAAAAGTACAAATTCGATATAGATAAATATCAAAAAAAACATAAGAAATTTACATTAGATAACTTAGATAGATTTATAAACTAATAATTATATTGAACTTAATCTTTTTAAACTTTTAGATTTTATAAGATCGTAGTTTTTTTTAATTATATCGAAAATATAATTATTAAGACTATAATCAGTTTTATTTATCTTTCCAACTAGCTGAACTTCAGCTGCTGTACCAGTTAAAAATACTGAATCAGCGTTCAGAACATCTTTCATTCTAAATTTTCCAATCTTACAAGATACTTTTACTTTTTTTAATATCCTTATTACTGCTTGACGAGTAATTCCATTAAGTGCAGAGTCTGTTGAAGGTGTGTAAACAATATTATTCTTAATCCAAAAAATATTACAAGCTGTTGTTTCAGAGATATATTTTTCATTATCAAGCATTATACAATCATCAAAACCTTGTTGTTTTGCTTCAATTCTAGAAATAACGGATGATTGGTATGAACCTGAGGATTTAGCCTCAATTGGAAAGATTTTCCTATTTAATTTTGGCCATTTTGATATCCCCAGTGTAATAGATTTTTTGTTAAAAAGTGTTCCCCAACTCCAACAAGCAATAGCTATTGAGGACTTACAATAAGTAGTATCAGGTGACATTGAATGAGAGGTTCTAAAAATTATAGGTCTTATATAACCATTAGACTTAATATTGTGTTTAACTAATTTAGCATTTATTTTTGAAAATTGTTTAGCGCTTAGTTTAAAGTCAAGCTTTAATATTTTTGCTGAATTTTGTAACCTTTTAAAATGATCAAACTCAAATAAAGGTTTTTTATCATATATTGCAATTCCCTCAAACACTGATGCTGAAAAATGTAGTGAGTGATTTAAAGCATGTATTTTTGCTTTTGAGTTATCTATAAACTTTTCGTTAAAATAAATCTTACCTTTTAATTTAGAGAAATCTATCAATTTTTTTTATTTCTAGGGTTCTTTCCATTATTTTTCGATACAAAAAAAACAAGAGAACCTCTTTTTCCACTTTCTACTTTTGTTACCTCGTGAGGATATTCACAATCACTTATCAAAAGACTTCCATAATTTGGTTTATAATCAATATAATTTTTTTTGTTAAATTTATTATAAACTCTATATAGACCGCCATTAAAGTTTACTCCAAGCTGTAAAACAATTGCCGCTAGATAGTCTGGGTTACTATCTTTATCCAAATGATATCCAACAAAACAATTCTCGGTTATCTCGTTGTATTGAACCCTTCTAATGAAAATTTCATCATTACAATTACAAATTTTTTTAATAAAATTAATTACTTTTTTTGAAGATAAAATTTTAATTACTTTTTCTGAAAAATTATTATTTACTTTTTCTGGTTTCTCTATATCCGTCATAAATCTTCCAACAAGTAAATGATTTGACTCTCCTGCGTCTCCAATTTCAATAAATTCTTTATCTACCTCTAAACAAAACTTATTTAGATTTTCTAAATCATCGTTCGATAATGGACTCTCATCAACAGGTATATAAGCCGTTCCATTATTTAGATAATTTTTTGAATGTTTAATCATGATATTTAATATCTTCTTTTGCCATATAGCACTGGAAAGGAATTATTCAAAGTATAAAAAATTTTCATTTTCGAGTGGTCAAAAGCAAGGACACAAAGATTTTTATACTTTTTAAAGAACAAATCACCCATTGTAGTGTATTCAGCTCCTTGCTCGATTGATATGTCTAAATATTTACTTTTTTTTAAAGTTGGAAACCAAGATGCATAAAGATGAGCTCTCGATTCTGCTATTTCTAAAACTTTTATACGAAACTCTAAATCTTTTTTCATCTTATTTTTTATGATTTGTATATTTTTTTTTACACCTGCTTTCCATTTTTTTTTATCTGCAAGCTCTTTTACAACTGCACTACAAGTTTTTTTATAATTTATCTTTTGCGATAACTTTTGTGAACTTTGATCTATTTTTTTTAAAAAACTAGCCTCAGTTTCTTTAAGTCTTTTGCAATTAAGTTTGCTAAAACCCTCAAAGTCACCATATAAAAGATGTAGATTTAATTTTGTATTCTCTTTTAAAAAAAGCTTAAGAAGATCAGAATAAATAGAGTGAAATCTTAAACCCATCATACCTAATCCGTTTCCTAATTTTTTGAATGTATATTTATATAAATTATTTCCTATTTTAACATGCTCATAATCTGGACAAAGTGGTGATACAAGATTTATTTCTTTTTTATCCAATAAATTAATAAAGTTTATACGCTCTGAAGAACTTATATTTTCAAGATCAATTTTCTTTTGCAAACTTTCAAAAAAATTATTTTGTTTAACAATTTTTTTTATTTCTTTTGAAAAGATTAATAAACTTAACAGCGAAGGGTTAAAACCTAAAAATTTAATAAAATATGTAAAGTTTATATTTACCTCATTTTTTTTATTTCCAGACAATTTTTTTTTTATATCTAAATTTTCTAAACCATATTCTTCCTGTACAAGTTGCCAAAATAAGTAATTTTTATAATTCAATTTTAAATTGTCGTTTAATTTTAATCTAAATTTTTTTTCTAAATCTTCTAATCTTTTCCTCAAATGTGTTATTTTTAATAATTTATAATTTAATTTTTTTTTATCTCTAATTGAGGCTAAAATTTTTTTTGACAAAGATGGATCTAAATAAATTTTAGTATCAAATTTTGACATTTTTTGAAAAAAGTTTTAATGAGTCGTCGAATACTTTGCGATTTACTAAAGGAACATGAACATAAGTTAGACTGCCTAGTTCTCCAATTTCATGTTTCATAAATTTAATTTTTTTACTAACTTCCTTAGCAGTTCCTGTAATAATCAAGCTTTTTGCAATATCACTCAATTTTTTTTTATTACCAAAGCAACCAGTTAGTTTATTTTTACTTAACTTTTTATGAATTATTTTCAAAACCTGCATATAAGGGGATGATTTTAAAAATGCTTTATCTGCATCGTTCTTGTTTTTAACCACATATATAAATCTTGCTAATTTTATTTTTTTTAATGCTTGTTTCTTTGTAAATGAGCTATGTTTTAAATAATTTTCAACATGATTTTTTACAATATCTAGATCACAAAAATTTGAAATAACTATACTCCATCCTTTTTTTGCGCAATTTGTTACATTTCTCGAATTTGGATTTAGTGCTGGCATAATTAGTTCAAGATTTTTTCTGTTTTCATATAAATTATCAAAATAACCAAGTCCTAAAATTTTACTTCCAAATTTTTTAGATGATATTTTGAAGTTTTTTGAATTTATATTTATTAACCCCTTTTCATTTAAAAGTTTTCTTACTATCCTTAAAACCTCTAGTGACAAAAGATAATTATTTTGATTTATAAGATCATTTAACTCAACGTCTGACCTGTTGCTTCCAGAGCCAACGCCTAGAATTAATCGGCCTTTAGATAAATTATCAATAAGAGCAATTTGGGCAGCTAAAATAGATGGATGATAGAAATTTAAATTGGTTGTAAGTGTACCTAATTTTATTTTTTTTGTCACAAGCGCTAATGATGCTGCAATCATTAAACTTGATGATATTTTTTCATGTTTATCTGCAATATGTTCACCAAAAAAAGCCTCAACAAAACCATATTTATCACATAGTAAAACTGACTCTTTTATTTGTTCAATAATTTTACGAGTTTTTGTGTTTTTTGGATAACAAGGTATATAAAATACACTTTTTTTCATTGATTACTCTATTTTAGTTTAGTCAATTATTGATTTTTAGATTAGATATATGCACATTAATACTAAATTCAAGATAATTAATTTATCTAAAAAATTTTATGAAAGATTTAAATTTTACAAAATGTCTAAAAGATTTATTTCATTTAAATAGATCCATAACTGGAAAAGATACACTAAAAACTCTTAATTATTTCAAAAAGATAAATAATGAATTTAAAATAATTAAATTTAAAACAGGTACAAAAGTTTTTGACTGGGAAATACCTTTAGAATGGAATGTTAATGATGCTTATATTGAGCATATAAAAACAAAAAAAAAATTTGCTGAATTTAAAAAAAATAACCTTCATTTAGTAGGATATTCAATACCAATTAAAAAAATATTAGATTTAAAAGTATTGAAAAAAAAAATTATTTCTCACAAAATACCAAATGCTATTCCATATGTAACTTCTTACTACAAAAAAGACTGGGGATTTTGTTTAAATAAACATCAACTCAATAAACTTCCTAGAGGAAAATACAAAGTAAATATAGATAGTCAATTGAAAAAAGGATACTTGAATGGTTCTCATGCAATCATTAAAGGTAAAGTAAAAACAGAAATTTTGTTTTCAAGCTATGTTTGTCATCCATCAATGGCTAATAACGAGTTATCAGGACCAATATTACTAAATGCTATACTTAAATATCTTAAAGAGAACTTTAAAAAAACATATTATACTTACAGGTTTGTTTTAATGCCAGAAACAATAGGCTCAATTGCTTACATTTCAAAAAATCACAAATATTTAAGAAAAAATGTAATTGCTGCTTTCAACTTAACTTGTGTAGGTGATGGAAAATCTTATAGTCTCGTAGAAAGTAAAAATGGAAATACAATTTCAGATAAAGCTTTAAAATGTCAAATTATAAAAAAGAATAAATTTAAAATATATTCTTTTCTTCAAAGAGGATCAGACGAAAGACAGTATTGTTCACCGGGAGTTGATATTCCTATGGCAACATTTTGTAGATCAAAATTTGGAGAATATAAAGAATACCATACTAGTTTGGACAATTTAGATTTAGTAAAAGAGAAATATTTAGCTGAATCGCTCAAAGTATTTAAAAATATTATTAATTCCTTTGAAATGGGAATTTATCCAACAGCTACATACAAATGTGAACCAATGATGAGTAAAAGAAATTTATATCCTTTCATTTCAAAAGTTGGAAACTATTCTCAGAACATAAAAGATAGAATGAATTTTATTGCATATTGTGATGGTAGAGATATTTTTGAAATTAGCTTGAAAACAGGTATCAAATTAGAAAAATTGATTGAAGAATATAAAATTTTAAATGAAACAAAAGTATTGAAAAGAAAATTTGAAAAAAAAAAAAATTTATAATGCAGTAATAATAGGTTTGGGAAAAGCTGGCTTCCTATATAACTTAAAAAATAACAAATGTATTTCTCACGCAGAAGCAATAAATTTATCTAAGAATTTTAAATTGATAGCGGGAGTTGATAATGATTCTAATAAACTTAGAAGCTTTAAAAAATTTTATACAACTAATACTTATAAATCTTTAAAAATGCTGATTAAAAGAGAAAGATTTGATTTGGTCATTTTAAGCGTACCAACATCAAAACAATACAAAATATTAAAACAAATACTAGAAATTACTAAAAATAAATTTATTCTTTGCGAAAAACCTTGCACTGAAAATCTTTCACAAATTAAAAAAATATCAAATTTATTAGAAAGAAAAAATTCAAAATGCTTTGTTAATTTTCAAAGATTATACTTAAATTCAACTAAAAAAATAAAAAAAATCTTATACAAAAAAGATAATATTAAAATTAATGTAACTTATTCTGATGGTATTTTAAACTCTGCCAGTCATTATATTTCTTTATTTTTAAGTTTTTTTGGAAATAATTATATTGTTAATAAATCAAAATTTAAAAAAAAATTATCTAAAGATTTTGCATCTAATTTTACGATTAAATATCCAAAAATTGTAATTAATTTTAAATATAAAAATAATTATAAAAAAATTCATGG
>NZ_JBNGZF010000009.1:0-7759 GCF_052049835.1 Candidatus Pelagibacter sp. | reverse complement strand
TTCTAAATCATTATTTTTATAAAATATATTTTTACTATTTTTTAAATTATAAATTAATTTTTTATAAAAATTTTGAACTAAGTTTCTTTTCATTTGAAATTAGTGCTTTTTTAACATTTTTAATGATTTTTTATCAAAATATATCACACACTACCATTTTAATAATAATCTGTTATAGAAACAACATACTTTAAAGTTAAATATCATAAAAATGTCTAAAAAAAAATTTAAACTAGGATTATTTGCTTTTAACGCAAGTTCTGGTTCTACTATCACAAATCATAAAAAAAAATGGAGAGCTAATACAGATAAAATTATAAAACTTGCAAAGGAAGCAGATGAATGTGGTCTAGATTTCCTTTTACCTGTTGCTAGATGGAGTGACTGGGGTGGAAGTTCAAGGCCACACAGAAATACCTTTGAAACTTTATCTTTAGCTTCGGCTTTATCGATGATAACAAAAAAAATATATTTATTCTCAACTATACATGCGAATTATATCCACCCAATTATTGCTGCAAAAACCCTAACTTCAATCAGTAGATTTTCAAATAACAGAATTGGGATGAATTTTGTATGTGGTTGGAATAAAGAAGAATATGAAATGTTCAACGTAGACTTTAACTTATCTAGTTCTGATAGATATAAATATGGAGAAGAATGGTTAAAAATATTTAATAAGCTTATAAATCCAAAAATTGATAAATTTTCTTTTACTGGAAATTATTTCAAAATTAAAAATGGACAAAATTTTCCTAAAGTTCTTAATAAAAATTTTGTTAAAATTTCAGCGGCATTTTCAAAGGATGGTAGAAAATTTGCAGGTAAACATTTTGATGTTCTTTTAACTATGTTTAACAACTTAGATTCATTAAAAAAAACAAATGAAGAATTAAAAAATAAATCCAAAAAAAGAATTCAAATTTTCAATCCAGTTCATTTAATTGTAAAAAAATCAAAAACAGAAGCCGAGGAATTTTATCATGAATATTCTAGTAAAAATCAGGATACAAAAGCAGTAGACAATTTTATAAATAATTTGCAATGGTCAAATAAAAAAATTCTTGCTTCATATTTAAAACAATTAAAACAAAGGGTTTCTGGATCATTAGGTTCTTTTACAATAATTGGAGATAAAAAATCTGCTCTTGAACAAATAAATTCTATATATAAATCAAAAACAGATGGGATAGCTATGACATTTTTTGATTATTCAAAAGATTTTGAATATTTTAGAAAAAATATATTACATGAAATAAGAAAATTTTAATGATTAATTATTCTAGACAGTCGATAAATTCCAAAGAGATAAAAGCTGTTACAAATGTTTTAAAGTCAAATTATTTGACTCAAGGACCGTTGGTTCAAAAGTTTGAAAAAAGAATTAAAAATTTTTGTAAGTCAAAATATGTTGTCGCTGTAAATAGTGCAACAAGTGGATTACATATTGCATGTATGTCATTAGGTATAAAAAAAAAAGACATGGTTTGGACTTCAGCGATTAGCTTTGTTGCAAGCGCTAATGCGGCGGCTTATTGTGGAGCAAATATTGAATTTTTAGATATTTCATTAAATGACTACAATATAAATATTTCAAATTTAAAAACAAAACTTTTTAAGGCAAAACAAAAAGGTAAGCTTCCTAAAGCAATAATTGTTGTTCATTTTGCGGGAAATCCATGTCAGATGGATGAAATATATAAACTAAAAAAACAATACAAATTTAAAATTATCGAGGATGCTTCTCATGCTATGGGAGCAAA
Source organism: Candidatus Pelagibacter sp. (assembly GCF_052049835.1). Classification (GTDB taxonomy): domain Bacteria; phylum Pseudomonadota; class Alphaproteobacteria; order Pelagibacterales; family Pelagibacteraceae; genus Pelagibacter. Next base: position 5,996 of record NZ_JBNGZF010000009.1, on the reverse strand, counting down.
ATTTAAAAATAATATTATTGGTAATTGCAAATATAGCGATATGTGTATTTTTAGTTTCCATCCAGTAAAATCAATAACAACAGCAGAAGGTGGAGCTATTACAACAAATGTGAAAAAATATTATGATGATTTAAAATTATTTAGAGAACATGGAATTAAACGAGAATTTAAGAAAAAAAAAATTAGACCAAAATATTATGAACAAATAAAATTAGGTTATAATTATAGAATGAATGAGCTAGAAGCAGCTCTAGGCATCGAGCAAATAAAAAAATTAAGTCATTTTATTAATAAAAGAATAAAAATTTTTAGAACTTATAAAGCAGAATTAAAAAATGATTTATTTATTTATCCAAATATTTCAGTAAATTCTAAATCATCACATCATTTGTTTGTAATTCTTTTAAAAAAAAACTCTAAAACGCTTAGGGATAAAATTTTTTTACAATTATTAAAAAAAGGTGTGGGTGTAAATATTCATTATATTCCAATTTATAAACACCCATTTTACAAAAAAAAAAATTATTCATTAGATAATTCAGAAAAATATTACAACACATGTATTTCAATACCAATTTTTCCAACTCTATCAAAAAATCAACAAAATTTTGTTATTCGTACAATTAATTCGATTAAATAAATGATAGTAGCAATTTTACCAGCTAGAGGAGGAAGCAAAAGAATTAAAAATAAAAATATTATTAATATAGATGGAAAGCCTATGATACATCATACTATTAAAATATTAAAAAAAACAAAAATATTTGATGAAATAATTGTAACTTCTGATTCAAGTAAAATACAAAATATATCAAAAAAAGCTGGAGCGAAAATTTATTTTACTAGACCAAAAAACTTGTCAAATGATCATGTGGGCGCTTTTGAAGTTATTAATCATACAATTAATTTTTTAAAAAATAGATATGATAAACATCCAAAATATGTTTGTTATGTTTATCCTTCATCAATATTATTGAATAAAAAAGATTTGATATCTAGTTATAAAAAAATTAAGGAAAATTGTTGGAATTTTGTAATATCCGTTACAAGTTTTGGACACCCTCCTCAAAGAGGTCTTAAAATAAATAATGGTAAAATTACAATGATTGATAAAAAAAATTATAAAACTAGAACTCAAGATTTGGATAAAATTTACCATGATGCTGGACAATTTTGTTGGGGAAAAACAGATTCGTGGTTAAAAAAAAAAATTATATTTTCAAAAAAAAGTTTTGGATTCAAATTACCAAGATATAGAGCGATTGATTTGGATGACATGGAAGATTTGAGTTTATTAAAAAAAATATATTCGTCCCCTTTAAACAAAAGTAGGCAATAATCTAATAATAAAATTAATGTTGATAAAAATTAAAAATTTCAAAAAAGTTTTTCCATTTAATTTTAAGTATTCTAAAAGTAAAAAAAAATATGGACTTTTAATTGGTGACAGAATTCAGACTGATGCGAATTTAAGGTCTTTAATACTAGCAAATATAATAAAAAAAAAATATGATTGTAACTCATATTTAGTCTCAGACGTAAGCGATAAAAAAAATATCCCGGTTTATAATAATGTTGATATAAAAAACTATTCAATTAACTTTAAGTTTAAAAATTTTAAATATTTTTTGATTTTTTTAATTTCTCTTTATGATCTTTTTAAATTTTATTTTAAAACATTATTCGTAAGTGATAAAATTGAATGGTTAATAAAAAATTTTAAATGTAAAAAAATTAAAATAGGTGATCTTGTCTATGATATTTATATTAGATATGATTTAAAGTTTCTTGATCCTTCAATTTATGAAATAAAATTTTTTAAATCATTATTCATTGGAATATTAAAAACACACTTTATAGATTATCTTGTAAAAAAAAATAATATTAGATTCACAATTTCAACGCAACTGAGCTTTACATCTTATGGAAACCTAATATCAAGATATGGAACGAAATATAAATTGAAAACTTTTACAACTGGCTATAATTTTGTTCAAAAATTTAATAATCATAAAGAAACTTTAACAAGTACTTTTAAAATAAGAAAAAAAAAAATAACAAATAATATTAAACAAATTGAAGTAAAAAAAATTGAAAAATTTTATAATCTTAGAAAACATGGAAAATTATATGGTTCTTACGTTCCAATTAATACAATTAGAAAAATTTATGGATTAAGTGAAGATAGCAAAATAGTAAAATTCAAAAAAAAAATAAATAATATAAAAAAAAACCATGAAGTAAATGTATTGGCTCTTCATTGTTTTTCAGATAGCCCACACTTTTGTGCTGATATGATTTTTAAAGATTATTATGATCAGTTTTTACAAACAATCAATTTTATAAGGAATAATAATAAAAAAACTTTTTGGATTATAAAACCACACCCTTCAAGATCTCAATATCATGAAGAAGGCATTATAGAAAAAGTAATCTACAGATATAAAAGTGAATTAGAAAATGTAATTATGTGTCCAGAAAAAATAAATAATTCAACATTATTCAAATTATCAGATAATCTAATTAATTGTGTTTCAACGATTTCACTTGAATTTGCTTGTTATGGAAAAAAATCAATCATTGCTGGTGACGCTCCATATTTCCATAAAGATCTTTTCTTTAAACCAAAAAATAAAATAGAATACTTTTATTTAATAAAAAATTTGAATAAATTAAAACTTAAGCTTAACAAAAAAGAGATTATTTTAGCCAAAAGAATATTGTATCTTATCGAATTAGAGTCTAATAATAATTTAGAAAAATCGAGAATATTACCTGATATTTTTTTATCCAAAATTAATGAGACAAGTTACATTAAATATTTAAATGAAAATATTAAAAAAAATAAAAATTTTTCAATTTTCAATGATCCACTATATAAAAGCTTAGACTCAAAATTATCGAAAAATATTTTTTAGTATTATAATTTTGTATAATTAGTTTTAACATATATACATAATTGAATTCATAAAGAATTAATACAAGTATAGAAAATAAATGAAAAATGATTGTATAATTGTTTTAGGTTCTGGATCAAACAAAATTCCTGATATTAAGGTAAAAGAAATTTATTCATCAAATGGTAGTGCTGAGCTAGGAGCTTTGTATAAAAAAAAATATTCTGATGTTACACATACTTGTGTAATTAGTGCGAGATCATTTTTAAAACTTGATCATGTTAAGCCTCGAGTTGTAAGAGCAAATCCTGATAAAATTCTTATAAGAGATTTTGAAGAAATTACATATAATTTGGTTAAAAATTTATTTGATCAAAGTGTAGAATTTACTAAATTTACAAGACTAGAACAGTTTTCTTTTCAAAAAAATTTTTTTAATTCAGGAATACTTGATTTGCTTAAAGCAGAAGCCTCCTATGAAGATAATATTTTAAAAAAAATAATTCATTTTTATAAATTTTATTTTTCAAATGATTTTTTGGGTGTTTCTTCAGGCTTTTATAGTATTTTGTATGCTATAAAAAAACATCCTGATAAAAAAATAATAGTATCTGGGATTAGTTTTGAAGGTGGAAGTCATTACTATAGTTCAGGCATGATGAGTTTAAATAGAGGTAGAGTAGATAATTATCTTATAAAAAATCTCAAAAGCAAAATTAAAAGCAAAATATTTGTATTAGATAAAAATTTATCAAATAAATTTGGTTTAAATTATTTAGATTTAAAACTTTTAATTTAGTCTTTTTAAATTTCAAAAATAGTATAAATATAAGAATATGCACAAAATTTGGAAATCAATAGAACCTAAAAACTACAAAAATATAAATGAATGTATAAAAGAATTAAAAAAGAAAAAAATTTATGTAAGTGTTTGGATTGAAGACATAGTTAAAAATAAAAAAAATAGTATAAAAATCACAAAAAAAAAAGTTAATTTATACCGTATCAGGGTTTCAGCATTAGGATTTTCAAAACCAACAACTTTAAAAAATATTTATAAAAAATTAAAAAAAAAAAAGTATTCATGTGTGCCGCCTGATATAGCTCTTAGGTCAAGATTATTTTATAAGGAACAGAAAACTGGAGAGTGGTTAAGATTTGCTACCCCAATGAACTCTATGATAGACAGTGATAATGTCCCACATTTGCCCAAGCTAGGAAAGGCATTAGGAAAATATTTTATAGAAACCTATTGGTCTTATCCAGGCGCAGTCTTTCATCCCCATAATGAATTTGTAGTTATGAAATAGTTTAGATGTTATTTGATAAATTAAAAATAAATAAGGTATTTTTAAAAAACAGAATAGTAATATCTCCGATGTGCCAATATTCTGCAATAAATGGAAGCCCTACACTTTGGCACTACAACCATCTATCTAAATTAGCATGTACAGGTGCAGCCATGCTCATGATTGAGTCAACAGCTGTAAATAAAAATGGAAAAATTTCACATAAAGATCTATGTTTAAGTAATAAAAAACAAGAACATAATTTAAAAAAATTAACAAAGCATCTTCAAAAAATAAGCAATATTTCATTGGGCATTCAAATTTCTCATGCTGGCAGAAAAGGATCATCCATGGTTCCGTGGGTTAAATCTAATTCTCCAATTAAAAAAAATTCTTGGCAAACTTATGCACCATCATCAATTAAAAGAGCCAAAAATTGGCCTACACCAAAAAGTTTAAATTCAAAGCAAATTCGTAAAATTATCGTTGATTTTAAAAAAACTGCAATAAGAGCAAAAAGAATAGGATTTGATTGTCTAGAAATACATATGGCTCACGGATATTTATTACATCAATTTTTATCGCCTATCTCAAATAAAAGATTAGATGAATATGGAAGTAATAAAAAAAATAGGACAAAATTACCCTTAGAAATTGCATCAGAGATTAGAAAAATCTGGCCAAAAAATAAAATATTAGGTGCAAGAATTACAGCAACGGATCATTTAGACGGTGGCATAAATTTAAAAGACTCAATAGAATTTGTAAAAAAACTTAAAAAAATAGGCTTTGATTATGTTTGTGTTTCAAGTGGTGGGATTTTACCCGTTACAAAATTAAAGTTAAAAAATGCATTTAGAAAAAATTTTAGCAAAAAAATAAAATCGGAAACTAAAATTTTAACAAGAATAACTGGACAGATTGATGACGTTAGAACTGTTAATAGATTATTAAAGGACGGATCAGCAGATTTTATCGCTGTAGCGAGAAAATTTATAAAAGATCCTAACTGGATACTTAGAGAAGCTAAAAAAAATAAAATTAAAAATTATATTCCCAATCAGTATTTAAGGTGTTTATAGATATATTGAAATTTTTTCTAACGTATAAAAATGTGTTTAATCTGGAGCAGAAGAAATTTTGTATACAAACCTAATTACTAGTCGATCAGTTTTGCTTGGCATAGATCCTCTATGGACTCCAGATTCATCAAATATAAGTGCACCACCTTTATCAAGCTTATAATCATACTTAGTTGTATTGTATGGTTCTTTTTCAATGAAACTTGTACTATTTAAGAAACTTTCAATTTCATTTGGATCAATTTTTTTTTCAAGATTTTTTCTGTAACTTTCATCTTTTATAACATTTCTAAAATCCTTTAAAGACCAATAGGGTCTGTATTTTATTTCTTTGTTGTAAATATCTTTTTTTAATTGGTAAGCAATTTTTGAAGTTTTTGGAATATAACCTAAACAACCATTGTCCGAGTCTACTGATGTTAAGTATACAAAAAATTTTAACGCTGCAAAATTGGGATTAACAAAGTTTTCAACATTTAATCTTCCGGAGTAAGCTTGATCAACATGCCAGTCTATAACATTTTTATTTGATTTTTTTGAGAAATAAGAATCAATACTTGTCAATTTTGTTTTTTGGCCCAAAACATTATTTGCAATATTTTTTAGTTTTAATTTTTTTGTCAATCTTATAATTGTCAAGCAATCTATTAATTTTGATATCTGAAAATTAATTAATTTTTTAAATAAAAAATATCTAATTCTAGATCTATAAAAATAAGATTCACTAT
>NZ_JBNGZF010000008.1:0-10401 GCF_052049835.1 Candidatus Pelagibacter sp. | reverse complement strand
GAATTAATTATTATAATAATACCGAAATTATGATTATACTTACTTTATTTAATGTGTTTTTTTATTTAATTTGTTATTTTAGAATTTTATTCGTTGTTAAAAATTCTTTTAAAAAATAATTCAAGCATTTTAGCTAGTATTAAAAATCCATCTTTGAAAGCATTTACTTTTTTTTTACCTCCAATTCTTTTAAGTTCATAGCAGGGGAAATCGATATAATTATAATTAAATTGCTCAACTTTTATTGGTAATTCGACACAAATTTTAAAATCCCCACTTTTTAATTTTAATTTTTTTGCTAATTTTGTCTCTCCTATTACATAGGTATATAAAATATCTGAAATTTTTAATTTAAAGAAAATATTTCCTATAATCGAAAAAAATTTATTTCCCACGTAGGTAATTAAAGTATCATCTTCACTTCCTCCGTTTTTAATATATCTAGATCCAAATATAAATGAATTATTCTTTGTTAGTTTCATCATTTTATTAATTTCATTTGGGTTCATAGAGCCATCTGCATTAATTATACAAAAGTACTTTGTATCTATTTGATTAATTCCTTCTATTAAGGCATTTCCATATCCTGTTTTTCTGCTTATATAAATTTTAATGTTTTTTGATTTTTTTATTAATTTTTGGTATTGAATTTTATCATTTTTATCGACAACAAGTAATTTTTTTAAATCATATTTATTTAATTTTTTTAAAAAAATTCCAAGAGACTCTTTTTCTTTCTTTACAGGTATTAAGAGGGTTAAATTTTTTTTCATTTTAAAATTTTTTTTTAATTATGATTGTAAATTTCATACTATATCCTAATAATTTTTAATATATAAAGCGCAAAATTTGTTATACTTAAATTTGTTGAGTATCTTCATAAATCAATTAATTAATAAATGAAACAAATAAAATATAATATTAAATTTGTAAATTTTAGACAAATCAGTAAATGAAAATTTTAGTAAAATTTATTTTAGATCTATTTGATACAATTACTGAAATTAAAACAACAAAGTTTCTTAAAAAAATATTATCTAATGACATTAATGTTTTAATTGATGTAGGATCACACAAAGGTGAATATATTTCAAATATAATAAAAAATTTTAAATATAACAAAATTTATTCATTCGAGCCAAACCCAAAAATTTTCGATGAGTTAAATAAAAAATTATCAAATAAAAAAAATATTAAATTAAATCTTTTAGGAGTTGGCGATTGCGAGAAGATAGAAACCTTACATCAAAACTTAGAAAGTTCATCAACTTCAATTAATGAGCTAAATACATCATCAAAATATTTTAAAAAAAAATATTTTTTTTTAAACCCGTTCAATAATAAGTTAGTCACTAGGCCAATTGAAATAAAAGTAATAACATTATCCTCATTTATAAAGAATAATGAGATTCCCAATATAGACTTATTAAAAATAGATACTGAAGGATATGAGTTAAAAGTTATAAAGGGTTTAGGTGAGGAAATAAAAAAAATTAAATTTATTCATTTTGAACATCATTTCGATGATATGATAATAAAAAACTATAATTTAAGCAATATTCACAATTACTTAGGCAAATATAAATTTCAAAAAATTTTTAAAATAAAAATGAAATTTAGAAAATCTTTTGAATATATTTATAAAAATAATAATCAAGTTTTATGAATAAGGATTTAGTTACTGTAGTTATAACATCTTATAATAAAAAAAAATTTATTAAAAGAAGTATTCAATCTGCTCTAAATCAAACTTATAAAACAAAAGAGGTAATTGTATTTGATGATAAATCGAGTGATGGATCAACAAATATAATTAAAAATATTAAAAATATTAAATTTTTTATTAATAAAAAAAAAATAAATAAATCAAATCCATTAAATCAATTAAGTGCAATATTAAAATGTATTAAAAAATCAAGAGGTAAATATATTTTTTTACTTGATGGAGATGATTATTTCAAAAAAAAAAAAATTGAACATTTTTTAAGATATTTTAGTGAAAATCATAATATTAATGTCATTCAAGATAAACCATTTATCACTGAAGAAAAAAAAATACTTCACTTAAAAAAAAAAAATCATTTCTTTTCAATTTGGCCAAGTATTTACCCTACAAGCACAATTGCAATTAGGAAGCATTTTTTTATAGAGTTTATAAATTTTATTGAGCGCAACAAGTACCCAAATTTAGAAATTGACTCGAGGCTGGTAATGTATGCGAATTTAAAAAATAAATTAAAAGTTTTAAATAAATCTTACACTTTTTATAATACTGATCCTAAAGGAATAAGTTCAAAATATAAAAAATTTAGTAAACTCTGGTGGAAAAAAAGAAATGAAGCATTTGATTATCTTCAATATTTGTATCGTAAGTTAGGAAAAAAATTTTATAAAGGATTTGATTATTTTATCACAAAATTTATTATGTTATTTGTCGGTAGATAGGTTGTTTTTTTCACTTATCATTAATCCATAATTTATCCAAAAAATAGTTGCCGCAAAAGTAGTAAAAAAACTTCCACTTGGCAAAATAGGCATCAATGAAAATATAAAGTATAACAATGTTGTTAATACATATTGATTATTATTTTTAGTAAAATTTTTAACTGCAAAAAATATTGAAAAAACATTAAATAACATAAACAACAAGTAACCAAAAATACCTGTTTCAGATAATAATTCTATATGAACTTGATGTGGATGTGTTGATGCACCATGGTCATTAAAAATAAGTTTTTTGTTTTCATAAATATCCTTTCCACTTTCAATTCTAAAATTATTTATGCCAACACCAAAAAGTTTATTTTTTTCAAAAATCTTAATTCCCCTATCATAATTTGAACCGTATACAGTGTTCTCTAATAAAATCATTGGATTTTTATGTTTAATCAATGGTTCAATCATTTGACCATAAAATCTTACTTTATATTCATTACTAGAATTTATAACAATAAATGAAACTAATAATATTATTAGTGAAAATAATATTTTTTTTAAGAAATTTTTTTTTTCGAATAAAAGAAAAAAAATGAAACTTATTGAAATAAATCTTAAAAAATTTGCTCTTTCTCCAATTATTAATGACACAAAAATTCCAAATAAAATGAATAGCAATAAAATAAAACTGTTTTTTGTAAGATTAAAAAAAGTTACATAGCAAATTATAAAAAATCCTAAATACAAATGACCTATTTTTAATTCATCACCTAAAAAACCACTTAACCTTCCTTTCATAGGAGAACTAAAGCCCATAAAATTCTGTCCTGTTAAATATTCAAAAATTAAATCAAATGAAATTATAATAAAAGTTACTAGCCAAAATAAGTATACTTTATGTTTCAATTTATCAGTAGAAATTTCAAAAAAAAATTTAATTGCTAGAGCTAGCAAGATAAATCTTAAAAAACCAATTACTCTTAATAGACTGTTTTCAAAGTTAGTGCTAAAAAATAAATTAATTATAAAAGATAGCCACAATAAGCTTAATAAAACGAAATATTTATTTGTAAAAATACTGAATGACTTATTTTTAATAATTATAATTAAGAAAAGGATACCAATACATATAGTATTTAAATTAATTATTAAGCTTCCTAATAAAAAACATAATGGATATATTGCAAAATTGATTCCAAGTAAAATTAGTAAACCGTCATCATTTAAGCCTATTGTTAATTTTTTTAACATTATATTTGATTAATTATTTAATTTATTTAAGAACATAATTATTTATATATTAAATAATAAATAACAAATGAAGAAAATAATAGTCGTAACAGGTGGTGCAGGGTTTGTTGGATCTAATCTTATAGAATATCTTATTAATAAATCTAACTTTAATATTATCAGTTTAGATAATTATTCTTCTGGTTCAAAAAAAAATCATATTAAAGACAAAAGAGTAAAATATATAAAATCACATACAAAAAATATAAGTAAAGTTTTAAATAATAAAAAGAAATATATCCATTCTGTTTTTCATTTTGGAGAATTTGCAAGAATATATCAAAGTTTTAAATTCATGAACGAGTGTATTGAAGCAAATTCAATTGGTACTCATGAAGTTTTTAATTTTTGTCTAAAGAATAAAATTAAACTTATTTATTCCGCAACTTCAGCTTCACTTGGAAACAAAGGAAAAGACAAAAATTTGTCTCCTTATGCATTTTCCAAATCAAAAAATTTAGAAATGTTAGAAAATTTAAAAGTTTGGTTTAAATTTAAGTATGAAATTATTTATTTTTATAATGTATATGGACCCAGACAAATCTCAAAAGGAAAAATGGCAACAGTTATTGGAATTTTTGAAAATCAATACAAAAGTAAACTTCCCTTAACTGTTGTAAAGCCAGGAACGCAAAGCAGAAGGTTTACCCACATAGAAGACACTGTAAAAGTTTGTTATGATGCATGGAAATTAAATAAATGTAGACATTACAGTATTTCAAACAAAAAAAGCTACACAATTCTTCAAATAGCAAAAATGTTTAAAAGTAAAATAAAGTTTTTAAAACCAAGAGCTGGAGAAAGATATGCATCAGCTTTGACTAACATCAGTTTATCAAATAAAGTTTACAAAAAATTTGGAAAAAGAAATATAAAAAATTATATTCAACAATTTGTGCATAATTTTAGTTAATTTTAACTAAAAATATTAATTTACAAAATTTGATAATAAGGTATAAGAACGCCGCCTGGTGATTATTGCGAAAGTGTGATACCCGATCCCATACCGAACTCGGAAGTCAAGCCTTTAAGCGCCGATGGTACTTTGTCTTAAGACATGGAAGAGTAGGACGTTGCCAGGCTATAAATTTAATTATGAAAATAAAAAGTTCTTTAAAATCAGTTAAAAAAAGAGATTTAAATTCTAAATTAGTTAGAAGAAGAGGACGTGTTTACGTAATAAATAAAACTAATCCTAAATTTAAAGCAAGACAAAAGTAGATTTTATGGATAATCAAAGCCATAAAAATACATGGAATAATTTCACTAAGTTTGTTCTGTGGGGAACAATTGCTGTGATCGTTGTATTGGTTTTAATGGCAATATTCTTATTGTAAGGATCTTCAATTATGAGAATAGGGTCTGTATTAGAAAACCAGCAAAATGAAAAAAGAATTGCTGTAACGCCAGAAACGGCAAAGAAATATATTTCATTAGGATTTGATCTTATTTTAAGTAAAAATTATGGATCCCATCTAGGCATATATGATGAAGAGTATTTAGATTTAGGGGTTAAATTTTCTAGTGATGAAAAAGAAATTTTAAATGGATCTGATATAATCCTTCAAGTCGCAATGTTACCTGAAGATAAATGCTCTTTATTTCGAGAAAGCCAAACATTTATTGGAGCATTAAATCCATACTCAAATAAAGATTATTTAGAAAATTTAGCAAAAAAAAAAATAAATATTTTTTCTTTAGAATTGCTTCCAAGAATAACAAGAGCTCAATCAATGGATATATTATCTTCGCAAGCTAATTTAGCTGGTTATAAAGCTGTGATTGAATCTTTTGCAAATTTTCAAAAAGCTATTCCAATGATGATGACAGCTGCAGGCACTGTTCCAGCTGCAAAAGTTTTAGTAATTGGAGCTGGTGTTGCAGGACTTCAAGCAATAGCAACAGCAAAAAGAATGGGTGCAATAGTTTTTGCAACAGATGTAAGAACTGCCTCTAAAGAACAAGTTGAGAGCTTAGGTGGAAAATTTCTATCTGTAGAAGGATCTGAAAATCTTGAAACCGAGGGCGGCTATGCTAAAGAAGCATCAGAGGATTTTAAAACTAGGCAAGAAGATTTATTGTCTGAAACTTTAAAAAAAATTGATATAGTAATTTGTACAGCTTTAATTCCAGGAAAAAAAGCTCCATTGATAATAAAAGACAACATGATAAGTAACTTACAACCAGGATCTGTTATTTATGACTTGGCAGCGATACAAGGTGGAAATACAGCTTTAACGGAAGTGGATAATATTATTGAAAAAAATGGGGTTAAAATAATGGGTGAAAGTAATATTTTAAATAAATTACCTATTTCTGCCTCTACTTTATATGCAAAAAACATATTTAATTTTGTAGATAATTTATTCGATAAAGAAAATAAAAAAATAAATATTAATTTGGATGACGAAATAATTAATAAAACGATAATCAAATAAACTATGGAAATTGATCCTTTAATTTTTAGACTAAGTATATTTATTCTCTCAATATTTGTTGGTTATTATGTTGTTTGGAGTGTTACGCCATCTTTACACACTCCGCTTATGTCTGTAACTAATGCAATTTCATCAGTGATTATTGTTGGAGCAATAATAGCTGGATTATCGGCAAATTCAGAAAAAATATTTAATACTTCAAGTATTTTTGGTTTTTGCGCTATTGCTCTGGCAGCAATTAACATTTTTGGTGGATTTTTAGTAACCCAAAGAATGTTAGCTATGTATAAAAAAAAGAAAAAGGATAAGAAATGATATCTGCTAATCTATCGGCAATTTTTTATCTAGTATCAGGTGTTCTATTTATCCTTGCCTTAAGAGGATTATCCTCACCAGAGACATCAAGACAAGGGAATTTATTTGGTATTTTGGGAATGATTATTGCAGTTACAGTTACATTCCTATCAATAGGCAATTTTTCAAGTGGGTTCATTTTTGTTCTAATATTTATTTTAGTTGGAGGTTCGGTTGGAGCTTTTATTGCTTATCGAATACCAATGACAGCTATGCCAGAATTAGTTGCCGGATTTCATAGTTTAGTAGGACTTGCTGCAGTATTTGTTGCTATTTCTGCTTTTTTAAATCCTGAGGCATTTGGTTTAGGAATGCCTGGAAATATTAAATTAGGCAGCTTAATTGAAATGTCTATTGGAGCAGCAGTTGGGGCAATAACATTTTCAGGATCAGTAATTGCATTTTTAAAATTGCAAGGAATAATGTCTGGTTCACCAATAACATTTAAAGGTCAGCATATTATTAATGCGATTATTTTAATTTCAATAATTATTTTAATCTACTTATTGTGTTCAACACAGTCTTCCAATTTATTTTGGATTTTATTAGGTGTATCATTTTTAATTGGGTTTCTTTTAATTATCCCGATTGGTGGAGCAGATATGCCAGTGGTAATTTCGATGCTTAATTCATACTCAGGTTGGGCCGCAGCTGGTATAGGATTTACTTTAGAAAATACAGCTTTGATAATTACAGGAGCACTTGTTGGATCTTCAGGTGCAATTCTTTCTTACATAATGTGTAAAGGAATGAATAGATCATTTTTTAATGTAATTTTAGGTGGATTTGGAGCAACAGATGATGCCTCTGGCTCTTCAAATAAAGAACAAAGACCTGTTAAAAGTGGTAACGCAGATGATGCAGCCTTTTTAATGAAAAATGCCTCATCCGTAATAATTGTTCCAGGATATGGTATGGCAGTTGCTCAAGCTCAACATGCCTTAAGAGAAATGGTAGATACTCTGAAGAAAAATGATATTAAAGTTTCTTATGCCATACATCCTGTAGCTGGAAGAATGCCAGGACATATGAACGTTTTACTTGCAGAAGCCAATGTTCCATATGATGAAGTTTTTGAATTAGAGGAAATTAATAATGATTTTGCCAACGCAGATGTGGCTTTTGTAATAGGAGCTAACGATGTAACTAATCCAGTAGCAAAAACAGATCCTCAAAGTCCTATATATGGTATGCCAGTATTAGATGTTGAAAAATGTAAATCTGTCCTTTTTGTAAAAAGAAGTCTTTCACCAGGATACGCAGGTATTGATAATGATTTATTTTATAAAGATAATACACTAATGTTATTTGCAGATGCAAAGAAAATGACAGAGGATATTACAAAAAATTTATAGGATATTATAATTGAAAACAAAAATATTTTGTGACATCGCAGATTTGTATTTAATTAAAAAATTTAACAAAAAAAAAATTGTTAAAGGATTTACTACAAATCCCAGTTTAATGCGTAAGGCTGGTGCAAAAAATTACAAAGAGTATTCAAAAAAAATATTAAAAATTTGTCCTAATAAATCTGTGTCACTTGAAGTATTTGCTGATGATTATAGTAATATGATGAAACAAGCTTTAGAAATAAGCAAATGGGGTAAAAATGTTTATGTAAAAATTCCCGTAACAAATTCAAAAGGTATGTTCATGGGAAAAATTATAAAAGAGCTAAATTCGAGGAATATAAAATTAAATATAACTTCAATATACAATTCTACACAAACAAAAAAAGTATTAAACTCAATTAATAAAAAATCTAAAGTAATAATATCAATTTTTGCGGGAAGAGCTGGCGATGTAGGTAAAGATCCTATTCCAGAATTTCAAAAAAGTATAAAACTATCAAAAAAATTTAAGAATGTTGAAATTCTTTGGGCCAGCGTGAGGGAGCCCTACAATTACACACAGGCCCAACAAGTAGGTTGCCACATAATTACTATACCCCCAAACATTATTGAAAAAATAGAAAATTTTGGAAAATCCTTTAATCAATTGACACTAGAAACTGTAAAAAATTTTTTAACAGACAGCAGACTCTCAAAATTTAAAATTTAAAAAAACTTTTTCATGAAAATTAGATATTTATTTTTATTATTAATTTCAATTTCTACAATTGTGATATTTATAAGTTTATGGATATTAGTTTCAGATGGCTATGATAAACAAAATAAATTAATTTTAACTTTAAAAAAAATAATACCTCGTACCTTAGCTGTAAAAATGAGAGACACTTTATTTATTATACCAGAGCTTAAAACTCAAAATAAGTTATTACAACTCCAGGTGAATAAGTATGAACAAGGTCTTGATGGCCAAGTATTTAATGAAAAGAAAATAGTATCAGAAAAAAACAAAGAATTTTTAATTAAAGAATTTTTTCTACCCTTTAAGCAATTAGATACTAAGGCTGGATGGAATAAATTATCCAATACTTTTAGAGCTCATTATTTAGAGGTGATCAATGACAAAGTTCTGGTTCTTTCTGGTGAAGGTGAATTTATATGCTTTGATAAAAAAAATATAAACAACGATAAACTCAATCAGAAAATTATTAATAGTAATATAAACAAACTTGCTTTAGAAAATAATTTTAAGTTTTTTGGAGTAAGAGATCTTTTGTATGATGATGGTAAACTCTATATATCAATGATATTAGAAAATTCTAAAGGTTTTACAATGAACGTTTATCAAGCAGACTTTAATTTAGAATATTTAGATTTTTCAGTTTTTTTTGAGAAAAATGAATTTACAAATGAATATACAATTCAAACTGGTGGTAGGCTTGAAAAATATTTAAATGATAGTATTTTATTTAGTTTAGGAGCTGCAGAAAGTCTGAAAAATGAGAGAGTTCAAAGTAATGAGTATTTAGAAGGTAAAATAGTTGCTATCGATAAGCTTTCAAAAAAGTATAGTTTGATATCTAAAGGCCATAGAAATCCGCAAGGTTTAATCTATTACAAACCTTTAAATTTAATAATAAATACTGAACATGGCCCAAAGGGAGGTGATGAAGTGAACTTAAATTTTATAAATAAAGAAGATGTAAATGTAAGTAATTTTGGATGGCCAATTGCATCATATGGCATTGAGTATGATGGAAGTGATCCTTATAAAAAATCACATTCAGAAAATGGTTTTATTGAACCATTTAAAAATTTTACTCCATCTATTGGTATAAGTGAAATCTCATTTTTACCTAAAGAAAAGTTCTTAGATCAAAATTATCTTTTTATTTCATCTTTAAGGGCTGCATCAATATATTTACTACAAATAAATGAGGATTTCTCAAAAATTCTCGAAGAGGACAGAATTTTTTTTAGTGATCAAAGAATAAGAGATATAGAGTATGACGATGAATTAAATGTAATTTTTTTAATATTCGAGGTAACACCATCAATTGGAGTTTTAAGCTTACATTAAACAAATTCTTTAATATTTTTATTTTTATTTTGGAAAATTAAGTTGTGTATATCTTGATTTAAGCTTATACAGTTTGAGCATTCGGTATGTGATTTTACATGTTTTTTTGACACGTAAATATTACTAAAATGATGCCAAAATTTGCTATTATAAGTATTAGGGGCTCTTAGTTGTCTATTTTGAAAACCAATTGCAATATCTTCCCAAGATCTCTTATTATAAATTGTATTTAAAAATGACTCTTTTCTTATTTTTAATAAGAGATAATCATTTTCATTATTTAATCTATTAATAATTGTTTTCTTTACAAGTTCAAATTTTATTTTTTTTGAAAAGGTAATTTTAAAATTTAAATTTGAAATTTTAAAATCATCTTTTGTTAATGAAATATATAATTTTGACTCATCATGAAAATCTGAATTTAAAAAATAATTTTTAATATAATCTAAAT
>NZ_JBNGZF010000007.1:0-12456 GCF_052049835.1 Candidatus Pelagibacter sp. | reverse complement strand
CTATAATACTATAATTTTTATTTCTTTTATTAATAAATGAATTTAAAAATAACGCTCTATCATTTGTATTGCTACTTTTAAGTTTATTATTATTAAATTCATTAATTATATTAATTGCTTTATTAGCAGATTTTGCAATCATAACAACATTACTGTGATCTGAAAAATGACTCTTAGTATAACCCTCTGGAGTTAAATATTCTAGACAAATGGTAATTTTTTTTCTTTGAACCGAATCGACTAAAATAGAAGTTGGTGCTGATATTACTATATCTGACCAAACTATTAACTCAGTTGTATTCAACTCATCTTTACTAAATAAAGATGATTTTAATGGCCCAATTTCCCGAGGTTTATTTCCAAATTTAATCTCAATATTCTTTATTTTTTTTATCTTTTCAATTAATTTAAGATGATCATTCAAATTTTCAGAAGTTGATCTTAAAAAATATGCTATTTTTATTTTTTTATTTTTAAGTGCATTCTTACAATTATATATTTTTTTTAATTTTATCATCCATTTAGTGTCATATCTTGGGGATCCACATAATAAAAATTTTTTAGAGGTTTGAATCTTTTTTTTATAAGGTGCAAATAAATTTGGAGATAGATAAAAATTTATTTTTTCAAACAAATAAATTTCTCTATCTTTTTTAATTTTTATTGTGAATAGGCCTGAGGCAATACATAAAACTGGAATATTTATTTTATTACAAGCATTAATAATTAGTTTTCTTTTATTTTTAGGTAAACTTTCTTCTATAGTAACACTTTTAAAGTCATTTTTTTTTAAAAATTTTATGAAGTTATTTTCGTTAAAAAATATCTTTGAGATATAAATTTTTTTCCAAATTCTATCTAATTTATTTAAAAAGAATGAGGGTAAGCTCATTATTATTTTTAATACAATGTAATTTATTTTATTAACAAAACCCAAACATAATTGTCCGTGATTTTGATTGAATTTGGATTTATTTAAATACCGAATTAATCTATGATGACTAAAATCCTGCATAGGATTTACAAAACAAATTTTAGTTTTTTGGCCTTTTTTATTTAATCCATCAATAATTGGTGCAACAGTATCGAGACTTATAAAAAGATCTACTATAAATAAGTGCATAAACAATATTTTTTCAATTTAGTTTTTTGCCTTTGGTGCACTTAAGAAAATAAATTTTTTATTACCAGCATTATTTGTGAATATTTTTGCAAATAAAAGTGGCTTTATATTGTTGCTTGAGTATAGTTTTTTGCTAATTTTTAAAATTTTCATCAGTTAATTTGTTAAAAATTCCTCAATTAAAATTTTATTTTTGTTAAAAATGTATTTTGCACCATAATTTGAAATATGGTTACTATCTAAATAAAATAAATCATTTTTTTCACCAACATGCATACATTCGTTTTTGTCACATAAGTCCTGTGTAGGATCAATAAATAACACTGAATAATTTTTAGCAAGTTTCTCATATGCAAATCTTTCTAATTCAAAGTTAAAATTTTTAATATTTTCTAAAAAATTATTTTTTTTAAAACTATCTCTGTAATAATTTTTACAAGATACTTCTTTCTTAAAAAATTTTGGTCTTGTTAAACAAGAAGTTATATCTAAATTATTACTAGAAAAAGCAGGTATTTGACCTAAAATCAGTATTTTTTTAATATTTCTAAAGTTTTTATTCTGTTTAATGATATTTATATTGTTTATAAAACCTTCAGCTATTTCTTTGTTATAATTTGAAAATTGTTGATTAAACCAAGCATTTCCAATAATTAAAACTTCAGCATTTGTAGTAATTTCTGAACAATTATAGAATTCTTTAAAAATAAAATCATTAATTAAAAAATAGTTAAAATCTGCTGGGTGTGGAAAGTTGTTACAAATTCTTGAATAATTAACGAAGTTATATTTGTTACGCTTTGAAAATTCTGCAAAGGGCTTAAACCACATTGTTCCATTACTATCTCCCATTAAAATCATGTCCGCATTTAATTCATCTCCATTTACACAAACTTTCTCAAGTACTTTTTCAAAAACACTTTTTTGAGATTCGCAATATTTTTCGTCAGCAGTGGTTTTAAGTTTATATAACATTTGTTTTTCTGCTTCATTTAATCTATTAACAAATCCATTTTGGTTAATTGTAAAAAAACAAAACCCGATGATTGAGACTAATATTATTACTGAAAAGATTTTTTTATTTTTTGAATAATTAAATCTCCATGGTTTTTCTATAAAAAAGTACATTAATATAGAGATTATAAAAGATAATATTAATATAATAATTTTATCGTAAAATTCTAAGTCTCCTAAATTGTAATATTTGTATAAAGAAATTAGTGGCCAATGAATTAAATATAAAGAGTAACTAATTAGACCAATTCCTATCATAATTTTATTATTTAAAATTTTATTGAAAAAACCTCTTTCGTTAAAAAATATTATACAGCTTGTTCCAATCATTGCTGGTATTAAGCTAATACCAGGAATTTTTGACTTATAATTTAAAGTTAAAATAGAACAAAAAATTAAAATTAATCCTAAAATAAAAAAACTTTGATTGGTAAAATCTCCATACTGTTTTTTTGGAATAAAACATAATATACAACCAAAAAAAAATTCAAATAATCTAAAAGGGGCATTATAAAATAATGTATCTGAAATATATTTACCGTAAAAAAATCCTCCAAAGAGATCTGTTTCAAAAAGCAATCCTTTTGTATAAATATATTCTATAAATACTAGTGAGAGTGTTGATGTAATAATTAAAAAAATAATTATCTGTTTTTGTTTTAAAAATTTAATTAAATAAATTAATATTATTGACCAGACTAAATAAAAACTCATTTCCACACCTAATGACCATGTATGCAAAAAAGGTTTAAACTCTGAAATTTGATTAAAATAATTACTCTCTGTCCAATAGAGTATATTAGAAACGAAAAAAATAGATGTAATAATTGACCTAGAAAAATTAATCAAATCATCTGGACTGAGTATTAGAAACCCAAAGAAGCTTGCCAAAACTGATACAAAAATAATTGCAGGCAATAATCTTTTAATTCTCTTAATTAAAAAGTTTTTAAAATTAAAAGTACCTCTTTTTTTATCTGATAAAATTATTGAAGTAATTAAATATCCACTTATTATAAAAAAAATATCAACTCCAATAAACCCACCATCAAAATAACTTATTTTTAAATGGTAAAAAACTACAGATAAAACAGCTATGGCTCTTAGACCATCTATTTTTGGTTGATATTCTATACTTCTCACTAAATTTAAAAACCTTTCAGAAAAATTTTTTATTTACTTAACAACTTGATTTTTAAATATATTTTTTAAAATTTTAAACAAAATATTCTTATAAATTGATAAAGAAATTTACTTAATTTTTTATTATTAAAAAAAATTGATCTTTTATCGAAGAAAAATTTTTTAAATTTATCCTCTCTATAGTTCATATTTATATTTAAATAGCTGCTTGTAGTTTTATTCATTATATCGATAGAGGGAAGAGATAGATTATCAACCGTACCATACAAAATTCTTAATAAAATTCTTGGTTTAGATTTACAATGACCTCCTGCGTGATAGCATTTAAAACTATCTATCAGAATTGCTGTTCCGCTTTTGCCTTCAATTGAAATTTCATTTATCTTTTTTTTATTGATTACCTCGTTTTTGATTTTTCCTCTATTACCTCTTATCATCGACTTATCTTCATCATATATTCTTGCAAAAGGACCTAAAAAGTCGAATTTAGTAGTAACAGTTTTAAATGGACCTGTTTCACTATCAATATCATTTATCGCTATAAATATATCCATACTCTTATAACCAAACTCATCTTTATGAAACATCATTGCTCCTCTTTGTTTCTCATAATTTCTAGGGATGTGGTAGGTAAGTGCTACTTTAGAAAGTATTGGAAAAACCTTTAAATAATTAGAGGCAGTTGAAATCATTAAGTCAGATGAAGCAAATTTGATTATCTCGTTTTTGGTATCCTCATCTAGCCGGTCAAATAATTGGGCAAAATATTTATCTTCACCATCATTACTTTCATTAATCCATCCATATGTTGGTGTTTTAATTTCTTCCTCTACTTTTTTTAAAAAGTTTTTATCACATACACTTAAAATTTTTGTAGCTAAATTTTTTAATTCCTGAATATTTTCAAGTTTGTAAATGGGTTTTGCTTGATTTAAATTATAAAAAAAATTTTTCTTTTTATAAAACCAAAGAAAATTTAATAATCTTCCATGAATATTGATAATATTTTTCCAAATAAAATCAAAAATTGGAACAATTAAAAATTTTAAAATTATAAACCAAAAGTAGCTCTTTTTAATTTTTAATATCATTAATATTTTTAATATATAGGTTTAGATTCTTTAATTAAAGAGTTAAAAATATAAAACTTTAAAACATTTTTTTTTTAATAGAACTAAATGCTTTAATTTTCTTTTTTGCTTTACTACCTATAACTTTAAAAATTAAATTAGAATTCACACCAATAAAAGGTCTAAAATTTGCTACATTTAATGGGGTAAATTTTTCTCCTTTATCAATATCCTTTGTAGAAAAAATAGAACGTCTTTGATTTAAGTTAACTTTTTCAGATTTTTTTAAATAAAATTTTTTCTCTCCTATCATTTTGTGATATTGATGAACTTTCTTTGACAATATCTTAAATTCATTGGGTAAAAGTGAGAATTTACCATCTAGAGATTTTTTGTTAAGTGTAAAATGTTTTTCAATTAAACAGCTTCCATAAAAAATTGACCCCAAAGAAGCCTCACTGGAAACTGTGTGATCAGAAAGTCCCACAAATTTTGTTTTAAATTTTTCTTTTATTAATTCAATTCGGGATAAATTTATTTCTGTTAAAGGAGTAGGATAGCCTGATACACAGTGCAATATTATTATTTTATTATGATATTTTTTTATTAAATCTACAGCAGTTTTAATATCCTGATAAGAGGCTAGACCAGTAGAAAGTATGATTGGCTTCCTTTTACTTGCCACATATCTTATTAAATTTAAATCTGTAATTTCCAATGAGGCAATTTTATAGATGGGTACTTTAAATTTTTCGAGAAAATCAACACTCTTTAAACTAAATGGAGTGCTAAATAATACAGCATTGATTTTTTTAGCAAGTTTAAAAGCTTCATTGTGCCATGAGTAAGGTGTCTGTGCTTTTTTATAAATTTGCCAAGGTGATTTATTTTTCCAAATCCCTTTTTTTATTTTAACCTTATCAGAATATTTTTTAATAGTAATATCATCAGCTTCATAGGTTTGAATTTTAATCATGTCAGCTCCTGCCTTATGAGCTTCTACTATATGTTTTAAAAATTTTTTTTTATCTCCACCATGATTTGCTGAAATTTCAGCAATTAACAAAGGTTTTGCTCCTATTTCGATTTTTATTTTATTAGTAATTTTAATTAACATAAAATTTTATTTATAAAGTATTTATTTTTTATTTAATAAATGAATTTTTTTTGCAAATTCTAAATCTTCTTTATTGTCAATATCTATTGATTTAAAATTTGACAAAACCTCCACACACGAATTTTTAGTAAAAGCAGATTTTTTTAGTAGCCAAGAATTTGTCTTGCCCCAATAGAATTGCCCTGCATCATGATACATTGGTTTTAAATCTTGAGTTCTTACTTTGTAGAATTTAAAGTTTTTGAAGTTTATTCTGTTATTTTTTGTTAAATAAAAACCACGTTGAGGGGGGTGTGAATATTTGTTAGCAGCAAAAACAAAATTAAATTTATTTGTTTTTATTTTTTGATAAGCATTTATTAAGTCTATTTCACTTAAAGAGACTGCTGTAGGGTAGATACAGCATACATATTCTGGGTTGTAAAGATTTTTTTGAACCCATTCAATTGCATGGTTTATTACACTAGGTGTTCCGGCGTAGTCATTTGATAAAGATTTTGGTCTTTTAAAATAAATTTTGGCTCCATACTTTTGAGCAATTTTTTGTATTTTTGCAGAGTCCGTACTTACTATAACATCGTCAAATAATTTTGATTTAATAGCTATTTTAATAGAATTATATATTAATGGCTTACCAAAAAATTTGACAATATTTTTATTTTTTATTCTTTTGCTGCCAGCTCGGGCTGGGATTATCGCAATATTCATATTAAATTACTTTAAAGTTTTTTCAATTTAAGTCAAAAATATATTTTTAAATAATTAATTTTTATATACAGTTAAAAATTAAATTATAATATCAAACAAATTTAAAATTAAATTAAAAGTTTTCTAAAATGAGAAATGAAAAACTAGCATTATTTGGTGGAACCAAAGTAATAAAAAAAACTTTCAAAAGATATAATTCAATTGGAAAAGAAGAAATTAACGCTGTTAACAAAGTAATGAAAACTGGAATTTTATCAAATTATATAGCTAATCGTAGCGATCAATTTTATGGAGGAAAAAAAGTAAAAGAATTTGAAACAATGTGTCAAAAATATTTCAACGTAAAAAGAGCTATAACTGTAAACTCTTGGACCTCTGGCTTAATTGCAGCTGTTGGTGCTCTAGATATTAATCCAGGTGATGAGATTATTGTCAGCCCCTGGACAATGTGTGCTACAGCGACGGCAATAGTTCACTGGAATGCAATTCCTGTATTTGCGGACATAGAGAATAAAACTTTTAATCTTGACCCAAAAAAAGTAGAAGAAAAAATTACTAATAGAACGAAAGCAATCATGTCTGTAGATATTTTTGGACACCCAGGTCCAATGGATGAACTAAAAAAAATTGCCAAAAAATATAAATTGAAAATAATCTCAGATGCAGCGCAATCTCCAGCGGCAATGTATAAAAATAAATATGCAGGAACAATGGTTGATATTGGAGGTATAAGTTTAAATTGTCATAAGCATATTCAAACTGGAGAAGGCGGCGTGTTATTCACGAATGATATTAAGCTTGCTGAAAGGATGTGCATGATAAGAAATCATGCGGAAGTTATTGTTAAAGGAAATTCAACAAAAGAGTTAGCAAATATGATTGGATATAATTTTAGATTAGGTGAAATAGAGTGTGCCATTGGAATTGAACAATTAAAAAAATTAAA
This sequence comes from Candidatus Pelagibacter sp., assembly GCF_052049835.1. Taxonomy (GTDB): domain Bacteria; phylum Pseudomonadota; class Alphaproteobacteria; order Pelagibacterales; family Pelagibacteraceae; genus Pelagibacter. The sequence continues at coordinate 5,335 of NZ_JBNGZF010000007.1, read as the reverse complement.
ATCAATCATTGTATCGCGTAGACGAATTGCAAAAAGATTAAATAAAGAATTAAAAAATTTAAGAGGGCTTCGAACACCAATTGTGAAAAAGGGATGCACACATTCATATTATGCATACCCAATGGTAATAGATACAAAAATGTTAGGTATATCCAAAAAAAAAATATACAAAGCCCTTATCGCAGAAGGTGTTCAGGGGTTGCAAATAAATTTTACGAATGTTCACAGATTGCCAATGTTTATAAATAAAATCGCATATGGAAAAAAAAATTTTCCATGGACCTATAACAAGAATTCAAAATTAATTAAATATGGTAAAGGTACATGTCCTGTAGCAGAAGATTTGCTAGATAATACTTATATGGGCTTTGGCATGTTTGTTTATGAATATACAAAATCTGATATTAATTTAATTATTAAATCTTTTAAAAAAGTTTGGTCTAATCTTCACAAACTAAAATAGATGATCTCTAAGAAAACAAATGTCATTAAATCAAAAAGAATTTATCTTAAAAATTTTACTAAAAAAAATTTAATAAAAAGATATTTTAATTGGTTTACAGACGATGGACATCTTAAATTTAGTCGACACAAAAAAAAAAATTACAAATATGATCATTTTTTAAACTATTATTTGTCTATAAAAAAAGCAAAAAACTTATTTTTTGCAATATATACAAACAAAAAAAATTTTTTTTTTGGAACAATAACTGCAAATTTAGATAATGAAAAAAAAAGTGCAGATATTGGAATTTTAATAGGGGAAAAAAAATATCTAAAAAAATCTTATGGTACTGAAGCATGGAAAGCTACCATGAAACATCTATTTAAATATTATGATATAAATGAAGTGACTGGTGGAGCAAAAACTAAAAATATAGGAATGATCAAAATTTTTAAAAAAAATAAAATGAAGCTACGCAAATCAAATCTAAAAAAAAAAACACAGATATTTTTTATTAAAAAAAATGATTTCAAAATTTAAAAATATAGGAATTGTAGCGCATGATGCGGCCTCAGGAAATATAATTTCACACTGGGTAAAAAAATATAATAACAATAATTATTATATTAAAGTAGAGGGTCCAGCTAAAAAAATTTTTAAAAGACTTAAGGTTAAGGGAAAACTAAACACAAATTATATGACTATAATTAAAAAAAGTAATTTTATTATCTCGGGAACAAGTGCTAAAAGTAAAATTGATCATAAAATTAGAATATTGGCAAATAAAAATAATATACCCAATGCAGGTGTTTTAGACCATTGGGTTTTGTTTAAAGAAGGTTTTTTGTTTAAAAAAAAATTAATACTTCCCTCTGAAATTTGGGTAACAAATATAAATGCTTTTAAATTAGCAAAAAAAGTATTTAAACAGAAAATAATAAGGATTAAAAAAAATATTTATGAGGAAGAAATTTTAAAAAAAATTAATAAAAATAAAATAAGCACCAAAAAAAAAATACTTTACTTATTAGAACCTTTTAAAGATAAAACTCAAGAAAAAGCTATTAATAATTTTTTTTTAAAAATAAAGAATAAAAAAAAAATAGAAATAATTTTTAAACCTCATCCGTCTGAAAACACCAAAAAGTATGAAAAAATAATAACAAAATATAGAAAATTTAATCCCAAAATCGATAATAAGTCAAAATTAGAGAGCTTGATTTCCTGGTCCAATGTTGTTGTTGGATGTCAGACATATGCAATGGTATTGGCTTTAAAAGCAAAAAGAAAAGTTTATACAATGTTACCTATAAATAACTATGAGTGCAATTTACCATTTAAAAAAATACTGAACTTCAAAAAAAAATATTAAATTTAACAAAAAAAAACAAAGTGCTTTTTAGTCTGCACCACCATCAATCTTTACTACAGAGCCATTTATAAAACTTGTATCAATAATAAATTTAATTGTATTAACAATGTCCCCTTTTTGACCTAATTTATCTGCAGGAATTTTTTTTATGATTTTATTTCTAATTTTTTGATTAAGTTTTTTGTACATACCAGTATCAAAAGCTCCTAATTCTATAATATTTGAGGTAATATTGTATTTGCCATATTCTTTGCTAATCACTTTAGATAGTCCAATCAAACCAGTTTTGCTTGATGAATATGCACCGGTACCTAAGTCTCCATTTCTAGCGCCAGATGAGGATATAAAAATAACCCTTCCCCATTGGTTAAAAATCATTTTTCTTAATAAATGTTTACTTAGCAAAAAAGATGTATTTAGATTCAAATCAATTATACTTTTCCATTCTTTGTATGATTGGTTTATAATTAAATTATCTTTTTTAACTCCAGCACAATTAATTAAAGTAATATTCTTTTCTGAGCTTCCTATTTTCTTTATAAATTTTAAAATTTCTTTCTCTTTAAGTAAATCTATTTTTATAAAAGAGACATTTTTTAAATCGATTTTCGGTTTTGTTAAATTATAAATTCCAATAACATTATCAAATTTAGATAAGGGTTTAATAATTTGTTGTCCAATACCGCCAGATGCACCAGTAAGAATTATCATTTATTAAATAATTTTTTTTTTTTAAAGTTGTTAAAAATTTTTTTTTTTGACCTTATCCAATCTTCATAAAAAAGCGATGTTATAATTATATTGTGATAAATATTACCTTGTCTGATGTGTTTTTTTAACAAACCCTCTTTTTTGAAGCCTAAAAAAAAGTGTATCTTTAAAATTTTTTTATTATCTGAAAGTGTTTCACCCCAAATTTTTCTTATTTTAAGCCTATTAAACATTATATCAATTAATTTAATTTCAACAAGTAAACCTAAATATCTGAAAGATTTTTCTCCTATATAAAACCCCCAAGTACATGTTTTGTTAACTTTATCAATTTCTTTAATGGTAGCTAATCCAATAGGTAAATTATTAAAGTATATAATTAATACTTTTTGTCTTTTATTTTTTTTTAGAGCCTTGTACCAAGATTTGTGAGTAGAATATGAAATAATTTTTTGATTAATCATTTTACTCCTTACATCTTGTTGATTTCTCCATGTGAGAATTTTTTTTAGATAAATGGACTTTATAGGTTTAAATTTTATGTTCTTTAAATACATTGTATTTATTCAGTATTAATTTAATTTTTTCCATTTTATAATACATGAGCCCCAGGATAGCCCCACACCAAAACCTGATAAAATTAAAATATCATTATTTTTAACAATTTTTTTTTTGTCAGCGTCTTTGAGGGCAAATGGTATTGTAGATGAAACTGTATTGCCTAAATTTTCTAAATTACTAAATATTTTTTTATTATTTATTTTCATCGCATAACCTAAAGTATTTAATATTATTTTACTTCCTTGATGAAAAAAATATTTTTTAATTTTATTATCATCGATTTTTGCAATCTTTAAAAGTTTTTTAATATTTTTTGGTATCTGAGAAATTGTAAACGAAAATATTCTAGATCCATTCATAAATAATTCATTTTTACTTTTACTCTTAAAGTTATTATTTCCCGCACCTTCTTTTACAATTAAATCAGAATAACCAGATCCATCTGTGCCCATCAAAAATGGGCCAATATTTTTTTCCTTTGATCTCGAAACTAAAATAGATGATGCTGCATCACTAAATAAAGGCCTGCATGTCCTATCTGACTTGTTAATAAATTTAGTGTAGGTGTCAGAACAAATTATTAATACATTTTTGCTCATTTTATTCTCTATAAATGAGACAGCAGTAAATAAAGCATACACAAAACCAGAACAACCCAAATTAATATCAAAACACTTTACATTAGAATTTAGTCCAAGTTTATTTTGTATGATACAGGATGTAGAAGGAAGAAAATATTCTGGTGATTGAGTTACGTACAATAGTGTATCAATTGAATTTTTGTTAAATTTTTTTAATACTTTTTTTGCTGCCCCTATCCCCAAATCCATGGCTGTTTGGTCATTTTTGGTGAACCAAATTTTATTAATTCCAGTTTTTTTAATTATTTTTTTTATATTCCATGAAGGGTTATTTTTTTTTAATGAATTGATTTTCACGCTATTCTTAGGCAGCATTGTTTCTATGTATTTAATAGTAGAATAGTACTTCAATTTATTTAAGCAGTTTTTTTTTTCTTAAAATTTTTTCGATCTTTTCAACAGTGTTTGCATCAGCAAGTTCTTTGATACTCTTAGCTTTACCTGATAATTTTTGATCTAATTGTAACATTATATTAAGATGTCCAATAGAGTCCCAATCTTCAAAACTATTTAAGCTAGCAGTATTTTTGTATCTTTTTTTTGGAAAATTTAATGCTTTAATAATTAAATTAATTAAATCTTCTTTTTTTAATAGTTTCATTTTTTTAAATTTAATTTTTTATTAATACTACTTGAATTAAAAGCAAAATAAATGTCTGTTTTCCAGAGCAGCATACCAAAATTGACTTTATAATTAATTATCTTTTTTTTTTTGAGTTTTTTCAAAGTAGCGATGTCTTTATACATTGTTTTTGGCAATAACCATTGTTTACTAGAAATTTTTTTAACATATTTAAATTTATTTTTCGCATATTTAATGATTTTGCTTGTATTAGAAAAAGATAATACTGGAAAAATTAGAACACCCTCTTTTAATAAATGATTATCTGCTTCATTTATCACTTTCTTTACTAATTTAGTACCATCCTCTCCGGCCATGCAACTAACCCTGTTAAACCAAGGTGAAATTTTTGCAATTTTTTCTGCAATACCAGACACGTCATTTATTATAAAATTAAATTTTTCTTTTTTCCAGGGCTTAAACAGATCGCCCTCTTTAGCATTAATATTTACACAATTTTTTTTGGCATTGAGTTTTATTAGGTTAATTGTTTTTTTATCTAAATCTGACGCAGATAATTTAAATTTTTTTTTAAAAATTTTTAATAATGCTATACCAACATAACCACTTCCAGCACCCACATCTAATACAGTGCCATTCAACCTTAAATTATCCTTAATAGTTTCAATTAACAAATCACTAGTACCCGTGGGATGAAAAACATTACTAGATAATTCTAACTTGATATATTTATTTTTAAATAATTTCATTAATTAATTCCAATAAAATTTTCTATTATTTTATTTTACATGTTCAATTATCGACATTGTTTGTATTGCATTATCAAGTGAATACAAATTATTTTTTCTACCATTGATTTCTTTATATAACTCTTCATAAACCTTTGATTGAGATAACATAATATCTGACTTAATTTTTTTAAAAGTTTTTGATTTATAATTTTTAATATAAATTTTTTGTCCACCTGATAAATATTTTAAATGAAAAAATCTATTTTTTGTTTCAAATGCACCATGAATTTT
>NZ_JBNGZF010000006.1:7500-77820 GCF_052049835.1 Candidatus Pelagibacter sp. | reverse complement strand
TATAAAATTTACATAATACAGTTATAAACTTGTTGAACTAAAACTTTTTTTAATAGTTTACATGATATCTAAAAAATCATTGATTTAATTGATTAATTTGACTGATCATTATTGCTTTAAAGATTTAAATTGGAGAATTTTAGAAAAAAAATGATATAATTAATTTTTCCTTAAACAAAAAAATGAAAAATAAAAATAACTATCAAGCAGATTCTATTAAAGTTTTAAAAGGTCTTGAAGCAGTGAGAAAAAGACCAGGTATGTATATTGGAGATACAGATGATGGCACAGGTCTTCATCATATGGTTTATGAAGTGGTAGACAATTCAATAGACGAGGCTTTAGCAGGATATTGTAAAAGTATTAGTCTAAAAATTAACTCTGATGGAACAATTACAGTAATTGACGATGGAAGAGGTATTCCTGTTGATATCCATAAAGGAGAAAAAAAATCAGCAGCAGAAGTAATTATGACTCAACTTCATGCTGGTGGTAAATTTGATCATGACTCTTATAAAGTTTCTGGTGGACTGCATGGTGTTGGAGTTTCTGTTGTTAATGCTCTATCAGAAAAATTACAGCTAGAGATATATAGAGATGGAAAAAAACACTATATAGAATTTAAAAATGGTGAAGCCAAAGCTCCCTTAAAAGTGGTAGGTAACGCAAAAATTACTGGAACCAAAATAACTTTTTTACCTTCTAAAGAAATTTTCTCTGCAATAAAATTTAGTGCGAATACTTTAATTAAAAGGATGAGAGAATTAGCATTTTTAAATAAAGGAATAAAAATAATATTTACAGATGCAAGCCAAAAGAAAGAAAAAACATCAGAGTTTAAGTTTGATGGTGGTGTTTTAGAGTTTGTAAATTTTTTAGATGAAAAAAGAGAAAAGTTGCAAAACAAAAATGGTAATGACTTATTTAGAAAACCAATTTATATCGAAGGTAAAAAAAATAATATAGAATTAGAGTGTTCTTTAAAATGGAATGCAGGATATACAGAAGATATATTTCCATATACAAATAACATCTATCAAAAAGATGGTGGAACCCACCTGTTGGGATTTAGAAGCGCATTAACTAGAGTAATAAATAAATATGCTAATGAAAATAATTTACTAAAGAAAAATAAATTAGCAATCTCAGGTGACGATATCAAGGAAGGACTAACATGTGTACTTTCAACTAAAATTCCTGATCCAAAATTTTCATCTCAGACAAAAGATAAGTTAGTTTCATCAGAAGTAAGGATTATTGTAGAAACATTGGTAAATGAAAAATTATCTATTTGGTTTGATCAAAATCCATCTATTGCAAAAATCATTTTAGCTAAAGTTATTCAAGCTGCAATGGCCAGAGATGTTGCTAGAAAAGCAAGAGAAAATGTAAGAAGAAAAGGAGCTCTTGAATTAAGTGGTCTTCCTGGAAAATTAGCTGATTGTCAAATTGGCAAACAAGAAGGAACTGAATTGTTTATTGTAGAGGGGGATTCAGCGGGTGGATCTGCTAAACAAGGAAGAAATAGAGCAAATCAAGCAGTTTTGCCACTTAGAGGAAAAATACTTAATACTTATGTAGAAGATTTTAATATTAAAAAAAATGGTAATGGTAATGGAAATGGTTCTGATCAAAGAACAAAAGCTTTGTCAAAAATGATCTCTTCAAATGAGATTGTTACATTGATTAATGCTCTGGGTTTAGATCCAAAAGCGCAAGAGATTGATTTAAAAGATTTAAGATATGGAAAAATTATTATTATGACAGATGCTGATGTAGATGGCTCTCATATAAGAGCCCTTCTTTTAACTTTTTTTAATAATAAGCCATTTAATAAGCTAATTGAAAATGGTCATGTTTATTTAGCTCAACCACCGTTATTTAAAATTAACAAAGGCTCAAAGGGAATTTATATAAAAGATGAGAAGGAGCTAGAGGATTACATCATAAATAATAATAAGGAATTAAAAAAAATTAAAAAGGAGTCCAAAGATTATTTGAAAAAAATTGATGAAGAAAAATCAAAAATGAATATCCAAAGATTTAAAGGTCTTGGAGAAATGAATCCAGAAGAATTATGGAGTACCACATTAGACCCAGAAACAAGAAATTTACTACAAGTTCAATACTCAAAAGATTTGAAAAAAGATCAAAGTTTAATTCATACTTTAATGGGTAACGATGTGGCATTAAGAAAAGATTTTATAGTTTCCAATGCTATAAATGTTAGAAATCTTGATATTTAAAAATGAAGTTCTTTGAAACTTCAAAATATCATTCTTTTAAAAAATCAACATACATAACTCTTAGATGGATCGGAATTATTGGACAATTAATTGCAGTGAATTTTGTATATTTATTTCTAAATTCTAGTTTTGATTTTATTACGTCAAATTTAGTTATATTTTTAGGAATATTAAGTAATTTATATTTAATTTTTATTTATGAAAAAACACAATTATCAGATAGATCTGCTTTTATCTTCCTGCTTATAGATATTTTGCAATTAGGTATTCTTCTTTATTTATCAGGAGGAATAACTAATCCATTTGTAATTTTTATATTAATACCAAGTGTTTTCTCTTCATCAAATTTGAGCTTAAGAACCAATATATTATTAGTAACTTTAACAATAATTATAATTATTTTTCTAACTTTTAATTATGAAGAATTGCCAATTAATTTAAACAGTGATTTTCATAACAATCATTATTTTTACTATTCTATACCAATATCCTTAACTGTTGCCTTGGTCTTTTTAAATTATTTTGCAATGACATTTGGTACACAATCTAGATTAAGAAAAGAAGCATTAGGAAAAATGGAAGAGGCAATGGCAAAAGAACATGAACTACTATCTTTAGGTGGTCAAGCCGCTGCAGCGGCACATTCTTTAGGCACGCCGCTTTCCACGATAACAATAATTACGCATGATTTGATGAAACAATTTAAGGGGCAAAAAGATTTAGAAAAAGATATAGAGTTATTGAATAGTCAAGTAGAGCGATGTAATGAAATTTTAAAGCGATTAACTTTAAATCCTGTAGAAGAAGATGAATTTATTGATAAAGATATTAATATCCGAGATTATTTGCATGAAATTATTTCTTCATTTAAGGAAATAAGTAAAAAGGAATTTGTCTTCAATTTTGACCAGGACTCAAACTCAAAAAAGATCACCAAATCTATAGAATTAGTTTATGGATTAAGAAATTTTATTGGAAACGCGAATAAATTTGCCAAAAATACAATTTTTATTAATTTGAAAAGCGATAGTGAAATAACTGAAATAACAGTTGAGGATGATGGTGATGGTTATCCAAGAGATATAATCTCAAAAATTGGTGAGCCATATTTGAAATCAAATTATTCTAAAGACAAATCTAAAGAGGGTTTAGGTCTAGGCTTGTTTATTGGAAAAACTTTATTAGAAAAAAATTTTGCATCAGTTAATTGTAGAAATTCAAAAACGCGAAATGGTGCTGAAGTTGTTATTAGATGGAAGAATAAGGAATTATTTAATATTTAGTGGTATTTGTTCTTTGTTTCAAATAATGAGCTTAATTGAGATATCATAACATCTCCTAATTCATTTACGTCGGTAATTTTGATAGCTTTATTGTAATATCTTGAAACATCATGACCAATTCCTATAGCTAAAACTTCAATATCTGATTTATTTTCAATAAACTTTACTATCTTTTTTAAATGTTTTTCTAAAAAGTCACCTGAATTAACAGAAAGAGTTGAGTCATCTACAGGGGCTCCGTCAGAAATAACCATTAATATTTTTCTTTCTTCTTTTCTCTTTTTGATCCTATTATAGGCCCACGATATAGCTTCTCCATCAATGTTCTCTTTGAGCAATCCTTCTTTTAGCATTAGTCCTAAATTATTTTTTGCTTGTCTCCAATGGGTATCTGCTCCTTTGTAAATTATATGTCTTAAGTCATTCAATCTTCCTGGTGTTTTCGGTTTAGAATTTTTAGTCCATAATTCTCTACTCTGTCCACCCTTCCAATTTTTGGTTGTGAAGCCTAAAATTTCGACTTTGACAGAGCACCTTTCTAACGTTCTGGATAAGATATCTGCACAAATAGCTGCAATAGTTATTGGTCTTCCCCTCATAGATCCAGAGTTGTCTATGAGCAGAGTCACTACTGTATCTTTAAAATCTAAATCTTTTTCTTTTTTGAATGATAAAGAATTATATGGATCCATGATAATTCTTGGAAGTTTTGAACTATCTAATAATCCCTCCTCTAAATCAAATTCCCATGCTCTATTTTGTTTTGCAAGCAATTGTCTTTGAAGTTTATTTGCAAGTTTCGTTATAATATCTTGAAAGCCGATTAATTGTTGATCTAAATTTTTTCTTAGTTTTGTCGCTTCATCTGAATTTTCTAGATTTTCAGCTTTTACAACTTCATCAAACTGGGTAGTAAATATTTTATAATCTAAATTGATATTATCTATTTTTTTTTGAGCTACTTGCTCAGAACTTTGTTCATCTGACTCTGTGTCTGATAACTGTTCGTCAAAGTTAAATTCATCAACACTATAATCAGCATCTAGTGAAGCCTCTGATACATTTTCATCTTTTTCGTCTTTATTGTCTTCTTTATCGTTATTTTCATCTTCATTTGATGGATTATCTTGTCCTTGATCTTGATTTTCTTCTTTTCTTTCGTCCTCATCTTCACTTTGAAAAATATCCATTTCTTCCAATATTTCTGAAAACTTTAAACTATATATATTTTGATCTTCAAGATTTTTAAGTAAAAATTCTTTATGTTTTTCTATAGCGTCCTCAAAGTCTTTTTCCCAAAAATGAAGCATTTTTGTTGTTAGAGGATTTAGCTTAATTTTATGAAAATTTTTAAGCATATATAACTCGAATGCCTCTGATATAGATACATCCTCTTTAGTTTTTAATTGATCTTTGCGTTTACGATTTATTATTTGATGATAATTTTCTTGAAAATTTTTCTCAATTCCTTTTAACATTTTTCCTCCCAAAGTCTCGTAACGTATTTTTTCAGCAATATTATAAAGGGATCTAGAAGATGTATTTGAGGGAAGGTTTTTTTTGTAAATTGTTTCATTGCAAAATTTTTTTTTCAAAGCAGAGGAGTCTGTTTCTGCACGTAATCTTATAAAATCAGCTGGACTAGTTAAATTATCAATTTCTAGAAAATTGAATTCTTTTATTTTTTTCTCTTCAGAGTTTTTTTTTTTTACATCAAAATCATCAGCAATTACTTTTGCTGTAGAAGTTAAAGCAATTTTGAATTTTTCTTTTAAATTATTTTCTTTAGTGCTCATTAGATTTGAATATTAATCAAAGATTCTGGCAACTCTTCACCAAAACATCTTTGATAATATTCTGCGATGGTATTTTTTTCAATATCATCACATTTATTAAGAAAAGTTACTCTAAAGGCGTAACCAGTGTCTTTAAATATCTCTGCATTTTCTGCCCAATGTAACACCGTTCTAGGGCTCATCACTGTTGAAATATCTCCTGCAATAAATCCTTTACGCGTTAAAGATGCTACTTTTATCATGTTAGCAACCTTATCTTTTCCCTTTGCGTTATTTAAGTTTTTATTTTTAGACAAAACAATGTCCATTTCTCTATCTAGGCTAAGATAGTTTAAAGTTGTAACAATATTCCATCTATCCATCTGGCCTTGGTTAATTTGCTGTGTACCATGATAAAGACCTGTCGTATCACCAAGTCCAACAGTATTTGAAGTAGCAAATAATCTAAAAAATTTATTTTGTTTAATTACTTTGTTTTTATCTAGTAATGTAAAATTTCCCTCAGCTTCTAAAACTCTTTGAATTACAAACATTACATCAGGTCTACCAGCATCATATTCATCAAAAACAAGTGCAACTGGATTTTGTATAGACCATGGTAAAATTCCCTCATTAAATTGAGTTACTTGTTTACCATCTTTTAGAACGATTGCATCTTTTCCAATCAAATCAATTCTACTTACATGACTATCTAAATTTATACGGATACAGGGCCAATTTAATCTTGCAGCAATTTGCTCGATGTGAGTAGATTTTCCAGTGCCATGATATCCTTGAACTAGAACTCTCTTATTAAACGCAAATCCTGAAATAATGGCTAAAGTAGTATCTCTATCGAACTTATAGTTTTTATCAATTTCAGGAACATATTCATTTTTTTTTGAAAATGCATCTACTTCCATTTCTGAATCAATTCCAAAAGTTTGTTTTAATGAAACTTTAATATCTGGTTCTATGTTAAGATTTGGTGTCAATTTTTTCTCTATAGGTATTTTTTAATTGAGTGTAAGCCAATGTTATAAGTTTAAGTTTTTCCTCGTATTTTTTATTTCCAGAATTCATATCAGGGTGAAATTTTTTCACAAGTAATTTGAATTTATCTTGTATTTTCTTCCACTTTAAACCTACAGAAACCCCCAATATTCCAAAAGCTTTTATATCTTTATGATCAAATTTAAATTGACGCATATGATTATAATCTCCATTTATTTTTTCTTTATCGAACTCATCTTTCAAAGTTGTATTCCATAACACTTTGAAAAAATTATCTGAAGAGCTAAAGCTTTGCGTAGGTTTGTGCCAAGTCATGTCAGATTTTAAAAAATCCACTACTTGGTCATCATTCATTCCTGAAAAATAGTTCCAATTTTTATTAAATTCTTTTACATGCTCAAGGCAAAGCATTCTAAATTTTCTGCTATTATCTTTTTCGACTGGTGCCTTATATTCACCTATTTTATTACAATTATTCCAGTCACAAATATTTTTCATGATATATAATAACATATATGGATATAAATGAGTTAATTACAATTGTAAAAAATAAATTATTAAATCAAATAAATATTGAAAGTATAAATATTGAAGATAAGTCTTTTCTTCATAAAAATCATAAAGGAAATCAAGAAGGAAAATATCATTTAAAATTAATTATCGTTTCTCAAGAACTAAAAAAAATGAATAAAATTGAAAGTAATAAAAAAATTTACAAGATTTTAGATCAAGAATTAAAAGAATTTATTCACTCAATCCAAATTTTAATTAGTTAAAAATTTTTTTAGAAATAAATTTAACTTTTTTTTGGTGTATTGTTTGTTAAAAATTGGCTTACCAATTTTTTTTAACAAAACTAAGTTAATTTTTTCAGAATTATTTTTTTTATCTTTGATCATAAACGATAAAATCTTATTCAAATCTCTGATAGAAAAATATTTTTTTATAGAAGAAGGTAGACCAGAATTATCAATATGATTTATAATTAAATTATATTCTTTTTTACTGAGCATGTTTTCCCTAAAACTAAAACTTAGTGCCGTTTTCATTCCAAGTATCACGGCTTCACCATGATTTAATTTATGGCTGTATCCTAAACCTGATTCATAAGCATGGGCAAATGTATGGCCAAAATTTAATACTTTTCTTAATGCTATTTCTTTTTCATCTTTTTCAACTACTTTTTTTTTAATTTTACAACTTTCATAAATTGCTTTTTCAATAAATGGAGAAGAAAGACTTAAAATCATTTTAAGATTTTTATTTAAGAAATTAAAAAATTTTTTATTATCAATTAATGAATGCTTCAATATTTCTCCATATCCGCAAATTATTTCTCTTCTTGATAAAGATTCAAGAAATTGAATATCTGAGAGAACCAGTGATGGTTGATAAAAGCTTCCTATTAAATTTTTACCATATTTAGAATTAACTCCAGTTTTCCCCCCAATTGATGAATCAACTTGAGCTAAAAGAGTTGTTGGAATATTTGCAAACTTAAGGCCCCTTTTGAAAAGACTAGCTGCAAAACCGCTTACATCGCCTGTAATTCCTCCTCCTAAAGAAATTAAAACATCATTTCTTGAAAAGTTTTTATTTAATAAAACTTCTAGAATTTTATTAACGCTATTAATATTTTTATTTTTTTCACTAGCATTAAAAAATAACACAAAAATACTTTTATTTTTAAAAGACCTTTTAATATTTGAGACAAATTTTTTTGGAATATTTTTATCAACAACAATCAAACATTTATCAAAATCAATTGAATTTGATTTAAAAATTTTTGATATGCTTGAGGTTAAATTTGATCCAATAATTATTGGATATTTTTCGGTTTTAGTTACTATATTTAATCTAGTTTGTTTCATAAATTTTTACTATTTTATTTACTATTTCACTTTTAGTAAGATTATCACACTTTATCTCATATAAAGCTTTAGAATAAATGCTAGATCGTTTCTTAATTAAATCAATTAACTCAATATCGGTTGCATTAATCGCTAATGGTCTTTTTTTACTGTTTTTAATTCTATTTAACAATGTTTTATCATCCCAATTTAGCCAAAAAGATAAATGATTTTTTAAAATTTCTTTCCTAATATTGTTATTTGTAAATGCTCCCCCACCAAGTGAAATCACAGTAGAGCTTAATTTAAGCTTTTTTAAAGTTGTTTGTTCTTCAATTTTTCTAAAATAATTCTCACCTTTAACTTCAAAGATTTTTTTTATTGTAATGTTTAAATTTTTTTCAATTTCTTTATCGATATCTACAAAATTTAATTTTAATTTCTTAGCTACTAAAGATCCAATAGAGCTCTTACCAGAACCCATCATCCCCAAAAAAACTAGATTTTCTTTTGATTTCATAAGTTTCTTTATTGAAAAAACATAAATATGTCTTAATTTGAAATTATCTAAAAGTATATGCAATTCATTAAAAACACAAGTTCAGGCAAAGCAAGTATCATAGGACTTGTAATTAAATCTATAATCGGATTAGGGGTTATTTTAGGTATTATTTTTTTTCTAAGTACAATTGATTTTCCTGCACCTAAAAAAGAAATTGAAAAAATTATTCCAAATGAAAATTTTAAAATTGTTAAATAAGAAAATTTTTTTAATCACATTAGTTTGTCTTATTTTTTTTACACCTGCGTTTGCAGAGGAGAAACCGATTGATATTTGGAATATAGAAAAAAAAGATAATCAAGTTATTTCAGAAACAAATATTTCAAGTGAAAATTCTAGTGGCACTACTCAGAATAGTATTTACGAATTACAAACAAATAAACAAACAGATAGTATTAAACTTGATAAAGAATTTTCATCAAAAGAAATTAAAATTATTGGACTATATGATCCTAGTGAATACGGTTTGACTATGGATATGTGGTCAAATTCTGATGGAACTAAATTAAAAAATTTATTTCAGAATATCAATAAGTTTAATCTTTCAGAGGATGCATCTGATATAATGCACATATCTTTATTAACCAACGCTTATTCTCCAACTCAAAATATTACCGAGAAAGAATTTATGAGCTTTAAATCTGATTGGTTAATAAAAGATGCAAACTTAGAATTAATAGAAGAATATTTAATTAAAAATCAAATAATAAATTTACATCCAAATTTAACAAGATATTTGGTAGATACTTATTTATCAGAATCAAACGTAAAAAAATCATGTGAGATTTTTTCTAAAAATTCTGAACCCATTCAAGATGAATATCTATCAAAATTTAATTTATATTGTTTAATCAATTATGGAAAAAATGAAGAAGCACAACTTATCTTAGATTTAAAAAAAGAGTTAGGTTTTGAAGATATTTATTACGAAAACAAAATAAATTATTTATTTGGATATTTAGATGAGGCAGATAAAGAAATATCAATAAATTCAATTTTAGATTTTCATTTAGCTCATAGAACTAACCCTGAGTTTAATTATGAACCAACAGAAGATACACCTAAAATAATTTGGAAATATCTTTCAGCTGCTAATTTACTTTTTAAAATTCAAGATATAGAAATTACTGATGTAGAAAAGATTTCTACAATAGAAAAAGCTGTTAATGATAAAAATTATTCCGAAGAGGAGTTATTCGAATTTTATAAAAAATTCCAATTTAATATTAATCAATTTTTAAACGCAAAAGAGTCGTATAAATCTTTATCTTCAATCGAGGGACGTGCTCTTTTATATCAAAGAACTCTTTTAACAGAAGAACCAAAAATCAAATTAGAATTTATGAAGATTTTAAAGGATCTATTTATATCTGATGATATAGGTGATGCCTTTGATTTAGAATTAAAAAAATTTTTAGCTGAAATTAATGTTGAGGATGTTCCATCAAATTTTACAACATTTTACTATAGTAATCTAAACAAGAAAGAGACAACAGATAAAAAAATTAAATACAATAGTAAAATTTTACACCAATCAAAACTTATAAATTATTTCAATGGGGACTATGCAAAATCTAAAATTGAAGAGGATCTAGATAAATTTTTAAAGAAAATTAAAAAAGATAAAAAATATTTTTTATCAAAAAAAGATATAATTTTTCTAGAGGCGCTTAAATCTGACGGAGTTGAAATTTCAAAAAAATATGACAGTCTTTATGAGGTGAAGCAATCAGAAATGCCTGCCGATATTCAAACAATGATAGATAATAATGAGATTGGTGCCGCATTGTTGAGAATAATTGAGGTAATTGGACCTGACAAAATTGAAAATATTGATGAAGATACAGTTTATTTTATTATCAATACTTTAAATCAATTAAATGTTGATTTAATTAGAAACAAACTATTGCTAAAAGTTCTTCCTTTAAAAGTATAAAAATTATAATAAAATCAAGTTATGGCTATCAGAACTATAATAACAGAACCTAATAAATTACTTAGGCAAATATCTAAACCAGTCAATAGTGTTGGTAAGGAAGAGCAAAAATTGATGGATGATATGCTAGAGACAATGTATGACGCAAACGGAATTGGTCTCGCGGCGATACAAGTTGGTGTACCAAAGAGAATTATTGTAATGGATATAAGTAAAGATGAGAGTAAAAAAGAGCCAAGATATTTTGTAAATCCGGTTATCAAAAATAAAGATCCAGAAAAAGCAACTTATGAGGAAGGATGTCTTTCTGTACCAAATCAGTTTGCAGAAATTGATAGACCTAGTAAGTGTGAAGTAGAATATCTTGATTATGATGGAGAAAAGAAATTGCTAAAGGCAGATGGTCTTCTTGCAACATGTATTCAGCATGAAATGGACCATTTAGAGGGGATACTATTTATTGATTATCTTTCGAAATTAAAAAAATCAATGATAATTAAAAAATTATCTAAGAAAAAATCTTCATCAGCAATTCTTTAAACATGCTAAAAAAAATAGTTTTTATGGGTACTCCCATGTTCGCTGTTCCAATTTTAAAATCGCTTTATCAAAATGGATATCCTATTTCTTGTGTTTATACACAACCCCCTCAAAAATCTAAAAGAGGTCAAAAAATTAACAAGTCACCAATTCAATTAATTTCAGAAACTTTAAACATAGAATTTAGAACACCAAATTCATTGAAAGAAAATTCAGAGGAATTTAAATATTTTAAATCTTTAGAGGCAGATTTGGCAATAGTGGTTGCTTATGGTCAAATTATACCAAAGTCATATTTAAATTTAACTAAAAAAGGATTTATTAATATACATGCATCAATTCTTCCAAAATGGAGAGGTGCTGCTCCTATTCAAAGATCAATTATGAATTTAGATAAAGAGACAGGAATTAGTATTATGAAAATAGGGGAGGAACTAGATACAGGACCAGTATGTAATGTTTATAAAATTAATATAGAAAATAATTTAAATGCTGAAGATATTAATGAAAAGCTATCAAGTTTGGCTGCAGAGAAAATTTTAGATAATATAGATGATATATATGAGGATAAAGCAAACTTTATAGAACAAGATCACTCATCAGCCACATACGCATCAAAAATTCAAAAATTAGAGGGGCAAATTAATTGGAAAGAAGATGCTAAAATTATAATTGGTAAAATAAATGGACTTTATCCGGTTCCAGGTGCTTATTTCATTTTTAACGGTGAGAGATATAAAATATTAAAAGCAGAAATTGGACAAGCGCAAGGAAAACCAGGTGAAGTTTTATCTGATCACTTAGAAATTTCATGTGGAGATAAAAAATCAATAAAAATTAAAGAAATACAAAGACAAGGAAAAAAGCCTCAAAGTATTGGAGAATTTGTTTTAGGAACACAAATTAAAAAGGGTTCATTTCTATAATGAATAGATACCAAATACTTATTGAGTATGTAGGGACAAATTTTAGAGGATGGCAAATTCAAAAAAAGGGTTCGACAATACAAGGATTAATTCAAGAAAAATTATCAAAATTATTAAAAGAAAAAATTGTTTTACATGGTCAAGGAAGAACTGATGCAGGGGTTCATGCATTTGAGCAATCTGCACACTTTGATTGTAAAAATAAAATAATTGATACAATTAAATTTTTAAAATCCATAAATCATTTTTTAAATTTAAAAGACATTGCAATTAAAAATATTAAAAAAAGAAATAATAAATTTCATGCTAGATTTTCAGCAAAACAAAGAATTTATAAATACTTTATATTTAATCAAATAAGCCAACCAATAATTGAAAAAAATAGAGCATGGCATGTTCGTAAGCCTTTAGATTTAGAATTAATGAAAAGGGGTGCAAAAAAGTTATTAGGAACCCATGATTATTCAACTTTTAGATCATCAAGCTGTCATGCAAAAAGTCCAATTAAAACTATAAAATCAATAAAAATTAAATCATCAAAAAACAAAATTGAATTTCAATTTAGTTCTCAATCTTTTTTACAACATCAGGTCAGATCTATGGTTGGTTGTTTAAAATATTTGGGGGAAAAGAAATGGGATTTGAAAACTTTTGAAAAAAGATTTAAGTCAAAAAAAAGAACACTGTGTGCTCCTCCAGCACCACCAAGTGGTTTATTTTTATTTAGAGTTCTTTATTAATTTATTTTTATTGCTCATAGCAAACTTTTTATTTATTCGCCATCTAGACTCAGCTCTTACGATATATCCACAACAGTTTTTTGATTTACATTTACAAGGAAATTGTTTGTAGTTTTCATCATAACCAAATCCATAGTCACAAGTAAACTCCTCACCTTTTTTAATATCTTTGATTGCTTTAACCCAAATTTTCAATCCCTTTCCATCGTAATCACAATTATTATCACAAGAATGGTTTATTAAACCTGCGGTATTCCATGGAAAATCTCCATCTAGATCGTATCTTTTATTTATTGTGAATAAATATATCGGTTTACTATTATCGTACTTATCAGAAACTTGTGTTTGTTTTTTTGTTATAAGTTTTCCTACATAGTCAATTATTTTGGTTCCTTCTTTAATGTCACGAGTTGCATAAAGCCCTCTTCCTTTATTATCAATTCCAGATTTTTTTATTTTATATAATTTCATGAAGATTTTTATTTAGAGTTTTCTAAAGAATTATCAATTAAATTCTAAAAGAGCATCAACGTGTCTTTTAGTGCTATCTCGAAGTGCATTTAAGTCGTAACCACCCTCTAAAATTGAAACAACTTTTCCATTACAAAATTTTTTAGAAGCCTCTAATATTCTTTTGGTAATAGTAAAATAGTCCTCTGTTTTTAAATTAAATTGAGCAAGAGGATCATCCTCATGGGCATCAAAACCAGCGCTAATCAATATAAACTCTGGTTTAAACTCTTCTAATTTTTTCAATACATGATCAAATACGTTTAAATATTCTTCTGAACTTATCCCAGCTGGCAAAGGTATATTAAAGATATTTTTAAATTTACCTCTTTCTTGTTCTGAGCCAGTTCCAGGGTAGTAGGGATATTGGTGAGTTGATATAAAAAGAACATTTTCATTTTCATAAAAAATATCCTGTGTTCCATTACCATGATGTACATCAAAATCTATTATTGCAACTTTCTTATATTTATATTTTTTCAACAAATAATTTGCACCAATACTCACTGAATTTAAAATACAAAAACCAGCTGCTTTATTTTGTGAACTATGATGTCCAGGAGGTCGAACACCACAAAATGCATTTCTAAATTCTTTTTTTTCTACTCCATCAATTGCAGCAATTATTGATCCAACTGCATCGAAAGTTGCATCTTTGCTTCCAGGTGAAATGATTGTATCTCCATCAAGTGAAGAAAAACCTTTTTTTGGAAAAGAACTTTTTACTAAATTTAAATAATTCTTTTCATGTGTAGTTAAGAGAATATCATCTGAAACTTTAGATGGTTTCTTCCATATAAGATTTTTATAATTAAATTTTTTAAAATTTTCTACTATTACTGATACTCTTGCTATTTGTTCTGGATGCCCAGGACCTGTATCATGATTTTGAGATGTGTCTGATGTAATTAAACCAGTTTTCACTTAAAATAGTTATCTAAGATTTTGCTATAAATTAAAGTTAATCTTTTTAAATCAGATAGAGACACACATTCCCCTATCTTATGCATAGTTTTTCCCACTAATCCAAATTCTAAACATGGAGCTATTTTTTTTATAAATCTTGCATCCGATGTACCACCAGTTGTAGATAATTTAGGTTTAATTTTAGTAATCTTTTTAATTGTATTTCGTATCATAAATGTAGTTTTGTTTGGCTTAGTTAAAAAAGCCTCACCAGAAACACTATATTCGATTTTATATTTTGATTTATTTTTTTTACAAATTTTTTTAATTATTTTATTTATTTTATTCTTTAATTTGTAAGATGTGTGTTTGTTATTAAATCTAATATTAAAGGATGCGCTAGCTAATCCTGGAATTACATTATCAGCTGAATTATCGATGTTAATTTTTGTTATTTCTAAATTTGTAGGTTGAAAATCTTTTGTTCCTTTATCAAATTTAATTTCTTTTAACTCTTTTAGTATTTGGACCAAAGCTGTTGATGGATTGTTTGCTCTGTTAGGGTAAGCCACATGACCTTGAATACCAATGACAGTCAATTTTCCAGTCATACTACCTCTACGACCAATTTTAATCATTTCTCCTAATTTATTTGGATTCGTAGGTTCTCCTACTAAGCAAAAATCTATTTTTTCTTTTCTTTTTCTCAAATACTCAACAACTTTTTTTGTTCCATTAATTGCAATTCCTTCTTCGTCCCCAGTAATTAAAAGGCTAATAGACCCATCGAATTTTTTATTTATTTTAGCAAAATTACTTACCGCAGTAACAAATGCAGCTATTGAGCTTTTCATATCATTTGCGCCTCTGCCAATTAAGTATCCTTTCTTAACAGCAGGTTTGAATGGATTAACAGTCCAATCATTTAAATTACCAGGTGGTACAACATCCAAATGACCTGCATAACAAAAATTTGGACTTGTGTTACCAAGTCTTGCGTAAAGGTTTTTTACAGGATAACTATTTTTATCTTTAAACTCGAGAATTTTAGTTTTAAAGCCAATTTTTTTTAATTTTTTTTCTAAAAATTTAATAACACCGGCATCAGTTTTTGTAACAGATGGAAACCTAATTAGCTCTTTAGCTAACTGTAATTCATTTATTGTTGGCATTTTAATCTCTTAAAAGATCGTTAACTGATGTTTTAGATCTCGTTTTTTCATCAACTTGTTTAATAATCACTGCACAGCTTAAAGATGGTGCAGATGGATTGTTTTTATCTGGTAAAGAACCTGGTACAACAACTGAGTATGGAGGAATTTTCCCATAAGTAATCTCTCCTGTTGAACGCGTTATTATTTTAGTACTTTGAGTAATTAGCATACCCATACTTAATACAGAGCCTTCTCCAACTATCACACCTTCAACAACCTCAGACATCGCCCCAACAAAAACATTATCCTCAATAATTGTTGGTAATGCTTGAGCGGGCTCCAAGACGCCCCCAATTCCAGAACCTGCAGAGATATGACAATTTTTTCCAATCTGACAACAACTTCCAGCACGACTAAATGTATCCATCATTGTTCCTTCATCAATATACGCTCCAATATTTACATAACAAGGCATCAAAACCGCATTCTTTCCTACAAATGATCCTTTTCTTACTGGCGAATTAGGCACCATTCTAAAACCAGCTTTTTCATGATCTTCTTTTGTCCATCCAGCTGTTTTTCCTTTAAGTAAATGAGCTTTGTCATACCAGCTACTGTATGGACCATTTAAATTTTCCATTGGATACATTCTAAAGCTCAACATTATAGCTTTTTTTAGATGTTGATGTGTTACCCATTCACCATTTATCTTTTCAGCTACTCTTACTTTTCCACTGTCTAATTCATCAATAATTTGATTCACAGCATCCTTTAAAGATTTATCTGGATTTTGACTTACTTGGTCTTTATTTTCCCAAGCTTCATTTATAATTTTCTCAATACTCATAGTTTTATGGGTTTTTTAATAACCTTATTTCTTTTAAAAATAAAGAAAGATTTTCAATTTTGTAATCAATATACTCTTCATCAGACTCCTTTTTCCCCCAGTATTCATCATTGATTAACCAAACTGTTTTTGCTCCTCTTTCTTTTCCAATAGATAAGTTTTTTGCGATATCTTCAATATAAAGTGTCTCAGTTGGATCAATTTGAAATTTTTTGACCATCAGATCAAATGCTTTTGCCTCAGGTTTTGGACTGTACTCAGCATCAACAATGTCAAATACACCGTCAAATTGATCATCAATTCCTAAGTGAGTAGTAATATTTTTAACATGTTCTTTACTACCATTTGTAAACACAAATTTGTTTAGATTAATATTTTCCAGTTCATTCCTTAAAGCAGTATCTTTTTCTAAAAAATCTAAATTAATATCATGCACGTAGTCTAAAAATTCTCTTGGAGGTATATCGTGATGTATCATTAAACCATTAAGACTAGTATTATATTTATGAAAATAATTTGTTTGTAATTCTTTTGCCTCTTTTAAATCTATATTTAATTTATTCGAAATATATTGAGTCATCTTTTTACTTACTTGACCAAATACTCCTTCAAGATCACTATATAGCACCCCATCACAATCAAATAATATGTTTTTGATATTCTTTAATTCTTTCATTGTCTTATTAGGGTCCCAGAGCCCTTGTCAGAGAATATTTCCCATAAACACGAATGTGGCTTTGTGCCATTGATTATACCAACTGCTGTTACACCATTATTTACAGCGTCTAAACATGCGTTTATTTTAGGTATCATACCTTCTCTAATAGTTTCATCTTTAATCATTTCAAGAACTTCAGATGAAGAAATTTCCTCTATTAACTTCTTATTTTTATCCAAAACACCGTCAACATTAGTCATTAACAATAGTCTTCTAGATTTTAAAGATTTTGCTATAGCCATCGCAGCTGTATCTCCATTAATATTATATGTTTTGTTTTCTTTACCTAATCCTAATGGAGAGATTATAGGAATTTTATTTTGATTAATTATATTTAATATTTGTTCATTATTAATCTCATTTGGTATTCCTACAAATCCTAGCTCTTCTGCTTCTGGTATAGTTTTTATAACATTATTATTTTTTGTGTGAATAGAGATTGCTTCTGTGTTTTTGTCTTTCAAAGAATTAACAATGTCATTATTAAAATCAATTAAAACAGATTCAACAATATCAATTATATTTTTGTCAGTTACTCTTAGTCCTCTTATAAATTTTGATTGAATATTTGATTTTTCTAGCTCTCTTTTAATTCTAGGTCCACCACCATGAATTACCACAGTTGTAAGGCCTAATTTATTTAAAACACTAAGATCAGTTATAAAATTATTAAATACGTTTCTATCAATTAAAACATTTCCACCGTATTTAATTACTATTAAATCATTTTTATATTTTTCAATATATTTAGTTACTTCATTAATTGGTGGCCCATCTTTAGGTAATATCTTTTCAAGGTCCATTTATTATTTTTTAATTAGGTTGCAGTTTTAACTGTTGTACGTTTCATTATTACAACCTGCTGAGCCATTGTTAAAATGTTATTAACTGTCCAATAAATTACTAGCCCACTTGGGAATGGTGCAAGAATTACTGTTAAAAATAAAGGGAAGAACATAAATATTTTTGCTTGCATTGGATCTGTTGGAGCAGGATTCAACTTTTGTTGCACCCACATTGATACCCCCATAGCAACTGGCCATGCTCCAATTACAAGGAAAGAAGGTACATTATAAGGAAACAATCCAAATAAATTAAATATTGAAGTAGGATCCTTAGCACTTAAATCTTGGATCCAACCATAAAAAGGCATATGACGCATTTCTATCGTAACAAATAAAACCTTATAAAGAGCAAAGAATACCGGAATTTGAATCAAAATGGGAAGACACCCACTCATAGGATTTACCTTCTCTTTTTTATAAAGAGCCATCATTGCTTGTTGCAATTTCATTTTGTCATCTTTGTGTACTTCTTTAAGTCTTGCCATCTCAGGCTGAAGAGCTTTCATTTTAGCCATGCTTCTGAATGAAAAATTAGCAAGTGGAAAAAATGCTACACGAATACAAACAGTAACAGCAATAATTGCTAATCCATAATTACCAAATATTTTAAAGAAATATTCTAAAGCAGTGAACAAAGGACGTGTTAAAAAGTATAAGAATCCCCAATCAATCGTAAGATCAAATTTATCAATTTTTAATGATTCTGCGTACCCATCAATTACGTCAACTCTTTTTGCAGCTACTATTACTTGTAAGTTTTCTTCTATAGAGGAGTTTCCAGTTAACTCTAATGGTTCTGTTGTAACAAA
The DNA here is from genome assembly GCF_052049835.1 of Candidatus Pelagibacter sp. Classification (GTDB taxonomy): domain Bacteria; phylum Pseudomonadota; class Alphaproteobacteria; order Pelagibacterales; family Pelagibacteraceae; genus Pelagibacter. The sequence continues at coordinate 59,159 of NZ_JBNGZF010000006.1, read as the reverse complement.
GTTTATTCTGTACTTGTTTTTGTAATCCATCGTAGTTTTAAATTCTTTTTCTCTTGGTGGAATTAGAGTTGATATGTAATATTTATCTCCTATACCTAACCATCCTTTTTGAGCAGTTCTTGAAAATTTTTTCTCTTCAATATCGTCATAATCTTCCTCAATTAATTCTTCATCTAATGTAGCGATAGGGCCTTCATGAAGAATGTAAAAATCGGTCAAACCTTCTGGGATTTGATTTCTTATAATTTGTCCATAAGAATAAAAGTCATAGTTTTTATCAGTAGAATTTATTATCCTTTGTTTTATTGTGAATAAAAACTTATCATCTAATGCAATTTCTTTTTCAAAAGTGATGCCTTGATCATTAGTCCAACTTAGTTTTATAGGAGATTGATCAGTTAATTTATTATTTCCATAAACTGACCAAATTGAATCTGCATTCGGAATATCGATATTTTTATCGGTAGTTATAAAACCACTTTCTATTATATAGCCTTCTGTAGAACCTCGTGGTGCGAGAAATTTTACTTTTTCATCGCTTTCTAAACTTATATTATATTCTTTGAAAGTTAGATCATCTATTGCAGCACCTTTTAATGAAATAGATCCAACAATACTTTCGTTCTCAAACTGAATTCTTTCACTTTGTTGTAACGCTTCTTCTCGTGAAATTTCAGATACGTTTTCTTTTTGATCAAGACTAGGTGCATCTGAATTCTGCTCAGTATTAGTTTTTTCAATTAAATTTTCTTTCGTTACAGGAGGTGGCGCGAAAAATAGCGAGTATAATATAATTACAGCAGCTGATAAACTTATGGCAGCAATTATGTTTCTAGTTTCCATTATTTATTATCCTTCATTTCTTTTTTAACTGGATCAAACCCTTCGCCACCCCCTAAAAATTTTATTGGATGGCAGGATAAAATTCTTTTTATACTAATTAATAAACCTTTAAAAAAACCGTATTCTTTTAAAGCATCTATGCTGTATTCAGAACATGTTGGTAAATATCTACAAGAGTGACCCAATAATGGACTAATCAAATATTTATAAGCTTTGATAAATTTAATTAAAATTAATGTAAATATATTCATTATTTTATTTTTGCAAAATCCTGAAAAAGAGTTTCTTTTATAATTTTGTATTCATTATTTAGCATAGAAGACTTGGCTATAACAAGAAATGAATAATCAAAGTTTATCTCTACTTTTTTAACAGCTTCATTCATAATGTTTCTTAATCTTCTTTTAATTTTATTTCTCTTTACTGCATTACCAATTTTTTTCTTAGTCACAAAACTGATATTTAGTCTTTTTTTATCTTTATTAAATAATCTTCCAAAAAAAATACTTACGTATTTATTGGTAATCTTTTTTTGTTTAAGTAAATTTTTAAATTCTTCGTTTTTTGAAAGAGCAAGTATTTTGCTTTTCATTATTCTATAAGGAAACAGTTAGTGTTTTTCTTCCTCTTGCTCTTCTTCTAGCCAAAAGCTTTTTACCACCTTTAGTTTTCATTTTTGAACGAAAGCCGTGTTTTCGAGCTCTTTTTTTATTTGAGGGTTGATAAGTTCTTTTCATAATTAGATTTGATATAGTTTTTTATAATTTTTGCCCCTTTATATTAGTAATAATTAAAATAGCAAATAGAAGATTAAGCACTAAAATAAGAAGAATCATGGAAAATACAAAAAAAATTAAATTATTTATTGGATTGTCTTATTTATTAATTGTTGGCTTATTTTTGTATTTCTTTTTCTCAAAATTTAGTCTCTCGGAAATTACATCCTATGACTTTCTAAGAGATAACCAATCTTATTTTTTTGAACTTAAAAAATCTAACTTATTTTTAATTTCTATTATTTATTTAGCATTAACTATTCTTTGGGTTTTCCCTTTTTTAGGATTTGGATCTCCAGTTGCTTTAATGGGTGGATTTATTTTTGGAAAATGGATAGGGACACTTGTTGTTGTTTTGGGCTTGAGTATTGGTGCTACCTTTTTGTATATTTTTGGAAATTATTTTTTAAAACAGCTCATTAGAGAAAAATTTTTAAATAAATTTCAAAACTTAGAAATAAAATTTAAACAATCTGAATTTATTTACTTATTAATTTACCGTTTTATAGGTGGTATACCTTGGCAGCTGAGCTGTCTCTTACCAACCTTATTTAATGTTAAGGTTATAAATTTTTTCTTTGCTACATTGATTGGAATAATTCCTCAAATTTTTTTAGCAGTTTCTATTGGGAGTGGATTAGAAAAAATTATAGACCAAAATGCCGAGTTACCTGGAATAACTGATATAATATTTTCACCTGATATATATGTTCCTATTACAGCTTTCTTTATTTTAATTCTGATTACGATATTTTTGAGAAAATTTTTTTATAGAAATTAGTGGTGCTCCCACCCTGTACTGACCAGGGAACTAGTCATTACCAATGACTTGTTATACCATTTAACTACAGGAGCTTAGAGACAAATTGTATTTTATTGATAATAAAGCATTTTTTTCAAATTATTGCCTTAATTTTTTGATGAATATGATTTATATCTATTTTAGGAAAATGTTATGGGAATTCATTACGACTATAAATCAACTAAAGGTAATAAGCTTATGGAAAAGCAAGCTAAAAGAGAGAGAAAGCTTGCTGAAAAAAAAGCTAAACGCTTAGCTAAAGAAGGCCCAAAAAAAGAAGAGGAAAAAGCAACTACACTAGATCCCAATAAACCAATTTCTTTAGATTTCCTGACTAACCCAAACAAAGAATGATTTCAAAAGAAAAAAATGAGCGTTTAAGCTTGGCGCTTAGAAAAAATTTGAAGAAAAGAAAAATTTTCCAAAAAAAAAATAAAAAGAAAAATAAATAATGTCAATTCAACCTGATTCTTGGATTAAAAAAATGTGTAAAGAGCATAATATGATAGAGCCATTTTTGGATCATCAAGTATCTGAGGGAAAAATTTCGTATGGATTAAGTAGTATGGGATATGATGTGAGAATCTCAGATGAATATAGAATTTTTACCAATGTTAATAGTTCTTTAGTTGATCCAAAGAATTTTTCTGATGATAACTTTATAGAACGAAAAGGACCACACTGTATTATACCACCAAATTCATTTGTATTAGCTAAAACAGTAGAATATTTTAGAATACCAAAAGACGTTTTATGTATTTGTGTTGGAAAAAGCACTTATGCGAGGACAGGAATTATTTGTAATGTTACTCCAATTGAAAATGAATTTGAGGGCAACATTGTAATTGAGCTAAGTAATACAACACCTAACCCTGCAAAAATTTACTCAAACGAGGGAATAGCACAATTTTTATTTTTCAAATCAGATACTCAGCCAGAAACAACTTATAAATCAAAGAACGGTAAATATCAGGGTCAAACCACAATTCAAGTTGCTAAGATTAAAAAGTAATTTATGGATAAATTTCTGATTAATGGCCCTTGTAAAATGAAGGGTAATGTTTCAATTTCAGGTTCGAAGAATGCATCCCTACCGATATTAGCTGCAACATTATTATTTGATAAACCTGTTATTATCAAAAATTTACCAAGAGTTAGGGACATTAATACAATGTTAAATTTATTAAAGTCTCTTGGTTCTAAAATAATTTTATCAAGAGATAAAAAAACAGCAAAAATTATAAATAAAAAAAATATGAAAACTTTTGCTAGTTATTCTTTAGTCAAAACAATGCGTGGCTCTATTTTAGTTTTAGGTCCACTTATTTCAAAATACAATAAATCTAAAATCTCTTTACCTGGCGGATGTTTAATTGGTGCAAGACCAGTTAATTATCATCTAGCTGCATTAAAAAAACTTGGTATGAAATATGAATTAAAAGATGGATATATTCTTGCAAAATCAAAAGGAAAACTTAGTGGAACAATTATAAATTTTCCAAAGATAAGTGTTGGGGCAACTGAAAATTCTATAATAGCAGCATGTTTAGCAAAAGGAAAAACAGTTTTAAAAAATTGTGCAATAGAACCTGAGATTAAAGATCTTACAAATTTTTTAAATAAAGCTGGAGCGAAAATAAAATGGAAAGGAAGAGTTTGTAAAATCATAGGTGTAAATTCTTTACATGAAACTGAATATTCTGTAATGGCTGATAGAATAGAAGCAGGCACATTTTGTGTAGCCGCAACACTTGCAAAAGGTAATTTAAATATAAATAATTTAAATCCTAAAATTATTAATACAGAAATAAAATTACTAAAAAAAGTTGGTGCTAAAATTAAAACTAGTGAAAATACAATCTTAATTAAGGGACCTGAAAAAATAAAATCTATAAAAAGTATTAAAACTAAAGAGTTTCCTGGCATTCCTACAGACCTTCAAGCACAATTAATGGTTTTAATGTGCAAAGCAGTTGGCAAAAGTTCAATAACTGAAAGTATTTTTGAAAATAGATTTATGCATGTTGCAGAATTGCAAAGATTAGGAGCAAAAATAAATATTAAAAATAATACTGCGACAATAGAAGGAAATACTAAATTCATTGGTGCCGAATTAATGTCTAGTGATTTAAGAGCTTCTGTTGCTTTGGTTCTAGCAGCTGTAGTTTCTACTGGTAAATCATATATTAACAGAATTTATCACTTAGATAGAGGTTATGAAAAAATAGAAAATAAATTAAAAAAAATAGGTGTTAAAATTAAAAGATTAAAATAGTGAATAAATATTTAGCAAAAATAATAGCAAGCGACCAAGAAGGCTTACAAATGATTTCAGCTTGTAGTTCAGGGGCTAAGGTTAAAATTACAGATATAAAATATCTTGCATCCAATAAGGTTTTTTTATTATCAATTGAAAGAACCAAGGTTGAAAGTGATCAGGAAGATAAAAAAATCAATAGCATTTGTAGGTTTGATTTTGTTGATAAAGTAAGATCAAAGAACATTGATCAATCAAATCAAGAAACAGTTTTAGAACTAATAGGTATAGATTATTTGAAAAATCATGATGTTTATGAAATAAATCTTATTTTTAATAATAATGCTCATATTGCTTTAACTACAGAAACTATTGAAGCAAGATTAGAGGATCAAAGTGAAACTAAATAGTTATGAAGATACTAAATAGTAAAAGCAAAAATTTTGATAAATTATTAGAGAATTTGCTTTTACAGAGAAAAAAAAAAATTCAATCAGACTCTGTTTCTGTAACAAATATAATTAAAGATGTTAAAAAAAATGGAGATAAAGCATTATTAAAATATGAGAAAAGATTTAATCAAAACAACATAATTATCCCAAGCACAAAACAAATAAAAAAATCTATAAATTCACTTGATAAAAAAGTAAAGAAAGCAATCGATACGGCTTATAATAGAATTTATAAATTTCATTCACTTCAAAAATTTAAAAATATTTCTTATACAGATAAATTAAAAAACAAACTTGAATATAAATATGTGCCTTTAGAGTCTGTTGCAATTTATGTTCCTGGTTCTACTGCTTCATACCCATCAAGTGTATTGATGAATGCTATTCCAGCAATTGTTGCAGGCGTTAAGAGAATAGTTATGATTAATCCAGGCTATAAAGGAAAACAAAATCCAGCCGTATTATACGCTGCAAAAAAATGCAAAATAAAAGAAATTTATTCTATCGGAGGCCCTTCTGCTATTGCAGCAGTATCCTATGGGACTAAAAAAATTAAAAAAGTACATAAAATAGTTGGTCCAGGAAACGCCTATGTTGCGGCTGCAAAAAAAGAAGTTTTTGGTGTTGTTGGAATTGAAGGTATGACTGCAGGTCCTTCAGAAGTGACTGTCGTTTGTGACAAATTCTCAAATCCTGAGTGGGTTGCAAGTGATTTAATTGGACAAGCTGAACATGATATTCTTGCACAATGTATTTTGATTTCAAAAGATAAAGATTTGCTAGATAAAGTAAAAATTGAAATTACTAAACAATTAAAAGAAATTCCAAGAGCTTCTGTTGCAAGAAAAAGTTTAATTAATAATGGAATTCTTTTGTATATTTCTTCAGACGCTAAAGTAATAAGTGTTGTAAATAAAATTGCACCAGAACATTTAGAATTAAATATTAAAAATTTTAAACAGTTAGTTCCAAAAATAAAAAATTCAGGGTCAATATGTTTAGGAAAATATGCAGTGATGGCAATGACCGATTATAATGTTGGATCAAACCATGTGTTGCCAACTAATGGTTCTGCAAAATACTCAAGCGGTATTAGTGTAAATGAATTTTATAAAAGGATTTCATACGTAAACTTATCAAAAAAGGGTATTGAAAGTCTTGGACCATCAGTTATAACACTTGCAAATTACGAAGGGTTGGTTGGACACGCTCAATCTGTAGTAAAACGAATAAGGAGAAAATAAATTTGTCAAAACAAGACTTACTGGAATTTAAAGGTACAGTGATAGACCTACTTCCTAATGCAATGTTCAGAGTAAAGCTCGAGAACGGGCACACAGTGACTGCTCATACTGCAGGTAAGTTAAGAAAAAACAGAATTAGAGTTCTCCAAGGTGATAATGTGACAGTTGAAATGACACCTTACGATCTTACTAAAGGCAGAATTATCTTTAGGGGATAAATAAGGCTGAGTAGCTCAGGAGTAGAGCAGAGCCCTGAAAAGGCTTGTGTCGGAGGTGCGAATCCTTCCTCAGCCACCACCACAAAGTTTCATCTTGAAATAATCTTAAAAGAAATTACCTTTAAGAGATAATAAATAACAAAAGGACTAAGAAATAAGATGAGTACACTACAAGGAAAAATTAAATGGTATAATGGTAAAAAGGGATATGGCTTCATTGAAAGAGATGATAAAGAAAAAGATGCCTTTGTTCATGCTTCAGCGGTAAAAGCTGCTGGTATGAGATATCTCAATGAAGGTGATAAACTTGAATTCACATTAGAAGATGGTCCCAAAGGTCCTTCTGCAGTTAATTTAAAAAAAATAGACTAATTTAGAAATTATTTAAAAGGGCGTTTTATCTATCAAATAGATAAACGTCCTTTTTCTATTTAGACCTTGAATATTAATTTTTTTTGTCTAAAAGACTGACCATGAATATAAATATTACATACAGAAAGACTTTTAGAAGTACTCACAGAAACTGTTTCCATAGCCAGTAGGCTATTTATTTATATTATAATTTTAAATCCACATAAAATAAGATAAAAACAAAGAGGATAAGCCCGGGTGGTGTAATGGTTAGCACGGAAGTTTGTGGAACTTTAAGTTTGAGTTCGACTCTCAGCCCGGGTACCAAAAAATGAATAAAGAAAAAAAATTAATTCCTGGATTACCTTCAGGATTTGAAGATCGTTGGGATAAAAAACTTCTTCTCAAAAAAAAGCTTTTAAAAGCTATTGAGAATAATTTTATTAAATTTGGAGCAGAGGCTCTGGAAACCCCTTCGTTTGAGATAAGTGAAAATATAGGATCTTTTTTGGCAGAAGATGAAGCTAATCCTATGTCTGATGTATTCTCATTTGAGGATGGAGAAAAGAGCATTACTCTTAGGTATGATCTTTCAAGCCCACTAGCTAGATTTGTTGCTCAAAATAATCAAGAGCTTCCATCAATTTTTAAAAGGTATGCTATTCAAAATGTCTTTAGAAATGAAAAGGCTGGTAACGGAAGATACAGAGAATTTATGCAAGCAGATTTTGATATCGTTGGAAATGTTAATCCTGCGCAAGCAAATGCAGAGCTTTGCAATTTAATATCAAGTACCTTGTTAGATTGTGGTTTAAAAAAAAATCAATTTACAATCAACGTTAGTAACAGAAAAATAGTTCAAGGATTAATTGATGATTTAAAAATATCAGAAGAAAAGCAAATTAAAGTAATTAGAGCAATTGATAAATTAGACAAGCCAGGTTTTGGTTTAAAAGGTGTTGAAGATCTGCTCAAAAAAGAGAGAAAAGATATAAGTGGTGCAATCACTAAGGGTGCAGATTTAAACGATGAACAAGCATCTGAAATACTAAATTTTTTAAAAATTAAAGATTTAAAAGAATTAAAAGAAACATTAAAAAATCCATTGTCTCAAGAAGGTATAAAGGAATTAGAACAAGTATTTGAAGTATTGGGTTACAGTTCAAATTTAAATCAGGTCAAAACAAATTTTACAATTGTTAGGGGATTGGCTTATTATTCAGATTTCATTGTTGAAACAAATCTAAATTTTAAAGTTACAAACAACAAAGGCAAAGAAGTCGATATAGGCAGTATTTGTTCTGGAGGAGCCTATGCAAAATTAATCTCGAGATTTAAAGGTGTGGATATTCCAGGCACTGGAATTAGTTTTGGAGTTGATCGGTTGTTATTTGCTTTGATGCAATTAGATCAAATAAAAGTAGATAGTCAAAAACCAGTTTTAGTTTGTGTAATGGATGAAAAATATCTTAAAAATTACTATGAAATTTTAGATCTATTAAGAAATAATAATATCAATGCTGAAATTTTTTTAGATACAAAGAAAAATTTAGGCAAGCAACTAACCTTAGCAAATAAACGTGAGTTAGATGTTGCAATAATATGCGGTGAAAATGAATTTAATGAAAATACAGTCACTATAAAAAGCCTTAAAGGTGTTAAGGGTGAAAACAATAAAACATTTCCAAAAGAAAATTTAATCGATGAAGTCAAAAAACTTATCTGAAAATATCCTTAGATCAGTGAAAGCTAAGGGTTTTAAATATATTGATTTACCTTCAGTAATTGAGGCTAATCACATTGTTCAAAGATCAGGAGAAAACTTTAGAAAATTTATCTTTTCTTTTACGGATCAGAATGGAAGCGAGTTATGCTTAAGACCAGATTTAACGATTGCATCTTGTTTAAGATATTTAGAAAATAATTTACAGGGGAAGGAAAAAATTTTTTATAGTGGTCAAGCTTATCGAAAATCACAAAATAAAAAAGACTCGATAATCAGAAATCAAATTGGATTTGAAATTTTGGGATCTAAGGATGAGAAAAATGATGATAAAGAAATTATAAATACATCTCTTAAATCTCTTCAAAATATTAAATATTCTTCAGGAACGCTAACCATTGGAAATGTTGAAATATTTAATTTGTTAATTTCAAAATTAGATATTCCAAAGAGATGGAAACTAAGATTAGCTAGACACTTCTGGAGAGAGGAATATTTTAATGATTTATTAAAAAGATTAGAAACTAATTCAGATGTTGATCCGACAATTGTAGAAATAGATAAAAAGCGTTACGTGAAAATGCTTAAAGAAGATTTATCGAACATTGTGGCAGGCAGAACAATTAACGAAATATTAAAAAGATTTGACCAGAAAATAAAAGATCCTAGAAGAGCCAGCAAAGGAAAAAATGTTTCAAAAATAATTAAAGATTTCTTAAAAATTAGATGTCCCATAAATAAAGCAGCAATGGAGTTAAATAAATTTTTTAAAAAATACAAAATAAATCTAGCTGTAGATCAAAAATATTTTCCAATCTCTAATAATAAGGTTTCAAAAATAAATGTAGTATTTTCAGCATCCTTTGGAAGACAATTAGAATATTACACTGGGATGGTTTTTAAAATTGATATTAAATCTAAAAACTCATTAAAAAATATTATTAATGGTGGTCGTTATGATGGTCTAATTTCAGATTTAGGATCAAAAATACAAACTCCAGCAGTAGGCGCTGCTTTAAATTTAAATTACTAATGACAAAAAATATTTTAAATATTGGAGTTCCAAGCAAAGGTAGACTTAGAAAAGATGTTTTAAATATTTTTAAAAAAAATAAATTAAATCTCATTTCTGAAAGAGGAGAAAGAGATCTTTTAGGATCTATAAAACAATTTAAAAATATTAAGATTTTATATCTTCATGCAAGAGAGATCATCGAAAGACTTGGAGACGGATCTTTGGACATAGGTTTTTCTGGCTTTGATTTATTAAAGGAAAGTGAAATTAACACTCAAAAGAAAATTAATGTTTTAAAAAGATATGATTTTGGTAAGGCTACATTAGTAGTCGCAATTCCTGATCCATGGATAGATGTACAAACAGTTGCAGATTTAGAAGAAATTGCATTTGAATTTAAAGATAAGAAAAAGAAAAGATTAAGAGTAGCAACAAAATATCCAAACTTAACAAGGGAATTTTTGTTTTCAAAAGGTGTTACCCAATTCAAATTAATTGACAGTTTGGGTGCAACTGAAGCTTATCCTTTTACAGGCTCATCGGAAATAATTACAGATATCACTTCTACCGGAGAAACGTTAAAAGCAAACAATCTACGTATTTTAAAGGATGGAGAAATATTAAGATCAGAGGCCTGCATGATGATTTCTAAGTCATCCAATAATAAAATCGGTCTTAAAAAAATAGTAAAATTACTTTCTAAAAATTAAGTCTTTCCAATAAATTAGTATAATTTTGATAATATCTAGATTTCTAATAATTGCATAAAGTGCAACAATAACACAAATAATAAAGAATGTTTTTAATACTAAAATTAGTTCCATAAAGTATTTTTAAATATTTACATACATTAATCAAATATTTACGATAAAATAAAAAATTAGAATCATGGATAATATATTGTTAATTTTACTAGTTTTGTTATTAGGCGGCGTTTTAGCTATTCTTTATCTAAATTTAAAAACTAAGCCAAAAGATGAGAATGAAAACAAAGAAGCTGAGGAAATAGCTAATTTAAAATCAGAAATATCAAGTTTAAAAGATACCTTAAACACTACAATCAATAGCTCACTTGGTGCAATGTCGACTTCATTTAATAATCTATCAACTGGGGTTACTAAAGATATGACTGAAACTTTAACTAAGGTAGAGGAAAAGGTTGGTAATTTTAATCAACAAGTTCAACTATTAAATCAAAGCCAAGAGGGGATAACTAAAATTTTAGCTGGAGTTAAGAAATATGGAACTCTTGCAGAATTTAGCTTAGATGCTCTAATTAAAGATTTGCTACCAGCCTCTCAATTCATGACGAATGTTAAAATGAAAGAGGACACCAGTGAAAATGTTGAATTTGCAATAAAGCTTCAAGGAGATGTTTTAGTTCCTGTTGATAGTCATTTTCCAGTAGAAAAATTCAAAGCAATTACCGATGGTCATGACGCGGAAGACAAAAGGGCTGTAGCAGATGCTAGAGCAAAATTAGCCTCAGCGTTTAAAGCAAAAGCTAAAAGTGTTAATGAAAAATATATTGTTCCACCAAAAACTACTGATTTTGCAATCGTATATGCTCCTACAGAAAGTTTATACAAAGAGTTAACTGAATACCAAGATCCAAGTACAAAAGAATTATTAACTCAAGAGTTAATGAAAAAATATAAAGTTGTAATATGTGGACCTAATACTCTTTCTGCTTACTTACAGTCTTTACATATGGGATTTCAATCATTGAAGGTACAAAAAGGTGCAACGGAAATTTATAATCATTTAAAAACAATCAGTACAAGATTTTCTAAACATTTTGACAACATTATAGTTCTTAGAAAAAAATTAGAAGATGCTATGGGAGTTGTTGATAAATTTGGAACGGATGCAAGATCAATTTCAAGAACCTTAGAAAATATTAAAGATCCCGAGCAGGTTGAGAAAGCTGTACAAACTGAAAACGTGGAAAAATTTGTTGAACGAAATAGGCAGCTTAAAAATTAATTTCTTTTTTTCCTTAATAACGTCTATAAGAAATCTCATGCAGTGGAATCAAAAATATGATTATCCAAAATCATCAAGAGCAACAGTTGATGGCATTAGAAGATACTTATTAGGGGAAACAAAATTACCAAGTGTCACTTCAATTTTAGATGCAACTCGATCTGAAGAAGATAAAGCAGCATTAGCAAATTGGAGAGAAAGAACTGGGCAAAAAGAGGCTGAGGCAATTACGAAAGCAGCAAGTAGTAGAGGTTCTCAAATGCACAACTATTTAGAGTCCTATTTACTTGGAAGAGAAAATTTAAGTTTTTTTCAAGATAACGAACAATATAAATTAATGGCTAAAGAAATTATAGAAAAAGGTTTAAAAAATAGATTGGATGAAATTTGGGGTGTTGAATGCACTCTTTATTACCCTGAGAAGTATGCAGGTACTGCTGATTGTGTTGGAGTTTATGAAGGAAAAGAAACAATAATAGATTTTAAACAAAGTAATAAACCTAAAAAGGCTGAATACATAGACTCATGGCTTCTTCAAACAAGTGCATATTCTTTAGCACATAACATTGTGTATAACTCCAATATCACTTCTTGTGTAATTTTGGTTTGCACAGTAGATAAATTATTCCAAGAGTTTAAAATCCAAGGGCATGATTTAATTGTTTATCAAAATTTGTTTTTGGGAAGATTAAAAAAATTTAATGAGCTATCGGATTTAACTTAGGATTTTATGGATAAAATAGTAATTTACGATACAGAAACAACAAATAGTACAATTTGGGGCTCAATAATTGAAGTAGGTGCTGTGGTTGTTGATAAAAACTTAAAAGAAATTGGTAAGCTAAATATTCGTGGCAGAATGCCCGAGGGTGAGGTTCCAAGTGCAAAGGCCTTATTAGTTAATTCAACAAGTATTGATTTACTTACTAAAGGCAATTACTCGCATTACGATTTTTTAGGCGCAGTAGAAAATTTTTTCTCTAAAGCTGGTCCAGCATTGTTTATGGGTTGGAGTAACTTAAATTTTGATAGACGAATGTTTCATTTTAATTTTTTTAAAGGGAATAGATATCCTTACATTACACATTCATCACCCAATAAAGAACATGACGGGTTACATGTTGCAAGAGTAGCACAAACCTTGAATCCTGAAACATTAAAGACTGAATTAACAGAAGCTGGAAATGAAAGTCTAGCTTTAGAAGGTTTAGCTAGACAACAAGGATTTGATACATCTCAACAACACACTGCTTATCATGATGCATTCACAAGCTTAAAAATTCTAAGAATTATAAAAGACAAACATAAAGACAATTGGGAAAATTTTTTAAGTACATCTACAAAAAATAGCGTTGAAACTATCTTAAAAAGTGAGGGGATTTATTCAATTTTCGAAAATGTTAAGGGAAAAAATATGATGTATCTTGTCTCTACATTACATCCAGATCATTGTTTTCATCCATCATATGCATCTTGGGGATATCTATTTGATTTAAGAAGAGATCCTGAACCTTTGTTAAATTTATCAATAAATGATCTTAAAGTTTATTTAAAAAAGTTTAGTCCAAAAGCACTTAGAGTAATCAAAACCAACAAAGCTCCTGTAGTTTTAGATAAAAAATTTGCATTAAAAGAGAAGGCATACGCTGACTTAGATTTAGAAACAATCCAGAAAAGAGCGAAAATGGTTAGAAATAGTGAAAATTTTTGTAAAAATATTCAAATCATTAATAGAGAGGCCGCTGAAGAAAAAGCTCAAACTCAAACCCAGGAAGATCTGTTACCTGAAGAAACTTTATATGAAAAATTCATTCCCAATAAAGACACCCAATTATTTAAAACTTGGCATAGTTCTTCTTGGGAAGATAAATTAAGAATGTTGGATAAGTTTCAAGATAAAAGATGTAGTTGGTTTGGGCAAAAAATTATTTATCAAGAAGCACCGCATATTTTGCCACCAGATTTATATAAAAATATAAAAAGTGAAATTGCTAGACGAATTTTAAGCAAAAATAGAGAAAAGTGGCAAACTATAGGAATGGCTTATCAAGAAATTGATACCTTAAGAGATCAAGCATCAAATCGAGATGATGAAGAAGAACTAAAAAAATTAGATGAAATAAATGAATTTATTATGTCTATAGAAAAAAAATATGAAATTGCCTAGTTGACTTTAAGGCTCTAATTAATAGAAAGGAATTATGCTTACAAATTTTAAAGACGAAGATTTTGATACTAAAATTAAAAATGAAGATGTTTCAGTCATCCAGTTTTCAGCTGAGTGGTGTGGTCCATGTAAGGCACTAAAACCAGTAATGGATAAGCTATCTGATGAATATAAAGATAAGGCTGGTTTCTATTATGCTGATGTTGAAGATGGTGGAATAAATACTGGAAGCGCAGCAGGTATCAGAGGTGTCCCAACAGTTATTATCTATAAAAAAGGCGTTGAAGTAGATAGAAAAGTTGGTGGAGTTCCCGAAAGTCATATGAAGGAATTTTTAGATAAAAATATCTAATTTAAATTTAAAACTTCACCGGCAAGATATAACGATCCAGTAATTAATATTATATCGTTTTCCTTGACTGGAATTGACTTGATAGCTTCCACAATACTTTTTTTATAATTAACATTTGCGAAGTCATTAAGCTTATCTTTTAATTCTTTCCCTTTAATTGAATTAGGTTGATTAGGTATATCTATTGTAGTCAATGTAGAGATATCCTTAAAGAAACTCATATATTCATTATGATCTTTATTAGCCATCATTCCAAGAATGATGTGTTTATTGCAATCTAAACTTTCCAAGTATTCATTCAAAACTTTTGCTCCCAATGGGTTATGAGATCCATCAACATAAAGTTTGTGATCTTTTACAAGCTCTTTAAGTTTTCCAGATTTAATTTCTTGTAATCTTGCGATACTACTTATTTTTAAAATACCTTTTTTAATGTGGTCATCTTTAATTTTTAAGTCTTTCAAAATTCTTAGGGTCGCAATTGCTGTTGAGACATTTTCTAATTGAAATTGACCTTTAACATTTGGCATAGGTAATTTTATTCCGCCAAATTGATCTTCATAATAAAAGAAGTCATTTTCTTGCATTGTAAAACTATAATTTTCATTATGGAAAAACTTATTTGATCTATTATTTGAAATTGTTTTTTTAATATTATCCGCAATTTCTTTATTGCTTTGTTTTGCAACTATAATATTTGAGTTTAATAAGCTTGATGTTTTCTCAAAAATAATTTTTTCAACAGTTTGTTCATTTTCAGGAAGCCAATCTAAATGATCAAGGCCAATAGATGTTACAACGCTAGCAAGGTTATTTTTTAAGGTATTAGTAGCGTCAAATCTAAAGAATAATCCACTTTCAATTAAATTGATATTATCTGGGTATTGAGATGCTTTTAAAAAATAGGCTGCAGTCAATATTTCAAAAAAAGTAATTGGTTCACCATTGTTAGCTTCCTTAACTTCTTCAAGTAAATTTGCCAAATCTTCATCATTCAATTCTTTATTATTAAAAACATACCTTTCATTGATACTTTTTATATGTGGACTTGTATAGACATTACATTTGAAATTTGCTTCCTTTAAAATAGAAAACATTGCTTGGATAGTTGAATATTTTCCATTAGTACCAACAATTGAAATTGCTTTGATTTTATCTTGAGGATTCCCTAATTTTTTGCAGAGACTTTGAATACGATCTAGACTTAAATCTATTTCTTTAGGATGCAACTTTTGTAAGCGACTGACTATCTTCTGAAGTTTCATTTTGTTCAGCACTTATATCAGAGTTTTTCTTTAACAATATTGATAATAAAGTTCCAATTTTTGATGCAAGCTCTTTACGCTCAACAATTAAATCAACAAAACCAGTTTTTTCAACATATTCACTTTTTTGGAAACCTTCAGGTAGCTCTTCTTTAACAGTTCCTTGAATTACTCTTGCACCCGCAAATGCAATTAAAGCTCCTGGTTCTGCAATGTGAATATCACCTAACATAGCGTATGATGCG
The DNA here is from genome assembly GCF_052049835.1 of Candidatus Pelagibacter sp. GTDB lineage: Bacteria > Pseudomonadota > Alphaproteobacteria > Pelagibacterales > Pelagibacteraceae > Pelagibacter. Next base: position 43,463 of record NZ_JBNGZF010000006.1, on the reverse strand, counting down.
GTAATACCTCCAGCTGTTGGATCAGTTATGCAAACTAAATAAGGAAGACCGTTTTTCTTTAATTCATTAATTGCAAGTGTTGTTCTTGTCATTTGAGATAAAGAAATTAAACTTTCCATCATTCTCATTCCTCCACCAGCACTAATACATAAAAAAGGTGTTTGATTTTCTATCGCATGCTGTACTCCATATAAAAAAGCTTCACCTTCTGCTGCTGCCATTGAAGCTCCTAAGAAATCAAAATCAGAAGCTACAGCGGTAATTTTAATATTATTTATAGTTCCAGAAGCAACCATCATTCCACATTCTAATCCTGTTTTTTTTCGAGCAGTTTTTAATCTTTCTTTGTAAGGTTTAGAGTCTGTCCAATTTAGTGGATCATCTTTTGGTATTGGGGTTTTAAAAATCTCGTAATTGTCTTTTCCAAACAATATATCAAATCTTTGATGAGGGTTTATTCTATGATGACGTTTACAATCAGGACATACCCATAAGTTTTCCTCTAAATCCTTTTTTAAAATTGGACCCTTACAACATGATGTCCAATCACTTTTTGCAATATCTTCTTTCGTAGCTCTTTCACGTATAGCAGTTTTAATTTTTTCACCTGCTTTAATAATTTTAGTTATCCAGTTCATTGAATTTTATTTTTTAATCTTCTAACGATATTAGTAACATTTGTGACAGCATTTTGTCTCTTTTCAATTGATTTAGAGATTTCCTTGCAAATTGCACTACCAACTACCAAACCATCAGCTTTTTTTAGAGATTTGATTGTTTTTTCTGTAATACCAAAGCCAATAACAACATTTTTTGATTTATTTTGTTTTTTTATTTTATTGTATTTTTTTAATATTATCCTTGGGGACACTTTAAGTTTTCCACCTGTGGTGGATAACATGCTTATATAATAAATCATGTCGTGTGAATCTTTTATTATTTTTTTTAGTCTTATCTGAGAAGTAGTTGGTGAAACCAATTGAATAAAATTAATTCCTTTTTTTTTGCATTTTGATGCAAAATTTTTATTTTCAGGATAAGGTAAATCAACAACAATTAAACCATCAACTTTTGATTTTTTGCATTTTTCTAAAAATTTATTTTCATTATATTGATAGATCATATTGTAGTAACCCATCAATATAATTGGTTTATTTTTTTTTATCTTTTTAAAATTTTTTGCAATTGAAAATACATCATTAATTTTAATACCATTTTTAATCGCCCTATAAGCACTTGTTTGTATTTGCCCTCCATCAGCTATTGGTGTGTTGTGTGGAAAACCTAATTCACAAATATCTGCGTAATTTGAAATTGATTTTAATATTTCTAAAGATTTTTTTTTAGTATTGTCTCCAGCTACCGTATATGTCAGTAAAGCTGGTCTATTCTCTTTTTTCACAGCTGAGAAAGTTTTACTGATTAATGAATTCATTAATTTTTACCCAGTCTTTCTCTTAAGATATCTCTATCTTTTTTAGCATCACCACAAGAGTTAACTATTATTATGGTATCTTTACTTAATTTTGGAGCAATTTTTATTGCTTCTGCAAATGCATGACTGGGCTCTAAACTTGGATTAAGTTTTTCAAATTTAGTTACCATTACGTGTGCTTTTAGTGCATCTTCATCAGTTGCATAAGTGTATCTTGCTCGTTTTGTATCTTTTAAAAAACAATGTATTGGACTTACCCCTGGGTAATCTAATCCAGCACTTATCGACTCAGTGTCATTTATTTGACCTTCATTGTTTTGACAAACATATGAGGCTGCGCCATGTAAAATTCCAATTTTAGCATTTCTACTTAAAGGCGCAGCATGAAGTTTAGATTTTTTTGGACCTCCAGCCTCTACACCAACTAACTCTATTTGCGATTTATTAAAATCTATAAATTCACTCCAAAAACCATATGCTGAACTCCCACCACCCACACAGTTGATTAATTTAATTTTTTTTGGAATTTTTTTAAATTCTTGTTTAATTTGTATTTTTAATTCTCTTGAAATTTGTGCTGTACTCCATCCACAAATTTTTACAAATATATTTGGACCAACTGTACTTCCAACACACATGTGAGTAGTATCACAATTTGATACCCAATATCTCATGCATTCACTTACTGCATCAACTAAAGTTTGGCTTCCAGAATAAACAGGAACTATTTCGGCGCCATTTTTTCTCATTGCATCACAATTTGGCTTTTGTCTTTTAATATCTTTTGCACCCATAAAAATTTTGCATTTGAGACCAAATTTTTTAGCAGCCATACTCAACATTTTACCAGCATAACCTGCGCCCGTGTCGCCAACTATATATTTTTTCCCCATTGCTTTACAAATTAAAGCATGAACAGTTGCATTATATATTTTATGAGCACCGCCATTTGCCTCAGATACAACTTTAGCCCATATTTGAGCACCACCTAAATGATTAGATAAATTTTCTAATTTCACAAATGATGTGGGTGATCCTATATAATTTTTAAAGTAATAATCTCTCTTTTTTAAAAAATTCTTGTTATTCCTTAATTTCGAAAATTCTTTAGTCAAATCCTCTACAGGTTTTTTTAAAGTTTCAGGAATAAAACTTCCTCCAAATTTACCACCCCAAAAACCGTGACGATCATGTTGGTCAATTAGAGGAATTTTTTTTTTAAGTTTCATTTTTCAATCTATTTAAATTTTTTAAAAAAATATCTATTTTGGAAGCATCTTTTAATCCAGAAGTTTCCAAGCCTCCAGATAAATCTATGTAATTAGCAATTTTCTCATAATTTTCTAGGTTATCATCGAATTTTATATTACCAGCTAGCATTGATTCCTTGTTTAATTTGATATTTTTAATCAAGTTATGATCAAAGCTATGACTTTTTTCATAACCTTTGCTATCAAATAAATATATATCTGTTACGTCAACGAATGACTTATATTTAAGAACATCGGATTCATCTTTAATTGTTAAAGCTGTAATAATTTTTTTTTGATATTTTTGTTTTATAATTTTAATTTCATCTGGGCCACAGTCATACAACTGATAATAATCAAAAGGTAAACTTTTTATTTCCTCTAAAATTTTATTGTTAGGTTTTACCAACACAGCAACAAATTCACTTTTGTTTTTTTTTACATTTAACAATTTGTTTAGAGAGTTAAGTTCAACATATCTTGAGCTTTTTGGGTAATTACAAATGAAGCCAATAAATTTTGGAGGGTAGGGGTGATTTATTATGTAATCTAAAGTACCAGAATCTTTTATACCACAAATTTTACAACCTTTGATCATTTGTTAAGATGATCATTAAGTTTTTTGATGTTATTTTTTATGTTACCTTTTGTAAGAGATCTTCCTATAACAATGCCAGAAACATTATTTGCAAAAGCTTGTTTAGGTGTCATAATCCTCATTTGATCATTTGAACTGTCACCTGGTAACCTAATTCCTGGAGTTATGATTAATAAATTTCTGTATCTTTTGCTAACCATTGCGGCTTCTTGAGCAGAGCAAACTAAACCATCACATCCTGATTTTTTTATTAATTCTGCTTGTCTTAAAACCAACTGTTTTACATTTTTTGTATGACCTATCTCTTTAAGAGATTTATTATTAAGACTTGTTAAAATTGTAACTCCTAAAACTTTTAAATTTTTATTTATTTTCTTTGCTTTCTTTTTTATTGATTTAAGCATTTCCATTCCTCCATTTGCATGGACAGTTATATATTTACATTTTTTTAAATCTTTTAAGCTATCAATGGCAGATAATGCAGTTTGAGGGATATCATTTATCTTTAAATCCAACCAAAAATCATTTTTAAATTTTTCTAAAAATTTTCTACCATTTCTTGAATAGAAGAATTGAAGGCCAAATTTAGGTATAATTTTAATTTTATTTGTTTTTGTTTGATTAATTATTTTTTTTATTTTATTTAAATTAGAGGTATCGCATGCTACAAAAATATATTTATTCTTCATTTTCATTTAATTTTTTAAACAAATCTTTTGACATTTTAAAGTGAATTGTTTTTTTCTCTGGAGTATTTACTTTTTCTCCAGTTTTTGGATTTCTCGATATTCTTGCTTTTTGTAACTTTGTAAAAAAAACACCAAAGCCTCTAAGCTCTACTCTATCACCTCTTTTTAGAGATCTTTTTATTTCATTTAATATTATATCTGTAAACTTATTAAGATCTTTTTTTAAAAAATTTGGATAATTCTCTGAGAGTTTTTTTAAAAGCTTCGATTTTACAATAGCCAATTTAAGTCTTTTTAAATAATTATTTTTCTTCTTCTTTCTTTTTCAGATCCTCTGATAATGACGAAAAAGGTAAGTTTTTTCCAGAACCTTCTGACCCATATTTTTCTAAAGCTTCTTTTTTTTCGATTTCCTCCAGAAGTTTTATGCTTAAAGTTACTTTTCTTTTCTCTAGATCAAGATCAGCTATGGCGCAATCAAGTTTTTCACCACCAGTCCATCTACCTGGTCTTGCATCAGCGCTATTAATTGCAATAGCTGATTTTTTAATTTGAAAATCTAATTCACATCCTTCTGGTTTAACAATTAAACCTTTGTTATCAGTAGAAACAACTTTTACAGTTATTATTTGATTTTTAGATTTATCTTTAAACCAATCAAATGGGTCAGGTTGAGTTTGTTTTAAGCCTACTCTAATTTTTTGTTCAGCTACATTAATCTCTAATACTTTTACTTTTATTTTATCACCTTTCTTATATTTATTTAATTCCTCTTCCCCATTTGTTCCATAAGTAAGATCATTGCAGTGTAAAAATGCATCCACATCTAAATCTTTAATATTTACAAATAAAGAGTATTCATTTTTATTTACAACTTCAGTTTCAACGATCGTTCCTACTGGGTATTTCTTTTCAAATATTTCAAAAGGATTTTCTTTAGTAAGTCTGTGTGATATGGCAACTCTTCGTTTATTTTTATCTATTTCTGTAATTACACAATCTATCTCGTCCCCAATTTTGAGCATTTTTTTTGCTAAAATATTCTTTTTCGTCCAACTTAGCTCACTTGAATGAAGCAAAGTAATTAGTCCTGGCTCTAATTCGCAAAAAGCACCAAAGTCCATTAATTTAACTACTTTCACTTTGTAAATTTTATTTAATTCGTAGTTCTCAATATGCTCGAAGGGGTCTGGAGAAAGTTGTTTTACAGAACAACCAACCTGTAATTTTTCTTTATCAACACTTATAACTTTTAGATCATGTTTTTCACCAATATTAAATACCTCATCTGGATGATTTACCCTAGAGTATGAAATTTCCTGTAAATGAACTAACACATCTAATTCTCCATTTACATTAAAAAAACATCCAAATGTACTATATCCTTTCACTTCCGCACCTTTAATAATATCTCCAACTTTATATTTCTCAATTATTTTAGCCTTATCCTCTTTTTTAAATGAGGATATTATTTCTCTTCTGGAAACACATGCATTACCTCTTACTTTATCAAGTTTAATTAAAGCAAATTTTTGTGGTTCATTCATTAGATGGCTTATGTCTTTTAATGGCTTATCACTTATTTGAGATCCTGGTAAAAACATTAAAGAACCTGTATCAATATGTTCAACAATACATCCACCTTTACATTTTGATGTAATTTTCCCCATTATGGGCTCATTTTTTTCATAAGCTTCAACTAGTTTATCCCAACCCTTTATTTTTTGTGCTTTACTTGCTGAAACTAATACCTCTCCATTTTTATCCTCTATTTTTTCTAATAAAACTGGTATTGTTTCACCTATTCTAATCTTTTCGCCCAATCCCATACTTTTCAATTCGTTTATATCTAGGATAGGCTCTGATTTTAATCCCTCCACTAATAAGAACACAAATTTTTCTGTAATTTTATTTATTTTACCCTCTATTATTTTTCCTTCTTCAATGTTTATTTTTGAGAGTTGACTGTTTAACAGTTTTTCAAATTCAGATGTGGCAGGGTTAGTTAAATCTTTATAAATTTCCATTAATTTTAAGCATAGTTTTTATTTTAAAAAACTTGGAACTTTTAATTAAATTTATTAGATTTATCAACATAGAAATTAAAAAAATAGCTCAATTTTGTCAGCTCTTTAGGCCTATTTCTCTTAGTTTGCTCAGAAAAGATGGAAAAGATGTATTAATTGAGTCTTTATCTGAAATTTTCCATTCACCTCCAAGAGAAAGTGCAGCAATTACACTTGTCATAAAAACCCTGTGATCTTTTAAGAAATCTTTAATTACAATTTTTTTATCAATCTTTAAATCTGGATTACCAAATATTTTTATATTATTTTTAGTCAATGTATTTTTGACACCCATTAAATTTAGTAATTTTGATCCCCATTTTAGCCTTGGGCTTTCCTTCTCATTAAGCTCTGATAAATTTTTAAAATAAGATATACCATTTGCTCTTGCTGCTAACAAAAAAATTAAAAGAAACTCATCTATAGATGCTGAGTTAAGACTTTCAGGGCAATTTATAGATTTAATTTTATTTTGACTTTTTACAAATATATCAGAAACTTTTTCACCATTATATGTTCTCAAGTTGCTAAATTTTAAATTAATACCCATTAGTTTTAATATTTTGATAATACCTATTCTAGAAGAATTCATATTTACATTTTTAATTTTTAATTCAGAATTTTTTGACAATACAGTCAATACGATAAAAAATGCACTAGAACTTATATCTGATGGAATTCTGTAATCAAGTTTTATAATTTTACTTCCACCATTTATTTTAATTATATCAAATTTTTTCATTTTTTTTATTTTAAAGGGTATTTTTAAATATTTAAAAAAAAGCTCAGTATGATTTCTAGATTTTTTAGCTCGAATAGTTGTTGTATTTTTGGTATTGAGAGCGGCAAGCATTATGCTACTTTTAATTTGTGCTGACCCTTTTTTTTCATAAAAATTAATTGGTTTTGGATTATTTGTACCCATAATTGTAATTGGAAGTTTTCCCGAATTAGAATTAAATTTTGCTCCAAATTTTTCAAGAGGTTCTATAACTCTATTAAAATCTCTTTTAGAAAGACTTTTATCACCGATAATTTTTATTTTTTTTTTTGTATGAATTAATAGGCCTAGAATTAGTCTAGCAAGAGTACCTGAATTTCCAGCATTTAGGACACAATTTTTTTTAAAATTAAATCCATTAAGACCCACACCTTGAATCTTGCAAATTTTTTTTGATAGATAAACTTTCACCCCAAGTCTTCTTAAACATTCTATAGTACTCATTACATCTTCAGATCTTAACAAATTCAGAGCAGTTGATTTCCCTTCTGATTGTGAAGCAATAAGAGCCCATCTTATTGAAATACTTTTATCACCTTCTATAGAAATAGTTTTTTTGAATGGTTTAATTGTGTTCTTTATTGTTAAAATTTTATTCACTTTTTTTAATTTATTCTAAATGAATCACCGAAATAGGTATTTCTGGCTACAGTATCGTTGATTAAATTCGAAGGGGTATCTTGTGCCACAACTCTGCCATTATGGATTATTGCAGCAGAATCTACACATCTTAATAAATCTCTAGCTTGATGATCGCAAAGAATAACCGATATATTATTAAAACTTTGCAAACTTACTATTATATCTTGCAATATTTTTATTGTCATAACATCTAAAGCAGCGAAAGGCTCGTCAAGCAAAAGAATCTTAGGATCAGATATTAAAGCAATTGCTATAACCAACTTTTTTTTTTGACCTCCAGATAATAAAGTTGCGTTAATATCTCTCACCGGGTCTAATTCAAATTTAGAGATAAGCGAATTTACTTTTTGGTTTCTTGAACTAGCATCTCTAATTGTAATTTCAGCTATCGCATTTAGATTTTCTATAACTGTCAAATCATGAAAGTAACCACCATATTGAGGAACAAAACCAATTTTAAATTTTAAAGTTCTTTCGTAAATTGGAAAATTATTTACTTTTTCTGAATTAATAAATATTGAACCATAATCAGGTGAAACTAGTCCTGTTATAAGATTAAAAATTGTGGATTTCCCAACTCCATTTGGTCCAAGCAAACCTAATATTTGTCCATTATTTAAATTTAAATTTAGACTATCCAAGATAGTTTTATTTCCATATTTTAATGATATTTTCTCGAGTTTTAATATTGAATTATTTTTTTTAAATGATTTTATTCTAAATTTCTTAATATTAGTGCTCATAAATTATCTAGTTATAATTTTAATATTCTCATTAGAATTATCCATATAAAAATCAATATTTTTTGTAATCAAATTTATTTTAATATTATCCGTATGGATTTTATTTTTTGGGCCACTGTATACGACATTTTCGTAAACCAAAATATCGTTTTCTATGAAATTAAAGTCTATTTTGCCCGATGAAATATTATGGTTTTGGTAATTGATTTTAATATTTTCTTTAAAATAAGTGTTGTAATTGGATGAATTAAATGTGGCAAAATCAGAAGTAATAAAAATTTTTCTATTTTTTTTATCTGTAAAGATAGCTACTACGTCTTTCATAAAAACTAATTCAAAACCATTTTCATAAATTAATTCGCTTGATTTAGATTTAATTTCATATTTTCCACTATCCTTTAGTTCAACATTATATTGTAAATTGGTAATTATATTTTTTTTATTTTGAGTGATTTTTCTGTCTATATTGTTTTCGTCAAAAGTTTCAGTAACAATATTTTTTTCAACAAAATAGCTATTATAAAAAAAAATGCCTATGACAATTAAAATAAATAAAAGAAATAGTTGTAAAAAACTTTTCATTCAAATTATCTTAAATTATTAATTAAATCGTGAATATGTAGAATACCTATTGTTTTATGTTTATTATTTTTTTTAAAAACACAAACATTTGTAATTTTTCGTTTATTCATTTGATTTAAAATATCTGAAGCTAAGGTATTTTCGTCGACACTAAATGGTTTTTTTGACATGAAGTGTTTAATTCTTAAACTTTCAATTTTATTTTTTTTTCTCATTAATCTCTTAAGATCACCATCAGTGAAAACACCTGTCGTATATCCTAGAGAGTTTATAACAACCAAAAATCCTAGTTTCTTAATATTGATAATTTTTATTGCTTCTTTCATTGTCTGATTTTCATTAATAAATGGTATTCTTTTTTTTGTTAGCATCAGATCACTAGCAGTTTTTAATTTATTACCCAAACTTCCTAGAGGGTGGAATTTTTTAAAATCAAGTTTACTAAATTTTTTTTTATTCATTAGAGCAATAGCTAAAGCATCTCCAATAGAAAGTTGCGCTGCTGTACTTGATGTTGGAACAATTCCATGTCCCGACTCTTCTACTTCAGGTATGTGTAATTTTATATTTGAATTCTTATATAATATTGAATTTTTGTTAGACATTATTCCAATCAAAAAAATATTATATGATCTTGCATATTTTATAATATTTTTTAGTTCACTTGTATTTCCTGAGTTACTTATTAATATTAAAATATCTCCTCTTGATATTCTACCTAAATCACCGTGTGAACAATCATTAGCAGAAACTGTGAATGAAGGTGTACCCACAGAAGATAATGTTGCAGAAATTTTAGACGCAATTATTCCACTTTTTCCAACTCCACATATCACTATTTTAGATTTACATTTAATTATTTTATCTACAGCTTTATTAAAATCAGTATTTATAGAATTTTTTAATTTTTTAAGAGCTCTTATTTGTAAATCAATTACACTTTTTCCAATTTTAATAATTTCATTTTTCATAACTAATGAGACCAAATATCATCTTTGAATAAAGCTAAATCGAGATCAACTCTTATTTTTAAAAATTTTAAGCAATCTGTATAAAGTTTGTTTCTTCCTTCTCTTTGTAATATTTTCTCTAACTCTTCATGAATTTTATGTAAATAAATTACGTCGTTTGCACAATATTTAATTTGAGCCGGAGTTAGCTTACCCCCAAAATCTGAATTTTGAAATTGTTTGCTTATGTCTATATTTATAAATTCTTTAATTAGTATTTTTAAAGAATGATTGTCTGAATAAGACCTTGCTAATTTAGAAGCAATTTTAGTATCAAGTATGTTATTTGTTTCTGTCTTTAGATAATACTTAATGTGCGCCATATCGGCACGAGCATAATGAAAGATTTTAGTGATTTTTTGATCTTTTAATAACTTTACTAAGTTGGGAGCATTATAATTATCTCTGTCAAATTGAATTATATGAGCATCAGAATTCCCCGTGGATATTTGTATCAGGCAAAGTGGATCTCTTCTTACATTTAGACCCATAAATTCTCCATCGATTGCTATAATGTTGCCTAAATTCAAATCATCTGGTAGATCGTTTTTGTGTAATTCAATTTTATTACTCATTGGAAATATATATATATGAAAGCAAAAAATTGTCTAATTTTTGGTGGTAGTGGTCAAATTGGCAGAAACTTAATAAGAAAGTTGACTAAAAATAATTACAAAGTCACTGTTGTGACGAGAAATATTCATCAAAAAAGTTATATTATTAAGACCCAAGCTAATGCTGGCTATATAGATATAGTTGAGTCCAATATTTATGATGAAGACAAAATAAGAGGTTTTTTTAAAAATGCTGATATTTGTATTAATTTAATAGGGATTTTATACGAAAAAAAAAGCGGAAACACTTTTAGGAATATACACACTGTATTTCCAACTTTATTAGCTAAATTATGTAAGCAAAACAATCTTAAACGTTTTATTCATTTATCTGCACTTGGTATTAATGATGCTGTCGACTCAGATTATGCTAAGAGTAAATTAGACGGTGAAGAAAAAATTTTAAAATTTTTTCCTTTAGCTACAATTTTGAGGCCTTCAGTCGTATATTCGGTTGATGACAATTTTACCACAACTTTTATGACTATATTAAATAGACTCCCACTGTTTCCTCTTTATTATAGTGGGAATACTAAATTTGCTCCAATTCATTGTTCTGATCTAACAGATACAATTTATCATATTATCTCAAAAAATATTCACACAAGCATTATTGAATGTGTAGGACCTGAAGTAATTACTTTTAAAGAAATACTCAGAAAATTATTAAAATTAATTGATAAAAACAGATTGTTAATACCCTTTCCTTTACCTTTTGCTCAATTGTCTGCTAGAATATTTGAGATAATGCCCCAACCTTTGATTACTAGAGATCAGTTGAGACTTTTAAAATATAATAATATTTCATCAGGAAAGTATAAAACAAATAAAGATATAGGTATTCCAAGTTTAAGATATTTTGATGAAGAGGTTAAAAAATATAGTTATATGTGGAGAGAAGGAGGACAATTCTCTACTGAAAAATACAAATCTGAGGATAATTCAGAAAACAAATTAATTTAATTAAGCTGACTGTATTTTTTTTTCAATAAATTCTGGAACTTCTTCCTTCTCGCTAACGTCCTCTTTTTTGCCTTTTGGTTGGTAAGCATATAACAAATGAAGTTTGCAATAAGAAAAATCTTTTAAGGAAGATCTTCCACAGAAGTAAAATGACTTCTCATCTGGATGGCCAATCGGCCATTTACAAGAATTCTCGTCTAGCTCTTCCAATTGTTTAGGGTTTTCTGGCTCAAAATCTTTCTCAATTATCAATGACTTAAATTTACTTCTACGACTTCTTTTTATTTTGACATTTTTTTCATCAACAGAGTTTTCAAAATTTTCATTCGATGTAGCAGTTCGAGTTTTGATTTTAGCAGATAAGTTAAGTCTGTGGGCTTTACCTATAACTGCATTTCGACTTATGCCTCCAATTATTTCAGCTATTTGACTTGCTGTATTACCTTTGCCCCAAAGCTCTTTTAATTTTGCTACTTTTTCTTCAGTCCAACTCATAATCTATATGTTGTATTTAATTTATATAAGACAACAATATACTGATATAAAATTATATTAAACAATCAAAAAATGAGAGTTATCAACAATAATAAGCAAATTAAGTGTATGTATATTTTCAATCCCAACTTGTATTAATATTTAAACTTTATAAAACAATTTAAAATTATGAGTTATTTAGCAAAAAACTATAACAGAAAGAAAATTGCTTTTAAGTATGGAAAAGGAAGTTATCTTTTTTCAACTGATGGTAAAAAATATTTAGATTTTGTTCAAGGAATAGCTGTTAACTCGTTAGGTCATGCTCATCCTAAATTAGTAAAAACAATAAGAGATCAATCAAAAAAACTTTGGCATGTTTCTAATGCTTTTCAAATTCCAGAGGGAGAAAAATTAGCGAAAAAGTTGTGCCAAAAAACATTTGCTGATTATGTTATGTTTCAAAATTCAGGAGCAGAAGCTACTGAGGCAGCAATAAAGGTTGCTAGAAGGTATTTTTATACTATTGGAAAACCAAATAAAACTCGAATTTTATGTATTAAAAATTCTTTTCACGGAAGAACTTTAGCAACTATTTTTGCAAGTGGGTCAAAGAAAATGACCGAAGGCTTTGGACATGTAGGTGGTTTTGATCATTTTGTCTTTGGAGATCATAAATCTTTAAAAAAAAAGATTACTAAAAACACAGCTGCAATTATGGTTGAAACTATAATGGGTGAAGGTGGTATTAAGGTAATACCAGATTGGTGTCTCAAAGAATTGAGAAAGTTATGCAATAAAAAGAAAATATTACTTATTTTAGATGAAGTTCAATGTGGGATTTCTCGATCTGGAGATTTTTTTGCTTTTGAAAAATCAAGAGTGGTAGCTGATATAGTGCCTATAGCTAAGGGAATAGGTTCTGGATTTCCTATTGGTGCTGTTCTAATGAATAAAAAAGTTGCCATAGGTATGACTCCAGGTACGCACGGATCAACTTTTGGCGGAAACCCTTTGGCTATGGCTGTAGGGAACACAGTTATGGATATTGTTTCAAGTAAAAAATTTCAGAACAATGTTAAAAAATCCTCAAAATATTTTTTTTTGAAATTAAATAAATTAAAAAAAAAATATCCAAGTATTATTAAGGAGATAAGAGGAAGAGGTTTATTAATTGGAATTCAACTTCAAACAGATCAAACAAAGTTTATTAAAAAATTGATGGACAATAAATTACTAACAATCCGTGCTGCTGAAAATGTTGTTCGTATTTTACCTCCTCTAAATGTTAAAATTAAAGAAATAGATATAGCATTAAAGATAATTAAAAAAGTTTGCTCAGAAATTAAATAATCATGAAACATTTCATAAATCTAAAAGATATACCTGCAAAAGATTTGAGAAAGATTATTACCGACGCCAAGAAAAGAAAAAGTTTAAGAAAAAAACTAAGCACACTTGAAGTTGATAAGGGTGCACCCTTAAAAGGAAAATTATTAATCCAAATGTTTGAAAAATCTAGTTTACGTACAAGATTAAGCTTTTATTTAGCTATAAAACAACTAGGTGGCGGTACTTTAACTCTAAGATCAAATGAACTTCATTTAGGTCAAGGGGGAGAAAGCATTGCTGATACTGCTAAAATTCTTTCGACTTATGGTGATGGATTTATGCTTAGAACTGATAGTGATAAAAAGGTTGAAAATTTTGCAAAATATTTATCAATACCGGTAATTAATGGTTTAAGTCCCTCATCTCATCCAACACAGGTTTTATCTGACGTATTTACAGTTGAAGAAATAAAGAAGAAACCAATTTCAAAATTAAACATTTGTTGGATAGGTGACTCCAATAATGTTTTGGATAGTTTAATTGCTGCCTCAGTAAAATTTTCTTTCAAACTAAGTATTGGTTGTCCTAAAAAATTTGAACCAGGAAAAGACGTTAGGGCATGGGTCAAAAGAAATAATAAAAAAATTAATATTTATAATGATGCTAAAAAAGCAGTGGTTGGTGCAGATGTAATTTTTTCTGATAAAGTTATTTCTTTAAATGATAAAGTTAATAAGAAGAAAAAAATACAAGCATTTAAATATTTTAAAATTGATGAAAAATTAATGAGTTTTTCAAAAAAACAGGGAACAATATTTCTCCATTGTTTACCCCGTGGAGATGAAGTCAGTGATAATGTTTTCTTAGGTAAAAAATCACATGTATGGCGACAAGCACTCAATAGAGTTCATGTTCAAAAAAGTATTTTGTTATATTGTTTTGGAAAATTAAGGTAGCGGCAAAGGGCTGTCTGAATTCTCATTTAGATATTTTATTACAGAGGCTCTATCTTTTTCTTTTCTAAGACCTGCATACGCCATCTTTGTTCCCTTTATCCATTTAGCAGGTTTAATTAAAAATCCATTCAGTTCTTCAAAAGTCCAATTTTTATCATATGCTGCCAGTGCTTTGGAATATTTATAGTCTTCAATCGCTCCAACTTTTCTTCCTACAACATTATATAGAGCTGGACCAATAGCATTCTTTCCTCCTTTAACAATTGAATGACAAGCTGCACATTTTTTAAAAACTTTTTCACCATGTGCAATATCTCCCATCGCCATTAATGCTGATATATCAATTTTGTCTGACGTCATGCTTGAACTGGTTGTGGATACAGTAGTGGCAGCTTCTACTTCAACTGAATAACCAGGTGTTTCAGGTTTCTCCACATGGAATATAACATCAGATAATTTTCCAATTCCGATAACAAGCAATGCAACCATTAAAACTGCAGCAACTATTTTGTTTATTTCAAAAGAATCCATTTTTTCTAAATTTTGTAGTGAACGTATAACACGATAAATAAAAAAAAAGCTAAAATTTAATGTATAAATTTGCCTCTATATTTGTTTAATGAGTATAATAATTTCAAAATATAATGAAAACTTTAGTAATTATACCTTCTAGAATGTCCGCCACCAGGCTGCCAGGTAAACCTTTACTAAAAATAAATGGTTTATCAATCATTTCACACGTCTCTAAAAAAGCAGAAGAAGCAAATATTGGAGATGTGATTGTAGCTACAGAGGATCAGGAAATTATTGAGGATGTTAAAAGCAATGGTTTTAATGCTATTTTAACTAGCAATAAACACAAGACAGGTACAGATAGAATTTACGAAGCACTTAAAAAATCAAAAATTAGAGATGTTGATTTCATTATGAATTTACAAGGTGATGAACCAGCAATCGAGATTGATGATATAAAAAGTTTGAATGACAAAATGGTAAAAAATAATTCTAAATTAGGTACTCTTGCCGCAAAAATAAAAGATATTAAAAACCTCAAGAATGAAAATATTGTAAAGGTCATCACTGAAAACAGCCTAGAAGGGGATCATTTTCCAAAGGCAGTCTACTTTTCAAGAAAATCTGAGCAGGTAGATAATATTTATCACCATATTGGAATTTATTGTTATTCAAGAGATTGTCTTGAAAAATTTGTTCACTTGGATCAATCCAAAAATGAAATAGAAAATCGACTAGAGCAGTTAAGAGCATTAGATAATAATATTGATATCAATGTTTCACTTGCAAAGTCTTCTCCAATAGGAGTAGATACTGAGGAAGATTATCTAGCCTTGAAAAAAATAATGGAATATAAGAATTTATGAGTAAAATTTATTTTCAAGGAACCTTTGGTGCATATTCTCATTTAGCAGCGCTCTCTATTGATCCTAAAACAGAAATATTGCCCTGTAAAACTTTTGATGAGTGTTTTAACAAAGCATCTGAAGAACCAGATAGTAGAATTATAATTCCAGAGTCAAATAGAATTACAGGTAACATTGGAATTGAATATTTAATATTTAAACATAGACTAAATATTTATAAAGAGCATTTTCAAAAAATTGAACACAACTTATTAGGACAACCTGGCGCTAAATTAAAAGACATCAAAGAAGTATATTCACACGCACAAGGATTGTCTCAGTGTTCAAAATTTATAAAAGAAAATAATTTAGCAGAACATATTAGAGCAGATACCGCTGGGTCTGCTGAAATGATTTCTAAAACAAAAGATGTTAAGCAATCAGCTATAGCATCTTCATTGAGTGCTGAAATTTATGGATTAGAAGTTATTAAAAAAAATATAGAAAATGAGACTGGTAATTTAACAAGGTTCTTAGTTATGGGAAAAAATATTTCTCAACCAGAATTTAAAGATAAAACCTATATAACTTCTTTTTTGTTTAAATTGAAAAGTAAGCCAGCTGCATTATATCAAGCACTAAGTGGTCCATCTTTGAATGGAGTGAACTTAACTAAATTGCAAAGTTATCCAGTAAAAAATAGTTTCGATTCTTATTTTTTCTTATGTGATTTAGATGGACATATCGAAGATCCAAAAGTTCAGAAATCTCTTGAAGAGCTAGGTCTACATTGTGAGGATTTTCACGTTCTAGGTGTTTTCGAAGCAGATAAGTTGAGACAAAAAAAATAAAAATCTTTTCTTGTAGATTAGAAATTTTAACTGCTATAATAGATATGGAGGCTAGAGGTGGATGCTGCTTGAACCCGACCAGATCTTAACGGAAGCAGTCGTAGAGACAGTTATTCAGGTTCTAGTCTCCTTATAGATGTATGAATAATAACTCAAAAGTATTAGCGCTTAAATATAGACCACAAACTTTTGATGATCTTATTGGTCAAGAGGTTGTTGCTGAAACTATTACCAATTCTATAAAAGCTGACAAAATACCTAATGCATATTTGTTCACTGGAATAAGAGGAATAGGAAAAACCACAACAGCACGAATTGTTGCTAAAGCACTTAATTGTTCAAATGGTATCGATAATTTATGCAAAGAAAACTTTTGTGAAAGCTGTAAATCTATAAGTGAGTCTAGTCATATAGATGTGCTTGAAATGGATGCAGCAAGCAAAACAGGTGTGGATGACGTAAGAGATTTAATCGAATTTTCAAGATATGGACCGACCTCGGCTAAATATAAAATTTTCATTATTGATGAAGTTCATATGTTAAGCAAACAAGCATTTAATGCTTTATTAAAAACTTTAGAGGAACCACCAGAATATCTAAAATTTATTTTTGCAACTACAGAAATTAAAAAAATTCCAATTACAGTTGTATCTAGATGTCAAAGATTTGATTTATCTAGAATTAAATCCTCAGAATTATTGGAGTTTATTAAAAAAATTAAGCATAAGGAAAATGGAAAAATAAGCGACGATGCTTTAAAGCTTATAGTAAAAATTTCTGAGGGCTCTGTTAGAGATTCTTTATCGTTGCTCGATAGAGCACTATTAAGTTTGGATGAAGGAAGAGAACTAGACTTAAATTCAGCTCAGAAAATTTTTGGGTATTTTGATAAATCTCAATTAATCGATTTGTTTGAGTTAATTTTAAAAGGTGAAGAAACAAAAGTAATAAGTATTTATAGAAAAATTTATGACCAAGGTGTTGAACCAAAGGTTTTTATTAATGATTTCTTAGAGTTACTTTACTACTTTAAAAATATTAATTCTTTAACTTTAGAAAGTACAAACTTTTCATTAAATGATGAAGAATTTTCTAAAATTAAAAATTTATCAAATCAAATAGACTCAGAGGTATTAATATTATTTTGGCAATTTGCCATCTCTTCTCTCGAAGAGATAGACGTAGTTTCAAATCAACACCTTTCAATTGAGATGTTCTTAATAAGACTAATGCATTTAAGTTCTGTAAAATCTGAAAATAAAATTGAAAATGTTGAGGCTCGCTTGAAAAGTGAAAATTTTGTAAAAAATACAGAAACTGAATTAACTTCTAAAACAATAAATCAAATTAAGAATGTTGCACAGGAAGAAAAAATCAAACCAGAAGTTCAGACAGAAATTAAAGCAGAAAATAAAATTAATATAAATGTATTTGAGGATTTAATTGAAATTTGTTCAAAAAAAAAAGAGATCAAACTTAAATACGAGTTAGAAAAAAATGTTAACCTTGTAAAATTTGAAAAAAATAGAATTGAAATATCTTTTAATGAAAGTTTAGATAAAGATTTTGTAAAAGATTTATCATCAAAGCTTTTTGAATGGACTGGTGAAAGATGGATTATTACTTTTAGTAAATTAAAAGGGCAAATGTCAGTAAAAGATAAAGAAAAAAATGTAAAAAAACAGTTAATGGATGAAATGAAAAATTCAGAAATATTTAAAAGTGTGATTGATAAATTTCCTGATGCCGAATTAATAGATGTAAATTCAAACAAAGATGGATTTGATAATGACTGATTTTAGTAAAATTTTAGATAAAGCAAAAGAACTTGAGGCAAAAATGAAAGAAAGCCAACAAAAAATTAAGGAAATTAGAGTTGAAGGAGTTTCGGGTTCAAATTCTGTAAAGATAACTTTGGATGGAGAGGGAGAGATGCAAACAATAAAGTTATCTGATGAAATTATGAAAGAGGACAAAACCATAATTGAAGATTTAATTGTTGCAGCACATAATAGTGCCAAATCTCAACTTAAATCAAAAACAACTGAGGAAATTTCAAAAGCAACTGGAGGTTTTGGAATTCCTGGTTTTAAATGGCCTTTATAATAGATGCAAAACATAAGTGAGATAGAAGAATTAATTAAATTAATTTCAAAACTACCAGGTCTAGGTCCAAAATCAGCAAAAAGAATTGTTTTAAAATTAATAAATAATCGTGACGAACTTGTAAAACCTATGGCAAATACATTGGCGCAAGTTTATAAAAATGTAGTTAGATGCAATTCATGTGGTGCATTAAAGTCAAATTCAAATGGATGCCTAAATTGTGAGAATACAAAAGAAAAATATAATAAAATTTGTGTAGTAGAGGATATTGCAGACCAATGGTCGATTGAAAATTCAAATATATTTCAGGGCTATTTTCATATTTTAGGAGGGACAATTTCTTCAGTTGGCCAAAGAAAAGAAGATTTGTTAATTAACTCATTAGTTGAAAGAGTTAATAGAGATAAAATTGAAGAGGTAATTCTTGCAACTAGTGCAACTGTAGAAGGTCAAACAACTGCATATTATATTCAAGATAGTCTTAAAAATTTAGATGTTAAAATTACTAAATTAGCGCAAGGTTTACCAGTAGGAGGAGAGATTGAAAGTCTAGATGATGGGACTTTATTTTCTGCTTTTAAAAATCGATCTAATTTGGTTTCGAACTCAGATTAGATTTTTTTTTTAACCTATTTAAGTGAAGTAATGGTTCAGTATAACCTGAAGGTTGCTCTTTACCTTTAAAAACTAAATCACACGCCGTTTGAAACGCTATTGAGTTTTCATAATCACCACTCATTTTAACATATAAGGGATCATCTTTGTTTTGGTCATCTACTATTTTAGCCATCTCTTTCATTATTTCAGTTACTTGTATTTTTGTTGTAATTCCATGATGAATCCAGTTTGCTATATGTTGGGATGAAATTCTAAGAGTGGCTCTGTCTTCCATCAGGCCAATATTATTAATATCAGGAACTTTTGAACAACCCACACCTTGATCGACCCATCTTACAACATAACCCAATAAGGTTTGCGCTGAATTAGAAATTTCTTTGTTTATATCTTCCACAGACCAATTTGGTCTGTCTGCTATTGGGATTGTTAAAAGATCATCAAGTTTAGCTGGCTCTCTATCAATTAATTTTTTTTGTTCATTGAAAATATTTATTTCATGGTAATGTAAAGCATGTAATGCAGCTGCTGTTGGAGAAGGAACCCATGCGCAGTTTGCTCCTGCTTTTAAGTGTCCTGTTTTTTGTTCCATCATATCTTTCATTTTATCTGGCATTGCCCACATTCCTTTTCCAATTTGAGCTTTACCAGAAAACCCACAACTTAAACCAATATCAACATTGTTATTTTCGTAAGCAGTAATCCATTTAGACGATTTCATGTCACCTTTTTTAATCATAGGACCAGCTTCCATTGATGTATGCATTTCATCACCAGTTCTATCTAGAAAGCCAGTATTGATAAAAAAAACTCTATTTTTAAGACTTCTTATACACTCTTTTAAATTTGCTGATGTTCGTCTTTCTTCATCCATAATTCCAATCTTGCAAGTATACTTGGGTAAATTTAGAACTTCTTCAACTTTAGAAAAAATTAAATCTGTAAATGCTGTCTCGTCTGGACCATGCATTTTAGGCTTTACAATATAAACCGATCCAGTTCTTGAATTATTTTTGTTTTTAATATCGTGTAGCGCAGCTGCCGTTGTTATAAATGCATCCATAATACCCTCAGGTATTTCACTTCCATCACTTAATAAAATTGAAGGGTTAGTCATTAAATGACCAACGTTTCTTACAAGCAATAAACTTCTACCATGTAACTTTAGACCTTTGCCATCTTTTGAGATATAGCTTCTGTGTGGATTTAATTTTCTCTCAAATAATTTTCCTTCTTTTTCAAATTTTGACTTAAGGTCTCCCTTCATTAGACCAAGCCAATTTCGATAACAAATAATTTTATCCTCTGAGTCAACTGCTGCTACACTATCTTCATTATCACAAATTGTTGACACTGCTGACTCTAGTATTATGTCACTAATACCTGCATGATCTTGTTGAGCAGCAAAAGCTCTCGAGTCTTTTAAAATTTCAATATGTAAATTATTATTTTTTAGAATAATTGCGGATGGATTATCACTTTCACCTCTATGTCCAACAAATTTATTTTCGTCCTCCAAATCAAAAATATCCGCACCTTTTAAAACTTTTAATTTCCCATATTTTACAGCAAAACTTGTAATTTTATTCCAACTCAATCCAGCTAACGGAAAGTACTTATCTAAAAAATCTCTCCCATATTTTATAACCATTTCACCTCTT
Organism: Candidatus Pelagibacter sp.; assembly: GCF_052049835.1. GTDB lineage: Bacteria > Pseudomonadota > Alphaproteobacteria > Pelagibacterales > Pelagibacteraceae > Pelagibacter. The sequence continues at coordinate 22,737 of NZ_JBNGZF010000006.1, read as the reverse complement.
AGAGGGTCATATCTTTCAGACACACTATCTTCAGATTGTTCAATTACATCCGTACCATAAAGACTATCATATAAACTCATCCATCTTGCATTCGCAGCATTTAATGCATATCTCGCATTCATCACAGGCACAACCAACTGAGGTCCTGCTATACTTGCAATTTCTTCATCAACATTTTCAGTTTCTATTTTAAAATCAGCCCCCTCATTTTTTAAATAACCAATTTCTAATAAAAATTTTTTATACTCATCTGAATTAAATTCTTTCCCTTTATTTTTGATATGCCAATCATCAATTTTATTTTGTAAATTTTCTCTAAATTTAATTAATTCTTTATTTTTTGGTGCGAGCTCATCTAGAGTTTTTTCCATACCTGACCAAAAATTTTCTGAAGACACATTTGTATTCTTTAATAATTCATCATTTACAAAGTTTGATAGCTTTTCAGATACTTTTAAGTTATTAATTTTAATGTATTTTTCTTGCATAGCACTTAAATTCGTACCCCATCTGTATTTTTGCCTGAGAGTTTTACTCCTTCGGCGGAAATCAATCTCTTTCCAGAGTGTTATGCTTTAATCGGTCCTTTTGCCTGAGAGTTTCCGGGGTGGTTGCTCCTTCGGCGCTATAAATAGTCTCTCCCGATGATTAATTTGTATCTGTTAAAAGAATTAAGTCAATTAATAAGAATTACACTCTATTTACAATCATTTTATTGCCTTTTTTGTATTTTAACGATCCGATATAAATAAATTATGAAAAATTACCTAAATTTTGAAACAGAAATTAAAGATCTAGAAAATGAACTAGAAAAATTAAAAGATCCTTACAATCAAGAGGGATTGTCTGAGGTGGATACACAAAAAATTTCAAGTACTCAAAATGAAATAGATGAAAAATTAAAAAATATTTATTCTAATCTGGATCCTTGGCAAACTACTATGGTTGCTCGGCACGAAGATAGACCAAAAGCAAAATTTTTTATAGATAATTTATTTGATGACTTTATCTCGCTATCTGGAGATAGATATTACGGTGAGGATAAATCAGTTTTAACTGGATTTGCAAAATTTAATGGAAAATCTGTATTAGTGATAGGTCAAGAAAAAGGAGAAGATTTAGATAGCAGAATTGAGAGAAATTTTGGAATGATGAGGCCTGAAGGTTATAGAAAAACCATCAGGTTAATGAATTTAGCAAATAAATTTAATATTCCGATAATTTCTTTTATTGATACACCAGGAGCATATCCGGGAGTTGGTGCTGAAGAAAGAGGTCAAGCAGAAGCAATTGCGAAATCAATTGAGTGCTGTATGGAACTTAAGGTTCCAACAATTGCAATAATTATAGGGGAGGGTGGTTCTGGTGGAGCAATAGCATTAGCCTCTTCAAACAAAGTTCTAATGTTAGAAAATGCAATTTATTCAGTGATATCTCCAGAGGGATGTGCAACTATTCTTTGGAGAGATCCGAAAAAAATGCTTGATGCTGCAAAAGCTATGAAGCTTTCAGCTAAAGATTTATTAAAATTAAAAGTTATAGATGAAATAATTGACGAACCTTTAGGTGGTGCGCACAGAGATAGAGATATAATATTAAATAATGTCAGACAAACTTTAACAAAAAATTTAAATTATTTTGATGAATTATCTTCAGAAGAAATAATGAGCGAGAGAAAAAATAAATTTCTTAAAATTGGAAGAAACGATGGTTTTATAACTAGCACTGATGATCTAAGTACATTAACCATTAAGAAAAATAATTTGGATCAAATTTTTAAATCAAAAAAAATATTACTAGCTATTATTGGTGGTTTAATTTTAGTTTCTTCAATCCTTTTACTAATTTGAATTCTATAAGGCTCCACAACAGTTTTTAAATTTTTTTCCTGTAGCCTCACATCTATCATTTCTAGAAATTTTTTGATTTTTTTTAATTAACAATAAACATTTTGGATTGTCAGATATATCGATTTTCTTTGAATCCTGTTTTTCGTTGCTTGATTCCATTACCACTTTTAAGTTCATAAGAATTGTTACAAAATCTAGTTTTAATTTTTCTAGAAGATTTGAAAATAATTCAAATGCTTCTTTTTTATATTCAACTAACGGATCTCTCTGACCATAAGATCTTAACCCTATAACTTGTCTTAATTGCTCCAAATATTGAATATGTGATTTCCAATTTAAATCGATTGATTGAAGAAAAATTCTTTTTTCTATTTCTTTAGCATGATTATCCCCTAGAAGTTTAATACGCTCGTTTCTTGTTTCTTGGAATTTGTCAGAGATTTTTTTTTTAAAATCGTTATCTTTAGCTTCAATTAAATTCTTAAATTCAGTTTCTTCAAAACTTTTTCCAATTATTTGCTTTGTTTTGTTGTGAAATTCGTTACTTTTTGGATTGGATAAATTTGAAATTTTTAACTTTATTAAATCATCAGATATTTCTTTTAAAAATTCATCTGAATAATCAAAGATATTTTCACTATTCATCGCATTTTTTCTTTGTGAAAACACAACATGCCTTTGATCATTTAGAACATTATCAAATTTAATAAGTGTTTTTCTTATATCAAAATTTCTAGCTTCAACTTTCTGCTGAGCTCTCTCTAATGCTTTATTAATCCATGGATGATCAATGCTTTCTCCGTCTTTGAGTCCTAGTTTTTCTAGCATACTATTCATAGACTCTGATCCAAAAATTCTCATTAAATCATCTTCTAGACTAACATAAAATACTGAACTGCCTTCATCTCCTTGTCTTCCAGATCTTCCTCTTGCCTGGTTATCAACTCTTCTAGACTCCATTCTTTCTGTGCCAATTACAAATAAACCACCTAAAGATTTAATTTTATCTTTATCTATTTTAAGTTGGTCTTCTGGAATAGAACCTTTCCTGCCACCAAGTTGAATGTCAACTCCTCTTCCCGAAATACTTGTTGTAATTATTAATGAATTTTCTTTTCCTGCATTTGCAATAATCTCAGCCTCATTTTCATGATTTTTTGCATTTAACACTTCATGTTTAATATTTTTTTGATTTAATAAATTTGAATAAACTTCAGATTTATTAATGCTTGAGGTAAATACTAAAATAGGTTGACCTAGTTTATTTCTTTCAATTATTTTTTCTATAATAGCATCATTCTTTTCTTTTTCTGTTCTAAAAATTAAATCATTAAAATCCTTTCGGATCATTTCTTTGTTTGTAGGAATGACAACAACAGGCAGATTATAAATTTCAAAAAACTCTTCAGACTCAGTAGCAGCTGTACCAGTACAACCAGATATTTTTTTATAAAGTTTAAAATAATTTTGATAAGTTATTGAAGCTAATGTTTGGTTTTCAGCCTGAACTTGTATTTTTTCTTTAGCTTCAAGAGCTTGATGTAAGCCATCTCCAAAACGCCTACCCTCTAAAATTCTCCCAGTAAGTTCGTCAATAATTTTAAGACTTCCATCCGCTACAATATAATCTCTTCCTTTTTCAAATAAATGATTTGCACGTAATGCTTGATTAACGTGATGAACCAAATGTAAATTTTCTGGATCATAAAAATTATTATTTTTTAAAATTCCAGCATTAGAAAAAAGTTTTTCTACATTATTTATTCCATCATTTGTTAATAGAACACTTTTTTCTTTTTCATCTATCTCATAATCCTTATCGTTTAAATTTCTAATGAGTTTATCAATTGCTAAATATTGAGCTGTTTTATCCTCAGCAGCTCCAGATATAACCAGAGGTGTTCTTGCTTCATCAATCAAACAAGAATCTATCTCATCTACAATTGAAAAATTATGTTCTCTCTGAACCATTTGTTCTTCAGAGAATTTCATGTTGTCTCTCAGGTAATCAAAACCTAATTCACTGTTAGTTGCATATGTGATGTCACATTTGTAATTTTTTTTACGCTCAGTATCATCTTGATAATTGTTAATAAATCCAGAAGTTAGACCTAGAAAATTATATATGTCTCCCATTTCTATCGAGTCTCTTTTTGCAAGATAATCATTAACAGTAACTATATGAACACCTTTTTCGCTTAAGGCATTTAAGTAAGCAGCTAATGTGATTGTTAAAGTTTTTCCTTCTCCAGTTCTCATTTCAGCAATTTTACCTTCATGCAAAGCAACACCTCCAATTAATTGAACATTAAAGTGTCTCTCGTTACGTGTTCTTTTGGCAGCTTCTCTAACTAAAGCAAAAGCTTCAGGAAGTAACTCGTCTAAAGTTTTTCCATCTTTTAACTGATTTCTAAATTCATTTGTTTTTTTTGGAAAGTCATCGTCATTTAAATTTTTAAAATCTTCCTCGTGTGAGTTTATTTTTTCAACAATTTTACCAATTCTATCTAGCTCTTTTTGATTACTAGATTTGATAAATTTTGTTATTAAATTTAATGGGTTGAACATTACTATTTGATTTATTCTTTAGTTATATTGTTTAATATATGTATTAAATAAATAATTTAAACAATATGGGAATTAATTTAACAAATTTTTTATCATCTCAATCAAAAAATACTAAAATGATTGATTTTCAAGACCTTGATCATCTAGATGGTCTTTCAATTTCGGTTGTTTCAGCAAATTTATATAAAGATATCAGAGATGATTTAACTATGTTTTATTTTAGAGAAGGTGCAAATTATGCTTCTGTTTATACTCAGTCAAAAATAGTATCTGAAAATATAAAATGGAATATCAATCAAAGACCAAAAAAAATATATTCTCTTATTGTAAATACAAGAAATGCAAATGCTTTCACTGGAAAGCAAGGGTATGAAAGTTTAAAAAAAATAGCAGATTTAACTGCTAAACAATTAAATAAAAAACAAGAAGAAGACGAAGAGAGTCCAAAGAAAATTTCTTCAAAGAATATAATATTTGGTTGTACTGGTACTATTGGAGAAATTTTTCCATATGAAAAAATTTCTAACAATATTCCAAATTTAATAAAAAAAATTACTTACACTCAAAATAAATTTATTTGGATGAAGGCAGCACTTGCAATCATGACAACAGATACAAAGCCAAAATTAGCTATGGAGGAATGTTATATTGGAAGTGAAAAAGTAAAAATATATGGAATTGCCAAAGGTTCAGGAATGATACATCCTAATATGGCTACAACACTTGCGTATATATTTACTGATGCAACTTTATCTAATGACGTTTTAGGAAAGCTATTAAAAAAAAATATAACGAATACATTTAATGCTATTTCTTGTGATGGAGATACCAGCACCAATGATATGGTAACTATCTTTGCAACTAATGAAGTTAAAAATTCTCAAGTAAAAAGTGTGAATGAAAATAAAATTAAAAATTTTGATAAAGCATTAAATAATGTTCTTTTGAATTTGGCCAAAAGAATTGTTTCAGATGGTGAAGGGGCATCAAAATTCATAACAATAAATGTTGGCAAATGTAAAAATGAGATAGATGCAAAAAAAATTGCTTTATCTATTGCAAATTCTCCACTAGTTAAAACTGCAATTTCTGGAGAAGATCCAAATTGGGGCCGAGTTATAATGGCAATCGGTAAAGCTGGGCCTAAAATTAATTTAAAAAAATTATGTGTTAAGTTTGGAAATATAACAATTGTAGAAGGTGGAAAATTAAATCAAAGTTATGATGAAAAACAAACAGCAAATTATATGAAATCTGAAAATATAGAAATAAACATTGAAACTTTTACAGGAAATAAAAACTTCACGGCTTATACTATGGATTTAACAAAAAAATATATTGAAATTAATGCAGATTATAGAAGTTAACTTATTGAAAACCTAAATTTTATAATTAACTAATAAATATGATTAAATATAAACTTTTTTGTAAAGAATGTAATTTAAAATTTGATAGTTGGTTTGCATCTTCAAACGAGTATGAAAGACTAAAAAAGAAAAAGCTTTTGAATTGCCATAATTGTAATTCAGAAAAAGTTGAAAAAACAATTATGGCACCTCAGCTAATAAGTCATAAATCAAAAACTAATCAAAAATTAAACTTAGAAAAGTATAATAAAGTAAAAAAAACTATAAAAGATTATCAAAAATTTATTAAAGATAACTTTAATTATGTTGGTGATAATTTTGCATATGAGGCTAGATCAATTCATTATAATGGTAAAAAAAAATCAAAGGGTATTTACGGTAGTGCATCAAAGGAAGATTTAAAAGAATTAAAAGAAGAGGGTATAGATGCTCAGATGATTCCTTGGATAGATGAAAAAGAAAATTAGTATTTAATAAACTTTGCTATGTAATTTACAGATAAATCTTTAGAGATACTCCATTCATCCTTAAAAATATTAAAGTTCATACCCTCTAATTTATTGAGAGATAAATCATACTTCATCAAAATTTTCTTAAGATCTTCAGGCTTAACAAATTTTTCCCATTCGTGTGTTCCAATTGGTAGCCACCTTAAAACATACTCTGCTCCAACAATCGCAAAAACATAAGATTTTAAAGTTTTATTTATTGTTGCAACAAACATTAGTCCATTTTTTTTCAAAAGCTTTGAGCATGACTTTAGAAAAAAATCTATATCTTCCACGTGTTCAACAATTTCCATATTTAAAATGACATCAAATTTTTTTTCAATTTTAAGTTTTTCTGGTGATGAACATAAATAATTAATTTTTAGCTTATTTTTTTTTGAATGAAGTTTTGCAATTTTTATATTTTTATCAGATGCATCAATACCTGTTACATTAGCGCCCATTCTTGACATTGGTTCAGATAACAATCCTCCACCACATCCAATATCTAAAATTTTTATTCCTGATAAAGGTTTGGATTTATTTTTTAATTTGAAATTATTAATAATATTTTCTTTTATATATTTTATTCTTGTTGGATTAAATTTATGAAGTGGTTTGAATTTACCCTCTGGATCCCACCATTCATTGGCCATTTTAGAAAATTTATCTATTTCTTTTTTATTTACACTGGTCATTGTGATAAATAGTTGACATAATAATTTAGATGTATTTTATCCATTATTTATTAAATATTAATAATTAAAGCTAGCATGAAAACTATCGTATTAAAATTTGGTGGAACATCTGTAGGAACTATAGATAGAATTAAAAAGGTATGCAAAATTATTGCTTTTTACAAAAAGAAAAAAAATAAGGTAGTAGTTGTTTCATCGGCAATGAGTGGTGTGACAAATGAGTTAGTTAACAAATCTAAACTTATAAGTAGCAATTTTGATACATCAGAATATGATGCATTAGTTTCGACTGGAGAGCAAGCATCATGTGCACTTATTGCTGGTAGACTAAAACATAATGGGTTTAAATCGAGATCTTGGACATCATGGCAATTACCTATTTTAACAGATGGTCCTCATTCAAGTGCAAGGATTAGTTCAATAGGTATCAAAGAACTAAATAGATATATAAATTCAGGTGGAATACCTATAATCACAGGATTTCAGGGTGTAAGTAAAGATTTAAGAATAACAACAATCGGAAGAAGCGGGTCTGATGCAACTGCAATTATGCTCGCAAAATTTATTAAAGCTGATGAGTGTATAATATATACTGACGTAGATGGAGTTTATACTACTGATCCAAGGCAGTATAAAAAAGCAAAAAAAATTAAAAAAATTTTTTATGACGAAATGTTAGAAATGGCATCTCTCGGTTCAAAAGTAATGCAGCCTACATCGGTTCAGGATGCAAAGCTGAATAAGATTGATGTTAAAGTAAAATCTTCATTTGTATCAAAATCTGGTACCTTAATAACAGATTCTAAAAAAGCATTTAGTGACCAAATTATTACTGGAATTTCATCAACAAAAAATGATGCTAAAATTACAATTGTAGGAGTAAAAGATAGACCTGGTGTTGCTGCTTCTATTTTTAAACCACTATCGAAAAATCTTATCAATGTAGATATGGTGGTTCAAAATATATCTTTAGATGGAAAAGAGACAGATCTTACATTTACTATAAAAGCTGATGATTTAAAAAAAACAGAAAAATTAATTAAACAAAATAAAAAAATATCTTTTAAAAAGTTATCTTTTGATAAAGGTGTTTCTAAAGTTTCAATCATCGGTGTCGGTATGATAACGACTCCAGGTATAACATATAGAATGTTCCAGGCACTAGCCTCAAAAAAAATTAATATTTTGGTTATTTCTACCTCAGAGATAAAAATTTCTGTTCTAGTTTCTTTTAAGCATGTTAAAAGAGCAATAGCTGCTTTACATAAAGAATTTAAATTAGATTAATTACAATGAGTTTAAGACCATTTAGAGATATTAAAAGAAGAAAAACAAAAGTAATAAATGTTGGAAATGTAAAGATTGGGGGCGACAATCCAATCTCTGTTCAATCAATGACGAATACTTTAACTACAGATGTTAAAGCAACCATAAAACAAATTAATGATATAGCTGAGGAAGGTGCTGATATTGTAAGAGTGTCTTGTCCAGATGAGGATTCTTCAAAAGCATTAAAAAAAATAATAAAACATGTATCGATACCAGTAGTTGCAGATATACATTTTCACTATAAAAGGGCTATTGAGGCAGCAGAAAATGGAGCTAGCTGTTTAAGAATTAATCCAGGAAATATTGGAGATGAAAAAAAGATACACGAGGTGTTGAAAGCAGCAAAGAATAATAATTGTTCAATAAGAATTGGAGTAAATGCAGGTTCTCTGGAAAAAGATATTTTAGAGGAATTTAAAGAGCCTTGTCCAGAGGCATTAGTTAAAAGTGCTTTAAGAAATATAAAAATTTTAGAAGATAAAGATTTTTTAAATTTCAAGATAAGTGTCAAATCATCAGATGTATTCCTTTCGATAGCAGCATATCGACAACTATCTAAAGTTATAGATTATCCTTTACACCTTGGAATTACAGAGGCAGGAAGTTTTGTATCTGGTAGCATAAAATCATCCATAGGGCTTGGTAGTTTATTAATGGATGGAATTGGAGATACTATTAGAATTTCTTTATCTGACAACCCAACTCAAGAGGTGAAAATTGGTAATGAGATATTAAAATCACTAAATCTGAGAAATAGAGGAGTAAAGATCATTTCTTGCCCTTCTTGTGCAAGACAAGCATTTCAGGTAATCGATACTGTCAAAATATTGGAAGAGAAACTAGCTCATATAAAAACTCCAATAACACTGTCAATTATTGGTTGTGTTGTTAATGGACCAGGAGAAGCTGCAATGACAGATATTGGAATTACCGGAGGGGGGAAAGGAAATAATATGCTTTATTTATCCGGTGTTCAGAATGAAAAAGTTTTGACTGATGACATAATTAATACAGTTGTAAGCGAAGTTGAGAAAAAAGCATCTGAACTAGAGAACTAATAATGATACCCTTAAAAACAGTTGAGGAATTAATTATAAGACATTCATCTATAGAAAAAGATTTGTCCACTGGTGGATTAGATAACAAGTTATTTGCCGAAAAATCAAAAGAATACTCAGATTTAAATGAGATAGTTGGAAGTGCCAAAGATTACATTTCTTTTCAAACTGAAAAAGAAGAATTGGAGAAAATATTAAATGATAGTTCTGCTGATGGAGAGTTAAAAAAAATGGCAGATATAGAATTGATAGATTTACAAAATCGATATGAAGCTAATGAAAAAAAATTAAAATTATTTTTGTTGCCAAAAGATGAAGCAGATAAAAAAAATGCGATTATTGAAATAAGAGCAGGGACAGGCGGATTAGAAGCAAGTTTATTTGCATCAGATTTATTTAAAATGTATGAAAAAGTTAGTAACAAAAAAAAATGGTCTTTAGAATTAATCTCAATATCTAGAAGTGATGCAGGAGGTTTAAAAGAAGTTATAGCCTCAATTAAAGGTACTAATATTTATTCAACACTAAAGTATGAGAGTGGAGTTCATAGAGTACAGAGAGTTCCAGATACCGAAACTCAAGGAAGAGTTCATACATCAGCAGCAACAGTAGCTGTTTTACCTGAGGCCGAGGAAGTTGACTTAAAGATTAACGATTCTGATTTAAGAATTGATGTTTTTAGAGCAGGAGGTCCAGGTGGACAATCGGTTAACACAACAGATAGTGCAGTTAGAATTACCCATATACCAACAGGTTTGTCAGTATCTCAACAAGATGAAAAATCACAACATAAAAATAAAGCTAAAGGAATGAAAATTTTGAGAGCACGTTTATATGAATTGGAAAGATCAAGGATAGACCAAGAAAGATCTCAAGACCGTAAGACAAAAATTGGCACAGGAGATAGATCAGAAAGAATAAGAACATATAACTTTCCTCAAGGAAGAGTTACAGATCATAGAATTAATTTAACTCTTCACAAATTAGATGAATTTTTAGAAGGAGAAGCATTTGATGAAATGATTGAGTCTTTAACTCTACAAGCACAAGAGGAAAGTCTTAGCAACTTAAAATAATATATGAATATCAATTTGGCTATAAATGAGGGTTCAAAAATTTTAAAGAGTAAATTTATACCTAACCCATTATTAGATTCTGAAATTTTGATGGCAAAAACAATTAATAAAGATAGAAATTATATTTTACTTAATTCCAGTAATCCTATTAATAAGAATGATTTAAATAACTTTTATAAGTTAATTAAACAGAGATCTTTAGGAAAACCCGTAGCATATTTAACTCAAAAAAAGTCTTTTTGGAATTCAGAGTTTTTCATTACAAAAGATATATTAATACCAAGGCCTGATACAGAATTGGTTGTTGAGAATATATTAAGGTTAACAAAACAAAAAAGTAAAATTAATATTTTAGAAATAGGTGTTGGTTCAGGCTGTATTATTTTATCAGTTTTAAAAGAGAGAGAAAATTTTCGTGGAACTGGTATAGATTTGAGTAAAAAATGTTTAATTATAAGTAAAAAAAACGCAATAGCTCATAAAGTTAGTTCTAGATTGAAATTATATAAATCAGATGTTGACAAATTCAATTTAGGTAAATATGATTTAATTGTTTCTAATCCTCCTTATATTAAAACATATAAATTAAAGTATTTGGAAAGAGATGTTGCTGAGTTTGAGCCAAAATTAGCGTTAGATGGTGGATTGGATGGTTTATCAGAAATCAGGAAAGTAATAAAAAAATCTTCTGAACTGGTAAAAAAAAGAGGCAAACTTATTTTAGAGATTGGTTTCGATCAAAAAAATGAAGTTATTAATTTATTAAAAAAAAATGGTTTTTATATAAACAGTATTCAAAAAGATATTGCAAATAATGACAGGTGCATAGTTAGTACAAAAATTTAACTTAAAAAATATGGTAACATTCAGAAATAATAATAACAATAGAAGAGGTAGCTTTAGAAGAAATACTAGGAGTTTTAAATCTAATGGCGATACTCCTAAATTTAACTCCAACTTTTCAAATAATGACAATTTCAAGAGAAAAGCTCCTGGAAGAAATAATCATAACGCACCAAAATTAATTGAAAAGTACAATGATTTGGCAAGAGAGGCTTTATCAAATGGAGATAAAATTTTATCTGAGAATTACTTGCAGCACGCAGACCACTTTACGAGAATACTTAATGAAAGAGAGAGCTTTAGAAAAGACAAATTTTTAGAAAACAATTCTGAAGTTTCTGATGAGAATACAGAAAATTTAAAAAAAACTAGTGGTGACGATTTAGTCAACAATTCAGGTGATGAAGATAAAACCCAAAAAGAAGTTAAATCCCAAGTGGAAATAATTTAGTTTATTCCAAGTATTTTTTCCGATTTAAGAACTTCTAACTTAATTTTTTTAGTTTCAAATAGTTTTCTTTCTTTACCTTTTAAGATCTTGCCTGAAGGAAGTTTTAATTTTTGTGAATTAACTTTTTTTCCATTTACAATTACTTCATAATGCAAATGTGGACCAGTTGATTTACCTGTAGAGCCAACATAACCAATAGTTTGACCTTGTTTAACTCTTACTCCAGGTTTAATACCTCTAGCAAATTTTGACATATGAGCATAAACAGTTTGATATGTTGAATTGTGTTTGATTTTAACACAATTACCTCCTCCTCCACACCATCCAGCTTTTTTAACAACTCCATCACCTGATGCCATTATGGGTGTTCCCATAGGGGCAGCAAAATCTGTACCACGATGCATTTTGTTGTAACCATCTATTGGATGTTTTCGCATTCCAAATGGTGAGGAGAGCCTTGCTCCATTAATTGGTGTTTTCATTAAAGCTTTTTTTACACTTTTACCATTTTTGTCATAGTGACCTTGACTGTCATTATAGTCAAAATAATATAAATTATTATCCTGTCCGCTTAATTTGAGGTTTGCAAAAAGAATTTCTCCAGTTTCCGCTATCTCATTTTTTTCGTCTAAGAAAATTTCATACATAATTTGAAATTTATCTTTTTTTCTAATATCTCTCTGGAAATCAATTTGAAATCCGTAAATTCCAGCGAATTCAACAATTATATTTGCTGGTATTTTTTTATCAGTAGCTGCTTTATATAAACTTTGCACAATTAAGTTCTCTTTATAAATTATTTCTTTTTCTAATTTGATTGATACAACTTCTTTACTAAAATTATCTTGTTGAATATTTCTTTTGAGATAAATTTTTTGAGTATTTGAAACTTGATATATAAATTCCTCAATTTTGTTGTTTGTTTTATCTAGACTAAATTGAATTATTTGATTTGTATTTAACTTATTAAGATTTACTTTTTTTTTAAGTGAGTTTTTAATTTTATTTATTTCAGATTTTTCAATAGAATAGCTCTCTAATATTTTATCGAAAGTCTCTCCAGATCTAATTTTGTGTTTAACTTTTTGATATTTTGGTTCTAAATTATTAATTAAGTGACTTAAAGTTTTTTTAAAATAAATGTTATCAATAAAATTGTTGTAAGTTTTATTATTTAAATTTTTTTTGTAGTTAAAGTAACTCGTAAAAGAAACTGTAAAAAGGATTAGGATTATTAACCCTGAAATTTCAAAATTTTTTTTGATTTTATTTTGTAAATTTTTAAGCATTTATTTTTACTAGACATTCAATTAATAGTTTAGCGGTTACCAAAAATCAAAAAAAACCCTTTAAAATAGTGTATTTTTGTTAGTTTTTTTGTTCTTAAATGCTTGATTTCCATTAATTTTAGCCTATAAGCACTGAACTTTCTCAATAAAATTATTGTTTAAACAATAAATAAGTGAGGATTATTGAGCCTTTTTTGCTCAATTAGCTATTTAAAACGTAAAAATTTAAGAAGAGAAGTGTGGACGGTTAAGGTTACCAAAATTTGTCGTACACACTTCAACATCATATAAATTTTATTCTTAGAATTTATATGGAAGCTAGTGTGCGCCGTTTTTAAACTTGAGAGTTTGATCATGGCTCAGAACGTACGCTGGCGGCACGCCTAACACATGCAAGTCGAACGAAGTAGCAATACTTAGTGGCAGACGGGTGAGTAACATGTAGGTATCTGCCCTTTGGCCTGGAATAACACGAGGAAACTTGTGCTAATACCGGATAAGTCTTTACGGAGAAAGCTTTATGCACCATTGGATGAGCCTGCACTTGATTAGTTTGTTGGTGGGGTAATGGCCTACCAAGACTGTGATCAATAGCTGATTTGAGAGGATGATCAGCCACATTGGGACTGAGACACGGCCCAAACTCCTACGGGAGGCAGCAGTGGGGAATCTTGCACAATGGAGGAAACTCTGATGCAGCGATGCCGCGTGAGTGAAGAAGGCCCTTGGGTTGTAAAGCTCTTTCGTCGGGGAAGAAAATGACTGTACCCGAATAAGAAGGTCCGGCTAACTTCGTGCCAGCAGCCGCGGTAATACGAAGGGACCTAGCGTAGTTCGGAATTACTGGGCTTAAAGAGTTCGTAGGTGGTTGAAAAAGTTGGTGGTGAAATCCCAGAGCTTAACTCTGGAACTGCCATCAAAACTTTTCAGCTAGAGTATGATAGAGGAAAGCAGAATTTCTAGTGTAGAGGTGAAATTCGTAGATATTAGAAAGAATACCAATTGCGAAGGCAGCTTTCTGGATCATTACTGACACTGAGGAACGAAAGCATGGGTAGCGAAGAGGATTAGATACCCTCGTAGTCCATGCCGTAAACGATGTGTGTTAGACGTTGGAAATTTATTTTCAGTGTCGCAGCGAAAGCGATAAACACACCGCCTGGGGAGTACGACCGCAAGGTTAAAACTCAAATGAATTGACGGGGACCCGCACAAGTAGTGGAGCATGTGGTTTAATTCGAAGATACGCGCAGAACCTTACCAACACTTGACATGTTCGTCGCGACTTTGAGAGATCAAAGTTTTCGGTTCGGCCGGACGAAACACAGGTGCTGCATGGCTGTCGTCAGCTCGTGTCGTGAGATGTTGGGTTAAGTCCCGCAACGAGCGCAACCCTCACTTTTAGTTGCCATCATTAAGTTGGGCACTCTGAAAGAACTGCCAGTGATAAGCTGGAGGAAGGTGGGGATGACGTCAAGTCCTCATGGCCCTTACGTGTTGGGCTACACACGTGCTACAATGGTATCTACAACAGGAAGCAAGACTGCGAAGTTAAGCAAATCCTTAAAAGATACCTCAGTTCGGATTGCACTCTGCAACTCGAGTGCATGAAGCTGGAATTACTAGTAATCGTGGATCAGCGTGCCACGGTGAATGCGTTCCCGGGTCTTGTACACACCGCCCGTCACACCATGGGAGTTGGTTCTACCTTAAGGCAAGGTTTTAAACCCTTGACCACGGTATAGTCAGCGACTGGGGTGAAGTCGTAACAAGGTAGCCGTAGGGGAACCTGCGGCTGGATTACCTCCTTTCTAAGGATGAATGAAAGTAATATTTCATTCTAAATAATATACAGGATAATGTTGACCGTCCTCATTTCTCTTCTTAAAGTAGTGTTTCTCTTGCATGGGGGCCGGTAGCTCAGTTGGTTAGAGCACACCCTTGATAAGGGTGGGGTCGAAAGTTCGAGTCTTTCTCGGCCCACCAATTTAAGATCTTGGGGGATTAGCTCAGCTGGGAGAGCGCCTGATTTGCATTCAGGAGGTCAGCGGTTCGATCCCGCTATCCTCCACCAAAACACTTAGTTATAAAAAATTGTGAATAATAATAATTAATATCAATATCTATATCCGAACATTAGTAATGTTATTAGCTAATGTTCAAAATAAAAATTTGATTCAACACAGAATTTTTTTCTGTGCATAAATCAAGCGTTTAAGG
>NZ_JBNGZF010000006.1:0-2500 GCF_052049835.1 Candidatus Pelagibacter sp. | reverse complement strand
ATTGTTGAAATAGATTTAAATGGATAGTTGGGTAATAAGACGCAAATATCAATTTTATTTTGAAAATATTTTTTTTTTTCAAGATTTTCAATTATTTTATAAAAAGGTAACCTAACAGATTTTATGTAAATTAATTTTAAAGATGAATATTTCTTTTTTAATAGCATAAAAGAATTTTTGTCATTTGTTAAAATATAAATATTTCTAAATAGTCCTGAGTTAATAGAGCAATTTATTGTATGCTCTACAAGCTTGATTTGATCTATTTCTAAAAAGTTTAAGTTTTTTAAAAAATCTCCGTTTTTTCTACAGGGTATAAAACAGTCCATTGTTTTTACCATTTTTTAATTAGAACATTTGCTTTTTTAAAATCTTCTATATGACCTATGTCTATCCACTTTTTACCAATATCGTAAATTCCAATTTTATTAGATTTATCAATTAAATCAGTCATATTTATTTTTCCTTTATTATTTATTTTAAAAAACTTTTGCGCATACGTTTTTGAAACTGCATAAATACCGGTATTAATTTTTTTTTTAAATTCAGGTTTTTCAATAAAAGTATTTTTGTTTTTTTTCTTTTTTAGTACAGCATAAGGAAATTTTATTTGAAAGTTGGTTATTCCAACTGTCACATCGAATTTACCTTTAGTATGATACTCCATCATTTTTTTATAATTTAATTTTGCAAAAATATCACCATTTATTACTAAAAAATTATTTGTAATTTTTTTCTTAATTATTTCGCCTATACATCCTGCTGTCCCAGATGTATTTTTTTCAAGAAATATTTTAATTTTATTATTTTTTTTATTTTTAATAATTTTTTTTGCAAAATTATATTTATATTTTAAAGTAACTATAATTTGATTTGTTTTGTCTAAATTTATATTTTTTAAAATATAATCAAATGAACTAATATTATTTGCTGTTAAAAAAGGTTTTGGAATAATATAAGTAAATGGTTTTAATCTGATTCCTTCTCCACCACACATAATTATATAATCAAATATCATTAAACACTAAATTAAATCTTTGAAATTAATAATGCTGTCTTCATTAATATTTTTTTTAGCAGTTTTACCAAGGACTTTAAAAATTTTAGTTGGACTTATACCAAATCCAGGTCTTTTCATTATAAGGTTATTAAGAGTAAGCCTCTCTCCTTTGGAAATATTATTTTTTGCTACTATGCTTCTTCTTGCATTAATTCTTGACTTTTTTTCACATTCTAAAATTTCTCTTTTTTTTAAATTTCCATCAATCTTATTTAACAAATCAATATTTTTTCTAAATTTAATTAAATCATCTTTATCCATCGAGTGGAAATGGTCATTACCCTTCAATCCCTTTGTATCTGTAAAATGTTTTTCTATAACATAAGCACCATTTTGGTATGCCTTTGTTAGAATTATCATATTCTGGTCTGGTAGTGTGTGATCTGAATATCCAATTATTTTGTTTTTGAAGGTTTTTTTTAAAGATTTAATCAAATTTAAATTTGCGTCTTTATTATTTGTTGGATAACTCAGAACGCAATGAAGTAATATTACTCGTATTTTTTTATTAACTTTATTTATAAATTTTAAAACGTTGTTTATTTCTTTTTGATTACTAGCACCTGTAGATAGTACAATTGGCTTATTTTTTTGACATATTTTTTTTATAAGTGGGTAATTAGTTAAGTCTGCAGATGCAACTTTATAAAATGGGACTAAATTATCTAAATAATCAACAGCATCTAAATCAAAAGGAGTCGATAAGAAATCTATTTTTAGTTTATCACAATATTTTTTAAGTTGATTGAATTCTTTAAATCCGAATTTATCAAATTTTTTAAATAATTTATATTGTGATTTTACATTAACTTCCTTTAGATCCCAATAATATGGACTATTTTTACACGCAATTTTCTCTGCTTTATATGACTGAAATTTAACTGCATCAGCACCCCCTTCTTTTGCAAGTTTTATTATTTTTTTTGCTCTTTGAAAATCATTTTCAAAATTAACACCAATTTCAGCAATTACATAAGGTTGTTGATTGCTTTGAATAATTTTTGAACCAAGTTTAAATTTCATTTTGAATTATTTTTAATAATATATTTTTTTTCTTAAAATATCTTTTTCTGTTTTCAACAAGTTTATTACGATAATTGTCATTAAAATAAATTTTATTTAATTCATTTATAATAGCGATCATATTATCTTTATTAACATAAATTCCTAAATTCAAGTTATTTAAATTTTTTGCTCGTTTTATCTCTCTTTTCTCTAAGGTATAGTGAATAGAAGGAATCCCTATTCTTCCAAGTTCAAAAGAAGTATTTCCTACTGATGAAATAGCAATTTGTATATTTTTATAAAGTTTAGTTACATCTTTATTAAATTTTAAAATTTTCAAATTTTTTTTATTTTCTATTTTATTGTTAATAAAATTTTTAGAAATAATATTAAATTTAAATTTTATCTCCTTATTTTTTTTTAAAATATAATTTG
>NZ_JBNGZF010000005.1:0-85770 GCF_052049835.1 Candidatus Pelagibacter sp. | reverse complement strand
TAAAAAAATTTAACCCTTTTGCTAATAAATATTTATTTTTTAATTTTTCATCAAGTTTCATATGCAAGTTAAAATTTTAATCAATATAAATCAGTATCTTTTCCTAAAGATTTATCTATAATGTATTTAGTTGTCCTAAGTTCATTAAATAATTTAAAATATTTTTTTCGACCTGCTGCTGCTATTTTAGATCTTAAATGGTCATTTTTTTTATAGAAATTGATTTTATTTGTTAAATCTTTAATATTTTCATACATAACAATTTCATTTTTACTGAACATATCGTTTAGTTGAGTTTTTTTATCTACAAATGTAAGCAACCCATTTCCCATTAAAGATGCTATTCTATTGCTTGAATAATGTTTAGTTGGCAATCCTCTGCTTAAATTTAAACCCATTTTTGAATTAATTAATGCCTGATAAAAATCATTACCCCATATTGGCTCTTTATTTTGAAAACCATAAAAATCATAATCTATATTTTCTAATTTTTTTATAAGACTATTTAAAAAATGAATTCTAGAGTCATCTTTACCTTTTTTAAGAGTAGCCCTATTTACACCATGGCTCATTGCGTAAAAAAGATCTTTTATTGGACGATTTTTTGAAACATTAAAACATTCAATGTTTTTATCTACAGGTATAAATAAAAAATGCAGATTTTTAATATTTATATTTTGATTTTTTAATACACTTGGATGAGTAGTTATAAAATTATGATCAACTATATTTGAATAATTTGTAATATTTTGAATATTTTTTCTTGAATAACTTAAACTTTTCATAACTGGATCTTCATTCCATTGAGAAATAATTAGATTGTCACTTAAATTTTTAAACTCTTTGATAGTTTCTTTAGATATATTTTGTGTATGACCAAAAAAAATTAAATCTGGATTATAATTTTTTGAAGTTTTAACCAAATAATCTTGAAATCTATTAATATTCTTAACTTGAAATATATTTCTATTTTGTCTTATAAAATCTCTATCACTAATTTCTAAAACATCATGACCGTTTCTGATAAAGCCATTAGTAAATTTCTTTCCCAAGGATATATTATAAAGTCTATGAAAATTTTTTTGTCCCGTATTATAAATATTTATTATTCTTAATTTATTTCTTAAATAATTTAGACTAAAATTTTGTGTTAGACTATCTCGAATTCTATCTATAAATTCAGAATTATTTTTAACTAAATGTTTAATGTTTTTAAAACCATCTTTTTGAATTTTTTTTCTTAATTTAATGTTTACAATTAATTTTTTAATTTCTTTATATAATTCTTTTGCATTTAATTTTTTTAAAATAATACAGTGATCTGTCGTTTCAGGCAATCCACCTCTATTTGATATAATAGTTGCGCATGCCCTTGAGGAGGACTCAAGTGCTGTTCTTCCAAAAGGCTCTTCCCATCTTGATGGAACAACTGCTATTTCTGATTTGTTTAAAAAATTTAAAACTTCTTTATGTTTAAGAAAACCTAATTCTTGATGATTTTTATGATCAATAAAGGGTCTTTTTCTATCTTCATCACCAATTGAATATGCTTTCCAGTCTTTAAATTCATCTAATATTTTAGTTATTGCATCTTTGTAAATATCATAACCTTTTGAAGTATTTAATTTTCCTACAAATGTAATTTTTTTATCTTTTTTGCTAATTTTATTTTTTTTATGAATACTTGGATAAACAATTTCAGTTTTATCAGAAAGCTTTTTATCTAAATCTATAAAAAATCTATCTTGAACCCATTTACTTACAAAAATAATTTTATCTAAATTGATGAGTAAATTTAATCTTTCACCTGCACTCTTTGATCCGTTCATAGATAGTGGATCATTATGAAAATACAAAATATATTTAGAATTAACTTCTTTTTTTAAATAATTAAAAATTAAAGGTCTATTATGAATTTCTATAATATCGAAACTTTCATTTTTGATTTTAGAAATTATATTTCTACAATATTCTTTAGTAGTACTTGATAGTTTTGATTTTAGATTACTTATACTTATATTTTGATAATTTTTAGTTAAGAAATCTGTTGTATTTGTGTTCCCAAATATAAAATTTGTATTTTGATATTTTGAATGTTTAAAAAAATCACAAACCCATATTGCTGCTGCTTGCGCTTTAGATATAGTGTAATTTTCTTTGTAAGGAAGTATTGTTGCTATTTTCATATACTATTTTTTTATTCTTTTTAATATGGATGATCTTTTTTTTCTATCCTTTTTAAGTAAATATTCAAAGGATAGAGCTTCAGATTTAGACAAAAACCTTTTTTTATAAATTATTTTCCATTTATAACCTCTGGTAGCCTTTGCTCCTTTAGAGGAGTTGTGTTTTTTTAATCTCGAATTAACGTCTATTGAATAACCAACATATGTTTTATTTAAATATCCATCTAAAGTTTTAAGGATATATACGTAATGGTACATATTTTATGGCGGTCCCTAGGGGAATCGAACCCCTCTTTCGAGGATGAAAACCACGTGTCCTAACCGATAGACGAAGGGACCGAATTGCTGCTTTTTATTGTAAAATCAATAATTAATCAAGCTTATCATTATATATTTTGTTTCTGTTTTATGACTTTTTTTAGCCCAGATGATTTATGTGTCACTAAAGTCTCTGAAATAAATTCATTACCTTGAATTTTTATTCCTGAAACCAGGTCACCAGAAGTAATACCAGTTGCACAGAAAATAGAATCACCAGAAACTATTTCATTTAATTCATATTTTTTTTTTAGGTCATTTATACCCATTTTTTTTGCTCTAAACTTATCTTCATCAGTTTCAAATAAAAATCTTCCTTGAAAACTACAACCAAAAGAATCTAAAGCCGAAGCAGCTAATACACCTTCTGGCCCGCCTCCAATTCCTAAAAATATATCAACATTGTGCCTATTATCTGTAACTAATAAAGCACCAGATACATCACCATCTGAAATTAATTTTAATTTAACTTTTAATTTTTTTAGCTCATCAATTATTTTAATATGTCTGGGTCTATCAAGTATGCATGCGGTAATATTTTCAGGATTTTTATTTAAATAGTCACTTAAATTACTTATATTTTTTTTGACTGAATAGTCTAAATCAATTACATTTTTTTCTGTTACTCTAGTTGTAATTTTCTCCATGTAAGTCTCTGGTGCATTTAATAAATTATTTTTTTCTGAAATAGCAATTACTGATAGTGCGCCTGGAAGATTATTTGCAGCAAAATTTGTGCCTTCCAAAGGATCAACAGCTATGTCTAGTTCAGGTCCTTTTTTATTGCCAACTTTCTCACCAATATAAAGCATAGGTGCTTCATCTAATTCTCCCTCACCTATAACTATTTCTCCCCGAATGTTCATTTTATTTAACTCTGATCTCATGGAGTCTACTGCAGCTTTATCAGCTGCAATTTTATCTTTTTTACCAACTAAATATGAAGAAGATAAAGCTGCTTTTGTGGTAACTTTAATAAATTGATCAATTAAATTTTTATCAATTGCCATTAAATTTTTTCATCAACTAAATCTTCTTGATTTATTTTAGACTCAAACTCTCTTAAACGTTTGTAAACACTAGCAAGTTCTATTATGGTTGGCCAAGCTTTTAATAAATATTGCATAGATCCCTCAACTCTTCCAAATGCTCTAATAATTTGTTGCATAACACCTAAAGTAACAACACCCGCAACTATAGCTGGAGCTAAAAAAACATATGCAGATAAAACATTTGCTTGTAAATAAGCAATTCGCCCAATATTAAAATATAGATATCTTAAATAACTTAAAAAATGTATTTTACGAACATCATCAAATAATTCATCTATTGTTTTTGGTCTCACATTTCCATCATCCTCAGCAATAACTAAAATTTTTCTGTATGCAGCTTCTTGTTTTTGTAAATCATATTCGATACCAACTAGCCTTAATATTAAGCCAAGAACAATTAAAAAAACAGTTCCCCCAATAGTCCAAATCAATGCTCCAACTATTAGTCCATATTCCCATTCTCCAAAAAAGAAAATTGGGATCCCCACACTTAAACCAAATAATATAGGAATAAATTGTATCAAAATCATTATAGACTCTATTAAACTTGTGCCTAACCCCTCCATTATTCTTGTAAATTTAATTGTATCTTCTTGAACCCTCTGTGATGCACCCTCAATTTTACGTGCTTTGTCATATACAGAGTGATACCACTCTACCATCGATGTTCTCCATCTAAATAAATAATGAGCTGTAAAGAAACTAATAGCTACATAAACAGCAATATACATTGCTGCCAAGGTAATAAATGAAAATAAGCTTGCAAAATATTCTTCAATAGAAACTGCATTTGGTTCTGCAAGAGCTTTCTGAATCATGTCATAAAACACACCAAACCACTCATTTATTTTGACATCTATTTCAACTTGAACCCAAAGTGATGAAAGAATAATAAAGGAACCTATCCAAGACCAATAAAACCAATTCTTTTCTGTGAAAAATCTAAACATTTTTTATTTAAGAAAATTATCAGCGTAAGATTTTTTTACCGTTTTTCTTTTTCTTGGTTCAATTAATTCAAAATCAATTTTCTTTTTTTTTGCATAATTAATTGCAAGTTCTTTAGATGAAAACTCTAACTTTAGCTCTGTATAAGTATCAGAAGAACTTTCCCAACCCATCAAAGGATTCTTTGTAGGATCTTCAGTTTTATACTCCAATATCCATTTATTGTTTTTAGCTAAGCCTGATTGCATTGGATTTTTATTAGGAATATAAATAATAGCTTTTTTCATAATAGATGGTCGGAGTGGCAGGATTCGAACCTGCGACCCTCTGGTCCCAAACCAGATGCGCTACCAGGCTGCGCTACACTCCGATCCGAGTACTAATACAGCAGTTATTGATAATTTCAATGTATAAAGAAGCCAAAATTAAAAGAAATTTGGTTAAAATCTGGTGTATAACGAAGCATGATAATTACTTGTCCAAATTGTAACAAGCAATTCAAAATTGATAATTCTTTAATACCAGATGAAGGTAGAGATTTGCAATGTGGATCATGTAATCATATTTGGTTTTATAATGCCCAAGAAAAAAATAATGAAGTACTAGAGCTGAAACAGGAAATTATCAGTGAAGACATTGAAACAAAAGCTGAAAATGAAAATAAAGAGGATAAAATAGAAGAGAAACAACAACCAGAAGAAATAATTAAAACTGAAATTAATAATAAAAAAAGAGAAAAAAATTCAGAAAAACAAAAAAAAACTACTACACTTAAAAAAACAGAAAATAAAGGAAGTAAGTTTTTTTCATATTTAATGGTATTTATTATATCTTTTATAGCATTAATTATCTTGCTAGATACTCTAAAAACTCCACTAATTAATGTGTTTCCTGGATTAGAAATTGTTTTATTTAACCTTTTTGAAACATTGCAAGATATAAAACTATTTATTATAGACCTAACTTAATTTTTTATGATTAATTATATATCTAAGCCTTTTAGATGGTTTTTTAAATTAGAAGCAGCAAGTGGATTGGTATTATTGTTTGCTGCAATAATTGCATTATTTATAAGCAATTCTGGACTAGCAGATTTATATTTTGACACTCTAAACAAATATTTATTTATAGGTATAAATAATTTTGGATTAAAATTATCAGTATTACATTGGATCAATGATGCCTTAATGGCAATTTTCTTTTTTTTTGTAACTTTAGAAATTAAAAGAGAATTTTTACAAGGAGAACTTTCAAATATAAAGCAAGCTTTGTTACCAATAATAGCTGCTGTAGGAGGAATGTTAATTCCTGCATTATTTTATGTTTTTATAAATTATGGTGATAGTGAAACATTAAATGGGTGGGCAATTCCATCAGCTACTGATATAGCTTTTTCTTTAGGAGTTTTATCTTTATTAGGTAAAAGAGTTCCTTTATCTTTAAAAGTATTCTTAACTGCATTAGCTATAATTGATGATTTAGGAGCCATAGTAATTATTGCCCTATTTTACTCTGGAGATTTGAGTATTAAGTACTTAACTCTAATGTTGTTGGCTTTTATTGTTTTGTTATTAATTAACAAATTTAATATTAAAAAGTTTCTACCTTATTTAGTTGTTGGACTTTTTCTTTGGGATTTTACACATAACTCAGGAATACACGCTACTATTGCGGGAGTTCTGTTAGCCATGACAATTCCTCATAGAAAAAAAGAAAAAGATTTTTCTTTATTGATTAAAATAGAACATGCAATTAGTCCGTATGTTGCTTTTGGGATAATGCCTTTATTTGCATTTGCAAATGCTGGAGTATCTTTAGATGGTTTATCATTTGCTTCATTATTGGATAAAGTTCCATTAGGCATTGTGCTAGGATTATTCCTTGGTAAACAACTAGGTGTTTTTGTGTTTTCTTACATATCTATAAAATTGAAGGTGGCTCAAATGCCAAATGATACAAGTTGGTATAATTTTTATGGTGTAGGGGTACTTACTGGGATTGGATTCACCATGAGTTTATTTGTTGGAAATTTAGCTTTTGTTGAAAACATGCAATATATGGATGGTGTAAAAATAGGTGTATTAACCGGGTCATTGTTATCCACTTTATTTGGTTATTTTTTGATATTACTTACTCCCAATAAACCGAGTAAATGAGAAAAGTAATATTTCTGTTATCTATAATTATGTTTTTTTTTAAAACTTCAGCTAGTGCAAACTATGAAAAAAAAATTTATGACTTCAGCATAGAAAGTATAACTGGTGAGACAATTAATTTTAAAGATTACAAAAATAAAGTTATTTTAGTTGTGAATACAGCAAGTTATTGCGGGTTTACCAAACAATATGATGAATTACAGGAATTGTGGGATTTATATAAAGAAAAAGGTTTAATTGTTCTTGGTGTACCATCTAATTCATTTAATCAAGAAAAAAGTAATGATGCAGATGTAAAAGAGTTTTGTGAAGTAAATTTTAATATTAACTTTCCTCTTACAACTATTACTGATGTAAAAGGCAAAAATTCACATGAAATTTTTAAATGGGCAAAAGAAAATCATGGAAAATCCGCTGTTCCTAAATGGAATTTTCATAAAATTCTAATTAATAAAGAAGGCAAAATAGAAGATACTTTTGCATCGATGACAAAACCAATGTCAAAAAAAATAATTAAAGCTATAGAAAATATCTTATAAGTTTATAGTTAATCCATCATGTGCTGGAATAATATTTTTAGGAAGCATTTTTTTGAGCACCTTATAATCTAATACTGGTGATAAGTTTGTAAGAATAGCTTTTTTAGGTTTAAATTTTTTAATTATAGCTAGTGAAGACTCTAAATTAAAGTGGGAAGGATGAAAATTGTACCACAAGCAATCAATGACTAAATATTTTAGATTTTTAAAATATTTATGATCTTTGTTATAAATTTTACTTACATCACTTATATACGCTAATTTTTTATCAATTATAAAGCAATTTGATTTAACCTTACCATGTTCAACCATAACTGATTGAATACCAATCTTTTTATTATTATTTTTTGTAAATATTTTTTTTGGTAGTTTATTGAGTATAAGAGTTGCAGGATATTCTTTTGAATAACTTTTAAAAATATAAGAAAATGTAGAATTAAGGTATTTAGAAGTATATTTATCAGCGTAAACATTAAGCTGTTTTCTGCTGTTTATATAAAAAGATCTCAGATCATTTATTCCATGGGTTTGATCACCATGCATATGAGAATATAACACTTTATTAATTTTTTTTATTTTATGTCTTAAAAGTTGTTGACGTAGATCAGGAGATGTATCTATGAGGATATTTTCATCTGTAGTTTTTATTAAAGCTGAACATCTTGTTCTATAATTTTTTTTATTTTCAGGATCACAGTTTCCAAAAAAACCATCCGGTCTTGGTACACCCATTGAACTACCACAGCCTAAAATAATAAATTGCATTAATATCAATTAAAAAATAGTTTATTAAAGTTATCTGTAGTTTTTTTGATAAGATATTCTTTGGATATATTTTTAATTTCAGCTAATTTTGCAGCAGTAAAATCAATAAATGATGGTTCATTTTTTTTTCCTCTTTTAGGTACGGGTGCTAAAAAGGGACTATCTGTCTCAATTAAGATATTATCCATTGGAATAGATTTGAACGTATCTTGTAAATCCCAAGAGTTTTTAAAAGTAATGATGCCACTTGCTGAAAAGAATGAATTTAAAGTCATTAGTTTTTCTGAAAATTCTTTAGACCCAGTAAAACAATGCATCAAAATTTTAAGGTTTTCATTTTTATATTCATTTAAAATCTCAAAAGTTTCTTTTTCTGCATCTCTTGAATGAACAATTAATGGAATGTTGGTTTTTATAGATGCATCTATATGTTCTTTAAAACTTGCTATCTGCTTGTCTTTTTCACTATTATTATAGTAAAAATCTAATCCAGTTTCTCCAATACCAATGATTTTTGAGTTTTCATTGAGACTTTCTATGATCTGCTTTGAAGTGATAATATCTGTGGAGCTTTCATGAGGATGAATGCCAATAGTACCATAGATCATTTCATCTTTATTTATTAAATCTTTTACTCTAGAAAAACTTTCAAACGAAGTTGAGATAGTAAGTAATTTTTCTATACCAACTTCTTTTGATCTTTGTATTACATTAGCTAAATCACTTAATAATGGTTCATGATCTAGATGACAGTGTGAGTCAATCATTGTTTTTCTCTATTTTTTTAAAAAGTATGTCTATTTTATTTATATTATTTCCTTTTATTAAATACTCATTATTTAAAACTGAGTCTAATTTTATATTTTTTTCTTCAATATCAAAGATCTTTAACGCCTTTAAAGAAGATTCAGGAATAATTGGATATAGTAAAAAACTTATTTTTCTTACAATTTCTAAAGTAGTGTAAACAATAGTATTTAATCTAATTATATCATCTTTCTTTTTCCATGGTTCTTGATCATTAAAATATTTGTTAGCTTCAAAAAGTGAATTTACAATATAATCAATGTAAAAATTAATATTTTGACTGTCAATTTGCGACCTAATATTATCTAAATTATCACAATACTTATTTAGTATTAATAAATCTTCATCATGAAATTTTACTTCTAATGGAATTTTTCCATTACAATTTTTTATTGCAAAAGCAGTAACGCGCTGACATAAATTTCCAAAATTATTAGCTAGATCACTATTAATACAATCTTCTAGTCTTTCTTGAGATATATTTCCATCATTTCCAAAAGAAACTTCTTTGATTAAGTAGTATCTTAAAGGATCTAGACCATACTCTTTAATTATTTCAATTGGATCAAGAATATTTCCTTTAGATTTAGACATTTTTTCTTCTCCTGATAATATCCATCCATGCCCATAAACTCTCTTTGGTAAATCAATTTTTGCTGCTAATAAAAAGGCAGGCCAATAAACAGCATGGAATCTAAGTATATCTTTTCCAATTAAATGTATTGAGGCTGGCCAAAATTTTTTAAACAAATCATCATTCGTATTAGGATAGTTTAATGCGCTCAGATAATTTGTTAAAGCATCGAGCCAAACATATATCACGTGGTTTTTATTGTTTGGAACAGCTATGCCCCATGAAAAACTTTTTCTACTAACAGAAAGATCTTTAAGACCACTTTTTACAAAACTAATAACTTCATTTTTCCTAGATTGTGGAGCAATAAAATCCGGATTAGCTTCATAATATTCTAATAAAGGTTTTTCCCACTTTGAAAGTCTAAAAAAATAAGATTCTTCCTCAATCCATTCAACAGGAGATTTTGATGATATAGCAATTTTTTTTCCATCTAATTCCTCAATTTCATCTTCGTTATAAAAGGCTTCATCTGATACTGAATACCATCCAGAATAGTTTGATAAGTATATATCATCATTTTTTTCAAGTTCATTCCAAAGATGTTGAACTGTTTTTTTATGTCTAGCTTCTGTAGTTCTTATAAAATCAGTATTAGATAAATTCAAAGTATCTGAAAGATCCCTAAAGGTTTGACTAATTTGATCACAAAACGCTAAAGGCTCCTTCCCTGCTTTTTCTGCAGATCTTTGAATTTTTAATCCATGTTCGTCTGTACCAGTAAGAAAATGAACTTGATAATCATCAATTATTTTAAATCTTGCAAAAAAATCTGCGATAATACTTGAATAAGCATGACCCATATGAGGCTTAGCCGACGGGTAGTAAATAGGCGTAGTAATATAATAAGTTTTATTCATTTAGTATTTTATCCTCAAATTCCATAAACAATGTTTCCTCATCTAAATTATAAATTCTAGTTTTATTAATTTTTTCTAAAAAATAATGGTATGACTTTAGTAAATTAATATTTTTGCTAGATATATTGTTTCTAAAATAAAGTTCAATAAAAGAATAAATGATTTCAATAATTGATTTATCTTTTTTATAAATTTTATTTTTAATCATGGTTGTTAGGGTTGTGTTTAAATCAAAATTAACAAGATCTAAGTCATATTCCTCAGATAACTTAATTAATTTAAATAATTTTCCAGGAGTTACATAATAATCAAATAACTTGTTATTGATAATAGTATTTATGTCATCGTTTAATAATTGATTAACAATTCTAATAGACTGATCTTTAGTTAAAAAAACTTTGAAATTTAAACATCTAGATTTAAGAGTTGGTAGCACTCTTTTATTATTATTTATTAAAACAAAATTTATATTTTCACTAGGTTCTTCTAAAATTTTTAACAAAGCATTAATTGAATTTAGGTTTAATAATTCAATATTATCAATTAAAACAAATCTCTTTTTATTATTAAATGAGGATTTATTAAGATTTATTATCAATTCCCTAATTTGATTTATATCAATATTTTTTTTTTCCTCTAAGACATCAATTAAGTAAAAATTTGGATTAGATTTACTTAGTATAAGTTTGTATGACTTATTATCTGGATTAATTTTATTATTTTCATAGTCGTATGGATGATCTTCATTTTCCGATAATACAAGATTAATTAAATGATATGCTAATGTTGATTTTCCAATACCTTTTTCACCGGATAACAGAATTTTATTAGGCAAAGTATCGTTTTTAGATAATTTATATAATTGATTAAAAATTTCTTTGTGCTCAAATAAATTTATTTGAGTTATGGGATTTAAATTCATTTAACTAATTTTTTAATTTGATTTATTATTAAATCTTCATTTATTTTTATATCTAAATTAGAATCAATTACTTTGTATGATTTTTTATTCGATTTAGCTAATTTCAAAAAACCTTTTTGAACTTTATTATAAAAATTCATATCAAACTGATCATATCGATTGAGAGATTTTCTATTTTTCAATCTTTGAAATAGATTTTTTTTATTTACAACATTGAGAAAAGTAAAGTTTACTTTAATATTTTTTAATAGAAATTTATTTATGATATTTATAATGTTTAAATCAACACCCATGCCAAAATGCTGATATGCAATAGTTGAGTCTGTAAATCTATCAATCAAAATAATTTTTTTTTTGTATGATTTTTTTATAAGATTTATATTTTCACTACGCGCTGCTAAATATAAAAGTAAATCAGTATACATGTTAAAATTAGATTTTTTATTTAAAATTAATCTCCTTATTTTTTCAGAATTTAAACTACCACCTGGTTCTCTTATCTTTATATATTTAATTTTCTTTTTATCTAAATATTTAGATACTTTATTTATATGGTAACTTTTACCACTGCCCTCTATACCCTCAAAAACAATGATGGGTTTTTTAGACATCACCCCAAATTAAATAATTTATTGATTTTATTAATCTTGTAAAAAAATTAACTTTTTTAATTTCTTTCGATGAAAGTAAATCATACTCACCAACAAGTTCTTGATCATAAACAACTCTGAGTGTGGCTATTTTTTGATCTTTTTCAATTGGTGCTTCAACTGGTCCATCATACTTAACAACAATTTTTAAAAGTTTTTTTTTCGCCTTTTTGATTGTTTTATAAATATCTTCCTTTGTATATGCTTCCACACTATTCTCTTTTCCTAACCAAACATCAATTTTGTGTAATGGTTTATTAGCTTTAGCTATTTCTACAAGATCATAGTTGGTAAGACCAAATGTAAGTAATTTTGTGCTCTCTTTAGATCTAGCATTTTTTGAATTAAAACCGCTTCCTACAGCAATCAATCTTCTGCCATTTCTATCTATTGATGATGCTAAAGAATATTTTTCAACAGCTAAATAACCAGTTTTTATTCCATCAGCTCCAAGATTTTTATAAAGCAATGGATTTCTATTTCCTTGTGTTATTGGATCGCCCCCTGTTCTATCCCACGTAAATTCTTTTTCTGCAAACATTTTGTAAAATTCTGGATGTTCTTTTATTAAATATCTAGACATTTTTAAAATATCTCTAACAGTTGAGTAATTGTCGGGGTCATTTATTCCTGATGAATTAGAAAAATTTGTATTATCCATCCCTAATTCTTTTGCTTTAGCAGTCATTAAAATTGCAAATTCTTCTTCAGTACCTGCTATACCTTCAGCTAATGCAATACATGCATCATTACCGGAAGCAACAATAATACCTCTCAATAAATTTTCTACAGAGACCTGATCACCAACCATTATAAACATCGATGAATACCCAGATGTAGATAATCTCCAAGCTCTCTCAGATATTATAAATTTTTCGTTTAAACTAAGATCACCTGATTTTATTAAATCAAAAGCAATAATTGCTGTCATTATTTTTGTCATAGAAGCAGGATAAATTGAAATATCTGGTTCTTTTTCATAGAGAATTTCTCCAGAATGATAATCTTGTAATATTGCAGTTCTTGCCTTTACATCAAAATTAGCTTTTGAAACACTTACTAATGAAAAACTAAAAAAAATTACAATTAATAATATTCTAAACATCTTTTAATATCTCTACATTTTCAAAATTTAATACTTTTATTTCGTTAAATGATTTTTCTAGTTTTTTTATATCACTAAATGGACCCAATAATACCCTATATTTAGTTTTAGATAATTTCTTAATCACAGATCTTTTTATATTTGTCTCATCTTTTATTCTATTAACCATGTTTTCCGCTGAGTCTCTGTAATAAAAATCTGCAATCTTTATTGAATATAAAAATTTATGTTTTTTTATTTTGACTTCTTTAGTTTTTTCTTTACCCAGATTATCTATGGTAATTCCGTCAACAGGAGCTTTTTCAGCTACACTTTTCTCTTCATCAAAAGTCTTTGCCTTTTTGGCTACAAATGTTGAACTTTTTGAAATTAAAACAAGATCGATATAAGGTTCTTTAGGGTCAAGTGATAACTCCTCAGCAATTCGTTGCGTAATTACAGAGTTATAAAAAGTAGAGAATTTAACGTTATTAGAGATTACTTCTGCTATAATGGATTTATCATTAATAGGATTTGTAATTTTAACAAATGAATTTTTTTTAATTTTATTGTGAAAAATTAAAAGAGATCTATTATCAATTTTTTTAGATATTTTTTTTTCTTTTTTTAATTCATCATCATAAATTAAAGCAAATCCAGTATTACTATACTTTTGATCACTAATATAAACTAAGTTTTTATTATTTTGATCAAATTGATTACATGCAGATAAAAAAAGTATAGCAATAATTAATATAACTTTTTTAAAGTTCATTTTCAAATTTATCCTTTAATGTACAAACAGCTAAAGCAAATCGCAATGATCTATTCCATTTTAATATTATCTCATAGTTATCAAATACGATATAAGCTGGATTCAAAGTTTCGGCATCAGGTATGATATCTTTATCGGGAGTTATAATGGCTACCTTTAAAGCATTGTACTTGTTATCTATTTGATCATTATTTTTAATAAATTGTCTAAAATATTTTAATTTTTTTTTATCATGAAGTTTTTTTGCAGAAATATTTAAATATTTACTTGGTATATTCTCTGATAAATCAATTCTATAAAAACAAGGATTTTCACTTTTCCAACCTATTTGATTTAAATAGTTTGATGCCGAAGCATACGCATCATTATTATTTTTTAAATCTATGTATCCGTTGCCATCATGATCAATTGCATAATTTTTCATTGTTGATGGCATAAATTGAAAAAAACCAAAAGCACCTGCCCAAGACCCATATAATGTTTTGTAATCTATTTGTTCATTTTCAATTAATCGTAAAAGTGTTAATAATTCATTTGTGAAAAATTCCGATCTTCTTTTATCAAAACTCAAAGTTGCCAAAGAGGATAAAATATCCATTTTACCAACATATGTTCCAAAATTAGTTTCTATTCCCATTAGGGCTAATAGTAACTCTCTCTCTATATTAAATTTGTTTTCAACATTATTTATTAACGTTGAATTTTTTTCATAGAATTTTTTTCCTAATGAGACTTTTTTTGAAGATGTTCTTTTTGAAATATAAGTTTTAGTATCCTCATAAAATTCAGGTTGATACCTGTCATATTTTATTACATCTGATAAAAATTTAGTATCGGACATAACTCTATCAAAAGTTTTTTCTGAAATATTGTTTTCTAAAGCTATTTTTTTAAAATTTAATTTCCAATTTTCAAATTCTTTATTGATATCAGCAAATGATAAATTAATAGAAATAAAAATAAAAAATAAAAAAAAATTAATTAGTTTCATGCAAATCCTTTAAATATATAATTACAGCAATCCAAATAAAAATAAAACTAACTAATTTTGTTATTGAAAAAGGCTCGTTGTAATAAAAGTAACCTAATAAAAACTGAAAAGTAGGAGTTATATAAAATATCATGCCAGTTGGTCCTAAACCACAGAGTTCGACTCCTCTAACGTATAAAAATAAAGGTATTACGGTCATAGGTCCAGCAAGATAAATAAATAGCATCATCGATGGATCAGATAATTGAAAATCATTATATCCTTTACTTGCTATCAAATAAAAAGCCAACAGTGCAAATGGTAATATAAATAAACTCTCTATAAGAAGGCCTACATCAGTATCAACATTAATTTTTTTTCTAACTAGATTGTAAAACCCCCAACTTATAGCAACAATTAAACCAACCCAAGGTAATGATTTAATACTTACAATTATTAAAAAAAGGATAGATAGAATAACTAACAGAATTGAAAAGACTCTTTTTTTATTAAGTTTCTCTTTAAAAAAAAGATAACCAAGCATTACGCTTAAAATGGGCATAATAAAATATCCAAAACTTGCGTCTATAATCCTATTTGTTGCTATAGCATATATCCACACACTCCAATTTATAAAAATCAAAAAACCTGAGATAAATAAATAAAATATATTTGATTTATTTTTTACAATTTGAAAAAAAATATTCCATTTAGAGAAAAAAAAAGTAGTCAGAATTAAAGTAAACGCTGTCCATAAACATCTATGAACTACTAATTCAATATGCCCAATATAAGCAATATATTTAAAATAAATTACACCAAAAAAACCCCACCAAAAAGATCCAAACCCAGCAAGTAATAAGCCTTTGTTAAATTCTTTATTCATAGAAATGCATGATGCATGTAATTAATAAGTTTATTAGACTATTTTATGGTTGAATTAAATAATTATAATTATAAAACCTTGCTCACGGAGAGATGGCTGAGCGGTTGAAAGCACCGGTCTTGAAAACCGGCAAAGGGGCAACTCTTTCCTGGGTTCGAATCCCAGTCTCTCCGCCATTATTTTTGTTTATAGTTAAAATTTTTATATAAGAAATTGATATTATTCTTTTCAAATTCAAAATCAGTTTTAAAACCATTGTAAAAATTATATAAATTTGAGTCATCTATTTTCAGTAGTTTTTCTAAATCAAGAAGATCATTTTCATTTAAATCATTTATATATTTTTTTGTAAATGCACCCAAAATATTATCCATTTCTTTTGTGCCTCTATAGTTAGATCGGTAAATAATTTTTTTTTTTAATTCATCTATGTTGATCATAATAATTAGAATATATTAGTAGTTTATGAATAACAAAACAAATTATGAATATTTATTGTCAGATTTAAGTTCTTTAAAAGGTGTAGGAACTAAAACAAAAAATTTATTAAAAAAGAAAAATATTAATAATTTATTTGATTTACTATGGAAACTTCCAAAATCTTATACAGATAGAAGCTTGTCATCAAAAATAAAAGATTTAAAAATTGGTGAAATACAAACAGTAACTATAATTCCTCAAAAGTATAACTTCCCTCGTATAAGAAAATTACCAAATAGAGTTTTATGCAGTGATGAAACTGGTGAAATAGATTGTGTTTTTTTTAATAGTTATGAAGGATACATAAAAAAAATACTTCCATTAGGAAAAGAAATTACTGTTAGTGGTAAAATAGGACATTTTAGGAATAAATATCAAATTACAAATCCAAAATATGTTTCTGAGGATTCTTCTTTAATCAAGCAAACTCATAATAAATACTCATTAACTGAAGGTATTTCTGAAAAAATATATAATAAAATCTTAAATCAAATAATCAATAATTTGCCAGTTTTTAATGAATGGCACTCTAAAAGTATTATATCTAAATTTAAAAACATAAGTTGGAATAGCTCAATTAAAGAACTGCACAAACCTGAAAATATTGGAAATTATAAATCAAATTTCTATCAAAGACTTGCTTTTGATGAAATATTTTCAACATTTCTAGTTAATTCAGAAATAAGAAAAAAAATAAAAAAAATAAAAAAAAAAAATAAAGTTATTAATTTATATAAACAAAACTCTATCATTAATAAGTTATATTTCTCTCTTACAGATGATCAACAAAAATCACTTAACGAGATAAACGAAGACTTAAGTTCACCAAATAAAATGTTTAGACTTTTACAAGGAGACGTTGGTAGTGGAAAAACAATAGTTTCTCTTATAGCAGCAATTAATACTATAAATTCTGGTTTCCAGGTTGCTTTTATGGCTCCTACGGAAATTCTAGCAAGACAACATTTTAATCTAGCAAAAAAATTATTTCCTAAAAATATAAATATAGCTCTTATTTATGGAAAATCAGAATACAAAGTAAAAAAAGAAATACTTCAAAGATTAGAAAATAATAAAATTGATATTATTTTTGGCACACACGCTATTTTTCAAAAAAAAGTAACTTTCAAAAAATTAGGATTAATAATTATAGATGAACAACATAAATTTGGAGTGAATCAAAGAAAAAGATTGTCAGACAAAGGTGGACCAAATTGTGACGTATTATTAATGACAGCAACACCTATACCTAGAACTCTAACAATGACAATTTATGGTGATATGGATATTTCAATAATTAGAGAAAAACCTAAAAATAGAAAACCAATTAAAACGTATAGTAAATTAGAGATTAAAATTGAAGATGTTTTAAAATTTATAAACAAAGAAATTAATAATGGAAATCAAATTTTTTGGGTTTGTCCATTAATTGAGGAATCTAAAAAATTGGATCATTCATCAGCTGTCAAAAAATATGAATATTTAGAAAGCAAGTTTCCAAATCAAGTAAGTTTACTTCATGGAAAAACTGATGTAGATGAAAAAAATGAAATATTAAATAATTTTTTAAATAATAAATTTAAGATATTGGTTTCAACCACGATTATTGAGGTTGGTATAGATTTTCCAAATGCAAATACGATTATAATTGAAAATGCAAACAAATTTGGTTTATCTCAACTTCATCAACTAAGAGGTAGAGTTGGTCGTGGGGATAAAGACTCTACATGTATATTAATGTTTAAATCAAATCTAAGTGAAAACGCAAAAAAAAGAATAAAAATTTTAAAAAACACTAATGATGGTTTTTTAATATCTGAAGAAGATATGAAATTACGAGGGTTTGGAGATATTTTGGGATTTAAACAAAGTGGTATAAAAAATTTTAAGTTAGCAGATCCAATTCAAAATAGTGATCTTTTCTTATTAGCTGAAAAAGAAATGAGAAGAATAGAAAAATCAAATGAAGATATAAGTAAATTTAAACCTTTGATTAAATTGTACGATAGAGCTGATATAATAAATGATATTGCTTAAGTTTTTTTGGTAGAGGTTCCTGCTGAAACTATAAACTTAGATGCCTCCTCAAATGACATATTCAAGTAAATAACATCTTCCATAGGAAACATTAATAAAAAACCACTAGTTGGATTTGGTGTTGTTGGCACAAAAACATTAATTAAATTCTTACCAGTTTTTTGAGCCATTTCCCCTTTGTTTTCTTTCGTTGCAAAACCAACAGCCCAAACTCCTTTTCTCGGATATTCAACTAAAACTACACTTTTTTTTCCATCATCTTTTTTTGAAAAAGTTTCTGTCATTTGAACAATCGCAGAATAAACTGTTCTTAAAAATGGAATTCTTTTGAATAAATCATCTATCAGTTTAAGAATTCGTCTTCCAAAAAATGATAATGAAAGTCCACCAACAATGGTTATTAATAATATTGAAATAATAATTTCAACACCAGGAATATTAAATGGCAAATAACTATTTGGATTAATATTTTTAGGAATTAAATTTGAAGAAATACCTATTAAAATTTTAGTTAAATAAAGTGTAAAACCAATTGGTATTAAAACAACAACACCGGTAATAAAATAATTTCTTAATGTTAATGAAAAAGATTTTTTTGAGCCCTTTTTTGCCATATTTAAAATTAACTATAACTAGCGTATACAACAAAAACAATTGCAATGATAAATAATACAATTAAAATTTTGTTATTAAGATTCATGTTAAAATACTATTATCAATTTTAGGTAGATATGGATAGAAGAAAATTTTTGAGATATATAGGTTGTGGATGTGGAAGTATACTTTTGAACTCTTGTTCAACTGCTCCAATAACTGATCGAAAACAATTAAAAATTATACCTGAGGCTAAATTAAATGCACAGGCAGCTCAAATTTATGAAAAAGTTAAAGAAAAAGAAAAAATGAGCGATGATTTAAAAACATTAAATGAAATAAAAGAAATTGGAAAAAGAATGGAAGATTCGATTAGTGAATATTTTTATAAATCTAATTTAGAAGACCCAACAGTAAATTTTGACTGGGAATATATTTTAATTGATAATAAAAAAGTAAGAAATGCATGGTGTATGCCAGGTGGTAAAATAGCAGTCTACACAGGTATATTAGATGTTACAAAAAATCAAAATGGATTAGCTGCTGTAATGGGTCATGAGGTTGCTCATGCAGTAGCAAAACATTCAGTTGAGAGAGCTAGCAGAGGTGTTTTATTAAATACAGGGGCTAGAATTATAGATATAGCTAGTGGAGGTATTTTATCTGATATTAATAGAACAACAGGAATGGATACTGTGGGTATGTTGGCACAATTAGGAATAATGAATCCCTTCAATAGGAAACAAGAAAGCGAAGCTGATTATTTAGGTATGATTTTTTCATCTTTATCTGGTTATGATATTAGAGAAACAGTTAAAATTTGGGAAAGAATGAAAGAATTTAACAAAGGTAAAGAGCCTCCTCAATTTATGAGCACACACCCTTCATCAGACACAAGAATAAAGCAACTCAATGAATGGATGAATGAGGTTATTTTAGATTATCCACCAATTAATGTAAGTTAATTGAATTAGTGGTGAGCCCTGATGGACTCGAACCATCGACCCATTCCTTAAAAGGGAATTGCTCTACCAACTGAGCTAAGGGCCCCCAAATTATTCAAATTGAATAATTGTTATATACAGAATTATTATTTTTTTTCAAATGACAATTTTAACCAAATCTATAAAGCTTCTACAACTTATCAATGTATTTATCGTGAAATTGATCAAAAGTGCCTTCATTAATATTTTTTCTAATTGAGGCCATTAATTCTTGATAAAAATTAATATTATTTAGCGTCAGTAACATTGAGGCAAGAATTTCATTTGTGTTAAATAAGTGATTTAAATAGTTTTTTGAATATTTGTTTAAATTAAGATTTTTACAATTTGGATCAAGTGGCGTGTTGTCATTTTGATATTTTTTATTTTTAATATTGATTCTTCCCTGCCATGTAAAAGCCAAACCAGTTCTGCCAGATCTAGTTGGCAATACACAGTCAAACATATCTATACCTCTTTTTACAGCACCCAAAATATCTGATGGTGTTCCAACACCCATTAAATAGTGTGGTTTTTCAACAGGTAAGTTTTCCTTAATATCATTTAAAACGTTAAAC
This sequence comes from Candidatus Pelagibacter sp., assembly GCF_052049835.1. Classification (GTDB taxonomy): domain Bacteria; phylum Pseudomonadota; class Alphaproteobacteria; order Pelagibacterales; family Pelagibacteraceae; genus Pelagibacter. The sequence continues at coordinate 65,546 of NZ_JBNGZF010000005.1, read as the reverse complement.
ATTTCATTTTGAGTTTCTCCTACAGCTAATCCTCCGAGAGCATATCCATCAAAACCAATTTTAATTAACTCTTGAAGAGACTTTAATCTTAAATCTTTAAAAAGACCTCCTTGGACTATACCAAATAAAGCTTTATGTGGATTATTTCCAAATGCAACTTTAGATCTTTCTGCCCAATAAAGTGATAAATCCATAGATTTTTTTATTACATTATAATCATTAGTTTTTTTTGGGCACTCATCCATAATCATCACAATATCAGAATTTAAACCCAACTGAATTCGTATACTCTCTTCGGGACTTAAGTAAAATTTTTTTCCATCAACATGAGAGTTAAATATAGCGCCCTTCTCTCTATCAATTTTATTTAATTTTGACAAAGACATAACTTGAAATCCACCAGAGTCAGTTAAAATAGGTAAATCACAATTCATGAATTCATGGAGTCCACCAGCAGATTTAATTCTTTCAACACCTGGTCGTATCATTAAATGATATGTGTTTGAAAGTATTATTTCTGATCCAGTTTTTTTTATATCGTCTATTGTACAAGCTTTTACTGTAGCTTGTGTTCCAACAGGCATAAATGCTGGGGTGTGTATATTTCCACGATGAGTCTCTATTAAACCACACCTAGCAAATTTATCTTTTTTTAAAATGTTAAAGGCAAATTTTTTTAATGCCATTAAAAAAATTATTGAGATTTGAAACTAATAATTTTATCTGGATCAGTAACAGCACCATTATTGTTTTGGTCACCTCTTTTGATTTTATCAACAAATTCCATTCCTTCTATTACTTTTCCAAAAACTGTATATTGTCGATCTAAAAAAGGAGCTGGCTGAAAACAAATAAAGAATTGACTGTTTGCACTATCAGGATCTTGAGCTCTTGCCATTGATAAAGTTCCTCTATCATGCGGTAAACTATTAAATTCTTGCTTTAAATCTGGGAAGTCAGAACCTCCCATGCCTGCTCTTCTGAGATCAAAATCTTTAGATTCTGAATTACCAAATTTTACATCTCCTGTTTGAGCCATGAAACCATCTATAACTCTGTGAAAAACAACGTTATCGTATTTACCACTATTCGCTAATTCTTTAATTCTTTTTACATGATTTGGGGCAACATCTTCGAATAATTCAATTTTAACATCACCATCTTTTAATTTTAATATCATTATATTCTCCTCAGCTATTGATTGATTAGTAATTAAAAAAAACAAAATAAGTATTTTAATAAAAATTTTACTCATATTTATCTTTTAATGATTTAATTGTGCTTTTTGTAGTAAATTTTTTTATATCACCTTTTAATTTAACAATATCTTTAACAAATCTTGATGAAATGATTTGATTTTCTACATCAGACATTAAAAAAATTGTTTCTATATTTTGATTCAATTTTCTATTCATACCAGCTAATTGAAATTCGTACTCAAAATCAGATACAGCTCTTAATCCTCTTAAAATTATGTTTGATTTATATTTTTTACACAAATCAGTTGTTAAAGATCCAAAAGAAACAACTTTTATTTTTTTTCTATTTAACTTTAGATCTTTAAATAAAGCTCTATTCACTATTTCTATTCTTTCCTCAGAACTAAACAAATAATCTTTATTACTTTCATCTGAAACACCTACTACTATCTTATCAAATAATTTTAATGATTTTTTTATTACATCTATATGTCCAAAAGTAATTGGATCAAATGTTCCGGGATAAATTGCTATTTTACTCATTAAATTAAATTATCATCAATTTTAATTGCCGAAACAACTTTTTCTTCACCTGATAACTTAATTATCCTAACACCTTGGGTATTTCTGCCTGCAGTTCTAATTTCTTTAACTGCAACTCTTATAACCCTACCTTTGTTGGTAGAAATCAATATTTCATCACCTTCAAATACAGGAAAGGATGATGTAATATTCCCATTTCTTGGTGAATTTACTATTCCTATAATGCCCTTTCCACCTCTGTTAGTAACTCTGTAATCTGTGTGTGAGGTCTTTTTACCATAACCATTCTCGCTTATTGATAAAACAAATTTCTCTCTTGCTTTTAATTCAGATTTTTCATCGTTTGTTTTTTTTCCATTTTTATTAATTTTATCGTTATCAATAACTGATAAAGATACTATTTGATCATTTGATGCTAACTCTATTCCTTTAATTCCTTTAGAAGATCTGCCTTTAAAAACTCTTAGTTTCTTTGCTTCAAATCTAATACATTTACCAAATTTTGTGCTTAAAATTACATCTTGATCATCTTTACAAATTTTAACACCTACAATTTTATCATTGTTATCTAATTTCATTGCAATTTTTCCAGATGCATTAATTGATGAAAAATCTTCTAAACTATTTTTTCTTACTTTTCCCTGTGCTGTAGCAAAAATTATTTGATAATTTTTTAGGTCTGTTTCTGCATCAGGCATTGGCATAATTGAGCTTATTGCTTGATGACTCTTCAAAGGTAAAATATTAAATAAAGATTTTCCTTTTGATGAAGATGACCCCTCTGGGATTTTCCATGCCTTGATCTTGTAAACTAAACCCTCGGTAGAAAAGAAGAGCACTGATGTATGAGTATTCACAGATAGTGTTTGAACAACTGAGTCTTGATCTCTAGTTGTTATGCCTGATTTTCCCTTACCACCTCTTTTTTGTTTTTTTACTCCATCTAAGGAACCCCTTTTTATGTATCCTTGTAAAGTAACTGTAATTATTACAGATTGTTTTTGGATAGTTTCTTCAATATCGTAATTTAAAACAGCATCTATAATTTTAGTTCTTCTTGGTACAGCAAATTTCTCTTTAATATTTTTTAGCTCTTCACTGATTACTTTTAAAAGTTCTTTTTTTGATGAAATAATCTTTTTATATTTAGTTATTAGTTCGGCTAATTTTTTAATTTCAACTTCGATTTCATTTATCCCTAATGCAGTTAATTTTTGAAGTCTTAATTCTAAAATAGCTAAAACTTGTGGTTCAGATAAAGAGTAGAGGTTTTTACCTTTTTTTCCCTCAACTAAAGAAATTAATTTTTGAGATTTGTTTATTTTCCATTTAGTTTTTAAAATTGATATTTTAGCATCATCAGGTGTTTTAGATGATCGAATAATTTTTATTATTTTATCTAGATTTTCAACTGAAACTGATAATCCTATTAGTATATGAGCACGTTCCTCTGCTTTTTGAAGATCAAATTTAGTTTTCTTAATAACTACATCTTCTCTAAAAGTTAAAAAATTAGATAAAAAATCTTTTAAAGTACAAGTTTGAGGTTTTCCCTCAACAATAGCCAAAGTATTAAAACCAAACGAACTTTCTATTTGAGTGTTTTTATATAATTGTCTCTTTATAGTTTCTGGTTCTACACCGTTTCTTAAATCTATAGCTACTCTAATGCCTTCTCTGTTTGATTCGTCTCGAATATCTCTTATACCTTCTATCTTTTTTTCTCTTACTAACTGAGCAATCCTTTCGTTTAAAACAGATTTGTTAACTTGGTACGGTATTGAGGTTATTACCAGTCTTTCACGTCCGTTTTTTTGTTGCTCAATTGAAATTTCACCTCTTATCTTAAAGGACCCTCTACCATTGTTATACCCTTGTTTAATTATATCCTTACCTATAATTACACCACCAGTTGGAAAATCTGGACCAGGTATATGTTTCATCAATTCTTTAATTTTAATATCTTTATTATCTATTAAGGCTAAGGTACCATCTATAATTTCACCTAAATTATGTGGAGGTATACTTGTTGCCATACCAACAGCGATACCACCAGCTCCATTTACTAATAAATTTGGAAACTGTGCTGGTAAAACACTAGGTTCTTTCTCAGTTTCATCATAATTGCTTTTGAATGTAATTGTGTTTTTTTCAATGTCATCAATTAAATATTGAGAAACTTTAGACAAACGAGTTTCTGTATATCTCATTGCAGCAGCAGGATCGCCATCTATAGAACCAAAATTTCCTTGACCTTGAATTAACGGTAAGCTCATTGAGAAGTCTTGGACCATTCTAACTAAAGCATCATAAACAGATTGATCACCATGAGGATGGTATTTACCAATAACATCTCCAACTATTCTTGCAGATTTTCTAAATTGTTTAGACCAATCATATCCGCCTTTGTACATTGCATATAAAATTCTTCTATGAACAGGTTTTAAACCGTCTCTTACATCAGGAAGTGCACGACTTACAATTACACTCATTGCATAAGAAAGATATGATGAGCTCATCTCATCATGCATTGAGATTAATTTTATATTTTTATCTTTAAACTCTTCAGTATTTTTCATAGAAATTAAAATGGAATTTCATCATCCATATCTGACACCTGTGAAGAATCCTCAATGTTATTTTGTTGAGTTGTGTCATTTTGAATTCCACCACTAGAATTACCTCCACCCAACATTGTGAGCGAAGAATTATATCCTTGTATGACTATTTCAGTTGAATATTTATCTTGTCCCGATTGTTCATCTTTCCATTTTCTTGTTGTAAGTTGACCTTCTACATAAACTTGAGCACCTTTTTTTAAATATTGTTGAACAACATTCACTAAACCTTCATTAAATACAACTACACGGTGCCACTCAGTTTTTTCTTTTCTTTCACCAGTGTTTTTATCTTTCCAAGATTGACTTGTTGCAAGGCTTAATCTGGCTACACTTTTGCCATTTACCATTTGCTTAATTTCTGGATCTGCGCCCAAACGACCAATTAATAATACTTTATTTAAACTTCCAGCCATAATATTTAATATTTGTTAAATTAGTTAATTAGAATTATACCACAATTCTTCTGAATATTAATTTTATTAACTCAAAGCAACTAAAATTATGATGAAAAAGATAGTTATTAAGGGCGCTAAAGAACATAATTTGAAGAATGTTACTATAGAGATTCCAAAAGACAAATTTGTGGTCATAACGGGTCTATCAGGGTCAGGAAAATCATCTTTAGCTTTTGATACAATCTACGCAGAGGGTCAGAGAAGGTATGTAGAGAGTTTATCTGCCTATGCTCGTCAATTTTTAGATAAAATGAAAAAACCAAATGTTGATTTAATTGAAGGATTAAGTCCAGCTATTGCAATAGAGCAAAAAAATACATCAAAAAACCCAAGATCTACAGTTGCAACGGTAACAGAAATTTATGATTACATGAGAGTATTATACGCTAGAGCAGGAATCCCCTACTCACCATTTACAGGTAAACCAATAACCTCACAAACAATTACACAAATAGTAGATTTAGTTAAAAAATTACCAAAAAAATCAACAATTTATATTTACGCACCAGTAGTAAGAGGTCGTAAGGGTGAATATAAAAAAGACATTTTAAGTTACAAAAGGAGAGGTTTTAGAAAAATTAAAATTGATGATGTTTTATATGATATAGAAAAATCACCCAATCTAGATAAAAAACTGAAACACGACATTTCAGTCTTAGTCGATAGAATAGTTTTAAATTCAAAACTTGGAAACAGATTGGCAGAAAGTATTGAAACAGCTGTAAATTTAGCTAATGGTTTGGTTTTTGTAGAATATGAGGATGAAACACTTCCTCAAAAATTTAGAAAACTTGAAAAATTAATTTACTCTACCAAATTTGCTTGCCCTGAGAGTGGTTTTACAATTGAAGAAATTGAACCAAGACTTTTTTCATTTAACAGTCCCTATGGAGCTTGTGAAGAGTGTGAGGGAATTGGAATGAAATTAAATGTTGATCCAAATTTAGTTGTTCCCGATGAGAGAAAAAGTTTAGCTGATGGAGCAATTGAGCCATGGTCAAAATCAACCACATTATATTATGCTCAAACTTTAGCGTCTTTAGCAAAACATTATGGTTTTTCTTTAGATGAAAAATGGAAAAAATTACCAAAAAAAATTAAAGATATTATCCTTTATGGATCAGATGAAGATGAGATTAAATTTAATTATGATGATGGTTATGAGAAATATTCTTATAAAAAAACTTTTGAAGGTGTAATTAATAATCTTGAAAGAAGATTTTTAGAATCTGATAGTGAATGGAAAAGAGAAGCTATTGCTGAATATCAATCTGATACTGCATGTGAAGCATGTGATGGTGACAGATTAAAAGAAGAGGCATTATGTGTTAAAATCAATGATCTTAATATTAGTGAAGTAACAAAAAAATCTATTTTAGATGCAGCAGAATGGTTTAAAAATTTAGAAAATAACCTCGATAAAAGACAATTTAAAATTGCTGAACATGTTTTAAAAGAAATAAATGAAAGATTAAATTTCTTACTTAATGTTGGTTTAGACTATTTAACACTATCTAGAGAATCTGGAACTTTATCAGGTGGAGAAGCTCAAAGAATAAGATTAGCTTCACAAATTGGATCTGGTTTAACAGGTGTATTGTATGTTTTGGATGAACCATCAATTGGATTACACCAAAAAGATAATGTGAAGCTTATTAATGCATTAAAAAGATTACGAGATCTTGGCAATACAGTAATTGTTGTTGAGCATGACACCGAGACAATGGAAAATGCAGATCATATTATTGATCTTGGTCCTGAAGCTGGAAGTAATGGTGGTGAGATAACAGCTCAAGGATCATATGAAGAAATTAAAAAAGATAAAAATAGTATTACTGGACAGTATCTTGCTAATAAAAAGACAATTGAAATTCCAAAATCACGACGTTTAGCTAAAAATGGAAGGTTTGTAGAAATCAATGGTGCAAGTGGAAATAATTTAAATAATGTTAATCTTAAAATTCCAACAGGAACATTTACTTGTATTACTGGTGTCTCGGGTAGCGGTAAATCTACTCTAATATTACAAACTCTATTTCATGCCTTAAATTTAACTTTAAATAATAAAGCAAGAAAAGCACCCAAATCATTTAAAGGTTATAAGGGTGTAGAATTGATAGATAAAATAATTGATATTGACCAGTCACCTATTGGTAGAACACCAAGATCAAATCCGGCAACATATACAGGAGCCTTTGGTCCTATTAGAGATTGGTTTACGAGCCTACCAGAGTCCAAAACAAGAGGATATAAACCAGGAAGATTTTCTTTTAATGTAAAAGGAGGTAGATGTGAAGCTTGTGAAGGTGATGGTGTGATCACATATGAAATGCATTTTTTACCTGATGTTTATATTCAGTGTGATGAATGTAAGGGTACCCGGTACAATAGAGAAACCTTAGAAATTAAATTTAAAGGTAAAAGTATTGCTGATGTTTTGGATATGTCAGTTGATGAAGGATGTGAGTATTTTGAAAATATATCTAATATAAAAACAAAATTATTAACTCTCAAAAAAGTTGGATTGGGCTATATAAAAATTGGTCAGCAAGCAACTACATTATCAGGAGGTGAAGCACAACGAATTAAGCTTGCAAAAGAGCTTTCAAAAAGATCAACTGGAAGAACGATGTATATCTTAGATGAACCAACCACAGGTTTACATCAACATGATATTAAAAAACTTTTAGAGATACTTCATACATTTGTAAAACTTGGGAATACAGTAGTTGTCATTGAACATAATCTTGATGTTATTAAAACAGCCGACTACATTGTGGATATGGGTCCTGAAGGTGGTGTAAAGGGTGGTAATATTGTCGCCGAAGGAAAACCGGAGGAAGTATGCAAAGTTAAAGAGAGTTATACTGGTCAATTTTTAAAACCTCTTTTAACTTAAATTTTACAACTTATAAATATTCAAAAATTAGTGTATAATTATTAAGAATCATGAGCAGTTTATTGTCATCATTATCAAAAACAATCCACACTTCACTTGCGTTAGCAATTATTTTGTTTTTAGGATTATTTTATTTAAACGATGGTATTGCTATTGATACATTATTCTGGAGCTGGTTATTTAGATATATACATGTAATTGTCGCAATAATGTGGATTGGATTATTGTGGTATTTCAATTTTGTACAGATTCCAAACATGGGAAAAATTCCAGATGAACAAAAGCCAGCTATAGGCAAAGTTATAGCGCCAGCTGCATTATTTTACTTCAGGTGGGCTGCTGCATTAACTGTTCTTTCAGGTTTAATTCTTGCTCTTCTTAATGGATATCTTCATGATGCAATGACTTTAAGTATTGGTTCAGGTGTACCAAAACATACTGCAATCGGAATTGGCATGTGGCTAGGAATTATAATGGCATTTAATGTATGGTTTGTAATTTGGCCAAATCAAAAAAGAGCTTTGGGAATAGTTGAGACTGATCCAGAAACAAAAGCTAAATCAGCTAAAACTGCAATGCTATTCTCAAGAACAAATACTTTGTTATCATTACCAATGTTACTTACAATGGTAATAGCTCAAAATTTATATTAATTTATTTTTTATCCTCTTCTTCTCTAAGAACAGTTTTTTGTGAAACTCTTAGTCTAACCAAGACAGTATTAGCTATATAAATTGAGGAATAAGTACCAAAAACAACACCGAGTATCATTGCAAGTGAAAATCCTTTTAATATTTCTCCACCAAAAAAATAGATTGCTAATAAAGCAAGTAAAGTAGTTGCAGATGTAATTATAGTTCTTGATAAAGTTTCATTGATTGAAATATTAGTTAATTCAAAAATTTTTATATCTGAATATTTTCTTAAATTTTCTCGCACACGGTCAAAAATAACTACCGTATCATTCATTGAGTATCCAACTATTGTTAACACCGCAGCTATAATTGATAAATTAATTTCTAAACTAAATAGTGAAAAAACTCCTAAAGTTACAATAACGTCATGAAACAAAGCTAAAATTGCACCCAAACTAAATTGCCATTCAAATCTTATCCAAATATAAATTAACATTAATGCTAAAGACAAAGATATTGCTATAACTCCTGATTTAAGTAATTCAGCACTTACCTTTGGCCCAACATTCTCTACTCTTCTAAAATCATAGTTATTTCCAAAAGATTTATCTAAATTAGTCTTAATTTCTTCAATAATATTTTTTTTATTATCTTTATTTTCAAATTTTACTAAAAAATCTGTATCATTGCCAAATTTCTTCACTGAGACATCTCCTAAATCCATTTGATTAAATCTATCTCTTAATGAACTTACATTTATTTTAGAATCTGAAGCTCTTAATTCAATTAAAGTACCACCCTTAAAATCTATACCAAAGTTAAGTCCTTTAAAAATTAATAATAATAATGAAATAACAATTAAAATTGATGAGAGTAAATTAAAGTGATTATAATATTTGTTAAAAGCAATCATTATATTAATTTTTCCTTATCTTTATTTCTTGATACATAAATGCTAGTGAACAATCTTGCTATGAAATAGACAGAAAATAGCGTTGTAAATATTCCAACACCTAAAGTCACAGCAAAACCTTTCACTGGACCTGAGCCCATGAAAAACAAAATAATTGCTGCTAATAATGTAGTAATATTAGCATCTAAAATTGCTGTTCTTGATTTAGTATATCCACCATCAAAAGCCAAAATATTATTAGTCTCGTCTTTTAATTCTTCTTTAATTCTCTCAAAAATCAAAACATTTGCATCAACAGCCATACCTACTGTTAGAATAATACCTGCAATACCTGGCAATGTTAAAGTAGCTTCAAATAAAGTTAAAACACCTAAAAGAATAAACAAATTAACTATTAGTGTTACGTTGGTGATTAATCCAAAAATTTTATATTTTACGAACATAAAAATTATGACCAACATAAAACCTATTGCCAAAGCAATCATTCCTGCATTAATTGAGTCTTGTCCAAGATCTGGACCCACTGTTCTTTCTTCAATTATTTCTAATGGTGCTGGCAATGCTCCTGATCTTAATAATAAAGCTAGATCAGTTGCTGTTTGAAAAGTAAAGCCGCCACTTATCTGACCAGAGCCACTAGCAATCGTATCTCTAACTACAGGTGCACTAATAATTTTACCATCTAAAACAATTGCTAATTGCTTTCCAATACCAGTTGATGTCGCCTTACCAAACCTTTTTGCACCTACTCTATCTAAAGTAAATGAAACAATTGTTTGGTTAACTTGAGTGTCCATTTTTGGTTGAGCATCAAGTAAGTTTTCACCACTGATTATAATTCTTTTACTAACTATGGCTTCTTCTAGGCCATTTTCAAATTTTAACTTTTCAACACCAAAACGATCATTTTCATCATTTGTTACAAAACGAAAAGTAAGGTTTGCAGTTTTCCCAAGTAATGATTTTATTCTCATTGGATCATCTAATCCAGGAAGCTCTACTAAAATTCTGTTATTTCCTCTTTTAAGTATGTTGGGTTCATTAGTTCCAACCTCATCTACCCTTCTTCTTACTATTTCTATAGCTTGATCTTGAGAAGAAGTTTTAAGTTTAATTAAACCCTGTCTTGAAAAATTAACTTTTAAATTTAACCCTGTGTCTTCTATTTCTAACTGATGTGATTTAAATCTTGGGTAATAAGGGTTAAGGTCACTATTTTCGTCCTGAAAAACATCTAAGACAGATTGCTTATCGTTATTTGTTACATTAAAAAAAATGTTCTGATTATCTATTTTAATATTGTTGATTTTAATATTTTTTTCTTTGAAGTAATTTCTTATTGTTGTTGTTAGGTTTTGTAATTTTTGTTCAATTACAGGTTTATTATCAATTTCAAGTAATAGATATGATCCACCCTGAAGGTCCAATCCAAGATTAATTTTTTTATCAAAAAAATCATCATCAAATTTAAAAAGATTTGATGAAGCAATTAAAATAAATAAAACCGAAAAAAGAGTTATAAATAAAATTCTTAACTTAGAGAAATAAAGCACTTAACTAAAAATAATTATTTTTTAACTTCTTGTGTATTTGTATTAACAAGACTTTGAATACCAGTTGATTTAACTATCTCAACTTTAACGTTTTCAGCAATTTCTACTTCAACTTTATCATTGTCTATAAGTCTCTCCACAGTGCCTGTAATTCCACCAGAAGTAACAACTTTGTCACCTCTCTTAAGGCTTTCAACCATTGCTTTGTGCTCTTTAACTTTTTTTTGCTGTGGTCTGATTAAGAAAAAATAAAAAATAACAAAAATTAAAATTAACGGTATAAATTGTCCTATTCCTGATCCTTCCATAAATCTCCTTAATAAATTAAGTGAATACTTATACTATCTGTGTAATTAAAACAACTTTATTTAGCTGCAATCAATTCCAAATTATTCATATACGGTCGCAGTACCTTAGGAACAATAATCGAACCATCTTTTTGTTGATAGTTTTCTAATACAGCAATTAAAGTTCTACCCACGGCTAAACCACTTCCATTTAAGGTTCCAACAAAAACAGTTTCCTTGTTTTTATTTTTATATCTTGATTTCATTCTTTGTGCCTGAAATGTTGAACAAGAAGAGCATGATGATATTTCACGATACTTGTTTTCTGATGGTAACCACACTTCAATATCATAAGTTTTTTCTGCACTAAAACCCATATCACCTGAACATAAAATTACTTTTCTATAAGGTAACTCTAGCTTATTAAGAATATCTGTTGCGCAGTTTGTCATTCTCTCTAATTCTTCTAGGCAATTTTCTTTTTCTACAATACTAACCATCTCAACCTTATAAAATTGATGTTGTCTAATCATTCCCTTGGTGTCTTTTCCATAACTGCCGGCTTCTTTTCTAAAACATGGGGTTGAGGCAACAAATCTCATTGGTAAATCTATTTGGTCTACAATTTTATCTTTAACAATGTTTGTTAAAATTACTTCAGCAGTTGGAATTAAAAATTTTCTATCAGATCCTTCATCAAATTTTATTTCAAATTGATCGTTTTCAAATTTTGGTAATTGGCCTGTTCCATACATTGTATCATCAGAGGCAATCAATGGAGGTGAAATCTCTTGGTAGCCATTTTGAACAATATGAGTATCTAGCATAAAGTTAGATAATGCTCGTTCCAATAACGCTAATTCTTTTTTAACAAATACAAATCTTGATCCAGTTGTTTTTGTTGCAAGATCAAAATCAAGCATACCTAAATTTTCACCAAGTTCGTGATGAGATTTGGGCTTAAAATCAAATTCTGGAACTTTTCCAGCTTTTAAAACTTCTACATTATCATTTTCATCTTTTCCATTTGGAACATCTTGATGAGGTATGTTGGGTATGCTTGATAAAATGTTATCTAATTCAGTTTTAGTATTTTTTTGTTGCTCAGAAATCTTTTCTAATTCGGTAGATATTTCTTTAGATTTTTTAAATAAACTTTCATCTTTTGATTTTGAAATATCTTTTTTTTCTTTTTCTAAATTTTCTTTCTTTTGAATTAAATCTCTATTTAACTCATCAAGTTTTTTTAAATTATTAAAATCAATTTTAACTGAACGTTTTTCAAGATCTTTTTCAAATTTTGAAAAGTCTTTTCTAATTTCTTTTAAATTATGCATCAGTTTTTTCTAAATTTTTCTTTTCTATAAATTTTACTGAAAATATTGATAATTCATATAAAATTAATAAAGGTATAGCTAAACCTATTTGAGTAATTGGATCTGGTGGTGTAAGTAATGCGGCTGCAGCAAATATAATTATTACTACATACTTTCTTCTTTCTTTTAAAAATTCACTGTCAACAACACCTATTCTTGCTAATAAACTTAAGACTATAGGTAGCTGGAAACTTATTCCAAATGCAAAAATTAACTTCATAACAAGTGATAAGTATTCATTTACTTTGGCTTCTAATTGAATTGGTAAACTTGTAGACATCCCTGTACTTTCAAATGATAAAAAGAATTTAATAGCTAGAGGCATTATCAAATAGTAAACAAGCATACCTCCCAAAAAGAAAAGGATGGGTGTTAATACAAGATATGGGAGTATGGCAACTTTTTCATGTTTATATAAACCTGGAGCAATAAATTTCCATATTTGCATTAGAATAAAAGGACAAGTTACGAAAAAAGCTGTGAAAAAAGATACCTTAATATACGTTAAAAAAGTTTCCTGTAAGGCTGTAAAAATAAGCCTTCTATCAGATCCATCATCTTTTACAGCTTGAGCAAATGGATCAACTAAAAAACCATAAATGTGTTCTGCAAAGATATAACAAATAACAAAAAAGATTATTAAAAATATAAAACTATGTATTAATCTTTTTCTTAGTTCTGTTAGATGGCTAACAAATCCACCTTCATTTTCTTCATTGCTCATCTTTTTTAGTTTCTTTTTTTATTTCATTATCAATTTTTTCTTCATCAATTTCTAAATTAGAGACTTCATTTTGAATGTTACTTACATATCTTTTTGCAGTCCCTATCCAAGAACCAGCTTTTTTTAACATGATTGGAAAATCTTTAGGACCAAGAACAACAATTGCGATACCAACAACAATTAATATCTCAAACCAACCAATAGTAGGCATGTGATTTAATCTTTGTTTTCTGAGTCTTTATTTTTGTCGGATATATTTTTTGGCTCTGTATCGTCAGTAACATCTGACGCCATTCCTTTTTTGAAACTTTTAATTCCCTTAGCTACATCACCCATTAGACTAGAGATTTTACCTCGTCCAAATAATAAGACTACTAATATAACTACGATTGCTATTTGCCAAATTCCTATGCTCATAAAAAACTTATAACCTTTTTATGATTAATTTAAAAGTTACTTTTTATTAATCTTTCTCCTCTGTATCAAGAGTACTATTCAACATCTCGTCAATATTAGAATAAATATCCTCTTTTTTTTCTTCTTGTTTTTCTTTATAGAATTTACCTGTTCCAAAAATAGCATTATCGACACTAGAACTGTCAATTAATCCAGCAGCACCTAGTTCATCAATTGTTGGTAGATCAGATAATTTTTGAAGATTGAAATGACTTAAAAATTCATCAGTTGTGACATATTGAATTGGTCTACCCGGTACATCTTTACGTCCACCTGGTTTCACCCAGTTTAGTTCCATCAATATTTCAAGAGTATTTGTTCCAAATGCAACACCTCTTATTTCTTCTATCTCAGCTCTAGTAACAGGCTGATGATAAACAATTATAGCTAAAGTCTCCACTGCTGCTCTAGAAAGTTTCTTCTCAACCGTTCTTTCTTGTGACATGATGTTTGACAAGTTAGGAGTAGTTCTAAAGGACCACTTTTCTTTAATACAAACTAGATTAATTCCACGTTTAGAGTATTCTTGCTGCAACTTTTCTAATGATTTAGATACGCTACCTTTTTTAGTAACTTTACTTTCGATTGTATCAACATCTAATGGTTCAGCAGCAGCAAAAATAACTGCTTCGATTTCTTTTTCTAAATCAGTTAACTTAGATGGAAATTTAACGATATTATCTTTTGAAATTTTTTCTTTTTTAATCATTATTTTCCTTCACATAAATATCGTCAAATAATTTATCTTGTTTCATAGTCAGGTTTCCTTCTTTAACTAATTCTAATGAACCAGCAAAAATTCCTGCTTTACCAGTACGTTTATATTTTGAACCGTTTTTAAAATTTTTAGGAATTAAATCATCTAATTTTTTCCAATCAATTAATTTACCAAAAAACTCTCTTATAGTTTTAATTCCATCCTCTGCAGTAAAGACAGGTAATTTTGGAATATTCATTTTTTGAAAGTCTTTGGTCATAATAATTGTTGAATATGACTTAAGTAGTTCAAATAAACTTAAATTATATTCTGTACTATAAATAGATCTTATATTTCCTTTCATTCCTCTTAATCGAATTTCTCTACCCAGTCTTTTTCTTTTTAGCATTTGTTCAGAAAGTAATCTTATTAGTTCTAATTTTTTTAGTTGTAATTTTAATTTTTCAGCAACTTCTTGAACTTTAAATTCTTCCTCTGGTGTTCCTGGAAGTAATAATTTAGATTTTAAATAAGCTAACCAAGTTGCCATCAATAAATATTCTGAAGCAATTTCTAAGTTTAAATCTTTTTCTTTTGTAATATAATCGTGAAACTGATCTGCTAACTTTGTAATTGATATCTCTTCAAGATCTACTTTTTGAGCTTTTGCTAGATCTAAAAGTACATCTAGAGGACCATTATAGTTATTTATATCAACATTAAATAATGCAGAATCAGAAATAGTCATGCTTAGATATTAACTTAAAATTTTATAAAATGACGATGTTTTTTTTATAATAAAATTACTAACCTTTGGTGAATTATCACCAACTACCTTCATTTCAGACAATTTACCATTGCAATGAAGAGCAAGATTACAACCTGCGCTAAACGTTTTAATAGTATTAGTTTTTAAATCATCTTTTAAACTTTTCATTGATAAATCATCTGATATTAAAATGTTCTTAAAACCAATTTTTTTTCTAATTAAATTTATAATTTCTTTAGAGTGTGTAGCTGTATTTAATCTATCAATGCTTCGAAATATTACATGTGCTGTCATAGCAAAATAGCTTTGTTTTTTCTTGAATGGGAAAAAATCATTTTTATTCAAATAATTTAAGTTTTTGGTAACTACTGGAGTAAATTTGTGACTATCTACCTTAGCTAATCCATGTCCAGGTATGTGTTTTATGACAGTGCCAATGGAATTTTCATGAAAAAAATCAATACAAATATCTCCAATTTTAGAGATATTTTTTTTATTTTTTGAAAAAGACCTATCACCAATAATGTTGCTAGCTCCTTTAACTCGAATATCTAAAACAGGAACAGTATTTATATTAACACCAATTGATTTAAGTAAATATGAAGTTTTATCGATAAATAATTTATAAATAATATTAAATTTTCTCTTATCTTTTGTGAATAAATTACCAAAATATTCAGAGGTTAAATTGTCAAATGAAATAATTTTACTTAATCGATTTACTCGTCCACCTTCTTGATCAATTAGTATTGGGTATTTTTTATCTTTAAATATCTTTTTTATTTTATCGGTTAATTTTTTAGTTTGTTCAATTGAACTTATATTTCTTGAAAATAAAATAACTCCCCATGGTTTATATTTATTTAAAAAAGTAATCTCTTTGTTTGATAATTTTGATGATTTTAAACCAACAATAAAAGCTCTTCTATTCTTAATCATTCTCTAAAAGTTTCCAAAAATTGAACTTTTTTTTCTTTTTTTTGTTTGTTTGCTTAACGTATTCTATTGAATTTTGTGTGTCGTTTTCCAAAACAGGTAGATTTTTTGAATATAATTTAATTTTTTCATCATTATATTTATAGGATCTGTATGAATTCTTCTTATTTTCATCTGAAAAATAATATCTACCAGTCAAAAAAATAAATAAAGTAATTACAAGAATAAAGATTAAATACTTAATTTCTTTTAACATTACATTTTATCTGGTGTATTTACACCAACTATATCCATCCCGGATTTTACAACGTTAGATATTGCTTTTAAAAAAATTAATTTATCTGGTGAAACTTTTTTTTGATCATTAATAAATCTTTTTTCTGGGTTTTGTTTACCAAGATTCCAATAAGAGTGAAATTCTGAAGCAAGATCATATAAATAAACTGGTATTCTATGTGGTTCTAATTTTGAACTAGCTGCATCGATACATTTTGGCCATTCTGAAATCTTTTTTAAAATTTTAATCTCATCATTTGAGTATTCGAAACTAAAATCATCAAATTTAATATTTGAATTTAAATCTTTACCAATATGTCTAAAGACAGATGAAATTCTAGCATAACAATATTGAACGTAATACAATGGATTATCTTTTGATTTTTCTTTTACAGCATCAAAATCAAAATCTAATTCGACATCACTACTTCGGTTTAGCATAATAAATCTAGTTGCATCTTTTCCAACCTCTTCAATTAAATCATCAACAGTAATGTAGTCTCCCTTTCGTTTAGACATCTTAAATGGTTTGTTATCTTTAATTAATTTTACTAGCTGACTAATTTTACAAATCAATTTATCTTTTTTTCCTGACAAAGCTTCAACTGAAGATGATATTCTTTTGATATATCCAGCATGGTCTGCACCAAGAATATTTATTAAATAATCAAATTTACGATCTACTTTATTTTTATGATAAGCAACATCACTTGCAAAATAAGTCCATGTTCCATCTGATTTTTGTAATGCTCTATCTTTATCATCACCAAAATCAGTAGATTTAAAAAGTAACTGTTCTCTTTCTACCCAGTTTTTATCGTCTTCTCCAGCTGGAGCTTTTATTTTTCCTTTGTATACTAATTTATTCTTTTCTAAAAATTTTATTACACTCTCTACTTCATTGTTTAAAACAATGCTTTTTTCACTAACAAAATTATCGTGGTTAATTCCTAAACTCTTAAGGTTTTTTTTAATTAAAAGTAGTGCTTGTTTTATAGATAAAGCTGTTAACTTATCGCTTATTTCATCATAACCATCAAAATTCAGATCTGAATTATCCGAAACTATATTTTTTGCAAAATCAATAAGGTAATCTCCAGGATATAAATCAGGGTTGTCTTGAGGAAATGTTTCGTTAAATTTTACTTCCCTAATTCTAAAGTATACTGATTTTGTAAAATTTATAATCTGGTTACCATAATCATTTACATAATACTCTTTTGTAACCTTGTGTTTATTAAATATTAACACATTAGATATGACATCACCTAAAATAGCCCCTCTACAGTGACCAACATGCAAAGGCCCAGTTGGATTGGCTGATACAAATTCAACTAAGTAATTATTTTTTTTCTCTTTCTCATTAATTCCAAATTTTTCTGCGTTATCAATAATTTCTTTAATAAAGTTTGACCAAAAAGATGACTTAAATTTAATATTTACGAAACCAGGTTTGGCAACAGAAATATTGTCTATTTGATCATCGCTATTTTTTATTTCGGATGCAAGTTTTTCTGCTAATTCGATTGGAGAGGTTTTATTTAGTTTCGATAAAACCATAGCAACATTAGTTGAAATATCACAATCAAATTTTGGGGGTGGTATTTCCGCATTAATACCATTGAAACTTTCTGGAACGATAAGTTGATTTTTTTTACTAAGCTCAACAATAATTGATTTAATTTTATCTAAATATAATTCAAAAATATTCATTTATTACCGTTATAAAGGTTAATTGCGTATCTATCTGTCATACCAGATATAAAATCTGAAATAGCTCTATATTTGTCCTTAGTCAATTGCTCTTTAGTAAGAAATTTTCTAGGATTTGATTTAATTATTTTAAATAATCTCTTAATTATCATTTTACCTCTTTGATTCTTATTAAGTACCGATTTATTGTCATACATTCTATGTCTTAAAAATGATCGGATTTCTCGTTCTGAATTTTCTATTTTATCTGAAAAAGAAACTATTAATTGATCTGATTTTGATACATCTTTTATTGACTTAATTTTAAATTTTTTAATATTTTTTTCAGTATTACTTAGTAAATCTCTAATCATAATATCTATTGAGTCTCTTATGATTTGGTAAATAGCAATTTTATAATTTTTTTTATTAATTTTATTTTTATATTTTTGATAAATATTTTTGAAAAAATCTAATTCAACTAATTCCTCAAGTTTAAATAGGTTTGCTTTAATACCATCCTGAATATCATGATTATTATAGGCAATATCATCTGATATAGCTGATATTTGAGCTTCTAATGATGCATAGGTGTTAAAATTAATCTTTTTTTTAAAAGTTTTTAAACCAATTAGTTTATTGACCATACTTAGATCATCTACTGGTCCATTATGTTTTAAAAGTCCTTCTAAAGTTTCAATGGTTAAATTTAATCCCGCAAATTTAAAATATTTATTTTCTAAAAACATTACTATTCTTAGTGTTTGAAGATTGTGATCAAAGCCACCATAGTTTTCCATACACTCATCTAAAGCATCCTCCCCTGCATGGCCAAATGGAGTATGTCCTAAGTCATGAGCAAGACTTAAGGTTTCTGCTAAATCTTCATTTAATTTTAGATATTTCGCAATTGATCTTGCTATTTGAGCAACTTCTATTGAATGTGTAATCCTGGTTCTAAAATGATCCCCTTCTGTATTAACAAATACCTGGGTTTTATGCTTTAATCTTCTAAATGATGCGCTATGAATTATACGATCTCTGTCACGCTGAAAAGGAGATCTATATTTTGAATTAGCTTCTTTATTAAGTCTACCTTTACTTTTAAATACGCCTAACAAAGTGTCTTTTTTCATCCTTTAATTTAAATAATTAAGTATTATATTAGTAATATCAGTGTTGAGACATGATTAAAGAAATTAAATTTACGGATAAAGCGTTAAAACAAATAGATAATTTGTTATCGAAAAAAGACAAAGGGTCATTCTTTAGAATCGCTATTAAAGGTGGAGGATGCTCTGGTTTTCAATATGAATTTACATTTGATAAATCAAAACAAGATGATGATTTAAATTATCAAAATATTTTAATTGATAAAACTTCAGCTGATTTGCTTAAAGGATCTGAGGTTGATTATGTTTCTGAACTTATAGGTGAACAATTCAAAATATCTAATCCACAAACCAAATCTTCGTGTGGTTGTGGAGTTTCTTTCTCACTTTAATGCTCATTTCATCTTGGAATGTTAACTCGGTAAGAGCAAGAATTGAAAATATCAAAAGCTATTTATTAAAATATAAACCTGATATTTTAATGATGCAGGAAATCAAAACTGAAGATATTAATTTTCCATATGATGATTTTTCATCAATGGATTATGAAAGTCATGTATTTGGTCAAAAAAGTTACAATGGTGTAGCCATCATCTCAAAAAATAAATTAAAAAATGTCAAAACAGATTTAATTAAGGATAAGTTAAAACAATCAAGAATAATTTCAGCTGAATTTGAACATAAGAAAAAAAATATACAATTAATAAATATTTACACCCCTAATGGTAATCCTGTAGATACTGAAAAATACGATTATAAAAAAGATTGGCTTAATCAATTAATAAAGCAATTAAAAACTTTATCTAAAAAAAATTCAAATATTATTTTAGCTGGTGATTTCAATATTATCCCTTCAGCAGAAGATGTTTATAATGTTAAAAGTTTTGAAGACGATGCTTTATACAGACTTGAAATAAGAAAAAAATTTAGAGAAATGATTAATCTTGGTTTTAATGACGTCTACAGACATTTTCATGAGGATAAAGAAGGATATACATTTTGGGATTATATGAGAGGTGCATGGCAAAAAAATAATGGGATGAGGATTGATCATTTTTTAGTTTCAAATTCTATAATTGATCAAATTAAAGATATTAATATTAATAAAGATCCACGTGGAAGAGAAAAGCCTTCTGATCACACACCAATTGAGATTAATTTAGCTTAAAGATTTAATTTTATTTACTAATTCTTCGTTAATATTTCTTGGACCAGTATCCATTCTATTCTTATGTCGTCTTTCTCCAGGTAATCTTACTTCACCCATTGATTTCATTTTTTCAAAAAATTCCTCAGCATGTTTTTGCCAATTGGTACCTGAAGTTTTATCTGGGCTAATGGCTAGTATGAATTCACCGCCACTTGGAGGACCACCATCATTATTATCTTTGGCAGCAGTTTCAAAACTAAAATTATCTCCAACTAATGCACCTGCCATTAATTCTACCATCATTGCAATTGCAGATCCTTTGTAACCACCAAAAGGTAACAAAACTCCACCATCAGCAATTTCACCTGGATCAGTTGTTTCTTTACCATCTTTAGTTAAACCAGTTCCTAGTGGAACTTTGTGTCCTTCTCTTTTAGCAACTTGAACTTCTCCCATTGCCATTGAAGCAGTTGCCATATCATAAACAACTGGTGTTTTACCTGGACGTGGCCAAGCAAACGAAATTGGGTTTGTTCCAAATAAAGGCTTTATTGCACCAGCAGGTGCTACAGCAGGCTTATAAGATGTGCAAGCAAAAGCAACCAAACCATCTTCCGCTAATTTTTCTGTTTCAGGCCACATAGCAGCCATATGATGTGAATTATTTATTGCTAATACAGCAACACCATTTTCTTTCGCGGCTTTTGCTAATTCGGGTAATCCTTTGTTTAATACAACAGGTGCTAAACAATTATTTCCTTCAACTTTAATTACTGATGGAGATATTTTTTTTACTTCTGGTTTTCCTTTTCCATTAATCTTTCCACTTTTTAATCCAGTGACATATGCTGGTAATCTAAATAGACCATGTGATACCGAGCCATCTCGTTCAGCATTTCTGATCAAGTCTGATAGTATTGATGCTGTTTCATCATCACAACCGTTAGCTAAAAGAGTTTTTTTAGCTAGTTTAAATATTTCGTCTAAAGTTAATGATATAGTGCTCATTATTTTGATTTACATTTCTTACATAAACCAAAAAATTCTAAATTATATTTGTTATATTTCATTCCTGAATTGTCTGAAAAA
This sequence comes from Candidatus Pelagibacter sp., assembly GCF_052049835.1. GTDB lineage: Bacteria > Pseudomonadota > Alphaproteobacteria > Pelagibacterales > Pelagibacteraceae > Pelagibacter. Next base: position 44,164 of record NZ_JBNGZF010000005.1, on the reverse strand, counting down.
TTAGATAAATATTTAGAAAGTTTTGAATTACTTATTTCAGATACGTTCTCACAACTTTCACAAATTGAAAAAGCTGTAGCTTTTGAAACCTGACAGCTAGAATTTTGACAAGCAATAAAAGCATTTCTACTTTCGATCTTATGAATTTTTCCAATTTCAACTAACTTATCTAACGCTCTGTAAACTTGTAATGGAGCTTTAATTCCTTTTTTTTGAACATTAAATAAAATTGAATAAGCTTTCATAGGCCCGCCAGATTTATCAATAAGATCAAAAATAATTTTTTGATTTTTGGAAAGGTTATGTTCTTTTTGCATTATTAAATTCTTATCAATTAGTTATCAGTTTTTCAATTTAATCGATTGTTTAATATTAAGTAAAGAAAGTATAAATAATACTAAAGCGGCCATGATTATTGAAGGTCCAGATGATGTGTTAAATTCTAATGAAGAAAATAGCCCTAATAAAACTGATAAAAGACCACCAATAACAGAAAATAAAACCATCTTTTGAGGACTGTCTGATATGTTTCTAGCCATTGCCGCAGGGATAATTAACATTCCAGTAATTAATAATAATCCAACCATTTTAATTGATATGGCTATTACAGCAGCCATCAAAATAGTAAATATTGCTTTTGCCCTGTCAGGATTCAACCCTTCTGCTTCAGCTAATTCGTAATTAACTGTAGATGCAAACAATGGTTTCCAAATCAATTTAAGAACTATTAAAATTACTGCTCCACCAGTCCATATAATAAATATGTCATTTGTTGTTACAGCTAATATATCACCAAATAAAAGACCCATAATATCAAAACGAATAAAAGTTAAAAAACCAATAACCACTAATCCAACTGCTAATGAAGAATGAGCCAATAAACCAAGCAAAGCGTCCCCTGGTAAATTAGTTTTTTTTTGTAGCTGAATTAATATCAGTGCGATTACAGATGAAATTATAAACACAGATAGCGCAATATTAAGTTCAAAAGAATAAGCCATCGTGACGCCTAATAAAGCCGAATGTGATAAAGTATCACCAAAATAAGATAATCTTCTCCAAACAACAAAACATCCAAGTGGTCCTGTTACTAAAGCAACACCAATACCAGCAATTAACGCTCTAACAAAAAAATCATCTAACATATTAATTTTTTTTTATTTGACCTTCATCAGAATGAACGTGGTCATGTTTATGTTCATAAACTGTTAAAATTTGAGAAGCTTGTTCCCCAAATAACGTTTTATACTCGTTATTTCTTGCAACATCCATTGGTGTTCCAGAACAACATACGTGTCCATTTAAACAAACAACATGATCCGTTGCAGTCATGACTGTATGTAGATCGTGAGAAATTAATAATATTCCACAATTTAAAGTATCTGAAATTTTTTTAATAAGTTCATATAATGCAATCTCTCCTGTGTAATCTACGCCTTGAACAGGTTCATCTAAGACTAATAATTCAGGTTTTTTTGAAATAGCTCTAGCTATTAAAACTCTCTGAAATTCACCTCCTGATAAATTCCCTAGATTTTTATTTTTTAGATGTGTAACACCTGTAAGCGTAAGAGCTTCATCAATTGCTTCATCTTTTATGTCTTCTGTTAAAAGCATAAAATCATATACTCTTAATGGCAGTGTCCAATCAATTGAGATTTTTTGAGGAACATATCCAACTTTGTTAGTATATTTTTCTACAGTTCCTTCTATGTTTTTATAAATTCCTAATGCAATTTTAGCTGTAGTGCTTTTTCCAGAACCATTAGGACCAATAAGAGTGACTATTTTACCTTTTTCAACAGTTAATGAAACACCTTCCACTAGCCATTTATCATTTTGTTTAAAACCAGCGTTATTTAATTTTACTAATGTACTATTTTCAAAACTCATAAATTGCTTGACTTGTAAATGTTATATTATTACATACTGTTATATTATAACAACCAATTAAATTACTTATTATGAAAAATATTAAAAAAATACCACTTATATTCTCAATATTATCAATTCTAACATTCTTTACACCAGCAAAAGCTGAAATAAAAGTAGTTGCATCTATTAAACCAATTCATTCATTAGCCAGTTATTTAATGGACGGTATTGCTAAACCTGATCTAATAGTTGATGGATATGCATCTCCACACGGATTTGCAATGAAACCTTCTCATGCAAAAATGCTCCAAAATGCTGATCTAATATTTTGGGTAGGTGAAGATTTAGAAAATTTTTTAGAAAAACCACTAAGTTCAATTGCAAAAAAAGCAGAAAAAATTGAATTAATAGAAATCAAAGGTTTGCAAGTATTAAAATTTAGAGAAAGAAATATTTTTGACGAACATGATCATGACGATCACGGACATGACGATCATGGTAAAAAAGAGGATGATCATGACGATCACGGACATGATGACCACGGTAAAAAGGAAGATGATCACGACCATGACGATCATGGTAAAAAAGAAGATGATCATGACCACGATCATGACGATCATGGTAAAAAAGAGGATGATCATGACGATCACGGACATGATGATCATGAAGGACATGCACATGGTGAATTTGATCCACACATTTGGTTGGACCCAATTAATGCAAAAGCTATGTTAAATGAAATGGCTGAACACCTAATTGAAAATGATCCAAAAAATGATGCTAAATACAAAAGTAATTTAGCTAAAGCTTTACAAGAAATCGATAAACTTACAATTGATGTAATGACAGATTTAAGCAGCAGTGTTTCTTCAATTGTATTCCATGATGCTTATCAATATTTTGAGGAAAGATTTAATGTTAAAGTGTTAGGTGCATTTACTGTTAATACAGATGTTATGCCTGGTGCTGAACAACTTGCTGAAATTAGAGAAATTATCGAGCATGATAAGGTAGCTTGTGTATTCTCAGAGCCTCAGTTTAATCCTGATATTATCAATGCAGTTGCAAAAGATATGAAGATTAAAACTGGCGTTTTAGATCCACTAGGAGCTACATTAGACCCAGGTAAAGATCTATATTTCAATTTAATTAGGAATATGTCTGCATCCTTCAAAGGTTGTTAATTTAAAATTAGGTTTAATCCGGGAATTTTTTTAAATTCTCGGATTAACAAATAATTATTACTGTTATTTAATCTCACAAAAAACATTGTATTTATTTTAAAGAAGATTTATTTTCTTTCATAATCTGACTATATGAATGATTTAAATTTATATAAAAAAAATGGCTTTCTTGTTAAAGAAAATCTAATTTCTCAAGCAAAGATAAATAAAATTAATAAAATTGTTAATGAAGTAATTTCAAAAGAAAAAAAAAGAAAAAAAACTAATGGTGCAAATGGAACTCAATCCTATAATAATTACCATTTTGTATACAATTCAGGTTCTTCAAAAAATAAAGAAATTTTAAGACTAAATAATCCTCAGAACAGACATAAAGTTTTCTATGAATTATCTAGAGATAAAAGAATTATATCTATAGCTAAAAAATTGTTAGGTGGAACAGTTAGATTTCATCTAGGTAAATTAAATTTTAAGCTTCCTAATAAGAAAAAAGGTAGTGAAATTGGATGGCATCAAGATTGGGCTTTTTACCCGCATACAAACGATGATTTAATTACAGTTGGCATATATTTAGATGATTGCTACGAAAAAAATGGGCCACTTAAAATAATAAAGAATTCACACAAAAAGAAATTGTACAGCCATCACAGCAAAGAAAATTATTTTGTTGGAAAAATAGACACTAAGAAAAATAAAATAGGAACTAAGGATAGTGTTTCCATAACTGGAACAGCTGGAACAGTAGTATTTTTTCATTGTAGATCAGTTCATGGGTCTGGGCACAATCAAATGAATAACTCAAGACCCTTAATTTTATTTGGTTATAGAGCTTGTGATGCGTGGCCATTAATCAATGATGGAAACCCTCATCCTGAAGTTGATTTAGAAAATTATGACAAAAATATTATTGTAGGAAATAAATCAATAAAACCAAGATTGACTAAAGTTCCAACCATAATCCCACTGCCTAAGAAGAAACACTACGTTTCTATCTATGAACTTCAAAAAAATTAAACTATAAAATTAAAATCTTTCTTTTAGTTAACCTCAATATTTTATAAATAGAACAATTATTTAAAAAAAATTTAGAGAGGAAATCATGTTTATTAGAAAATATCTTAAGTGGATAAGTACATTTTTGGTACTAACAGGAATACTTTTAACTAATTTAAATATATATCCATTAAATATATATTTTCATGGATTAGGAGTTATTGGATGGACTATTGCTGGTTTTATCAGCAATGATAAGGCTATCTTAACTAATTTTGGATTACAAATACCTTTATTTTTAATAGGAATTTATAAAATCATAATTTAATGAAAAATATACTGTTTGTATGTACTGGTAATTCTGCAAGAAGCATCATAGCTGAAAGTATTATTAACAATAAATATTCATATAAGTTTAAAGCTTATAGTGCTGGAAGCAACCCGACAGGAAAAATTAACGAAAATATCAAATTATATCTAACTAAAATAAAAAATTTTAATCTTGAAAATTATTCTTCAAAAAATTTTGATATATTTTTAAATAAGAAGTTTAATATAGATCATGTAATAACAGTATGTAATAGTGCAAATAAAGAAGTGTGCCCTGTATGGCCAAACAATAACCAAATTATTCATTGGGATATTGATGATCCTGTATCAAAATTTCAAAATTCAAATGAAAAGCAGATAAACGAAATTATTAGTGAGACTTACGATATAATAAGTAAAAAAATTAAAATTTTGTTAGAAAATGAAAATTAAAAAAAAAATAATTATTGGCGAATTTTTAGGAAGTTGTTTTCTTGTAATGATTATCGTTGGATCTGGTATCATGGCAGAAAATCTAACAAATGATGATGGTATTAAGCTTTTAGCCAATACAATTGCTACTGGAGCTGGATTATTTGTTTTAATTACATCCTTTGCTGATATTTCAGGGGCTCATTTTAATCCTTTTGTAAGTTTAGCTATGTTTTTTAGAAAAAAAATTAAAAGTAATCTTTTAAAATATTATATTCCTGCACAAATATCTGGTTGTTTATTTGGAGTAATGTTGGCTAATGTTTTTTTTGAACACGCTCTTTTAGAGTTATCAACTAAAAATAGAGACGGATTGCATATATTTTTTTCTGAAATTGTAGCAACTTTTGGTCTTATATTTATTATTTTTGCAACTTTAAAGGATGGAAAAATAATAGTTGCGATTAGCGTAGCAACATATATTTCTGCAGGTTATTGGTTTACTTCCTCAACATCTTTTGCAAATCCAGCTGTATCTATAGCTAGAACATTTACTGATTCTTTTACTGGAATTAATTATCTTAATACACCAACCTATATTTTAGCTGAATTTATTGGATTAATTTTAGCAGCGTATATTCTTAAAATTATCTATAAATAACACAACTTATATATGTAAATTATATTAAAATTTTATTTACATAATTTTTAAATATTATATTCAAGACGAATCCTCTTAAGGTTTTCAAAATAAAATATTTCACTTATAGACTTCTCTACAACTTAGATTAAACGTTAATGAATCAACTCTTTGATTCTCAAATAAATAAATTTAATCGTAGAATTTTTTACCTTTAACGAATAATTAGTTTCTCAAGTCATTAGACGGAACCGAAAACAATAATATATAGGAGAATAAATGGATATGACTTTAGTATATACAGTAATAGGGTTTGCCCTTGCTGGATATAGCGTAATCGCTAACGACTCAATTCAAACACTTGGTACCTTTATAGCTTCAAAAAAGAAGTGGTTTAAATGGTACGTGCTAGCTGGATCGGCATCAGCAGTTATGATTTTTGCGTTAGCTTGGGGGTGGTATACTTATGATGGTGATATTTCTTACGGAAGATTAACTAGAATACCTTATCAAGAAATTCAATGGTATCATGCAGTAGCACCTGCAATACTATTATTATTAACAAGAATTGGGATACCGGTATCAACAACCTTTTTAGTTCTTTCAGCATTTGCTTCAACCGTTGTGCTTGAAAAAATGTTGTTAAAAAGCGTTGTAGGTTATGGATTAGCAGCAATGGTTGCTTATATAGCCTGGATAGCAGTATCAAAGTTTATTAATGAAAAATTTGATGAAGTAGATGACAAATGGAGAAGCTTTTGGAGAAATGCTGTTTGGGTTTCATCGGGTTGGTTATGGTGGGTTTGGTTATCTCACGATGTAGCTAATATTGCTGTATATCTGCCTAGGCAATTAGATTTATCATTACTTTTAATTGTAATGGCCTATTTTACTTCATTACTATTTTATATTTTCTACATTCAAGGTGGACCAATTCAAAAAGTTGTTCTTGAAAAAACAGGAACAAGATATGCAAGATCAGCTACAATTATTAATGTGATTTATGCTGGTGTTTTATTCTACTTTAAAGAGCTTAATGATTTGCCAATGTCAACAACATGGGTGTTCGTTGGGTTATTGTGTGGTAGAGAACTTGCAATATCAACTATGAATAAAGACTATAAATTTAAGTATGTCTTCCCATTAATTGGTAAAGACTTTCTTAAAATGATTTTTGGATTAAGTGTTTCAGTAGGTATCGTTTTAGCGATCCACTACATTATTATCCCAAATAATTGGTTTTAAATAAATCTTTATGGTCGTGTTATATTATTTAACACGGCCATATACGTCCTGATATCTAACAATATCACTTTCTTTCAAAATTGAGCCAATTTGAGCTTCAACAATTTTTACAGGTTTTTTTCCTGAGTTTTGAACTCTATGGATTGCCTCTAACGGAATGAATATATGTTCACCAGGTTTTTTAATTATAATATCTTTATTAAGCGTTATTTTGGCATTACCTTGGGTGACTAACCAATGTTCAGCTCGGTGATGGTGTTTTTGTAAACTTAAGATTCCTTTTGGTTTTACATATAGTTCTTTTATTAAAAATTCTTTTCCTTCAAATAAATTGGTGTATCTGCCCCATGGACGGTAATACACATTTTTTTTCTTTATATATTTGTTTTTATTTTTGTCATACATCTTCAGAATTTCTCTCCAACTACCAAGATCTGACCAAGGTATATCTAATTTGATAGCGTTAATTTGTTTGGTTTTTTCAAGAATTGCATAATCAAATGATTTGGCGGTTGCTTTTATAAATGAAGCTTTATTTAAGCGATAAGTATTAGCTTTATATTTTGCTTTATTAACTGCATTTACACAATTTTTATAAGTTTTAGGTTGATATTTTTTAAAGTTATTAATAATGGAGTCTTTTCGGAGATAAAACATCCCTGAATTCCAATAACCTTTATTCTTTATAATTTGTTTTGCTTTAGCTTCTTTTGGTTTTTCAATAAATCTTGTTACTTTATTAATATTTCCTTTAATTTTTTTAGTTAAAAAATAACCATAATCACTAGTTGGAGATTTAGGTTTAATTCCAAAAACAAATATATTTTCTTTATTTAGATTTGATTTATTTTTTTTTATTGCCTTATTAAAAATACTCATTTTTTCAATCAGATGATCTGCTGTAAAAAACATTAAAGGCTGATGGTCTGGAATATCTTTAATTAAAGCAGTGCTTAAAATAGCTGGTGCAGTGTTCCTTTTAGCTGGTTCTACAACAATTTTATATTTATTTATTTTGTTTTTTCTTAAATGCTGTTTTACTTTGCTTAAGTATTTCTTATTAGTGCTAATAATTGGAGGGTCGTAAATTGATGCTTTAGTTCTCTCAAGTGTTTTTCCAAGTAAAGTCCAATTACCAAAATCAATAAACTGCTTTGCTTGATGATTTTTAGAATTTGGCCAAAGTCGAGTTCCAGCACCTCCACATAAAATAACTGGACGAATTTTCATTAAATTTCTGAATAATCCTTAACTTCTTTTTTCTTACCTGGATGAGTTGGTGCACCTAAATACGCAGGTCCAACTGTTTGTGCATATTTCCATAAAGTACCAGATCCAAAATCTGATTTTCTAGCCTTCCATTTTCTTTTTCTTGTAGCTAATTCTTTTTTAGAAAGTCTTACGTTAATTGTTCCTTTTTTAGCATCGATATCAATGATGTCACCTGTACGTAAAAGGCCTATAGGACCCCCTAGAGCGGCCTCAGGGCCTACGTGACCCACACAAAAGCCTCTAGTGGCTCCAGAGAACCTACCGTCAGTAATAAGGGCTACTTTCTCCCCTTTTCCCTGTCCATAAATTGCACTTGTTGTCGATAACATTTCTCTCATACCAGGGCCTCCGACAGGTCCTTCGTATCTAATTATAATTACATCACCATCATTATACTTTTTGCTTTGAACAGCTTTCATTGCACTTTCCTCATTTTCAAAGCATCTTGCTTTACCAGTAAATTGTAATTTTTTAAGTCCTGCAACTTTAACAATTGCACCCTCTGGAGCTAAATTTCCTTTCAATCCAACAACACCTCCTGTTGGTGATAATGGATTTTTATAAGATCTCATTACTTTTTGTTTTGGATTAAATTTAATTTCTTTTAAATTTTCCTTCATAGTTTTTCCAGTAACAGTCATGCAGTCACCATGAATATATCCGCCTTCATATAAAGTTTTTAATAACATTGGAACACCACCTGCTAACCACATATCTTTTGCAACATATTTTCCACCTGGTTTTAAATCTGCAAGATAAGGTGTTCTTTTGAAAATTTTAGCAACATCCATTAAGTCAAATTTAATACCTGCTTCGTTCGCAATAGCAGGTAAATGTAATCCTGCATTTGTAGAACCACCTGTTGCAGCAACAACAGTTGCAGCATTTTCTAAAGCTTTTCTTGTAACAATGTCTCTTGGTTTAATTCCTTTTTTCAAGAGGTTCATAACTGTTTTACCACTAGCTTTTGCGTATTTATCTCTTTCTTCATATGGAGCTGGTGTTCCTGCTGAATAAGGAAGTGCTAATCCAATTGCTTCAGATACACATGCCATTGTATTTGCAGTAAATTGACCTCCACAAGCGCCTGCACTAGGACAAGCAACTAATTCTAATTTTCTAAGTTCTGCAGCAGACATTTGACCTGTTGAATGTTTTCCAACCGCCTCAAATACATCTACAACTGTTACGTCTTTTCCTTTATATTTGCCTGGAAGGATTGATCCACCATATATAAATACACTTGGTACATTCAATCTAACCATAGACATCATTAGACCAGGTAAGGATTTATCGCACCCTGCGATACCAACTAAAGCATCATAACAATGACCTCTAACCGTAAGTTCAGCAGAGTCAGCAATTACTTCTCTAGATATCAATGAAGACTTCATTCCTTCATGACCCATTGCAATACCATCAGTAACGGTAATTGTACAAAATTCTCTTGGAGTTCCACCATTAGCTCTAACTCCTTTTTTAACTGATTGGGCTTGTCTCATTAAGGCAATGTTGCAAGGAGCTGCCTCATTCCATGTAGAAACCACACCAACAAAGGGTTTTGCTACATCTTTCTCAGTTTCTCCCATAGCATAATAAAACGATCTATGCGGAGCTCTATCTGCACCTAATGATGTATGTCTACTTGGAAGTTTCTTTTTATTAAATTTAGCCATTATATACCCTTTATTGTTACTGATATTTTCTCAATATCATTCTTTAAATTATTATAATTATTTTTTTCTTGTTCAACAATCTCTTTTGGAGCTCGGTCTACAAAACTTTTATTCTCTAATCTTTGAGATATTTTATTCATCTCTTGCTCCAATCTACTTTGTTTATTTGTTAAATTTTCTTTAATTAATTTTAAATCAACATCTTTATCGAAATAAATCTTAAACAAATCTCCAGAAACAACCATTGTCGCAGCTGGTTTATCTAAATCCTTATCTAATATGCTGTTTATTCTTCCTAGTTTTTTTAGAATAATTTCATTCGTATTAATAAAATCTTTTTGATTTTTATTAATGTTGCTTATTGATACATCAATGAATGAGCCTGGACTTACATTTAACTCGTTTTTAAATGATCTAATCTCTGAAATAATATTGATGATATTTTCAACTTGTTCGGTGCTACTATCTTTGTTTATTTCACCAGATAACCAGTTTTTAAGCATAAGATAATCGCTACCATCATTATCAAATTTGTTTTTGAGCCAAATTTCTTCAGTAACAAACGGAATAAAAGGATGTAGCAAAATCAAAATTTGTTTAAATACAAAAGATGATACTTTTTTAACCTCTGCTTTAGCTTTTTCATCTTCTGAAAATAGTATTGTTTTAGATAGTTCTAAATACCAATCACAATACGAATGCCATGCAAATTGATAAGCGTTTTTAGCTGCTTCATCAAATCTGTAATCATTAAGGTTTTTTTCTATCTTATTTTTAGTTTCAATAAGTTCTGAGTAAATCCATTTGTTGATATTTACATTTAAACTAGGAACTTTATCTATATCTTTAAAATCACATTCATTAGTGATTAAAAAGTTATTTGCATTCCATAATTTGTTTAAAAAATTTCTATAACCTTTAACTCTATCCTCAGAAAGCTTAACATCTGTACCTGGTGATGCCATTGATAACAAAGTAAATCTTAGTGCATCAGCACTATATTTTTCAATTAAATCTAAAGGATCAATTACATTTCCTTTCGATTTAGACATTTTCTGTCCCTTCTCATCTCTAACCAATGCATGAACATAAATATCTTTAAACGGTTCTTTATTTAAAAATTCAGTACCAAACATAATCATTCTAGCTACCCAGAAAAATATAATGTCAAAACCTGTAACTAATACTGACGTTGGATAAAATTTATCGACATATTTATTATCATCCGGCCAACCAAGTGTTGCAAAAGGCCATAAGCCAGATGAGAACCAAGTGTCTAAAACATCTAGATCACGATTTAATTCAACATTTTTACCATAATGTTTTTTAGCTTGTTGTTTTGCATCATCTTCATTTTCAGCAACAAAAATTTTTTCATCAGGACCATACCAAGCAGGTATTTGATGGCCCCACCAAAGCTGTCTTGAAATACACCATGGCTCAATATTATTCATCCATTGAAAATAAGTTTTTGACCAATTCTCAGGAAAAAAATTTGTTTTCTTTGAATTAACAACTTCTTTAGCTTTAACTGATAATTTACTAGCATCAGCAAACCATTGTTCTGTTAGGAAAGGTTCGATTATTGAATTGGATCTATCTCCATAAGGAACTTTATTTTTAATATTTTCTTCTTTTACAAAAAATTCTTTTTCTTTAAGTTCTTTTAAAATTCTTTTTCTAGCTTCAAACCTATCAAGACCTCTGTAATATTCTGGAGCATTTTCATTTATTTTACCTGCTTCTGTAAAAATATTAATTATTTCAAGATTGTTTCTTTGACCTACATCATAGTCATTGAAATCATGTGCAGGAGTTATTTTCAATGCCCCTGTTCCTTGTTCAGGATCTGCATAGTCATCTTCAATAATTTTTATTTTTCTTCCAACAATTGGAATAGTAACTGTTTTTCCAACAAAGGATTTAAATCGTTCGTCTTTTGGATTTACAGCTATAGCTGTATCACCAAGCATAGTTTCGGGTCTTGTCGTTGCAATTGTAATAAATTCTTCCGTTCCATCTATTGGATATCTGATGTAATAAATTTTAGAATTTACTTCTCTTTGATCTACTTCTAGGTCTGAAATAGCTGTTTTTAAAACTGTATCCCAATTAACTAGTTTCTTATCTTTATAGATTAAACCTTTGTTATAAAGGTCTACAAAAACCTTAATTACTGATTTGGATAAATTCTCATCCATGGTAAAGGCATTTCTTGACCAATCACAAGAGCAACCTAGTTTTTTTAATTGGTTAATTATTATGTCTCCGTATTGCTCTTTCCATTCCCAAACTTTTTCAATAAATTTTTCTCTACCAATTTCATTTTTATCAATTTTTTCTGATGTTAATTTTTTTTCTACTAAAGCTTGAGTAGCTATGCCAGCGTGGTCCGTTCCCGGTTGCCATAAAGTTTCAAAATTATTCATTCTATGGTAACGAACTAATAAATCTTGAATTGAATTATTAAGAGCATGTCCCATGTGTAAACTACCCGTCACATTTGGTGGAGGTATTACAATTGAGAATTTTTTTGAATTTTCTTTAGGTTTAAAAAGACCATTTTTTTCCCAATAAGAATAAATTCTATTTTCTACATCAGAATGTATATATTTATCGCTACTCATTGGTGTTAAAGTTTATAATTTAATAATCTAAATTAACAATAATCAATTTGGATCGTTATTTAATAGACTAATAGAAAAAATTTAATATAAAAAGGCATCTGGAGCTATTAGCTAAAAATAAGATGGCAACGTGGCGGAATGGTTACGCAGAGGATTGCAAATCCTTGTATCCCGGTTCGATTCCGGGCGTTGCCTCCAAAAAAAATCTTGTTTTAGTTATAAAAAAAAGTAAGTTGGCTTTTTTACATTCCTCGGTAGCTCAGTTGGTAGAGCAGTTGACTGTTAATCAATTGGTCGCAGGTTCGAGTCCTGCCCGAGGAGCCAAAATGAAATTAAAAAATAGAATATCTCTAAAATTAATATCTAGGGTCTTAATTAAAACTTTAATTAAACTGCTTTAGAAATTCCTGATCCTGAAATTTGTAAAGATTTATTAAATTTTAATTTTTGATCAGCATTAAGTTCTGAATATAATTTAACTAAAAAATTATAATTAACATTCATGTGACCTTCTTGTGATTTTTCCAAATTCACTAAATATTCTGAAAAATCTTCAAAGAAATAATTAATCGGTACTTTTAAATAGTTTGCAAGTTGAAGTAGTCTTATCGAACTTACACCGTTAGTCCCTTTTTCGTATTTTTGAATTTGTTGAAATGTTACATTAATTGCTTTTGCTACTTTAGTTTGTGTTAGACCTAAAGCTAATCTTCTCAGCTTAAGCTTATTGCCTAAGTGTTTATTGAAATTATCTTCCATTAAGACCCCTCTTAATTAAATTTATAAAGTCTATTCAACCTATTTATTAAAGTTACTGCAATAGAAAAATTTATTTTTTTTTGAAAGAAATTTGGAATAATCAAAATACTGTCAAGCATTAGTTGAATGGAAAATAAACATATTTCGATTGCTTTAATCTAAATTTATTGCCTTAAATTAATATATTTTTTATAGTATTTGACTTAAAAACAGCTTGGTCCTATCACTCTTAGGGTTAGCAAAAAACTCTTTAGTTTCAGCTCTTTCAACAATCATTCCTTCATCCATAAAAATAACCTCATCAGCTACTTCTTTAGCAAATCCCATCTCATGAGTAACAACTATCATTGTCATACCTTGGTTTGCTAAATCAACCATTACGTCTAAAACTTCTTTAATCATTTCTGGATCAAGAGCTGATGTAGGCTCATCAAACAACATTATTTTTGGTTCCATACAAAGTGCTCTAGCAATGGCAACTCTTTGTTGTTGACCACCTGATAATTGACCAGGAAATTTGTGAGCTTGGTCAAGAATTTGAACTCTTTCTAAATGTTTTAAAGCCAATTCTTCAGCTTCTTTTTTTGGCATTTTTTTTACCCAAATTGGTGCAAGAGTACAATTATCTACAATTGATAAATGAGGGAATAAATTAAACTGTTGGAATACCATTCCAACTTCTGCTCTAATTTGTTCAATATTTTTTGTATCTTCAGTTAAAGTGTTTCCATCAACAATAATATCACCTTGCTGATGTTCTTCTAATCTATTGATACATCTAATTAATGTAGATTTACCTGATCCTGATGGGCCACAAACAACAATTTTTTCTTTTGGCTTAACCTCTAGATTAATATCTTTTAAAACTTGAAAATCACCAAACCATTTATTTACATTTTTTATTTGAATAATACTTTCAGACATAATTTATCGCTCTGTTTTATATTTCTGTTCTAGATTATAGCTATACTTACTCATTGCATAACAAATAATCCAGAAAATTATTGCAGCAAAAACATAGCCTTCCATAGCAAAACCTAACCACTCTGGATTAGTTTTGGCTAAATTTAACATTCCTACTATTTCAAGTAAACCAACTACAAATATTAAAGGAGTATCTTTAACTAAAGCTAAAAAAGTATTAGCAATACCTGGAATTACTAATTTTAAAGCTTGAGGAAGAATTACAAATATATGCATTCTCCAATATCCCATACCTAATGATTTTGCAGCTTCATATTGACCACGTGGTAATGCTTGTAAGCCTCCTCTAATAACTTCAGCAACATAAGCCGCCTCAAACAAAGAAATAGCTATTATACATCTCACCAACTTATCTATAAAAAAATCTGCAGGTAAAAACATTGGAAACATCACAGCAGACATAAATAAAACTGTAATTAACGGAACACCTCTCCAAAATTCAATAAAACCAATTGATATATATCTTATTAATGGAAAATCTGATCTTCTACCAAGAGCAAATGCCATTCCTATAGGAAAACAGAAAATTAAACAGAAAAATGAAATTATAAATGTAAGTGATAATCCTCCCCAAGCTCCAGTTTCGACCCAATTTAATCCATCAAGTTTACCTAATTCAATTAATTCCTCGTAAAAGATGAAATATTTTAAAACAATATAAAGAGTAATTGGCACAAATATAAAATAATAAAATTTAAATTTACTTGGAATAAAGAAACCAATAATTATTGAAATTACTGCTGCGATTATTCCGTAAGAAAAGTCAAAAAATACAGGACCGCCTGATATAAAAAAGAAAATAAATAGGAATGCTATAAATGGATAAATTACAACATAATATAAAGTTAAATATTTTTTAAATTTTTCTGTAGCAAAATATCCTACAGAACCTAAAAGAGCTAAGGCAATAAAAGATAAATTTATTCTCCACTGTTCTGCATTTGGATACATTCCATACATAAATCTTCGAAACCAGACTTTTATGTAAGTCCAACAAGCACCAGTGCCTGAGCAAACATCTTTACTATCACCAGCAAAACTTGCATCGACCACAAACCAACTTAAAACTGGTGGTATTGATTTAATAATTACAAATATAATTAATAGGGATAAGATTGCATTAAAATTACTTGTATTAATATTTTTATTTACTTGATCTAGAAATTTATTACCACTGTGTTCAATTCTAATAAAATACAGTCCTATAAAACCTAGTATAATTGGAATTATAAAGCTTAATGATTCAGGTAAAAATCCAGTGATGTTTAATCTAAAGAATGAATTAAGAAAAACATCAATAACACTAATAACAAATAAAAATGAACCCATATATAAAAAGGTAGTCAAATTATCTTTATCTGGTTTTAAAAAATTAATTTTTGACATTTATTTTTCCTTAATAGCAATTTTTTTATTGTACCAATTCATAAGAATTGAAATTGAAATACTTAAGCTTAGGTAAGTAAACATCGTTATTGAAACTATTTCAATCGCTTTACCAGTTTGCATTAATGCAGTCCCCGCAAAAACTAGTACTAGATCAGGATAAGCAATTGCAGCAGCTAATGAAGAATTCTTAGTTAAATTTAAATATTGGTTTGTTGTTGGTGGAATAATAATTCTTAATGCTTGTGGCATAACAACTAATTTTAAAACTTGGTTAGGATTCAATCCAATTGATGCAGCTGCCTCTTTTTGACCTTTACCTACACCTTGAATTCCAGCTCTTACACACTCAGCAATAAAAGTTGCTGTATATAATGCCAGCGATAAAGTTAAAGCTATTAATTCAGGGGGTAAGCTTATACCACCTTCATATTTGAATGATGTTGCAGCTAATTGCTTTAATTTAGGAATTTCAAACGATAAACTCACACCTCCAATTAAAAAGCTAAGTAAAGGTAATATAAAAATTAAACCTACTGATATCCAAAAAACTGGTAACTGTTTACCTTGCGTTTCTTGAACTTTTCTTGCATGAATTCTAATTACAACTATTGCAATTATTGCTGCAATTATTGAATATAAAAATACATTAAGATTTTCCCAAACAAATGCTGGAACATACAAACCTTTAATCGTTAAGAAAAAAACACCTAACATTGCATCCGCATCTTGAGGCAATGGTAGAGCTCTTAAAGCAGCAAAATACCAAAAAAATATTTGTAAAAGTAATGGGATGTTTCTAAAAAATTCCACATAAAAGGCAGCAAACTGATTTATTAAATAGTTTGGCGAGAGTCTTGCAACACCAACTATAACTCCCAAAATTGTTGCAATAACAATTCCAATTACAGAAACTAAAATAGTATTAAGCAAACCAACTAGATAGGCTCTGAAGTAAGAATGGGATCCATCGTATTCTATAAGTGAAAATTGTACATCAAATGAAGATTCTTGTGAAAGAAACCCATATCCAAAATCAATACCTCTATTCTCCATATTGATTTGGGCATTATATGTAAAAAATCCAAAAACTAATACTACAACTAAAACGGTAATTAATTGGGGAATGATTTTTTGTAATTTTAGGTCCATTTGAACGCTTATAAAAAAAAGGGCTAGAAAAATCTAGCCCTTTTTAATTAGTTAAATGTGCAATTATCTTGCAGGTGGTACATAAAGAATTCCACCTTTAGTCCACAATTCATTTGGACCTCTGTCAGGTAAAATTCCAGTGTCAGCTATATTTCTTTTGTAGCTTTCACCATAGTTACCAACTTGCTTAATAATTCTTAAGCTCCACTCATTGTCTAGACCAAAAGCAGCACCTAATTCACCTTCAGCACCAACTAATCTTTTTACAGCTGGGTTATCTGAAGTTTTCATTGAGTCTGCGTTTGCAGAAGTAATTCCATACTCTTCTGCTTCGATCATAGCATTTAAAGACCATCTAACGATATCTTCCCATACAGAATCACCTTGTCTTACAACTGGTCCTAAAGGCTCTTTAGAAACAGTTTCAGGTAATACAATGTGTTCATCTGGGTTAGACATTTTAGTTCTTTGTGCAGCTAGACCTGATTTATCAGTAGTGTATGTATCACATCTACCAGCATCATAAGCAGCTACAACTTCATCAGCTTTTTCGAAAGCAACTGGCTCATAAGAAATTCCTTTAGAGTTGAAGAAGTCTCTCATGTTTAACTCAGTTGTTGTACCAATGTTTGTACAAGCTGAGATACCATCTTTGAATTGGCTTGTTGAAGTAATACCAGAACTTTTTCTAACCATGAAACCTTGACCATCGTAGAAGTTTACTCCAACGAAAGTAAGTCCGATATCAGCATCCCTAGAAAGAGTCCAAGTTGTGTTTCTCGATAAGATATCAATCTCACCAGAAGTTAAAGCTGTAAATCTTTCTTTAGCACTTAGTGGTGTAAACTTTACTTTGTTTGCATCACCTAGTACTGCAGCAGCTACCGCTCTACATACATCAACATCAATACCAGTCCAATTTCCTGCAGCATCAGCATTAGAAAATCCTGGAAGACCTTGAGATACTCCACATCTTACAAAACCTTTCTTTTGAGTGTTTTTAAGTGTTTTAGATTTTTTAGCAGCCATAGTTTCTGTTGTAAAAGTAAACAACACTGCAACCATAGCAACTAAAGAAGTTAATTGTTTTAAGTATTTAAACATTATTCTTCCTTTATGTTATTTTTATTTGTTAACAAATAATTCAAAATTACTTTTGAATATTTCTAATTTAAGCATGTAAGAAATTACTGTTCAAGGAAAAATAATTAAAAAATCAAGTTCAATATAAAATTACGTCAAGCTAAATATTAAATTATTATTTGCTAAAAATGTGAGAAATGGCGCGCCCTGAAGGATTCGAACCTACGACCCTCGGTTTAGAAAACCGATGCTCTATCCAGCTGAGCTAAGGGCGCAATATATATCGATATATATAATACTTAATTAATTTTTAAAAAGAAATTTTTTAGCAATCAACAATAAAGATATCAGTTCAACCCTTCCGATAATCATAAAAAATATTAGAAAATATTTGGTTAAAAAATGCAAATTTTGAAAATTAAAGTCCGATAGACCATAAGCAGATGAATTAACCGTATTCATTAATGTCAATACAGCTAATTTAAATGAATATTCAAATTGAATATTAGACAAAGACAATAAGATTGTTAAAGAAAAAAGTGAAATAACAAAAATTAAGATTGTTAAAAAATATTTATTTATGTCTTTTGTATCAAATTTAATTTTAGAAAAAACAAGCTTATTCATGAATACATTTTTTGGCCTGCTAAAAGAAAGAATTTGATTAATAGAATATTTTGTTAAAGAATATATTTTTAAAAACCTTAAACCTGAGCTTGTAGAAAAAAAAGATCCACCAATAATTACAAGTAAGATATATATAAAGTGTAAGTTAGCTTGATCAACTTGAAGAGAAATACCAATATTAGAAATGCTACTCACTAAAGATAAAAAACTAAATATGAAATTAGCATTATAACTAAAGAAAACAAAAAAAATACTTACAATTACAATAAAATATAAAAATAAATGTATATCTTCATAAAAGAAATTTAAATTTTTATTTCTTAAAAAAATTAAATTATATGTAAAAAAAATACTAAAAAAGGAAATTAGCATTAAAAAAGAGAATATAATTATTTGAAATTCATTTATTAAAATTGACGAAAGTTCATTCACAGGTAGAAATCCCCCTGAAGAAATTATCGTCATTGCTAAATTAAGTGAATTAAATGATCTAATTCCAAGAACATTTAGAATAATAAAAATCGATATGGTTAATCCAGAGTATAATAAAAGAATTTTAATTGATTGTTTTAAAATCTCAGAAGAATTAAAAGATAAAAAATTAGTTAAAGATTTTTTTAAACTTTCGTCATAGATATCAATTAAAAAAATAATAGAGTATAAAAAATATAAACCACCTATCCATTGTATTGATGATCTCCATAGAATTAATCCTTGATCAATATGTTTAATATTTTCAAAAACAGTAAAACCTGTTGAAGTAAATCCAGAAACAGCTTCGAATAAAGAATTTAAAAAAGATAAATTATAAATACTCAAATAAAAAGGTATCGATAAAATCAAGGGCATTAAAAAATATCCCAATAAGATGGTTAATATTTTTTCAAATACCGAAGGTTTTTTGGAGGAAATTTTAATTTTGTAAAATATTATTCCGATTACCGCAGAAATAATTAAGCTAAAATAATATGTGTTTAGATTTAGGTATAAATTAAAATAATATGAATAAATAATATTAAAAAAAGAAAAGAAAGAAATTAATATAAAAAAAAAACTTAAGTATTTTACTCTAAAGTATGACATTTAATTAAATAGAACTAATTCTAAATATATTTTCTACTACTGAAATTGAGTCTTTCTTTGCTAAAAAAACAACTTTATCCTCCTTTTGAAAAACAAAATTTGATCGAGGTATAATAACTTTATTTTCTCTTAATACAGCACCTATTCTTATTTCTTCTGGCAAGTTAGAATTTTTTAATTCTTTATTAATAAGTTCTGATGTTTCTATAATTTCAGCTTCAATTACTTCATATTCACCATTCATAATTGTATAAGCTGTTTCGATGGTACCTTTATGAATATGTTTTAAAATACTTGAGACAGTATTCATTCTAGGATCTATGAGATCATCAATTTTTAAAGAATTTTGTAATAGAGAGTAATTTGGCTTATTAATTAGAGCCATTGTTCTTTTGTCATCTACATCTTTTTCATCTTTTGCAAATTTTTCAACAAGAACACTTACCATCAAATTATCTTCATCATCATTTGTTAAAGCAAGAACCGTTTCTGCTTCTTGTAAATTAGCCTCTACGAGAACCTCCTCATCTAAAGCATCTCCATTAATAACAATCGTATTATTTAATTCACTGGCAAGAAATTCGGCTCTTTCTTTTTGTTTTTCAATAATTTTAACTCTTGCTGCATCCAACGTTTCTTCAATATTTTTAGCTAAATTAAAACCTATATTCCCACCACCTACAATTAAAATGTTTTTAGATACTTTTTCTTCATGTCCAAAAGCTTCTAGAGTATCTAACATTTGTGATGAATTGATTATTACATAAATTTTATCATTTTTTCGAACATCATCATTTTTCTTTGGAATTAAAAATTTTTCATCTCTAATTATTCCAATAATGTTTGCATCTAAATTAGGATGTTTTTTTGTCAAATCATTAAGTTTAATGTTAATTAATTTACAATTTTCATTAATTAAAATCTCTAATAATCTTATTTTATTATCTGCAAATGGAACACTGTCTAGTGCTCCTGGCGCCTCAAGTTTTCTTTGTATTGATTTTGCAATTTCAATTTCAGGGGAAATGATGACATCTATTGGTAAATTCTCTTTATTATAAACTCTTGTAAATTTTGGGTTTAAATAATCTTGAGATCTTATTCTTGCTATCTTTTTTGGAATTTTAAAAATTGAAAAGGCTATTTGACAAATAAGCATATTAATTTCGTCATTTCTCGTAACTGCTATAATCATGTCAGTCTCTGCTGCGTTAGCTTTTTCCAGAATAGACGGATAAGTTCCTTTTCCCACTATAGCTTTAACATCTAAAGCATCATCAATTTTTTGTATATCTTCGCTAGAAGGATCAACAACAGTTATAGAATGACCTTGTTCACTTAGCTGTTTAGCTATAGTAAACCCTACTCTTCCAGCCCCACAAATGATTATATTCATCTAATTAAATTCTTTGATGCCCAAACCTTTTAATTTTCTATGCAATGCGCTTCTTTCCATTCCAACAAAATTTGCCATTTTAGAAATATTTCCATTAAATTTCTTAAGTTGAATAGTTAAATACTCCTTTTCAAACTTTTCTCTAGCATCTTTTAATGGCACAGAAAGGCTATTTTCAGACAATTGATCATCAAAATTTGTATTTTTTAAAGACTCCTTAATGATATTTGAAATTTTATCTTTTGAATCTGGTTGTAATATTGCAATCCTCTCAATTAAATTTCTTAACTCTCTAACATTACCATGCCAATTATGATTGAGAATATAACTATTGTTTTCATCTATATCTAATTCTTTAATATTATAATTCTCAGATATTTTTCTTGAAAAATATTTGATTAACAAAGGAATATCAGAAATTCTTTGATTTAATGGTTCAATATTTATCTCAAAAACATTTATTCTATGAAATAAATCCTCTCTAAAATTTCCAATTTCTATTTCTTTTTTCAAGTCTTTACTTGATGAGCAAATTAATCTTACATTTACACTTACATCATTGGCACCATTAACTCTCTTAAATTTTTGATCTGTAAGAACTCTTAAAATTTTAGATTGAATATCTAATGGTATCTCTGAAACTTGATCTATTAATAGAGTTCCTTTATTTGCTTTTTCAAGAGCACCATACGAGATAGAGCCATTTTCTTTTTCTTCTCCAAATAACTCTAATTCATATTTACTTGAATCTAGTAAGGCACCGTTTAATATTATGAATTGATTTTTACTTCTGTTAGATAGTTTGTGAATTTTTCTTGCAACCAATTCTTTACCGGAACCAGATGGTCCATTAATAAAAACTCTACTTTCTGTAACTGAAATCTTTTCTATTTGATTTTGAATGTTCAATATATTTTTACTGTTTCCTATTAATTCATAAGAAGAAAATAATTTGCTTTCGTATTCTTTATTTTGTTTCTTAAGATTATAATTTTCTACCGCTCTTTTGACAAAATTTAATAATCTTTCTTGATCAAATGGTTTTTCAATAAATTCAAAAGCTCCTTCATGAAGTGATTTTACAGCCATTTCAATACTTGCATGACCAGAAATTATAATGACAGGCACATCTTTATCTTTGGATTTTATATGAGATAAAAGTTCTATACCATCATTATCTCCTTTATCTAATTTTACATCCAATATTGCAACATCAGGTAATTTTTTATCTATCTCAGCTAGTGCTTGGTTATAATTTGCTGCTAAACGAGTTTTATAGCCAGCATCTATAATTAATTCATTAATTATATTTCTGATATCAACGTTGTCGTCTACAATTAAAATTTCTTCACTCATTATTGTTTTATAAATGAAATATTAATTTTTGCACCATTTTGAATTGGTATAAATTCAATTTTTCCATTATGATCATTAATTATTTTGTTAACTATTGATAATCCTAAACCGGTTCCATTTTTCTTAGTTGTGAAATACGGATTAAGTATATCTTTAATATTATTTTTTAATTCACTAAAACCAACACCATTATCTTCTATAGATACTTCTATGTGGCTATCATCTTCAGTAAGTTCAATAGTGATTTTTTTGCTGAATTTGTCGTTGTTTTGAGCTTTTTGATTAATGCTTTCTATAGAATTTTTAATCAAATTTAAAAATACTCTACTTATTTGCTCTTTATCGCTCTCTAAAACAATTTTTTCAAAATCTTTTTTAAAAGTAATATCAATAGAATTGTCTAATTCTTTTAGCAAATTTATATTTTCATGAATTATATTTACTAAATTATTTTCTCTAAAAATTGGTTTAGGCATTCTTGCAAAGTCAGAAAATTCGTTAACTAATTTTTCGATTTGTTTTATTTGATTATTTATAATTTTTAAATTTTCTTTAAAGTTTTCAGTTTCATTTTTGTCTAATTGTTTAGAATATTTATTTTTTAATCTATCTATAGTTAATTGAATTGGTGTAAGTGGATTTTTAATTTCATGAGCAAGTTTTCTAGCTAAGCTACCCCATGCTTCATGTCTTTCGTTAATAATTAGTTTTTCTTGCTGGCTTTTCAGTCTGTCTATCATTAAATTAAAATTTTTATTTAAATTCTCTAAATCTTTGTCTGTCTTAACTTCAGGAACTTTTGCATTAAGATTCCCTTGTCCAATCGATGTTGATGCAAGAATTAAATTATTGATAGACCTAAAAAATCTAGACGAAAATTTTATTGCTATAGAAATAGAGACAAACAATAAAACACTAACAACTATAATATAAATAATAGCAAATGAGATTTTGATACCAGTGCTTTTTTCCTCGACGGTGTAATAAAAATTAATAGCTTCTTCAGACTCTGTTAAATACCTTGAAATATCTTTATCTAAATATTTAACAACATATAAAAATCTATCTTCAAAATTTTGCAATCTCATTATTGCAGCGGAAATATTTGCGGGTGCATTAATAATCTTTAAAGGACGATCATCATCCAAAACTAAATTTAAAGCTTTATCAACTGGAGGGACATATGATTGATCATCATTTAAAGTTGAAAATAAAAGTTTTTTATTAATATCTATAATGTGTACCTCATCAACATCTCTTATCAATTTTTGTGTATTTAAAAATCTCTTATATTCATTTTGATTATCATTTAGAAATTTTTTACTTTTATTCGTATCAAAAGCTATTAAAACAATATCAGATTGAATTTTATTTCTAATTTCCTCAACATAATTTCTTGCTAACTCGTAAGAATTGTTAACAACTGTGGTAACTTTTTTGTCAAAATATTTTTCTAAAGCAAAAGAAAATAAAAAGAGTGAAAATATTGAAATTAGTACTGATGGAATTAAAGTAAATAAACCAAAGTATGTAATGTATTTTTTATTGGATTTAAAACCATCCTTATCGATATCATTTTTAATTGCGTTCTTAATTTCAATAAAAATATAAACAAAAAGTGCTACTAAAAGGACAATATTTAGAACTAATAATATTTGTAAATTTTGATCTGATAATTCAATAAATCCTTTATCAATAAAAGTTAAAAAGGTTAAAAAACCTATCGCTAAAGTGATAATAAATAATATTATTAGATATATATTTTTTTTAATAAAATCGTACATTTGAATATAAAAAATACTATATAAATGAATAATTATTTTATAATACTAGCATCAGGACAAAGCAAAAGATTTAATTCAAATAAACCAAAGCAATTCAATATTTACAAAAACAAAGCTCTTTTTAAACATTCTTTAGAAAAAGCATTAAAATCAAAGCTATTTAAAAAAATTATATTAGTCGTAAATAATAAAAAAAGTATTAAAGAAAAATTTCCTAAAAATGTATCAATAATAAAGGGTGGTAAAGAGAGATCTGATTCTTCTTCAAAAGCCTTAAAATATATTAAAAAATTTAAACCTAATAATGTTCTAATTCACGATGCTGCAAGACCAAACTTCACTATCAAGATTTTAAAAAATCTAATTAAATCACTTAAAAACAACAAAGCAGTAATACCTTCTATAAATTCAAAAGATTCTATTAAATACAAAATAAAAAACCAACTTTTTAACTTAAATAGAAATAATTCAATTTTAACTCAAACCCCTCAAGCTTTTAAATTTAAAGATTTATATAATCTTTCAAATAAACAAAAAGATAAAATTACTGATGAAGCAACATTATTTATTGAAAACAATCTAAAAATTAAATTTATTAAAGGAGAAAATTTAAATAATAAAATTACTTTTAAAGAAGATATAGAAACTAATAAAACTTATTTTGGTATAGGTTTTGACATTCATAGATTAATAAGAGGCAAAAAACTTTTTTTAGGTGGTGTTAAAATCCCTTATCACTCAGGACTTAAGGGACACTCAGATGGAGATGTGATTATTCATTCAATAATCGATTCTCTTCTTGGAGCTATGAGAAAAAAAGATATTGGTACCTTTTTTCCGGATAATCAAAAAAAATATAAAAATATTAGATCCCATAAAATGCTTAAACCTATTATTGAAATATTAAATAATAATGATTTTTATATAAATAATTTAGATATAAATTTAATATGTGAACAACCAAAAGTTTCAAAGCATCGTGATAAAATAATCAAATCTCTATCTAATTTATTAAATATTGATAAAGAATTAATAAATCTAAAAGGTAAAACAGTAGAAAAACTTGGATTAATCGGAAGGGAAAAAGCAATAGCTTGTGAAGTTATATGCTCAATTACGCAATGAAAAAAATAAATGTTTTGTTGTCAACTTTTTTTGGCTATGGATATTTAACTAAAATTCCTGGAACTATAACCTCTGTTGTGACAACTGTTTTTATTTATATTGCTTATGAAATTCTAGGTTACACAGATCTTAAATTTTCAATTATCTTTTTTACACTTTTATTCTTTTATTCATTTTATGCAGTAAAAGACACTGAATCTGAATTTAAAAATAAAGATCCAAGGCAAATAGTAATTGATGAAGTATTAGGGCAATCCATGCCTTTAATTTTATTATTGTATTTAAATCAAACCAATCAGATAAGTATTTCAATCGAAATTTATTATATTTTATCTTTTCTATTTTTTAGATTTTTTGACATCCTAAAACCTTTTCCAGTAAGTTATTTTGATAAAAATCATAAGAACTATTTTGGAATAATTATGGATGATATAATGGCAGGATTATATTCAATGATATTAATATACTTAATAAGTTTAAAATTCTAATGAGCATTCAATTACTTCATAAAAAATTAATTAAGAAAAAATTAACTGTATCCGTAGCTGAGTCTTGTACAGGTGGATTATTGGCTCATAATTTCACCAAATTAGCTAATTCATCAAAATACTTTCAAATGGGTCTGACCACTTACTCTAATCAAGCTAAAATAAAGATGTTAAAAGTTAATAAAAATATTATTAAAAAATATGGTGCGGTAAGCAATGAGTGTTGTAAGGCAATGGTTCAAAATTTATCTAAAATTTCAAAGAGTAAAATCAACGTGTCGATAACAGGAATTGCTGGTCCAGGCGGTGGATCAAAAGAAAAACCGGTTGGTCTTGTTTATATTGGTGTCAAAAAAGGTGCAACTTTGCTTATCAAAGAAAATAAATTTAAATCAAAAAATCGAAATTTAATACAAAAATCAACAGTTCGTACTGCAATTAAGATAATCAGTAAAATTATTTAATACTTTCAGCTCTTTTTTGAAACGCGTCTGCTATCTTTTCCAAGCCAAATTGAAAAGATTTAGTCATTAAAATGTTTAAAAACTTATTTTCGATTTCAAAATCAATATCAAATAAAACTTCTGTTTTGTAACCATCAGCATCATTTCCTACTTCAATAAATTTCCAATTATTTTCTAAATGGTTTAACGGTCCACCTAAATTAACAACATGAATATGATCATTTTTTTTATTTAATTTAACGTCACTTTTAAATGTATCCTTAAACGGCCCTTTACCTATTGTAAGATCCGCAATTATATTTATTGTATCCCCTTTATCACTTCTCTCATAAACTTTTGAATTATCACAGAAAGGAATAAATTCTGGGTATTTTTCAATATCTAAAACAAACTCAATTAGCTTATCTTTTCTATTATCAATTAATCTCTTAACTGATGCTTTTGGCATTAATTATTTTTTAATCTGTTTTGTTGAAGTTTCGCAAAATCTTCATCAGCATGATATGAGGATCTTGTTAAAGGGGATGAAGAAACTAACAAAAATCCTTTGGCTTTTGCTATTGTTCCTAAATCTTCAAATTCTTTTGGTGTGTAATATCGATCTAATGGATAATGTTTGGTAGAAGGTTGTAAATATTGACCGATCGTTATGAAATCAACATCTGCAGCTCTTAAATCATCCATGATTTGTAAAATTTCGTCTCTTGTCTCCCCTAAGCCAACCATTATTCCTGATTTAGTAAAAATATTTTTATTAACTTTTTTTGCATTTTTCAAAAGTTCTAAAGATGCAAAATACCTAGATCCAGGTCGAACTTTTAAATAAAGACTAGGGACAGTTTCAATATTATGATTAAAAACATCAGGTTTAGCAGCTAATACTTTTTTATATGCATCTCCTTTTCTTAAAAAATCAGGTGTTAAAACCTCAATAGTTGTATTCGGGTTCGTTTTTCTAGTTTGATTAATCACTTCAAAAAAATGTTCTGATCCACCGTCATCTAAATCATCTCTATCCACTGAAGTAATCACAACATGTTTTAAATTTAATTTTTTTACTGCTTCTGCAATCTTAATAGGTTCAAGTTGATCCAATTTTCCTGGCACACCAGTTTTAACATCACAAAAAGCACAAGCTCTTGTACATGTGTCTCCCATAATCATAAAAGTTGCATGTCGCTTACTCCAACATTCGGTTATATTTGGGCAGTTTGCTTCCTGACAAACAGTTACAAGATTATTGTTATTTACTATTGTTTTAGTTAAAAAAAATTCCTTACTATTTGTAAGCTTTGATCTAATCCATTCAGGTTTTTTTTTAATTGGATTAATCGGTTTGTTTTCTTTTTCTGGATGTCTACTTTTCATCTTTTTTAATTATATAAATTGTCTCATTTTTTTTACCAAACAAAAATCGTTCTCTAATTAAAGTCTCAATATAATCAAGGTCTAAATTAGTGCTTAGAAGTGAATTTTTGTGATCTACATCTTCTATTCTACTATTTAGGGTTAATTCTTCTTTTTTCAAGTTAGACAAAAGTTCCTTTTTTTCTATAAACGAAAAAAGACCTCTTTCTCCAGATACTAAATTGAAACCAAAATAAAAAATAAGAAAAACAGATATTAATAAAAAATAATTTCTTTTTATTAATCGAAGCATTAATTGATCTTATTCATCCTCGCTTTTTTTCCAAGTTCTTCTTCGATACGGATTAATTGATTATATTTTGCAACCCTTTCAGATCTGGCTAAAGATCCTGTTTTAATTTGATTTGAATTAGTACCAACCGCTAAATCAGCAATAAACGTATCCTCACTATCACCTGATCGGTGAGATATAATTGTTTTATATCCAATGATTTGAGCAAATTTAATTACATCTAAAGTTTCTGAAACAGTGCCAATTTGATTTAATTTTATTAAAATAGAATTTGAGGAAATATTTAAAAAACCTTTCTTTAATCTTTCCAGGTTTGTTACGTATAAATCATCTCCAACAATCTGAACTTTTTTTATTGACCTCATTAATTTATTCCATGCTAACCAATCATTTTCAGCAAATGGATCTTCTATAGACTTAATTTTATATTTTTTAATTATTTTTTGATATTCCTTAATAGATTTATCTACTGAAATATAACTTTTTGAATGAATAGAGTATTTGTTCTTTTTATATAATTCATTAGCAGCCACATCTAGGCAAATAGAAACTTCTTTCCCATTAATAAACCCTGATTTTTTAATCGCACTCACAATTAAATCTAAAGCTTGATTATTACTACTGATCATCGGTGCAAACCCACCTTCATCACCTACTGAAGTTGATAAACCTTTGTCTTTAATTAATTTGCTTAAGTTTTTAATGACAACAAAACAAATCCGCATTGCCTCAGAAAAACTTTTTGCACGATCAGGTCTGATCATAAACTCCTGAATTCTAAGACCATTATTTGCATGCGCTCCACCATTAATAATGTTCATTAATGGATAAGGTAATTGAAAGTTATTTTTTTGAGAAAAAGTTTTATACAAAGGTAATTTTTTTACTTTTGCAGACAATTTTTTTACAGCCATAGAAACAGCTAACATCGTATTAGCTCCTAAGTTAGTTTTTTGTCTTGTACCATCCAAGTTAATTAACAAAGCATCAATTCTTTCTTGATTATGGATACTTTGTCCTTTTAATTTTTTTGAAATCTTTGTGTTAACTAAGTTAACTGCATTTAAAACACTTTTTCCTAAATACCGTTTATTATTTTTATCTCTTTTCTCAAAAGCTTCAAAAGTTCCTGTGGAAGCACCTGAAGGACAAATAGCGGATGCACTATTATTTTTAATATAAACCTCTGCCTCTACTGTTGGATTTCCTCTGCTGTCAAAAACTTGACGTGCTTTTACTTTTAAAATTTTACTCACTATTTTTTAATTAGATTATCTATATCGTGTAATTGTTTTAATAGATTCTCTAATTTATTCAATGGTACCATGTTTGGTCCATCTGATGGAGCATTATCAGGATCTTGATGCGTTTCAATAAATACACCAGCAACTCCAACCGCAACTGCAGCTCTTGCTAAATATTCAACAAATTCTCTTTGACCACCTGAGGATTCTCCTTGGCCACCTGGTTGTTGAACAGAATGAGTTGCATCAAAAATTACTGGATAACCATTCTTTGCCATAATGGGTAAAGATCTCATGTCAGAAACTAAAGTGTTGTAACCAAAGCTTGCACCTCTTTCAGTTACTAATATTTTATCATTTCCAGACTCTGAAATTTTTTTTGTTACATTAACCATATCCCACGGTGCTAAGAACTGACCTTTTTTTACATTAATAATTTTATTTGTTTTAGCTGCAGCAATTAACAAGTCTGTTTGTCTACATAAAAAAGCTGGGATTTGCAAAACATCAACATGTTTTGAAACAATTTCACATTGTTCAGAATTATGTATGTCTGTTAAAATGGGTACATTCAATTCTTTTTTAATTTTATCAAATACAGGAAGTGAAGCATCTAATCCTGCTCCCCTTTTACCTTTTAAACTTGTTCTATTCGCTTTATCAAATGAAGTTTTGTAAATAAATCCAAGGCCAAATTTTGAAGTAATTTCCTTAATTTTTCCAGCCATATCCATTGCATGTTGCTCTGTCTCTAACTGACAAGGGCCTGCAATAATACAAATCTTATTATTGTTTGAAATTTCTATATTTTCACAATTTACTTTAATCGCACTCATCTATGATTTTTTGCTGCTTTGATAAAAGAAGAGAATAAAGGATGTGGGTTCAAAGGTCTAGATTTAAATTCAGGATGAAACTGAACTCCTATAAACCAAGGATGATTTTTAAGTTCAATTATCTCTGGTAGCTTATGATCTGGGGATAAACCTGAAAATATTAATCCTTTCTTCTCAAATTTTTCTTTATATGAAATATCCACTTCATATCTATGTCTATGTCTTTCTTTAATTAATCTAGACTTGTAAATATCCCTTATTTTAGATTTATCTTTTAAGATAGCATCATAAGAACCAAGTCTCATGGTACCCCCTAAATCTTTATCTGTTCCTTTAACTTTTCTGCCACTTTTCTCCCATTCATGCATCAAGCCAATAATATGAACGCCACTTTTATCAAACTCAGAAGAAGTTGCTTTTTTAATCTTTAATTGATTTCTAGCAAATTCAATTATTGCCATTTGCATTCCATAACAAATTCCAAGGAACGGAATTTTATTTATTCTTGCATACCTTATCGCCTCAATTTTACCCTCAGTTCCCCTTTTACCAAACCCACCTGGAATTAGAATTCCTGAAACATTTTTAAGTTTATTTTTTATTTCTGAAACTTTTAATTTTTCAGAGTCTATTCTAACCAAATTAACTTTAAGATTATTGGATATTCCTCCATGAGTGAGTGCTTCATCTAAAGATTTATAAGCATCCTTTAATTCAACGTATTTTCCAATAATTGCAATGTTAACATTTCTTTTAGTATTAAGAGTGATTTTAGTTATTTTTTTCCATGGTGTTAAATTATTTGATTTTTTGGATTTTATTTTGAAATAATTTAAAACTTGAACATCTAATTTTTCATTAGCAAAACTAATCGGTGCCTCATAAATAGTTTTAACATCGACAGTTTCAATTACATTTTTAATATCAACATTACAAAACAAAGATATTTTTTTTCTATGTTCTAAAGGAATAGGTCTTTCTGATCTACAAATTATAATATCAGGTTGAATACCAATACTTCTTAGTTCTTTTACGGAATGTTGTGTTGGTTTGGTTTTTATTTCATCCGATGCTTTTAAATAAGGAACTAAAGTTAAATGAATAAATAATGCATTTTTTTTACCAATATCATTCGAAAATTGTCTTATCGCTTCTACAAATGGTAAACTTTCTATGTCCCCTACTATTCCGCCTATTTCACAAATGACAAAATCTTCTTTAGATGTATCGTGTTTTATAAATTCTTTAATTCTATCCGTAATATGTGGAATAACTTGAACAGTTTTACCTAAATACTGACCTTTTCTTTCTTTTCTAAGAACATCACTATAAATTTTTCCAGTTGTAATGTTATCTGTTTTCTTTGCAGTTACACCTGAAAATCTTTCATAGTGACCTAGATCTAAATCTGTTTCAGCCCCATCATCGGTTACAAAAACCTCTCCATGTTGAAACGGACTCATTGTTCCCGGATCCACATTTAAATAAGGATCTAATTTTCTTAGACGAACTTTGTAACCTCTTGATTGTAATAAATATGCTAAAGATGCTGAAGAGAGACCTTTACCAAGGGAAGAAACCACGCCGCCGGTGACAAATATATATCGCGCCATGGAAGTATCTTATAGCGAATAAAAAATGAATTGAAAAGGATTAATTAATTATTTTCTGGAATTGAAGGTGTATCTTCAGTTTTTTCCTCAACTGTATCCAATACCGACCCTGTAGGAGTAAGTTCTGCTCTAGAAATAATTGTTAGAGCTAAACTACAAATTATAAAAAGTGTTGCCACGATTGCAGTGGCTTTTGTCATGAAGCTGCCTGCTGATCTAGAGAGCATAAAATTTTCTTGGGAAACTCCGATTCCAAGAGCACCTCCTTCTGATTTTTGAAATAAAACCAAAAGAACCAAAATAACTGCAAGTATGATGTTGATTACTAATAATAAAGTTTCCATGAGGGTCTAATTAATGGTTTTTTTGATTATATCAATAAATTTTTTTGGGTTTTGCGATGCACCTCCAATCAAAAACCCGTCAATGCTACCAATTTTTTTTAATATACTTACGTTATTAGTATTTACAGATCCACCATATAAAATTTTAGGATATTTTTTTACAAATATACTTTTAATAAATGAAATAGTTTTATTTAAATCAGCTTCTTTTGGAATTACACCCGTACCGATAGACCATACAGGTTCATAAGCTATAATAATTTTAGATTTATTCTTTATAGATTTTAATCCTTTTTCAATTTGTTTTTTTAAAATTTGATTAGTTTTTTTTTGTCTTCTTTCTTTTAAAGTTTCGCCAATACAAAATATAATTTTGAGACCTGATTTAATTGCACTGTTTATTTTTAAATTAATTAAATTATCTGTCTCACCTAGTTGTCTATTTTCTGAGTGTCCTAAAATAACAAACTTTGCTCCAACATTTTTAAGCATGGTGGAATTTACTTGACCAGTGTAAGCACCGTAATCATAGCTCTGATGACAATTTTGAGCACCAACCTCTATTTTTGTTTTTTTTAGTCTTCTCGATAAAGGTCGAATTAATGTATTTGGTGGACAATAAACTATTTTAAACTTATTTTTTTTATTAGTTTTTGAAAACTTTATTACTTTATCAAGTGAATTTAGAGTTCTTAAATCACCAAACATTTTCCAATTAGCTACAAAATACATATATTTATTTGTCATAATTGACTTTTTAATCTATAGATTTGTTTTTTACAGATCAATAAATTTATAACGCAATGATTGAAAAATTAAAAAACTTAAGCTGGAAACAATTTGGTGGATTGGTTTTAATTATTATAATTATTATTGCTTTTGGCTTTGGTGGTTTTGGTGGTGGATTTAGTACAAATAATCAAAACAATATTGCAAAAATAAATAAAACAAATGTCACCACTCAAGATTTTATGGATTACGTTAATCAAAGTGGAATTTCAGCAGATGCAATTAGAAATAATTTAGATAACAATATTATAGAGGAACTATTATCAGGACTTATATCAACCACACTTATTGATCTAGAGATTAAGGATTTTAATATTTCAATTAATGAAAAAACAATACTTAAAAATATTAAAGAGAATAAAAACTTTCATGATGAAAATGGTAAATTTGAAAGAATTAAGTATGAAAAATTTTTATTATCAAACAATATGTCTGCACCAATGTTTGAATTAAAATTAAAAAATAGAGAATTACAAAAACACTTATTTGATTTTATTGGAGCTGGAACTATTACACCAAAATTTATAATTAATAAAAAATTTGAAGAAAATAATAGATCTTTAGATATTGAATACTTTGATATGGAAAATCTATATAAACTAAAGTCAGATTATACAGATGATGAAATAAAAGTATTTATTGATGAAAATAAAGACCAATTAAAAAGAGAATATATTGATTTTAGATACGTTATTTTAAATCCTAAAAATTTGATTGGTATTGAAGAATTTAATCAAGACTTTTTTGATGAAATTGATGAAATTGAAAACAAAATTTCACAAGGTACGAGTTTTGAAAATATTTTGGAAAATATTAATGTAAATATAATAGATATTTTTAAATTTGCACCTACCTCAAGTGAACAAATAAATGAAGAATTAATTTATTCAAAAAAAGAAACGAAATTAGATTTAATTGAGAGTGGTGATAATTTTTTACTTTATAATATAGATCAAGAATATGATCTATCTCCAGATTTAGATGATGAAATAATCAAAAGTGAAATAGTTGAATTAATTTATCAAAAAGGAAAATTTGATTACAACAGAAAAATTTTAGAAGAAATTCAAAATAATAAATTTAACAACACTAAATTTGATGAGTTAAGTAATTTTAACAAAGAGTACATGTCAATTAGCTCTATTAACGATGACAAAGTTTTTGAGATAAATTCTGTAAAAATGCTTTACTCATTGCCAGTCAATTCTTTTACTTTAGTAAACAATAGTGAAAATAAAATTTATCTAGTAAAAATAACAGGATATAATAAAAACCAGATAAACAAAGAAGATGAAGATTACAAGAATTTTGTAAGTAGTGAATTTACCAATACAAGAAAAAGTATTTTGGCTGCCTATGATCAACTGCTAGCTAGCAAATATAAAATACAATTAAACCAAAAAACTATCGATAGAGTTAAAAATTACTTCAAATGATTATTAATCGAAGCTTCAAAGATTTTAAGTTTCGACACAGAAGCAAAAAAAATCAAATCATCTTTACTAAAAAGAAAGTAAAAAATGATGAGGAAGTATTAAACCTAATCGATAATTTCCTAGAGGAAAAAAATAGTTTTATATTCGAGTCTGTAGAAAAAGGTAAAATCAAAGGTAGATATACAATATTTGGTAAAAATCCTGATAAAATTTGGGAATTTAATAGTAATAATTCTTATCTAATTCAAAAAAATAAAAAAAGAAAATTAAATGACAAGCCAGAAAAATTAATTGAAAAAATCATTGAAGACTTCAAATTTGAAACTCCTAAAAATTTACCTAAAATTTGCTCATTAATCTCTGGGTATTTTTCTTATGATTCAATTAGATATATAGAAAAAATTCCAAATAATTGTAAAAATGATCTCAATTTACCTGATGTGAGACTTCTTCGTCCAAGAACATTAGTCATTCATGATAATTTAAAAAAAGAAATATTTTATATATCTAACATTTTTAAAGATGAAAAAATTAAAAGCTATCAAAATAAATATGAAGAAGTTAAATCTGATTTGTTTAAATTGCTCATTCAGTCATCAATTAAAAATATTGATAAAAAAATAATTCAAAAATCAAAAAATATAAAAGTGAAATCTAACACTTCAAAAAATAAATTTTTATCGATAGTAAAAAAGGCAAAAAAATATATAAAATTAGGAGATATTTTTCAGGTTGTTTTAAGTCAAAGATTTGAGGCAAAATTAACAAAAAAACCTTTAGATATTTATAAAAAACTTAGAGTAACAAACCCTTCTCCTTTTATGTTTTTCTTCAATTTTGAGGATTTTCAAATAATCGGTGCAAGTCCTGAAATACTTGTGAGACTTAGGGATAATAAAATTACTGTTAGACCAATTGCAGGAACTAGACCAAGGGGTAAAACTAAAAAAGAAGATCTTTTTTATGAAAGAGACCTACTTAAAGATAAAAAAGAGCTTTCAGAACATTTGATGCTTCTTGATTTAGGTAGAAATGATGCTGGTAAAGTCTCAAAGATAAATTCAATAAAAGTTACAGAAAGCTTCATTATTGAAAGATATTCTCATGTTATGCATATAGTTTCAAATGTAATTGGGGAATATAATAAAAAATTTTCAAAATTTAAATCGCTCTTGGCTGGTTTTCCAGCAGGTACTGTATCTGGAGCTCCAAAAATTAGAGCTATGGAAATTATAGATGAATTAGAAACAACAAAAAGAAAAGTATATGCTGGTGGTATCGGATATTTCGCTGCAAATGGCGAATTTGATACATGCATAGCCTTAAGAACTGCTGTGGCTAAAAATAAAAAATTTTATGTGCAAGCAGGTGCAGGTATAGTTGCAGATAGTAAACCTAAAAATGAATATGAGGAAACAGTTAATAAAGCGAAAGCTTTAATAAACGCTTTAAGATAATGAAAGTATTGTTAATAGATAATTACGATAGTTTTACTTTTAATTTGTATCACTATATCTCCTCATTAAATATTAAAGTTGACGTAGTTAGGAATGATAAAATTAATTCTAAAGAAATCAGTAAAAAGAAATATGATAAAATTGTTATTTCACCAGGACCCGGCAACCCAAATCAATCCGGCAATTGTATTAAAATATTGAAATCATTATACAAAGAATTACCCTTTTTAGGAGTATGTTTGGGTCATCAGATAATTGGACAAGTTTTTGGATCAAAAATTATACAAGCAAGAAAGTTAATGCACGGCAAAACAAGCAAAATTAAATCTAAAAAAATCGGTATTTTAAAAAATCTTCCAAATACATTTGAAGCTACCAGATATCATAGTTTGGTAATTGATAAAAAAACATTATCAAAAGAGCTGATGATTACAGCTGAAACGGAGGATGGTGTTATAATGGGTGTTCAACATAAAAAATTCAACATTCATGGCGTGCAATTTCATCCTGAAAGTATAAAAACTAAATTTGGGATGAAAATACTGAGAAACTTTATAAATTATTAAATTTATGGATCAAATTTTAGAAAAACTAACAAATAAACAAGATTTAACATTTGAGGAAAGTAAGTCTGCATTTGAAATTTTAATGACTGGAAAAGCCAGTGATGAACAAATTTTTAGCTTTTTAACACTATTGTCTGAAAAAGGTGAGGTTGCCGATGAAATAGCTGGTGGTGTTTTTGTATTAAGAGAAAAATCAAAAAGAGTGAATGTAAATGATTGTATTGATACTTGTGGAACAGGCGGTGATGGCATGAATACACTTAATATTTCAACAGCTTCTGCTCTACTTTTAGCAAGTATGGGCACAAAAGTAGCTAAACATGGAAATAAGGCTGTTTCTTCAAAATGTGGATCTGGTGATGTTTTGGAGGCTCTTAAAATTAAAATTGATTTAGAACCTGAGGATATAGAAAAAGAAATTAATACCAATAGTTTTGGTTTTATGTTTGCACCAAATTATCATAGTGCAATGAGATTTGTTGGTCCTGTTAGAAAGAAAATTGGAAAAAGAACAATTTTTAATATGATTGGTCCTTTAAGTAATCCTGCTCTTGTAGAAAGACAAGTTGTTGGCGTTTTTGATAAAAAATTACTAAAAATTTTTGCAGAAGGACTTAAAAATTTAAATTTAAAATTTGCTTGGATAGTAAATAGTGAGGATGGATTAGATGAAATATCTCCATATGCAATCACTAATGTTATTCAATTAAAAGATGGTCAAATATCTGAAATAAAAATAGATCCAAATGCTTTAGGAGTTAATGCAGATAATTTTAAAAATTTAGTAGGTGATGATGCTAAATTTAATTCTGATAAAATGATTGAAATATTTAAAGGTGAGGATAATGATTTTTCAAAAGCAGTTTGTTTAAATGCTGCAGCAGGTTTAATTGTTGGAGAAAAATTTTCTGACTTTTCTGAAGCTTATAATCACACAAGAGAATTTATCCTTTCTGGAAAAACTTTTTTACATCTAGAAAAAATTCAAAATGTCTGAAAATATACTTCAAAATATCATTCAAAAGAAAATTGAAAAAGTTGATAAATTAAAAAAATCCTTAGATCTTAAAACTCTGGATGAATTTATTGATAAAAATAATCGCTATATTAATTTTAAAGAGAAAATAGAAAATAATATAAAAAATAATAAAACTTCAATTATTGCTGAAATTAAAAAAGCAAGTCCTTCGGCAGGTATAATAATAGATGATTATAACCCAGTAGATATCGCTCAAATTTATTTAAATAATAAAGCAACTTGTCTTTCAGTTTTAACCGAAGAAGATTATTTTTTAGGAAATTTAATTCACATCAGTAAAATAAAAGATAAAATTAATTTACCTGTATTGTGTAAAGATTTTTTTATCGATAAATTTCAAATACCATTGGCAAAAAGCTATGGCGCAGATGCTATTTTAATTATTTTGGCCGGGGTTTCAGATAATCTTGCTTCTGAATTATACGATGAGGCTTTGAAATACAATATGTCTGTTATAGTTGAGGTTCATACAGTGGAAGAAGCAAAAAAAGCTTTGAATTTTAAAGATGCTTTAATTGGAATAAACAATAGAAATTTAAAAACTCTTAAAACTGATATAAATACAACTTATGATATTTATGATGTTATAAAAAATCATAAAGGTCCTTTAATATCTGAAAGCGGAATTAAAAATAAAGAAGAGTTGTTAGAACTAAATAATAAAACATCAATTAACACTTTTTTGATTGGTGAATCACTTTTGAAAAATTTAGATAAAAATTCTATTTTTTCTGTTTTATAGCTAAATAAAGCCCTATTTTACTTGTTTTTTTAAGTATTGTTAATTTAAAAGAACTTTTATAGAACATTATTTGTACGATATTTGTTCTTATGCTAACAAAAAAACAAAAAAACCTGCTTTTATTTATCAACAAGAAGTTGAGAAGTTCTGGCGTCTCTCCTTCATATGAAGAGATGAAACAGTCTCTTAATTTAAAATCTAAATCAGGTATTCACAGGTTGATTAGTGCTTTAGAGGAAAGAGGTTTTATTAAAAGATTAGCTCACAAAGCAAGAGCTTTAGAGGTAATTAAATTACCAGAGACCGCTTCTGCAAATGATATTTATAATAGCTTTTCACCAAGTGTAATTAAAGGTGGATTAGATGAAGAACAAATTAATTCTGATGAAATTGAAGTACCAGTTCTTGGAAAAATTGCTGCAGGAACGCCTGTAGAAGCAATACAAAATGAAGTTTCTAGAATTCCCCTGCCAAATAATTTAGAAAAAAATGGAGATTACTTTGGGTTGAAAGTTCAAGGTGACTCAATGATAGATGCAGGTATTCATGAAGGTGATACAGTGATTATAAAAAG
The DNA here is from genome assembly GCF_052049835.1 of Candidatus Pelagibacter sp. GTDB lineage: Bacteria > Pseudomonadota > Alphaproteobacteria > Pelagibacterales > Pelagibacteraceae > Pelagibacter. Next base: position 5,924 of record NZ_JBNGZF010000005.1, on the reverse strand, counting down.
AACTGACACTGCCGATAATGGTAAAATTGTTGTAGCATTGATTGATGAGCATGAGGCTATGTTAAAAAGAATTCGAAAAAAAGGCAAAGTTGTAGCCCTTGAAAGTGCCAATAGAAACTATGAAACTAAGATTTTTGGACCTGATAGAGTAAAAGTTCAAGGAGTTTTAGTATCTTTATATAGAAACTTCTAAAAAAATAGTCTAAACAACATTGATGTCTAAAGTAGCAACACGTTTTGCACCGTCCCCTACTGGAGCTCTTCACATTGGAGGAGTTAGAACTGCATTATTTAATTGGCTGTTCTCTAAAAATCAAAAAGGAACTTTTCACCTAAGAATTGAAGATACTGATAAAGAAAGATCTAAAGACGAACATAAAAAACAGATTATTAATTCTTTAAAATGGCTTGGTATTGAGCATGATGGGGATGAATACATTCAATCAAGTAAAATCAATGATCATATTAGGGTTGCAAATGAATTACTTAAAAATGGTAACGCGTATAAATGTTATTGCTCAGCAGAAGAAATAGAAGAGCAAAAGAAAAGAGCTAGACAAAAAAAACTTCCGTATATCTACAATAGAAAATGGAGAGATGCTGATGAGAAAGATGCTCCTAAAGATATTAAACCCGTGATAAGATTTAAAAGTAAAATAGAAGGATCAACAATACTTAAAGATTTGGTTCAAGGTGATGTTGAAATTGAAAATAATACAATTGAAGATTTTATAATCTTAAGAAATGATGGTTCACCAACATATAATTTATCTGCGACTGTAGATGATCATCAAATGAATATGACACATATAATTAGAGGAGATGATCATAAAATTAATACATTTAAACAAATGCAAATTTATGAAGCAATGAACTGGGATTTACCAAAATTTGCACATATACCCCTTATTCATACTATGGAAGGTAGAAAATTATCAAAAAGAGACAATGCATCAACATTAGATGATTATTCTAAAATTGGCATAATGCCTGATGCCTTAAGGAATTATTTACTTAGATTAGGTTGGTCTTATGAGGATAAGGAGATATTTACTTTAGATGAGAGTATTAAGTACTTCAACATAGAAGGTATAGGAAAGTCACCATCTAAGTTAGATATGAGTAGAATTTTATCAATGAATGAGTATTACATTAAAAATATTGATGAAAATGATTTATTCAATCAACTTACTGAATATTGCAAATTATATAAAAGTGAAATTAAATCAGATAAAAAAGATAAAATAAAAAAATCTCTAACTTTCTTAAAGAACAAGGCTAAAACATTAGAAGATATATTTAATAATGGTCAATATATCATGGAAGATGAAGTAAAGTTTAATCAGGACGATATTAAACTAATTGATGACAAGGCAAAAAAAGTCATTACTGATTTTGCTACTAAATTTGCTGCCGTTGATAAAATTAGCAAAGAAAAATTAGAGCCCATTGTAAATGATTTAATTAAATCAAACGATACAAATTTTAAGGGTGTAGGACAACCTTTGAGAATAGCTTTAACAGGTTCAAAATTTGGACCTGGAATATACGATATAATTATTTCTCTGGGAAAAGAGGAAGTAACAAAAAGATTAACTAACAAGATAATTGTTTAATACTGAAGCAGCTTCATCAGAAGATGAAGTTTTAGATCTAATTTTAGTTAAAGTTTCCTCACAATCACTAATTTGTTTTTTCATTAATTCAGGATTTTTTAAAAAGTAAACAACAGAATTGTAAATTTCTTTAGCATTACATTCTTTTTGAATTAATTCTGGAATTATTTCTTTGTTATTTATAATATTAATGATGTTAGCAAATTTTATTTTTACCAACATTTTGACAATCAAAAAATTTAAAAAATTCATTTTATAGATAATTATAGAGGGGACTTTTGCATTGCAGATTTCAAGAGAAATTGTTCCAGATTTTGAAACTGCAAAAATAGAATTATTCAATATTTGTTTTTTTATATCTTCATCAGAAATAACTTCAACATTTTCTAAATTGGTATTATTAATTTTAATGTTGATTAAATTTTTATTTTCATCAGTAGCATGAAAAACAAAAGTGAAATTATCAAATTTTTTATTCATTAAAATTATAAAATTAATCAATATTGGTAAGAGTGAATTTACCTCAGACGATCTACTACCACAGAAAAGCGAAATAATTTTTTTATCGCTTGATATAATGTTAGATAGATCTGTTCTATTTTTTGTTTCTTTTTCTAATAATGGATGTCCAACAAAAGTATTTGGAATATTTTCTTTATCAAAATATTTTTTTTCAAAATCAAATAATAACAAAACATGATCTAAAAACTTTTTAAATTTTTTAACTCTACCCTCTCGCCATACCCATACTTGAGGAGCCACATAATGAACAGTCTTGATTTGATTATTTATTTTTTTTACTTTTTCAGCAACTCTTAATGTAAATTCAGGACTATCTACACTAAATAAAACATCAGGATTAAATTTTATTATCTCTTCTACAGTTTTGTTTATTTTATTCTTTATTTTAAAAATATTTAACAAAACACTTGTGAAACCAATATAGGTAATTTCTTTAAGATCAAAAATAGATTTTATTCCTAATGAATTTAAATATGTTCCACCGACACAAGAATATTTAATATTAGGATCATTTTTTTGAAGTTGATATATGACTTTGGAAGCAAGTTTATCTCCTGAAGGTTCACCGGTAATTATAAATATCTTTTTCATATTACAGAGATAAACATCCTATTTTTATTAGCAAAGTTAATACATTTCCTTTTATCTAAAAAAACATGTTGTTTATTTTTAACTACAATACCTTTCAATCCAGCTGTTTTACATTGTTTTAAAGTCTTTAATCCAATAGTAGGTAGATCAATTCTTAAATCTTGTTTCTTTTTTGGAAACTTTACTAAAACACCTTGATTTTTAAATTTTTTGCTTCTACTTTTTTCAAGCATTTTTTTAGTTCCACCTTTTCCTTCAATAGAAATTACTTTTTTATTCCTAACTACAACCCCTTGACTAAAATTATATTGTCCTAAATTATTTAATGATTTTACAGCTTTTTTAATATCTAATTCATCTTGCTTGTTTGGTTTGATTTTTGAATAATTACCTTTCTTCAAGTATAATTCTGAATTAAATGTAAGTGAACTTTTAGTTTTAATCTTATTTTGAGCTAATATTTTAATAATTTCTTTTAGGATTGCAGCATCTCCAAGCTTTGAAGCTTTGATTATTCTAGGGATATAATAAATTCCTTTTAAATCTAACTTCAATTTAGAAAAATTTGGTTTATTTACTCTTCCAGCAAATAAGACTTGTTTACATTTGTTTTCTTTAAGAATGTTAATAATTTTACCAAACTGACCTATGGATACCGAGTAAGATTTTTTATCTTTTTTAAATTTTTTTGCTTTTGATAAATCAACTATCAAATACTTTATTTTCTTTTTTTTGATAGTTTTTAAAATTTCCTTTGGAAAATCAGTGTCACCAAAAATTAATCCTATCATTTTATGAGAATGGTGTACAAATAGATCTTTTTTTATCTTTTGTTATAAAATCAATTACATTTTTAACTAACGGATTCTCTTTGAAAGAACCATTCAATTTACTTATATTTTCATTAATATTTTTAGTAGCAAAAATTTCTTTATAAGCTTCGCTTAAGCCTAAGATATCCTTATTTTCAAATTTGGCTCTTCTTAGACCTATTAAGTTCAATCCTTGTAATGAATTTCTATTTCCTGTTGATAATCCATAAGGAATTACGTCATGCAATACACCTGTCATCCCACCAATCATAGCCATTTTTCCAATTCTTGTGAATTGTTGAACAGCAGAGTTGCCCCCAATAATAACATTATCCTCAATGATTGCATGACCTCCTAAAGGTACATTGTTTGCAATTATTACATTATTTCCAACTTGGCAGTCATGAGCGATATGTGATGAAATCATAAATAAACAATTATTTCCAATTACTGTTTTACCTCCACCTCCAACTGTTCCAGGATTTATAGTTACGTATTCTCTAATTTTATTATTATCACCAATTACTAAATTTGTAGACTCTCCATTATATTTCAAGTCCTGTGGATCATTAATTGAAACAAAAGGATAAATCTTGTTTCCCTTTCCAATTTTCACACTTACAGAAATATTAACATGTGATTGAATTATAGTGTTCTCACCAATTTCTACATTAGGACCAATTACGCAATATGGACCGATCTCAACATTTGATGCTATTTTTGCTTTTGAATCAATTATTGCAGTTTTATGTATCACTTATTTTCCTTAATGAATTTTTTTAAATCTTTAGCTGGATAACCCATTACTTTAGAATTATCTGGAACATCTTTAATTACTCCTGAACCACCTCCAATTTGAACATTGTTTCCCACTTTCAAATGTCCCGATATTCCTGCTTGTCCACCAATCATAACATTATTTCCAAGGGTAGAACTTCCAGCAAAACCAACTTGTCCAGCAATAATACAATTATCACCAATTTTGTTATTGTGAGCTATATGTACTTGATTATCTAAAAAAGTATTTTTGCCAATTATAGTATTTGATAAAGAACCTCTATCAATTGTTGAGCCACAACCAATCTCACAATTATCCTCAATTATAACAATACCAATATGAGGATAACGTATATTTTCATTTTTACTTGGAAAAAAACCAAATCCTTTTTTTCCAATAACACATCCGTCTAATATTGAAACATTGTTTTTAATTATTGTATTTCTAATAATAACGTTAGAACCTATTGAACAATTATCACCAATAACAACATTGCTCTCAATAATTGTATTGTGACCAATTGAGCAGTTTGATCCAATTTTAACATTTTTTCCAATTAATATGTTTTGACCATGATTTACAGAATTGTTGTAAGAAGTATTTTCAATATTTGAGGTATTAATATCAAAATCATCTGTAATAGCATCAGGATAAAACAATGTAGTAATCATAGCAGTTGATACAAGAACATTGTCAACTTCTATAGGTTGACAGGTATCAGGTAATTTATTAGCTAAATTTTTTGTTGTTATACAAAAAGCTGCTTTTGTTTTTGAAGCGGCTAACTCATATTTTTTAGAATGAAAAAATGTAATATCTTTATCTGATGCGTTTACAAGGTCTTTAACATCAGAAATTTTTATTCCACTATATTCAGATTTATTTTTAAGATTGATCTTAGCTAAAATATCAGCAATTTCTTTTGGACCTTTATTTAAAAAAAAAGGATTTTTCATTAATTGTTTTTTATCAAAACAATTACTAAATACTTATCAATAAATATTACTAATTATTTTCTATCAACAATAGTAGCTGACCATTGAGCGTCAGCCATTTTTTTTCCCTCTACAAAAGCCTCACCTTTATATTTCCAAACTCTTCCGTGAGATCGAATAGCTTCTATTTTTAATTCCAATTTACAATCAGGAATAACTGGATTTCTAAATCTAGCTTTTTCCACACTCATTAGAAAAACTAATTTGTTTTCATATTCTTTTTTATCAATTCCAGCAGCTGTCAATGCAGCAGCAGCTTGTCCAAAAGCTTCAACAATAAGTACACCGGGCATAACTGGATTATCTGGAAAATGACCCTGAACATAGAAAGCATCTTTTTTAACATTCATTATTGCAGTTGCGGAGTGTAATTTTTTGATATTTATTAACTCATCGATTAGCAACATCGGTTCTCTATGAGGCAATAGGTTAATAATATCTTGTTTATTTAAATTCATTTTATTTTAGTTCTATTTTATCAAATTTTTGATTAAATAAATTAAAAACTTCTTCTGTAATATCTAAATTTTTTTTTGCCATTAACAAATTATCTTTATTAAATATTATGTTGATTGAATTTTTAACTGAATATTCTTCAATTATTATATTT
>NZ_JBNGZF010000004.1:0-88608 GCF_052049835.1 Candidatus Pelagibacter sp. | reverse complement strand
AGTAAATATTTATTTACTATTAATTAGTATTAGTAAGCAAATATTCTCGTCTAGAAATATATAAACCACTAAGAACAATAATAAACAAACCTAAATAAGTCCAATTATCAGGTAACTCATGAAAGAAATAGTAACTAATTAGTATATTGGTAATTATCTCTGTATAGCCTAAAGGAGCTAATTTAGAAGCATCAGCGTATTTGAGGGATAATATGAGAAAAAGATGCGCTACAGAGGCTATAAGGCCGATTAAAGCCATTAAAATCCACTGATTTGACGTAGGATTAACCCAAACTGAAGGCATAAATAGGCTAATTATAATGGTTCCTATTAAACCCGATAGTAAAAGGGTTAAAAGAGGATTGTCAGAGGTACTGAGTTTCCTCGTGATAATAAGATAAAACCCATAGCAAATTCCATTACCTAAAGCTGCCAAGGTTGCTAAATTAAGTTCTATAAAGCCAGGTCTGATTACAATCAAAGTTCCAATAAATCCTAATGACACAGCTGTCCACCTTTTCACTCCTACTTTCTCATTTAAAAAAAATGGAGATAATGCTGTAACACAAATTGGAGCTACAAAAGCCAAGGTTAAGGCTTTGGGAAGTGAAATTTCCGATATTGCATAAAAGAATAAATAAGTAGAAAAAACAAAAATTAATCCTCTAATTAATTGAAGAGCTGGTTTTTTTGTCCAGACTAATGATTGTCTATAAAAGATAAGCATTAGGGATAATGTAAAGACTACAGTAAAAAAATATCTTGCCCATGTTATCTGTAAAACATCCATAGATGAGCTTAAATATTTGGCAAAAGCATCCATCACAGGAACAATCATCCAAGCAGATGCATTTAAAATTATAGCCTTCATAAAATAAGGATATCTCTTAATAGAAGTATTTTAAAGCAAAGAATACAACAAGTGGAACTGTGATAAACGACATTAATGTTGAGACAACAATCGTACTCGCGATGTTATCAACTATTTCCTTAGGTGAATATATTGAACCAATAAGATAATTTAATATTGCACTAGGCATGGCAGATTGAATTAGAATAACACCCGCTCCAAAACCTGATAAATCAAAATATATTATTACGATGAAACCAATTATTGGACCAATTATTACTCTTCCTAATGAAGAAATTATTGAGTTAGTTAGAGAAAATACTTTTAACTTTGTTAATGCTATACCTAAAGACATTAATATTAAAACAATTGCAGTGTAGGTTAACAGCTCAGTAAGATTAATGATAGCCTTTGGCATTTCTAGATCAAAATATAAAAAACCAACAGAAAATATTATAGCGTAAAAGGGTGGATTTTTTATTATAATTTTAAAATCAAATTTTCTATCAGCAAGAAAAACACCAAGAGTAAAGTGAAGTAAAATGATTAATGAAGATAAAGATGCAGCAATTCCAAGACCTTGAGAACCGTACGCAAAAAGACATATCGGTATTCCCATGTTCCCATTATTTGGCAGAATAAAAACTGGTACCTCTCTTATGATATCTTTAGTTTTTAATAAATATAAAATTATTATTCCTGTTAAAGTAAAACCAATAATTGCTATTAAATAATAGATAAAATAACTTGCATAAATATCAAAAGTTATCCCTGTAGAAGTTATAGCATAAATAACCATAGCTGGTGTACCTACATTTGATGCAAAACTAGTAATAAATGAGTTATCAAAATTTGGATTTTTTTTACCTAAATAATATCCAATACCAACTATAAAAAAAACTGGAAATAAAACTTCAAAAAGTTTTAAATAAATTTCCATTAACCAAGTAATCTAATTAACGTTGGTGCTTTTAATATATTTTTATTTTTCTTAAAAATAGATAGACAATTATTGCAATTAATTTCTGATGTTTTGTGAGTAATTATAACAATTGTTGCCTTATTATTTTTCTTATCAGGTGTCTGAATTAGCCTTTTTACTGAAATTTTATATTTAGCTAAACGATTAGTTATTTGAGATAATACACCGGGTTTATCTTTTACCTCGAACCTTAAATATAATGAATTAACATAATTATTTACATTATACGGTTTTAAAGATTTAAGCTTAGAAACACTAACACCAAAAGGTTTTTTAACATTTCCCCGCAAAATAGATAATAAATCAGAAAGTAATGATGAAGAAGTAGGACCCGGTCCAGCTCCCTCCCCTTGCAATACACTTTCACCAACTGGTTTACCTTCAAGTATAACTGCATTCATTACACCATTAACATTACCAATATATGATTTTTTACTAACTAAACATGGATGAACTGTTTCAAAAAGTTGATTATTCTTTAACTCGGAAATACCAAGAAGCTTAATTCTCAAATCTAATTGATTTGCAATTTTAATATCTTTTAATTCAATTTTTTCTATTCCTTCCATTAAGCATTTATATTTTGAAATTTTGCTAGTAAAGGCTAAAGCTGATAAAATTCTTACCTTAGCGAAAGCATCAAAACCATTTAAATCTAATTTAGGATTGCCAGGTTCAGCATAACCAAGAATCTGTGCTTTTTTTAAAACATCTACAAAATTTTCATTTGAATTTTCCATTTCAGATAAAATATAATTTGAAGTACCGTTAAGAATTCCATAAACTTTTGATATTTTATTTGTTGCTAGTCCTTCTTTAATTGATCTTAATATTGGAATACCACCAGCAACTGATGCTTCAAATTCTAAATTAACATCATTTTTTTCTGCTACTTTTGCTAATTCATTACCATGTTTTGAAATTAAAGCTTTATTAGGTGTAATAACATGGATTTTATTTTTCAAAGCAGTTTCAACAACCTTTTTTGAAATACCATCTGATAAACCTATGGCTTCAAATAGTACATCAATTTTATTTTTCTTAAAAATTTCTAAAGGATTTTTATAAAATATTTTTTTATCAACTTTAAATTTTCTTTTTTTATTAATATTTCTAGCAGAAACAGCAACTACTCTAATTCTCTTAGACGTTTTAAGCTCTATATCTTTTTTTTTAGTATTTAACTCATTTAATAAATAATTGCCTACTTGGCCGAGTCCAACAACTGCTATATTAATTAAATTATTCATATTAAAATATTATCATTATAGTGCAGTTTTCTCTGGAAAATTAAATTTTATATTTAAATTTTGCACAGCTTGTCCTGCGCCTCCTTTTATTAGGTTATCTATAGCAGACAAAATGATTACCTTATTTTTATATTTTGATTTGCATATTGAAATAAAGCAATTGTTAGTATTTATTACATTGTTAGTGCTAACTAACGAATCTCTTTTTAGTACTTTTACAAATTTTTTATTTTTATAAAATTTACTCAATTCTTTATAAATTGTATTTGGGGTAATTTTATTCTCAAGGTCTAAATAAATAGTACTTAATATACCTCTAAACATTGGTGATAAATGAGGAGTAAAACTAAATTGAAATTTTTTCTTAGTAAATTTTTTTAACATTTGATCTATTTCAGAATTATGGCGATGGAAACCAACTCCATATGCACTCAAAGACTCATATAAATTTTTATCTTTATATTTTTTGTGTACACCTCTACCTGCGCCCGAATATCCAGACTTAGAGTCAATTATGATGTTGTTAAATTTAATTAGATTTTTCTTAAATAATGGAATAAGTGGCAAAAGAATAGAAGTTGGATAACAACCGGGACATGAAATAATATTATAATTTTTAATCTCTTTTCTGTTTATTTCAGGAAGTAAATAAATACTTTTCTTTATCAATTTAGGTGCACGATGTTTTTGTTTGTACCACTTTAAATAATCAGAGGCATTGTTTAATCTGAAATCTGCAGCAAGATCAATTAAAGTATGATTTTTACTTAAATGTTTTGATAAATCTTGAGCTTCCCCATTTGGAAGTGCTGTAAAAACAATCTGAACATCATTTAATAGTTTTTTATTAAATTTTATAATTTTTGGTAATTTATATTTCGACAAAGATTTGTCGTAAAATTTAACATTTTTACCAACAGAGGAATTTCCACAAAGAAATTTAATATTTATATATCTATGTTTAATTAATAATTTAATTAATTGAACACCGATGTATCCAGTTGATCCAGCGACCAATGCATTTAGCTTAGGCATTTTTTATTATAACAGTTAAAAATTAAAAAAAAATTATCTTTTAGAGAATTGGAAGCTTCTTCTAGCTTTTCTTCTACCAGGTTTTTTTCTTTCAACTGCTCTTGAGTCTCTGGTAGTAAGTTTCTCTGTTTTTAAGGTAGCTTTTAGATTTTTATCAAATAATACTAAAGCTTTAGAAATACCGTGAACCATAGCCCCTGCTTGGCCTGTGGGTCCTCCTCCTTTTACACTACATCTTACATCGTAATCTGTAGCCTGATTAATAACTTCAAAAGGTCTTGTAATTTGCATTTTATGTGTTTCGTCTGCGAAATATTCATTGAACGATTTACCGTTTACATAAATTTTACCAGAACCTTTTTTTAACCAAACTTTAGCTATTGATGTTTTTCTTCTTCCTGTAGCATATTTACTATCTTTAAAATCTAATTTTAATTTAGGAGATTTTGATGCTGATTGAGTATTTTCCATATTAATTTCTAGCTATATTTTTACTATTTAATTTATCTAACTCAATAACTGTAGGATTTTGTGCTGAATGTGGATGATCATTACCAGCATAAATTTTTAATTTTGTTAATTGTTTTCTACCTAATACACCACCAGGCAACATCCTTTTAACTGCCATTTTTAAAGTTTCGCCTGGTTTTTTTTCATGAAGTTTCTCAGGTGTAGTAACTTTAATCCCCCCGGGGTGACCAGTGTGTCTATAATATTTTTTATCTTGAAATTTTTTTCCAGTAAATTTTGCTTGTTCAATATTTTTAACAACTACAAAATCACCGTCATCCATATGAGGAGTATATGTAGTTTTATTCTTACCTCTTATGATATTAGAAACAACAGTTGCTAATCTTCCAACAACTGCGTTTTTCGCGTCTATCTCATACCAGGATGATGTTAATTGGTCTTTTTTAGTGAATTTTGTCATTGTGCGAGGATTAATACTATTAATAATTACAAAGTCAATTTTATATTTAGCTTGAATTATGTAGCTTATATGCTAGAAATTACTTGCCGATTTGATCCTATTGCGGGCTTACAACTGCTAAAAAGGAAATTTCATAAAATTGATATAATCGGTAGGCATTTGAACTGTATTGTGCGCCTAACATAATGTTGAAGCACTAAAAAAGGAATAAAATGACTAAAAAAAGAAACAACCCTGAAACTATAGCTATACATGGTGGTGACTATAGAAGTGATCCAGCAACTAACGCTGTAGCTGTTCCAATTTATAGAACAACGTCATACCAGTTTAACAACACAGAGCACGCTGCTAACCTATTCGCTCTAAAAGAGTTTGGTAATATTTATACACGCATAATGAATCCAACAAATGACGTACTGGAAAAAAGAGTAGCTGCACTTGAAGGTGGTCTTGCGTGTTTAACTGTATCGTCAGGACAAACTGCATCAACTTTTGCTATACTTAATGTTGCTCAAGCAGGCGATAATATAGTTAGTTCTACTGATCTTTATGGTGGAACTGTATCTTTATTCACACATACTCTTAGTAAACTTGGTATAGAAATAAGATATGCAGATCCAAGTAATCCTGAAAATTTTGAGAAGTTAATAGATGACAAAACTCGAGCTTTTTACGGAGAAACTTTACCAAATCCATATTTAAGAGTGTTTCCAATAAAGGAAGTTTCTGATATTGGAAGAAAATATAATATACCATTAATCATGGACAACACTGCATCACCTGTCATTTGTAAACCAATAGAGCATGGTGCAGCTGTAGTAATACATTCACTCACAAAATATATAGGTGGACATGGAACAGCAGTAGCAGGAAGTATCGTTGATAGTGGTAACTTTGATTGGACTGCAGATCCCAAAAGACAACCTTTGTTTAATGAACCTGATGCTAGTTATGGCGGTGTAATTTGGGGTAAAGCTGTTCCAGAATTAACAGGCGCTAATGTACCTTTCGCGGTTAGAGCAAGAGTTTGTTTATTGAGAGACTTAGGATCAGCATTAGCTCCAGATAATGCTTTTGCAATAATTCAAGGGCTTGAAACAGTTGCTCTAAGAATGAGACAACATTGTACTAATGCTGAATATGTAGTTGAATTTCTTAAAAAGCATAAGGAAGTTACAAAAGTTATTTATTCTACTGAACACGATAAACCAATTGCTGATAGAGCAAAAAAATATCTTAAAGGTGGAAATGGACCAATGATCGGCATCGAGCTTAAAGGTGGAATTGAGGCTGGCAAAAAATTTATTGAGTCTTTAAAGATGTTCTATCACGTTGCTAATATTGGTGATGCCAGAAGTTTAGCAATTCACCCAGCGAGCACAACTCATAGTCAATTAAATGAGAAAGAATTAGCTGCATCAGGTGTTACACAAAGTTATGTAAGACTTTGTATCGGTATTGAACACATTGATGATATTATTGAGGATTTAGATCAAGCATTGAACAAATCTTCTAAAGGCAATTTAAAAGCTGTTAGCTAATTTGAGGTTTTAATGTCAACAAATAGAAACTAATAAATAACCTATTTATATTTTGCAATATAAAGAAAATACAATGTTGAAAGTATTATTAAAATAGAATTTATCTGGTGTAGAGACGCATAAAGCATTTTTACTCCAGATAAAAGTGTAAGAATTCCCAAAAAAATTTGAGACAATAAAGCAATTCCAATAACAAAAATTGGAGTTCTTAAATTTATATTCCCTTTTTTTAAAACTAAGTAAAGTATGTATAAATATATTATAAAAATTAAATACGCTAAATTCCTATGGATAAATTGAACTAGTGATTGATCATCAAATACAGTGATATTAAAAAGATCTGCTATCATACTATCATCAGGAAAGAATGAGGAGCCCATTAATGGCCATGTGTTATAAATTTTTCCTGCATCCATGCCTGAAACAAATGCTCCAATTATTATCTGTAAAAATAACAACACAAAAAATAATTTAATTGAGTTTAATTTAATATTAATTTGATTTATTTTTACATCAGTAAGATTTAAATATTTCCAAAAAACTATAGATAAAATGATAAAAGCTGTTACTAAATGCAGTGATAATCTATAGTGACTAACATCAACTCTATCAACCAATCCACTAGAAACCATATACCATCCAATAAATCCTTGAAAACACACTAAGAAAAAGATTATTGAATATTCTTTTAAAATCGAAACACCATTTTTGATTGTAAAATAGATTAAAGGTAAAAGGACAGTTAGACCAATTAATCTTCCCAACTGACGATGAGCCCATTCCCACCAAAAAATTACCTTAAATTCATCCAAAGTCATATTAAAATTTTGCTCTTTATATTCAGGTATTGTTTTATAAAGATCAAAATATTCTATCCATTTATCACTTGTTAAAGGAGGTAAAGTACCAGCAAAAAGCTCCCAGGTAGTAATTGATAATCCAGAGTCAGTTAATCTAGTTAGTCCACCTACTAAAATTATAAGCACGATCATTAATAATAATGTAATCATCCATATTTTTAATTGAAAATTTAAAGAATAATTCTGACTGTACATGAATAGATAAATATAATAATTATTAATTAAACCAATAAATTAAATGTCGCCTATAAACAAAAAAAAATTAAAAATAATAAGATCTAAATTAGATAAATTAGACAATAAGTTGTTATCCTTAATTAAATATAGAACAAATCTTGTTAAAGAAGTTTTAAAACTTAAAGAATTTAAAAAAGAAATTGTAGATAAAAAACGTATCAACTTTATACTTAAAAAAATTCATTCAAAATCAAAAAAATTAAAGATTGATCCTAAAATAACAAATCGTATATGGAAAAATATGATCTTGTCTTATATTGATTACGAAAAGAGAAACTTTAAAAAGAAGTAATTACTTACTGTGCGGTGGTAGTTTCTTCTCTACAAAAGTTTCATGTTTTCTTGTATCCGGGTTGTATTTTTTTGCTGAAAGTTTTACTTTAGCTTTCTCACCTCCGGCTGGTTTTTTGACATAATAGAAATAAGGGCTATCTGGTTTTGCCTCAGGAACCATTCTTACTTTAACGTGCGTTTTTTTTGCCATTTTTTAGTTCTTTTAGTTTATTTGAAATTTTTAATAACTTAATTTTTAAATTTTCAGTTCTTATAGATTTATCTGCAATTTCGTCAAGGTTTAAAGAATCTTCATTATTTAGTATTTTTTTTACACCATTTATTGTCATGCCTTGGTCTTTCAGTAAAAATTTAACTTTTTTAAGAAGATTTATTGTTTTTTCATCGTAATATCTTCTATTAGAATTTAATATCTTTGGTTTAATTTGTTTAAATTGAGTTTCCCAAAATCTTATAATGTGAGTCGGTAAAGCTCCTTTATCATTTGATTTAAGATTTAATATTTTAGCCACTTCACCAATAGTCTTATAAGCACTATCTAATTTAATCATTATCTTTTAAATTAACGAATTCTTTAAATTCCTTTGATGGTTTAAATAATACAACATCTCTACTTGAAATTACTTTTGCTTCTTTAGTTTTAGGGTTTCTACCAATCCTAGATTTTTTTTGTCTTATAGAAAAGGTACCAAACTTAGATAATTTTAATTTTTTTTCTTTTTTAATATTTGACATGATAATAGATAAAAAATCATCAATTAAATTTTCTGAGATTTGTTTCGAAAATCCTAATTGCATATAAACCAAATTAACTAAGTCTTTTTTAGTTAAATTAATTCTCATACATAATATTTTGCTTAATCTTTTCTATCAAATTACCTTTTACAATTCTATGACAAACATCTAGAGAATTTGAAAAACCAATATAATCTGTTCCACCATGACTTTTAACAACTGGTGAGTCTAATCCAATAAAGATAGCTCCATTGTACAATCTAGGATCCAGTCTTTTCTTAAATTTCTTTAAGTTTGATATATTCAATAAAGATGAAATTTTACCCATTAAATTTCTGGTCATTGCATTTTTTAATTCACTAGTTATAAAATTAGCAGTCCCTTCTGCTGTTTTCAATGCAACATTACCAGTAAATCCATCTGAAACTATAACATTAACTTTACCATCCATTAGATGATTTCCTTCTATATAACCAGCAAAATTATAATTATCTGATTTTTTTTCGTTCAATAATTGATAAGTTTCTTTAATAACTTCATTACCTTTTAATTCTTCTGAACCAATATTTAACAAGGCAACATTTGGTTTTTCCTCAGGATAAAGTGAAGTAAATAATGATGCACCCATAATTGAAAAATCTAATAAATTTTTTGAGCTACACTCGATGTTTGCTCCTAAATCAAGAACAACACTCATTCCTATTTTATTTGGCCATAACGCAGAAAGTGCAGGCTTATCTATATTATCGATCATTTTTAAATTTAACTTTGATACAACTAATAATGCACCTGTATTACCTGCAGATATAACTATATCGCTCTCTTTATCTTTTACACTTTGAATTGCAAGCCACATACTTGTGTCTTTACCTCGTTTAGCACCTTCTAAAGGACTATCTGTGCTTTGTATTTTATTTTCTGTATGAATTATCTCAAAATATTCTTTAGGAATTTTTCCATTGATTAATGGATATATTTTATTTTTATTGCCAAAAATATTGAAAAAATTATTTTTATTTGATTTATTATTTAAAATTATTCCATCTATTATTTTCTTTGGTGAACCATCACCACCCATTGCATCTACTGCAATTTTAATCATATCTAGCATTATTATATATGATATTTTACTCTTTAGGATCTAAAACTTGTCTGCCTTTATACATACCTGTTTTTAAATCAAGGTGATGTGATAGCCTGTATTCACCTGAATTTTTATCTTCAACTATATTTTTAGTTGAAAATTTCATCGTTTGTGCCCTTCTCATCCCTGTTCTAGATGGGGTTTGTTTACGTTTTGGTACAGCCATAATTATGCGTTACTTACACTTTTTAAATAAGAATTCAAAGTTTTTTTTGATAAGTTTTTATTAAAATCCTCAAAATAATCAACTAAATATTCGATATTATCAATATCTACTAAAAAATTTGAAATTTTATTTAATTTTTCTGTTTTTGATAAAGTTTCCCAAAAATGAATATCGGAAACCATACCATGGAAAACATTGATATATTCCTTCATTTTTTTATTAATTGATTGATCTCCGTAACCTATTTCTCTTATACTTAATTCTAATTGTCTAAAATTAAAATCATATATCTCTTGTAAAATTAAATTGTTATTCTGATTTTTAAAATTTTTTAAAAAAAAAGCAAAATGTAACAAAAAAAAAGTTAATCGTTCTGAAAAAGTGTCTTGTTTTTTAAAATTAATATAAAGATCTTTATTTGTAGCTAATTTAATCAGATTATTATAAAGATGAATATAATTATTTTTCATGAAAAAAATATATTTATTTTTAATATTAATATTTATATCAAACTGTTCATTAAATAAACCTATACAACATCACGGAGTACATAACCTTGAGAAAAAGCAGAAAATATTAAAAATTAATATATCAAATAAAAATGATATATTAAAAATTATTGGGCCTCCATCAACAAAAAGTACTTTTGATAATGAAGTTTATATTTATATAGAAAGAAAAACTAGTACATCAAAGCTTACTAAACTAGGAAAAAAAGTTTTACTTGTCAATAATGTCCTTATACTAGACATAGACAAAAAAGGGCTTTTGATAAAAAAAGAATTTTTTAACAAAGATGATATGAATAAGCTAAAATTTGACGAAACTGCAACAAAAGCAGATCATTCAAAACGATCATTTATTTATAATTTCTTTTATACCCTAAGACAAAGAATTGACGATCCTAGGGGTATAAAAAGAACTAAAAATTAACCAGCTATCACTGCTAACAATAGTAAAGCAACAATATTAGTAATTTTAATCATCGGGTTTACAGCTGGACCAGCAGTATCTTTATAAGGGTCACCAACAGTATCTCCAGTTACTGCAGCTTTATGTGCTTCTGAACCTTTTCCACCATGATTTCCGTCTTCAATATATTTTTTTGCATTATCCCATGCGCCACCGCCTGCAGTCATTGATACCGCAACAAATAAACCAGTTATAATAACACCAAGTAACATTGCGCCAACTGCTGCTAGGGCAGCAACTTGTCCACCAATTGATAGAATTATAAAATATAAAACAACTGGAGATAAAACTGGTAATAGTGACGGTATAATCATTTCTTTGATAGCAGCTACTGTAAGCAAATCTACTAATTTAGCATAATCGGGTTTTTGTTTTCTTTTCATAATACCAGGGAATTTTTTGAATTGCCTTCTTACTTCAACTACAACTGCACCGCCTGCTCTTCCAACAGCTTGCATTCCCATTGAACCAAAAAGATAAGGCAACATTCCACCGATTAATAAACCAACAACTACATAAGGGTTAGATAAATCAAAAGTTACTACGATACCTTCTAATGCAGATCCTGCTTCTTTTGAAAAATGCTTGATGTCCTCTGTGTAAGCAGCAAATAAAACTAAAGCACCTAAACCAGCAGAACCAATTGCATAACCTTTTGTGACGGCTTTAGTAGTGTTCCCGACTGCATCTAAGGCATCTGTTGTTTTTCTAACTTTTTTATCAAGATTAGACATTTCAGCGATACCACCAGCATTGTCTGTAACTGGTCCGTACGCATCTAAAGCAACAACCATCCCCGCTAATGCAAGCATAGTAGTAACTGCAATGGCTATACCAAAGAGACCAGCAATAGAATTTGTAATAAGAATTCCTGCAACAATTATTAATGCTGGTATTGCTGTTGCTTCCATAGAAACAGCTAGGCCTTGAATAACATTAGTACCATGACCAGTTGTTGACGATAACGCAACAGATTTAACTGGTCTATAACTTGTTCCTGTATAGTATTCAGTAATCCAGATTAATAATCCAGTAATCACTAAGCCTATAACACCACAATAATATAGATCCATTCCATTAAAAGTTTTATCATTAATTGTATATTCATTTGTAAAACCAATTACATGATCTGTAACAGGCCATAGAATTACTAAAGATGCTACTGCAGAGACAACAAATCCTTTATACAATGCATTCATAACGTTATTACTTTTTCCAAGTTTAACGAAAAATGTTCCAATAATAGATGTTAACAAGCATGCAGCACCAATGGATAGAGGGTAAATCATCATATTTAAATCTCCAACAAAGAAAATTGAAGATAAAACCATTGTTGCAACAATTGTAACAGCATATGTTTCAAACAAATCAGCAGCCATACCTGCACAATCTCCTACGTTATCACCAACATTGTCAGCTATCACTGCAGGATTTCTAGGATCATCCTCAGGAATTCCAGCTTCAACTTTTCCGACTAAGTCAGCACCTACGTCTGCACCTTTCGTAAAAATTCCACCACCTAATCTTGCAAAAATAGAAATTAGAGAAGCACCAAAACCTAATGCAACTAATGCATTAACTATTTCTCTTTCTTCAACATTAGATTTTAATAATATATAATAATATACAGCTATAGCTAATAAAGCTAAACCAGCAACCAACATTCCAGTCACAGCACCAGATTTAAAAGCAACTGAAAGACCTTGAGCTAAACCTTTTCTAGATGCTTCTGCTGTTCTTACATTTGCTTCAACAGAAACTAACATTCCAACATAACCTGCAATACCTGATAAAGCAGCACCTATTAAATAACCAAGACCTACTAGTGGACTAAATGCAATACTTACGATTACTAAAACTACAGCACCAACAATAGCAATAGTTTTATATTGTCTTGCTAAATATGCCTTTGCACCAATTTGAATTGCAGATGCAATATCTTGCATTTTTGCATTTCCTGCACTTGAATTAAGAATATTTTTTCCAGTTAAAAATCCATAAACGATAGATAATAAACCAGCTCCAATTGTATATAGTAGTATTGTTTCGACTGTTCCGCTCATATTAACCTTAAGTTGTTGGTTGTTAAATTTTAAGCCCGCACAATACAAAAAAAGATAAAAAAGACAACGATTAACTTCTAAAACCGATGAATATAACCTTTGGATTTAGCTCGTATTTGCTTGCCTTTTTCATCGAATATCAAAGATCTATCTCTACCAGATACAATTTTACCAATTTTAGTTATTTTAATTCCTGTTGCTTTAGATGTGTTTTGAATGATTCTAGCATTCTTAATATCTGCAGTAAATAATACCTGATAATCATCTCCATTAGAAATTAGATTAATTTTATTCAATCTTTGTTTTTTTATTAAATTACTCAATTTATTGGAAACAGGGATTTTATTTTTAAATAAGTGAAATGATAAACTTTGTCTATTAATCATTTTTGCTAAATCATCAATTAATCCATCTGAAACATCGATAGAGCTGTTTGCAAATTTTAATAAATATTTTGTTAAATTTAAAGGTAACTCTGGTTTGTAATACTTATCTATAAAAAATAATTTGTCTTTATTTTTAAATTTAGCTTTATTACTTAATGCTTTAAGTCCTAAATAACTATCTCCCAAATTTCCAGTCACATAAATGTCATCATTTAATTTAGCTTTATTGCGATAAATTATTTTATTCGAGTATCCTAATGAAGTAATTGTGAAACTTAGTTTGTTTGAAAAGGTTGTGTCTCCACCGCATAAATCAATACCAAATTTATTTTGTTCAGATTTAAGTGACTTTGAAATTTTATATAAATTATTTTTTGTAAAAGTTTTTTTATTACCAGAACCAGAGATAAAATAAAACTTTGGTTTTACACCTTTGCAAATTAAATCAGAAATTGATGACCTTAATATTTTTTTAATTACTAAATCTGGAGATTTAAAATCATAAAAATGAGTACCAATATTGTATGTATCAACAGATATGACAACACCTCTTTTTTTATCAAAAAAAACATCGTCATTTAAGTTAAGAGCAAATTTATTTTTTTTAGCTATTTTAAAAAAATAATTATTTATTAGATCAAATTCATGCATTGTTAGATCTTAATTTTTTTCCAACGTTGTCTAATAAAGCATTAAGATACTTTGTTTGTGAGTCTTCAAGAAAAAAATTAGATGAATTTAAATATTCTTTAATAATTATATTAATAGATAAATTTGGCTTATACATAAATTCATAAGTTGCAGCTTTTAAAATGGTTTGAAAAACTTTATCCAATTTTTCAAATACAAATTCATCACCTAATTTATTATTTAATTCATCTAAAATAAGATCGTTTCTTTCTATCGTTCCTAAAACAATATCTTTAATAAATTTTTTAAATCTGTGTTTTGGAAAATCTAAATCATCATCTTCATTATAAAATTTTCCATATAATTTCTGAATAATTATCACCCTAGGGTTATTTTTCGGATTATAATGAGTTTTCATTTTTGAGACAAAACTGAAATCACAGCTTCTGCGGCTTCAGCACCCTTTTTTCTTCTTGCTTTTGCTTGAGCCATATTTAGACAGGTTATTATTCCATTTCCAACAGGTTTTTTACTATCTATAGATAATTTCATTATGGCATCTGTTGAAGCTTGAGAAATAAAATTGAAATGCGGTGTTTTACCTTTAATTACACATCCTAAAGCTAAAAAACCATCATATTTTTTTAAATTTTTTGAAATTGTAACTGGAATTTCAAAAGCGCCGGGTACTTTAATAATTTTAATTATATTTTTTTTTGGAATCATTTTTAAAGCACTTTTTATTAATCCTTCTGCAATTTCTTTATAATAATCCGCTACAACAATAAGATATTTTTTTTTCATCAAATTAATTCCTGCTTTGTAATTTTTATACCATAACCATCAAGACCAATAACTTTTTTTGGTGATTTAGTGATTAATATCATGTTTTTAATTTTTAAGTCTTTAATAATTTGAGCTCCAATACCATAATTTCTTATTAACTTGTCATTTCCCTTTTTATAAAAGTCTTTATTTTTATAATCTTTTAAAGTCTGAGTTACTGATTTAAGATTTGAGTCTTTGATAAAAACTAAAACGCAATTTTGATATTTTTTGAAATAATTTAGAGTCTTGTTAAATGAATTTGGTAGTGATTGATTTATTAGATAGTTTTGAACGACATTAGAAGAAATTACTCTTACTCTTGGAGTAATACCTTTTTTTATTTGACCTTTTGTTAAAGCAAAGTGTTCAGAGCCATCTAAAAGATTCTCATAAATTCTAATATTATATTTCTGATTTTTTACATCAATCTTGCTTTGTTTTTTTAGTTTAATAAGTTTTTCTTTTTTTAATCTATATGCAATCAAATCTTCTATTTTTCCTATTTTTAATTTATGCTTTTTTGCGAAATTATGTAAATCATGACCTTTAGCCATTGATCCGTCTTCATTCATAATTTCACAAATTACAGCTGAATTATTTTTTTTTGCTAATTTTGATATATCAACTGAAGCTTCTGTATGCCCTGCTCTAACAAGAACTCCACCATCTTTAGCAATAATTGGAAATACATGACCAGGAGAAACAATTTCATTTTTATTCACATTTTTTTTTGAGGCAATTTTTATTGTTCTAGCTCTATCTTTAGCTGATATACCTGTTGTTATTCCTTTTTTTGCTTCAATAGAAATTGTAAAAGCAGTTTTATTTCTTGATTGATTTACTGGAGACATTAAAGATAAATTTAATCTTTTTGCTTGAAGAGTATCTAGTGCTAAACAAATTAAACCTCGTCCGTATTTCGCCATGAAGTTAATATTCTTTGCATTCGAGTCTGATGTAGAAATAACTAAATCTCCCTCATTTTCCCTTTTTTCATCATCAACTAAAATAAACATACCCCCTTTTTTGGCTACACTTATAATTGACTCGATTGATGCAAAATTATTTTTTCCCATGAAAATAATTCCTAACGTATTTAGACAAGATATCTATCTCTATATTAACTAAACTAGATTTTTTTAAAGTTGATAAATTCGTTTCATTGTAGGTATGGGGAATTATCCATATTTGGAAACCTTTTTTAGTGACTTTAGAAATTGTGAGGGAAATTCCATTTACACAGATTGATGCTTTTTCAATTAGGTGTTTTCTCTCCTTTTTAGGTAAATCAAAGTCAAAAAGAAATGATTTATCTATTTTTTTAATAGTTAATACCCTGCCGACAGTATCAACATGACCTTGACAAATATGTCCTGAAATTTTTGTCCCATATTTTAATGGTAATTCTAAATTTATTTTATCCCTTATTTTTAAAAATTTAAATTTTGAACGGTTTATTGTTTCTTTAGATAGATAAAATTCCATAATTCTTGATTTATATGAGATTAAAGTTAAGCAGACACCATCACATGCAACTGACAAACCCATATCTTTTTTGGAGACTTTAAGATTACTTTTTACAAAAATATTAATACCCTTGGGTCTTTTAATAATTTTAGTAATAATACCCTGGTTATAAATTATTCCATTAAACATAATTTCTATCTATATAATGTTATTCTGTCTTTTCGCAAATTCAGATTTAAATTAATCTTTGTTAGATACTTTTGATTTAATGTGTTCAGACCACTAAATTTTAAATATTCAGAGCTTTTAGAAAGATTTTTAGGGCTTTTGAATAAATAAAATTTATTAAAAATTTTATTTTTGAGCAGGGAATTTGTTAGTTCATTTCCACCCTCTATCAATAAATTCCTGCAGCCAAAATTATATAGCTTTTTCAAAATTTCTCTCATATCAAATCTGTTATTTCTATCTACTTTAGATTTAACAAGAATAATGCCTTTTCTTTTAAATTTAGAAATTTTTGATTTATCAGCTTTATTATAAAATATTAAAGTATTTTTGTTATTAGAAGATTTTATTATATAGCTGTTTGTTTTAGTCTTTAAATTGTTATCTAAAATAATTCTTTTAGGAGAAAAATTTTTCAACCCCTTTAAACGACAATTTAATCTTGGATTATCTTTGTTTAGTGTTTTGTATGTAATCATCAAACCATCGTTTTGATATCTCAAAAGATGTGAAAACATATCTGAATAAATATTTGTAATTTTTTTTTGATACTTAGTGTAAATAATATGGTTTTTTGAAATAGCTATTTTGCCAGTAACATAAGGTAATTTTTTCTTTCTATTAAAAAAATAAGGAAAATAAAAGTTTTCAATTTTATTTTTTAACAAACCTTTTTTTACAATTATTTTTTTCGAATTTAAAATTTTAAAACTTTTATTACTTACTCTTTTGTCTATATCTGTAACAGAATATATGACTTCAGAAATTTTTGATTTAATTATTAAATCAGTGCATGGTGGCGTTAATCCATGATGACAACATGGTTCTAGAGTAACATACATTTTTGAGTCTTTTAAATCTTCAAAACTATTTTTAATTGCATTAGTCTCTGCATGTGGTCTTCCATTAAATGAAGTTTGACCTATAGAAATTATTTTGTCATTTTTAACAATCACACATCCAACAGAAGGATTTGATCCAGTGAGACCATGACGAGATCTAGCCAGATCTAAGGCTATCTCCATGTAAGATTTGTCTTTTAATGTAAATTTATGTTTTTTTGTAGACATTAAGTTTGTCCACGAATTGCACAAAATCTTTTTCTTCTCTAAAGTTTCTATAAACTGATGCAAACCTTACGTAACCAACAGGATCTAAATCCTTTAAACCATCCATAACCATTGTTCCAATTGTATTAGTAGATATTTCGCTTTGACCAATTTCCTCTAATGATCTTGAGACCTGACTTATAAATTTTTCTATGGTTTCGGTATCTATGGGTCTTTTCTTTAAGGCAATATAAATAGATTTTGATAGTTTATCTCTATCGAATACAGATTTTCTGCCATTTTTTTTTACTACCATTAATTCTCTATATTGAACTCTTTCAAAAGTTGTGAAACGAGCTCCACAAGTACAAAGTCTTCTTCTTCTTATAGCAGTACCATCCTCTGTTGGTCTAGAGTCGACGACTGAGGTCTCCCCTTTTTTACATATTGAGCAAATCATTTACTAAAGGTTCTTATATATCGGAAATGACGAAGTTAAAGAAATAACTTCATTTTTTACTTCTTCTTCTATTTTGCTGTTATCTGATGGGTTTTCAGATAGACCTTTTAAAGTTTTTGTTATTAATTCTCCTACAGTCTTAAATTCGCTTAGTCCAAAACCTCGTGTAGTAGCAGCTTGTGTACCTAATCTAATACCCGAAGTAATCATGGGTTTTTCTGTATCAAAAGGGATACCATTTTTATTACACGTAATATTTGCTCTAGACAAACTTTCAGCTGCAAGATTACCTTTTACGTTATAAGGCCTTAAATCAACCAGCATCAAATGCGTATCCGTTCCATCAGAGTATATTTTAAATCCATTATTTTTTAATGTCTCTGCAAGCATTTTGGCGTTTGCTAAAACAGATTTAATATAATTTTGAAATTCTGGCTGTAAGGCCTCCAAAAATCCAGCAGCCTTAGCAGCAATAATATGCATCAAAGGTCCACCCTGATAACCAGGAAAAACTGCTGTATTAAATTTTTTAGCAAGATCCTCGTGATTAGTTAAAATTATACCACCTCTTGCACTTCTAAAAACTTTGTGTGTCGTTGATGTAACAACATGTGCATAGTCACAAGGATTAGGATAACCTTTACCTGCAACTAAACCAGAGAAGTGTGCCATATCAACCATTAAATATGCTCCAACTTTATCTGCTATTTCTCTAAATCTCTTAAAATCAATTACTCTTGAGTAAGCACTTCCACCCGCAATTATTAGTTTAGGTTTATGTTCTAAAGCAAGTTTTTCAACATTATCATAGTCAATCAATTCTGACTCTTTATCAACATCATATCCTATTGCGTTGAACCATTTACCAGACATTGAAATTTTTAATCCATGAGTAATATGACCACCTGAATTTAAACTCATACCCATAAATGTATCTCCTGGGCTTAACAAAGCTAAAAATACTGCGCCATTTGCTTGAGCCCCTGAATGTGGTTGCGCGTTTGCAAATTTACAATTAAATAATTTTTTTAATCTTTCAATCGCAAGATTTTCTGCAACATCAACATGCTCACAACCATTGTAATATCTTTTACCAGGATACCCTTCTGCATACTTATTGGTTAAAACTGAACCTTGTGCTTCTAATACTGCTTGAGAAACTATATTTTCGGAAGCGATTAGTTCTATATGCTGCTGTTGTCTGATTAATTCATCTTTAATAGCTTTATAAAGTTCTGGATCCTTTACTGACAAACTGTCTTCAAAGAAACTTTTATAACTATCGTTTAAATAATTTTTTTCACTAGACATAATTATATTTTTTTAACTCTTTTTAAGTGTCTCCCACCATCAAATTTAGTATTTAAAAAAACACCTATAAACTTTAAAGCATTTTTTTTGGATATCAATCTTGAACCTAATGTAATGATATTTGCATCATTATGCAATCTGGATAATTTTGTTGATTTTAGATTAAAACATTGCGCTGCACGCACATTTTTATGCTTATTTGCCGCAATATTCATGCCAGTCCCAGATCCACAAACTAAAATACCAACATTTCTTTTATTAAGTTTGACTTTTTTTGCAACTTTATGTGCGTAGTCAGGATAATCAACACTAGTATCATTTTTTGGACCAAGGTCCTCAAATTTTACTTTTTTATTTTTCAAATAATCTTTGATTGACTCTTTTAATTTAAATCCAGCGTGATCTGATGAAATAAATATTTTTTTCAAATTAATTAAATTTGTAATCTAAAACACAAGCAACTAAATGTATTCTATTCTCTTCACCACCATTAAATGCATTGTGATACTTCGTATTATTTGTGACCCATACTGACCCATCCGCAGGCATGTGCTTTGCAACATTATCAATAACCATGATACAGCCAGGGTTAGTAATTATAGGTATATGTAATCTTGGCTCAGGATCTCTGTGCCAACTCAAAGTTGATCTTGGTTCTTTTAAAAGAATTCTAACTCTTCCTAATTTATATTTAGATGACAGAGCATCATATACTTCTTTAAAGTAAGTGTTTTCATAATCTTTTATAAATTCTGAATATTGTGACTCATCTAGAGACTCATCTCTAACTACTTCTTTTCCAGATTTATCGGGTTTTGTCCAGTATACTCCTCTAGCCTTATTACCTTTGATTGAGTCTGGATCACCAGGTATTTGAGTTAATGATATCGCTCCAAAGTGAGTTACACCAGCATCTTCAAATTTTTTAATCTTAACTATTTGATGATAAGCTTCTTGCAATTTTTCAATATCAAACTGAATTTCTTGTTTCTGAAAATCGCTAAAGTCTAAAACTCTATCTTCTTTTTTAATATTTAAGTCTATTACTTTTGAATTTTCTAATGTCATCTTGATTGCTTTCTACCCTTTTTTTTGTATATGTGTATATTACATTTGTCGCAATTTAAAAGTAAATTAAAACATGATTATTGGTAAATACCCGAGTCTTAGACTTAGAAGGAATAGAAAAGAATCTTGGTCAAGAAGACTGATTCAAGAAAATACCTTAAGTCCAAATGACTTTATATTACCTATTTTTTTAATTGAAGGATCAAATAAACGGCAAGAGATTTCATCGATGCCAGGTGTATACAGATATACAATTAATCGATTGAGTCAAATAGTGGATAGAGCCATAAAAAAAAAGATTCCAATGGTTGCTCTTTTTCCAAAAACCCAGAATGTACATAAAGATGAATTGGGAACAGAATCACTAAATGAGAAAAATTTAGTTTGTAGAGCAATTAAAGAAATTAAAAAAAGATACAAAAATCAAATAGGTATAATGTGTGATGTAGCATTAGATCCCTACACATCTCATGGTCATGATGGTTTAATTAAATCTAACACTATTCTAAACGATGAGACTATAGAGGTACTGATTAATCAGTCATTACTTCAGGCAGAGATGGGTTGTGATGTCATTGCCCCATCAGATATGATGGATGGTAGAATAGGAAAAATAAGGAAAGCTTTAGATAAAAATAAATTTCAAAACGTTCAAATATTATCGTACGCTGCAAAATATGCCTCAAGCTTTTATGGACCTTTTAGAGATGCAGTCGGATCTAAAGGATCATTAAAAGGAGACAAAAAAACTTATCAGATGGATTATAGAAATTCTGATGAAGCTTTAAGAGAAGTTGCATTAGATATCAAAGAAGGAGCTGATATGGTAATGGTTAAACCAGGTATGCCCTACTTAGACATAATAAAATCAATAAAAGAAAAATTTAAATTGCCTGTATTTGCCTATCAAGTATCAGGAGAATACAGCTTAATTGAAACAGCTATATCAAAAAAATTAATTAGTAAAGATGCTGTATATGAAAGCTTAGTTGCTTTTAAGAGAGCTGGTGCCAATGCTATAGTAAGTTATTACGCTGATAGAATTGATAAAATAATCAAATAATTATTTTAAAGTATTTAAAAATAACAACCTACTATTGGGATAATTTAAATTATTTGGTCTTAATATGGTTTTATCCAAATAATCGCCTACCAATTTTAAACCGTTCAATAAAGTGCTGAGATCATTAACTTCTAGATCTTTTTCAATCAAAAAATTAGGTACATATTTTTTTTCATTTAAAGAACTTGCATAATATACAGTTTTGTTACCTTCTAAATCTTTTTCAACTAAATTTTCAAGCGCCAAGTCATATCCTAATATTTTAAGTAACTCCAATTCCCAAAATATATATTTTTTTATCCAATCTTTTTCTTTTAAAATTAAAAATAAATTTTGAATTATAAAATAAACTTTATCGTTAGATTGAGACTCTGCTGTTAATATTTTGATTAAGTTCATAGCAGATGTAATACAGGATAACTTTTGCTTATGATCAAAATATAATGGGGTATAGGCATTTAAAATTTCAATTTTAAAATAACCTATTCTGTTATCATTTTTAGAATTGTAATTAACATGGAGTTTGTTACCAAGCTGAAGATAATTTTTAATTTTTTTTGAAGTACCACCAAATATAATTCCAGATATTTTTCCTTTATCTTTTGTAAATAATTCAGCAATTAATGAATTTTCATTATATCTATTTTTACTTATTAAAAATCCTACGTCTGACCAATTCATTTTTTATTTGTATTTTTTAAACATTCTATAGCAGCATTTTGTTCAGCTTCTTTCTTTGATTTTCCAGTAGCTATGAAATATTTTGTATTGGGCAATTTTACTCCAACTTTGAATATAGGTTTGTGTCTTGGACCTGTATTTGAAATTAATTTATAAGTAGGTAATTTTTTAAAATTTTTTAAAGTTAGTTCCTGTAATTTTGTTTTTGCATCTATTTCTGTTACTACACTTTTTTCAATATGATCTTGCCACAAATTTAAAATTGTTTTTTCAACAATTGCATAACCTTTATCAAGATATATGGCACCAATTAATGCTTCGCAGCTATCAGATATAATTTTGTCCTCAATTTTTATTTTTTTATTGTTGGGATTATATGTTTTAACATAACTAGCTAAATTGATTTTTTTTGCTATATCCAGACATGTTTTTTTATTAACTAAGGATGCAAATTTTTTATCAAGAATACCTTCTTTTTCTCCTGGATAAATTTCTAAAAGTTTTTTTGCTATGACTAAACCAAGAACTCTATCACCCAGAAACTCTATTTTTTCATTATTTGTATTTGAGTTAAAACTTTTATGTGTAAGAGCTTGGGTAAGTAGATCTTTATTTTTGAATTTTAAATCAATTTTTTTTTCTAAACTTTGATAGTTAATTTTCATTAATTAATTTTATTAAAGATTCTATTAAATCTTATTGACTTATGCCATTTCCAAAATTCAATAAAACTTCCTATACTTTTATCTGATGAGAAAAATATAAATTGAGCTTTTCCTACTAAATTATCTTTATGTACATATCCAACACTTGTTAAGTACCTGCTATCTTTAGAACAGTCTCTGTTATCTCCTAAAAAGAAATAATGATCTTTTGGTACAGTAAACACATCAGAATTTTGATAGGTATAATTTTTTAAATAAACAGTATGAAATTTTTTACCATTTGAAAGTTTTTCTTCAAATCTATAAACATCAATACTTTTGTCGCCACAGAAAATTGTAGTTTTGTTTTTAATTTTAGACTTAAGAATTTCAGAATTATTTATATATAAATTAGAGTCTATAAATTGAATTTTATCACCAGGTAAACCAATTAGTCTTTTAATATAATCTGTTCGATTATCTGCTGGGGTTTTAAATACAATTACATCACCTCGTTCCGGACTACTAAACATAATTCTTTTGTTTAATATTGGAGGACTAAAAGGAAATGAATGTTTGCTATATCCATAGGTATATTTTGTTACAAACAACCTATCACCTACTAATAAAGTAGGCTCCATTGATGAGGATGGAATATAAAATGGTTGTAATAAAAGCGATCTAATTATAACTGCAATTATTAATGCATAAATTAAAGTTTTTATATTTTCTGAAAAAAAATTTTTATCTAATTTCATGATGTCTGAATAATTGCAAATGCAGTTGAATAATTTTTTTCATCGGAAATTGATAAAAAACATTTAAAATTTTTGATTTTAAAGTTCTTTTGTATAATTTTTGTAATTTTTTTATTTTTAACGTAATAAGGCTTTCCCATTTTGTCATTAACAACTTCTATATCTTTAAAATTTAAATTCATACGAAAACCTGTGCCAAGGGCTTTAGAAAATGCTTCTTTTGCAGCAAATCTCTTCGAAAAAAAAGCTACTTTATTGTTTACAGCATTAGAATGTTTCAATTCTTTAAATGAATAAATTCTTTTTTTAAATAAAGGATTTTTAATCGATTTTTGAATTCTTTTATTATCAACAATATCAACGCCAATACCAAGAATTTTCATTTATCTTTTTATAATTTTTTTTAAGTTTTTAATTACTTTTGAAAGTCCATCAAATATTGACTCCCCAATTATAAAATGTCCAATATTATACTCCTCAATATCTATTATTTTTGTTAAAATTTTGGTGGTTTTATAATCTAAACCATGACCAGCATGAACTTCTATATTTAAACTTGATGCTAATTTTGCACTTTTTTTAATTCTGTTTAATTCACTAGAATAATTTTTTTTTGATTTAACTAAGTTTGCTAGTTTTCCAGTATGTATTTCAATACAGTCAGCATTTAATTTTTTAGCAAGTTTAATGTCATTTGGTGAAGGGTTAATGAATAAACTTGTTCTTATCTTTGCTTTTTTAAATTTTTTAATTATTTTCTCTAACTTATTAAGATTATTTTTTATATTTAAACCTCCTTCAGTAGTAATTTCTTTTCTATTTTCTGGAACTAAACAGATAAAATTTGGTTTTATCTTAAGTGCTTTATTAACGATTTCTTCATTCATAGAAGTTTCAAGGTTTACAGGTACATTCCTTAAACCACAGATTTTTTTTGCATCAATATCATTTATATGTCTTCTATCTTCTCTTAAATGAATTGTTACAGAATCGGCTCCATAACTAATAACTTTTTTAGCTGCGTATAGTGGGTCTGGATGCCTCTCTCCACGAGCGTTTCGTAAAGTTGCGATATGATCTATATTTACACCTAACCTTTTCACTTAATAAATCTGCTTCCTGGGGTTGTTATTGGTATAGATCTAAGTTCTGGTGGTAATTTATTTGCTTTATAAGTTGGAACATCAATTTTTAAAAGAGATGTTATTCCAGTTTTTATTTTTAAAGATTGTTTAGTTGATCGATCTATAATAGATGCGAATCCAATTAATTTTGCTTTTGATTTTTTAATTAACTTTACACACTCTAAACTTGATTTTCCTGTAGTGATTACATCTTCTATAATTAATACTCTTGCACCTTTTTTAATATTAAATCCTCTTCTGAGAGTAAATTTACCATTTACTCTTTCACAAAAAATTGTTTCTTTTTTTAGCAATTTTCCAATTTCATATCCAATTATTACTCCTCCCATCGCAGGAGCTAGTATTAAATCAATTTTTTTAAATTTTTTTTTAATTTTAATTGCTAAAGATTTACAAATTTTATTAGCTAAATTAGGGAAACTTAAAAGTTTTGCGCACTGAATATATTTTGAAGAATGTAGACCTGAAGATAGAACAAAGTGACCTTCTAATAATGCATTAGTTTTTTTTAAAGTATTTAAGGATTTTTTGTGTGAAAGCATTTCTTTTTTCTTCGTGTCTAATTATCTTAAATTTTATACTCTTTTGTTTTAGCTCTGCAATAAAATTAGTAAAATTCTTAAGATTTCTAATAATTAACTTAAATTTAAAATTAATATAATTAGGATTTTTACCAACCATTTCTAAGCTCGATATATTTAATTTATGACTTCCAATGAGTGAGCTTATATCTCCTAATTGACCTGGCTTATCAGGTAATGACATCCATAAAGTAGTGTTATATTTTTTTGTTTTTTCCTCTTTTTGCTCTCCTTTGTCATGCCAATATCTTCTTATTGCTGCCCTCGCTTTACCTGTTTTAGTTGTTGGTATCCAGTGAAGTGATGGTGAATTATTTTTAGATGTTATAATATTTACTCGATCTCCATTTCTTAAAATAGTTTGTAATTCACTTTTATTTCCATTAATTTCACAAGCGACTGCTGAATTACCAATTTTAGTATGAACAGCATATGCAAAATCTATAGCTGTTGCGTCTTTAGGTAATTTTATAACTGAACCTTTTGGTGTAAAACAAAATACGTTTTCTTGAAACATTTGTAGTTTTGTATACTCATATGAATCTTCAGGGTTTTCATTTTTTTCTATAATCTCAACAAGATCTTTTAACCAATCATACTCCTTCCAACTCAAAGAATTAAATTTTTCAGAAGATTTATACTGCCAATGAGATGCAACACCTCTTTCTGCAAATTCGTGCATTTCATGTGTTCTAATTTGAATTTCTATTGGTTTTTTATTTGAACCAATTACAGAAGTATGAATAGATTTATAACCATTGATTTTTGGGGATGAAATATAATCTTTAAATTTTCCCGGTATGCAATTCCATTTTTTATGAAAAATCCCAAGAGTTTTGTAACAATCGTCTACGTTTTTTAAAATTATCCTAAATCCAATAATGTCTGTTATTTGCTCTAGGGAGACTCTTTTTTTTTGGACTTTTCTCCAAATTGAAAAAGGTGTTTTTTCTCTTCCATGAATCTCTGCATTAATATCATTATCATTCAATATTTCACTTAACTCAAAAGATTGTTGTTCAAATAAGTCTTTTCTATCCAATTTTATTTCATCAAGTCTTTTTTTTATTAATTTTCTTGCATCATTATTTAAAATTTCAAAAGATAAATCCTCAAGTTCATCTCTTATTCTATGCATTCCCATTCTATCAGCTAATGGTGCATAAATTTCCATGGTTTCTTGAGCTATCCTTTTTCTTTTCTCTTCTTTTGTAATTGCTTTAATAGTCCTCATATTATGTAGTCGATCAGCAATTTTTACTAACAGAACCCTGATGTCTTTTGATGTTGCTAAAATTAATTTTCTGAAATTCTCAACTTTAGAATTAGCTCCAGCTGAATTTTCAAATGCTGAAATTTTAGTTACACCATCTACTAAATCAGCAACCTCATCTCCAAATTCTTGTTTAATAGTTTCATACGTTGCAAAAGTATCTTCTATAGTGTCATGCAATAGGCCTGTTGTAATTGTAGCACTATCTAATTTTAATTCAGTTAATATATTTGCAACCTCAATTGGGTGAACAGAATAAGGATCACCCGAAGCTCTTTTTTGACTCTTATGTGCTTTAACAGCAAAATTATATGCTTTATCCAATTTTTCAGGATTAAGAAATTTATTATAATTCTTAACTTTATTTATAAGTTCATTTGAATTAATCATAATTGATATTATACCACTAAATCAAATTTGTTTAATAGATCTAATGTCTCTATCAGGAAGAAGAGAAATCAAGGTTTTAACATCAATTTGTTTATTAGGATGGATCCAATTCTTTTGAATTTCAAATAAAGGAAATAACACAAAATTTCGTTTATGCATCATTTTGTGAGGTAAATTAATTTTAGCATTTTTTTTAGACACTAATTTATTAAAATCGATTATGTCAATATCACATATACGAGGAGCGTTTTTTTTTGCTTTTTTTCTACCTAATTGAGTTTCTATAGATTTACATATTTTTAAAAGTTCTTTAGGATTGTAATAACATCTTAATTTTAAAATAATATTTAAGAACTTAGGTTTTCTTGCATCGGGCCAAGAGGGAGTTTCATAATAACTAGATACCGAGAGAAAATCTAAGTTATGGTTTGCTAATAAAAATTTTGCTTTTTCTATATTTCTTTTTTTTAGACCTAAATTTGAACCTATTCCTAAAAAAACAATTTTAGCTTGATTTTCTAATATATCTTGCTTTTTCACGGTTCCAATCTCTACTTTTTTTTGTTGCTCTTTTATCATATTGCTTTTTTCCTTTAGCAACAGCTAATTCTATTTTAGCCCTTCCTTTTTTAAAATACATTTTTGTTGGAACTAATGTGAAACCATCTCTTTGCATTTTACCTATTAATTTATTTATTTCTTTTTTATTAAGAAGTAATTTTCTATCATCTGTTGGATTGTGATTAGAGTAACTGGCTTGCTTGTATGGAGATATGTGTGAATTTATTAAGACAATTTCACCCCCTTTTTCAACAGCATATGACTCAGC
The DNA here is from genome assembly GCF_052049835.1 of Candidatus Pelagibacter sp. Taxonomy (GTDB): domain Bacteria; phylum Pseudomonadota; class Alphaproteobacteria; order Pelagibacterales; family Pelagibacteraceae; genus Pelagibacter. The sequence goes on along the minus strand of NZ_JBNGZF010000004.1, from coordinate 60,757 downwards.
AATATTCACCTTACCATCTCTTACTGATTTTATCTCAGATCCCTTTAAAGCAATTCCGGCTTCAAAAAGATCTTCAAAAAAATAGTTAAAACTAGCTTTTCTATTTAAACAAATGATTTTTAAACCAGGATTGGTTTTTTTGCTCATTAAATTAACTTAGCAGACTGAAGAGCTTTTTTTACAATTTCTTTTGTTGTCTCTGTTACTTTTACAAGTGGTAGTCTTACATTGTCATCACAAAGACCTAAAAGTTTTGCAGCGTATTTTACCGGACTAGGATTGCTCTCAACAAACATTGAGTGATGAATAGGTTGTAATAATTTATCTAATCTTTCTGCTTCTTTAATTTCATTATCAGTATCTGATTTTGAAAATCTTTGAAAATCTGAACAAAGCTTAGGTGCAATATTTGCTGTTACACTAATGGTACCTACCCCACCACGTTTATTAAATTCAAAAGCATTATCATCATTACCTGTTAATTGAATAAAATCTTTTCCCATTTTTTTAAGTGTCTGATTAACTCTATCTAAATCACCTGTTGCATCTTTTACACCAACTATATTTTTTAATTCATACAATCTAGCCATTGTGTCGACTGACATATCAATAACAGATCTACCAGGAATATTATAAATTATAATTGGAATCCCACACTTGTCATTAATTGCTTTATAATGTTGATACAGGCCCTCTTGAGTTGGTTTATTGTAATAAGGTGTAACTATCAAAGCACCGTTAGCACCTGCTTTTTCTGCGTGTGTGGTTAAAGAAATCGCTTCTTCTGTTGAGTTTGACCCAGTTCCAGCAATAACTGGAATTTTTCCATTACTTTCTTTTATACATAAATCTATTACTCTTTCATGTTCATTATGACTTAACGTAGGAGATTCACCTGTTGTACCAGCTGGAACAAGTCCATTAGTACCATTATCGATGTGGAAATGGATTAATTTTATATACGCTTCCTCATCTAGACCATTATTTTTAAATGGTGTAATTAAAGCAACATTTGATCCTTTAAACATAAATACTTATAACATAGTTTAAAGATTCATATACTAAAAGATTATGCTCAAAAAAATATTATTTTTAGGTTTCACTGTATCAATATTAATATTTTCAAATAATCTTTTTGCTGAAATCAATTCAATTGTACCCTTAAAAAAACCTGTTTTAAGTAAAGAAGAAATTCAAAAGAAAATATCTATAAATATTCTTAAGCCTTTAAAAAAGCCCTCAAAAACCAAAGAAATTAAAATCGAAGAAGTGATAGTTAAAAAAGATTTGGTTTTAAAAGAAAAAAAATTAAGTTTTAAAATACCGAAGAAAAAGCCAACCGTAGCTGGCATTAGCTCAGCAATGAATATAAAAATTTCAAAGTATTATAGTAAAAGAGACTTCGGGTTAGCTAAAAAAGCCATTTCAGAAATGCAGAAAAGTAAATGGTCATCTGCACTAAAAATAGCAAAAAAAGCAAAAGACAAGTCAATTTACAATTTTATACAATGGAGACATCTTTTAACCTCTGGTAACCAGGCTTCTTTTTACGAATATCAAGTTTTTTTAAATAAAAATTCAGATTATCCTAGAATAAACAGAATTAGATATTTAGCTGAACACAAACTATCAACGGAAAGTGTTTCACCAAAAAAAATATTAAATTGGTTTGGAGAAAAAGATCCATTAAGTGGATATGGAAAAATGATACTTGGAGAGAGTCGCATCTTAATTGGAGAAAAGAAAGCAGGTATTAAACTGATTAAAGAAGGTTGGATAACAGCAGATTTATCTAAAAATGAATTAAAATATTTTAGAAAAAAATATAAAAAATATTTGAATGCAGATGATTATATTAAACGAGCTGATTATTTGGCTTGGAACGGTGATCGTTGGGATTTGCAAAGATTAATAAGATATCTGCCAAAAGATTATGAACTTTTATATAACGCAAGATACCTTTTAATGAGTAAGGGCTATGGAGTTGACCAGGCTATAGCAAATGTTCCACAAAAATTTAAGAATGATGCAGGATTAAATTATGATCGGTTGAAATGGAGAAGAAAAAAAGGACGTGTAGACTCTTCAACTGAAATCTTATTGAAGATAAGAAATGACAAGGAGTATTTAGTTAGACCAGATAAATGGTGGAAAGAAAGAGAAATTATAGCAAGGGCATTGCTTTATAAAAAAAAATATGAAATTTCATATAAAATTTCAAGCAATCATGGAATGACTCAAGGGTCTGAATATGCAGCTGCTGAATGGATGAGTGGATGGATAGCATTGAGTTTTTTAAACGATCCTTTGACAGCTAAAGATCATTTTAAAAACTTTTATGAAAATGTTAGTTATCCAATAAGTCTATCAAGAGGTGCATATTGGCTTGGAAGAGCATATGAAAAAATGGGCGAGAGAGAGCAATCAAAAAATTGGTACGGAGAAGCTACAAAATATCTTACTACTTACTATGGTCAGCTAGCTTTTTTAAAATTAAATCCAAATGGAAAATTCGAGTTAGAAAAAGATATGGAAATAGATCCAAAATACAGAATTCAATTTTTTAATAAAGAGCTTGTAAAAATTTCTTATCTTCTAGATGAATTAAAGAAAGATAAATATACAAAACATATTTTAAGACATTTAGCTAATGATAATATAGCAAAAGGTAGTGAAGTTTTGGCTGCAGAATTAGCTACAAGTATAAATAGATATGACTTTGCTATTCAGGTTTCAAAAATTGCGTCTTATCAAAAAAGATTTCATAATAAATACAATTACCCAATAATTAGTACTCCTAAATATATTAATAAAAGAAAAATTCCAGAAAGTGCTTTGATCTTATCTATAATTAGACAAGAAAGTGAATTTGATTTGGAAGCTAATAGTCATGCTGGTGCAAAAGGATTAATGCAATTGATGCCATACACAGCAAAATTAGTTTCAAAACAAGCCAAACTTCCATATTCAAAATCAAGATTAACCACTGATCCAGAATATAATATTAATTTAGGCTCTCATTATATTGCAGGTTTAATTCTACAATATGATGGTGCCTACCCTTTTGCAGTCGCTGCTTATAATGCTGGACCCAACAGAGTTAAATATTGGAAAAAAATAAATAAAGATCCACAAAAAAAACAAGTTGATTTTGTTGATTGGGTTGAATTAATAAAATTTAGAGAAACAAGAAATTACGTACAGCGTGTAATGGAAAATTATAATGTCTATAGATATATTTTGGAACAACGGCCAGTACCTATGAAAAACTTTTTTAAAGATCAGCCTCTATTTTAGTGGCGGAAGAGGAGGGATTCGAACCCTCGGTACAAGTTTCCTCGCACGGTCATTTAGCAAACGACTGGTTTCAGCCTCTCACCCACTCTTCCGTATGACATTGTGTATTAAGCGATTGTATTGAAAATTCAATATATATAAAGTAATTATTCAATTATTATGAGAAATAAGTACTCAGTATTTTCGTTAATCAAAAATGCTCTTTCATATCATGAAAATTGGCAAAGAGCATGGAAAGACCCTTCTCCTAAAAAAGAATACGATGCTGTTATTGTTGGAGGTGGTGGCCATGGATTGGCTACAGCATACTATTTAGCAAAAAAACACAATATGAATAATATTGCTGTAGTCGAGAAAGGTTGGATTGGTGGAGGAAATACTGGAAGGAATACAACAATTATTAGATCAAATTATTTATGGGACGCTAGTGCAGGATTATATGATCATGCATTAAAAATTTGGGAAGGTTTATCTCAAGAACTAAACTATAATGTAATGTTTAGTCAAAGAGGTGTAATGAACCTTGCACATAATTTACAAGATGTTAGAGATTTAAAAAGACGAACACACGCAAATAGACTAAATGGAATTGATGCAGTCTACTTAAGCACTGAAGAAGTTAAAAAATTTTGTCCAATCATAAATACATCGCCAGATATTAGATACCCTGTTTTAGGAGGAACTTTACAACGGAGAGCTGGTACTGCGAGACACGATGCAGTTGCTTGGGGATATGCTAGAGGAGCTGATGCAATGGGTGTTGATATTATTCAAAATTGTGAAGTTAAAGGAATAAAAAGAAATGGAGATAGTGTTGAAGGAATAGAAACAACAAAAGGATTTATAAAAACTAAGAAAGTTGGTGTAGTTGCAGCTGGTCATTCAAGTGTAATAGCTAATATGGCCGGTCTAAGACTTCCACTTGAAAGTAAACCTTTACAGGCTTTAGTTTCTGAACCTGTAAAACCAATTATTGATACAGTTGTAATGTCTAATGCAGTGCATGCTTATGTCAGTCAATCTGACAAAGGAGAATTGGTCATTGGTGCTGGAACAGATGATTATGTTTCTTATACTCAAAAAGGTAGTCATCAAATAGTTGAAGGAACACTAAATGCTATTTTAGAATTATATCCAATTTTCAGTAGAATGAGAATGTTAAGACAATGGGGAGGAATAGTAGATATTTGTCCTGACGCTAGTCCAATTTTAAGTAAAACTTCAATTAAAGGATTATACTTTAATTGTGGTTGGGGTACTGGAGGATTTAAAGCAACTCCTGGATCTGGAGATTTGTTTGCACATACTATCGCAAATGATGAACCACACAAACTTAATGCTGCATTTAATTTAAATAGATTTGTAAGCGGAGACCTTGTTGATGAACATGGGGCTGCAGCGGTTGCTCATTAATGTTTTTAATAAACTGTCCATACTGTGGAGAACGAGATCAGCAAGAATTTAAGGCTGGCGGTGAAGCTCATATCGAGAGACCTAAGCAACCAACAGAATTAAGTGATGATGAGTGGGCAGAATATTTATTTATGAGAAAAAATATTAAAGGTGTTCAATTTGAAAGATGGAACCATGCACATGGTTGTCGTAAATGGTTTAATATGGTTAGGGATACTTCTAACGATGAAATAAAAGCAATTTATAAAATGGGTGAAAAACCACCTGCTCAATAAAATGACTAAAAACTTAAGAGTAAAATCCAGCGAGTATATTGATGAAACTAATAGAATTTCCTTTAAATTTAATGGCAAAACTTACCATGGATTTAAAGGCGATACTTTAGCATCGGCATTACTTGCAAATGATGTCCATTTAGTTGGAAGAAGTTTTAAATATCATAGGCCAAGAGGAATTATGACATGTGGTTCTGAAGAACCAAATGCTATAGTTCAAATAAACCCTGGTACCAATAGAACGGAACCCAATGTTAGAGCAACTGAAGTGGAAATTTATGAGGGTTTGGAGGCATCAAGTCAAAATTGTTGGCCAAGTGTTGAGTTTGATATTGGTGGAATAAACAATTTTCTCTCCCCTTTTTTTCCAGCAGGTTTTTATTATAAAACATTTATGTGGCCTGCTAGTTTCTGGGAGAAATATGAATTTTTCATACGACACTCAGCTGGTTTAGGGAAATCACCAACATCAATTGACCCTGACATTTATGACCACCGAAATGTTCACTGCGATGTATTAGTTGTAGGCGCTGGTATATCGGGAATACTGGCAGCAAAAAATGCAGCTAAAAATAATTTTAAAACGTTGTTAGTTGATGAAAAAAATGAAATTGGTGGATCAACTATTTATGAAAATAACGAATTTAACAAAATTGATAATAAAACCCCTTCAGAGTGGATAAAAAAAGAAATAGAGGAGCTTAAAGTTATTAAAAATCTTGAGATAAAAACTAGAACAAGTGTGGCTGCTTATCATCAATACAATTATCTTTTGGCTAGAGAAAACCTAACTGATCATTTAGAGACTAAAGATAAAACAAATAAAATCAGACAAAGACTTCTTAAAATTAGAGCTAAGAAAGTTATTTTAGCTACAGGTGCATTGGAAAGACCTTTAATATTTAATAATAATGATAGACCAGGAATAATACTTTCATCTGCTGTAAAGAAATACAGTGAATTTTATGGTGTTGCATGTGGTAGTAAAAATGTATTTTTTACTAATAATGATAGTGCCTACGAAAGTGCTTTATCATTATATAACAAAGGTATCAATGTTGAAGCAATCATTGATATTAGAGAGCAATCCGAAAGTAAAATTGTAAAAAAAGTAGAAGAAGCAGGTATTAAAATTTATTGGTCACATACAATTGTTGATACAGGTGGATACAAAAGATTAAATAATATTTCAATCATGAAGCTGTCTAATGATGGAACATCAGTCACTGGAAGTAAAATTTCTATTTCGTGTGATTGCTTAGGAGTTGCTGGTGGTTGGACGCCTGCTGTTCATTTATATACACAATCAGGTAGTAAACTTAAGTTTGATGAGGAAAAACAGATTTTCTTACCAAATCAGAATACATCAGAACAAATAAGCGTAGGATCTTGTGGTGGAGATTTTAAAATTGATGAAATCATTAAAAATTTAAATAAGAAACTTAAAGATACTCTAAATATAAAAGAAACGGATTTAGATAATATTAAAGTTGAGATTGATGAGGAAAATTCAAATAGAAATATTTGGTTACTACCTTCCGATAAACCTTTGGGCAAAACTAAACCATTTGTAGATTATCAAAACGATGCAACGGCTAAAGATATCAAATTGGCATTAAGAGAAGGTTTTAGATCTATCGAACATGTTAAGAGGTACACAACAACTGGAATGGGAACTGATCAAGGTAAACTAGGAAATATGCATGCCTTAGGCATAATTGCAGATACTGCCGGTGTTAAAATGGGAGAATTAGGAACTACTACATTTAGACCTCCTTACACACCATTAACATTTGGAACTATTGTAGGTAGAAATGTAGGAAAGTTTTTTGATATTTTTAGAAGAACACCAATGAATGATTGGCATGTTGAAAATAAAGCTGAATTTGAAAATGTCGGTCAATGGAAGAGAGCATGGTACTACCCTATTAACGGAGAAACTATGCATCAAGCGGTACAAAGAGAAAGTAAAGCTGCTAGAGAAAGTGCCGGTATATTAGATGCCTCTACTCTTGGTAAAATTGACATTCAAGGAAGTGATGCTTCTGAATTTTTAAACAGAGTTTATACAAATGCTTGGTCAAAATTAGCTATAGGAAAATGTAGATACGGCCTAATGTTAAATGAAGATGGTATGGTTTATGATGATGGAGTTACCACTAGATTAGGTGAAAATCATTACATCATGACCACTACAACTGGTGGTGCAGCGAATGTTTTAGGAAAACTTGAAGATTATCTTCAAACAGAATGGCCTGAGCTTGATGTTTACTTAACCTCTGTAACAGATCATTATGCTACAGCCAGTTTGTGCGGACCTAATAGTAAAAAAATTCTTAAAAAAATAATTCCTGATTTAGATTTATCAGATGAAAATTTTCCTCATATGTCTTTTAAAGAAGCAAAAATTGGAAATATTCAATGCAGAATAATGAGAATTAGTTTTACTGGAGAACTTAGCTTCGAAATAAATGTTCAAGCAAGTTATGGAAAAGATTTATGGGAAAAATGTATAGAGGCAGGTAAAGAGTTTAACATTACTCCTTATGGAACTGAGACAATGCACTTATTAAGAGCAGAAAAAGGTTTTATTATTGTTGGTCAAGATACAGATGGAACAATGACTCCTTTCGATCTTCAAATGGATTGGATAGTAAGCAAGAAGAAATACGATTTCATAGGAAAAAGATCTCTTTATAGATCTGATACAATGAGAGAAGATAGAAAACAATTAGTAGGTTTATTAACTGATGATGCAAATATTGTTTTAGAAGAAGGAGCACAAATAGTTTCTGAGGTAAATCAAAGTCCAGTAGAAATGCTTGGACATGTAACTTCAAGTTATTTCAGTCCAAACCTAAAGAAATCAATAGCACTTGCAGTAGTTAGAGGTGGAAAAGATATGATGGGAAAAAAACTTTTTGTGCCGATGGAAAATAAAAATATTAATGTTACTGTTGCAAGTCCAGTCTTTTATGACGAGAAAAATGAGAGGTTAAATGCTTAACTATAATTCAGTTATTAAAAATGAAATTAAGCAAGAAAGTATTTCTGTAAAGGAAATCTCTCCAGTAATAAAAATTAATTTGAGAGGTAAAAAAAGAGAATTTTTAACAAATGTTGGTAAAAATCTTAATATGATCTTGCCTACAGAATCGAACACTTCAACAATGAGTGATAAATTAACAGCAATATGGCTTAGTCCAGACGAATGGATGATAATCTCAAATGAGCTGGCAAGTAAAGACACTAATAAATCCGATCTATATGAAATGTTATTTAATAGTATTTCAAAAACAAATTTAGGTGCTGTTATAGATGTAACAGATCAATTTGTTCAATTAGAACTTAAAGGTGAAAATGTCTATGAAATCTTTTCTGCAGGATCTCCCTTTAATTTTAATGAATTTAAAGAAAAAAAAGGATCAACAACTCAGACTGTTTTAAATCATGTAGATGTAATTCTGCACCATAAAGATGAAAATATTTTAAATCTGTTTGTTAGAAGATCTTTTGCTGAACATCTTTGTTCTTGGATTGAAGACTGTGGTTCAAGATTATAAACTTATTTTTTTCTTCTAAAGTCCCATGGCATTTCAAATTTACCTTGCCAAAGGCCTTTTTTTTCATTTTTAGCATTAATTTCGTTTGATATATATTTTTTTGAGTATTTTCTATAAGCTACTGCATAACCGTTTGAAACTAGCCAAGAATTCAAATTTAAATTTCTTTTATAACATTCTCCAATAAATCTTTTGTATCTATCTACATCCAAAATTTTACAAGTTATTACTTTGTTATTTATTTTTTTTTGTAATTTTTGTGTTGAAATTTTTCCACATGGATAATCTTTAGTAAAAGTAAAAAAAATTGTTGTTAGATATGGTTTTTTACACATTTGCTTGAATTCAGGTGCATCAATTCCGTATAATCTTATCTTTTTTGAATTTATTTTTATTGTATCACCATCAATAATTTGAGCATTTCCAGAAATTTCTTTAATCTCTTCAGACCTAACATCGTTATATGTGAGAATAAAAAAAATCGAACAAATTATAATTAAAATTATCGCTTTTCTTTTTGTAAAAAACATATTTAAAAAATATTAAATATTAGCTAGTTTATATTTAATATAATATTTGACATAAAAAAGTAACATCAATGATATCAACCATTGAAAGATAGCCCAAATATAAAAAAAAGTTTTAAAATCTGCATTTAAATACTTTGCGATGTAAAAGGATAAAACTGGTACTATAACATTTCTGGCAATATTATTAACCATGGCTTTTTCAGATTTTTTTAAAGCCATAAAGAATCCATTTGATAAGAAAAATATTGGATAAGCAGGTAAAATAAATGCTGAAATCTTAAGGTACATCGAGCCATGCATAATTACCTCTGGATTTGAAGAAAAGAATTTAGGTACAATGTCAGCACTTATAAAAATAACTACACCTGCGATTAACATTATAATTAAACCGTATTTTATTGAAGTAAAATAGGACTGCTCCACTCTATCGTAATATTTTGCACCAATATTTTGCGCTATTATAGAAATTATTGCTGTATTAATTCCTAATATTGGTAACAAAACTACTTGCTCAATTCTTGTGGCAGATCCATACCCTGCTACAGCATATTCACCAAATAACCCAACATATGTAAAAACAATTGTTGCAGCAATAGAATACCCTAATATAGCAATTGTAATTGGCATTGATTGAAAAAAAATATTTTTTAAGAAAAAAAATTTAGCTTTGAAGTGGTCTAAAGTTATTTGTTTAATTCTTTGATTATTTAATATTTTTATCAAAATAACCAACAAAGATACAAATTGAGCAATTAAAGTTGCTATCCCAATACCAGTTATTCCTAATGGTGGTATAAATAAAAAACCAAATATAAAAATTGGATTTAAAATAATGTTTAAGAAAAAAGAAAATATTAAAACATTTCTGTAAGTTTTAGTATCTCCTTCTGCATGTAAGAATGAATTTAATGCTACTACTACAATAAATAATATCGTACCTAAAAAAATTACATTTATATATTCGAGTCCAAGAATTGTTACTTCTTGAGAGGAATTCATTAATAAGAATATCTTTTCACCAAAAGTAAATCCTAAAATAGATACAACTATCGAGATTATAATCGAATAAATGATTACATTTCCAAAATAACTTAAAACATTTTTTTCGTTTTTTTCTCCGATACTACTACCAATCAATGATGTTCCTGCTACGGTAACTCCAATGGATGTCGCAATAATCAAAAAATATATCGGAAAAGACTTGCTCAAAGCAGATAAGGCTTCTGGCGATATTTTTCCTGCATAAAAAGTATCTACGATTGTATAAAGTGTTTGGAATAAGGTTCCTACACTTGCTGGTACAGCAAGTTTTCTTACTAACAACGAAACTTCATCTTTTAATAAATTCATTATTTTAAGATTTGTTAATACTCTTTTTGGAAGATATGTCTTTTTCCTGCTTCTTTAGCAAGATTAATTTGTTTTTGTCTCATCCTAAATCTTGATTTTTGATGATCTGTTAGATTGTCGTGACAATTTGGACATGAAACACCTTCTTCATATTTTTTTGATTTTTTATCCTTACGAGATACAGGCTTCCTACAACCACTGCAAATTGAATAAGAACCAACTTTTAGACCGTGTTTTAAACTAATCCTGTTATCAAAAACAAAGCATTCACCTTTCCATAAACTTTTTTTCTTATTTGTTTTTTTAAGATAATTTAAAATTCCACCATTTAACTGATAAATGTTATTAAACCCTTTATTCTCCAAATATACAGATGCCTTTTCACAACGAATTCCACCAGTACAAAACATAGCTATAGGTTGATTTTTTTTTAATTTTTTTAGATATTTTGGAAAATCTCTAAAGTTATCAACATTAGGATTTATTGCTCCCTTAAATGTTCCAACATCATGTTCAAATGGTTTTCTCACATCTATAAGAACAGTATCATTTTCTTTAATCAGCTTATTCCATTTAATTGGATCTACATGGCTATCCTTTTTCTTTATTCTTTTGTTTAAAATTAAATTCATAGGAACAACCTCGTTTTTGATTTTCACTTTAGGTTTATGAAATGGTTGGAATGAGTTTTTAGACTTATTGCTGCTGTTAAATTCTTTAAATTTAAAAACTCTTTTTAAATTGTTAATTGTGAATTTAATGTCTGTAGCTTTACCAGAAATAGTTCCATTTACACCTTCTTTGGAAATAATTATAGTACCTCTAATGTTTTTCTTTTTTAAAGTTTCTAATAAAACTTTTTGATTTTTCTTTAGATAAGAAATTTTGACAAATTTATAAAAACCAACTACTTCAAACATTATAATTTTCTACAAACAGTCATACCATCACCAAGAGGAATTATTAACTTTTCAACCCTTGTATCCTTTGAAATATGACTATTAAACTCTTTAATATTTTTAGTAAATTTATCATTATTGTTTTCATTCACAACTTCTCCATACCATAAAACATTATCAATGATTATTAGACCATTTTTGTTCAATAATTGTAAAGAACGTTCATAGTATTCAATATAATTCATTTTATCAGCATCAATAAAAACTAAATCAAACTTTTCATTTTTAATTTCATCTAAACTTTCTAAAGCAGGTTTAATTAATGTTTTTATTTTATGATCTTGATTAGCTTTTTTAAAAAAATCTATTGCAACTTTATTAGTTTCTTCATTTTTATCTAAAGCAATTATTTTGCCGTCATCTGATAATGCCAAAGCCATAGATAACGTACTTAATCCTGTAAATGTACCTATCTCTAAAATTTTTTTGATATTTGAAATTTTTATAATTAAATGCAGAAATTGACTTTGTGAAACTGAGATTTGCATTCTTTTGATATCACCAAGAGAAGTGTTGTAATCAATTATTTCTTTTTGGACTGGATGTAAATTAAATCCATGACTTAAAATATACTCTTGGAGTTCTTTAGTTATATTTAGGTCTGAACCCATAAATTCTAAAGTTTTTTCTTTAAAATCTCATTAACTAATTGAGGATTTGCTTTTCCACCAGAAACTTTCATTACTTGACCTACAAAGAAACCGAATAATTTAACTTTACCTGATTTATATTCGGTGGCTTTGTCTCTGTTATCATCAATAACCTTATCAATCAGCGCCTCAAGTGCTTTTGGATCACTCTCTTGTTTTAAACCTTTTTCTTCAACAATTTTCTGAGGATCTTTGTCGCCTTCCATCATTTGTTCGAAAACTGTTTTTGCAATTTTTCCAGAAATTGTTCCGTCTTTAATTAAATTAATTAATTTTGATAAGTTGCCTGCGCTTATAGGGCTTTCAGTTATCTCTAAATTTTTTTCATTTAACGCTGCAAATAATTCACCAATTATCCAATTTGTTGCAAGTTTTACATCAGACTTCTTAATTACATTTTCAAAGTAATTTGATGTTTCAATATCAGAAACTAAAATGTTTGCTTCGTAAGGAGATAACTTGAATTTTTCTATAAATCTTTTTTTCTTTTCATCTGGTAGCTCTGGAATTTCTGATTTTAAGTTTTCAATAAAATCATCTGAAACTTCTAATGGCAATAAGTCTGGATCTGGAAAATATCTATAATCGTGAGCATCTTCTTTTGATCTCATTGATCTAGTTTCATTCTTTTTAGTATCAAAAAGTCTTGTTTCTTGATCAATCGTTTGACCATCCTCAATTAAATCAACTTGTCTATTAGCTTCATATTCAATTGCCATCTGCATGAATTTTATTGAGTTAACATTTTTAATCTCACATCGGGTCCCAAACTCTTTTGAACCTTTTTTTCTAACAGATACATTTACATCGGCTCTTAAAGATCCTTCCTGCATGTTTCCATCACAGGTTCCTAAATATCTCATTATAGATCTTAATTTTTTAATATATGCATTTACTTCATCTGGGGATCTTAAGTCAGGTTTACTAACAATCTCCATTAAGGCCACACCTGATCTATTTAAATCTACAAAAGTATTTTTAGGATCTAGATCATGAATGCTTTTACCTGCATCTTGCTCCAAATGTAATCTTTCTATACCTACTTCTTTTTGACCATCTGGCATATCAAGTATTATCTTGCCCTCACCTACAATTGGATCTTTGAATTGTGAGATTTGATACCCTTGAGGTAAATCTGCATAAAAATAATTTTTTCTATCAAAGACAGATCTCTTATTGATTTTAGCTTTTAAACCAATTCCTGTTTTGATAGCTTGTTTTACGCAATACTCGTTTATTACCGGCAACATTCCTGGAAATGCTGCATCAACTAAACTTACTTGGGTATTTGGCTCAGCTCCAAATTTGGTCGCTGATGTTGAGAATAATTTTGACTCCGATGTAACTTGTGCATGAACTTCTAAACCAATAACAACTTCATATTGATTATCATGTCTATTAATTAGATATTCAGATTTGTTCTTACTCACTTAATCCACCAATCAGTAATATTGTTTTTAAAATTAATTTTTTCTTCCATAGCATATGCAATGTTTAAAATATTTTGTTCATCAAAAGCTTTACCTATTATCTGTAATCCTAATGGATATCCTTTAGCATCATGGCCTGCAGGTATAGAAATTCCGGGTAAACCTGCTAAATTTACAGGAACAGTAAAAATATCATTTAAATACATTGAAACCGGATCATTTGTTTTTTCACCAATTTTAAAAGCTGAACTTGGAGTGGATGGGGTTAGAATTGCATCAACTTTTTTATAAGCATCATCAAAATCATTTTTAATAAGTTTTCTTACCTTTTGTGCTTTAAGATAATAAGCATCATAATATCCTGAAGATAAAACATAAGTTCCAATCATTATTCTTCTTTGAACCTCGGCACCAAATCCTTCAGATCTAGTTTTTTCATACATATCAATAAGATTTTCTCCTTCAGCTCTAAATCCGTATTTAACACCGTCGTATCTAGCCAAATTAGATGAGGCCTCTGCTGGTGCTACGATGTAATAAGTTGGTAGTGCATAATTAGTATGAGGTAGAGATATATCGATAATCTCAGCACCACAATCTTTTGCGTATTCAATACCTTTTTTCCATAGGTCTTCAATTTCTTTAGGCATGCCATCTACTCTATATTCTTTGGGTATTCCTATTTTTTTTCCTTTGATATCTTTTGTTAATTCTTTGCTGTACTCGTTTCTTTTAAAATCTATTGAAGTAGAATCTTTTTCATCATAAGTGCTAATAATTTCCTGTAACAATGCACAATCTCTAACATTTTGTGCCATTGGACCGGCTTGGTCTAGGGATGATGCAAATGCTACAATTCCATATCTAGAGCAACTACCATAAGTAGGTTTTAATCCGACAGTTCCAGTAAATGAAGCAGGTTGTCTTATAGACCCACCTGTATCTGTTCCAATAGTTATTGGTGTTAATTGAGCTGCTACAGCAGAAGACGATCCACCAGAGGATCCTCCTGGAACTAAATTTTTATCAATTGGGTTTTGTACATTACCAAAAAAACTAGTTTCATTAGATGAACCCATTGCAAATTCATCACAATTTAATTTACCCATTAGGATAGCTCCCTCATTCCAAATGTTTTGTGTGACTGTTGACTCGTAAGTTGGAACAAAATTATTTAAAATCTTACTACCTGCCGTAGTTCTTAAATCTTTTGTACAAAATAAATCTTTTACTGCCATTGGAATGCCAGGCAATTTAAGATCAAGATTAGGTTTTTCATCAAACTTTTTTGCTTTATTTAAAGCATTTGCATAATCTTCAGTTATATATGCATTTAATTCTTTTGATTTTTCTGATCTTTCAACAAATGCTTTTGTAACCTCACTTGAGGAAAGTTTTTTACTTTTTATATCATCTACTAACTCAGATAATGATTGTTTAGTTATATCTGACATTATTCAATTACCTTTGGTACTACAAAATAATCTTCATTTTCCTTAGGAGAATTTTTTATCACTTGATCTCTCAAGTTTTTACTTTTTACTTCATCTGATCTAAGTTTTAGAGTTGTTTCAGCAATAGAAGTTAATGGTTCAACATTGTCAGTTTTTAATTCGTTAAGTTTTTCAATAAAATCAAAAATTGAATTTAAATCCCCTGCAAGTTTCTCTGCTTTTTTCTCATCTACAGAAATTCTTGATAGTTTAGATATGTGTTTTATTGTTTTAAGATCGATGCTCATATGGTATTTAAATATGTCGCAAACTATCACTTAAGTTTAAAATATACAATATGATCACTATTGAAGAATTCAAAAAAAAACAGTCTGAAACCTCAAGATTGATTGGTTTAGATCTTGGTTCAAAAAGAATCGGTATATCAATTTGTGATGAAAAACAGTCAATAGCCACACCTTTTAAAACGATCAATAAAACCAATAATAATAATCTAATCAACGAATTAAAAAAAATAATAGAGGAAAACAATATTAAAGGAATTGTCATTGGATATCCGATCAACATGGATGGTTCATTAGGTCCCTCTGCTCAATCAGTAAGTGATGTATCTAAAAATTTAGACCAAAATATTGATGTAGATGTTTGCTTATGGGATGAAAGACTTTCAACTGTTGGCGCATTTAATCTATCCAGTCAGCTTGATGTTAATGTTTCTAAGCGTGAAAAAAACATAGATCAAAATGCAGCTGCATTTATTCTTCAAGGAGCTATAGATTATTTAAATAATTAATCCTTGCCATTTAGGGGCTTTATAGCTATAGAGTTAATTTTAATGGCAATTAAAACCAATAAAGCTATTAAAATCTCGCAAAAACATCTGTTAGGTATCCAAGATTTATCAGTTAATGATATTAACTATATCCTGGATGTGTCAGAAGGTTTCATAAAATTAAATCAGAGTAAAAATAAAAAAATTGATGTGTTAAGAGGTAAAACACAAATAAATTTATTCTTTGAGCCATCAACTAGAACTCAAAGCTCATTTGAACTTGCTGGAAAAAGACTTGGTGCGGATGTTATGTCAATGAATATGGGTAACTCTGCCATTAAGAAAGGTGAAACTTTGATTGATACTGCAATGACCTTAAATGCAATGCATCCTGATATAATTGTGATCAGACATCAAGACTCTGGTGCATGTAATCTATTATCTCAAAAAGTTAATTGTGTAGTATTAAATGCTGGTGATGGTAGACGCGAACACCCTACCCAAGCATTATTAGATGCATTAACAATTAGAAATAGAAAAAAAAAAATTCAAGGATTAAAAATAGCAATATGTGGGGACATACTTCATTCAAGAGTAGCTAGATCAAATATTTATCTTCTCACAATGTTAGGAGCTGAGGTTAATATAGTTGCTCCATCTAACCTGATTCCAAAAGAAATTGAAAAATTTGGTGTAAATACTTTTACTGATATGAAAAAAGGCCTCAAAGATTGTGATATTGTTATGATGCTTAGATTACAAAATGAAAGGATGACCAGTTCATATCTTTCATCGAACAGAGAGTACTACGAATATTATGGATTAACACCAGATAAACTTGATCATGCAAAATCTGATGCTTTAATTATGCATCCTGGTCCAATGAATAGAGGAATTGAAATTGATACAAGATTAGCTGATGACATAAACAAGAGTGTAATTAAAGAACAAGTTGAATTAGGTGTTGCTGTAAGAATGGCATGTTTAAAAATATTTTGTGAATAAATGAAAAAACAATACTTTATAAATGCAAACATTATAGATCCTCATAATTCCATAAACGAAAATGGTGGATTAATAATTGGAGAGGACGGAAAGATAGAAGCAATAGGAAAAAAGGTAAATACAAACAATTTACCAATTAGAGAAAAACCTACTGACTTAAAAGGTAAATATATATTTCCTGGTATAGTGGATATGAGAGTTTTTGTAGGCGAGCCAGGATATGAATATAAAGAAAATTTTAGGACTTTAAGTAATGCAGCATTATCTGGAGGAGTAACATCCGTCGTAACCATGCCTAATACAGATCCAATTATAGATAATGTATCAATTGTAGATTTTTTAAAAAGAAGAGGACGTGATAAGTCTAAAATAAATATCTTTCCTTGCGCTTCATTAACTCAAAACACTGACGGCACCAATATGACTGAATTTGGGTTACTAGCTAAAAAAGGAATTATTGCTTTTACTGACGGAGTAAAAACAATTCAAAATACTAGACTTATGTCTAGAATTATGAATTCAGCTAAAGATTTGGGATGTCTTATAATGCAACATGCTGAAGATTACGATTTAGCTAAAAATGGCATGATTAATTCTGGTATTATTGCAACAAAACTAGGCTTATCAAGCATACCAGATATTGCTGAAAGAATTATAATTGAAAGAGATCTTACTCTCTTAGAAAAAACTAAATGTCGATATCATATATCTCAACTATCAGTAGGAAAATCTGTGGATATAATTAAAGAACGTAAACAAAACATTAAATTTACTTGCGGTGTATCAATAAACAATCTTTCATTAAATGAAAATGATATTGGAGATTTTAGAACATTTTTAAAATTATCACCTCCACTGAGAAGAGAAGAAGATCGAGAAGCTTTAGTTCAAGGATTAAAAGATAAAACTATTGATGTAATTGTTTCTGACCATAAACCTGAAGATGAAGAATCTAAAAGATTAACTTTTGCACAAGCTGCAACTGGTGCATCTGGTATTGAAACATTGTTATCCTTAAGTTTAGAATTATTTCATAATGGATCTGTAAAACTTGAAACTATAATTCAAGCTTTAACCTCTAACCCAGCAAAAATATTAAATATAAATAAAGGAAACCTGTCTATTGGTAATGATGCGGATTTTTGTATAGTAGATATCAATAAACCATGGATTGTAAAAAAAGAAAATTTAATCTCGAAATCTAAAAATACTTCAATTGAAGATAAGAAACTTCAAGGAAAAGTAACCAATACATTTGTAAAAGGTATAGAATTATTTAAAATATAAAAATGGAACTTTTTATAATAGGTATAATCTCATACCTAATGGGATCAATTCCTTTTGGATTAATTTTAACTAAAGTATTTTTAAAAAAAGATATTAGAGAAATCGGTTCTGGTAATATTGGCGCAACAAATGCTTTAAGAACTGGTAACAAGTTAATTGGTTATTCAACACTAATACTTGATGTGTTAAAGGCAGTAATACCTGTTTTATACATTAAAAATAATTTTCCTGATGCAGTATATATATCAGCTTTATGCGCTTTTATAGGTCATGTGTTTCCAGTATGGTTAAAATTTAAAGGCGGAAAAGGTGTAGCGACATATGTTGGGATACTTTTTTCTTTAAATATTATTTTTGGCTTAGTGTTTGGTATTTGCTGGTTAATAATCTTTTTTGTGTCTAAATATTCATCTTTAGCTTCCTTAATTGGATCACTTTCCATACCTGTTTATATTTTTATAATAGAGGGATCAGAAAATGTATTTTTTTACGTGATAATGTTTATTTTAATATTTTTTACCCACAGGGAAAATATTAAACGCTTGAAAAATAAAGAAGAAACTAAGACAAAAATTTATTAATTTGACTATCAAACTCTTTTGAGTAGTTTGTTATTCTATGAATCTAGTCATAGTTGAAAGCCCTGCTAAAGCGAAAACAATTAATAAATATTTAGGTGATAATTATACCGTTTTAGCTAGCTATGGTCATATTAGAGATCTTCCTTCAAAAAATGGATCTGTTGATCCTGATCAAAATTTTAAAATGGAATGGGAAGTTGATAGTTTTTCAAAAAAATATCTTAAAGAAATTACAGATGCTGCAAAAAATTCTTCAAAAATAATTCTTGCTACTGACCCAGATCGTGAGGGCGAAGCAATAGCATGGCATGTAAAAGAATATTTAGGTGAAAAAAAACTTTTAAAAGACAAAGAAATTGAACGTGTGGTATTTAATGAAATAACCAAAAAAGCCGTCACACATGGTATTGAAAATCCAAGACAGATAGAGCCCCTATTAGTTGATGCATACATGGCTAGAAGAGCATTAGATTATTTGGTGGGATTTAATATATCTCCGATACTGTGGACTAAATTACCTGGATCAAAATCAGCAGGTAGAGTTCAATCTGTTGCACTGAAATTAATCACTGAAAGAGAGCATGAAATTGAATTATTTAAACCTGAAGAGTTTTGGACTTTAAGTATTAATTTTCAAGATAAAAACAAAAGCAAAATTACAGCAAGTTTTTCTCAAATTGACGGAGAAAAAATTGAAAAATTCTCATTTAAAAATAAAGAGGAAATTGAAAAGGCAATTTCCAATATTAAGACCAAAAAATTTAACATAACTGATATTTCCTCAAAAATTGTCAGCAGAAATCCCTCAGGACCCTTTACTACTTCAACACTTCAGCAAGTTGCTTCTAGTAGGTTAGGTTTTGGCGCATCAAGAACAATGCAAATAGCACAAAAACTTTATCAAGGGATAGAAATTGAAGGAGATACAGTTGGGTTGATTACTTATATGAGAACGGATGGAACTAATTTATCAGCTGATGCTGTCTCTGATTTTAGAAATTTTATTAAAAAAGAATATGGAAACGAATATTTGCCAGAAAAACCAAATAATTACTCGGGTAAAAAAGCAAAAAATGCTCAGGAAGCTCATGAAGCAATAAGACCAACTGATATTAATAGAAACCCGGATTCTGTTAAAAAGTATTTAAGTTCTGACCAGCAAAAATTATATTCTTTAATTTGGTCTAGAGCTTTATCGTCTCAAATGGAAACAGCAAAATTTAATAGAAATACAATAACGATTGAGTCTGAAGATGGTAAAACTATATGTAAATCAAGCGGATCAGTTTTAAAATTTGATGGATTTTTAAAAGTTTATTCAAATCAAAACAAAGATGATGATGAGCAAATTTTACCTGAGATGTCAAAAGGACTAATTAATATAGAAGCTCTTATTGATGAACAACATTTTACCCAACCTCCCCCACGTTATTCTGAGGCAAGTTTGGTTAAAAAATTAGAAGAGTTAGGAATTGGTAGGCCTTCAACTTATGCAAGTATAATTTCAACAATAGCAAATAGAGGTTATGCAGAAATAGTTAACAAAAGATTTTTTCCAACTGACAGAGGTAAATTAATTTCTGCATTTTTGGAAAAACTATTTTCAAAATACGTTGATTATAACTTCACAGCTGGATTAGAGGATCAATTAGATGAAATTACCTCAGGTAAAGAAAGTTGGTTAAAAGTTCTAGAGATGTTTTGGAAAGACTTTAATAGCAATGTTTCAGAGGTAAAAGAAAAAAGAACCAGAGAAGTTTTGGATCTTTTAAATGAAAGTTTAGGAGCATTAATCTTTGATACTGATAACGAAGGAAAGATAGTTAGAAAATGTCAGTTGTGTGATACTGGTTCATTAAGTTTAAAAAATAGTTTTAGAGGAGGTGCTTTTATAGGGTGTTCGAATTATCCAGAATGTAAATTTACAAGACCATTGTCAAAAGCTAAAGCAGCAGCTCAGTCACAACTTGCAGAGCCGAAATTTTTAGGAAAACATGAAAATGGAAATGATATTTTTCTCAAAAATGGAAGGTTTGGTCCTTATCTCCAATATGAGAAGATTCTTGAAGAAAATATTGAAGAAGAAAAACCTAAAAAGAGAAAAAAAACAAAAAAAAAGAGGCCTGAAGTAAATGAACTATTAAAAAATGTATCAATTCCAAAAGGAATTGAATTAGAAAGTGTAGATTTAGAAAAAGCTAAATTTTTATGCTCACTTCCAAAATCACTGGGTATCAATCCAGAGAATCAAAAAGAAATCACCTTAAATACAGGTAGATTTGGTCCATATTTAAAATGTGAGAATAAATCGGCAAGGATAGAAAACGTCGATGAAATTTTTTCAATAGGGTTGAATAGAGCTATTACTCTTATAGCTGAAGCAAAACCAGGAAGAATGTCGTCATCAATTATTAAAGACTTAGGTGAGCACCCTGAAGATAAGAAGCCTGTGAGAATAATGAAGGGTCAATATGGACCTTACATAAAATACAAATCTTTAAATGCAACAATACCTGAGGAAAAAGACCCAACTGAAATCACAATGGAAGAAGCTCTAATTCTTATTGAGAAAAGAAGAGAATACGATAAGAATAAGAGGCAAAAAAAACGTAAAGCTAAATGAAAAAATTATATTTCTTAATTATCCTATCCTTTTTTATAAACAATTATTCTATGGGTAATGAAAATTGTTCTTCATATAAAAAATTGTCTAAAGAATATTTAAAGTGTTTAGGTGGGAAAGTTAAAAAAAAAACATCAGGTTTTGGCCTGGATACTAATAATGTTAAAGAAAAAAAATATTTAACTGATTGGTTTAAGAAAAAAGAAAAATGAGTTTTGAAGAGAGCATAATTAAAAACAAAATAAAACTTCCAGAGCCAAAAGCTCCAGTTGGTTCATACGTTGCTACAAAAATAGTAGGAAAACTACTATATATTTCTGGTCAAATTTCAATTTCAGAAAATGGAGAATTAATTAAAGGTAAGTTAGGTAAGGAATTGTCCACTGAGGATGGGTATAAGGCTGCTGAAAGATGTGCTTTAAGTATAGTATCACAAGCTAAAAGTGCATGTAATGGAGATTTAAATAAAATAAAATCATGTATTAAATTAACTGGATTTGTAAATTCTATTGACGAGTTTACTGATCAACCAAAAGTTATAAATGGAGCGTCTGATCTGATTGCTTTAATTTTTGGTGAGGATGGTATGCATACTAGAGCTGCTGTAAGCACTAATAGTTTGCCCTTAGGTGTATCAGTTGAAGTTGATGCAATTTTTGAATTAAATTAATATTATCTTCCAATTCCAAAATATTTAAAACCCATCTTGTTAATCTTATCAGGAGGAAAAATATTTCTCATATCATAAATAATGAGATTTTTATTTTTAGAAAATTTTCTAAAGTTTATTGATTTGAAATCATTCCATTCAGTATGAATTATAATTAAATCTGATCCTTTAATAGAATCTTGTATTGATTTTGAGAATTGAACATTTTTTAATTTACTAAATTCCTTTTTAGACCCAGTTGGATCATAGTATTTAATTTGAGCACCTTTCCTTGATAAATAAGGAATTAATTTTAAGCTTGATGAATCTCTCATATCATCTGTGTTAGCTTTGAATGTTACCCCCAAAAAAGATATTTTTTTATTTTTAACTTTATTTTTTAATATTAAATTAACTCTTTTTTGTAATATTTCTGACCTAATTTCATTGGATTTAATTACACTTTTTATTACGGATAAATTAGTTTTAAATTTATTTGCTGTAGAAACAATTGCTTTAGTATCTTTTGGAAAACAAGATCCACCATAAGCTGGCCCTGCTCTTAAAAACCTACTTCCAATCCTTTTATCAAGACCTATACCTATTGAAATATCCTCAACATCAATACCAGTTTTTTCACATAAATTTGCTATTTCATTAATAAAAGTAATTTTCGTAGCTAAAAAAGCATTTGACGCATATTTAATTAATTCTGCAGCACGTCTATTTGTAGATACAAACTTTGCGCCTTTAGATATTAATGGAGAATATAAGTTTTTTAATATTTTTTTAGATTTTTCATCATTAGAACCAATAACAACTCTATCAGGATAAATAAAATCTCGTATTGCCTCTCCTTCTCTTAAAAATTCTGGATTTGAAACCACGGAGAAATACTTTCTACTTACCTTTTTGGAAATAATCTTCTCTACTTCATCTCCTGTTGTTACAGGAACAGTTGATTTATTGATTATAATTTTAAATTTATTTATAGATTTAGAGATTTCTTTTGCTGCAGAATAAACCTGGCTGAGATCTGCGCTATTGCTATTTCTTTTGGTTGGGGTACCTACACATACAAAAACAATATCAGATTTCTTTATAGATTCTTTTAAGTTTGTTGAAAAATTTAGTCTTTTATTTTTATAATTTTTTAAAACTAATTCTTCTAAACCAGGCTCATAAATAGGTATTATACCTTTTTTTAAATTATTAATTTTGTTATTATCTTTATCAACACATATAACATCATTACCCAAGTCAGCAAAACAAACACCACTTACTAAACCTACGTAACCAGTACCAATCATACATAATTTCATAATTTACCTATTATTTTAGAAGAATTGATGTAACCCCTCATTGTCCCACAATCAAGATATTTTCCCTCAAAATTGTGAGCTACAAATTTTTCTTTATTATTTATTAATTCTTGAATTGCATCCGTTATGTGAATTTCATTTCCTTTACTTGGTTTTAAAGATTTAAGCTTCTTAAAAATAGTACGTGGAAGTATGTACCTTCCTATTACTGCATTATTTGATGGAGCATTTTTAAGAGATGGTTTTTCTACCACGCCATCAATTACATAATCTGTTTTATTTAATTTTTTATTTAATTTGTAAATGCCCCATCTAGAGACAGTTTTTTTATTTACTTTCATAGAAGCCATAACAGAGGCTTTATATTTATTATGAGCTCTAATCATGGCTTTTGAGCAATTTTTTTTAATTATTAGATCATCAGGTAATAGCATCAAAAAATATTTATTTTTGATATACTTTTGTGTTTTAAGTACAGCATCACCAGTGCCTTTAGGAATATTTTGATATACAAATTTTATTTTTTTTTTATATTTTAGTATTTTTTTATACTCATTAATTATTCTTTTATTTTTCTTTTTTTTAATAATGTTTTGATAAAATTTATCACTGTAAAAATATTTTTTTATCATTTGTTTTTTGGTAGATATTATAAAAACTATTTCTTTGATACCGGCACCAATACATTCATCTAGGATATACTCAATTCCTGGCTTACCGTTTATAGGTAGAAGCTCTTTAGCAAATACACTAGTTAAAGGCAGCAGCCTAGTGCCTAAACCAGCCAAAGGAATAATTGCTTGTTTAATCATTTAAATGTTTTACTTATTAAATATTTTAATACAAATGAAAATTTTATTAAACAATACCTCATTATTTGAATCATTAAGGCCATTTAATGACCTTGGCTTTGTTCCTACTATGGGAGGAATACACAAAGGTCATTTGTCACTAATAGACAAATCAAATAGACTTTGTAAAAAAACAATTGTTAGTATTTTTGTTAATCCAAAACAATTTAATAACAAAAAAGATTTAAGATCTTATCCAAGAAATATCAAGAAGGATTTAAAAATTCTTAAAAAAAGCAAAAAGGTTGATTTTGTTTATCTTCCTAAATTTAAAGACATATACAAAGATAAAAAAAAATCACAAATTACATTACTTAAAAAAGATAAAATTTTGTGTGCAAAGTTTAGAAAAGGTCATTTTGAAGGTGTTTTAGATGTAATGAATAAACTAACTAAAATTATAAACCCCCAAAAAATATTTATGGGAGAAAAAGATTTTCAACAATTATATTTAGTAAAAAAACAATTAGAAAGAAAATATAAAACCAAGGTCATTCCTTGTAAAACAATTCGCGATAAGAATAATGTAGCACTTTCATCAAGAAACCTTCTTTTAAATAAATCTAGTTTAGTTATCGCAGCAAAAATTTATGAAAAACTAGTAAGTATTAAAAAAAATATTAAAAATAAGAAAAAAATTTCTAGCTTTTTAAATCTTAAAAAAAATGAATTAAAAAATAATTATGAAATAAAAATTGATTATTTAGAGCTAAGAAATATAAATAATTTAAAAATTTCAAGCACAAAAAAAAATTCAAGATTATTTATCGCTTATTATTTAAACAATATCAGATTAATTGATAACCTGTAATT
The DNA here is from genome assembly GCF_052049835.1 of Candidatus Pelagibacter sp. Classification (GTDB taxonomy): domain Bacteria; phylum Pseudomonadota; class Alphaproteobacteria; order Pelagibacterales; family Pelagibacteraceae; genus Pelagibacter. The sequence goes on along the minus strand of NZ_JBNGZF010000004.1, from coordinate 35,933 downwards.
TTATAAAAAGTAAGCTCCAACTCCCAAGAAAGAAACAAAACCAATTACATCTGTAATTGTTGTCACAAAAACACTTGAAGCAATCGCTGGATCTATATTCATTTTTTTTAGGGTAAAAGGAACTAAAATACCAAATAATCCAGCTATAATCATTGTTAGTACCATTGATATCGCTATGATCAGTGAAAGGATACTATCTTGAAACCATATCTGTACAATTAAAGCACTTATTCCTGCAAATATAATTCCATTTAAAATACCAATAGAAAATTCTTTAAATACATTAGATGAAAAATTATTTTGAGTTAAATCATTTGTAGCTATAGTTCTTACTGTAACTGCAAGTGTTTGCATTCCAGCATTTCCTCCCATTGAAGCTACAATAGGCATCAAGAAAGCTAATACTACCATTTGTTCGATTGTTGCTCCAAATAAACTAATGCACCATGTGGCTAAAAAGGCAGTAAATAAATTAAGTAAAAGCCAATTGAATCTTCTTTTTGTTTTTTTTACTACTCCATCGGTAATTTCCTCATCTCCTACCCCTGCTAATCTTAAAGCATCTTCTTCAGCTTCTTCTTTCAAGACTGTTAAAACGTCATCGTTCATAATCATACCTACTAATTTATTATTTTTGTCTACAACGGCGGCTGAATTTAAATTGTAATTTTCAAATAAGTTAGCAACCTCTTCTTTATCCATTTCAACAGGTATTAATAATTGAGATTCTGACATAATTGTTACCATTTTAGTATCTCTAGGTGTTGTTAAAACTTTAGATGAAGGAACAGTACCTATTGGTTTAAAATCCTCATTAACAATAAAAATTTCTAAAAACTCCTCTGGTAAATCTTTGTTTTCTCTTAAATAGTCAATTGTTTGACCTACAGACCAATTACTTGGTATAGCTGTAAATTCACGCTGCATAAGTCTAGCAGCAGTGTCTTCTGGATAGCTTAAGCTTTCTAAAAGAGCAAATCTATCTTTAGGGGGTAAAGAGCTAAGGATAGCATTTTTATCCTCTTCAGGAACATTTTCTAATATAGATATAGCATCATCCGACTCTAAACCTTTTAGAATACTTACTATAGACTCTGAAGATAAATATGTGATAATTTCTGATTGAATAGACTCGTTTAATTCAACAAAAACCTCCGGATCAATATTGAAATTATTTAGTTTAATTAAACTTTCTCTATCTCCTTCGCTAAGGTGTTCGATAATATCTGCAGCATCAGCAGGGTGCATTTCATTAAATGAATTGGTAATAAATTGAGCATCATTGTTAGCTATTTTGCTAGTAACAACTCTTATATATTCTTTATTAAACTCAAAATTTACTTTTTTATCTTTAGTTTTTTTAGTTAAAGACATAAATCTTCCTATAATTTAGATTTGCACTATTAATACATAATAAAGATAATACAAATTATAAATGAACATACAGATCAAAAAGTCAATAAAACCAGTAAATTATTTTGATGCTATTAATGTACTAGAGTCAAGATTAAAGGATTTATATGAAAATAATGAGCAAGAATTAATTTGGACTTTAGAGCATAATGAAGTTTTTACTGCAGGAACTTCATATAAAGAGAATGAAATTATTGATAAATCCGTCAAAATATTAAAAACAAATAGAGGCGGTAAAATTACTTACCATGGGCCAGGCCAATTAATTTGTTATTTTGTTTTAGATTTAAGAAAAAAAAAGGATATCAGAAAATTTATAACAATTATCGAAAAAACAATAATTCAAACTTTAAAATTTTATAAAATAGAAACTTTTCCAGATAAAGATAATATTGGAATATGGCATAAATCTAATAATGAAGTTAAAAAAATTGCTGCAATAGGTATCAGAGTTAGCAAATGGATTGCCTATCATGGTTTTGCTATAAATATAAATAATGATCTGGAAAATTATAAAAAAATTATACCATGTGGTATTTCAGATAAAGGAGTAACTAATTTAAAAAATATTTTAAATCAGGATTACTCAAATCTAAGTAATATATTAATTAAAAATTTTATTTCAAATTTGAAAATCTAAGTCTTTTGGATTTTAAAAGTTTTTTAAAATAATCAGGTAACAACGCTGAATAAGTATGTTTTATGTCATTAATTTTAAATTTAATTTGATATGAATGTAACATTAAATTTTTATTAACTCCTTTATTGGAATTTGACAATTTATATTTTGTATCTCCAAATATAGGATTTCCAATTGCATATAATTGTTTTCTTAACTGATGTTTCCTTCCAGTAACAGGTTTTAATTCTAATAAACTTGCTTCAGAATTTTTATCAATAACTGTAAAAATTGTTTTTGCTTTTTCGATTATTTTTTTATCACCGTCGTACCTAATTAAATCATCATCCCATATACCAGATTTTTTATTAATTTCGCCTTGGCAGATAGCTAAATAAGTTTTGTGTACTTTTCTTAGTCTAAATAAAGAAGTAAGTAATTGAGCGCTCTCTCTGTTTTTAGCCATAATAAAAACTCCAGAAGTATCTTTATCTAATCTATGAACAGTATATGGTTTTGTTCCTTCAAAAATTTCACTTTTAGCAAAAATATCAACTAGATTTTTTTTTGATTTAGTTCCACCTTGTACTGATATACCTGAAGCTTTATTTAAAACTACAAAATTATCATTGTTATCAATAATTTGATCCTCATTTGATTTGACAATTTCTTTTGATGGTAAAAACTTAATCTTTTTTTGCTGAATTGAGTCTTTAAATTCAATATTAAATAAATTTATTTCATCTTTTGTTTTTACTTTAAAAGAACTTTTTACTTTCTTTTTATTAAGCTTTATTTTTCCTGTTCTCAAATATTTTTCAACAAGACTTTGTGGAATTTTTCCAATTTTTAATCTCAACCATCTGTCCAAACGCATATCATTACACGTTGAATCAACGATGTAAGATTTTTTCATGATTTAAGATTTAAGCTGTAGCTTGTTTTTTCTCTTCCGTTTTAGGAGTATCTTTTGTTGTATTTTTTTTTGGTTTATCAACTCTCTTTGCTTCAACGTCTCTATCAACAAATTCAATTATTGCCATTGGAGCATTGTCCCCATATCTAAATCCAGCTTTAATTATTCTTGTGTAACCACCATTTCTATTCTGATATCTTTTAGAAAGTGTTTTTTTAACTTTATTAGCTGATTTAATATCTTGTAGTTTAGAAACCAACATTTTGGTTGTCTGTAAAGTTTCTTTTTTTCCTAATGTTATTATTTTATCGGCTTGAGGTTTTAGAAATTTAGCTTTTGGCAAAGTAGTTTTTATCTGCTCATACTTAATCAAAGAATTTAGCATATTCTTAAGTAAAGCTTTTCTGTGCTCTGATGTTCTATTTAACTTTTTATTTGCCAAACCATGTCTCATTAAATTGCTTCCTCCAATTTCTTAGACATTTCTGCAATGTTGTCTGGTGGCCAGTTAGGAATTTCCATTCCTAAATATAGAGACATGCCTGTTAAAACTTCTTTAATTTCATTTAATGATTTTCTTCCAAAATTAGGTGTTCGCAACATTTCACCTTCAGATTTTTGAACAAGATCTCCGATATAAATAATATTATCATTTTTCAAGCAGTTCATTGATCTAACTGATAGCTCTAATTCATCCACTTTTCTTAGCAAGTTTTTGTTAAATTCAGGTTCAGTAGAAACTTCTTTTACAGGAGCTTCAACTGGCTCATCAAAGTTTATAAACATTTTAAGCTGATCCTGGAAAATTCTAGCTGAATAAGCTACAGCATCTTCAGCAGAAATTGATCCATTGGTTTCAACTTCCATAATTAATTTATCATAATCTAATGCTTTGCCTTCTCTAGCAGTGCTTACTGAATATGAAACTTTTTTTACTGGACTATAAAGTGAGTCTATAGCAATAAGACCTAATGGTGGTTCTTCAGGTTTATTTAGCTCTGCGGGAACATATCCTTTACCTGTGTTAACATTCATCTCCATATGAAAAGTAGTATTTTCGTCTAAATTACAAATAACTAAATCAGGATTTAAAATTTCAACATCTGCAACTGGAGCTATATCTGAAGCTTTAATTTCTCCAGGTCCTTTTGCGTCTAAGATTAATTTTTTTGTACCCTCTGAATTACTTTTTAATGCTAAAGATTTTACATTTAAAACGATATCGGTCACATCTTCTCTAACACCTTTTATAGAAGTGAATTCGTGTAAAACTCCATCAATTTGAATAGATGTTACAGCTGCACCTCTTATTGATGACAATAAAATTCTTCTTAAAGAATTTCCTAAAGTTAATCCATAACCTTTTTCTAAAGGCTCAGCCACTATTTTTGCATGTGTTAAGTCATCACTTATTTGAACATCTAATTTAGATGGTTTAATTAATGACTTCCAATTTTTTACATTAACATTTTCAACTTCCATTAAACTCTCCTTTTTTTTGGTGGTCTAGTTCCATTATGAGGCATGGGCGTAGTATCTTTTATTGACAAAATCTTAAATCCTCTAGCTTGCAATGCTCTTAAAGCTGTTTCTCTTCCTGATCCAGGTCCTTTAACTTCAACAGATAATGTTTTCATTCCATACTCAAGAGCTTTAGAAGCTGCTGAATCTGCTGCGATCTGTGCAGCGTAAGGAGTAGACTTTCTTGAACCCTTAAACCCTTTTTGTCCAGCAGATGCCCAGGAAATTACATTTCCATTTGTATCAGCAATAGAGATGATGGTATTATTAAATGTTGATTGAACATAAGCAATCCCATTTAAAATATTCTTTTTAACTTTCTTTTTTTTTGAATAAGAACTCTTTACACTTTTTTTAGTAGACTTTTCTACCTTCTGATCTTTATTCTCAACCTTATCAGTTTTAGCCATAACTATTTTTTAGTTGGTGTTAATTTTTTTCCAGCAATAGCGATTGCTTTTCCTTTTCTTGTCCTTGCATTACATCTAGTTCTTTGACCTCTAACGGGTAATTTTTTTCTATGTCTTGTTCCTCTGTAACAAGCTAAATCGATTAATCTTTTAATACTTAATGAGTAATCTCTTCTTAAATCACCTTCTACTTTAAAGTTTTGATCGATGTACTCTCTGATTTTTAAAATCTCTTCATCTGTTAATTCATTTACTCTTTTAGCTCTTGGAATTTCTAAAGATGAACAAATTTGCTGAGAGAATTTATCACCTATTCCATAAATATAAGTTAAACCTATATGAACAAGCTTATTCTGTGGAATGTTTATACCTGCGATACGAGCCATAATTTTTGTGATAAATTGTGACTTTTATATAAGAAGATTAATCAAAGTCAACGTCTTATACATTGATAAAAGTGTCTATTTTCCTTGTTATTTCCTCAATTTCTAAGCCTCCGTTAATCTCTTTAAAATTTGGATTCTCAGAGTAGAAATTTAGAACGGGTTGGGTTGTTTCCATGTATTTCTCATACCTCTTAACTATCGTATGAGTATCATCATCAGACCTATTTTCTATAATTTTTCTCTTCTCAAGCCTTTTAAGAATTGTTTCTTTATCAACGTTTAGAAATAAAATTAAATCTATACACTGATTTGAATTTTTTAGTAACACTTCTAAATTTTTAGCCTGACTTAATGATCGAGGATATCCATCAAAGATTAATTTATTTTTTTTTTGAGGATCAGAAATAAAATTTTTTATAAGTTTATTAACAATATCATCACTAATAAATTTTCCATTCTTCATATCATTGGTTATGGCTTTACCAATGTTTGAATTTTTTTTGATTTCTTCTCTTAAAAGATCGCCTGTTGAAATTTGAAAAGCATTTAATTTATTTACTAGATATTTAGACTGAGTACCTTTTCCAGCACCAGGAGGTCCAAATAAAATTATATTCACTTACTTACCAAATTTTGTTTTTTTTATCAGTTGTTCATATTGTGAGCTCATTAACCTTGTTTGTATTTGTGTTACAGTATCAATGGCTACTACAACAACAATTAATATAGATGCACCACCTAAATAAAAAGGTATTGGATAGTTTGCAATTAGAAACTCGGGCATCAAACAAACTAATGTTAAATAGAGAGCTCCAATAGTAGTTAGTTTTGTTGAAATATTTTGAATATATAAGGCTGTACTTTCACCCGGTCTAATACCTGGTACAAAGCCTCCGTACTTTCTAAGATTCTCAGCAGTTTCCGTTGGATTGAATGTTATAGAAGTATAAAAAAAAGTAAAAAATATTATTCCTGACGCATAAAGTAACATATAAAGGGGTTGTCCTTGAGTAAAATAAGAGCTCAAGTTTAAAAATGTTTCATTGTTAGAAAATGAGAAATTTGAGAATGTTACTGGTAGTAACAGAAGTGCTGAAGCAAAAATTGCAGGAATTACTCCAGCCTGATTTATTTTTAAAGGTAAATGTGATGACTCTCCTCCATACATCTTGTTTCCCATTTGTCTTTTTGGATAATTAACAAGAATTTTTCTTAATGCTCTTTCCATAAAAACTACAAAAAGAATTGTTACTATTAATAGAACAAATATAGCTAGTATCATAAATGTTGAGACAGCGCCTGTTCTACCTAATTCAAAAGTTGTAACTAAAGCTCTTGGAATTTCGGCTACAATACCTGCAAAAATTATTAACGATATTCCATTTCCAATACCTCTTTGAGTAATTTGTTCACCTAACCACATTAAAAATATTGTCCCTGCAACAATGGTTGTTACAGTAGTTATTTTAAAAAAAGCCCCTGGATTAATTACTAAGTCAGCCGATGACTCTAAACCAACAGACAAACCATATCCTTGAACTGTTGCAAGTAATACTGTTCCATATCTAGTGATTTGCGTAATTTTGGCTCTTCCTGTCTCACCTTGCGCTTTTAGATTTTTAAAATAATCAGAAACACCAGTCAAAAGTTGAACTATAATTGCAGAAGAAATGTAAGGCATTATACCTAAAGCAAATATTGCCATTCTACTAACTGCACCTCCTGCAAAAACATTAAACATACCTAGCAATCCTTTTTGATTGCCTTCCATCATTATTTTCAATTGTTCTGGGTCTATACCCGGTAAAGGTACAAAAGTTCCAAATCTATAAACAGCTAAAATTAAAATAGTAAATATAATTCTATTTCTTAAATCATTTGTTGATGATGATGCGCTCATATAAACGAACTATTTTTTTAATTGAATAGATCCACCAATTTTTTCAAGTTTTTCTATTGCTGATTTAGAGGCCAGGTCAGCTTCGATATTAATTTTATCTTTTACTTCACCAGAACCTAAAATTTTTAATTTTTTTGAGTTCTTATTTATTAATTTAAGTTTTATTAGTAATTCTGAGTTTAATACCTCATTTGTACTAATATTTTTTTTGTCTATGAAAGATTGAATTTTATCTAGATTTAAAATTGCAATACTCTCTTTTGATATCGGATTAAAACCTCTTTTTGGGAGTCTTCTGTATAATGGCATTTGACCGCCTTCAAAACTTTTTATAGCCACCCCGGATCTTGATTTTTGACCTTTAACACCTCTACCTGATGTTTTGCCTTTTCCAGAACCAATTCCTCTTCCTACTCTCATTTTGGATTTATTGATTTTTTCTCTGTTATTTAAAGTAATCATTATCCTCTTTTTTCAATTATTTCAGAAATTTTTTTGTTTCTAATTGCTGATATTTGTTTTGGTGAACTTTGTTTCATCAATGCTTTAATTGTAGCTCTAATAACATTGTGCGCATTAGAAGTTCCCATAGATTTTGCAACAATATCTTTTACTCCTAAAACTTCGCATACCGCTCTTACAGGACCGCCTGCAATAATACCTGTTCCTTTAGAAGCAGCTCTTAGCACTATTCTACCTGAGCCATCTTTTGCCTTAACATCGTGATGAATAGTTCTTCCTTCCCTTAAAGGTATATGAGTAAGTTTTCTTCTTGCCATCTCATTTGCTTTTTTTATAGCATCAGGTACTTGTTTAGCTTTTGCGTGAGCTATACCAATTTTACCTGCTTGATTTCCAACAACTACAAGTGCTGAAAATCCAAATCTTCTTCCACCCTTAACAACTTTTGTAATACGATTTATATGGACTAATTTTTCTAATATATCGTCAGTTTTTTTATCTTTTAAATTTTCCATAATTAAAATTCCATTCCATTTTCTCTTAGAGTTTCTGCAAAAACTTTAATTCTACCATGATATTTGTAAGAACCTCTATCAAAGTAAATTTTAGTAATTTTTTTCTCTTGAGCTTTTTTAGCTAATTTTTGAGCAACCAATTTAGATAATTGAGTTTTATTAACTTTATCAGATGATTTAAGATCTTTTTCTACAGATGAAGCTGATAACAAAGTTACATTTTTTGTATCATCAATTATTTGAGCTGAAATATTTTTTGATGATCTAAAAATACTTAATCTAAATCTATCTTTTGAAGCAACTTTTTTAACTTTGTTGCTAACTCTAAATCTTTTTCTAATACTAGTGTTTAGTTTCATTACTTTTTCTTTCCCTCTTTTTTAAGAATATATTGTCCTTTTTCTCGAACACCTTTACCTTTATAAGGTTCGATTTTTCTTAATGTTTTAATTTTCGATGCAACTTCACCAACTAACTGCTTATCAGAACCTGTGATTTTTAATGTTGTTTGTTTTTCAACAGCAATTTTAATACCTTCAGGTATATCAAAATTGATATCGTGACTATAACCCAATTGTAAATTTAACTGATTTCCTTTTAAGGCAGCTCTATAACCAACACCTACTAATTCTAATGTTTTTTCATAACCTGTACTTGATCCAATTACAGCATTATTTATTAAACTTCTATTCATTCCCCAAAGTCTTTTTGAATTTTGATCTACTTTTTTTGGTTTAATTGAAATTTCTTTTCCTTCAATTATGTCTAAATTAAACATATCTAAATCAACATTGATTGATTTTTTACCTAAGGGTCCTTCAATATTTATAATATTACCTGCTAAAGCAACTTTTACTTTTTCAGGGATCGATATATTTATTTTACCAATTTTAGACATTAAAACACCTTACAAATTATTTCGCCACCAACTTTTTGTTTTCTAGCATCTATATCAGTCATTACTCCTTTTGGAGTCGAAACAATAGCAATTCCTAAACCATTATTTATTTTAGGTAAACTATCGGCAGATGAAAAAATTCTTCTCCCAGGTTTTGATACTCTTTCAAAAGCACTAATTACTGGATTACCTGAATGGTACTTAAGTTCTAATGATAGCATTGGTTTCTTTTCTTCAGAACTTACTTTAAAATCTTTAATAAAACCCTCATTTTTAAGTATATCTGCAATTTTTGTTTTAAAATTAGATGAAGGTAATTCTACTTTTTTATGATTCCTAGCTTGAGCGTTTTTCACTCTTGCAATCATATCTCCTATTGGGTCACTTAAACTCATAATTTTCCTTTCTACCAGCTAGATTTAACTAAGCCAGGTATCTTTCCTTGTAATCCTAATTGTCTTAATGCAATTCTTGAAATCTTTAATTTTCTGTAAACACCATGAGGTCTTCCAGTAATCTCGCATCTATTCATAACTCTTGTTTTAGCAGAGTTTCTTGGCAGTTTTGATAGTTTTTGCTGCGCTTTAAATCTTTCTTCTAATGGAATCTTTTTATCCATTACAATCTTCTTTAATGCTTGTCTTTTTTTATAAAGTCTATCTGAAAGCTTAATTCTTTTTTTATTTTTATTAACAGCGCTTAACTTAGCCATATTTAATTATCTCCTTGTTTAATAAATGGAAAATTCATTTTTTCTAGTAATGCAAAACTATGTTCTTTATTTATTGCTTTAATAACTATTACTATATCTAAACCTCTAACTTTATCTGCTCTATCAAAGCTTACTTCTGGGAAAATTATATGCTCTTTAATTCCAAATGTATAATTACCAAATTTGTCAAACCCTTTTGGTGATAAACCTCGAAAATCTTTAATTCTTGGTAATGCAATATTCACTAACCTGTCTAAGAATTCATACATTCTATTTTTTCTTAATGTTACCTTTAAACCAGCATTTGATCCCTTTCTGGTTTTAAAATTTGCTACTGATTTTTTAAATTTAGTTGTAACTGGTTTTTGTCCAGTAATTTTAGCCATATCTTCTTCGCATGATTTTAAAATCTTAGAATCTGTAGCATCTAAACCAAGACCCATATTTAAAACAACTTTCTCAATTCTTGGAGCCATATAAATATTTTTAAAACCAAACTGATCTTTTAATGCATGCTGAATTTCTTTATTGAATATTTCTTTTAATCTTGGTGTCATTATTTTTTAGCCTCTTTTTTCTTAGCTACTTTTTCATCAATTAATTTTAAGTTTGAAATATGAATAAAGCTTTCTTTTGAAAAAATTCCACCTTTTTTCTCTTTTGTTGTTTTAACGTGTTTTTTAATCATGTTTATTTCTTTAACTTTAGCTCTGTGATTAACTCTATCAATTTCGATAACTTCACCCTCTTTTTTTTTATCTTTTCCAGTTAAAACTCTTACTTTCAAACCTTTTTTAATCATTATAAAACCTCCGGTGCCAAAGAAATAATTTTCATTTGACCTCTACTTCTTAATTCTCTTGTAACTGGACCAAAAATTCTTGTACCTACTGGCTCTCCTTTGTCATCAACTAATACAGCTGCATTATTATCAAATCTTACTTTTGAACCATCATTTCTGTGAATTCCTTTTTTAACCCTTACGACTACAGCTTTATAAACCGATCCCTTTTTAACTTTTCCTTTAGGCATTGCTTCTTTAACCGCAATTACAATTGTATCACCAATGCTAGCGTATCTTCTTTTTGATCCACCTAATACCTTAATGCACTCAATTCTTTTTGCACCAGTATTGTCAGCTACTTGCAATTCTGTTTGAACACCAATCATTATTTTGTACTCTCCATAACTTCAAATTTTTTATTTTTAGAAAAAGGTCTGCTTTCAATAATTGAAACTTTGTCACCAGTTTTGAACTTATTATTTTCATCATGAGCATTATAGTTTTTTCTAACTCTGATTACTTTTTTTAGAACTGGGTGAGAATATTTACGTTCTACCATAACGGTAATTGTTTTATTTGGTTTATCGCTTATAACTACCCCTGTAAGTATTTTTTTAGGCATTTGCTTTTCCTTTTAAAATTGTTTTTAATCTTGCTATTGTTTTTCTAGTTTCCCCAATTTTAGCTGGGTTTGTTACTTGTGAATTCATTTTTTGAAATCTGAAATTAAAAAGATCTTTTTTAAGCTTATCAATGTTCTTCACAATTTCGTCCTTTGATAATTTTTTAATTTCTTGTTTCTTCATTATGCAAATCTCTTTATCGTTTTAGTTTTAATAGGTAATTTTGCTGATGCTTTGTACAGAGCTTCTTTAGCAATTTGTTCAGAAACTCCATCAACTTCAAACAATATTCTTCCTGGTTTTACTCTACATGCAAAGTATTCAGGTGAACCTTTTCCTTTACCCATTCTGACCTCGATTGGTTTTTTAGAAACTGGTATATTTGGAAATATTCTTGTCCAAACTCTTCCCTGTCTTTTCATATGTCTTGTTAAAGCAACTCTCGCAGCTTCAATTTGTTTTCCAGTGACTCTTTCCGGTTGCAAAGCTTTTAATGCATAAGCACCATAATTAATAGTACTTGCTCTTGTAGCAGTGCCATGAATTCTACCTTTATGAGCTTTTCTCCACTTTGTTCTAACTGGTTGAAGCATTATTGTTTACCTTCCTTTGGTGTTACCTTGTTAGTCTCTTGACTAAATTCTCTAGCAAAAACTTCACCTTTATAAATCCAAACTTTAATTCCAATAATTCCATAAGTTGTAAGAGCCTCTGCCTCTGCATAATCTATATCAGCTCTTAAGGTATGTGATGGAATGCTTCCATCTCTTAACCACTCTGTCCTTGCTATTTCATTTCCACCAAGTCTTCCACTAACTGATACCTTAATTCCCTTGGCACCTAATCTAATACATGATTGCATTGCTCTTTTCATGGCTCTTCTATAAGAGATTCTTTTAACAAGCTGCTGTGCAATATTTTCAGCTACCAAATAAGCATTTGTCTCAGGTTTTTTTACCTCTTTTATGTTTAGATTTACTTCATTTGTAGTTAATTTCGAGAGATTGTTTTTAATTTTATCAATATCACTTCCCTTTTTTCCAATCACAAATCCTGGTCTAGAAGTATAGATTGTAACATAACATTTATTTGATGTCCTTTCGATCATAACCTTAGATACACCTGAGTTGATTACATTTTTCTTGATATATTCTCTAATTTTAAAATCTTCGATTAAATAATTTCCAAAATCTTTTTTCTTAGCATACCAAACAGAATCCCATCCTCTGTTGACACCTAATCTAAAACCTACAGGATTAACTTTTTGTCCCATGCTTCTCCATTTGTTTTGCTTCTGATAAAATTATTGTAACAGTTGACCAAGGTTTTAATATTGGTGCTGCTCTTCCTTTAGCTCTAGGTCTAAATCTTTTCATAACTATTTTTTTTCCACAATATGCCTCTTTAACTATTAATTTATCAATGTCATATTGAAAATTATTTTCAGCATTGGCTACGGCTGAACTAATAGTTTTTCTAACATCTCTGGTAACTCTCTTTTCTGAAAACTGTAAATCTCTAATAGCAACATCAACTTTTTTACCAACGATACTTCTAAGTATTGGATTTAACTTTCTAACACTTGATCTAATACCGTTGTTAACAGACTTTACTGTTTTATCGTTAGATTTATCTATTTTCTTTTTCTTGCCCATAATTATTTCTTCTCTGCTGTTGCTGGTTTGGCTTTTTTATCAGCTGGTGTATGACCAAAGAACGTTCTTGTTGGTGCAAACTCGCCTAATTTATGTCCAACCATATCTTCTGAAACAGTTATAGGTATAAATTTTTTCCCATTATAAATTTGAAAACTGACCCCTACAAAATCTGGTAAAATTGTAGATTTTCTTGACCAAGTTTTAATAGGAATTTTCTTTGGATCGTCTTTATACTTGTCCACTTTCTTCATCAAGCTTTCTTCTACAAACGGTCCTTTCCAAACTGCTCTAGCCATTACTTAGTATCCTTCCTCTTATTTCTTCTCTTAACTATAAATTTATCTGTTCTCTTATTATCTCGGGTTTTTAAACCTTTGGCTGATTGTCCTGTAGGTGATACTGGATGTCTTCCTCCAGCTGATTTACCTTCACCACCTCCATGTGGGTGATCAACTGGGTTTTTAACAACACCTCTTGTATGAGGTCTTCTGCCCAACCATCTTGATCTACCTGCTTTTCCAATTTTAATATTTTTTTGATCTGGATTACTTAAAATTCCAATAGTAGCCAAAGCTCTTGAATCTATTTTTCTAACTTCACCTGAGGCTAATTTTATTAAACTATAGTTTCCATCTAGACCACTAATGGTAACTGATGAACCAGCAGCTCTAGCGATTTTTCCACCACCGCCTGGTTGTATCTCGACATTATGTATATTTATACCTACTGGAATGTCTTGCAATGGCATACAATTACCTACTTTAATTTCTTTTTTAGAACCGCTTTCAACTTTATCTCCAACTTTAATTTTTTGTGGTGCTAAAAAGTATGCATGCGTATTATCATCAAATTTAACTAACATGATGTAACATGATCTATTTGGATCATATTCTATTCTTTGAACTGTAGCTTCCATGTCAAATTTTTTTCTATAAAAATCAACATGTCTGTACATTTTTTTATGCCCACCTGCCCTATTAATAGAGGTAATATGACCATTGTTATTTCTACCTTTCATTGCATTTTTTGGAGAGACTAATGACTTAAATGGTTTACCTTTCCATAAACCAGTTCTATCAACTAAAATAGTGCCTCTTGTAGATTTTGTGTATGGTTTAAAAGTTTTTAATGCCATTTATTAAATTCCTGTTGTTAGATCAATACTCTGACCTTTTTTTAAAGTTATTATTGCTTTTTTATAACCAGATACTTTTACTTTTCTACCTCTGGTAACTTTTGTTCTGTTTTGTTTGTTTATAATATTTATCTTAGTCACATTAACTTTGAATATTTTTTCTATATTCTTTTTTAAATTTTTCTTATTTGCTCCATCCGGAACTTTAAAAACAATTTTATTAAGTTCAGATAAATTAGTAGATTTCTCAGTAACCACTGGAGAAAGAATTTTGTCGTATAAGTGAATTTTTTCCATTTTATGAATATCTCTTTTCTAATTCTTTAACTGAACTTTCTGTGAAAACTACTTTTTTAAATTTAATAATGTCGTAAGCACTGAAATGATTTACATCTGTAACTTTAACATTTGGAATATTTCTTGCAGATTTTTCGATTTTTTCTTTTGAATTTTTGTCTAGAATTATTAGTGAATTTGTAATTTCAAGTTTATTAATAATTGAGTTCATCTCTTTAGTTTTTTTAATTTCTGAACTAAAGTCGTTTAAGATTAATAAGTTTTTATTATTATTTTTTTCTGTAATTAATGAAGCTACGCTTTGTTTTTTCTCAGTTTTGTTTAGTTTTCTTTTTTTATAAGCCAATTCGCCTTTTGGTCCATGAGCAATACCACCGCCAACAAATATAGGAGCTTTTCTACTAGCATGCCTTGCACCACCAGTTCCTTTTTGAGCATATATTTTTGAAGTTGGTCCCTTTACTTCATTTTGTTGTTTAGTTTTGGCATGTCTTCCTTTGTAATTAGCATTTGATTTATATAGAACAGCGCTAACTAATTTATGGTTAATTTTGGCAGAAAAAATCTTATCCAAAACTTCAATACTATCTTTTTTTCCGTCTATGCTAATTTTATCTAATTTCATTATTTTTTCTTTTTCTCAGGTGTTTTTTTAGCCTCTTCAGCAGCTGCTTGTTTCTCCCCAATTGTCATTTTACTTATATTTTTTACTGATTTTTTAACCATTACTTCAGAATTTTTTGAACCAGGTATTGATCCTTTTAAGTAAAGAAGTTCGTTTTCTAAGTCAGTTTTTATTATTTCAATATTTTGCATTGTTCTTAGCTTATCACCCATATGACCAGCCATTTTTTTTCCTTTAAAAACTTTTCCTGGATCTTGACTATGTCCTGTTGAACCATGTGCTCTGTGAGATATAGAAACACCATGACTGGCTCTTAAACCACCAAAATTATGTCTCTTCATAGCACCAGCAAAACCTTTACCAATTGTTTTTGATCTTGTATCAACAAATTTAATATCTTTGAATATTTCTAAACCAAACTCGTTTCCTTCTTTGTAAACAGATGTGTCGTTTACTCTAAATTCTTTTAATTTTTTTTTAGCCTCAGTATTTTTTTTAGCAAAAACACCTTTCATAGCTTTTGTTAATTTTGAATTTTTAATTTTCCCATATCCAAGCTGAACAGCCTTGTACCCTCTTTTTTCTTCTTCAATAACCTGAATAACTCTAGCTTTTTCAACCTTAAGCACAGTCACAGGAACTAATTGACCAGATTTATAGAATTCTCTCGTCATACCTATTTTCTTTCCTAATAAAGCTATCTCACTCATAATTAAATTTTTATCTCCACATCTACACCAGATGCTAAATCAAGTTTCATTAATGCTTCTACAGTTTGTGGTGTTGGTTCAATAATATCGATTAATCTTTTGTGTGTTCTTGACTCAAATTGCTCTCTACTTTTCTTATCTATGTGAGGTGATCTTAATACTGTGTATCTTTCAATTCTTGTAGGTAATGGAATTGGTCCTTTGATTGTGGCACCAGTTCTTTTTACTGTATTAACAATCTCTTCTGTTGAAGCATCTAGAACTTTATTGTCATATGCTCTTAATTTAATTCTAATGTTCTGTTTTTCCATGATTAACCTGCAATTTTCTTAGTTACTTCGTCTTGAACATTTTGAGGAACTTTTGAATAATGATCAAAAAACATTGAATATTGTGCTCTTCCTTGAGACATTGATCTTAAGTTATTTATATAACCAAACATATTTGCCAAAGGAACCATTGCTGTAATTACAGTTGCATTTCCTCTTTGCTCCTGAGTACTGATTTGACCTCTTCTACTGTTTAAATCACCTATAACATCACCCATGTAATCTTCAGGTGTTACTACTTCAACTCTCATTACAGGTTCTAATAATTTTAAACCACCTTTTGTACAAGCCTCTTTAAAGCAAGCTCTACTTGCTAATTCAAACGCTAAAACACTTGAGTCAACATCGTGATGTAAACCATCTAAGATCGTTACTTTATAATCAATCATTGGAAAACCAGCTAAAATTCCAGTATCTGAAATTGTTTCTATCCCTTTTTCAACACCAGGAATAAATTCTTTTGGAATTGCACCACCTTTAATTTTACTCTCAACATCTCGACCTTTACCTGGTTCTTGAGGCTCTACTAAAAGTTTAACTTTTGCAAATTGACCAGCACCACCACTTTGTTTTTTGTGAGTGTATTCAACCTCTGAAGCAGCTTCTATGGTTTCTCTATAAGCAACTTGTGGAGCTCCGACATTTGCCTCTACTTTAAATTCTCTTTTCATTCTATCAACAATAATATCCAAGTGTAATTCACCCATACCTTTAATAATTGTCTGTCCCGATTCTTCGTCTGATGTTACTCTAAAAGAAGGATCTTCCTTAGCTAACCTGCCTAAAGCTTCACCCATTTTTTCTTGGTCCGCTTTGGTTTTTGGTTCAACTGCAATTTCAATTACCGGATCAGGGAATTCCATTGGTTCAAGTAGAACTGAATTTTCTTTGTCACATAGTGTGTGTCCTGTGATAGTATTTTTCAATCCTGCTAAAGCTACTATGTCGCCTGCATTAGCTTCTTTAATATCTTCACGAGAATTTGCATGCATTAAAAGCATTCTTCCAACTCTTTCTTCTTTCTCTTTAGAGGAATTGAAGACCGCAGTACCAGTTTTGATTGTACCTGAATAAATTCTAATAAAAGTTAATGAGCCAACAAATGGGTCATTAGCTACTTTAAAAGCTAAAGCAGAAAATGGAACACTATCTTCAAATTTCATTTCCATTTCATCCTCACTACCTAATTTAGTTCCTTTAATAGAACCAATATCTACTGGACTTGGTAAATAATTTACTACAGCATCAAGTAAGGGCTGAACACCTTTGTTTTTGAATGCTGAACCAGTTAAAACTGGAACAAAACTAAAATTCAATGTTCCCTTTCTTATACACTTAACTAAATCTTCCTCATTAATTTCATCTCCATTTAAGTAAGATTCCATTAATTTTTCGTCTTGCTCTACAGCAGTTTCCACTAATTCTGTTCTATATTTTTCTGAAATTTCTTTTAAGTCTTCTGGAATATCTTTATATTCCCATTCAGCTCCTAGCGCCTCATTTTTCCAAACTTGAGCTTTCATTTTAACAAGATCAACTACACCAGATAAGGAAGCTTCAACGCCTATAGGTACTTGCACCACCAAAGGTTTTGCACCTAACCTATCTCTAATCATATCTACACATCTAAAGAAATCAGCACCTGTTCTATCTAATTTATTAACAAAACAAATTCTTGGCACTTTATACTTATCTGCTTGTCTCCATACAGTTTCAGATTGAGGTTCTACACCTGCAACACCATCAAAAACAGCAACAGCACCATCCAAAACTTTCAAAGACCTTTCTACTTCAATAGTAAAATCTACGTGACCAGGGGTGTCTATAATATTAATTCTATGATCATTCCAAAAACAAGTAGTTGCCGCAGATGTAATTGTAATTCCTCTTTCTTGTTCTTGCTCCATCCAATCCATTGTTGCTGCACCATCGTGCACTTCGCCAATTTTGTGACTCTTACCTGTGTAATAAAGAACTCTTTCAGTAGTGGTTGTTTTACCAGCATCTATATGGGCCATGATCCCAATATTTCTATATTTATCTAATGTATGAGTTCTAGCCATAATTAATTACCATCTAAAATGTGCAAATGCCTTGTTAGACTCTGCCATCTTATGTACATCCTCTCTTTTTTTAACAGCAGCACCTTTTTTTTCATAAGCATCGTAAAGCTCATTAAAAATTTTATCTGCCATGTGTTTATCTTTTCTTTTTCTTGCTGACTCAACTAACCATCTGATAGCTAACGCTTGTGCTCTTTTACTTTTTACCTCAACAGGGACTTGATAAGTTGCACCACCAACTCTTCTAGATCTAACTTCTACAGTTGGTTTTATGTTATTAATTGCTTCATTAAAAATATTTATTGGTTCGTCTTTCGTTTTTGTTTTTATTTTATCAATTGCGTCATAAACAATTTTAGCAGCTATACCTCTTTTACCATCGTACATTATATTATTTATTAACTTTGGAATTATAGTTGAATTAAATTTTGGATCTGGAACTATATTTTTTTTTGGCTGTGTTTTTTTCCTAGACATTATTTACCTTTTTTTGTTCCGTATAAAGATCTTCTTTGTTTTCTGTTCGCAACACCTTGGGTATCTAAATTCCCTCTTAGAATATGATAACGAACACCAGGTAAATCTTTTACCCTACCACCTCTAATCAGTACTACTGAGTGTTCTTGGAGGTTGTGACCTTCACCTGGAATATAAGCTGTAACTTCAAATCCATTTGATAATCTAACCCTCGCAACTTTTCTTAATGCAGAATTTGGTTTTTTAGGAGTTGTTGTATAAACTTTTACACAAACACCTCTTTTTAAAGGTTGTTTTTGTAAAGCAGGAACCTTATTCCTTGTAACTTGCTTTACTCTTTTTTTTCTTAACAACTGATTAATAGTTGGCATAAAATTTTTTAAAAATTAATTAATTTATTTTTAGATGAAAATAACTGACAGGTTATTTTGTGGCAGCGTTTAGTACTGTTAGAAGCACTACATTCCAACCAAAAACACCGCCAAATTACTTAATAATAATCCTTTGTCAAACTAAAACTGCAATTTTTAGGCGATTTTTTTACTAATTTGCCTGTGTTTCCTCAGGTTCTGATGCTTCTATTTTATCCTGCTCTGCTAAGAAATTATTATCATCCTCTAGAGCTTTATTGTTCCATCTATTTTTAATATTACCAGTACCTGCTGGAACTAATCTTCCAACAATTACGTTCTCTTTTAGACCGTTTAATGGATCAACTTTTCCTTTAATTGCGGCATCTGTTAGTACCCTTGTAGTTTCTTGGAACGAAGCTGCTGATATAAACGATTCAGTTTGAAGCGAAGCTTTAGTGATACCCATTAGAACTCTCTCGCCAACAGCTGGTGTTTTACCTTCTGCAACTAATTTTTCATTGGAATTATCAAACTTAATTCTATCAACTACTTCACCAGGTAAATAACTTGAGTCACCTGAAACTTTAACCTCTACCTTTTTAAGCATTTGTCTTAAAATAGTTTCGATATGCTTATCGTTTATTATTACACCTTGTAATCTATAAACTTCTTGAACTTGGTTAACAAAATATTCTGTTAATTCTTTTATTCCTAAAATTCTTAAAATATCATGTGGCAATGGTTGACCATCTAGAAGATACTCTCCTCTTTGAATTTTTTCACCAGGGTTGAAATTGATATGCTTACCTTTGGGAATTAAATAATTTGAAGGTTCAGATCCGTCTTCAGGAACAATAGATACTCTTTGTTTACCTCTTACTTCTTTACCAAAAACAACACTACCATCATTTTCTGCAATTATTGCACTATCCTTAGCTTTTCTAGCTTCAAATAATTCAGCAACTCTTGGAAGACCTCCAGTAATATCTTTTGTTTTTGTAGTTTCCTTGGGCAATCTTGCAATTACGTCACCTGCATAAACTTTTTGACCATCTTTTATTGATAAAATCGAGTCTGGTACTAAATAATATCTAGCTTCATTATCATCAGCTTTTTTAATTACATTTCCTTTTTCATCTCTAAGTGTGATTCTAGGTTTTAAATCAGTACTTTTTGATTGACCTCTCCAATCAATTACTGATTTTGAAGAAATTCCTGTTGCATCATCAGTAGTTTCTTGAATTGAAACACCATCAATTAAATCTACATAACTAGCTGTACCACTTTTCTCTGCTATAACTGGTGTTGTGTAAGGATCCCATTCACATATTTTAGTATTTGCTTTGACTTTGTCACCGTTGTTGAAAAATAATCTTGAACCATAAGCAACTTTATAAACCGCTATCTGAACTCCTTTGTCATCCTCTATAGAAAGTTGAGTGTTTCTTCCCATAACAATCAAATTCTTTTTAGAATCCTCTAAAATATTTGAGTTGATTATTTTTAAAGTTCCTTCACTTTTAGTAACTATTTGAGAATCTTGTTTTACTGAAGCTGTTCCTCCAACGTGGAACGTTCTCATTGTTAGCTGTGTTCCTGGTTCTCCAATTGATTGAGCAGATATCATTCCAATAGCTTCACCAACATGAACCATCTTACCTCTTGATAAATCTCGTCCATAGCAAGTAGCACAAACACCTTCTTTTGAACTACATGTCATTACAGAATAAACTTTAATTGATTTAACTCCTGCGGCATCAATTTTATCGCAGCCTGCCTCATCAATCATTTCAGATTTTTTAATAATTACTTCACCCGATAAAGGGTTCTTAACATCAGCAGCTGTTACTCTTCCTAATGCTCTTTCAGATAAACTAACAACAACATTACCACCTTCTAAAATTTCAGAAAGTTCAATAAATCCAGGATCATTGCAATTAACTTTTGTTATTGTTAAATCTTGTGCAACATCACATAGTCTTCTTGTTAAATATCCAGAACTAGCTGTTTTAAGAGCTGTATCCGCTAATCCTTTTCTAGCTCCGTGGGTTGAATTAAAGTACTCTAAAGCAGTTAATCCTTCTTTAAAGTTTGAAATAATTGGACTTTCAATAATTTCCCCTGACGGTTTAGCAATCAAACCTCTCATACCAGCTAGTTGTTTCATTTGAGCAGCAGATCCTCTGGCTCCACTGTCGGCCATCATAAATACAGAATTAATCTTTAATCCTTCATCAGTTTTTTCTGTAGCTGAAATTCCTTTCATCATTTCTCCGGCAACTTTATCTGTGCACTTAGACCAAGCATCAACAACTTTGTTGTATTTTTCACCTCTTGTAATTAAACCTTCGGCATATTGAGTTTCATAATCTGCAATTAATTTCTTAGTATCATCAATTAATTGAGTTTTATTTGCAGGGATTACAAGATCGTCTTTTCCAAACGAAATTCCTGCTTTAAAAGCGTGTTTAAATCCTAAATCTTTAAGTTTGTCACAGAAAATTACAGTTGTTTTTTGACCACAAAATCTAAATACAATATCAATTATTTCTGAAACTACTTTTTTAGGCAACAATCTATCTACTAAAGAGAACTTAATGTTACTATTTTTAGGTAATAAGTTTGCTAATAAAAATCTTCCAGCTGTAGAAGTGTATTTTTCTATTTTCTTATTTCCTTGCTCATCTACAGTCTCGTATCTTGAAATGATTGTGCTATGTACATTTATTTGACCAGACGATAATGCAAATTCAATTTGATCCGAATTTGTAAAGTATCCAGCAGGTTTGTCAGATATAGGCTCTTGTGAAAGATAGTAAATTCCTAAAATCATATCCTGACTTGGAACGATAATAGGTTTTCCATTTGATGGAGAAAGAATATTATTTGTAGATAACATTAAAATTCTTGCCTCTAATTGTGCTTCTAAACTTAACGGCACGTGCACTGCCATTTGGTCACCATCAAAGTCAGCATTAAATGCTGCACAAGTTAAAGGGTGTAATTCAATTGCATCTCCTTCAATTAATTTTGGCTCAAAAGCTTGAACTCCAAGCCTATGAAGTGTTGGCGCTCTATTTAAAAGCACCGGATGCTCTCTAACTATTAATTCTAAAGCGTCCCAAACTGCATTAGTTTCTTTTTCAACTAATTTTTTAGCTTGTTTAATTGTTGAAGCTAAACCTAATTTATTTAATCTTGCGTATAAAAATGGTTTAAATAACTCAAGAGCCATTTTTTTGGGTAAACCACACTCATGGAGTTTTAGATCTGGACCGACAACGATCACTGATCTTCCAGAATAATCAACTCTTTTACCTAATAAATTTTGTCTAAATCTTCCTTGCTTACCTTTTAACATTTCAGCAAGAGATTTAAGTGGTCGCTTACCTGTGCCTGTAATTACTCTACCTCTTCTTCCATTATCAAAAAGAGCATCAACAGACTCTTGCAGCATCCTTTTTTCATTTCTAACAATGATATCTGGAGCTTTAAGATCCATTAATCTTTTTAATCTGTTATTTCTATTAATTACTCTTCTATATAAATCGTTAAGATCTGAAGTAGCAAATCTTCCACCGTCTAGAGGAACCAAAGGTCTTAATTCTGGTGGTATAACTGGCACAACAGTCATAATCATCCACTCGGGTTTTTGACCAGTCTCAATAAATGACTCAATTAATTTTAATCTTTTAATTGCTCTTTCTTCATTAACTTTTGATTTGGTTTCTTTAATAAAGCTAACAAGATTTTTTCTTTCTAATTCTAAATCTAAATTTTTCAGCATCTCTAGAACGGCTTCTGCTCCAATTCCTGCTGTAAAACTCTCTTCACCAAATTCGTCTTGATATTTTGCTAATTCTTCCTCATTTAAGAGTTGATTTTTTTGCAAGCCAGTTAATCCTGGTTCAATTACTATAAAGTTTTCAAAATAGAGAACTCTCTCTATTTCTTTTAGCTTCATATCCACTGCTAAAGCAATTCTGCTTGGAAGAGACTTCAAGAACCAAATATGTGCTACCGGTGTAGCAAGATTAATGTGGCCCATTCTTTCTCTTCTTACATTGGACTTTGTAACCTCAACACCACACTTCTCACATATAATCCCTCTAAATTTCATTCGTTTATACTTTCCGCATAAACACTCATAATCTTTTATTGGTCCAAAAATTCTCGCACAGAACAACCCATCTTTTTCAGGTCTGAATGTTCTATAATTAATTGTTTCAGGCTTTTTAATTTCACCAAATGTCCAGGATTTGATTTTCTCTGGGCTAGCAAGTGAAATTTTAATGCTATTAAAATTTTGAGCCTCTGAAATTTCGCTTCCTTTAAATAGATCTGTTAATTCTTTTTTCATTAATTAAGCTCCACATTTAATGCTAATGATTTAATTTCTTTAACTAATACGTTAAATGATTCCGGTATTCCTGACTCAAAGTTTTCCTCACCTTTAACTATAGTTTCATAAACTTTAACTCTTCCTGCAACATCATCAGATTTAACAGTTAAAATTTCCTGTAATGTGTATGATGCACCATATGCCTCAAGTGCCCATACTTCCATTTCACCAAATCTTTGACCACCTAATTGTGCTTTACCACCAAGAGGTTGTTGTGTGACCAAACTGTAAGGTCCTGTAGATCTTGCATGAATTTTATCTTCAACTAAGTGGTGGAGTTTTAGCATGTAGATTATTCCAACAGTAACTGGTCTATCAAACTTCTCACCAGTTCTTCCATCCCATAAATATGTTTGTCCAGATCCTGGTAAATTTGCTAATTCAAGCATCTCAGTAACATTTTTTTCTTTAGCACCATCAAAAACAGGGGTTGAGATTGCGATACCATTTTGTAAATTTTCACAAAGATCTTTAAATTCACTCTTGCTTAACTTGTCAACTTTATCATTAAAAATTTCTTCTCCATAAACAGATTTTAAGAATTTTTCGATTTTTTCTGTTCTTTCAATTTTTTTGTTGTTTGCGTTAACTAATTTTTTAACTTGTTCACCAAATTCTTTACATGCCCAACCCAAATGTGTCTCTAGAATTTGACCAACGTTCATCCTACTTGGAACACCCAAAGGATTTAATACAATATCAACTGGTCTACCATCTTCCCTATATGGCATATCTTCAACAGGTACAATTTTACTTACAACTCCTTTGTTTCCATGTCTTCCTGACATTTTATCACCAGGTCTTAATCTTCTTTTGATAGCAACGAATACTTTTACCATTTTCATAACGCTAGGTAATAAATCATCACCACTTCTAATTTTTAAAACTTTATCTTCAAATCTCTCCGTTATATCTTGTTTTGCTTTATTATATTGATCTTTCAATTGGGCTAATGTTGATTCGTCATTTACATTTCCTACTGTGATTTTGAAGACATCATTAATTGATAATGTATTAATTTTATCAAAATCTAACTTAGTGCCTTCTGATAAATCTTTCACTTTTTTAGTTAAAGATGATCCTGACAAGAATTGTGAAGCTCTTTGTTTAATACTTCTTTCTAATATTTCTTCCTCAACAATTTTATCTTGTTGAACTTGCTCAATTTCAGCTCTTTCAATAGTTATTGATCTTTCGTCCTTCTCAATTCCGTGTCTATTGAATACTCTTACATCAACTACTGTTCCACTTGATCCTCTAGACATTCTTAAAGATGTATCAGTTACATCAATAGCTTTTTCTCCAAAAATTGATCTTAATAATTTTTCTTCTGGTCCAGACGCTGAGTCACCTTTTGGAGTAACTTTACCAACCAAAATATCACCAGCATTAACCTCTGCACCAATATAAACTATTCCCGATTCATCAAGGTTTTTTAGAGCCTCTTCATTTACATTTGGTATATCTCTAGTTATTTCTTCTTCACCAAGTTTTGTATCTCTTGCCATTATTTCGTATTCAACAATGTGAACAGATGTGAATACGTCATCTGTAACACATCTTTCTGAAATTAAGATTGAGTCTTCAAAGTTGTAACCTTGCCACGGCATGAATGCTACAGTAACGTTCTTACCTAAAGCAAGTTCACCTAATTTTGTTGAAGGGCCATCTGCAATAATATCTCCAGATTTAACTTTATCACCAACTCTAACTAGTGGTCTTTGATTTATGCAGGTATTTTGGTTTGATCTTTTAAATTTTTGAAGGTTATAGATATCTACACCAGACTTACTAAAGTCTGTTTCCTCAGTTACTTTTATAACAATTCTTTTACCATCTATTTTATCAACAACTCCATCACGCTTAGCAACAATAGTAACCCCAGAATCTAAAGCAACATCACTTTCAATTCCTGTACCGACAAGTGGAGACTCTGGTTTTAATAATGGAACTGCTTGTCTCATCATGTTTGATCCCATTAAAGCTCTGTTTGCATCATCATTTTCTAAGAATGGAATTAAAGATGCTGCAACTGAAACTAATTGTTTTGGTGATACGTCAATGTAATCAATAGAGTCAGGCTTTGCTAAAAGAAAGTTAAGGTTTTGTCTGCATGAAACTAGTTCTTCAGTAATTTTTCCATTTTTATCAAGTTTTGTATTTGCTTGAGCAATAGTGAATTTTGTTTCTTCCATTGCTGACAAGTATTCGACTTTATCTTGAACAATACCGTCTTTTACTTTTTTGTAAGGACTTTCAATAAAGCCATACTTATTAATTTTTGCATAAGTAGATAAACTATTAATCAAACCGATATTTGGACCCTCTGGTGTCTCAATTGGACAAATTCTTCCATAGTGGGTTGGATGGACGTCCCTAACTTCAAAACCTGCTCTTTCTCTTGTTAAACCACCTGGACCTAACGCTGAAACTCTTCTTTTATGAGTAATTTCAGATAAAGGGTTTGTTTGATCCATAAACTGAGATAGTTGTGAACTTGCAAAAAAATCTTTCAATGAAACTGTTAATGGTTTTGCATTAATTAGATCTTGTGGCATTGCTGACTCAACATCCAAAGTTGTCATTTTTTCTTTAATAGCTCTTTCCATTCTATAAACACCAATTCTAGCTTGGTTCTCAACTAGCTCTCCAACAGAACGAACTCTTCTATTTCCTAGGTGATCGATGTCATCGACATCATCTTTACCATCACGTAAATCCAACATTTTATGAATAATTGCAATGATGTCGTCATTTCTTAATATGGTAATTTTATCAGAACACTCTTGGTTTAATCTTGAGTTCATTTTAACTCTTCCAACATCAGACAAATCATATCTGTCTGAACTAAAGAAAAGATTATTAAATATTTGAGTTGCTATCTCTATTGTTGGTGGCTCACCAGGTCTTAGCATTTTATAAATTTCCGTAATAGCTTCGTCTTTATTATTATTTTTATCAGCTAAAATAGTTGTAAGTAGATAAGGCCCTTTGTTTATAGAGTTTGTAACAGAAATTTGAAGTGTGTGTATATTTGCATCTAAAATTTGTTGAATAATTGTATCATTTAATTCAGTCCCAATTTTAAATACACCGTCCTCTTCTTCGTTGACTTTGACATCTCTGTGTAAAAATTTACCAAACAAAGACTCTCTAGAAACTAGTATGTCTTTTAAACCATCATTAGCTAATTTTTTTGCACTTAAAAAATTAATCTTGTCACCTAATTTAATTACTACTTCACCAGTTTTCGCATCAATTACTTCTTCTGAAAAATTTTTTGCTTTGTAGTTTTCAGGATTAAATTTAGTTTTCCACTTTTCTGTTTTTGGATCAAAATTATATTGTTCGCTTTCATAGAACTCATCAACAATTTCAGATTTTGTAAAACCTAAAGCTAATAATAAAGTAGATGAAAAAATTTTCTTTTTTCTGTCAATTTTAAAATATAAAAAATCCTTAACATCATATTCGAAATCTAACCATGAACCTCTATTAGGTATTACTCTGCAATTAAATAAAAGTTTACCGCTTGCATGGGTTTTTCCTTTATCATGATCAAAAAATACGCCTGGACTTCTGTGCATTTGGTTTACTACAACTCTTTGAACGCCGTTGGTTATAAAAGTTCCACTATTAGTCATCATAGGAACTTCGCCCATATAAACTTCTTGCTCTTTAGCTGATAAAATATCTTTTGTATTGTTGTCTTGATCTATTTCATAAACTACTAATCTTAAAGTACACTTAAGAGCTGATGAATAAGTAAGACCTCTTGCTATACATTCTTCAACATCAAATTTTGGTTTCTCTAATCTGTATGAAACATATTCTAAAGTTGCTTTGTCATTTAAATCTTCAATTGGAAAAATACTTTTAAAAACTCTATCAAAACCTTTTGTAAGTTCTGCTGATTCAACACTAAATTCTGTTAATTCTTTGTATGAATTTTTTTGTACTTCAATTAAATTAGGTATAGATAAACTTTCTTTTAGTTTACCAAAACTTTTTCTAATGTTTTTCTTTTCAGTAAAAGATAATTGCATCTATGTTTATAAATACTGATTAAAAATAATCAGTATTCGAAATCTTTCTATTTAATTTATTTAAGTTCTACTTTAGCGCCAGCAGCTTCTAACTTAGCTTTGATCTCTTCAGCGTCTTTTTTGTTTACACCAGACTTAACTTCTTTTGGTGCTCCCTCTACAAGATCTTTAGCTTCTTTTAAACCTAATGAAGTAGCTGCTCTTACTTCTTTAATAACATTAATTTTTTTATCGCCTGCAGAAACTAACATGATTGTAAAATCATCTTTATCTTCTGCTGGAGCCGCACCACCTGCTGCTGCTGGAGCTGCTGCTGCCATTGGAGTTACACCCCATTTTTCTTCTAATTGTTTTGAAAGTTCAGCTGCCTCTGCAACAGTCAAACTTGATAAGTCTTCAATAATTTTGTTTAGGTCAGGCATATGTATTACTCTTTGGGTTGTGTTTCAGAATTTTCTGCGGACAAATTACTCATTTTTTCTGAATGTGCAAGCAAAATACTGATTAATTTAGATGCAGAAGCGTTCAAAATACCCACAATATTGGCTCTTGCTTCATCTAACGTAGGTAAACTAGCTACATTTTGGACACCGGCCTGATCTAAGACCTCTTTATCCATAATTCCACCAATTAATTTTAAGTTTTCGTTATCTTTTGCAAATTTTGAAAGAATTCTTGCAGACATTATAGCATCCTCCCCAAATGCTACTGCCGTAGGACCAGTAAATAAATTTGATAAATCTTTACACTTAGTTTTTTCTAAAGCTAATTTCGTAATTCTATTTTTTGTTATCTTAAATATGATTCCATGTTCTCTCATTTTGGCTCTTAATTCATCCAATTGAGTCATTGTTAAACCTTGATAGTGGGTAACCATAACAGCTTTACTGTTTTCAAACTTACTAGTCATTTCTTCAATATAATTTTTCTTTTGTTCTTTGTTCATCATAACTATATTGATTTCCCTAATTTAACTTTATATGAAACACCCATTGTTGATGTAGCAAATACACTTCTAATTAAATCACCTTTTAAAGTGTTATTTGATTTTTCTTTTTCTAAAGCATCTAAAATTGCATTGTAGTTTTTAAGTAATTGATCATCGGTAAAAGATTTTTTACCAATACTCACTCCAATATTTCCGTCTTTATCATTTCTAACTTCTACTTGACCAGATTTAGCGTTAGTTACTGCTTCTTTAATATTTTCAGAAACTGAACCAAGTTTAGGGTTAGGCATTAAACCTTTTGGTCCTAAAACTTTTCCTAATTTAGAAAGTTTAATCATCATTCCTGGCGTACAAATTAATTTTTCAAAATTTAATTCTCCACCTTTAATTCTTTCAACAAATTCATCACCACCTACGATATCTGCACCTGCATCTTTTGCATCTTGCGATTTATTATCTTCACAAACTACAGCAACTTTAACTTTCTTACCTGTGCCGCCAGGTAAATTAACAACTGTTCTAATATTAACTTCACTTTTCTTTTGCTTGTGATTTATTTGAAAACTTAAATCTAATGACTCGTCAAATTTAGTTGTGCAATTTTTCTTAAGCTCAGGTAACAATTTTTCTATAGACTCTGCGTTCAAGTCTTTTGTCTTTTCAGGTAATTTTTTGTATCTTTTTGATGCCATTATTCTTTTACCTCAATACCCATTGATCTAGCTGATCCTGCAATAATTTTTATAGCTTCTTCAATATCATGTGCATTTAGATCATTCATTTTTTCTTTTGCTATACTCTCTAATTGTTTTTTAGAAATTGAAGCAACAATATTTCTTCCAGGTTCTTTTGATCCACCTTTAAGTTTGACTGCCTCTTTAATATAAAAAGATGCTGGAGGTGATTTAATTTTAAAATCAAATTTTTTGTCTTTATAAACAGTGATTTCTACCGGCACAGGTTTGCCTGCCATTGATTTAGTTTTATCGTTAAACGCTTTACAAAATTCCATAATATTTACACCTCGTTGACCTAATGCAGGACCAACTGGTGGGGCTGGATTAGCCTGACCGCCTTTAATTTGTAATTTTATAAATCCACTAATTTCTTTTGCCATTAACTTACCTTCTCAACCTGATTATATTCTAAATCTACTGGTGTAGGACGACCAAATATAGAAACTGACACCTTTAGTCTAGCTTTTTCTTCATCAATTTCTTCGATCATGCCAGTAAATGACGCAAATGGACCATCTACAACCTGAACTTTTTCACCTACACTGTAATCTACACCAGATTTTGGCTGAGCAACACCATCTTTAATCTGACCTAAAATCTTCTCTACCTCTTTATCTGAAACTGGAACAGGAATACCTTTTGTGCCCAAAAAACCACTGACCCTTTTTATATTCTTGATCATATGATAAATATTATTATCCATTTCACTCTTTATTAATACATATCCAGGAAAGTATTTCTTTTTTCTTTGAATTCTTTTACCTCTCTTAACTTCTGTAACATCATGGGTAGGAACAATAATCTCTTCAAATTTATCAGAAATTTTAGCTTTATCTGCCTCCTCTTTAATCAAAGAGGCAACTTTATTCTCAAAACTAGAATGAGACTGAACAATGTACCAATTTTTCATTAAATACTCACTTTAAGTAAAAGTTCTAAAAAAAATTTCAAAACCTGATCTAAAAGAAGAAAAAATAAAGACATAACAACTGCCATAACAAAAACCATTAAGGCACCTTGCAATGTCTCTTTCCAGGTAGGCCAAGTAACTTTAAAAGCCTCTTGTTTAACTTCTTGTATAAATTTAATCGGGTTTCTCATAATTTATAAGCTCAAATTGGCAGGAGCGGAGGGACTCGAACCCTCAGCCTCCGGTTTTGGAGACCGGCGCTCTACCAATTGAGCTACACTCCTATTTATAGAGTTACTCTATAATTTTAGTTACTACTCCTGCTCCAACAGTTCTTCCACCTTCTCTAATTGCAAAGTTTAATTTCTCTGCCATAGCAATTGGGGTAATTAGTTTAACAGTGAATTTAGCATCATCACCTGGCATAACCATTTCTGTTCCAGCTGGTAATTCTACTTCACCCGTAACGTCTGTTGTTCTAAAATAAAACTGTGGTCTGTACTTAGTAAAGAATGGAGTATGTCTTCCACCTTCATCTTTCTTAAGTACATACGCTTGAGCTTCAAACTTAGTATGTGGAGTAATTGAGCCAGGCTTACAAAGAACCTGACCTCTTTCAATGTCAGTTCTTTCAATACCTCTCAATAAAATTCCAACGTTATCTCCAGCTTCACCGGTATCTAAAAGTTTTCTAAACATTTCTACTCCAGTACAAACTGATTTTTTAGTTTCTTTAATTCCAACTATTTCAACCTCTTCTCCAGTTTTAATTACACCTGACTCTACTCTACCAGTAGCAACAGTTCCTCTTCCAGAAATTGAAAACACATCTTCAATCGGCATCAAGAATGGTTTATCAACTTCTCTAGCTGGTTGTGGAATATGTTCATCAACAGCTTTCATTAATTCTAAAATTGAATTTTTTCCAATTTCATCATCTCTTCCTTCAACTGCTGCTAAAGCTGAACCTTTAACGATTGGTGTTTTGTCACCAGGATATTTATATGATGTTAAAAGTTCTCTAATTTCTTCTTCTACAAGATCGATCATTTCTTTGTCATCTACTTGGTCTACTTTGTTTAAGTAAACAACAATTGCTGGAATACCAACTTGTCTTCCTAAAAGAATATGTTCTCTTGTTTGTGGCATAGGACCATCAGCTGCATTAACAACTAAAATTGCTCCATCCATTTGTGCAGCACCAGTTATCATATTTTTAACATAGTCAGCGTGACCAGGACAATCTACGTGAGCATAGTGTCTTTTTTCAGTTTCATACTCAACGTGTGCTGTTGAAATTGTTATACCTCTCTCTTTTTCTTCAGGTGCTTTATCAATCTGATCATAAGCAACTGCAGTTCCACCGCCAGCTTGTGCTAATACATTTGTAATTGCGGCAGTAAGAGTTGTTTTACCATGGTCGACATGACCAATAGTCCCAATGTTACAGTGGGGTTTATTTCTTACAAATTTTTCTTTTGACATTACTTTTTTACCTCAGTTTTTTTTTGTTTCCTTTAATTTTAATTTCTTGGAGCGGGTAAAGGGAATCGAACCCTTACATCCAGCTTGGAAGGCTAGCGTTCTACCATTGAACTACACCCGCACAACCCCAAGAGTAACACTCCATGTTATCTAAAATTTATTAAATGGTGGAGGGGGAAAGATTCGAACTTTCGAAGACCGAAGTCAACGGGTTTACAGCCCGCCCCATTTGACCGCTCTGGAACCCCTCCTTTGGGGAAGTGTCCCCTTGTTCAATAAAGCTTCAAATAACATGCGTTTTATATATTTTATTTGTGCAAATGCAACACGTCATTTATTAAGAAAATATCAAAAAAAACGTGTAAAACACTTATTTATTTATGAATAAATCGTCATTTTTTATTGTTGGTCAACATGCGGTTATTGAAGCTCTTAGAAATCCTAAAAGAAAAGTTTTACGTGTCTTTTTAACTGAAGAGTCTAAAAAAAATATTCATAGAAAAAACCCAAATAAAAACATTTTAGAAGATGTTAAAGTTTATTTTAAATCTAAAAAAGAATTAGACAAATATACTTCTAAAGAACTATTAATGCATAACGGTTATGTTGCAGAGATTGAGCATTTAGATCAACCAGATCTTAAACAATTTATTAAAGACAAAAACAATTTAACATTTGTCTGTCTCGATGAAGTTACTGATCCAAGAAATATTGGTTCATTAATTAGAAGTGCTGCATCATTTGATATAGATGGATTGATAATTAAAGAAAGACATTTTCCTAGAGATAGTAAACTAATGTATAAATCAGCGAGTGGTTGTATGGAGCATGTGAATATATTTCAAGTATCTAATATTAATTCCACATTAAAAAACCTAAGAGAAAAAAATTTCTGGGTTTACGGTTTTGATGCGAAAGGTCAAAAAGATTTCACTGACATAAAATGGGAAGGAAATAATATTCTTCTATTTGGATCAGAAGGATTTGGCATGAGACAGCATACTGGTAAATATGCAGATTTTTTTGTTAAAATTAATATTAATGAAGAGATTGAAAGTTTAAATATCTCAAATAGTGCTGCAATTGTGTTTCACCACCTTAGTTATATAAAAAAAAAGAGTTGATTATTTAACAAATAGTTAATAATTATTGCGCATGCCCTTGTAGCTCAGCTGGTAGAGCAATTGATTTGTAATCAATAGGTCCGCGGTTCGAATCCGTGCGGGGGCACCACAAAATCTCATTTTTTTTAATTTTATTTAAAAGTAAATTTATTTTTTTCTAAATCTTTTATATTTAAAAATTTACAATTTAGATCCTCATTATTTTTTTTTATATCTTCAAAAAAATTCCAAGCTAAAACTAAAACTATACTATCTTTATTAGTTAAGTTTTTTTTTGATTTAATAGGAATTTTCATACCTGGTACAAACTTGTTATGTTTTAATTTATTATCCTCAATGATATATTCAATTTCTTTATTAATACCAAAGAAATTAAGAGCTGTTGTGGCTTTTGCTGGAGCACCATAACCGATAATACTCTTATTATTTTTTGTAAGACTCTTCAAATTCTTAGTGACATTTTCTCTGATTTTATAAATTTTTTCCCCAAAAGTTTGGTACGTTTTAAAATTTTTAATTCCAAATTTTACTTCTTCTTCAAGTAATTTTTTTACACTATTTTCAATCTTTATATTTTTACCTTTTTTAATATAAATTCTAATAGAACCTCCATGAGTATCAATTTTTTCTGCTTTAAATATCTTTACATCAAATTGTTTAAAGAAATTAACTAAAGATGTTAAAGACCAATAATTGTAGTGTTCATGATAGATATTATCAAAAGTTAAATCTTTAAGAGTATCCATTAAATACTGAACCTCAATTATAATTGTACCTTTTTTGCTTAAAAGCTGGATCATGCATTCAGCCATTTCTTTTAAATTATCCGAATGTGCAAAAACATTTGATGCTAAAATTAAATCAGCATTTTTTTTAATATTCTTTATATTTTTTTTACTTAAAAACCCATTAAAGGTTTTTATTTTATTTTTGTTAGCAAGTTTTGCTAAGTTCTTAGCTGGCTCAATACCTAGAATTTTTTTAAAACCTAAATCTTTAAATGGTTTTAAAGCTACACCATCATTACTTCCAATATCAATTATATAGGATTTTTTTAGTTTTAATTTAAATTCTTTTACATAATTTTTAGCAGCAATAATAAAATGTTCTCTAAAGCTGGCAGAAGTAGATGAAGTATATAAATAATTAGAAAACATTTTTTTTGGATCTACTGCAACAGATAATTGGCAATTATGACAATTTTCACAGTAATTTACTTCTAATGGATATAACTCACATTTATCCTCTTTTTTATTTAATAAATTATTCGCCAATGGTTGATAACCTAATGAAACAACTCTTTTTAATTTAACATTTCCACAAGATCTACATTCAAATTTATAGCAACTCATAAGAAGGTCTCTCTCTGCCTCATCAACAAACCAATGTCTTATAGTATGAGATATTCCATAATTTTCATGATCTCTTTCTCCTCTTACTAAATTTAAAAAAGTAGTGTCTTTAGTAAAAATCATAGTGTGCGCTACGTTTGGTTTTATTATTGATAACTGACCTTCATTAACAACTTGTGTAATTTTTGGTGAGTTAGGATTAAGTATGTCTTGAAAAATTTCAATAATTTGTCCCTTAGTAAATAAACATTTTTGTTCCTGTTGTGGATGATAATGGTTTGCTCTAATTGTTCCTTTTTTTGAGTCAATTAAACCAATTAAATTAATTGGCTCAGTTAATTCATGGTTGCTAATCTTTCCACGTTCATCAATAAACTCATTACCCCCATCTCTTACATGTTCTAGATCTTTTATTAAGTCTTGTTTAGACCACTTAAGAATCATTTCTTTAATACTCTCATCAAGTGCATATAAAAACTTAAAACCAGTGTTTAAAATTTTTTTATTAGATAGTGAAAATCCCATATTTGGGATTTCATCGTTTGTTTCTCTTAAGATAACTTTTGGATTATATTTTTTACATATTTCAGCAACTTCTTTAACTGTCACCGTATCTTTAGTTAAATTAAAAGTATCATAGGATAAATCTTCTCTTTCTTCCATAAACTTAAAGCATCTGGCCACATCAATTAATGGAACTAAACTTTTAACCTGTCGTCCTCCAGCAAAAAGTCTTAGGGTTCCATTTTGTGAAGCCATTTTAGAAAAAAAATTAGCCATTATATCTATTCTAGCTGTATCAGTTGAGTATCCGTAAACTGATCCTAATCTTAAAATAATATAATTTTTTCCAGAAGTTTTTAACTGCTTTTCATTAAAATCTTTTGACTTACCATAAGATAAAACTGGTGAGGTTTTTTCATCTTCTTTAATATCTTTTTTTACCTTTTCCATTCCTTCAAAAACAACATGAGAAGAAGGCATAATAATTTTACATTTATCACTTATTACATCTAAAATATTTTGTGTTCCCTGTTCTGCAACTATTTTTATTTTATCTTCGCGATCCTTGTTGCTTTCACTTTGAACTCTTGGAACATCAGTTATACCAGCTAGATGATGAACAATATCAGCGTCATGACAATGAGTGTATATTAATTCTTTATCAAGAATATCTCCTTGAACAAAATTCATATTCCAATTTCTAATCTGACTCACTCTTTCAGATACGAATCTATTATCGATTACAGTTATTTGATCATTCCAGCTATAACCAGAATATATTTTACATAACTCAGTA
Source organism: Candidatus Pelagibacter sp. (assembly GCF_052049835.1). Taxonomy (GTDB): domain Bacteria; phylum Pseudomonadota; class Alphaproteobacteria; order Pelagibacterales; family Pelagibacteraceae; genus Pelagibacter. Next base: position 822 of record NZ_JBNGZF010000004.1, on the reverse strand, counting down.
CCTATATAACCAAGTCCACCCGTTATAATGATTTTTTTTTTCATAAAACTCTATATATAGATATAAATAAATTCTTATAATGAATAATTTAAATAATTTCACTATAATTATACCGTGTATTGCGCTCAAGGATGTAAAAAAATCAATTATAAAAATCAGAAAAGTATATAAAAAGATAAAAATTATAGTCTGTCTTAATCAAAAAGTAAAAAATAAAAAAGATAAAAATCTTAAATTCATTTTTACTTCTCAAAAAGGTATTGGTGCAAAAAGAAATATAGCAGTAAAATTGGCAAAGACAAAATATTTGGCATTTATAGATTCTGATGCTTATCCCTCTAAAGGATGGATTGAAAATAGTTTTGAATATTTAAAAAATAAACAAATCGGAATTATTGCAGGGCCACATGTTGATCCTAAAATTCAAAATTTTGAGGGAAATATTGTGGGTCAAGTAAAAAAAAGTTTGTTAATTACAATGAATCCGTCATTACAAAAAAAAAATATCCTTAAACCAAAATTTGTTAGTTTTATGCCAAGTTGCAATTGGATAATGAGTAAAAGTAATTTTATCAAATTTGGATACATGGACTCAAATATGCTTCGAAATGAAGATTGGGATTTTGTTTATAAAAGAATGAGTAAAACAAAAAATAAACTTTTATATAATCCAAAGTCAATGATTTATCACGAAAATGTCAATATTTTTCATTTTATAAAAAAAAGATTTTTGTATGGATATTTTATGTGGCCTATTTTAAGACAAATTAATTTAAAAAATTTTTATTTTTATTTACCTTTTCTATTTGTCTTATTCTTAAT
>NZ_JBNGZF010000003.1:0-99560 GCF_052049835.1 Candidatus Pelagibacter sp. | reverse complement strand
CTAATACACCTTTCTTATTTTTATCAATTTTTTTTGATGTAATTTCTTTATAGTCTTTATTAAAAACCTTATAAGATTTTTTATACCACTCACTTGATTTATAATTATAACCTAATACTTTAGCATATTTTTTTGATTCATCTATTAAGCCAATTTGATAGTTAATTTCTACAAGTCGGTGTAATGCTTCTTCTACAAAAATCGTTGTATCATATTTTTCAACAACATTTTTATATCTATTTAAAGCTGCAATCCACTTATTCTTCTTTTGATAATGTCTTGCTAAATACATTTCTTTTGAAGCCAACAAATCTTTTAATAAATCTAATTTAAATTTTGCATCAAGTGCAAAATCTGTGTTTGGATAATCTCTTGTAATTAGTTCAAACTTTTCTTTTGCGTTTATGATGGGTTGAGTGTCTCTTTTTTCATCCTCAATCATTTCATAGTAACAAATTCCAACCAAATAATGTGCATAAGCTATATTCTTGTCTTGTGGATATGTTTTTAAATACCTGTTTAAATTGGTCAATGCTTCTGAATAATAATTTTGCATATAATAAGAATATGAAGCCATAAGAGCTGATTTAGGGGCCCAAATAGATTGTGGAAACAAAAGTTCGGCTTCTAAAAATTTTTGTGCTGCATTATAAGTATCATATTTTCTAAGCTTTTCTAAACCTTCTTCGTATGCAAGGGTCATTTCTAATTCTTGACTTTTCTTTTTAATATTTTGAGTATTTGGTTCTTCTTTTGAACATGAAACTATGAAAATTAGAATGATTAATATTGATGATAATTTTGCGCTAATCATAAAATATATATATAGTTTTCGAAGATAATTTTAAAGTTCTATATAATCTAAGCTATAGATTTTAATAAACTTTTGTTAATTAAAGTATGAGGTAAATTACGTTCTTTAATTTCTATTATTGAAAAATTTTGACTATTCTTAAATACTTTTTTAAGTAATTCATTAGTAAGATAATGTCCACCTTTAGAACAAACAACACTTCCAATTATTCTATAACCTGAAGTAAATAAATCACCAATACAATCCAGGATTTTATGATTTACAAATTCTTTTGAATTTCTTAAACCACCTTCATTTAAAATTTTATTATCTTTAACAACTATAGCGTTATCTAAACTCCCGCCCTTGGCCAAACCAACTTTCTTAATTGCTTCTATATCTTCAAATAAACAAAAAGTTCTTGAATTAAAAATATCCTCTAGATTATCTTCGTAAACATTTATTTTATTATTTTGTTTTCCAATAATTGGATTTTCATAATTTAATTCAAAATTAATATCTAAGCTTAGTTTTGATGGCTCAATAGATATTGATCTATTTTCATGTTTGAATTCAACTTTTTTATTTATTTTAATTATTTTTATAGGAGCTTCTGAAATTTCAAACCCTGCTGGGATAATTTTTTCTATAAACTCCTTCGCTGATCCATCTAAAATCGGTACTTCTTCATTATCTAATTCTATGATCACATTGTCGATTCCAAGTCCAAATAGGGCTCCCATTAAATGTTCTATTGTTGAAACTTTAACACCAAATTCATTTGATATAGTTGTATTCAGCGAGGTGCTAGTCACATTTAAAAAATTTGGATAAACAATATTATTATTATGTAAATCTACTCTTTTAAATATAATTCCAGTATCTGGATTTGCAGGTTTTATTGAAACATTTATATTAACTCCAGTATGCAATCCAATACCGCTAAATGATATTGAGTTTTTAATTGTTTTTTGATTTAGATAAGACACGATAAAAATATAGATGAACTTTAACGTTTAATGAAAACAACAAATGTTACGGTAAAAAACAATACTAACTAAATAGTTGAAAAAATTTCTCAAAAAAACCTTTATTTTTTTGAATTTTTGGAACTAATTGCACTTCATTTAAATTTGAACCTTCCAAAATTTTACAAATCATTAATGGAAATTCAATTGTTTGGCCTTTAAAGAAATTCATAACATATTTCTTATGTAGATATTTATTTATCTTTACTTGATATTTTTCTAATACTTTTTCCAAATGATATGACAAACTATCTGGGATTGAAGTGAAGTTTATAATTAAACTTAATTCCTCTGCTAAAATTTCTTTTTCAAAATGATCAAAATTTCTTCCATCAATTAAATAATTGTTAATAATCATATGAATTATTTTTTGATCTTTATGGCTTTTTTGAAATAATTCTTTTGCTTCCATTAGCAAACTTTTAATAGCTTTATAATTTATATTTTGATTATAACTTTTTTTTTTAATTCCAATTTGTGTTTGGAATATTTTTTCATTTTCTATTATTATGGATATATTTTTAATAAATTTACCATTTAACTTTTCTATTTTAATAATATTTTCGTCAAGAAAACTACCTAAACTTACACGATCTAAAGAATTACAATTTATTGAAATTTCATTACTAAATAACTTTTTTAATTTATCTTTATCAAATAAATAAATTTCATATTTATTTTCTGAAATACATAGATAGGTTTCGGTGATATTTTCTTCACTCATTCAAAATAATTTGATTTTTAATTCTAGCATCGATAATTTTTATATTTGAAAACTTTTTATCGTTTAAAAATTCAAATAGATAGTCTAGTGAAATATCTACAGATCTCTCAGGTAATTTTAGTATTTTATTATTCTTAAATTCTATATCCCATCTTTTTGATGGAAAATAATATAAGTTTTTTACTTGGTCATACTCAAATTTAGATTTATCAAAAATTTTTTTGAATTCCAAAAACTCATCTACATTTGGTTTTCCAAAAATAAATGGCAGTTCATCACTGCCTAGATAGTTATCTAAAAGTTTTCCATTTGATCCAATAATAAAAGTATTTCCATCTATGTTAATTTTTGCAAGAAATTTTGTTTTAACAATATAAATTTTTATAGACGATGGATAATTTTTAAAAACATCATATTTGTCAACCAGAGGATTACTATCCAATATTTTTTTAATTTTTTTGCTATCTAGAAAAAATATATTATCTAATTTTAGATCAGAGATCTTTTCAATAATAATTATATTTTCTTTATTTTCGAAACCATCGACATTAATTGACTTAATTTTATTTATCTCAATATTTCTAAGATTTATATTGTTAATCGATCCAAACATAATAAGTAAAAAAAAATAAAAAATACTTTTTTTACCTTTTCTTAAATGCATCTTTTAAAATCCACTCAATTAATTTTATAAAACTTATTCCTTGATATAATGCTATTTCAGGAACGAGAGATAATTTGGTCATTCCAGGTTGAGTATTTATTTCTAGTAAATAAAATTTTCCATTATAAAATTTAAAATCTGATCTTGTTACTCCACTGCAGCCAATAACTTTATGAGCTTTTAAAGCTATATTGAGAACATCCTTTAATTGTTTTTTTGGTAAATCAACTGGAATTAAATGCTGCGTTTTTGCTTTTGAATTGTATTTTGCTTGATAATCATAAAATTTTCTTTTTGGCTTTAATTCTATTGCACCTAATTTTTTATTTCCCATAATTGCAACTTGAATTTCTCTCCCACCTATAAACTGTTCAATCATTATTTTCTTGTAATTTTTAATTGAATTTAAAGTTTTAATTAAATTGGTTTTATTGCAAATATAAACGTTTACACTTGAGCCTTCGTTAAAAGGTTTTACGACGACTGGAAACTTTAACTTACGATTTATTTTATTTATTAATTCTGAATTTTTTAAGTTATATGAATAAGAAAAAAACTTTGGAGTGTTAATTTTATTTTTAATGAACAGTTTTTTTGAAATTTCTTTGTCCATAGCTATAGCTGATGGAATTACTCCTGAATGAGTATAAGGAATATTAAATTTTTCTAGGATCGTTTGGATATAGCCGTCTTCACCAAATTGACCATGTAATGCATTAAAAATTACATTTGGTTTAAAATTTTTTATATTTATTTCTAGATTTTTATCTGGTTCAGATATTTTCACATTATAATCATTTTTTTTTAATTCTTTAGCTACCTGTAACCCTGTATCAAGACTAATTAATCTCTCTTTTGAAATTCCTCCAGATAATATAAGTATTTTTTTTTTCAATTTATTCTAATATTTTTATTTCTGTTTCTAATTTAATACCTGTTTTTTTAAATACACTATCTGAAACAAAATCAATTAATTTTTTCATATCCTCAAACTTAGCATTACCTTTATTAACAAAAAAATTACAGTGTTTTTCAGAGATACATGCATCTCCAAATGATTTATCTAGTGAAACTGAGTCTTTGATTAATTGCCAAACTTTTTTATCTGACTGTTCTATTGGGTTTTTAAAAGTACTTCCGCTCGTTTTTATTTTAGTTGGTTGAGTTTTTTCTTTTTTCTCTTTAAGTAACTTTATTTCATTTTTTATAATATCTTTTTTTTTTTTAAATCCTTTAAATGATGCACTTAAAAAAATAAGATCATCTGCTAAGTTGCTACCCCTATATTTAAAATTTATATCTTTAGAAGGTATTGTAATCACTTGTCCTGACTTACTAAGAGCCTGAATAGAAATTAAAATATCTTTAAACTCTCTATTAAAACACCCTGCATTCATTTTTATTCCACCACCAACTGAACCAGGAATACAAGATAGAAATTCAAAACCACCTAGGCTATTTTCCATTGCAAATTCTGACAGTAATTTATCTTTAACTGCACTACCTGCTATAATTATTTCATCATTTAGTAATGAAATATTATTAAAATTATTTGTGAGTTTGATGACAACTCCATTGAATTGTTTATCCGAAATTAAAGTATTGGAGCCAGCTCCTAGTACAAATATTTTTTCATCACGCGGAATTTTTTTTAGAAATTTAATTAATTCTTTTAAGTTATTTGCATTATAGTAAGCTTTTGTTTTACCTCCTATATTAAACCAGTTTTTTTTTTTCAAATCATAATCTAGCTTTAAATTATTGCTAAATTCCTGAATTAAATCTTTTACATCAATTTTCATGATAATAATTTAGGCATTTCTCGCATCCAACTCGAAATAGTCCCCGCGCCCATTCCTATAACAATTTTTTTTCCATATATATTTGCTTTAATAAATTTTGCTAGTTGAAATCTGTCATCTACTAAAAATAACTGAACTCTTGAGTTTTTAATTATTTCTTTCGCAAAATTTATATAATTAAATCCAAGTTTTAACTTTTCTCCAGCAGTATAAATTGGAAACAAGATAACTTTATCTGCATTTTTAAAAGCGTAAGTAAATTCTTTTTTTAAGTCTTTTAATCTTGATATTCTATGTGGTTGAAAAATACATATTGTTTCATAATCTTTATAAACATTTTTTACACCATCTAGTACTTCTTTGATTTCTGTAGGATGATGGGCATAATCATCATAAAAATCTACATTATTAAAATTAAAAATTTTATTAAATCTTCTTTGAACCCCTTTAAAATTATTAAGTCCTTTTTTTATATTATTTATTGGGAGACCGACAGTTAAAGCTAATGCAGCTGCAGCTACTGAATTTTTAATATTATGAATTCCTAATAAAGGAATTTTGAATTTTTTAATTAATTGATTTTTTTTATTTGGTAATTTTATATTTAAGTCAAACTCAGAGTACTCTTTTAATTGTTTTATATTTTTAATGCAAAAATTAGATTTGATATCCATGCCATATGTATAGAAATTTTTATTTTTAATTTTTTTAATTAAATTTTTGTTATTTTTGTCATCTAAACAAATAAATGATTTTCCAAACGAGGGGACTTTATTAACAAAATTTTCAAAATATTTATTTAATTTATCCATAGTGCCATAATAATCCATATGTTCTCGATCTATGTTGGTGATGATTGAGTATGTTGGGGGTATGTAAACAAAACTTCCATCAGACTCGTCTGCTTCTAATATGGACCAATCACTTTTTCCAAGCTTTGCGGAATTATTAATCGAATTTATTACTCCACCATTGATGATTGTGGGATCAATTTTTGTCTCTTGAAATATAGAAGCTATCAATGATGTTGTTGTAGTTTTACCGTGCGAACCAACGACTACAATATTTTTTGTTAAAGAGACAATGTTGGCTAACATTTCGCCTCTTTTATATATGGGTAATTGTTTTTTTTTGGCCGCAAGAAGCTCTGGATTATTTTTTTTAATAGCAGAAGACACAACTAGGATTGTCCCCTTTTCTATATTTTGTTTCTTATGTCCAATGAAAACTTTTATTTTTTCTTTTCTTAATCTTTCAATATTTTTATTATTTGCAATATCGCTACCTTGAATTTTAAAACCTTTACCTTTCATTATAAGTGCTAAGCCACTCATACCTATTCCACCTATTCCTACAAAGTGTATAAGTTCTGTTTTTGCTAATTTAATTTTCATTAATAATTTTTAATATTTTTTGATTAACATTATTCCATGTATTTTGATAATTTAATTTCTGTAAATTATTTTTTTTTGTCATGTAATCCTGACTTTTATTTGTCAATTTTAATAAAAATTTCTCAAATTTTTGTTCGTCAAAATTTATTTGATCAATTATCCAACAACAATCCTGATCCTCATAATATTTTGCGTTTTCATACTGATGATTATCTTTTGATGACGGAAGTGGTATTGCTACAAATGGAATATTTAAAAAAGATAGTTCAGCTAAACTTGAGGCACCTGCTCTCGTTATGCATAAATCTCCCTGTTTTAAAACTTCATTAAGATTATGATCAAAACTGAAGACTCTACTTTCAATATTATTTTGAGAATAAAAATTTTTTAAAAAATTTATATTTTTCTCATTTGTTTGATGAATAATTTTTATAGAAACTTGTTTTGATATACTCACAAAAGATTTATTTAAAAGGTTATCAAAAATTTTTGCACCCTGACTACCCCCTATTATTATAATCGTGAATAAATTATCATATTTTTTATACGCACTAGTCTCATAATATTCTTTTCTTATCAAAGGTTTAATAGTAGTTAATTTGTGATTAATTCCAGACGGTAAATTAATTAAATTCTTTGAATAACAAATTAATTTTCTTGAAAAGTTTAAAAAAAATTTATTTGCTCTTCCAAGAACCATATTTGGTTCAATTAAATAAATCTTTATGCCCAATATTTTTGCTGCTAAACATATTGGCAAAGACATATAACCACCTGTAGAAATTAAAATTGAAATATTATTATTTTTTAAAAGAAAAAATGATTTAACAGTTAGAAAAAGTATTTTTAAAAATGAAAATGGAAGTAAAAAATAATTATTTAATTTTGGAGTATTAATTACGAACACTTTGTAATTCCTCTCTAAATATGCAAGACCTCTTATATCAGTAGAAATCAAAGTTTCATGCGTATGCTTTAAATGATTATAAATTGTAATTGCTGGTACCACATGACCCCCAGATCCACCAGTAGAAATTAAAACTTTTTTTTTCATTTATTAAGTTATTTTTCTTTTTGTTAAATTTAAAATTATCCCAGCTAATATTGATGTACTGATTGTCGATGAACCACCATAACTAAGGAAAGGTAATGTCATTCCAGTAGTTGGAAATAATCTTATATTTACTCCGACATGAATAGTTGCCTGCATTAATATTAAACTAATAGATCCGATTAAAATAAGTTTAACTTTATCATTTGTTTCAAAACTTATTTTTTTAAAAACCATATAGATTAAGATCAAAAACAATAATAATATTAACATTATGGCAACAACACCAAACTCTTCGGAAATTACTGAAATAATATAATCAGTATGAGCTTCGGGAACTCTATTTTTGAGAACTCCTTCACCTATGCCTTTTCCAAAAAAACCTCCGCTCGAAATTGACTCTATTGCTTTATCAGATTGAAAATTATGAGTGCCTGTTTCTCTATTAAAAAATGAAAAAATACGTCCTTGAATATAATCAAACTTAGGAACAAAAATAATAAGATAAGCCAGCAAAGATGCACCAGCAATAAATATTGCTAAAAGAATATATATATTAATTCCTGATGTGAAAATTAGAACTGCCCAACAAAATACCACTAATAAAGTTTGGCCGATATCTGGTTGAGCGATTAACAGTAAAGAAATGACAGATATCACAAAAATAGATATCAAATACTTAAAAAAAATATTTGATTTAATATCACATAGAATAGTTGCTAAAATTATTATCAAAAATGGTTTTAGGACTTCTATGGGCTGAAATCTTGGTAAGAAAAATAAGTCTATCCATCTTTTAGAACCTTTAACTTCAACACCAATTAATGGAACTAAAAATAAAGCAATAAGTGAAATAAAAAATAGAATAATAGAGTATTTATATAATTGATCTGAATTTAATAAGGAAAATATATAAATAAGAAATATTCCAATCAACACATAAATCAAATGTTTAAAAAAGAAGAAATAACTGTTGGTATCTAACTTATCAGAAGCTATTAGAGAAGTTGAAACTAAAGAAAAAAATAATCCAATAATAAATAATAAACTTATTAGTAAAAAAATAGATTTATCTATGTTTTTCCACCACAGATAATAAAATTTGTAAACAATACTATCGCTTTGCATTTATATACTTTTTAATTATCTTATTAAAATAATGTCCTCTATCTTCAAAATTTTTGAAACTATCAAATGAAGCTCCAGCTGGACTGAAAAAAATAATATTTTTTTTAGATTGTTGAATATTAATTTCTGAAAAAATAACTTTAAGAGTTTCTTGTAAATTTTTAAAATTTTTAATTTTTAATCTATTCTTTAAAATTCTTATAAATTTTCTATGATGTGATCCAAAAATATAAGCTTTGATATTTTTATTCTTTATTTTTGATAGTTTAAATTTATCTCCTTTTTTTGGAATTCCTCCTAAGATCCAATATGTATCATTTAAATTTTTTAATATATTTTGCGAGGAAGCAAAGCTTGTAGATTTAGAATCGTTAATTATTGTGAGATTTTTTTTATCAAATATAATTTGTTGTCTGAAATCTAGACCTTTAAATTTATTAATAGTTTGAATTAATTTTTTGGAATTAAGTTTAAATTTTGGAGCAATTTTAAATATAAATGATAAATTTTCTTTATTACCATCAGATAAAAAATATTTATTGGTAATTTTATTAAACTTTTTATCTATACTTGAAGTCTGTACTCTGTAGATTTTTGAACTATATTTATTTTTAGTTAATTTTTTAGTTATTAGTTCATCTTCTTTTTTTACGTATGCAAAAGATCCTCTTATTTGAGATTTTAATAATTTAAATTTTGCATTTACATAATTTTTTAAACTTTTATGTCTCTCTATGTGGTCTGCAGTTATGTTTAAAATTACAGCATATTTTGATCTAAATACGCTACTGTAATCTAGTTGATAAGAAGAAGCCTCTATTACAAAGATTGTTTTTTTTGTAATATTCTTTTCTGATAATGCTGGATTGCCAATATTCCCAATAAGTCTTGAGTCTCTTTTTTGATCAATTAAAGAGTCATGTAAAATTTTAGCAGTTGTAGATTTACCGTTAGTTCCAGTAATCGTAATACTTTCATTGTTATAAAATGAAAACAAAACATCAAGATCGGTATGAATTTTTTTAGAATTTTTCTTTAAAAAATTCGATAATTTACATTTTGAAATATCAATTCCGGGACTAATAATAATTCTATCAAAATTTATTTTTTGAATTTGCTCGAACTTAATTATTTTTTTTTTAAGTTTTAATTTAATCTTTTGATTGTCATCAAACAAATATACATCAGACTTATTTTTTAAAAACTTATAAGATGAAATACCACTCTTTCCTAAACCATAAATTAATATTTTTTTTTCTAAAAAAATATTATTAAATAATTTCATTATCTTAATTTTAAGGTAGCTAAACCAATCATTGCCAGGATGATAGAGATAATCCAAAACCTAATTACAACTGTAGACTCTGGCCATCCTTTTTTCTCAAAATGATGGTGAATAGGTGCCATTTTAAAAATTCTTTTTCCTGTAAGTTTAAAAGATATTACTTGAACCATTACTGAAACTGCCTCTAATACAAAAAGTCCGCCGGTAATTGCCAAAACAATTTCATGCTTTGTAATAATTCCTACAGCGCCTAAAGATCCTCCTAAAGATAATGATCCTGTATCACCCATAAAAATTTTAGCAGGTGGAGCATTAAACCATAGGAAACCTAAACAAGAGCCAATAATTGCACCACAAAAAATTGATACTTCACCAGTTCCTTCTATGTAGGGAATTTGTAAATAATTCGAAAATACGATGTTTCCAGTAACATAACTTATAAAAGCAAAACATGCTGCAACTAATATTACAGGCACAGTTGCTAGACCATCTAATCCATCCGTAAGGTTAACAGCATTTGACGAACCGATAATTACGAATATTGCAAATGGTATAAAAAACCATCCAAGGTTTATCATTAAATTTTTAAAGAATGGAAAATATAAATTATTTAAATCTTGATATTCGTTTAAATAAACAAAAAAACTTACACCAATAATTGCTAATATTATTTGTGAAGTTATTTTAAACTTGGAAGATATTCCTGATGAGTTGCTATATTTAATTTTCTTAAAGTCATCATATGCTCCCAATAAACCAAAAGTAATTGCTATATAGATACAAAATAAAATATTAATATTTGATAAATCTGCCCAAAATATTACCGATACCAATAAGCCAAATAAAATTATCAAACCTCCCATTGTTGGTGTACCAATTTTTTTAACTATATGATCTTCAGGTCCATCGTCCCGAATTGGATTTAAAATTTTTTGTTTTGAAAAAAATTTAATAAAAGGACCTCCGATAATCAGTACAATAACTAATGAAGTGAAAAAGGATAAACCTGTTCTAAACGTTAAATATTTAAATACATTTAAAAAACTAAAAGTATCAACAAAATTTAATAAAAATTGATAAAGCATTTAATTGAATCCTTTCAGATCTTTTACTATGTCGTTAAATCCTGTCGCAAGTGAGGCCTTAATCATTAAATAATCATTATTATTTAAGTCTTTTCTAATCAATTCAATAATTTGAGATTTGTTAAATAAAATCCTGCCTTTTTTGGCTTTTGAGATGCCTGCAAATATTATAGATGCCATTTTACCTTTAACAAATACCTTATCTATCTTAGTTTGATTAATTATTGGAGCAATAGATTGATGAAGTTTTTTAGAATGTCTACCGAGCTCCAACATATCACCAATTAGTAGATATTTATTTGATTTTTTTGAGCTTATTTTATCAAAATTTTTTATTGCTGATTTTAATGATAGAGGATTTGAATTATAACTTTGATCAATTAAATTAATTTTTTTATTATCAATTTTTACTAGAGAATGGTCTCCTCTTCCTGCAGGAATTTTAAAATTGAGAAAAATATTTTCATTAAGTTTAAATATATTTTTATAAATACTGATAACTGCTAAAGCAGAAAGTGTGTTGGATATATTGTTTTGAAAATCGTTAGATAATACAAAATACTTTTTTTTATTATTTAATCTAATATTAATTCTAAAATTTTTTCCAAAGCGCTGTATGTTATTTAATTTAATGTCTGATTTCTGACTTTTAATACCAAAAGAAACCACTTTAATTTTATTTTTTTTGGCAATTCTTTTATGTAATTGAAAAAAACTGTCATCAGCATTTAATACAGCATAACCATTAGGCTTTATGTTGTTAATAATTTCAGATTTTGCCAAAGCGATTTGTTTAATATTTTTAAAATTTTTAGCATGTGCATAATTTATATTTGTTATCACACCAACATCTGGTTTTATAATTTTAGACAAATAGTCAATTTCTCCTTTTTTATCCATTCCAATTTCTAAAACTCCAAATTCATCATTTTGTTTTAAATTAAAAAGACTTAAAGGAACCCCAAATTTATTGTTATAAGATTTTGGAGAAATACTTACTTTTGAAATTTTACTTAATACATTACCCAACAATTCTTTAAGTGTAGTTTTGCCACAACTGCCTGTGATAGCTATAATATTTGTATCAATACTTTTTCTAAAATTTTTTGAAATACTTATTAAGAAATTCAGAGTATTTTTTACTTTAATCTGTCGATTTATATTAGATTTTTTTTGAATTTTATTCACTACAGCTAATGATGCTTTTTTTTTGAATGATTGTGAAACAAATTTATTACCGTCATTTTTTTTTCCCTTAATAGCAAAAAAAATATCATTTTTAGTAACTTCTTGAGAATTAATTCTTGCTGTTTTTAAAGGTATGGAAGCAGATAATTTTTTAATTTTAGCTGACTCTTTAACAACATTTAATTTTAAATTATCTGATAAATTATTATTTTTATGCTTAATAGCATTGAGAATTACCTTTCTGTCTGAAAAGAAAATTTTCTTATTTCCAATATCTTGTGTTTTCTCATGGCCTTTCCCAGCAACTAACAAAATATCCCCTGAGTTCAAATTATGAATGGCTTGTGTTATTGCTATTGCTCTATTAGATATTTCAATAATTCTCTTTTTTTTAATTCCCTTTTTTATATCTCTTCTTATTTTTTGAGGATTTTCAAATCTAGGATTATCATTTGTAAGAATGATACTATCTGCAAAATCACTAGCTACTTTCCCCATTTTTGATCTTTTATTTTGATCCCTATTTCCCCCACAACCGAATAACACTTTGATTGTTTTATTAGGAAATTGTTCTCTAAGATTTAAAAGACAAGTTTTTAGAGCATCAGGCGTATGAGCGTAATCAAGAATTACTTTTGATTGATTTTTAATTTTACCAATTTTTTCAAACCTTCCCTCAACAGTTTTTAATTTTGGAATTTTATTTAAAATTTTATTTATACTAATACCGCTATATTTTGCTGCAATTATTGCCATCAAAACATTTTTTAATTGTATTTTTCCAATTAAATTTAAATTTATATTCCTTATTGAGCTATTTAATTTAATTTTAAGAAATTGACCCTCTCCTTTAAAATTATGAGATAAAATCTCTAGATTGTTTTTCCCATCATTAAGTGTATGCAATTTTAATTTCTTATTAATTGCAATTTTTCTTATGTTTTTAAACTCAGGTATTAATTGATCTGTAATTACATTTCCTCTTTTTGAGATTAGGTTTTCAAATAAATAAAGTTTTGCATTTAAATAGTTTTTTAAATTTTTATGATAATCAAGATGATCCTGAGATAGATTAGTAAATATACCTGAATTAAACTTTAAACCATCTAATCTATTTTGCTTTAAACCATGGCTTGAGGCTTCCATAATTACATTCTCTATTTTTTGATTTTTCAACTTGCTTAATATTTTAGCCAATTTGATTGGATCCATTGTTGTATTAGATAAATTCAAATTAATACTTTTTGATTTAACACCTAATGTACCAATTGAAGCACCTTTTTTATTATTTAATTTTAATATTTGATAATAAAAATCTGCAACCGATGATTTTCCGTTAGTACCAGTAACTGCAATTAAATTTTTTGGTTTTTTATTATAAATTTTAAAAGCAGTTTCAGCTAATAATTTTCTTACATTCTTTGTATGAATATACAAAATTCCATTTTGAATTTGATTTGTTTTTCTTTCAGTAACAATAATTTTTGATCCTTTTTTAATTGCTTTAGTAATAAATTTATTACCATCAATAGAATTTCCTTTGATTGCAAAAAAAATATTATTTTTTTTAATACTCTTCGTATTAAATGAAATTCCTGAAAAGGAAAAATTCCTATAATTTTTATTTATGTTATGAAAGTAGTTCCCTAGAAGCATAATTAATTAACCTCTATATATTTTGTGGCTAAAATAGGCCCGATTTTATCTATGACTTTTCCAGCTACCTCTACTGAAGTCCAGCCAGCAGTATTATAAAGTGTACCCTTCCAGCCTCCTTTTCGGTGTCTATACTTATAATAATAATCTTTAGATTTTTTTGGAGTATCTAACATTACGACAAAAACAAATTGTGGATTTGAAGTGGGAAAAATGGAGGCAAAAGTATTTATTTTTGCTTCAGAATATGCTCCTCCCTCAGGTTGATCAGCAGTTCCTGTTTTTCCAGCAACTTCATAATTTTGAACATCTGCAAATTTAGCTGTGCCTTCCTCAGTATTTACAATTTTTCTTAAAGCCTTAACAACTTGTTCCGAAATACCTCTGTTTAATATTCTCTCGTTTTTTTGCTTAAAATTATTTTCTTTAAAAATTAATGTTGGCTTAATTTCATAACCACCATTTGATAAAACTGCATAACCTTTTGCCAATTGAAGAATTGTAGTCGCTATTCCATGTCCAAAAGAAGCTGTAGCTAATCTGCATTTCCCAAATTCATAATTTTTTTGAGGAGCAACTTCTTCAATATCAAAATCAATATCACTTAACACGCCAACTTTTTCTAAAAATAATTTAAATTTTTCTGGGCCAATTTTTTGAGCAATTCTGACAGATCCTATATTTCCAGATCTAACTAAAATTTGCTCTGCAGTTAAATCTGACGGTATTTCATTGTCATACTCACCTATTCTGTATTTGTCACATTTAATTGATTTAGGTAATTCTAAAAATTCAGTCTCTGGTTTAATTACCTTTTCATTTAAGGCGCTAGCAAAAGTAAATGCTTTAAATACAGAACCGAGTTCATATGTTCCTTTAGTTACCCTGTTAATATAATTTACATCTGTAATATTTTGTCTTTCATTTGGATTAAAATCTGGCAAAGAAACTAGTGATAAAATATTACCATTATTAACATCCATTAAAATGGCGGCACTACCTTTGCTTTTAAAAATTTCCTGATATTTAATTAATTCTTTTCTTATTAAAAACTGAATATCTTTATCTAGAGTAAGTCTTATGGGTTTTTTTGATTGTCTAAGTTCGTCATTCAATGATTTTTCCAATCCAGAAATACCGTTATTGTCATCATCTATCTGACCCAAAACATGACTAAAAAGATTTTTTTGTGGGTACATTCTTAAAACTCTTTCTTCTGGGACTAGAGATTTATCCCCTAATTTCATTATTTTTTCATAATTTTCCTCTGAAATTTTCTTCTCTAAATAAAAAAATTTCTTAGTTTTTATTTTTTTTTTAAATTCATTAAAATTTTTATCAGGAAAAATAATATTTAAACTTAGAAGTAATTTTTTTTCATTAATTATATCTGAAGTTTTTAAACCAATATCAATAGATTTAACTGTCTTAGCTAAATAATTTCCATTTATATCTGTAATGTCTGCTCTATAGAGTTTATTTGAAGTCACAGATAAATTGCTTCTTTGTTCTAAATTATCTTTTCGTGACCCTAGATGTATTAAGTGAATTGTGTAAATTAAATAGATAATAAAAAAAATGAAAAAAATAAAAGCTACACGATTAAATTGAATATTTAATCCATTCTCTTTTTTCTTAAATATAAAATCACTTTTGTAGTCTTCTATAGTTAATTTCGATTTATTATCAGCCATTACTCTTTTATAATTTTAAAATTTTGGATCTTATTTATATCGTCTGAAATATTGTAAATTTTAAAGTCATTTATATTTTTTTGAATTAACTCATCCTCAAAATACTGTGATTGATATTCAAGTAATCTTTCTGCAGAACTTAAATAATCATACTCTAAAGATACTTTTTCAAATTCAGACTTTAAAACTCGAATACTCTCTTTTGCTGTAAATATTTCATCTTCAATTTGTTTAGTCGAATTTTTTATTATTGCAGTTGATAAGACTAAAAAAAAAATCACTAATGCTAAAACAAACTTTTTCACAGTTTGTCTCCATATTTTTCGATTTCAATATAATTTCTGAATTTCTCCTCTATATCGGTATCGAAATTATAAAAATCAGTTTTTTTTATTGCATATCTAAATTTAGCAGATCTAGACGGTGGATTTTCACTTAACTCTTCTTCTGAGGGAGTTATTGGTTTTTTTTGTATTAAATTAAATAATGTATCAGCTTGTTTTACAAGAGGGCTATATCGTGAAATACTTTTATCTTCAGAAAGGCTTTTAAAAAAATATTTTACTATTTTATCCTCTAAAGAATGGAAAGTGACTACCCCTAGAATGCCTCCTTTTTTTAAAACTTTAGTGGCATTAATAAGCCCATAAATTAATTCGCTTATTTCTTTATTTACAAAAATTCTAAGTGCTTGAAAAACTTTGGTTGCATTATGAATTTTAAAATTTTTTCTTTTTTTTGATTTGTCAATAATTTCAACTAAAGATTTAGTATCAATTTCATTTTTAGACCTCTCTTTATTGATATTTCGTGCAATGTATTTTGCTTCTTTTTCGTCACCAAAAAATTTAAAAATCTTTTCTAATTCTTTTTCATCAAGTTTATTTATTGCATCCTCTGCAGAATAGTTATTTAAACCTAGCTGCATATTTAATTTACCATTTGCTTCAAATGAAAGTCCTTTTTCTGAATCTTTTATCTGAGTATAAGAATAACCGAGATCAAAAATTACTCCTCTTATATTTTCGTTTTTAAGCTTTAAATTATTTAATTGACTAAATTTAATATTTTTAAAAATAAATCTATCTTTAAAACTTTCTTTTAATTGGTTAGCAATTTTTGCACTCTCTATATCTCTATCTAGAGCTATTACGTTTGTATTTTCAAAGTCTAAAATTTTTTTGGTATAACCACCTTGACCAAACGTGCAATCAATAAATGTGCCACCATGTTGAGGGGAAATAACGCTAATAATTTCTTTTAGCAGTACCGGATAATGCTTTTGCATTTTCGGTACTATGGTGGCGTCCATTTATCTCTTGGAAGACCATTAATTTTTTTGTCTTCTTAAGAATGCTGGTATCTCAAGATCGTCATCTTCCTCTTCATCTGAGGTCAATAAATCTTCAGGGCTTGAATTGTCAGAATCTGAACTAAATAAATCTGGTGCATCTGAGTCAACTCCGAATTCTTTTAAATCATTAGAGTTTTCTTCTTCGTTGTTAATATCTTGATGCTCTTCATGAGTAGTTTCCATAGCCTCTTGAGCAAAAGATTTTTCCATTTCATTGACCGAATTATCCTCAACTATACTTTCACTATCCATGGTAGTATTTTGGACAACTTCTTCACTCATCATGTGATTATGAGACTTTTCAGTTTGTTGTTCTTGAATAATCTCATTTTCAAGCTTTAAAGCATTTGCACCATGTGTAATGGGGTTTGATGCTGTTGTGTTTGAAAAATTGAAAGATTGAGAGGATCCCATATTTGAAAAATCAGAATAACCAGGATTACGATTTTGAATTCTATGAACCATATTTACAACAGATTTTGATTCTGGCTGTTGCCCATCTAAAGAGGTAGCAACAATTGAAACTCTCATTTTTCCATCTAACTCAGTATCAGTGATTGCACCAATAATTAACTCTGCTTCAGGATCAACTTCAGCTCTTACTTTATTTACCGCTTCATCAACTTCAAAAAGTTTAAGATCTTTACCACCAGTAATATTTACCAATAAACCTTTTGCACCTTTTAAAGTATAGTCATCTATTAACGGATTACTAATTGCCATTTCTGCTGCTTTAAGAGCTCTACCTTCTCCTTCAGCTTCTCCAGTTCCCATCATAGCTTTACCCATTGCTGCCATAACCGTTTCAACATCAGCAAAATCTAAGTTTATTAAACCAGGTCTGACCATCAAATCAGTTATACTTTGAACACCATGCATCAAAACATTATTTGAAAGGTTAAATGACTCTTCAAAAGTAGTCTGTTCATTAGCTATTTTAAATAGATTTTGGTTAGGTATAACAATTATTGTATCAACATGTTTTCTTAACTCTTCCAAACCTTGTTGTGCTCTTCTCATTCTAGAGGGGCCTTCATATAAAAATGGAAGAGTCACAACACCTACAGTTAATATATTTAATTCTTTGGCAGCTCTTGCAATAACATGGGCAGCACCAGTACCCGTTCCTCCACCCATACCAGCTGCTATAAAAACCATGTTTGCACCTTGAAGTGTATTTACAATTTCATTTAAAGATTCATCTGCTGCAGCTTGACCAATATCAAGTTTTGCTCCAGCTCCTAAACCTTTTGTTAAATTTAAACCTATTTGAATTCTTGTTTTTGCTTTACTAAGCTTCAAATCTTGAGCATCAGTATTTACTGCAATAAATTCTACTCCTTGTAGATTATTTTCTATCATTTCGTTAATTGCATTTCCGCCAGCTCCACCAACTCCTAAAACTAGTAGTCGTGGCTGTAACTCTTTTATCTCTGGTGCTTTAAAGTTAATTGTCATCTTTTATCCCCTATTGTTTGTTATGTTGAAGCTCCCATTTAAGATTACCACGATTAATATTTGCTTTTTTTCTCGCTGCTATCTTAAATTTTTCAAATGCTGTTGGTTCCCATATTTGAAATGTTTGGCCTTGACCAACAAACAACATGCTATTTTTTATTTTTGCATGTTTTAATAATTTTGATGAAAGTGAAATTCTACCCTCACTATCAAATTGTAAATTTATACTTTCTGCTAATATTGATGTTGCAAAATAATCTCTTTTTTCCTCAAAGGGATTTAAAGAGTCAATTGCTGAAGAAATTTTTTCAATTCTATCTTGGGAACATGCTTCTATAGATGAGTTATTAAAGGACGGATAACAAATAACGCCATTGTAACCTAAGTTGGATAAATGTGACCTAAAACTAGCAGGCACAGATACTCTCCCTTTTTTGTCTAATTTGTTTTCGTATGTTGATAAAAACATAAAACATAAATTCCTTTATTCCCACATAAATGGGAATTTATGGGATAATATGGGTTTTACAACTAGACGTCAATACCTATTATTTTAGTACTGTTATCGTTTTAATAATAAAGAAAATAAACATTGGTACTTATAAAATGAGAACAAACTAAGAAACTTATAGAGATTTTTTTATTTGAAGTGCCAGATAAACTATAAGCCGGGTTCTGTCATTTAAACTTATCATTTGTCTAGGCTCAAGATCACTCTTAAGCTCAAGCAACTAACCCTGATGACTAGCCAAGGACGGCTTTTAGTTTTTCAACAATGTCATCTCTACTTAGTCTTGCTCCCAGTGGGGTTTTCCAGCGTTCATTGTTACCAATAGAACCGGTGTGCTCTTACCACACCTTTTCACCCTTGCCATGTTATGGCGGTTTATTTTCTGTGGCACTATCCCTAGGGTTTCCCCCGCCAGGTATTACCTGGCACTGTGTCCTTGTAGAGCCCGGACTTTCCTCTTTAAAATAAATTAAAGCGATAAGTCATTTATCTGGCGAATCCAATTTAGTGCTAATTTTGAAAAGTTCAAGAAATTTTATGAAAATTTTTTTGCTAAATTATTGCTAATAATCAAACACTCTTTATCAAGCTTACCATTAATCAATTCTTGTCTAAATCTTCTTTGAAAAGCTTTAACAATATAATTTTTAAGTTTTCTATTTTTTGAGTTTTCGGTTTTTTTTATTACATACCCAATTTTTGATAGATTTTTATAAAACATTTTTTTGCTAACTTTATCTAATTCAATTTTTCTATTTTTTTTTAATAATTTAATTGATATTGAATGCCATAAACCAATGCCTTGCTTGGAAAGCTTTTTCCATGGAAATTTTTCTCCTGGATCCTTTTTTCTTTCTGGGGCTACATCTGAATGTCCTAGAATATTTTTTGAATTAATTTTATATTTTTTTGTTAATATTTTGCTTAACTTTATTATTGATTGAAATTGTCTTTTAGAAAATTTCTTATAATTTAAATCATGTCCAGGATTACTGATTTCTACACCAATAGAATATCTATTAAGGGATTTATAATGTTTCCATTGAGATTTTCCAGCATGCCATGCAACATATAAATCGGGTACCATAACTAAAGTTTCACCATTATCTTTTATAAAATAGTGACAGCTGACATCAGATTTAAAATTAGTTAATTTTTTAATTGCATCAGTCTCTTTCTTCATTCCAGTGTAATGAAAAATTAAAAATTTTATTTGGGTTTTGTGTCTTTTTATTGGATTAAAATTCGGGGAGTAATTAGATAAAATTTTTAATCTCATTTAAGTTGTATTATTAGATTATTTTAGGCCATATTTAAGTCATTTTTAGCACTAAATCTTGATTTACTTTAGATGCAGAAACATTATATAATTCTTATTTATATGATCAGATTATTAAAAACTATTTTTTTAGTCATTTTCCTTACGTCAAATGCTTTAGCGGGATCTGATGGTGACTTGCAGTTATCAAATAAAAGCAAATCCACTAAAGATTGTTTTGAGCCATTAAACAGAGCTACTTTCGCATTCAATCAAGGTTTAGATAAAGCTATTTTAAAACCAGTTGCTAAAGGATACAGATCTTTACCAGCACCCATTAAAAAAGGAACCAGCAATGTTTTAAATAATCTATCAACTTTAATAACTATTCCAAACAATGCATTACAGGGTGACTTTAAGTTAGCAGGAATTAATACTGGAAGATTAGTTGTAAACACAACACTTGGAATATTGGGTATATTTGATCCTGCATCTGAAATGGGTTTTCCTAAATATGTTAAAGAAGATTACGGACAAACATTGGGAACTTGGGGTATTGGTCCAGGATGTTATTTAGTTTTACCAGTTTTAGGACCTTCAACAATTAGAGATACGGCAGGAATGTTCGTAAATGTTATGGGTGGGGATCCTTATTATAATGTTTCAGTAAACGGTAATAATGAATATTTAGACGGTGAGTTATTTGCTTTTACAACAATGTTATCAGGTGTAGAATTTAGAGCAAACAACATTGAGTCTATTGATAATCTAGAAGCAAATTCTGTAGATTTTTATGCTTCAGTTAGAAGCTTGTACACTCAAGATAGAGCAAATAAAATTAAAAATATCCAAAGAGGAAATATTGAAGTGATCTACAAAGAAGATAGTGATTGGGAGGAGATAGATACAAAATAAATAAGCAATATAATGAAGAAAATATTTATTTTAAATCTATTTTTTATAACATTTCTTACAAATTTTAATCCTGCTTACTCTATTTCGCCTGATGTATTTATACAATCAACGGTTAATAGAGCTTCTCAAGTATTATCTGAAAATATCTCCAAACAAGAAAAAATAGATAAACTTAAAATAATAGCAAAGGAGACTGTAGACATAACAGGTGTGGGTTTCTACTCTTTAGGTTCTGCAAGAAAAAATCTTAATGAAGAACAAAAGAATACTTACTCTATCTTATTTGAAAATTACTTTTTAAAAAGTTTTTCAAATAGATTGGCTGAATATACAAATCCTGAGATAGAGGTAAAAAACAAACAAATGCTAAACGAAAATTATACTATAGTAAATAGTACTTTAATTGCTACCAAAGATAGGCCGGAAGTAAAAATTGACTGGAGGGTTTACACAAAAAATCCAGATAATCCCTTAATTAGAGATTTAATTATAGAAGGTCTAAGTTTAGCAAGAACACAAAAAGAAGAGTTTTCATCTATTCTAAATTCTAATGATAACAATATAGAGGCACTTTTCAAAATTTTAGAAGAATTTTCCAAAAATTAGTTTCATGTTTTGTTGGTGGGCCCGCCAGGACTCGAACCTGGGACCAATACATTATGAGTGTACTGCTCTAACCAACTGAGCTACAGGCCCTTGATAATTTTGTTGGTTTTACTTCCTTTTTAAATTTCATTCAAGGCAAGAATAAGGTTAATGTTCTAATTATGTTGTTCTTGTGTTCCGTATGTTTAGAAAAGCGTTGGTAATACGTTGGTAAAAAAATATGACCTGGGAGTTGTATTTCTCCCAGATCTATCTCTTTAAATAACACATAGTTACTTTCTAAATCCACCAGCAACTATGTTCCAAACAGCAGTTAATGCAAAAAAGCTAAACCACCATCCAGTAGCTGGTAAAATCACTCCTAGAACGATAGCTTGCTCTATTACACCAGCTATTAAATATTGTTTCAAAGTCATTTTTTATCCTTTCTGTAAGACTTTTTTGCCTTACAGAATAAATATAATTACTGACTGATTAAATTTCCTGTGAAATAGATTATCTACAATTGGACAAAAGTTTATTTTAGAAATTAATTTAATTTGGACCTTTTAAAAAAGTTGCTACTCCCTCTAAATTATAAAAATAAATTAATAAAATAAATAAAAGACCAAAGTAACTTATTGGGCCAACAAATTGAGCGTATTTATCTACTATACTTAAATTTCTACCTGATTTTAATTTTCTAACAAATGAATAAACACATAGAATAGTAGCAATTCCAGTATAGAAATATGAGAGAAGTATAAAACAATCTAAAAAGGTTAAATAAGCTAACTTAGGAAGATCTTCATCTATTATAAAGTTGTATGCAATTAGTGATAATAAACACACTATTGTTACATTAACTTTTGCCTCTAATTGTGAACCTCTAACCCAAAAAACTGACCAAGATATAGCTAGAATAAATATAATTGGTAAAATTATTTTAAATAAATAATAAGAAGATTGTCTTTGTACAGTTAAATACAGCATAAAACCTGTATAAGGGTAACCATCATTCTCAACGTAAGAATAATTTTCGTAATCTACTTTTTTAAGATCCCAACCGGGAATAATTATTCCATCTTCTTGATCGCCAAATGCGTATAATGTTTCTTTATAATCATTCATTGCAGGTTCATCAGGAATTATTTCAACCATAAATGCAGGAAATTCTGACCATAATTCAAATGACAATTCTTGGCTATCAAATGGAAATCTTCTAAAATCAAAATTAGCTTTAAATTTTGTTTTATCTCTTAACCTTGACTGAACTGTTCCATCACTAAACACTTCAATCCAATCTTGCATTCCATATTGAAAATTAGGTTTTCCTTTCCTATTAAAAAACTCAACTACAGGATCAAATATTTTTCTTGTTTCTCCTATTACTTTAGTTGGAGAATAATCACATAAATACAAGGGCTTACCTTCAGAAGTATACACACCCATATTTTTTAATGTGTTTGCCACTCTTTCATCTTTCCAATGAGCCCATAAAGTAAAAGATGACTCAAAATCTAAATCTTTTCCGTTAATTGAATGAATATCTTCAATTAACAAATCTGCTTTAACAGTAATTGGATCTTCACTTGAATACGGAAAATTTGGTTCATTCAAATTTTCATATAATTTTACGCAGAAATCTCCCCCTAAATTTTTTTGAGGATATTTATAAAAATTTAATGAGTAAGATTTACATTGAAAAATAATTAATATTAAAAAGATTTTGAAAATTAATTTCATTTAAATTGTACTTTTAGCAACAATTTTTCCACTATCATAGGCTCCAGCGACAGTACCCCATTCTTTAGCTGTTGCTTCACCCGCAAAATAAATTCTATCTCCAACTGAACTTCTTAAAATTTCTCTATATTTAAAAGCACCAGGTTCAGCAGATGCCCAAGCACCTAGAAATAGAGGGTTTGATGACCAATCAACTACATGATATTTAATCAAATCTTTATCGACCTTATTACCAAAAATTTTCTTTAATTCACTAATTCCAAAATCAATGGACGCTTCTTCACCTGATTTTAACAATTCTTTTCCAAAGTCTCCTCCTGGATCGCAGATACATAATTTTGAATCAGATGGGTTTATTGTAACACCAAAACCCTCGGGTGATTTAGCATTTTGACTATCAACTCTATAATATAAATATGTATCTTTAGCTTTTTTCTTAAATAATTTCTTAAATTTAAAAGTAAGTCGATTGTAATGACCCATAGAAATTTTAGAAAATGACTCTTTTTTTTCAGTAGTTAAATCAGGGGTAAATTTAATTTGATCAGAAGCTAGTACTCCAGTTGAAACAGTTAAAATACATTTATTAGCTTTAATTTCTCCTTTATCAGTTAAAACCTTTACCCCACTTCCACTCCAATCAATTTTACTAACTTTTGTATTTAATTGAACTGGAATGTTTTTAAACATATCAACTAGCAACGAACCAAAACCTTCTTTGCAATGCCAAGGTGCAGACTGAGGTATTTCATAATCATAATTAAAATCTTTACATGAGTAATCAGTAAAATCTTTTCCCATTTCCCATGCTCCAATTATCATGTGCATAGTATCAAACCATCTATGATCTTGATAAGGAACTACTTCTGATGGTGATACATCTTTTCTAGTTTTTGCAATTCCAGCCTCTATACCATCAAAGACTTTCCAAATTTCATCATCTTTAGAGATTTGTTTTTTACCACTATACAAGGCGTACATTTCTTCAGATCTTTCTTTATATAAATTGAAATTAGAATTTTTTTCACCAAATAACTTAAAGGGGTTTGTATCTCCATTATCTAACCACAGTGCACCCATGTCATACGGCTCATCAAAAATCTTATTATCTGTAAATGCTCTTCCCCCAATTCTATTTGAAGCTTCTAAACATATTACTTTCTTACCTGCTTTAATAAGTTCTTCAGTTGCTGCAAGTCCTGCAGCTCCTGCTCCAATAATTACCACATCATAATCCTGATCAGCATTTACTTTAATTATGTTAGGAAAAGATATTGCAGTTAATCCTAACAAAGATGATTTAATAAATTTTCTTCTACCTGTGAGATTTTTTTTCATCTAAAAGCCAGCCATCCAAGAAATAAATGCAGTAGAATTTTCTACATTTAAATTTGCATTTACTAATATTATAACAAAGATAATTAAAAGATATGATAAAGCACCATATCTCGTACTAATTTTTTCGATTTTATCACTCAATAATTTGTTAGTTTTTTGAATTCTAAAAGAAACAACGCTTAAGATATTTGGTATAACAGCATAAATATACGAGGTTAAAATAATCCAATCTAAAACTGTTAGATATTCCAACTTTGGTAATTCTGAATCAATTACAAAATTATAGGCAATTAAAGATAGCAAGCAAACTATTGTTACCGTTAATCTTGCTTCAAGCTCTCTTGGATCAATCCAAACAACTAACCAACAAACAGAAAGAATTAAAATAATAGGAAAAATAACTTTATATAAATAGTAACTATGTTTTCTCTCAATAACTAAAGATAACTCTATACCATCAGCAAAATCGCCTTTCATTGAATACGGGTCTTGATATTGAAAATTTTTAAATTCAAAAGAGTCTATATTCCAACCTGGAATATCATTATTTTGAATAATTTCGTCCAACGCAATATATGTTAAACCAGACTCTAGTATTATCTTGTTTGGTATCCTCTGAAAATCATCAATTATTTTGATACTAACTGTTTGTCTATCAAAAGGAAAAGTTTTTAAATTAAATTTGTTTTTAACTGAATAATATCCACCTACAATTTCCTCTACCATTAAATATTCATCATCATTTCCTAATACTTTTGCATAAGGTGTTAGTTTAAAATATTTATCCGACGCAAGGTTTTTATCACTCTTTGATAAATTTAAAATTTTAAAGCCATGAAAAGGTTTGGGAATATTAATTTCAGAAAATTCTTTTTCAGTATAGTCACATACATAATAAGAATAATCACCATCTTCTTTTTTAAATATTAAACTGCCCTGTAAAGCGTTCCAAAGTTCTTCGTGATATTCGGCTGTATAATTTGAGCTAACATCAAATTCTAAATTAAATTCCACATTTCCATTTTTTGTATCAATTTTATTAAAATTAATACTTTCAATATCTATTATAGGAGTATGAGTATAATAATCGTATCTACTCAGGTTTTTAGTAATAATTTCTCCTTGATTTGATTGGAATTGAAACTCAGCAGTTTCTGCTTCTAAGATTATATTTTTTTGATCTTCATTTAATTCAAATTTTTTACCATTTAATGTTATAATTTTATCTCCAGATTTTATTTCATCTGCCAAACTGGGTTCAAGGATTTTTCCAACAAAATAGTAATTATCAATTTTTTTATAATTCCATTGATTTTTTGAAACATCAAATTTTTCCTCTAACATAAAACCAAAATTGTCATATAAATCTTGAGGTACAAGTTCATATTTAATCTGTTTTAATCTCTTTGCTACCAATTCACACCCTGGCTGATCATTTGCAATAGAATTGGTAACTAGTATAAAATAAAAAAGAATATTTAATGCTATTCTTATAATTAAATTAAATTTTTTTTTCATATTCTCTTCTTTTTTTCTTTTGAGTTTTTTTAAGTCTTGCAAACATTCTGAGTGCAATTACCCAAGAGATCATGATTAAAGCTAGAGAAATTATAAAATTAGAACCTGCAAACAAATTATAACATCCGTGTAAAACAAATGGCACAATGAAGGCAAAAAATAAATTATCTCCTTTTTTGATAAAGGCATATTTCATAAAAAAGTATCCCATAAAAACGCCAAATATAGCGTGAGCAGGTACAGCAGAAAATGATCTTAAAATTGCTAAAGACATTGAGGTTGTCTCAAAATAATCGGCCAAAAGATAAACGTAATAAAAATTTTCTAAAGTTGCAAAACCTAGCGAAACTGTTACGCCGTAAACAATTCCATCCATTGGTTCATTGAAGTCTTTCATTTTGTAAACAAAATAATAAAGAACACTTAATTTTAGCCCCTCTTCTACAGGTGCTGCTGTTAAAAATGACGAAATTAAGTTTTCACTTACTCTAGTACTTGTATAAAAAAAATCACCGATGTATGTGTTTAAAAAATAAGCTGGAATAGTAATTAAAATTCCATAGAAAAATACTTTAATTATTTCTCCTCTAGGTTCCTTAAATTTATCAGAATAAACAAAGAATAAGATTATTAAGATAGATGGAAGTATAGTTGCTAAAAGTAATGCCATTAGTTTTTCTCAATTGTAGTTTTTATTTTCAATATTTTATTCTCAAGAGCGTGAAAAGCATCAAAAATTTCTTTTTTCTCAGCAGCTGAAATATTCTCTCCCTTGTCTCCTCCCTCGCTTCTTGCTTTATTTATTGCACTCATTAATTCTCCACAAAGAATTGAAAACTTAACTAATAATTCGTTGATATCGTGATTTTGAGCTTTTGAATTCTCAAGTTCTTTTAGAATTATATATTCATGAGCTCTTAAAAGAAAAGGAGTAAGCCCATTCTCTATACAAGCTTTGTCAATTTTTACAGCATCTCTATGATCTAACTGTTGATCTAAATCTGGATCACTACATTTTCTAATAAACGATTCACTTTTTCCCGTAGCTTTTTCTATTAATTCCGCTTTGAGATTTTTTATAGCTTCAGATAAGCCGTGCTCTATTGATGATATTTCTCTTATCTTAGCCATAAGTTAATATATAAAATTCTATTACAAATATTGGACAAATAAAATCTAATTAAATCTCGATTTGTCCAGAATTCACAGGCTTATTTCACATACTATTATTTCAAATCATCATTATCTTTTTCTTATAACGAAAGGAGAAAAAATGAAAAAAATAGGAATAATTTTAGCAGTATTAGCTCTACTTGGAGGTACTGCTAATGCAGGTACAACAAGTTGTTATTCATCTTGTTATGGTAACAGTTGTTATGTGACTTGTTACGATTACTAAATAAAAAAGCCTCCCAGTTATCTGGGAGGCTAATACTCAACAATAAGGAAAAAATGAAAAGATTAATTTGTAAAAAATGTGGACACAAAGAGACTATAGAAGACATCAATTTGAGTATTAATACGAAGATTTTAATTGCTCAAATTCCAAGAGTTAGAGAAAAAGATGGATTGCATATTTATCCTCTGTACTGTTTAAAATGTAATTACATTACAGAATGGGCAGCAGATCCAAATAACAATTCTGGAAAAGCAATTGGTGGTGTTGAATATTTTAAAACGTTTAAAATAAATAAAAAATTCAAACAATATTTTGAATTTATTGAGAATGATTTAGTAAATAGAGGTTATACAAAATCTGAAACCATTAAATATTCAATAGGTTGGATTGCTATAATTGTTGGATTAATTGCTGTTTTTAATTAAACACCAGCAATCATTGAAAATAAATTTGATACTATTCCAAATACTACAGCAACTTTTGCAAGTATCGCCCAAAATTTAGCACCTTTATATTTATCCGCAGATCTCCAAATTCCAACCACAGTATAAATTTGAAAAGGTATAAAAAATCCCCACATAGCGTCTTCACTCATTCCTACAGAAATAGTAAAGGCTCCAACTAAGAAACCAAAAATTATACCTATACCAACGCCAACACCCCAATAAGACATTGGAAGAGACAAATCTCCATTCCAAAATCTTACAAAAAAGTTTTCATTTTGAGATTTTTTTCTTTTAGCCATACATTAGCTTAACAACTTTCTTTTCGTTGGTAAATGGTTGGTAAAAATTTCTTAAATTTTTTAAAAAAAAACTTCGTGAATTAAGGTTGATTATGATAGTTTATTTTAAGTCTGAAATCGGTTTTTAGAGATAATTAAATTATGAGTGTACTGCTCTAACCAACTGAGCTACAGGCCCAAAACATATGCTTAATTATATCATATTTATAAAGTTATCAATTAGAGATAATTGTTAAATGGTGGGCCGTGTTGGTTACGCTCCAACTACCCCTGCAATGTCAATGCAGTACTCTACTATTGAGCTAACGGCCCAGGAACTAACTCTCTAAAAAACTTTTTAATTGTTTCGATCTACTAGGATGTTTTAATTTTCTAAGTGCTTTAGCCTCAATCTGTCTAATTCTTTCTCTAGTTACTGAAAACTGTAATCCTACCTCCTCTAAAGTATGATCTGTGTTCATCCCAACTCCAAATCTCATTCTTAAAACTCTTTCCTCTCTTGGAGTAAGTGTTGATAAAATTTTTGTTGTAGCCTCACCAAGATTTGATTTAATTGCTTGTTCTAACGGAGCCAAAGCTTTAGTATCTTCTATAAAATCTCCCAAACTGCTATCCTCTTCATCTCCTACTGGTTTTTCTAAAGAAACAGGTTCTTTAGAAATTTTTAAAACTTTTCTAACTTTATCTAGAGGCATTCTTAATTTTTGAGCAAGTTCCTCTGGAGTTGCCTCTCTTCCAAATTCACTTAAAATCAATCTTTGAGTCCTAACTATCTTGTTTATTGTTTCTATCATGTGAACTGGTATCCTAATTGTTCTTGCCTGGTCTGCTATAGATCTTGTTATAGCTTGTCTAATCCACCAAGTAGCATAAGTGGAAAATTTATAACCTCTTCTATATTCAAATTTATCAACTGCTTTCATCAAACCTATGTTACCTTCTTGAATTAAATCAAGAAACTGGAGGCCTCTATTGGTATATTTTTTTGCAATTGATATAACTAATCTTAAGTTTGCTTCTACCATTTCTTTTTTAGCAATTCTCGATTCTTTTTCACCTTTTTGAATTCTACTTACTAATTTTTTAAAGTCTGTTACTGAAATTCCCAGTTTATTGCTAATATCGATCAACCTCTCTCTAATGTTTTTAAATTCATCTTTATTTTTATTAAAAAAATTTTTCCAAATATTATTTGTATCTAAGAATTTTTTTAGATTTGGGTTAATCTCATTGCCTACATAAAATTTTATAAACTCATTTCTTTGAATTTTATGATCCATTGCAAGCCTCAAAAGGTTACCCTCAAGAGAAATTATTTTTTTATTTTCAATATAATGCTTTTGGACTAACTCCTCTAAAACCGAAGGAGATAGTTGTAATGATTTAATATTTTCTAAAATATCGTTAACTATTTTTTCATATCCTTTTTCTTTAGCTGAAGAGAAACTTGAAGAATTTAAAACACACTCTAACTTTTCTTTTTGATATTTAATTAATTTTGTATAATCTTTAGTTAAAATATTAATAGTTTTTAAAACTTTAGGTTTGATTTCAGTTTCCATAGCTGCAAGTGTTGGATTAAAATCATCCTCTTCATCATCTGTTGAGCCATCTTCTTTATCAGTTTCTCCAGCATTTTTTTGTTTAGCACTTGGTCCTGTTGTTTCGTCTTCCATATAGTTTGTATCTATGTCTATAATTTCTCTTACCAAAATTTCATCTTTCTGTAGTTGCTCATTCCATTGGAAAAATTGCTGAGCAGTAATTGGACTTTGTGATAGAGCAATTAACATTACATCCTTTCCAGCTTCAATTCTCTTTGCAATAGCAATTTCACCTTCTCTTGATAGTAATTCTACTCCACCCATTTCTCGAAGATACATTCGTATTGGGTCATCACTTTTATCAATTGTTTTAACTTCTTTGTTAGAATTTTCTTTTTTTCTTAATATTTTAAAATCAGATTTTTTTTCTACTAGGGAAATATTTTCATCTAAAATATGAATAAAAGCTTTGCCTAAATTTTCATCAGATAAATTTCTCTTTCCCAAAGATTTACTTAATTCTTCATAAGTAATAAAACCTCTATGGGTTCCTCGACCCATAAGTCTGGCAAACGATTTTGTAATAATTCTTTCCACGATAATTTGAGTTTAAGGTCTTATATAATGTCAATTATATAAAAATCTATTACTAATTTAGTCAGTTTAGTTAAGATTCTGCTTTTTTTTGAGCTCTTTTAACTCATTAAATGTGGTCTCGCTCATATCTACAGAAAACTTCGATTCTAATTCCCGGATTCTAAACTCAAGATCGTAATTCATCAAATCTCTAGAGATATCCTCTAATAATTCAATTATTTTTTGATCATCATCAAATTGATTTTTTAGTATATGTTTGATTGTAGCAAATTTGTTTATTTTTTCTATTAATTGAACATCCAAGTTAAGATCTTCAATTGTAATTTGTGAATCAGATTTTAATTTTTCAACAATTATTTTAAATATTTTTTTATTAAACTCTGTGAATAATTTAATATTTTCGATTAAATGAACATTTGCTTGCAACAAATCTAATTTATTTATCACCAAATATAATAAAGAAAACTCTTTTAATTCAACTCCAGTCAAGGACTGACTTTGTTGATAATATTTTTTTGTACTCTCTAAAGATTTTGTTTTTTTTGTAGAAACTCTTTTATTATTTTGATTTGAATGTGGTGTTAGTTCAGAAATTTTTTCTAAGAAGTATTCTAAAACATATTTTTTTATAAAATCATCTTTAATTGTATTTGCAACAGCTCTAAGTTTCTTCTCAAAAATAGCCATCGATGAGGGGTTATTTTTAGTTTGTTTTTTATAATGACTAAAAATAAATTGATGAATTGATAATTTACTCTGCTTTGTAAATTCTATAAAATTATCTTTACCATTTTTATTCACATAGCTATCAGGATCTTCTTTATCCGGTAAAAATAAAAAAGAAATTTGTTTCTCTGGTTTTAGTTCCTTTATTGAGTTTTCTGCTGCTCTTACAGCAGCCTTATATCCACTTTCGTCACCATCAAAACATATTATGATATCATCAAAAAATTGATTTAAAGTTAAAATCTGTTTATCAGTTAGAGACGTACCAAGATTTGCAACTACGTTATCAATTCCATTTTTGCTCAGACCTAAAACATCCATGTATCCTTCAACAAGATAAATGTGATCTGTTTTATTAGAAAGTTTTCTTGCTAAATCTAAATTATATAAATTTGATCCTTTTTTAAAAAAATTTGTTTCAGGTGAATTTATATATTTAGCTAAATAATCTAAATTTTCAATTATTCTTCCACCTAGAGCAATTGGTTGACCTGAAATGTTGTTGATTGGAAAAATTAATCGACCTCTAAATCTTTCAACATAAATTTTTTTTTTCTCGTCTAAATAGAATAAACCAGTTTCTACTAAAGTTTGTTCACTATAATCCTTTTTTAATTTTTCGAAAAAAAATGGATTTTTTTCTATATATCCTATTTTAAATTTTTTTACTTCATCTTTGGTTAGTGATCTATTTTTTAAATAATCTCTAGCAATTGAATAATTTTCATTTTTTAAAAGTTCATTATGGTAATAGTTTACGTAATCACTAAAAATAGATTTATACTCATTCCACTTTTTTTCTCTTTCTTCATCTTGTTTTGAAAACATATATGGCTGCATCCCCGCTAGTTGAGCTAGGTATTTAACTGCCTCTCCAAACTTTAAATTTTGAGTTTTCATTACAAAATCAAAAATATTTCCATGTTCAGAGGTAGCAAAACAATGATAAAATTCTTTTTCATCATTAACAGTAAATGAGGGAGTTTTTTCATTTTTAAAAGGTGATAAACCCACAAATTCTTTACCTCGTTTTTTTAAGGAAACAGTTTTTGATACTACCGTTGAAACTTTTAACCTATTTTTAATTTCATCAAGGTACTCTTTTGGATATTTCATTATTTATTCAACAATTCTTTAATCAATGATCCTGCTTTGGAAAAATCAAGTGCATCTGAGTTAGTTTTTTTAAGTTCACTCATAACTTTTCCCATATCTTTTAATGAATTTGCTCCAATTTTCGAAATAACATCTGCACAAATTTTCTTAGTTTCTTCCTCACTGAGTTGCTTTGGTAAGAAACTTGTTAAAATATCATATTCATTTTGCTCAATCTCTAAAAGATCTGTTCTATTATTTTTTTTATAAATATCGATCGATTCGGCTCGTTGTTTAACCATTTTTTTTAAAAGTTTCTTAATATCCTCATCATCAGTTTCCTTTTTGTTAGGGCCTGATCTGTTAACAATGTCCAAATCCTTAATAGAAGATAATATTAACCTATAGGTTGATATTTTATTTTTATCTTTAGATTTTAATGCATTTTTATATTCGTTTTCGATGGTCTGTTTTAATGACATAATTTTTTAATCTACTTTAAAGAAAAAATTCTTCAAAAGAAAAATTGTTTTTTTACAATTTTATATTACATCTCTGTTGCGATAATAAAGCAATTATTGTATTAACCTTTAACTCATGAGTTGTAATTGATCAAAAAAGCAAAAAAAACTAACTCAAAAATAAAATTTCAAATTAACACAGGCGTTTTAGTTCTTGAAAATAAAAAGGTATTTAAAGGAATTGGAATTGGATACCAAGGAGAAGCTACTGGCGAAGTGTGCTTTAATACATCCTTAACAGGCTACCAAGAAATCATTTCGGATCCTTCATATGCGGGACAAATTATTAACTTTACCTTTCCACATATAGGAAATGTTGGAACCAATAAAGAAGATCATGAATCTGATAAAATATGGGCAAGAGGAGTGATAATTAATTCTGAAATAACTTCACCCTCAAATTACAGATCTTTCCTACATTTAGATACTTGGCTAAAGAAAAATAAAATTGTTGGAATTACTGGCTTAGACACCAGAAGCCTAACAAACTTTATAAGAGACAAAGGCGCCCCCAAAGGTACTATTAGTT
This sequence comes from Candidatus Pelagibacter sp., assembly GCF_052049835.1. Taxonomy (GTDB): domain Bacteria; phylum Pseudomonadota; class Alphaproteobacteria; order Pelagibacterales; family Pelagibacteraceae; genus Pelagibacter. The sequence goes on along the minus strand of NZ_JBNGZF010000003.1, from coordinate 66,229 downwards.
ATTCAAAAAAAGGAAAGTTTAATATTAATAAATTGACCAACTCTACAATAAAATGGAGTGGATTAAAAAATCTTGATCTTGCAGAAGTAGTTTCAACCCAGAAAAATTATATTTGGAAAGGTCTTAAAACATGGAAAAAGGAACTTGGATATAAAAAAAATAATAAGAACACATTCCATGTTGTTGCAATTGATTATGGAATTAAAAAAAATATCTTAAGATATTTCTCTGACTTTAATTGTAAAGTTACTGTCGTTTCTTGTAAAACTAACGCGCAAAAAATATTAAGTTTGAAACCAAATGGAATATTTTTATCAAATGGTCCCGGTGACCCAGCTGCAACAGGGAGATATGCTATAGACATTATTAAAGATCTTATTAAAAAAAATTTACCAATATTTGGTATTTGTTTGGGTCATCAAATATTAGCATTAGCATTAGGTGGCAAAACAAAAAAAATGAAGCTTGGTCATAGAGGGGCAAATCACCCCGTTAAAAATTTAATTCATGATAATGTAGAAATAACAAGTCAAAACCATGGATTTGAAGTAGTTAAAGAAACATTACCAAAAAATATTGAGGTCACACATAAGTCTTTATTTGATAATAGTATTGAAGGTATCAGACTAAAAAATAAACCAGTCTTTTCAGTTCAATATCATCCAGAATCTAATCCGGGACCTCAAGATAGTGTTTATTTATTTCAAGAATTTATTAACAACATGAAAAAAAATGCCAAAAAGGAAAGATATTAAAAAAATACTAGTTGTGGGAGCTGGTCCAATAATTATAGGACAAGCATGTGAATTTGATTATTCAGGGACACAAGCATGTAAGGCTCTAAAAGATGAGGGTTATAAAGTAGTCCTAATAAATTCAAATCCAGCAACAATTATGACTGATCCAGATGTTGCAGATAAAACTTATATTGAACCAATTACACCAGATGTATTAGAAAAAATTCTAAAGAAAGAAAAACCCGATGCAATTCTTCCAACAATGGGAGGGCAAACTGCGCTTAACCTTGCAATGGAAGCAGAGAAAAAAGGAATTCTAAAAAAATACAAAATTGAGTTGATAGGAGCAAATTCTAAAGCAATTTCTAATGCCGAGGATAGAAAGAAATTTAGAAAAAATATGATAGATATTGGTTTAGATTTACCAAAATCAGAAATCGTAAATAATAATAATCAAGCATCAAAAGTATTAAAAAAAATTGGTTTACCTGCAATTATAAGACCTGCTTTTACACTTGGTGGACTTGGTGGAGGAATAGCCAAAACTAAAAAAGATTATTTTAAGATTGTTAGAAATGGGTTGCACGAGTCTCCTGTAAGTCAAGTTCTTGTGGAGGAATGTTTAGAGGGCTGGAAAGAATTTGAGATGGAGGTTGTAAGAGATAAGAAAGATAACTGTATCATCATTTGCTCGATTGAAAATATAGATCCAATGGGAATTCATACAGGTGACTCAGTAACAATTGCACCAGCTCTTACACTTACAGATAAAGAATATCAAGTAATGAGAAATGCATCTATTGCATGTTTGAGAAAAATTGGAGTTGAAACTGGAGGATCAAATGTTCAGTTTGCTATCAATCCTAAAAATGGTCGAATGGTTGTTATTGAAATGAATCCACGTGTATCAAGATCATCAGCACTTGCATCAAAAGCAACTGGATTTCCAATTGCGAAAGTGGCTGCGAAATTAGCGATTGGTTATACTCTTGATGAATTAAAAAATGAAATAACTAAAGTTACTCCTGCATCATTTGAACCAAGTATAGATTATGTGGTGACTAAAATTCCAAGATTTACATTTGAAAAATTTTCTACCTCCCCTGCAACTTTAGGGACATCTATGAAATCTGTTGGTGAAGCAATGGCTATTGGAAGAAACTTTAAAGAATCTTTACAAAAAGCGCTGGTATCTCTTGAAACTGGTTTTTCAGGTTTAGACAGAATTTTTGATTTAAATAAAAAGCAAATTGAAAAGAAGCTTAAAGAAACTATTCCAAATAAGATATTACTAGTTGCTGAAGCAATTAGAAAAAAAATAAACTTAAAGAAAATATATAATTTATCCAAAATTGATCCTTGGTTTTTAGAACAAATTAAAGAGATAGTTGATTGTGAAACACAAATAAAAACTAAAGGACTTCCTAGGAATTTTGCAGAATTTAATAGAATAAAATCAATAGGATTTTCAGATAAAAAACTTTCGGAATTAACTAAAACTTCTGAAGACGTTGTTAGAAGAAAAAGATCAGCGCTTAAAATACTTCCAGTTTATAAAAAAGTAGATACTTGTGCGGCTGAATTCAAATCTTTTACTCCATATATGTACTCAACTTATCAAAGAAATTTTTCAATTAACTCTGAATGTGAAGCTGATCCATCCAATAAGAAAAAAATAATTATTCTTGGAGGTGGACCAAATAGAATTGGTCAAGGAATTGAGTTTGATTATTGCTGTTGTCAGGCAAGTTTTTCATTAAAAGACGTAGGTTTTGAAACTATCATGGTTAATTGTAACCCCGAAACAGTATCAACAGACTATGATACGAGTGATCGATTATACTTTGAACCTTTAAAAGAAGAATACGTTTTTAATATAATTAAAAAAGAGCAAGAAAAAGGAAATCTGATAGGTGTAATAGCCCAATTTGGTGGCCAAACTCCGATTAAGCTTGCTAAATTTTTACACGAAAATAAGCTTCCGATTTTAGGAACGCAATATACATCGATCGATTTAGCAGAAGATAGAGACCGATTTAGAAATTTATTAAATAAATTAAAACTAAAACAGGCAGAGAGTGGAATTGCAAAGACATTTAATCAGGCAATTAAAATTGCAGATAAAATAGGGTTGCCATTAATGGTAAGACCTTCATATGTTTTGGGTGGAAGAGCAATGGAAATTGTTCATGAAAAAAATCAGCTTAAAAAATTTGTTGAGGAAGCCTTTAAAGTTGCAGAAGATAATCCAATTTTAATTGATAAATTTATCGATCATGCAATGGAAGTAGATGTGGATGCCATATCAGATGGAAAACAGGTTCACGTAGCAGGTATTATGCAACATATCGAAGAAGCAGGAATTCATTCAGGAGACTCTGCATGTAGCCTACCCCCTGTATCAATTAAACCATATCTTCTTAAAGAAATTGAAAATCAAACAAAAAAATTAGCGATAGCTTTGAACGTAAAAGGTTTCATGAACATACAGTTTGCAATAAAAAAAGATGAAATTTATGTGATTGAAGTTAATCCAAGAGCTAGTCGAACAGTTCCTTTTGTATCAAAAGCAAAAGGTCTTCCTTTGGCTAAAATTGCATCAAGAGTAATGGCTGGTGAAAAATTATCTAAGTTTAATTTAAAAGATAAATCTAAAGGTATGTACGCAGTTAAAGAAGCTGTATTCCCATTTAATAAATTTCCAAACAGTGACTTATTATTAGGACCTGAAATGAAATCGACAGGGGAAGTGATGGGATTTGATAAAAATTTTGGAATGGCTTTTGCCAAAAGTCAAATCGCAGCTGCTAACTCATTACCAAAACAAGGATTAGCTTTTATATCTCTCAAAGATAGTCACAAAGATGAAGGAATAGATTTAGCAAAGGAACTTATTAAACTAAAGTTTACATTATGTGCAACAAAAGGAACTGCGGAATATATTCGAAAACATAAAATGAAATGTAGAATTATAAACAAAGTAAGCACAGGTTCACCTCATATAGTAGATGTTTTAGATTCTAAAAAAATTGCATTAGTAATAAATACTGGAGGTGGAAATAGTGAACACCGATTAAGTGATGCTATAGCATTAAGAAGAGCAACGCTTAAGAATAAAGTACCTTATTGTACTAACATGTCTACTGCTCAAGCCTGTTTAGAAGCAATTAGATCACTAAAAACAAAAAAACTAGAAGTGACTTCTCTTCAGGAAGTTTAAGAATTTACTTTCCAATCAGTTTCAAAGGTAACGTAATTTACTTGAATACATCGTCTTTCTTTAACAATTTTTTTCTTTTCCATACCATGCCAGGTATTTGGTCCACTTGTAAAAAGATAACCATAATTATGTTTGTAAGGAAGTGTTTTAACTTTCTCTAATTTTTCATTGTAAAAATCAGTTCCTAAATCTTCAGATTCATTTGTATTATTAACAAATATTAAGCCTGACATAAGTTTTTCTTTTATATCGCAATGAGGTTTTAACCAAAAACCCTCTCGGTCACAAATAACCTCAACCCTAACAAAGGAATTTGATAAATCTTTATTAATCATTTTTGAAATTGTTTCATATGTTTCTTTAGACTGAAGTTCATTTATAAATTTTACTAAATTTGGAAATTTAGATGCGTTTTCTTTATTTATGAAACATCTAAACTTTATTGCTTGTCCACCTGAAGCTATTCCTTCCCTAAATTCTGCAGCCCCACCATCTATTGCTCTAGTCCCATCGTAATTGAGATTATATTTACTGACATCAGGAATGTCAGCTTTAACTATTTCATCAATTGCTCCTTCTGACAAAGCATCACTATACTCCCAGTGATTAAAAGGGAAATTATGTTCTTTTGAATTATTTTTAATTGAATTTAAAAATGACATTATAATCGAATTTTTTCTTTAATAATTTTTGCTACTCTATTAGTTTCGTTTAATTTTTGATAGTTCCAATTTTCAATTTCTTCACCTAAGTTTCTCGTAATATTTAGTTCTCTGAATAAATTTCTAAAATTTTGAAATCTCAAGTCTTTTCTTTTCGGTAAAATATTAGCAACATAAATTGGTTTTCCAGTTAAAGCAGCTTCAGATATCATTGAGCTAGAGTCACATGTAACAACTATATTTTCTGAGATAGCTAAAGCTGAAAGATAAGCTTTTTTATCAACATTCATAATAACAGTATGATTTTCTCCAAAAAACTCTTTTGCATAATGTATAGTATTTAATGGTGTTCTCATTGAAGGTATCACCACAAGTTGAAAATCATGTTTTTTCAATAGTTTGTAAAAAATTGAAAATATATGCTTCATATTTTTTGTTGAGTAGTCATAATATTTTGTAGGACCACCCATTATCAAACACCAAACTTTTCTATTATCCTTTTTGATATATGAATTTAAATAACTTCTATTTTCATCAATTTCATTTTCAGTTAAATAGTGAATTGCGCCTTTTGTTTTAATTACATTTGTGCCGCTTATCCCATCATGCTCAGGAGCAACAATAAAATCAAAATGATTAAAATCCACCTTTGGATCTTGAATATGAATATTTAAAACTTTTTTTTTTGAAATACTTTTTAAGTGGATTGAAGGAATCACGCTTTTTCTTCCACATGAAATAATTACATCAAAATCAGACTCGTTGATTTTTTTATAAACATTTTGTGATACTGGTGTTAATTTTGGTGGAACAATTTTCCAAAAATTATTTAGTTCAACCTTATGGTGTGTAAAATGAATATCTAAGGCTTTTGCTAAACCTTCTACCTGGCTTATCATGCCATGCATACCTTGAGTTAATAAAATACCTTTTAATTTAGTCATTAATCACTATATAGCTTTCATATGAGTCAAAATCCAACTAAACACACAAAAGTGTTAATAATTGGATCAGGTCCAGCTGGATACACTGCAGCAGTTTATGCTGCTCGTGCAATGTTAAATCCTATTTTAGTTTATGGATCTGAGCCAGGAGGACAATTAACAACGACAACTGATGTTGAAAATTATCCAGGATTTTCTGAAGTTATTCAGGGGCCATGGTTAATGGATCAAATGAAAGAACAAGCTAAAGCTGTTGGTACAGAGATGATAGAGGATCACATAAGTAATGTTAATTTAAAAACTTCTCCTTTTGAGGCAACTGGAGATAGTGGTCAGAAATATACTGCTGATAGTATAATTATTTCTACTGGCGCTCAGGCAAGATGGTTAAATTTAGACTCAGAACAAGAGTTTAGAGGATTTGGAGTATCTGCTTGTGCAACATGTGATGGTTTCTTTTTTAAAAATAAAGAAGTTGCAGTAGTTGGAGGTGGCAATGCAGCTGTTGAAGAGGCAATGTTTCTCACAAAATTTGCATCTAAAGTAAAATTGATTCACAGGCGAGATAGTTTAAGAGCTGAAAAAATGCTTCAAAAAAAATTAATGGAAAATAAAAAAATTGAAATTATTTGGGACTCTGTAGTTGAAGATGTATTGGGTGATAAAGATCCTAAAAATGTTAAGGGAATTAAAATAAAAAATGTTAAAACAAATGAAACACAAGAATTAAAACTTGATGGTGTGTTTATTGCTATTGGTCATGATCCAGCAACCCAGCTGTTTAAAGATCAATTGGAAATGGATAAAGAAGGATACTTAATCACAAAATCAGACTCAACTGAAACTAATGTACCTGGAGTTTTTGCAGCTGGAGATGTCAAAGACAAAATTTTTAGACAGGCGGTCACAGCTGCGGGTATGGGATGCATGGCAGCTCTTGAAGCGGAAAAACATCTCTCTCACAATTAAATGTCAGAAAAAGTTTTGCTAACTGGAATAAGTGGTTGGATAGCAAAACATACAGCAATAGAATTATTAAATTCTGGTTACGAAGTTCTAGGAACAGTACGGAATGAAACTTTAATTGAACAAACCAAAGATACTATTAATAAATACGCTCCTATAGATAAATTATCTTTTATTAAATTAGATCTAGTTAAAGATGATGGATGGAATGATGCAGCTAAAGGATGTAAATATATATTTCATATTGCATCTCCTTTTCCAATAAAAGTTTCAAATAATCGAGAAAGCTTATTACCTCCTGCAGTAGATGGTACTTTAAGGGTATTAAATGCAGGGATAAATGCTGGAGTGGATCAAATAGTCAAAACTTCTTCTATTGTTGCTATGTTTAGAAAACCTAACAGAACTAATCCCTATACATTTGGAGAAAAAGATTGGACTGATGAAAATTGGGTAGAAGGGGTAAATGATTATTTTTTATCAAAAACTAAAGCTGAGAGAGTTGCTTGGGAATTAATGGAAAGCAAAGGGTTAAAAAATAAATTAACAACAATTTGTCCTGGTGGAGTCTTCGGTGATGCTCTAGATAAAAAAGGAGGTACTTCAATTGAGTATGTTAGACAATTCATGGCTGGTAAATTTCCTGGAGCACCTAAATTTGCTGTTTTAATTTCTGATGTAAAAGACATTGCAAAAGCACATGTTGCTTGTATTGGAAATGATAAAGTTGGAGGTAGAAGATTAATTGTTGGAAAAGAGGTAAAAAAATTAGTTGAATTATCACAATTGATGGCTGAAGCAATGCCTGCTTATGCAAAAAAGCTTCCAAAAAAGGAGCTTCCAAATTTCATGGTTAAGTTGATAAGTTATATAGACTCAAGTGCTAAAATGATGATACCTGACCTTGGAATTTTAATGCAAACCGATCCCTCTTATGCTGAAGAGTTATTAGGTTTTACATTTAAAGCTGCAAAAGATTGTATGGTAGAGAATGCAAAATCTGTTGTGAGATTAGGTTTGGTTTAATTATAATTTTAAAATTTCATCAGATTCAAACGTAATTTTTTGCAAATTTTCTTTAGCAATTTTGATCATTGCTTTTGCAACATTTTCTGAATTGATTGGTCTCATTTTTTTAATTGGCCCAAATAACAAAGGTGATAAAATCCTAAAAGTCAAAATACCTATTTTTTCACCTACTCTGTTCTCTTTTCTTTTACCCATTAAAAAAGAAGGTCTTAATATTCCTAATTTAGGGAAGTTTAATATTTTTAATTCTTCCTCAACTAAACCTTTAAATTTAACATAATTCCCTGAACTATTTGGATTAGCATATATGGAAGAAACAAAAATAAATGACTTAACTGAATTAGCTTTTGCAATTTTTGCAATTTCTTTTGGAATATCTAACTCTACTTTTTGGTAATCATTTTGATCAGGAGAATTTTGCTTTGTGGTACCAATACAAAAAAAACAATCATCCCCTGTAATTTCAGTTTTATGATTTCCTAAATTATTAAAATCAATATTTATAACCTCAACTTTTTCATTATTAATTGAGGTTTGTGAACGAACAAAAATCTTAATTTTATTGTAATAATTATCTTGAATTAATTGATTAACTAAATGGCCGCCAATTAATCCGGTAGAACCAAATACTATGGCTGTTTTCATTAACTTAAGCTTTTACAAAAAAAGGAAATTTTTTCTAAAGCTTTTTTTAGATTTTCCATTGAAGTTGCATATGAAATTCTGAAAAATCCCTCTAAACCAAATGCAGAACCCTGAACAACAGCAACACCACTATTTTCTAAAAGAGATTGAACAAAATCAGTATCTGATTTTATTTCTTTTCCATTGGGATCTTTTTTTCCCATTAACTCTTTACAGCTCGGAAAAACATAAAACGCACCATCAGGATTTAAACAATTGATGCCATCAATATCATTTAATGCTTTTACTACAAAATCTCTTCTTTCTTGAAAAGAGTTAGCTCTTTTTTTTATAAAATCTTGTGTCCCACTTAGTGCTTCAACTGATGCTGCTTGACTAATTGACGAAGGATTAGTTGTTGATTGTGATTGAATTTTAGCAATAGCTTTAACAATATCTTTTGGACCAGCTGCATACCCTATCCTCCAACCTGTCATTGAGTACGCTTTACTAACACCATTCATTGTAAGAACTCTGTCTTTTAAACTTTCTATTTGAGCAATAGTGAAAAATTTAAACCCTTCGTAGGTCACGTGTTCATATATATCATCACTTAAAATGTAAATATGCTTGTGTTTTTCTAAAACAGCAGCAATAGCTTTTATATCTTTTTCAGAATAACAAGCTCCAGTTGGATTAGATGGAGAATTTAAAATTATCCATTTTGTTTTTAGAGTGATAAATTTTTCTAAGTCTGATGGATTTATTTTAAAGCCTTGTTTTTCATCACATTTCATTACAACTGGTTTTCCACCAGCCAATAAAACTATATCTGGATAAGACACCCAATAAGGAGCTGGAATTATTACCTCATCTCCATCGTTTAGTGTTGCCATCATAGCATTATAGATAACGTGTTTTCCTCCTGCACCAACAGTAATTTGATCAGTGGTATAATCTAAATTATTTTCTTTTTTAAATTTTTCTACAATTGCCTTTTTTAATGCTGGTGTTCCATCAACTGCTGTATATTTGGTATCACCTTCATTAATTGCTTTTATTGCAGCTTCTTTAATATTATCTGGAGTATCAAAATCTGGTTCTCCTGCACCAAGACCAATAACATCTTTTCCAGCAGCTTTTAATTCTCTTGCTTTTTGTGTAACAGCAATAGTAGGTGAAGGTTTAATCTTTTTTAAACTGTCTGATATTATGCTCATTGAAATATAAATAAATCCTATTACGTTGTTTAATATATGGAAAATACTTATCAAGATTTAATTACAGATATTCAGAGTAAAAATCCTAAAATCAGTGGAAAACTCGAGGGTGGAAAAAAATTTAAAATTAAATCTGATTTTAAACCTGCAGGTGATCAGCCTGAAGCAATAAAAAAATTAGTTAATGGTGCTAACAAAGAACAATTTAATCAAGTTCTTCTTGGAGTTACGGGATCTGGAAAAACGTTTACTATGGCCAAAGTTATTGAGGCCACCAACAGACCTGCCTTGATATTGGCTCCAAATAAAACACTTGCTGCTCAACTTTATGGTGAAATGAAAACTTTTTTTCCCGATAATGCTGTTGAGTATTTTGTTTCTTACTATGACTATTATACTCCAGAGGCTTATGTGCCAAGATCTGACACATATATAGAAAAAGAAGCCTCTATTAATGAACAAATTGATAGAATGAGGCATTCAGCAACAAGATCTCTATTGGAAAGGGATGACGTGCTAATTGTTGCAAGTGTTTCTTGTATTTACGGTCTTGGATCTGTTGAAGCATATAGCAAAATGACTTTAACACTTCAGAAAAATTATGACTATAACAGAGAAGAAATAATTAAATCATTAGTTGCTCTTCAATACAAACGTAATGATCAAAATTTTTATAGAGGAACTTTTAGAGCAAGAGGAGAATATTTAGAAATTTTTCCATCACATTTGGAAGATAGAGCTTGGAGGTTATGTTTATTCGGTGATAAACTTGAGCAAATAGAAGAATTTGATCCATTAACAGGTGATAAAGTAAGAGAATTAAGCTTAGTAAAGGTTTATGCTAATAGTCACTATATCACACCAAAACCAACAATTGAACAAGCGGTAATCAATATTAAAAAAGAATTAGAAGTTACTTTAAAAAAACACCGAACTGAAAATAAATTGTTAGAGGCCCAAAGATTAGAGGAAAGAACTAAATTTGATCTTGAAATGATTGAGGCAACTGGTTCTTGTGCAGGCATTGAAAACTATTCTAGATTTCTATCTGGAAGAAAGCCTGGAGAGCCTCCTCCTACTCTTTTTGAATACTTCCCTGATAATACTTTAATATTTGTCGATGAGTGTCACGTTACAGTTCCTCAGCTTAATGGAATGTATAAAGGAGATAGATCAAGAAAAAGTACCTTAGCAGAATATGGATTTAGACTTCCTTCATGTATGGATAATCGGCCACTAAAATTTGAGGAATGGGACTTAATGAGAACTCAGACTGTTTTCGTTTCTGCAACGCCTGGTCCATGGGAACTAGAACAAACAAAAGGTAAATTTATTGATCAAGTTATAAGACCAACAGGTTTAATAGATCCACCTGTAGAAATACGTCCAGCAAAAAATCAGGTCGATGATTTAATGCATGAATGTAAACGAGTTATAGAGAATAATCATAGAGTATTAGTAACCACACTAACTAAAAAAATGGCTGAAGATTTAACTGAATATCTTCATGAGAATGGAGTCAAAGTAAGATACCTCCACTCAGATATTGATACACTTGAAAGAATTGAAATCATGCGAGATTTAAGAATGGGTGTATTTGATGTTTTAGTTGGAATTAACTTATTGAGAGAAGGATTGGATATTCCTGAATGTGCATTAGTTGGAATTTTAGATGCTGATAAAGAGGGTTTCTTGAGATCTGAAACTTCATTAATTCAAACAATTGGTAGGGCTGCAAGAAATGTTGATGGTAAAGTAATTTTATATGCTGACAAAGAGACAAAAAGTATAAAAAAAGCAATTGCAGAAACTGATAGAAGAAGAAAAATTCAATTAGCTTATAACAAGAAACACAAAATAGATGCAAAGTCGGTAAAAAAAGATATCAGCGATATTCTAGAAAGTGTCTATGAGAAAGATTACGTCAAAATAAGCGAGGGTTCAAATATTGGTGGAAATCTTAAAAAACATCTCAAAGGCTTAGATAAAAAAATGAAAGAAGCAGCGTCTAATTTAGAATTTGAAGAGGCTGCTAAAATAAGAGATGAAATAAGAAAATTGGAAAGCACTGAATTAGAAATTACATTAAATCCAAAAATAAGGCAGTATGATGTAAAAAATAAGCTTTATCCAAAAGGTAGATCAACTATGGGTATGCCAGGTACAAAAGTTACAAAAAAAAGAGATAAAAAATGGAAGCACGGAAAATAATCATAACTGGTGGAGCAACTCGAATGGGAGCAGCTATTGCAAGAAAATTATCTGGCCCAAATATAGAAATTTTGATCCATTTTAACAAATCGAAATTAAAAGCAGAAAAATTAAAAAAAGAATTATCTAGTAAAGGTACAAAAGTTTACTTGGTCAAAGGTGACCTAAGTAAAGAAAATGATTTAAATAAAATAGTAAAATTTGCAAAATCCAAACTTAAATATTTTGATTGTTTAATTAATAATGCTTCATTATTTGAAAATGACAAATTAGAAAATTTTACAACAGATGGTTGGGGACAACATCTAAGAACTAATTTAAGAACACCAGCATTGTTGTCTAAAGAATTTGCAAAAAATGTTAGAAAAGGAAATAACAATATTATTAATATTATAGATCAAAGAGTATTTAAACTAACTCCATATTTTTTTTCTTATACTATAAGTAAAACAGGTCTTTACACTCTCACAAAAACTAGCGCCATGAGCTTGGCTCCAAATGTAAGAGTAAACGCAATTGCACCTGGCCCCACTATAAAAAATCAAAGACAATCTGAAAAACATTTCAAAAAGCAATATTTGGCAACCCCTTTAAAAAGACAAGTTGATGTCGAGCAAATATGTAATGCTGTTGACTTTTTTATTAAAAATATATCTATTACTGGTCAAGTTTTAGCTATTGATAGTGGTCAGAATCTTAACTGGCAAACACCAGATGTTATGGGCAAAGAATGAAAAAAAATAATTTGAAAATTGTCAAAATAGATAAACATAAAAGCCTATTTAATTATGAGAAAAAAATCCTAATTAATGAATTAATCTTAGATTTAAAACTTGGTTATTACGATTTTGAAAAAGAAAAGCCTCAGAAAGTAAAATTTAGTCTTGAAATAGACTACGAGGACAAAAAACCTTCAAGCGACAAAGATATAAAATCCATTGTTAATTATGGAACTATAGTAAAATTAATTACGAAACTTGTTAAAAAGAAACATTATAATTTCCTAGAAACTTTAGCAGAAGCTGTTTTTGATGAATTATTTAAAGACAAAAGAATCGGTAAAATAATGCTGAAAATTGAAAAATTAGAAATCTTAAAACAATGTTCATCTGTTGGTATTCAAATTACCAAAAAGAGAAGCCATGATAAGCTCTGAAATAGGAAAAGAAGTAATTAAAAAAGAGCTACCTCTAGTACCAAAACTTCCAGGCGTATACAGGATGCTTAATGAAAAGAATGAAATTCTTTATGTAGGTAAAGCCAAAAATTTGACAAATAGATTAAAAAGTTATGTTGCAGAAAAAAATCATATAATTAGAACTGAACGAATGTTATCTCAAACAAGAAAATTAGAGATAACAACTACATCTAACGAAAGTGAAGCATTACTTCTAGAAGCAAATCTAATTAAAAAGCATAAACCAAAATTTAATATCCTATTACGTGATGATAAGTCATTTCCATTTATATTTATTGGTAATAAAGATAAATGGCCTCAAATAAAAAGACATAGAGGAAAAAAAACAAAAGAAGGTTTTTACTTTGGACCATTTGCTTCTGCTGGTTCAGCTAATTGGACAATTAAAATGATACAAAAAATTTTTCATTTAAGAGTTTGTGATGACACCGTTTTCAAAAATAGAGAAAGACCTTGTATTTTATATCAAATAAAAAGATGTTCTGGACCTTGTGTAGGGTATGTAAAAAAAGAGGAATACAATCAAACAGTAGAAGATGCTATTGAATTTGTTTCAGGCAAATCTAGGAAAATTCAAAAAAATCTTTCTAACCAAATGGAAAAGGCAAGTGAGGATCTTGATTTTGAAAAAGCTGTAATTTTAAGAGATAGAATTAAAGCATTAAACATCATTCAATCTTCACAAAGAATTAATGAAGCAAACTTAGTTGAGGCAGATGTTATTGCTGGATATAAAGAATCAGGAAAAACTTGTATTCAAGTATTTTTTTATAGATCAAAACAAAATTGGGGTAATCAAGCTTTTTTTCCAAAACATGATCCAGATGAAAAGTTTAGTGAGATCCTTAATTCTTTTGTTTCTCAATTTTATGAAAATAAAAGTGTTCCTTCCTCGGTTATCCTTTCAGAAGAAATAAAGGAAAAAGGACTAATTGAAAAAACACTGACACAAAAAGAAGGTAAACAAATAAATATTTCGGTTGCGAAAAAAGGCTCAAAACTAAAAGTAATTAATCAAGCAATTAAAAATGCAAAAGATAGTCTTAATAGAAAACTTTATGAAAGTCAGAATAATAAAGAATTATTCGAAGCTGTAGCTAAAAAATTTAATTTAGAAACTAATATAAATTTAATTGAAGTTTATGATAATAGTCATATTCAAGGTACAAATAGTGTTGGCGCTTTAATAGCTTACGGTGATGAAGGGTTTATTAAAAAAAGATATAGAAAATTTAATATTAAACACAAAAAAAATGAGCAAGACGACTATGGAATGATGAGAGAGGTATTAAATAGAAGGTTTAAAAGAGCAGTTCAAGAAAAAGACAACTACCTCGCATTTCCTGATTTGGTTCTAGTAGATGGGGGAAAAGGTCAATATTCAGTTGCTAGAGAAAGTCTTAATGAGTTGGGGCTTCACGACATTCCAATTATTGCAATAGCAAAAGGTAAATTTAGAAATAGTGGAAATGAAACTTTTTTTCACAATGGCAAAGAATATAAATTCACCAGAAATGACCCTACCCTATTTTTTCTTCAAAGAATAAGAGATGAATCACATAGATTTGCCATAAGCGCTCACAGAGCGAAACGAAAAAAAGGTATCAGCAAATCTCTATTAGATCAAATAGAGGGTATTGGGGCTATAAGAAAAAGAGCTTTATTGAACCATTTTGGATCTGCAAGATCGGTTGAGTCCGCTAGCTTGGATGAAATAAAATCTGTAGAAGGTGTTGAAGAAAAAGTAGCAAAAAAGATATATAACTTTTTTCACGAATAATTATGCTAAAAAAAATTCCAAACATATTAACGATAGGGCGAATAATAATTGTTCCCTTTTTTGTTTTAGCTTTTTATCTTCCAGGATTTTATGGTGATCTTACTGCTTTAATATTATTTATTGTTGCGTCATTTACAGACTTTTTAGATGGTATGTTGGCCAGAGTGTTTGGGGTAGAGTCAAAACTGGGTGAATTATTAGATCCTATAGCTGATAAAATTATTGTTGCTACAGCATTAATACTTCTAGTTATGGATGGAACGATCAGAAATTATGAAGTAATTGCAGCAATAATAATACTCACAAGAGAAATTTTAATTTCAGGTTTGAGAGAGTTTTTAGCAAAGGGAAAAATAAAACTTCCCGTTTCAAACCTTGCTAAGCTTAAAACAGTATTACAAATGGTATCGATAGCTCTATTATTATCTGGAGATACAGGAAATAAAATAATTAATTTCCAAGATTATAACGCTCAAACAATAGGTATAATTCTTTTGTGGTTATCAGCTGCTTTAACACTTTTTACTGCATATGATTATATGCGTAAAGGTATTGATCATGCTATGTCTGAAGACGGTAAAGACTAGGCTGCTTTTTTCTTCCTCACTAATCCTTGATAACTTTTATTTAAATCAATAATAGTATCACAAACTTTAAATTGATTTTCAGCAATGCATGATACAGGTGTTACTTCTGCTGCTGTTCCAGTTAAAAAACATCCAACAAAATTAGGTAATTCAATTGGACTTATTTTTCTTTCATGTACTATTATATTTTTCGATTTTGCAATTCCAATTACAGTTCTTCTTGTAATACCATCTAAAAAAGAGTCTGGTATTGGAGTGTGAATTTCCCCATTTTTATCTTTGAAAAAAATATTAGCTCCAGTTGCTTCAGCAATATTCCCTTCGTGATCAAGCATTAAAGAGTCTGTATATCCTTGCTTTTCTGCCTCATGTTTTGAAAGAGTACAAATCATGTAAAGACCTGACGCCTTCGTATCCCATGGGATTGTGTTTGGCGCTGGTCTTCTCCAATTTGAAATATTTAATCTAATTCCTTCTACTTTAAGTTTAGGATCAAAATATGATCCCCATTCCCATGTTGCTATAGCAACATGTATTTTTGTTTGTTGCGCAGAAATAGCCATCATCTCACTACCCCTCCAAGCAACAGGTCTTACATAACCATTTTCTACTTTTTGAGTTGCTATAATTTTATTTGATGCATTATTGATTTCTTCTTCTGTATATGGAATTTCAAAACCCATTCTTCTTGCAGAATGAAAAAATCTGGCTGTGTGCTCTTCTAATTTAAAAATTGAACCATCATAAACTCTCTCACCCTCAAATACACAACTAGCGTAGTGCATACCATGGCTTAAAACATGTAGTTTAACGTCAGCCCAATCAACTAATTCGTTGTTGTACCATATTTTTCCAGATCGCTTGTCATAAGGTATCATGTGTGAAAATTTTTTTAATTTATAAATGAAAAATATCTTTGTATCTTTAATATGTCAATATAACTTACCTATTATGAAAGAACTTTTATATTTAAAAGATGACCAGCTTAAAGATCTAATTGAAAAACTATTCGTAAGCTATAGAGAAACCTTTTCTGACTCTAAAAAAATATTAGATAGATATTCAATTGGTTTAGCGCACCATAAAGTAATTCATTTACTGTCAATGTATGAGGGGATCTCAATTTCTGAGCTGCTTAAGAGATTAAAAGTCACAAAACAAAGCTTAAATCGTGTTCTCAAAGATTTGATTGCACTTGAAATCGTTATTTTTAAAAAAGATGACCAAGATACTAGAGTAAAGCATGTTTTTCTTAATGATAAAGGTAAAAAAATTTTTAATGAAATTTTCAATTTACAAAAAAAGAGAATTTATAATGCTTTGCTAAATTCAAGTTCTGAAGAAGTTATAAATTTTGATAATGTACTAAGTAAAATAATTAATGGATAAGTTTATTGCGCATATACTAGTAGTTGATGATGATGATGGAATTAGATCTCTCGTAAAAAAGTATTTAAATGAAAATAAATTCCTAGTCACTACTGCAGAAAGTGCAGAAAATGCTTTGGAGAAAATAAAAATAATAAAGTTTGATTTAATAGTTTTAGATATCATGATGCCAGGTAAAAGTGGACTTGAATTTTTAGAAGAAAATAAAAAAAAATTAGATACGCCAGTTATACTTCTAACAGCTAAAGGAGAGGCAAGTGAAAGGGTTGAAGGTTTAGAAATTGGTGCTGATGATTATTTGCCGAAACCATTTGAACCAAAAGAATTAATTTTAAGAATACAAAACATATTAAATAAAACTATTAAAACAGATCAGAAAAGGGTTATAGAATTTGCAAATGTGAAAATTGATTTGAATAAACTTTTAATATTTAAAAGTGATAAAGAATTTAAGATTAATGCAACCGAAAAAACGATTTTAGAAAAAATGATTAATAACCCAGGCAAAACATTTTCTAGGGAAGATATTGGTCAATTAATTAATCTAGATAAAGAGAGATCAATAGATGTTATAATTACTCGGCTTAGAAAAAAAATTGAGATTGATCCAAAAAATCCAAAATTTTTACAGACAATAAGAGGTGCAGGATATGTTCTCTGGATTGAGTAATTACTTAAAAAAAATATTACCAAAAAGATTATTTTATAGAGCGCTTCTCATAGTTGCTATTCCTGTTTTGGTTTTGCAACTAGTAATTACAATTGTTTTTTTTGATAGCCTTTGGATCAAAACAAATAAAGGTATGACAAGAACCTTGGTAAATGAAATTAGTACATTTATTGAAGCCTATGGAAGTGAGCAAGAAAATAAACAAGAGTTGGTAGATCTCTTTTCCATATTTTTAGATTTAAATATTGAGTTCACCAATAACGAAAAATTGCAAAATACTGATACTGAAAGATGGTTTAGTCCTATAGATAGAACTTTAAGAAGAGAACTAAAATCTAAATTTGGATTAGATAAATACTGGTTTGATACAACAAGTTATAAAGAATTAATTGATTTAAGAATTAAATACGAAGATGGTTATTTTAAATTTTTAGTGCCTAAAGATAGAGTTGCAAGTTCTTCAGCAAGAATATTTGCACTTTGGATCACAGTACCTGCAATTATAATGGTAATTATTTCTCTAATATTTTTAAAAAATCAAACTAGACCCATCACTAACCTAGCTCGTGCAGCTGAAAGGTTTGGTAAAGGAGAAAATATTGAAGAGTTCAAACCTTCTGGAGCCCTTGAAATAAGACAAGCAGGACATGAATTTGATAAAATGAGAAAGAGAATTGAAAGACACATAAATCAAAGAACAGAAATGTTATCTGGAATAAGTCATGATTTAAGAACACCTTTAACAAGGATGAAACTACAATTAGCTTTTATAAAAGATAAAGAAACTGTTAATAAATTGACTGAAGACATCAATGAAATGGAGAAAATGCTAAATGAATATTTGCAATTCACCAGCTCATCATATGTTGAAAAAGATGAAATGTTTAATCTATCTGAATTAATTTCAGAAGTTATTGAAAAATATAATAATGAAAATATTTCACAAAACTTGACACCAAGAATTTACTTTAATGGCAGGAAAAATTTAATTAATAGATGTGTAAATAATTTAATTGATAATGCACTGAAATATGGAAATAAAGTTGAAATTAGCTTAAATAAAAAAAATACAAACTTATACATTATTATTGATGATGATGGTCCTGGAATACCAAAAAAAGAGTATGAGAATGTATTTAAACCTTTCTATAAAATAGATAAGGGTCGGGCAGAATCTAAATCAAGTGTTGGTCTTGGCTTATCAATTTCATCAGATATTATCAAATCTCATGGAGGAAATATAATGTTAGAAAAATCAAAAATGGATGGTTTAAGAGTTAAGATTTTCTTGCCTGTTTAACTTTTTTACTTTTTTTTTTCTTAAGTTTATTTATCATATTTTCAAGATTCTCAACACGTTTTGAGAGTACTTCAAACTCATCTTTGCTTGTAAGTTTCATTTTAAATACAAACTCATCTCTTTTAGATTTTAAAATATTAAATAATTCAGTCGTTAAGTCTTTTGAAGATACTAGTCCCTGCTCTATTAATTTAGCAAACTTATCAATTATAAATTTAGAATTTTTCATATTTAAGATATACAATATAAGTATTATTAAAAATGTTCATTAATAATTTTGACCCAGTAGCCTTAGAAATATTTTCTTTAGAAATCAGGTGGTATTCTTTAGCTTATATATTTGGAATTATATTAGGCTGGATTCTTGCTAAAAAATTATTTATCCAAGACATAGAAGTTAAAAATAAATTTGATGATTATTTAACTTATTTAATCATAGGTATAATTTTAGGGGGAAGACTTGGTTATATTTTAATTTATAATTTAAGTTTTTATATAAATAATCCATTAGATATATTTAAAATTTGGCAAGGAGGAATGTCCTTCCATGGTGGTTTAATTGGAGTTATTTTCGCATCTATATTTTTTGGAAAAAAAAATAATCAAAACCCATTCTTATATTTGGATATTGTCGCTTTAGTAGCTCCAGTGGGGTTATTTTTTGGACGAATAGCAAACTTTATAAATTCAGAGTTATATGGAACTATAACTAATGTACCCTGGGCAGTAACATTTGTTCAGATAGATAATCTTCCTAGGCATCCCTCGCAATTATATGAAGCACTATTAGAGGGTTTATTTTTATTTTTATTATTAATTTATTTTAAAAACAAATTTTCAAATAAACCTGGTGTAATTTCAGGATTATTTTTAATAATTTACTCAATCTTCAGATTTATTGTTGAATTTTATAGAGTACCAGACGAACAGCTAGGTTTTATATTTTTAAACTTAACGATGGGACAAGTAGTAAGTTTAATATTTATATTATCAGGGGTAATCTTATTTTATTTAAAATATGAAACTCGCTAAAATAAATAATTTACCATTAGATCAATTTATAAATTTTGCTCTTTACGATAAGGATAAAGGTTTTTATATGAAAAAGAATCCTTTTGGTGAAGATGGAGATTTTATTACTGCTCCCAATATCACAAGATTATTTTCAGAGATTATTGCAATTTGGATAATTACTTTTTGGAAAAGTTTAGGCTCTCCAAAAAAATTTAATTTGCTAGAGCTGGGAGCTGGAAATGGCGAAATGATGAAAGTCATTGATGAGACACTTATAAATTTTCCCAAATGTTACAATGCCTGTAGTTTTATAATTCATGAAAAAAGTGATTTTTTAATAAATCAACAAAAAAAAAATTTAAATTTTAAAAAATTTTCATGGTTAAAAAATATTGAAAAAATAAACTCCAACCCAACAATTTTTTTAGCTAATGAATTCTTTGATGCCGTACCAATCAAACAATTTTTTAAAAAAAAAGATGGTTGGTTTGAAAGATACGTGTTTATGAATGATGCAAAAAAAGCTGAATTTAAGGAAGAAAAAATAGATATAGAAAAAATTGAAAAATATCTAAATTTTGAAATATCAAAAAATCAGAACATAATAGAATATTCACCAGACACTTTTAAATATTTAAGAACAATTTGCGACCTTGTGCAAAAAAATGATGGAGGAATGTTAATAATTGATTATGGTTACGCAGACAGCAAAATGCATGAAACCCTTCAGGCTGTAAATAACCATAAATATTCTAACATTTTAGAAAATATTGGAGACTCTGATATTACTTACAATATAAACTTTCATTCTTTTGAGAAATTTATAAGTCAGTTTAAGGAAATTAATTCAATTTTTACAAATCAAAAAAAATTTTTAACAAGTATGGGTATTATTCAAAGAGCAGAAATAATCAGCAAAAATATAGCATTTTCTAAAAAAGCAGATTTATTTTATAGGGTAAGACGTTTGATAGATGACAAACAGATGGGTGAATTATTCAAAGTCATGCTTATAAAAAATAAGAAAAATAATTTTAGAACAGGTTTTCAAAATTGATAAAATCAAAAAAACTCTCAAAAATTAAAACTATTAAACATGGTTTTTTTAATAAAACTGGCGGTAAATCAAAAAAAATTTATAAAAGTTTAAACTGTGGTCCTGGTTCTAAAGACAATCCGTCAGATGTTAAAAAAAATTTAAAAATAGTTATAAAAAAAATAAAAAGCACCGCTAAAAGTATTTTTTTACTTCATCAAATACATAGTAATAAATTTGTTTATATTGATGAAAAAAACTCACTTAAATCAAAACCAAAAGCAGATGCAGTAATTACAAATCAAAAAAACATGCCAATTGGCGTTTTAACTGCTGATTGTGTACCAATTTTAATCTGTGATGAAAAAACAAAATTAGTTGCAGCAATTCATGCGGGGTGGAAAGGTGCATACAAAGATATAATTAGCAAAGTAATCCAATTTATGATCAAAAAAGGATCTAATCCTAAAAATATTACTGCAGCTATCGGACCTGCTATCTCGGCTAAAAATTATGAAGTAAAAGCAGATTTTAAAAGAAAATTTATAAAAAAGGATAAAAAAAATAATAAATTTTTTAGAATTAAGTACAAAAAGCTTTATTTTGATTTACCTAAATATGTAAAATCATGTCTTTTAAAGAATAAAATAAAAAATATTGAGTCTTTAAATATTGATACATTTGATATTAATAATAATTTTTTTAGTGCAAGAAGAGCGTTAAGGCTAAATCATGATGATTATGGTAGAAATATTTCAATAATTATGCTTTATTAAGCTTTTTTAATGAAATTATTATCCGGAAATAGCAACAAACCATTAAGCAAGAGTATTGCTAAATATCTAAAATCTAAATTAGTAAACTCTAGTATTAGAAATTTTTCTGATGGAGAAATCTATGTGGAAATAAATGAAAATATTAGAGGTAATAGTATTTTTTTAATTCAATCTGTTTCATCTCCTGCAAATGATAACCTAATGGAATTACTACTATGTATTGATGCACTTAAGAGATCGTCAGCAAAAAATATTACTGCTGTTATTCCATACTTTGGTTATGCTAGACAAGATAGAAAAGTAGCACCAAGAACCTCAATTTCAGCAAAACTTGTCTCAAATCTAATTACTAAAGCAGGAGCAGATAGAGTTGTTACTGTTGATTTGCATGCAGGACAAATTCAAGGATTTTTTGATATCCCAGTAGATAACTTGTTCGCAACACCTATTTTTGCAAGACATGTA
Organism: Candidatus Pelagibacter sp.; assembly: GCF_052049835.1. GTDB lineage: Bacteria > Pseudomonadota > Alphaproteobacteria > Pelagibacterales > Pelagibacteraceae > Pelagibacter. Next base: position 44,401 of record NZ_JBNGZF010000003.1, on the reverse strand, counting down.
AAAAAAAAGATAAAAAGTAAAAATCTAATTTGTGTTGCACCAGATGTTGGTGGTACTGAGAGAGCTAGAGCACTAGGAAAGATTTTAAATGTTGGACTAGCAATTGTAGATAAAAGAAGACCAAAGCCAGGTCAATCTCAAGTAATGAATATTATTGGAGATGTTAAAGGAAAAACTTGTATTCTTGTTGACGATATAATCGATTCAGGTGGTACAATTGTAAACGCAGCTAAGGCTCTTAAAGATCGAGGTGCCAAAGAAGTTTATGTTTACATTACTCACGGTGTACTTAGTGGAGAAGCTGTAAATAAAATTAAAAAATCAGTAATTAAAAATTTAGTAATAACTGATACAATTGATAACATGAACAGAGTTAAAGGTGCTAAAAACATTGAAGTTCTGTCAATTTCAGGTCTTATGGGTGAAGCAATTAAAAGAATATCTAATTCAACTTCAGTATCAGATTTATTCAAATAAATACCTTGAGTTATTAAGGAACTTGAGCTAAAAACCTTTGTTTTTATGAATTCATTAGACGCTAACATCAGAACTACAAAAACTAAAGGTGAGCTTAATTCGCTGAGGAGTAACGGTAATGTGCCCGCGATAATTTATGGCGGTGAAGCTCAAAACGAAAAGATTTCAATATCTAAAAAGGTACTTAAATTACTAATTGAAAATGAAAATTTTTTATCAAGCATCATAACTTTAAATGTTGATGGCAAACCTCAAAAAGCTCTTCCAAGAGAAATAAAATATGACATTATTTCAGATGAACCAATTCATGTAGACTTTCTAAGAATAGTAGCAGGAATAAAAGTTAGAATTGAAGTTCCAGTAAAATTTTTGAATCATGAAAAATCTCCTGGTTTGAAAAGAGGTGGGGTTTTAAACATTGTAAGAAGAAAAGTTGAGCTAAAATGTCCAAGTGAAAAAATTCCTGAAAATCTTGTAATAGATCTTGATGGAGTTGATATTGGAGAGAGTTTTAAAATTTCTTCTATAAATCTTGACAGTGATGTTACTCCTACAATTCAAGGAAGAGATTTCGTAATTGCAACTCTAGCAGCTCCGACTGTTATGAAAGAACCTGAGAAACCTGCAGAAGCTGAGGCGGCTGAGGGAGAAGGTGCTGAAGGAGCAGAAGCAGCAGCAGCTGAGAGTGGAGATAAGGCAGCAGCTGAAGGTGATAAAAAAGAAGGTGAAGATAAAAAACCCGCTGAAGAAAAAAAATAAGTTAATTTAAATTGAATTTTATCCTCCAATATTAATATTTTATGCTTCTACTTGTAGGATTAGGCAATCCAACCCCAGACAGTGAAAACAATAGACACAATATTGGTTTCAAGATTATAGATGCAATAAATAAAAAATTTGGACTTTCAAAACAAAAACCAAAATTCAAAGGACTTCTTACAACTGGTACTGTGGGAGACCAAAAAGTTTATGCAATTAAACCCTTAACATTTATGAATAATTCTGGAATTTGTATTAGAGAATTAATTGAATATTTCAAAATAGATGCTGAGGATGTTATCGTATTTCATGACGATCTAGATGTAGAATTTGGAAAAATAAAAGCAAAATTTGGTGGCTCTGATGCAGGACATAACGGAATTGCATCGATAGATAAATTTATCGGTAAAGATTATTCAAGAGTGCGAATAGGAATTGGTAAACCAAAAGATAAAATGGAAGTTAGTGATTTTGTTCTTCAAAATTTTGATGAGGAAGAAATGCTTGGATTGGAAGAAATTACCAATAACATCACAGACTCTATTTCAATACTTATAGACAAAAAATTAGATTTATTCTCTAGCAGTGTAAATAATAAATAATGAGTTTTAAATGTGGAATTGTTGGTTTACCTAATGTGGGTAAATCTACACTCTTCAATGCTCTAACAAACTCAAGCAAAGCCCAAGCTGCAAATTTTCCATTTTGTACGATAGATCCCAATGTGGGAGTAGTACCTGTTCCAGATGAAAGATTGAATAAATTATCAGAAGTTTCAAAATCAAAAAAAACAATAAATACAACTATTTCATTTGTGGATATAGCTGGTCTTGTTAAAGGTGCATCTAAAGGCGAAGGATTAGGCAATAAATTTCTGTCCCACATAAGGGAAGTTGATGCAGTTATTCATATGATTAGATGCTTTGACTCAGACGATATTCAAAATGTTAATCCTGACGTTGACCCTATAAGAGATCTTGAGATCATTGAAACTGAGATGATGCTAGCTGACCTAGAATCAATACAAAAAAGACTTGAAAAAAATAATAAAAAAAATTTGGACGAAGACCAGCTAAAGATTTTAGAGATTGCATCAGACTGCATTAATAATGATAAAGATATATCAATATTAAGTTCTCAATTTGATACAAAACAACTTAATCAAAGTGGTCTTTTATCAATAAAACCAAAGATCTATGTTTGTAATGTAGATGAACAAAGCGTACAGAATGGAAATAAATATACTAAAGACTTTATCGAAAAATTTGGAAAAGATAACACTCTGATTGTTTCTGCAGACATAGAAAACCAAATAAATGAATTAGCAGAAGATGAAAAAAAAAATTATATGGATATGATTGGTTTAAAAGATACAGGTTTAAGTATGTTAATTCAAAAGGGGTATAAAATATTAGAACTTGATACATATTTTACCTCTGGACCTGAAGAAACAAGAGCGTGGACAATACAAAAAAATTGTACTGCACCTAAAGCTGCAGGAGAAATTCATACAGATTTTGAAAAAGGTTTCATTAGAGCTGAAACTATATCTTATGAGGATTTTGTAGCCAATAATGGATGGGTAAATTCTAAGGCTAACGGAAAAATGAGATTAGAGGGTAAAGACTATATTGTTAAAGATGGAGATGTATTAAACTTCAGATTCAACACGTGACCAGATTCTTTTCATACTAAAATAAACTAAAACAGTTAAAATAATTAAATAAACAATCGCTTTAAAGCCCATTTGATGTCGAGATTCTAAATGAGGTTCAGCTGACCACATTAAGAAAGTCGTTACATCTTTTGACATCTGTTCTACTGTTGCATTTGTTCCGTCACCATACTCTACTAATCCATCTGATAATGGAGCAGCCATTCTAATTTTATTACCATACATATATTTGTTGTAATAAACTCCGTCATCTAAAGATACGTTGCTAGGAGCTTCTTCATATCCTTGTAATAAAGAATATATGTAATCAACTCCACCACCTCGAGCTTTAACCAAAACAGACATATCTGGAGGGTATGCACCACCATTTGCCGCTTGGGCAGCTTTTACATTGTCATATGGCATTACAAATTTATCAGATAATTTACCTGGTCTTGTAAACATTTCACCATCTGAATTTGGACCATCAGTTACTTCAAATGAAGCTGCTATAGCTTTAGCTTGAGCCTCAGAAAATTCTGGCCCTCCTGGCTCTGCTAAATTTCTATAACTTAAATACTTCATCGAGTGACATGAAGCACATACTTCAGTATAAACTTGATAACCTCTTTGAAGAGAAGCTCTATCAAATTTTCCAAATATACCCTTAAAACTCCAATCAGTTTTTAGATATTCTGCTTTTTCAGCAGCAAAAGAATATGAATTTGATGTAATAATAAAGATTATGATAGAAAATAATTTAAATAAACTTTTCACCTTATTCTATTTTACTTTCTTTATTTCTGGCGGCAGCTAGATTTGGTGAACCACCTAGAACAGGTTCGGTAATACTTAGAGGCACTGGTAAAGTTTTTTCTTTAAACCCTAAAACAGGAAGAATAACTAAAAAATGTAAAAAGTAATACGCTGTTGCAACTCGTGCTATCAACAAGTAAAGTCCTTCAGCTGGCATCGCGCCCACATAGCCAAGTATCAAAACATCTGCAACTAATATCCAGTAAAATTGTTTATATAAAGGTCTAAATACTGCTGATCTTATTTTTGAAGTATCTAACCAAGGTAAAACTGCTAATATTAATATTGCAGATAACATAGCCACAACTCCTAGTAATTTATCAGGAACTGATCTTAATATTGCATAAAAAGGTAAGAGATACCATTCAGGAACAATGTGTGCGGGTGTTACCATTGGGTTTGCCTCGATATAATTATCCGCGTGACCTAAAATATTTGGTGCGTAGAATACAAAGAAAGCAAACACAATCATGAACATTAATAAAGCAAAACCATCTTTAATTACTATGTAAGGATGGAAAGGTACAGTGTCTTTAGAAGGTTTTTTTATATCTATTCCAACTGGATTGTTGTTACCAGGAACATGTAAAGCCCATATATGTAAAACAACTAATCCTAAAATTAAAAATGGAATTAAATAATGCAAAGTAAAAAATCTAGTTAACGTAGGGTTGTCGACTGAATAACCTCCCCACAACCAAGTGACAATACCCTCTCCAACTAATGGAATAGCACTAAATAAATTTGTGATTACAGTTGCTCCCCAAAAGCTCATTTGTCCCCAAGGCAATACATAGCCCATAAATGCAGCCGCCATCATTAATAAATAAATTATTATTCCTAAAATCCATATTATTTCTCTTGGAGATTTATAAGAACCATAGAATAATGATCTAAATATATGAATATAGACCGCTAGGAAAAACATTGAAGCACCGTTTGCATGAATATATCTGATTAACCATCCATAGTTAACATCACGCATGATATGCTCTACACTTTCAAAAGCCATATCAGCATGAGCAATATAATGCATTGCAAGAGTTAATCCGGTAACAATTTGAGTGATTAAACAAAAAGTTAAAATTCCACCAAATGTCCACCAATAGTTCAAATTTTTAGGTGTTGGGTAATCTGTTAAATGATTTGCAAGAGTTAATAGTGGCAATCGATCATTAAACCATTGTCCTACTTTCGATTTTGGTCTGTAATCATGGTCACTCATTTTTCTTTATCCAATTTTAATTGTATTTGCATTAACGAATTCGTATTTAGGCACTTCCATATTCCAAGGTGCTGGTCCTTTTCTAATTCTTCCAGAAGTATCATAATGAGATCCATGACATGGACAGAACCACCCATTATAATCACCTTTATCATTTAGAGGTACACATCCAAGGTGTGTACATACACCTAACATAACAAGCCACTCAGGGTTTTTTGCTCTATCTTCATCTTTTTCTGGATGAATTAAATCCTCCATCTTTACGGCTCTTGCCTCATTAATTTCTTCTTGAGTTCTTCTTCTTATAAAGACTGGTTTACCTCTCCATAAAACAGTCAATGTATTTCCAGGTGTTAATGAACTTACATCAACCTCTGTACTAGCTAATGCTTTAACAGAAGCATCTGGATTCATCTGATCTATCATTGGCCACACTACTGCAGCAGCACCAACAGCTCCTACCGCTGTAGTAGCTGTAAATAAAAAATCTCTTCTTTTTGTTTTTTTTTCAGACACTTTTAGTAGCTTTAATTATTATCTCTTTTTGATTTAAAATAGTTAATATACGAATTCATATAATATAAAATAATTATTTTACTACTGAAAGAATGACACAGAATTCACCAATTTTAGGACCCAAAATAGCTTTGTATGAGCCTGATATCCCTCAGAATACTGCTGCAATCATAAGAACTTGTGCTTGTTTGGGTGCTAAACTAGAAATAATTGAACCATGTGGCTTTCTATTATCAGACAAACGTTTTAAAAGAGTGGTTATGGACTATATGGACTATAGTCAAATAGAGTTCTATCAAAGTTCGGAAAAATTTTTTAAGGCAAAGAAGAAACAAAGAATCGTATTGATGACAACTAAGGGTTCAATAAATTATACTAAATTTAAATTTAAGCCTGATGATACTATTTTGTTTGGAAGAGAAAGTGCTGGGGTACCCGAAAAGGTTCATAAAATTATTAAAAATCGTTTAAAAATACCAATGAATAACCAAGTAAGGTCTCTTAATATTGCATCCTCTGTTGCCATTGTTTTGGCAGAAAGTTTGCGTCAAATAGAATTGATATAAAATGGATATTTCAATTAAAAAAGACTTAGCGAGTAATTGGTTTAAGCTATTACAAAATGCAATATGTGATGACATTTTAAAAATTGAAAAATATAAAGTAAATTTTCAATCAACTTCTTGGAATAGAAGCAGTAAAAAAGATGAGGGTGGTGGTGAATACAGAATACTTAAAAATGGAAAAATTTTTGAAAAGGTAGGAGTAAATTTTTCAAAAGTTTATGGAAAATTTCCAAAGCAATTTCAAGAGAATATACCGGGCGCAAGTAAAGATCCTAGATTTTGGGCATCAGGAATATCAATAGTTATGCACATGCAAAATCCCCATATTCCTGCAATGCATTTTAATACCAGATTTATTTGTACAACAAAGAATTGGTTTGGTGGAGGTATGGATGTAACCCCAGCAATAAAAGATGAAAAAGAAAAGAAAAACTTTCATAAAATATTAAAGGCAATGTGCGATAGACATAATAAAAATTATTATAAAAAATATAAAAAGTGGTGTGATGAATATTTTTATTTACCTCACAGAGAAGAAGCCAGAGGAATAGGTGGAATATTTTTTGACTATAAAAATGATAATTTTGAAAATGACTTTAAATTTGTCAGAGATGTTGGTGTTACATTTCAAATGCTATTTAATGAAATAATTAAAAAAAAATTAAAAAGAAAATGGACTTTAAAAGATAAAGAGTTTCAGTATATTAAAAGAGGTCGATACACAGAATTTAATTTACTCTATGATAGAGGAACAAAATTTGGGCTACAAACTGGTGGTAATGTTGAAGGAATTTTGATGTCATTACCTCCGGTTGCAAAATGGAAATAAAAAAATGGATAAAGAGCCAATAACATTAAACGGATTAAATAAACTAAAAGAAGAATTAGTTTTTTTAAAAGAAAAAAAAAGACCTGAGATAGTAGCTGCAATTGCTGAAGCGAGATCTCATGGAGACCTTAAAGAAAATGCTGAATATCATGCAGCTAAAGAAGAACAATCTCATAACGAGGGAAGAATTACAGAAATTAACGATATTATTGCAAGAGCAAATGTTATTGACGTTACAAAACTAAACAACGAAGGAAAAGTAATTTTTGGATCTACAGTTTATTTAGAAGATTTAGATACTGGTGAAAAAATTTATTATAAAATTGTGGGAAGAGATGAAGCAGATTTAAAACAAAAACTTATTTTCTTTCAATCACCAATTGGCAAAGGTTTGATTGGAAAAAATAAAAGTGATTTAGTTGAAATAAATACACCCTCTGGTGTAAAAAATTTTGAAATTAAAGACGTTAAATATATTTAACTTTTAACTATTTGTTGAACCTGCTTATCTGAAATTTGAAATCCGTTTTGAACCCAAGTTTCTTCTATCCTTTTTAATTTGTTACCTAAAGTTTTGCCCTCAGGAATTTGAAATTTAGACATTAATAGATCGGCCCCTATTGGCAAAGTTGGAATTACTTTCTCTTTATAAGTATCTAATAATTTGATTAGTTTTTTCTCTACTTTGTTTGAGATAAATATTTTAAAATTAATTATATCTATTACAGCCTGTCGCCCATTAAAATAAAAAAATTTATTCAAGTTTTTCTCTGTAAAGTTGTTTAAAGTTACTTTTTCTCTGTAAAAAAGATCTATTAATTTTAATCTTTTCTTATCTTTGTTTGATATTTTAAATTTATAAAGAAAATAGTCAGCATTATCAGTCCCATCAATAACTAAAAGCGCAATTAAGAATATAAAGTCAATTTTTAAAAAATTCTCTGCAGCATAAGAATTTTGTTTTTTAAAATTTTTAATATTCTTAAGTTGAGGGAAAATTATTTCTACGAGTTCTAAACTTTCTTTATCTTTAAAAAGTTTTAAAAATCCATTTGAACTAGTTATTTTTTTAAGTTCATCGATTAATCTTTCAGATGATATATTTGAAATTCCATCAATATTTTTTTTTATATTTTTTATTATTTTTTGCTGGTGCTTATGATTTGAGTAATTTAAATAAAATCTTAAATACCTCAAAATACGTAAATAATCCTCCTGAATTCTTTTTTCCGCATTGCCAATAAAGTTAATATGACCCTCCTCCAAATCTTTTTTACCATTAAATGGATCAAATAAATTACCATCACCATCTGCATAAATTGAATTGATAGTAAAATCCCTTCTAGAGGCATCTTCCTTCCAATCTAAAGAGAATTCTACTTCAGCATGCCTTCCATCAGTTGAGACGTCTTTCCTTAAAGAAGTAATTTCATATTTATATTCATCAATTATTGCTGTTATAGTTCCGTGTTCAATTCCTGTTTCGTAATAACTTATTTGTTTGTTTTTAAGAGCCTCACAAACTTCCAGTGGAGTTAAATTTGTTGCTAGGTCAATATCATCAACATTTTCTTTTTTTATGACTTTTCTTACACAACCACCCACATATCTGATTTCACTATTCTGTGAAAAATTATTAATTGCTTCAAAAATTTTATTTGCTGGTGTTGTTAAAGTAATTTGTTTTAAATTTTGACTGATATAATCAAGATTTTTTGATCTGGAAAAAAATTTATCTAAAAAATTTTTCATAAGTGGCTGGGGCGCTAGGATTCGAACCTAGGATGCAGGTACCAAAAACCCGTGCCTTACCGCTTGGCTACGCCCCAATACTAGCTTCCTATAACATAAAAATATAAAATTCATATAGTTTTTGCTGTAACACACCAATAATTTTTATATTTTCTTTTAAATTTAGCTTTTGCCAATTTACAACTCTTTAATGAATTATAATAGGCAACAATTGTTGATCCTGAACCAGTCATTCTTACAAATAATGGATTATTTGTACTTTCTAAGAACAACTTTATTTTTTTAAGTTTTGGATATTTTTTAAGTGCTATTGTTTCAAGGGCATTTTGTTGATCAATCAAATATTTTATTCCAAACATGTTTTTTTTAGGTTTGTTATATTTTGATTTTGTATACTTTCGAACAAAAGAGTATATTTTTTTAGTTGAGCACCCAAAATCAGGCTTTACTAAAGTAGAGTAATATTTTGGAGTATTATAAATCTTTTTTATTCTACCACCTGATGACAATACACAGCTAGATGAAATGGTTCCCAGAATAACATCGGAACCAACCAAGTCGCAGATACTTCGAGTTTTTTGATGATTAGGATTAATAATTTTTTTTTTAACCAGATAACTAAACACACTAGCTGCGTTCATCGATCCCCCACCCAACCCAGCTTCTTGAGGGATTAATTTTTTAATTTTAACTTTGAATTTTTTATTTTTTAACAAATTTTCTTTATCTAATATTTGAAATAATTTTTGAACAGTATTTTTTTTTCCGATATTTTTAGAAAACTTTCCATAAAAAGAAATATGATGTTTTTTTCCATTATGTTGATTGATTGAAATAACATCATGTAAATCTATGAAACCAATTATACTTTCAATTTTATGTAAAACCTTTTTTTTTCCAGTGATATTTAGTGCTAAATTTAACTTTGCATTAGATTTAATTTTATTAAATTTCATTTAGGAATTTTTAAGACCCTCAATTACTTTAATATTGATTTTTTCTATCATATCATCTTCTGTGTCATCAAAACTTAATACGTTGTTCCAAAAATATCTTGCTTGAATTTTACGATTTAATTTCCATAAAATGTCTCCATAATGATCATTCACGATTGGGTCATCTGGCATTAATTCTACAGCTCTTTTTAAATACTTTTCAGCTTCTACATAATCCTCTATTAAAAAATAAGCCCATCCAATTGAATCAATAATATATGGATCATTGCTTTTTAAATCATATGCTGTTTTCAACATATCCATTGCTTCATTAATTTTATAATCACGCTCTAACCAAGAGTAAGCAAGGTAATTCAAAATATATGCATCACTAGGATCAATTTTAAGTGCGTGCAATAAATCTTCATCTGACTTTTCATAATTACCCATTCTTTCATAGCTACCACCTCTACGATACAATACATCTGATTTAATTAGTGAATTGTCATCCAGTGTTAAAATAATTTCTGTATAACGATCTATTGCCTTTTCATAATTTTTAGAATTTTTATAAAAATTAGCTAAATCAAAAATCATTTTTATATTTGGATTTTCAATTTTATTAAATTTTGAATCTATATATTTAATTCCATTTTCATAATCCTGCTCTTGAATTATTATTTGAGCTTCTTTTTTTAATCTAAACCAATAATAAAATTCATCTTCTTTTTTAAAATTTTTTAAGATTCTTTGTACTTTATCAAATTCATCATTAAGATAAAAATTTTCTGCAACCAATGACAGATTAAATTCAAACTTAGGATTTAAATAGTTTGACAAATTTAAATAAAAATTTGATTTTTCAAAATTATCCTGAGAAGAATAAAGATTAGAGATTAAAAATAAAAACTCACTTACAAGATCATTATGATCTTTGCATGAAAAAATTTTTCCAAAATCATCGAATTTTTCTTTGTCTACCCAACTTTTACTTTGTGAAAGTAAAAGTGTCGAATTTATGTAATCAATTTGCTCAACAACTAATCTTGCTTCATTTAATTTATCGTTGTCAATTAAATGATTAAGATAAAAGAAAATGTATCTTGAATAATCACCTTGTTGATTATTTATTAAATTAAGAAAAAATGATGAGGTTCTTTTATCTTCAATATAACATCTTTGGAATGTCTCAGCTATAAGAGACAGATTCCCAAAATTTTTTTTGTTGTCTAATATTTTTTTATTTTTAAATGTATAAATGTACTGTTTTAAAGTTTCAAATATAACTAGGTTTATCCTATCTTCATCTTGAAATTTTAAACTTTGTGTTAAATATTTGTCAGCCTTTTTAAAGTTATTTTTTTTTAAACTATCAATTATTAAAATTATATAAGCATCATAAAAATCTGAATTAGATTTGTTTGCATTATTATTTAATACATTAATTGCTTGAGGCACTTTATTATCTAAAACTAAAGAGTTAACATATCTTTTTAAATAACTGTCATGTTTGTTAATTAATACTTTGGTTAAGTTAAAAAATTTTAAAGCTTCAGAATTATCTCGATTTTCAAATGCAACAATTCCAGAAAAATAATTTGATAAATCTCTTGAGTTGAAATCGTTAAAAGTAGCACTTTTAGAATACAAAGGTGTCTGATAAGATAGGAATATTAATAGTACTAATTTAAGAAATTTTAAGAACATGTAAACATACTATGACTAAAAAAGTGATAAATCAAAATACCAAATTAAACCAAGAACTAATTAATACTATTGAGCCAAAATTTATATTCGCAGATAAGCCAATAAATAGATTTAATATTTTAGAAACGGATAATGACACCCTGCAGATTAATAAAGAAGAATTACTTAAAAATTTAAAAGATCAAATAAATTCAATTGAAAATTGTAAATTGAAAGAATATTCAAACAAAATCATTTTAGGTGAGGGAAATATAAATAGCCCTTTGATGTTAATTGGAGAATCTCCTGGGGCTGAAGAAGAAAAATTGGGTGTCCCATTTAAGGGTGAAGTTGGCGAACTTCTTAACAAAATGCTTATAGCTATCAATATTAAGAGACAAAATATTTACACTAGTTATGTAATCAATTTTAGACCACCTGATGACAGAAAACCAACCTCAACTGAAATTAAAAGATACTCAGTATTTTTGAAGGAGCATATATCCATTATAAACCCAAAGATTATTGTTTTGATGGGTAGTTCAGCAATGGAGGCTGTAACAGGAATAAGTGAAAAAATAACTACTGAAAGAGGACATTGGAAGGAAGTGATTTTAAAAAACAAAACATTCCCTTTAATGATAACTTTTAATCCATCTTATTTAATTCGTTTTCCAGAAAATAAAAAACACTCATGGGAAGATTTAAAGAAAATTAGAGACAAAATCAAAGATCTGAAGTTAAAAATTTGATGAAGATAATTGCTGGGGTTGATGAAGTTGGTAGAGGAAGTTTAATTGGGCCTGTTTATGCTTCAGCAGTAATTTTAAAAAAATCAATTAATTCAAAGTTGTTAAAAGATTCAAAATCATTAAGTAAAAAAGATAGAGAGTATCTGTGTACATATATAAAGAAAAATTCTACTTGGTCCATAGGCAAAGCTTCTGTCAAAGAAATAGAAAAGCTAAATATACTGCAAGCAAGTTTGCTGGCTATGAAAAGAGCCATCAAAAAACTTAAGAGAAAACCAACACACGTTCTGATAGATGGAAACAAAACTCCAGAGTTAGAAAATTATAATTTAAAATCAGTTATTAAAGGAGATAAAAAAATCCCCTCTATTTCGGCAGCTTCTATAATTGCAAAAGTATCCAGAGATAAATTTATAACCACCTTATCAAAAAAAAATAAAGGTTATGATTGGGATAAAAACTTTGGGTACGGAACAAAACAGCACTTAAAAGCTTTGAAAAAATTAGGTATTACTAAACATCATAGAAAAACTTTTTCACCTATATCTAAAATAAATTAACACTACATCTAGTTACCTTGTAATTTCCTAACACTAATCGAATCTAAATTTTTCAATCTCAGGTTGACCGAAGAATCCATTTGGAGTCTAATTAATATTTACAAATGAAAACTGATTTCAAAAATAAAATAATTAATGGAGATAGTCTCGAAGAATTAAAAAAAATTCCACGTGAAACTTTTGATTTAATTTTTGCTGATCCTCCTTACAACTTACAATTAAAAAGTGAATTAACTAGACCCGATAGATCAAAGGTTAGTGCGGTAAATGATAAGTGGGATCAATTTGAAAATTTTAAAAAATATGATGATTTCACCTATGAATGGCTTAGTGAATGCAAAAGAATTTTAAAAAAAGATGGAGCTATTTGGGTTATAGGAAGCTACCATAATATTTTTAGAGTTGGCGCAGCAATACAAAATCTAGGTTTCTGGATTTTAAATGATGTTATTTGGAATAAAAATAATCCAATGCCAAACTTTAGAGGTACACGATTTACTAACGCTCATGAAACTTTAATATGGGCTTCTAAAAGTGAGAAATCAAAATACACATTTAATTATCAATCTTTAAAATGTTTAAATGATGATCTTCAAATGAGATCTAATTGGGATCTTCCAATATGCAACGGTTCTGAAAGACTTAAAAAGGATGGAAAAAAAATTCACTCAACACAAAAACCAGAGGCACTATTACATAGAATTTTACTAGCTACATCAAATAAAAAAGACCTGATACTTGATCCTTTTTTAGGATCAGGAACAACAGCTACAGTGGCAAAAAAACTAGGGAGAAATTATTTCGGAATAGAAAAAGAAAAAAATTATTTTAAAGCTGCTGAGCAACGTATAAAAACTACAAAGCCTATTGAAGACGATTTATTAGATACGCTAAAAAATAATAGATCAAAACCAAGAATTCCTTTTGGTTCATTAGTTGAGCTTGGAATAATTAAACCTGGAACTAATATTTTTGATAATAAGAAAAAAATAACAGCCAGAATTATGGCTGATGGCAGTATAAAACATAATCAAGCAGAGGGTTCTATACACAAAGTTGCAGCTACTATTTTAGGAGCTGAAAGTTGCAACGGATGGACTTTTTGGCACTGTGATATAAATGGACGAACTTATCCAATAGATTATCTAAGACAAAGATTAATTTCTAAAAATTAACCTTTATAAATTTTACCCAAATAACTTTCTAAAAATTTTTTATTTTTAGTTAAAAGTTTTAAAAAAATATTTCTAAATATGATCATAATTGGATTTGATAAATGGAAGGCAAATTGATTGAAATTAGATCTACTGTTAATCATTTTTACTCTCTTTAATCTGATATCATAAAAATTATTATTATTTATTAAACATTTATATAATTCATTAGCCCCCTCAATTGATTGGGAAGCTCCCTGCGCGAATGAAGGTGAAAAAGCAAAAAATGCATCTCCTATAAGGAATATATTTTTCGGAGGATTGTATAAATTTTTACTTACAAATATTGGAAATAATTTAATATTTTGAAGACTTTCCAAAAAACTTTGGGAGACTTTTTGAGATAATATAAATTTAATATTTTTTATAAAAGGACTTTCGTTAAAAAGATTATAGTTCTTTTGCTCATTTGAATTTAACTTATGTTTTAAAATGCCGATAAAATTTAATTTTTTATCATTATTAATTGGATAAACAACATAATGAAAATTCGGTCCTAAAAACAAAGAAATATTTTCTTCATTTATATTTTGAAAACTTTCTCTCAATATAGTGCCCCTAATAGCAATCATATCATTGTAAATTGGTTTTGATTTATAGTTTGAAATTAATAACTTCCCTTTAGAAAAAACACCGTCCGAAATAATTAAGTAATCACAAGTTATATTATTTTTATCAAATATTAATTTTATTGAATCTTTATCGTAAACAATCTGTTCAATACTATGGTTATATTTAATTATATCTTCGTTTATTTGTTTTTTTAAAAATTGAAGCAATTTTGATCTTTTCAATGTTGTGTATTTACAATCTTCAGAATTAAATTTTGAAATGTCTAAGTCACAAATTTTTTTTGAATTTTTAATTTCATAAAAATCAATTTTTTTTGGATTAAATTTTTCTTCATCAGTGAAAGAAGTGAAGCCTATTTTATTTAAAAGCTTTACACTATTTACCGACAACTGAATTCCATAGCCTTCTTCCATTTCTATTGAATTCCTTTTTTCATAAATCGTAACCTGATAATCCTTATGATCTTTAAATAAATTGGCAATATACAAACCAGAAATTCCAGCACCAATTATTGCAATTTTTTTCATTTATGACTTTCTAGAAATTTAACTATTTTTTTTGTAAATGTTGGCAGTGTATAATTTTGAAGCTTTGTTGGATCAATCCAATAATTATTTTTATTTAAATTATATTTATTTTTAAATTCGATTTTAATATTCATACTCATATTAGACATTTTAAAATTCAAATCTTTATCAAAATTTTTAGGATTATTTACTTCCTCCATCGGGAAGATATTAAAATTTTTCAAAAAATTAAATTTATTATTTTTGATTAATAAATAATGATTATTTTTTTTATAAACATTTAGCTTGTAAAAAGTTTCCTTATCTTTTTTTTTAAATTTTACTAAATCAAAATGTTTATTTTTAAATGATTTGCATTTTTTTACTAATGGACAGTTCTTACAATTAGGACTAACAGGTTTACAAATTAGTGCCCCTAATTCCATTAAAGCTTGAGCATAATCACTAGACCTTTTGATAGATGTTCCAAAAATTTTTTTTTTCTCGTGTAAATTTTCTTTTTTTATTTGATCTTGTTTTTTTAAAAATAAGTATCTCTTTAGTACTCTTTCAATATTACCATCTAGAGGAATTATTGGTTCATTGAATGCAATTGCAGAAATTGCACTTGCTGTATAATCTCCAATTCCTGGAAGAGACTTTAAATCCACAAAATTTCTAGGTATTTTTTTATCAAAGTTTTTAACAATTATTTGAGCTGTTTTTTTTAAATTTCTTACTCTTGAATAGTATCCAAGACCCTCCCAAAGTTTAATTAATTTTCTATCATCATATTTAGATAATTTTTCAATTGAAGGAATATTTTTTATAAATCTGTTAAAGTAAGGTATTACCGTTGCAACCTGGGTTTGCTGCAACATAAATTCACTTATTAAAGTGTAGTATTGCTTTTTTGTTTGAGAAACATTCTTTCTCCAAGGTAAAGATCTTTTATTTAAATCATACCAATTAAGAATTTTATTTGTTATTATTGGATCTTTCATATGCAATCTAAAAATAATACTAAGCAGAGAAACGCTAGCATTCAAGGATTAAGATCTTTCAAAGACACTTTGCCAAAAAATGTCAAAAAAATAATAAATAAAAAAGGTCATGTATATTCAGAAACGCTGAGTAATTGGAAATATTTAGTTGGAAGCGAATTATTTAAAATTTGCTATCCAAAAACATTTAAAAATTCAAATAAATTTGGTGTTAACACCTTAGTGGTTATGGTCAAGCGAGGACATGAAGTTGATGTAGAATATTCTAAAAAAGATATTTTAAATAAAATGAATAATTTTTTTGGATATTCTGTTGTTGAAAAGCTTAAATTCATAAGTTTTGATGATGAACATGAAATGACGGGCTCAGGTGAAACAAAAGTTAAAAATGTGGCAATTAGTAAATATCAAGATAAGATTAAAGGTGTTAAAAACGAAAAAATTAAAAAATCATTAACAGAGTTAACTAGGGTTTTTAGAGAGAAATGAAAAAAATTATATTCCTAATATTAATATTTTTTTCTACAGTCTTAAATGTGCAGGCGGAGGAAATTAAAAGGATAATTGTTGGTAACAAAGATGCAAAAATAACTATTATAGCTTTTGAATCATTAACTTGTAGTCATTGCGCTAATTTTCACAAAAATGTTTTTCCTGAACTTAAGAAAGAATTTCTTGATACTGGAGTCGTTAAGATTGAATTTAGACATTTTCCATTAGACATAGCGGCCTTTAATGCATCTAAAGTTTCTCAGTGTAAGAATGATGGAAATTCAGATATCCTTGAAAGTTTATATGCTAATCAACAAAAATGGGTGAAAGGAAGTTCAATAGAGGAGGCAAATAAAAATCTACAAAAATTTTTAAAAAGTGAGGGATTTAGTATTGATTTTGATACTTGTATAAATAATAAGGAAATTGAAGATTTTATATTAAACGATCGAATCGATGGAGCAAAGAACTTCAAAGTGAACGCAACTCCTACGATTATTATTAACGACGAAAAATTCGAAAAAACTCTAAATTATAAAAATTTAAAAAAAGCGCTAGAAAAACTGATATAAGTTAGTGCATGGAGTTTAAAAAAATCCAATTAAACGGATTTAAATCTTTTGCTGAAAAAACCAACTTCTTAATTGAGGATGGTCTTACGGGTATAGTGGGTCCTAACGGCTGTGGAAAATCAAATATTGTAGAATCTTTAAGATGGGTAATGGGAGAGACCTCGGCAAAAAGTATGCGTGGATCTGGTATGGAGGATGTTATATTTTCAGGAACATCTAATAAAGCATCAAAAAATATTGCTGAAGTATCTATTGAAGTTGAAAACAAAGATAAAGAAGGCCCAATCCAATACCGTGAATTGGAACAAATACAGGTTAGAAGAAAAATAGAAAAAGATAAAGGATCTAAATTTTACATTAACGATAAGGAAGTAAGAGCAAGAGATGCGCAAATGTTTTTTGCAGATCTTTCGACTGGTGCACACTCTCCATCTATGATTAGCCAAGGAAGAATAGGTGCATTAGTAACTGCGAAACCTACAGATAGAAGAGCTATTTTAGAAGAAGCTGCAGGAATATCTGGTTTGCACGTTAGAAGACATGAGGCTGAATTAAGATTAAGTGCGGCTGAGAATAATTTAAAAAGAGCAGATGAATTAAGAAGACAGCAAGAAAAACAATTAGCAAATCTTCAAAAACAAGCTGAAGAGGCAACAAAATACAAACTAATTTCAGATCAAATTAAAAAAATTGAAGCAGGTTTATATTATTTAAAATTACTAGAAATAGACAAAGAAATTAGAATAGAAAATGAAATTAATACTGAGGCTGAAGGAGAAGTAGAAGGATTTAATAACAAAATATCTGAATTAGAAAATTCAATTAAAACTTTTACAGATAAAGTAAATCCATTGAGAGAGAAAAATATAGAAAATTTATCTAGGATACAAAGACTTAATCTAGAACTTCAAAGTTTAGATGAGGAAAATACTAGAATTCAAGATGAGATAGAAAGCATCAAAAAATCAATTCAAACACTTGATGATGATATCACGAGAGAAAAAGGGATTATTGTAGACGCTAACTCAAATGAAAAGAGATTGAAGGAAGAAAAGACTGAATTAATTGAGACAGACTCGAAGTATTTTGAAACAGAAAAATTATCTAATGAAGAGTTAGAAAGTGCAAAAAATAAACTTAAAGAAGAACAAAAAGCTGTTGATGAAGTTGTAAATAATTTAGCTGAAGAAACTGTCAATATAAGTGTTGGTCCAATAAGAAATGTAAAAAATACAATATCAAAGGTAAAAGAATTAATAGATAGTAATGAAATAAATCAAGCAGTAACACTTCTAGACAGATGTAATATGGAACTAGATAGTTTTTTAAGTGATTTAAAAAATGAGAGATATAGAACTGAGTTATTAGGAGTTAGTGAAAAATCAGAAAATATAAAATTACTCCAAGAAAAATATGCCGATGCATATAGTAAAAATCAATCAATTAAAAATGAGTCTATAAAAAGAAATGAAAGAATTAAAACCATTGAAAAGGAAATTGAAAGTTGGAAAAATTTATTAATTAACTCAGAAAAAATGGTTAATGAATTGACGCAAAGAAAAGAAAAATTATCAAAACAATTAAGTGATTTGGAAAACCAACCTAGAGCACAAGCTGAAAGAAAAGGTCAAATTTCAGAAAATTTAAGAATTTCAGATAAAGAAAAAATTGATAATGAAGCGATTATAGATGAAACAGATCAAAAAATTGAAATGTTAAGATCGCAATTAAATGCAATACAAGAACAATCAATTCAAATCAGAGAAAGAAAAGCAAGCTCAGGAGCTACAATTGAAGGCCTACAAAAAAGAAAAAATGATCTCCTTGATAGAATTAGTTCTGAGTTAAATTTGAATGAAGATAATATTTTAGAAAATTCAAATTTAAACGGAGTAGAAGAGCTTCCAAATCCAGTTGATCAAGAAGATGCTTTAGACAAGAAAAAACAAGAAAGAGAAAAATTAGGATCTGTAAATTTAAAAGCAGATGAAGAAACAAGTAAATATGAAGAAGAGATAAAAAAAATGGAACAGGATCGTGCCGATCTTGTTACCGCTATCGTAAAACTTAAAGATAGCATTAACGAACTTAATCAAAAAGGAAGAGAAAGATTGATTGAAGCTTTTGAAAAAGTTAATAGAAAATTTAATGAAGTTTATACAAAACTTTTCAATGGTGGAAATGCCAAACTAGAATTGGTGGACTCTGACGATCCACTTGAGGCGGGTTTAGAAATGCTGGTTAGTCCTCCGGGAAAAAGACTTCAATCTATAACTTTGTTATCTGGAGGTGAGCAAGCATTGACTGCTCTCTCATTAATCTTTGCAGTGTTTTTAACAAACCCTTCGCCTATATGTGTATTGGATGAGGTTGATGCACCGCTTGATGATGCTAACGTAACAAGATTTTGTAGTTTACTTGAGGAACTAATTAAAATCACTAATACCAAATTCATAATTGTGACTCATCATGCTTTAACCATGTCAAAAATGAACAGGCTATATGGGGTAACTATGCCTCAAAAAGGAATTAGTCAGCTTGTGGCTGTTGATTTACAAAAAGCAGAGAGTATGGTTGCTTAAACTATATAAATGCCAAAAGACCCTTTCAAAACTCGCTTAGAGATTGCAAAAAGCAAGATTTCAAAGAAAAATCTCTACAATAAGAAGAATGACCCCTCGCCCATAGGAACTGCATTCAAATTGAGCACTGAACTTGTTTCTGCAGTGGCTGTGGGGACAATTATTGGGTTTATTTTTGACAAGACCTTTGGTACTAAACCCTGGTTTATATTAATATTTTTTTTTGTTGGTGTAGTTGCTGGAATAACCAATGTGATTAGATCTGCAAAAAAAATGCAAAAATAAATAAGTATTATGGCAGCAAATCCTATGTCCCAATTCGACGTTTATAGAATTGGACCAGAAATTAAAGTTGGAGCATTCGATATATCATTTACGAACGCAAGTTTGTTTATGATTTTAAGTACTGTATCTATTTTATTGATCTTTGATTTAGGATCAAAAAAAAATTCAATACTACCAAACAAAATTCAATTATTAGCAGAACTTAGCTATACCTTTGTATCTAAAATGATTAGCGATACAGCTGGATCAAAAGCTAAACCATACTTTGCATTTATATTTTCTCTATTCATGTTTGTTTTATTTTGTAACATGTTTGGAATGATACCTTATACTTTCACTGTAACCAGTCATATCATTGTAACATTTGTGCTAGCAGCATTTATATTTATTGGAGTGACTGTAATTGGGTTTATTAAACATGGATTTGGGTATTTAAAATTATTTGTTCCCAGTGGAGTGCCTGCAGTATTACTCCCTTTAATTGTTGTTATAGAAATTATTTCTTATTTAAGCAGACCTATAAGTTTATCAGTTAGATTATTTGCGAATATGATGGCTGGCCATACAATGATGAAAGTTTTCGGAGGCTTTGTAATTAGTCTTGGAATAGTTGGTGGGTGGCTTCCACTAAGTTTTTCGGTTGCGTTAACTGGTTTGGAGATCTTAGTTGCTTTTCTTCAAGCTTATGTTTTTGCAATCTTAACCTGCATCTATTTAAATGATGCATTAAATTTACACCATTAATAACAGAGGAGGATATAATGGAATTAGAAGCAGCAAAAATGATCGGAGCTGGTTTAGCAGCAATTGCTTTAGCTGGAGCCGGTGTTGGTATCGGAATAATTTTTGGAAATTATTTGTCTGGTGCAATGAGAAATCCATCTGCAGCACAAAAACAATTTCCTAACTTACTTTTAGGTTTTGCACTTGCAGAAGCTACAGGATTATTCGGATTGGTAGTTGCGTTAATCATTCTCTTTGCGTTTTAAATTGATGGTTAAAAAAATATATTTTCAGTCAATATTTTTTAGCTTCTTTTTTATTAAAGAAGCTTTTGCTGCTGAAAGTGGAGGTATGCCTCAATTAAATCCAGAGTTTTGGGTTTCTCAAATTTTTTGGCTAGTACTTACTTTTGGTATTATGTATTTAGTTTTATCTAAACTAATACTACCAAAAATTAGTAACAACTTAGAATCGAGAAAATCTCAAATATTAGAAAATATTGAGGCTGCTGAGAAGCAAAGAGAAGATAGTGATGCAAAACTAAAAGAATACGATAAAATTATATCTAAAAGCAAACTTGAGGCTAATAATATTTTCAATCAAGCAAGAGAAAAAGCACTAAAAGACATTGGTGCAAAAAGAGAAGTGATTGATAAGCAAATTGATAATGAAATTGCTGATGCTGAAAAAGAAATAGATGCATTAAGAAAAAATGCGCCAGATAAAATAAACAAAATTGCTATTGAGACTTCATCTGAGTTATTGCAAAAACTAATTGGAGCTGAAGTAAATAATAGTAGTATATCTGCAATTGTTGACGATCTATCTAAAAGAAATGGAGACAAATACTATGGCAATTGATGCAACATTTTGGGTAGCCGTATCATTTATTATTTTTTTTGGAGCGTTAATTTACCTTAAAATTCCTCAAAAAATTTCTGAAATGTTAGATAAAATGATATCTGACATTAAAAATGAAATTGATGAAAGTGAAAAATTAAGAACCGAGGCAAAAACACTATTAGATAACTCACAAAAAAAATTAGATGCAGCTAAGTCTGTTAGCAACGAAATTCTTGAGAACGCCAAAAAAGATGCGGATCGATTAATAATTGAGATGAATGATAAGTTTCATAAATCATCAGAAATTAAAAAAAATTTAGCTGAAAATAAAATAAGTCAGATGAAAGAAGCGGCTTTAAAAGAAATTAAGGACGCATCAATAAAGATTGCCGTGGACTCAGTTAAAAAGATAATAACCACATCTGTAGACAAGTCAAAATTAGATGCTGTGTTTCAAAAAAATTTAGATGAAACTAAAGCAGAGTTAAAAAAAATTAACTCATAATACACTTACAATTTTTCAAAAAAGCTATAAATTATCAAAATGAACTCTATAGTCATTGGATCAGGATTTGGTGGGATCGCAGCAGCACTAAGACTTAAGGCAAAAGGACATAACGTAAAATTAATAGAAAAACATCCAGATCTAGGTGGAAGAGCAAGAGTTTTTAAAAAAAACGGATTTATATATGATGCTGGACCAACAGTAATTACTGCACCCTACTTAATTAATGAATTGTTCGAGTTATTCAATAAAGATCCAAAAAATTATATAGAACTAACTCCACTTAAAATTTGGTACCAGTTTATTTTTGAGGACAAAACTAAATTTAACTATTCAGGCGACGAAATAGAGATGAAAGAGCAAATTGAGAAGCTTAGCAAAGAAGATGTAAATGGATATGAAAAACTAGTTAATTTCACAAAAAAGATATTTGATAAAGGTTTTTCAGAACTTGCAGATGTGCCATTTAATAAACCTTTTGTAATGATGCAACAATTGCCTGCACTATTAAAACTTAAAAGTTACAAATCAGTTTACTCACTTGTTTCATCTTATATAAAAAATGAAAAACTCAGAAGAATGCTTAGTATGCATCCTTTACTAGTTGGGGGAAATCCTTTTACCACCACTTCAATTTATGGCTTAATTCTTTATTTAGAGAAAAAATGGGGAATACATTATTCAGTTGGAGGGACAGGAAATATAATCAAAGGTTTTGAAAAGTTAATGAATGAGGTTGGTATTGAAATAATAAAAAACAGCGAAGTAACAGAAATTATAACAAAAAATAATAAAATAACTGGTGTAAAATTAAATAATGAAAATGAAATTGCTGCAGATAATGTTGTTTGTAATGCAGATCCGCCTGCATTTTATGAAAAAATGTTAAGCAAAAGCAACGAGAGTTCCATGTTGTTTAATTGGAAAAAGAACCGAATGGAATATTCTATGGGTTTATTTGTTTACTATTTTGGAACAAAAAAAATTTATGAGAATGTTGAACATCACACAATAAAATTTGGAAATAAATATAAGGAACATCTTGATGACATATTTGATAAGAAAAAATTAAATAATGATATTAGCTATTACCTTCACAGACCTACAGCGACTGATAAGACTATGGCTCCAGAAGGAAATGATTGTTTTTATGTGTTAGTGCCAGTTCCTAACAATCAGTCAAAAATAAGTTGGGAAACTGAGGGTGAAAAAATGAAAAATCTTGTAATTGAAAAAATGGAAAAAGACTTAATGCCAGATCTTAAAAAAAATATAGTTGAAGATTTTTACTTAACACCTGATTACTTTGAAAAAGAATTAAACACAAAATTTGGATCAGGTTTTTCAATTCAACCTAAATTTACACAATCCGCATATTTTAGATTTCATAATAAATCAGAAATATATGATGGTTTATACTTTGTTGGTGCGGGCACACATCCTGGGGCCGGTGTTCCAGGTGTTCTCTCTTCAGCGAAGGTTTTAGATAAATTATTTTAATGTTAACTAAGAATTATTTAGCTCTTTACGCAAAATCTTTTAATTGGGCAGGTTTTTTTTTACCAAAAAAAACCTATGAAAAATGCTCTGCGCTTTATGATTTCTGTAGAGAAGCAGATAATATTGCTGACGATGCAAATAAGATTGAAATAAAAAAAGATAATTTTATTAAATTTAGGAATAATTTTGTTAATAAAAATTATGATGATCCAGTTATTAAAAACATGTGGGATCTTATTAATGAATTTAGTATTTCAACTAAAATTGTAGACGATTTATTTGAGGGTATTAATTCTGATATAAAAAAAAATGTTAAACTTAATTCAAAAAAAGAATTATTAATTTATTCCTATAGGGTGGCTGGAACAGTTGGATTGATGATGGCTAAAATATTGAATGTTCACAAAGAACAATCTTTAAAATCAGCTATTGATCTTGGAATTGCAATGCAATTAACAAATATTTCTAGAGATGTAATAGAAGATAAAAGAAATAATAGATTTTATATAAACGAAAGTTTTGAAGATATTGAAGCTGCAATCAAACTTTCAGAAAAATTTTATGAAAACTCATTTTACTCAATAAAAGAAATACCACTTAGCTTCAGATTTTCTATTTTAGTTGCAAGAAGAGTTTATAGAAAAATAGGATATAAAATTTTAAATAAAAAAAACTTAGAAAATTATAAAAATTCAGGGAAAATTTACGTTTCAAATATTGAGAAAATAATTGAAACTTTATTATCGATTTTTGACTTAATTAAGTTATCACTTATAAGTAAAAACGATGATAATATTGAACATGATCATGATTTAATTTACGAAGAAATAAATTTAAATGAAAGAATTTGATTACGTTATTATAGGTGGAGGCTGCGCAGGTCTTTCATTAGCATATGAGTTAGAAATTCATGATAAATTAAAAAATAAAACTTTAGCAATCATTGAACCAAGAGAAGAGTATAAAAGAGATAAGACTTGGTCTTTTTGGAAAGTTTTTTCGCATAACTTTGATGACTGCGTTAAAAAAAATTGGATTAATTTCACAATAAATACACCAAATGAAACAAAACATGTAGATTGCCAGTCTACTCCATACCAGACTATTGATAGTGGTAGATTTTATGAAAAAATACTTTCAAAACTTAAACTAAATAAAAATATTCAGTTTTTTAAAAATATTGATGAAGTAGATAAATCAGATTCTATTGTTTTTAATAGTGTGCCTAATTTTGATAACAATCAAGGTAGGTTGTGGCAACATTTTTATGGAGTAGAAATAGAGACTGATAAAGACTTTTTTGATGATGAAATTTTCAATTTAATGGATTTTGCTTGTGATCAGAGAAACAGAGTTCATTTTTTTTACACTCTTCCATTTACAAAAAGAAATGCGCTAGTAGAAACAACATGGATATCAGAACTAAATAATGAAAACCTTGAGGATTATGAAGATCAAATTGATAATTACTTGGGCAATGATCTTAACATAAGAAATTGTAAAATTAATTTTAAAGAAAAGGGTGCTATCCCACTTTTTAGAGAAAAAATAAATAATTCTAAAGAAATATTTATTGGTTCCGCAGGAGGAATGACAAGATTGAGTACTGGATACACTTTCTTGAACATTCAAGAGCAAAGTAAGTACATTAGAGAAAACATCGAAAATATTAGAAAAGTAAAAGCATATAAAATCCATAAAAAGTATGATTTTTTAGACAAAATTCTTTTAAGAGTTTTGAAAAATAATTCCTCAGAAATGGGAAATATATTTCTGAAAGTATTTAATGCCGAACCGAAAACTGCAATAAAGTTTTTATCAAATAAAAGTGATCTTTCTGAAGATTTAAAAGTTATACTTAAAATGCCTAAATGGAAATTTGTAAAAGAAATAATCTAATATGAATAATAAGATTAAAAAAATAAATTTGAATCATTCATTTATTTTTTTCTTTGTTGTAAATATTTTTTGCATTTTATTGTTTAAGTTTAAAAATTTAAATATTTCATCAATTTTATGTTTGCTTTTAATTTTAATTGTGGGCGTATCTCATGGTTCGTTAGACCATATTAAAGGAAAAAAACTACTAAGATTATTCAATATAAAGTCAACTTATATTTTCTATATTATATATATTTTAATTTCAGCAACAGTCATAGTAACTTGGATGATATTACCATCTTTGACTTTAATTCTTTTTTTAATAATAGCCTCATACCACTTTGGTAGAGAAGATACACAATTTTTGATTAATGATAGTTCATATTTAACTCAAATACTTTATTTTTTTAAAGGATTTTTAATTATACTTGCTCCTTTGTATTTTCATTTTCAGGAAACAATAGCGATTTTTAAATTATTATTAGTCGATAATGAGGTATTTTATTCAAGTTTAAATTTTATTGAATCAAATAATATAATTCAAATAGGAATAATCTGCAGCACGCTTTCTAGTATTTTTCTTTTTTTAATGAATTTTGAAATTAAAAAATTTGTAGTTTTTTTAGATTATTTTTCAATTTTAATATTAAATTATTATTTATCTCCTCTAATAGCTTTTACTGTTTATTTCTGTTTTTTACATTCGATTAGACACTCAATTTCACTAGCTATTGACCTTGATCCAAATAATTTAATTAATGGATTTAGATTGTTTGTTAAAAAAGCTTTACTTTTAACAATTTTGACGGCTGTTTTTTCTTTTTTTGTACTATATCTGCTTAGTTATTCTAACAATTTAGATAGTGCAATTTTAAAAATAATATTTATAGGTTTGGCGTCTTTAACCTTTCCACATATATTGCTGGAATATTTTTTAGAAAAAAATGAAAAATAAAGAATTAAAAATATTATTGTCTGCACCTCGTGGATTTTGTGCTGGAGTAGAAAGAGCAATTGAAATAGTAGAAAAATCTATACAAAAATTTGGAGCTCCAGTTTATGTGCGTCATGAAATAGTGCATAATAAGTATGTTGTAGATGATTTAAAAAATAAAGGGGCAATATTTGTTGAAGAGCTGGAGGAGATAAAGGATAAATCAAGACCAGTAATTTTTTCAGCGCATGGTGTTCCGAAAAAAATACCTGAAGATGCAAAAAGTTATAAAATGACTTATGTGGATGCTACATGCCCACTTGTTTCTAAAGTTCATAGAGAAGCAGAAAATCTTAATAAAGCTGGTTACCATATAATTTTAATTGGTCATGAAAATCATCCTGAAGTAATTGGAACTATGGGTCAATTAAATGAAGGTTCTATAGATTTAATTCAAAATGAGGAAGATGCTTTAAACTATAATAATAAACTAGACAAAAAATTAGCATATATTACCCAGACTACTTTATCAGTTGATGACACAAAAGAGATAATCAAAATTTTAAAAAACAATTTTCCTAACATAAAAGAACCAATGAAAGAAGATATTTGTTACGCAACTACCAACCGTCAAATGGCAGTAAAAAATATTGCAAAGAATTGTGATATGTTTTTTGTTATTGGAAGTAGAAACTCTTCGAATTCTGTTAGGCTAGTTGAAGTAGCAAAAAAATCAGGCTGTGAAAATTCGCAACTTATTCACTCAGAAAGCTCAATACCATATGATCAAATAGAAAATTGCAACACTATAGGTATATCATCAGGGGCATCTGCACCAGAAATATTAGTTGAAAATTTTATTAATGATTTAAAAAATAAATTTTCTATAAGTATTAATGAAATTGAAATAATTAAAGAAGACGTAGTATTTAAAGTTCCCAAAAAATTAAATTAAAAAATGGCTGTTTATACAAAAATAAATCAAAAAGAAATAAATATTATTAATCAAAATTTTCATATTGATAAAATAAAAAGTTTTAAAGGTATCAAACAAGGAATAGAGAACACAAACTATCTTCTTAAATCAAAAAAGAAAAAATACATTTTAACTATTTTTGAAAAAAGAGTTTTACAAAAAGAAATACCTTTTTTTATGAAGTTAATGGATAATTTGAATAATTCAAAAATAAATTGTCCCAAGCCACTGAAAACCAAAGAAAATAAATATCTTATTAAATTAAAAAATAAAACTGCATGTATTGTATCATTCTTACAGGGCAAAGATAAAAAAATATTAAATATAAATGATTGTTATATAATTGGTAAAACAGTTGCTCGAATGCATGTAGCAACAAATAAAATGAAGCTTAATAGAAAAAATTCGATGGGTATAAGGAATTTAAAACCTTTACTGGAGAGTATTAAATTTAAGTCAAAAAAGTTTTCAAATTTAAAAGTATTCTTAAAAAATAACCTAAAAGATATTAATAAAAATTGGCCTAAACAATTGCCCAGTGGTATTATACATGGTGACTTATTCATAGATAATATATTCTTCAAAAAAAATAAACTTTCAGGAATTATTGATTTTTACTTTGCTGCTAATGATTATTTTATGTATGAAATTGCTATATGCATCAATGCTCTTTGTTTTGACTATAAAAAGAGAAAATTCCAAATGAATCATAAAAAAATTAAAAATTTAATCAAAGGATATGAAAGTGTTAAAAAAATTTCAATAAAGGAAAAGAAATCTATAAATATTTTATGTAGAGGTGCAGCATTAAGGTATTTGTTAACAAGATTGTATGACTACTCAAATACACCAAAAACAGCATTGATTAAAATTAAAGACCCTAATGAATATTATCAAAAATTGCTTTCTCACAATAATTTAGGTTCATTTAAAGACTATTTAACTTAATGATTACAATTTATACAGACGGTTCTTGTTTAACAAATCCAGGTGATGGTGGATGGGCTGCAATTATAAATGATGGAAAAGAAATAAAAAAAATTAGTGGTAATGAAAAAAATACAACAAATAATAGAATGGAGTTGTTAGCCCCAATTAATGCATTGAAAAAAATGAAGCCTGGTGTTGAAATAAAAATATATACCGACTCTCAATATGTAAAAAATGGAATAACTGAATGGATTAATACTTGGTTAGCTAATAATTGGAAAACCTCAAAAAAAGAAGATGTTAAAAATAAAGATTTATGGATTGATCTATATAATTTAAATAAATCGCTTAATATTCAATGGAATTGGGTTAAAGCTCATGATGGAAACCCTTTAAATGAAGAGGTGGACTTACTAGCTAAAAAGGCTGCAAATTTAGATTAATTTTAAAAAATTTTGAGCTGCTGAAATTTCACAAGTGGCAGTATCTTCTTCTGCTTGTATTTTCTTTACAACATTGTCGTCAATTAACATTGTATACCTTGCTGACCTCATTCCCTGACCCCGATCGTGTCTATCTATTTCTGCTCCAATTGATTTAGTAAATTCACAATATGGGTCTGCAGCCATAAATATTTTATCTTCAACTTTTTGACTATCTCCCCATGCTTTCATCACATTTGGATCATTAACTGAAACACAAATAATTTTTGTAACCCCTTTATTCTTTGCTTCCTCGTAATTATTAACATACCCTGGAAGATGTTTTGCAGAACAAACTTTTGTAAATGCTCCAGGAACACCAATCACAATTGTTTTATGATTTTTAAAAACTTCTGCTGTAGTTATTTTTTTTGCTGCTCCACTTGAGTCTAAATAATAAAATTCTGAATTTGGAAGTTGTTCCCCTTCTTTAATCTTCATTTTGTTTTACCTATAATATAGTTTTTAATTTTTTCTAAATTATTTTCTACTATATCATAATCTTCTTTTTCATTCAAAATAAACTCGAGTTCTTTTGGTAAATCAGATTTTAAATTAATAGCTTTGGAAACAGCATCAGGAAATTTGCATGGATGTGCAGTTGCTAATACAATATTATTTCCTCTTAGGTTGTGTTTGTCGAAAGCACCATATCCAATTGCTGTGTGTGGATCTAAAACTACAGAAAATTTTTCATACACCTTTTTAATAACCTCCAAAGTCTCATTCTCACTCAGACTAGCTGATAAAAAATTTTCTCTAATTTTATTTAATTTATCATCACCAATTAAATATTTTCCATTCTCTTTAATATTTTTCATATCTAATGAAGTCTGTTTATCATCCTCATTATTAAGATCGAATATAAGTCTCTCGAAATTACTAGCTATTTGAATATCCATACTAGGAGAAATAGTTTCTGAAACCTTTTCTGCTTCATAACTACCTTTTGATATTGCTCTATGTAAAATGTCGTTTTGATTAGTTGCAACAATTAATTTATTTATAGGCAAACCCATTTTTTTGGCTAAATATCCGGCATAAACATCTCCAAAATTTCCTGTTGGTACTGAAAAATTTGTTGGTTCACCTGTATTTTCAACCAATGAATAACTATAAAAATAATAAACACTTTGGGCAATAATCCTCGCCCAATTAATAGAGTTTACCCCTGACATTTTTATATCATTTGAAAACTTCTTATCTGCAAACATAGATTTAACCAGATTTTGGCAATCATCAAAATTTCCCTTTATAGCTATATTGAATACATTTTCATGTTTACCTGTTGTCATTAATTTTCTTTGAACTGGTGAAACACGATTGTCTGGATGAAGCACAAAAATATTAACATTTTTTTTACCTTTAATTGCATCAATTGCTGCAGCACCAGTGTCTCCAGATGTGGCAACAACAATATTAATTTTTTGATTTTCATTGTTTAGGTAATATTCGTAAAAGTTACCTAAAAGTTGCATGGCAACATCTTTAAAAGCTAGAGTAGGACCATGAAATAATTCTAATATTGTTTTGTCTCCAATCTTTATGAAATCTACAACGTTGTCTTTTCTAAATGTGGAGTAAGATTTATCAATAATTTTACTCATTTCAGATTCAGATATAAAATTACCAATAAATGGATAAACAATTTTTTTTGCTAACTCTGAATAACTAAGTTTTTTAAAATCTCTAATTTCATTTTCCCCATATTTCACTAATACTTCTGGAACAAATAAACCTCCATCATCAGCAAGGCCTTTGATAAAAACGTCTTTAAATTCAAAGGTTTTTGATGTGTCTCTAGTACTTACGTATTTCATTTAATAATTTTTTTTCCTAAAATATAAATATATTAAAAGAATTGAAATCGCCATAGAAAACCAAGTAATTGCATACTTCTTATGGTTATTTGAAATTTTAGCAGTAATAACTCTTGGTTTTGGAATTTTATAATCACCGTTTAAATAAATGACATAGTCTGAAAAATTTCTTCCAGTAAATTTTGAAATATCTTCTCTATCCAAAGTAAACCAATAATTTTTCTCAATATCGTTTTCTGGTTTGAATATACTTGGTTTAGTTTGAAGCATAAGAGTGCCAACTATTTGATTTTGATCAACTAAATTTATTTCTGGTAGGTTTTTTTTTTTAAAAGGTATCCATCCCCTATTTATTAAGTAATTTTCGTCACCAATTTTTATTGGATTAATTACCTCAAATCCAGGTTTCCCTGCATCATTTAAATTGTACAAGTAAATTTGTTTATCAAAATCAATATCTCCACTTGTTTTTATTCTAAGATAGTTTTTTTTTTCAACATTGGATAATTCCACTGGGTCATTTTTTAAAGTATTTTCTATTTGCTCAATTAATTCTAATTTCCAATTTAATCTATAAATCTGCCAAAACCCTAGGGAGAGAAGAGTTAAAATAATAAAATAAACAAATACTGAAAATAGAAATTTATTCTTCAAGGATAAATATTAACTTCCCCAAATATAAATTGCAGCAAATAAGAATAGCCACACTACGTCAACAAAATGCCAGTACCAAGCAGCCGCTTCAAATCCAAAATGGTGATCTTTAGTAAAATGACCAAGTCTTCCTCTCCACAAACATACTGCTAAAAATATCGTTCCAATTATGACGTGAAAACCATGAAAACCTGTTGCCATATAAAATACAGCTCCATAAATATGGCCTGAGTAAGTAAAAGTAGCGTGATGGTATTCGTATGCTTGCAATAATGTAAAAAAGAAACCAAGAATAACAGTCAGTGTTAAACCTTGTATAAAGCCTTTTCTATCATCTTCTAATAAAGCGTGATGAGCCCAAGTAACGGTTGTCCCTGATAATAATAAAACTAAAGTATTTATTAAAGGAATGTCCCAAGGATCAAATGTTTCAATATCTTTTGGTGGCCATACATTTCCAACAAATTCATTTGGAAATAAACTTATGTCAAAGTAAGCCCAAAACCATGCAACAAAAAACATTACCTCTGAAGCAATAAATAAAGTCATTCCATATCTATGATGAATTTGAACAACTGGAGTATGATGACCTTGATGCTCAGCTTCAATAACTACATCTCTAAACCACATGTACGCACCATAAATTAATAACGCTAAACCAAGATACATTCCCCAGGAAATACCGTTATGCATATAAAAAATTGCACCTATTGCTAATACTAAGCATGCAAAAGATGTATAGATTGGCCAAGGGCTTGGATCAACTAAGTGGTAATCGTGTTTTTTCTCTGCTGACATTTTTCGTGATTATGATTGTTTATAGTAATCTGTCGAGAAAAAAGTGTACGACATAGTTACATCTTGTAGATTTTTTGTTGTTGGGTCGTTCACAAGGTCAGGGTCTAAATAAAAAGTCATTACGTAAGTTGCTTTCTCTCCAGCCTTCAACTCTTGTTTTTCAAAGCAAAAACATCCTAATTTACTATAATATTTACCAAAACTCGCCGGTGAAACATTGAAACTTGCTACACCATAAGTCGTTTCGTCTCCAATATTCTCAACTTCAAATTCTATTCTGTTGACCTGGCCAACTTTCACATCAATCACGTTTGATTTTGCTTTAAAATTCCATTCAAGATTGTTTACATTTGTATCAAACCTCACGCTAACAACCTTATCTAATACTATTTTAGGAGCTTCTTTAGATACTTGGGTTGTTCCTCCGAAGCCTGTAACTCTACAGAATAGATCATACAAAGGTACTGCTGCAAAAGACAATCCCAACATAAGGACAAAAATCCCAGCTAAAAGTAAAGGAGTTAATGTTTTGCCTTTAATCATATCTGTCTATCAAATACTCCTACATTGTATAAAGTAAAAACAAATAAAAATACCATAAACGCTAAAATTGCTATTGCAGTTATAATATTTTTTTTCTTTGTTTTTTTGTCAGGTGTTATCATAAAATTTTATCAATTAAAAAAAGAACAAAAATTAAGAATAAATACAAAATTGAATATCCAAAAATAGATTTTGCTTTTTTTGCATCAAATTTGTTTTTTTTAAATTTATAAAGGTCGAAACATAAATAATTATAATAAATTGTCAAAATTAAAGATGGGATTAAAAAAGTTATACCTACAAAGTTAATTGCATAAGGTAGAACAATTACTGGTAACATTGTTAAAGAATAGACAAATATATTTAATTTTGTACTCTCAACACCGTTTGTTAGTGGAAGCATTGGAATTTTCGCTTTTTTGTAATCATCTGATTTATACAAACTTAAAGCCCAAAAATGTGAAGGCGTCCAAAAGAATATAATCAAAAAGAATGTAATTGGCTCAAGAGTTAAAGAATTAGTAGCTATAGTCCAACCAATCACTGGAGGTAATGCTCCTGCAGCTCCTCCTATCACTATATTTTGTGGAGTTTTTCTTTTTAACCAAATTGTATAAACAAACACATAAAACAAAATAGTAAAAAGTAATAAACTAGCTGATATTCTGTTAGAATAATAATCAAGCGCAATTACAGAAAAAATCGAAAGAGAAATTCCAAATACTAGTGCTTGATTTCTATTTACCTTGCCTGTCGGAATTGGTCTCAAACAAGTTCTTGTCATAAGAGCATCTAAATCTGACTCATACCACATATTTAAAGCCCCAGCTGCTCCTGCTCCAATTGAAACTAAAATTATTCCAATGATTGCATCTTTTGTTGGAATTATATTTGGAGCCATTAACAATCCAACTGCACATGTAAATATAACCAAAGACATTACTCTTGGTTTCATTAATTTAAATAATTCAGATAAATTAAAGGCGTCTTCTTGAGATAAGTTTCTATTTTTTAATTTAGACTTAATCATTAATTTATAGTTAAAAAATCTTATTTACTATATTTAGCTAGTAGATTTTTCAACACCCTCTTCATCTTCAAACTTTGGTAATTCTTCAAAAGTATGAAAATTAGGCGGAGATGGTACAGTCCATTCTAAAGTTGTAGCACCTTCTCCCCATGGGTTTTGTGCAGCAGCCTTTTTCTTATAAAACGCATAAGCAAGGTTAATAAAAAATACTACCAATCCAATTACAGAAATATATGAACCAATTGAGGAAATGTAATTCCATCCCGCAAAAGCATCTGGATAGTCAGCATATCTTCTTGGCATTCCCGCAAGGCCTAAAAAGTGTTGTGGGAAGAAAACTAAGTTCACTCCGATAAAAGTTAACCAGAAGTGTAATTGACCCATCCACTCTGAGTACTCGTAACCAGTCATTTTTCCAAACCAATAGTAAAATCCTGCAAAAATTGCAAATACAGCTCCTAAAGATAGTACGTAATGAAAGTGAGCAACAACATAATAAGTATCATGCATTGCAGTATCCACTCCAGCATTCGCAAGTACTACTCCAGTAACTCCACCAACTGTAAATAAAAATATAAATCCTAAAGCCCAAACCATTGGAGTTTTAAATGAAATCGAACCACCCCACATAGTTGCTATCCATGAAAATATTTTTATACCTGTTGGAACTGCAATGATCATCGTTGCAGCTAAAAAGTATGCTTTTGTGTCCGTGCTTAAACCAACTGTATACATGTGGTGTGCCCAAACAACGAAACCAACTATTCCAATTGCAACCATTGCATAAGCCATTCCTAAGTATCCAAAAACTGGTTTTCTAGAAAATGTTGAAACAATATGACTGATCATTCCAAAACCTGGTAAGATTAAAATATAAACTTCTGGGTGACCAAAGAACCAAAATAAATGTTGGAATAAAACAGGGTCTCCACCAGTTTGAGCATCAAAGAAAGCTGTTCCAAAGTTTCTATCTGTTAGAAGCATCGTAATCGCTCCTGCTAAAACTGGTAATGATAACAATAATAAGAAAGCTGTTACTAATATTGACCATGCAAATAAAGGCATTTTATGAAGTGTCATACCAGGAGTTCTCATATTTAAAATCGTAGTAATAAAGTTTACTGCACCTAAAATCGAAGAAGCTCCAGCTAAGTGTAAACTTAATATTGCAAAATCCATTGCTGGACCTGGTTGACCTGCTGTAGATGACAATGGAGGGTATATTGTCCATCCACCACCAACACCTGTTTGACCTGGAGGACCATCCATGAAAATCGACATAATTAACAATATGAAAGACGTGGGCAGCAACCAGAATGAAATATTATTCATTCTAGGAAAAGCCATATCCGGTGCACCGATCATTATTGGGACAAACCAGTTACCAAAGCCACCTATCATTGCTGGCATAACCATAAAGAAAATCATGATCAAACCATGACCAGTAACTAAGACGTTATACAAATGATAGTTTCCACCTAAAATTCCATCACCTGGATGCATCAATTCCATTCTCATTAAAACTGAAAATGCAGTACCTATCACACCTGCAATAATTGCAAATATTAGATACATAGTTCCAATATCTTTGTGGTTAGTTGAATAAGCCCAACGTTTCCAACCAGTTGGCGTATGATGATCGTCGTGTGATGCTGTTTGTGTATACATATTATTTACTCGCTAGTTTTTTAAATTGATCTTGTTCATTAATTTCTTTTGCAAATTTTACTTTAGCGTCTAACAACCAGTCTTCATATTCTTCTTCAGTAACAACTCTAACTTCAATTGGCATAAACGCGTGTTTAATTCCACACAGTTCAGAACATTGACCATAATAAGTTCCAACTTTTTCTGCTTTAAACCAAGTTTCATTTATTCTTCCAGGCACAGCGTCTCGTTTTACTCCAAATGAAGGCAGAGCCCAAGCATGTAGAACATCATTAGCAGTGATCATTACCTTAACAACTTTATTTACTGGAACAACCAGTTCATTATCTACAGCTAACAGTCTTGGCTCATTTTCTTTTAAGTCTTTAGTTTCGATCATGTAAGAGTCGAAGAAAATATTTTCGTCTGGGTACTCGTATCCCCAGTACCATTGATATCCAATAGCTTTAACAGTTATGTCTGCTTTTGGAATTGCATCTTGTTTGTATAAAATTTTAAATGATGGTACAGCCATCACGATCAGAATTAAACATGGAATTAAAGTCCATAAAACTTCAACAGCAACATTATGAGTTCTTTTTGATGGAACTGGATTTGCTGAAGCTCTAAATCTTATACAAGCATAAACCATCAGAAATAGAACAAAAACACTGATTGTTATTATAATTGGTAACAACAATTTATCATGAAAGTTAACTATATCTCTCATAGTCTCGGAAGCAGCCTTTTGAAACCCTAATTGCCAATCAACTGGTTGATTAGCGAATGCGCTTGAAGTGATTAAGAATGTTAGAAATATATATAAAAATTTTTTCATTTTTTTAACTTATATAGAGTGTCTTTTAAAAAAATACACTTTTACTTTTAGCGACAAAATATCAATTAATGGCGTAATTTATGATCGATAGAGCAGAAATTACAGCTGTTTCAGATCTCAAGATGTTTTCATTGATTTTAACAGACTGAACACCGTTAAATTTGAGAATCTCCTCCCTCTCCTGCTCAGAAAAATCTCCTTCAGGCCCTATGATTACACAAGTGGGTTTAGTTGTTAACTTTGAAAGATCAATTTTTGTATTAGCAGTATTGAGGTCAGTAAATATTAAATCCATATCATTATTTAGAAAGCTTTTTAATTTTTGAGGATCATCAATTGATGGAACTGTTATTCTATTTGACTGTTCAGCTGCTTCTATGATTACTTTTTTCAATCTCTCTTTATTTATCTTTCTGACAATCGTTCTTTCAAAGATGACTGGTAAAAACTTAGTTACACCAAGCTCTGTAGCTTTTTGTATCATAAAATTAAAGTAATTTGATTTGATAGGAGAGAATGCTAGCCAGAGATCTTTGATATTTTCTTTCTGTCTTAATTGTTTTGTAACATAAAATTCAACTACGCTTTTGGTTATATTCAAAATTTTAGCTTCCCATTCACCACTACTATTAAAAAGAGAAAAAACCTCTTTCTCTTTAAGTCTCATAACTTTTGAAACGTAGTGAGATTGAGATTTATCAAGTTTGTCAGTCAAATTAAGAGATAAACTTTTTGAATAAAATAATCTAATGTTACTCATATTGATAAGTTAGTTTATGAAAAATATTAAAGCAATAATTTTTGATGCTTACGGCACCTTATTTGATGTCAACTCGGCTGCTGAAAAATGTAAAGATAAAATAGGTGATAAGTGGGAAGGTTTCGCTAATTATTGGAGAACTACACAATTAGAATATACTTGGCTAAGAAGTTTAATGAAACGTCATAAGGATTTTTGGCAAGTAACAGAGGATAGTTTAGATAAATCAATGGAAACTTATGAGATAGACACTTCAATGAAAAATGAGTTATTAGATCTTTATAAAATTCTTTCACCATTTAAAGAGGTTCCCGAAGTTTTA
This sequence comes from Candidatus Pelagibacter sp., assembly GCF_052049835.1. GTDB lineage: Bacteria > Pseudomonadota > Alphaproteobacteria > Pelagibacterales > Pelagibacteraceae > Pelagibacter. The sequence goes on along the minus strand of NZ_JBNGZF010000003.1, from coordinate 7,460 downwards.
AAATCATTAAAAGAAAAAGATTTTAAACTTGCTATTCTTTCAAATGGTACTCCTTCCCTTCTTAATGAATTGGTTAAAAGTAATAATTTAGAAAATATATTTGATGATATTTTTTCAATTGATGAAGTTAAAGTTTATAAACCAGACTCTAAAGTTTACGATATACCAATTAAAAAATATAATATTAAAAAAAATGAAGTTGCTTTTTTAAGTGCTAACACTTGGGATGTATCAGGTGGTGGAAATTATGGTTATAATTCTATTTGGGTTAATAGAAATAGTAATATTTTTGATAATCTAGATTATGTACCAAAGCATCAAATCGAGGACCTTAGTAAGCTACTTGATATAATATAAAAAATTCTTATGTGTAAAATATGAAAAATATTGAAGTAAGTAAAATTATAGACCCTATTTCAGCTTCTGATGGTGCCGGAGTTAAATTGAAAAGAAGTATTGGTGTTGAGCCAAACTATTTTGATCCTTTCTTAATGCTTGATGAATTTGGTTCAGAAAATAGTGAGGATTATATAGCGGGTTTTCCACCCCACCCTCATCGAGGAATTGAAACAGTTACTTATATGTTAGCTGGAGATTTTGAGCACAAAGATAGCACTGGTGGTGAAGGAAGAATGACTGCTGGTGATGTTCAGTGGATGAAAACAGGTAGTGGAATTATTCATTCTGAAATGCCTGCAATGAAAGAGGGAAAACTTCATGGATTTCAATTGTGGATCAATATGCCGGCTAAATTAAAAATGAGTAAACCTGAATATATTTATATTGATGCTGATAAAATGAGTGTTCATAAAGATGATGATAAACAAGTAAAAGTAATAGCTGGAAAATTTGAAAAAGCTGAGGGACCATTAAAAGGTCATAACGTTGAGCCAGTTTATTTTGATGTTAAACTCAGCAAAGGTAAATATTTCAATTTTAAATTACAATCTACCCACAATACTTTTGTTTATTTAATTAGTGGTGAAATTGAAATAGGCAAAAACAAACATGAAAATGTGAAAGATAGTACTTTAATACTTTTAACAAGAGGTGAAGATTTAACAGTTAAAGCTAAGTCAAATGCAAAATTCTTGGTTATTTCAGGTAAGCCAATTAACGAGGAAATAGCTAGAGGTGGGCCATTTGTAATGAATACCAAAGCTGAGATCTTGCAAGCAGTTCAAGATTATCATAATGGTACATTTGTAAAATAAATTATGAAAGCTGTAGAAATCAATAAAACCGGTGGACCTGAAGTTTTAGAAGTTAAAGATATATCTTTAGATAAACCTGGACCAGATCAAGTAACCATTGAACAAAAAGCAATTGGTCTTAATTACATTGATACTTACCATAGATCGGGTTTGTACCCGTTAAAACTCCCGATTGGTTTAGGTCTAGAAGGCGCTGGGGTTATTACTGATGTTGGGGACAGCGTAAAAGACTTTAAGGTTGGTGATAAAATTTCATATGCAGGTATTCCTTTAGGTTCCTATTCTTCACATAGAAACTATCCAACTAAAAATTTAGTTAAAGTACCAGATGGTATTGATCTCGAAATAGCAGCAACCTTGATGACCAAGGGATTAACAACTTTTTATCTTTTACATAAAACTTATCCAGTTAAATCAGGAGAAACAATTTTATTTCACGCAGCTGCTGGTGGTGTAGGTCAGATTTTTGGACAATGGGCAAAAAATTTAGGATGTACTGTTATAGGTACAGTTGGATCAGAAGAAAAAGTAAATATTGCAAAAGAAAATGGTTACGATCATGTAATTAATTACAATAAAGAAGATTTTGCAAAAAAAGTTTTAGAGATTACTGACGGTAAGGGTGTCCCTGTTGTTTATGATGGTGTTGGTAAAGATACATTAGATGGATCAATTGAATGTTTAGCAGTTAGAGGAATGATGGTCTCATTTGGAAATGCATCTGGACCATTATCAGATATTAATGTACCAAAAGTTATTCAACCAAAAGGACTGTATCTTGTAAGACCTTCTATGCAACAATACCTTTCAACAAGAGAAGAGTTAGATGAAGCCTCAGAAACAATGTTTGAAAAAATTAGCTCTGGTAAAGTAAAAATTAAAATTTTTAAAAAGTATAATTTAGAAGAGGTGGTTCAAGCTCATAAAGATCTTGAAGGAAGAAAAATTTTAGGACCTGCTGTAATTGTTCCTAATTAACATCAACATCCATATCTGACATATGAAGTTTAAGTGCATTTGTTGAAATTTGAATTTCTCTAATAAAAAAAATTATAGATATAATCATCGATAGACAACAAGATCCAAAAATAACTCTGGCAAGAAAAACTTCATCTAAATAAAGAGCAAATACAGTTAACATGTTAAATAGAAATCCAAAAGCTGCAAAAAGTATAGTCCACCTAAGAAGTGTTATTCTTCCACTCAAATTAATAAACTGTTTTTTCCATTCGGGCGGAATATGTTTTTCGTAAACATGCTCGTCATGAAGCTGACGAATTAAAATACTGAGGGAATGAAATCTGTTACTATATACACCCATTAATAAAGGAATTGCTGGAAACATTAGTGCTGTGACTGTGTAATCAATATTCATACGAATCAATTTGATTATGAAACTAGCCTTTGTTATTTACAAGTAAAATATTATGAACCAAGTAAAACTTTTCATTGAGTTAACCAGATTAAAAAAACCTATAGGTTTTATGCTTCTGTTCTGGCCATGTGCTTGGGGACTAACAATAGCATATGATTTTTCCTCAAATCTAAATAACTATTTTTTTTATTTAATTTTATTTTTTTTAGGTTCAGTATTGATGAGGTCTGCCGGATGTATAGTTAATGATATTCTTGATAAAGAGTTTGATGCCAAAGTATTCCGTACTAAAAATCGCCCGATTGCCTCTGGTAAGGTGTCAGTAAAGCTTGCGATTATTTATTCGATGATTTTGTGTTTTTTAGCATTATTAGTTTTGTTAAATTTTAATTTATTTACAATTATTTTAGCATTAGGTTCTATGCCGCTTGCTTTCACATACCCTCTAATGAAAAGGTTTACTTATTGGCCTCAATTATTTTTAGGTATAACATTTAATTATGGATTAATACTTGGATGGACAGCAACCAAGGGCCAAATAGATTTAATTCCAATTGTGTTTTATTTTGGAGCCATATTTTGGACATTGGGTTATGATACAATATATGGGTTTCAAGATTTAAAAGACGATGAGATAATTGGATTAAAATCAACTTCAATTAAATTTAAAAAAAGACCCAATGCTTTGTTAATTTCCTGCTATTTAATTTTCTTCACGAGTTTAATAATAATTGCTAACTATATGAATTTTAATAATCTAAGTCTGGTCATATTTATAATTATACTTATTCACATGTTTTATTTTCAAATTAGAAAACTAAATATAAACGACGAAGAAAACTGTCTTAAGATATTTAAATCCAACAATATGTTAGGGCTAATTGTGTTTAGTGCCCTAATTGCAGGTAAACTTTAAAATGAATAAACTAGAAATAATTAAGAGACTTTACAAAAGTTATACACATAGATATATGAAGACTATAATTATCTCATTTGTTTTTTCATTATTACTTGCGGGAAGCACTTCCTCTGTTGCTTACCTGCTTGATCCTGCGATAAAAAAACTTTTCATTGAACAAGATCAGTCTTTAGCAATTGTTATTCCATGTCTAATAGTTCTAGCTTTTGCAATTAAAGGGGCTTCTTTATATTTTGCAAGAGTATTAATGATTGGTGTATCTGAAGAGGTTAAAAAAGATATACAAAATGATGTATTCGCATCGTTAATAAAGGCAGATACTGATGTAATTGACAACAAACATTCAGGAAAATTTATTGCGAATTTAACTAACGATGTAAGTCAGATTACAAATTTACTAAGTACAGTTGTATTAAATTTATTCAAGGACTCCTTAACCCTGGTGGGATTATTAAGTGTAATGTTTTATCAAAATTGGAAATTGTCATTAATTGCAATAATTATGATACCTTTAGCAAGTTTTGCAGCAAAAAGTTTAGGTAAAAGAATTACAAAAGTTGCTACCCAACAAATGGTCAGGGCAGGAATACTTACTTCATATTTGATGGAGATTTTCAAGAACCACAAATTAATTAAGATTTTTCAAAAGGAAAAATACGAAAAAAAAAGAGCTTTTGAGTTTATAAATAATCTAAAAGATGCACAAAAAAAAATTGCTATTGTTTTTGTGAGAGCCTCTCCAATTATGGAGTTTTTAACTGGAATAATGATTGCTTTTTTAATTTTTTATGCTGCGAATTTAGTGTCTAAAAATGAACTTGAGGTTAATAATTTTTTCTCATTTCTTGCCGCAATGATGTTGGCTTACCAACCAGTAAGATCTCTAGCAACTATTAACATATCTATTCAACAAGGAATTGCTGGAGCTGTAAGAGTTTTGCCTATAATTGATAGTATTCCATCAATAACAGAAAAAAATGACGCAAAAGATATAATTGTTAACGAAGGAACAATTTCTTTTGAAAATGTAACTTTCAAATATCCAAAAACTGAAAAAGATATTTTGTCAAAAATAAATTTAAATTTTGCTGGATCTAAAATGACAGCACTAGTGGGGCACAGTGGGGCAGGTAAATCAACAATATTAAATTTAATTCCAAGATTTTATGACATAAATAATGGCGACATAAAAATTGACAAACAATCAATATATAATTCTACTATAAATTCACTTAGAATAAATATTTCGCTTGTTAGTCAGGATACTACTTTATTCGATGATACCATTATAAATAATATAAGATACGCAAATTTAGATGCTTCCATGGAAGATATAGAACAGGCAGCAAAGTATTCTTTTGCGAATGAATTTATTGAAAAACTCCCTGATAAATATGAAACTCTTATTGGTGAAAACGGAATAAGATTGTCTGGAGGTGAGAAACAAAGACTTTCAATTGCGAGAGCAATTTTGAAAAAAAGCCAAATAATCTTGCTTGACGAAGCAACATCCTCATTAGATGCAGAAACAGAAGATAAAATACAGAAGGCAATAAATTTTCTAACAAAAGGTAGGACAACTATAGTAATAGCCCATAGATTATCAACAATTCTTAATTCAGATAAAATTTATGTAGTTGATAAAGGTAAAATAAGCGCTGAGGGAGATCATGAAGAACTTTTAAAATCGTCAGATATTTATAAGAACTTTTATCAAAAACAAATTAAAAAATCTTAATGATACATATTTACAGATTTTTAATCAATATAACTTATATTATTTCACCCATAATTATTGCTTTTAGATTATTTAAAAAAAAAGAACACCCAGAAAGATTTAAGGAAAAACTGTGTTATTTTTCAAAGTTTAAAAAAAAAGGTAAGCTTGTTTGGTTTCATGGTGCAAGTGTTGGTGAAATACAAAGCATTATACCTTTAATAGAAAAGTTTGAAAAAAAAAAAGAAATTGTCAATATTTTGATTACATCTAATACATTAAGTTCCTCAAAAATAATTGAAAAATTTAAATTTTCAAAAGTCATTCACCAATTTTTTCCTATAGACACTAATTTTAACTGCAAAAAGTTTATAAATTATTGGAAACCATCTGTAGCATTTTTTATTGACTCAGAAATTTGGCCTAACACAATTATAAATTTATCAAAAAAAAAAATTCCTATAATTCTCTTAAATGGAAGGATAACTAAAAAAACTTTTCAAAGATGGAAAAATTTTCCTAAATTTTCAAATTTTATATTTAAAAAAATAGACTTGAGTTTTGCTTGTAGCAATATATCAAAAAATTATTTAAAGAAACTAGGTGTAAAAAATTTGAAATATTTTGGAAATTTAAAATTTTCTCAATCCGAAAATGAAAAAATTGTTAAATTTAAAAAATTAGAAAAATTTATATCATCAAAGAAAATTTGGTGTGCATCAAGCACACATTTCAATGAAGAGAAATTATGTGGCCTTACACATAAAAAACTAAAGGAAAAATATAAAAATGTTTTAACAATTATAATTCCTAGACATATTGAAAGAACCCATATTATAAAAGATGAGCTCAGCAAGTTAAATTTACTGGTGTACGAACACGAATCAAAAAAAAAAATAAACAAAAATACTGATATTTATATAGTTAACTCCTATGGACAAACCAAATCAATTTATAATATTTGCAAGAATGTATTCCTGGGGGGATCCTTAATAAAACATGGTGGACAAAATCCTCTTGAGGCAACAAGGTACGGATGCAATATTTTGCATGGACCAAATACTGACAATTTCAAAGAAATTTATGAATATTTAGACAGATTAAAAGTTTCAATTAAAATTAACAACACAAGTCAAATGATAAGAGGTTTGAATAAATTTTTCTTAAAAAATGATAATTCTAAAAAAATTAAACTTAAATTGACTAAAATTGGAAATAAAATTTTAATTAATACTTATAATGAAATCAATGAATTTTTAAAGAATGAAACTTATAAAACCTAAATTTTGGGACTTAAAAAAACCAAATGTATTAGCTTATTTATTGCTACCTTTTACGATAATTTTAATTATAAAAAATTTTTTCTTAAATCTTAAAAAGAAAAAAAAATATATAAAAATAAAATCAATTTGTATTGGTAATATCTACGTGGGTGGAACTGGAAAAACACCATCAACAATAAAAATTTACAAAATTTTACAAAGATTAAAGTACAAAACTGTAGTAGGGAAAAAAAAATATAAAAACCAGGTTGATGAAATTGCTGTCTTAAAAAAATATTCAAAAGTAATTAGCTTAAATACAAGGCACAAAATTTTTAATCTAGCTATAAATAACAAAAATAAAGTAATTGTATTTGATGATGGACTTCAAGATGATAAAGTTACTTATGATTTGCAGATTTTATGTTTTGACACAAAAAATTTGATTGGAAATGGTAATCTTTTACCATCTGGACCTTTGAGAGAGAATATTAATAGTATTAAAAAATATGATTGTGTACTTCTAAAAGACAATATCAAAAACGCAAAAAACTTTGCTAAAAAATTAGTTAAGATTAACAAAGATTTAAAAATTTTTTATACATTTACCTCAATAGTAAATTTGAAAAACTTTAATAAATCAAAAAAATATTTAATTTTTTCTGGAATAGGAAATCCAGAAAACTTTAAAAAAATATTAAAGAAAAATAAATTTAATATTACAAAAGAAATAATTTTTCCAGATCATTATAATTATAAATCACAAGATTTAAAAAACATAAAAAAAGAAGCAAAAAAATTTAATGCAGACATAATTACTACTGAAAAAGATTTTGTAAAATTATCTAAGAAGGATCAAAAACAAATTAAATTTGTGAAAGTTGAAATAAACTTTATAAATGAAAAAAATTTTGTAAAATATTTAAAATCAAAAATTAATGAGAAAATTTAAATATTTTTTTCAATATATAGT
>NZ_JBNGZF010000002.1:0-312343 GCF_052049835.1 Candidatus Pelagibacter sp. | reverse complement strand
TTTAAAATATTTGATGTAATTTAAATAAATTAAAAACCTAATTTAATAATACATATTTTGAAAAAACTTTATAAATCAATTGTTAGTCAATATTTTAAATTAATTTATGGAAACATTAGATTTGTGCATCACAATTCAAAAAATTTTATTTTAAAAAGGATATTTAAATTAAATAAACAATATATAATTTATAAAATACCAAGTTGTAGAATATATACAACCACCATACATGATACAGCTTATTTAAAAGACAATAAAATAATTAAAGATATATCTTTCCAAATAAGAAAAAATGTAAATGCAAGTATTAAAAAAAATTTAGTTTTAAGCAAAGGTACACCAAAAATCCTTAAAAAGTTTAATGGTTCAATTTTAAGCCTCCTTACAGGAGGGGCTGGTAATAATAATTACTGGCACTGGTTATATGACTCTATCTCGAGAATTGGTATCTTGGAAAAAAATATGAGACTGAATGATTTTAATTTTTTTTTAGTCCCAGACAAAAAATATAAATTTCAAAGAGAAACGCTTAAACTTTTAGGAATAGAAAAAAAAAGTATTTCAAGTAAAAAATTTAAACATATTTTTGCAAATAATGTTGTTGCTACAAATCATCCATGGCAATTTTCAAAATCTGCTCACAAAGATATTGAAAATGTACCAAGTTGGATAACATGGTGGTTGAGAAAAAGGTTTTTAAAATTTAAATCAAAAAAAAAATTTTATAAAAAAATCTATATTGATAGGTCAGACTCTTTATTTAATAATAGAAGAATAGTTAATGAAGATAAAATTAAAAAATTGTTAACTGAAAAAAAATTTAAAATTTTAAAATTATCTAATTTTTCTTTTATTGAACAAATCGGAATATTTAATTCGGCAAAAATTATTGTTGGTAATCATGGCGCTGGTTTTACTAATTTAATTTTTTGCAAAAAAAATACTAAAGTTGTTGAATTTAAAGATAAAAACACAGCAAAAATATTTAATAAAATAAGCAAGGACTTAGGATTAAATTATAAATCAATACTGGGTAATAGAATAGGAAAAGATAAAAAGAACCAAAATAATAATTTGGAAATTCCATTATATAAGCTTAAAAAATTAGTTACTTAAAGATTTCTATCTTTAAAATATATTGGCCAATTTATAGGATTTGCATATGTTTTAAACCAATAAGATAAGAATCTCTCTGCTAAAAATCCATAAATTCTTTTTTGACCATAACCTTCGCCCAGATCAAAACCAAAAATTTTTTCACATTTTTCTAACCATGAAAAAACGTCATTATAATAATCAAATAACACTTTTTTATTTTTACAAATAAACATGTTGTACGGATTAAAACAGGTTTCTGTATTAACAAATTTTCTAAATTTTTCTTTATCTTTGTTAGATAATTGATCTATTGCTTTATCAAGATTTCCATAGCCATGATACATATCAAAATGAATTTTGATTGTAATGTTTTCTTTATTTAAAAAAAGGAAAGGGTTTTTAATCAAATTTTTTTTTCCATGTTTGAGAATTTTACTTAATTTTGTTTTATTTGTAAAAATAGGCTCAACTAGTACAGAATCATAATTTTTCCACTCGTCTGGGACTCTTCTTAAAAAATTCTCATCTAATAAATTAAAATCACTTTTCCTTTTATCTTGTGCCCAAAATCTTCTATAAGTGCAAAAACCTATCCAGCCGTTATAATTTTTATCAATTATATTATTCTTCCATAAATTATAATGAAAAGTATATTCTCCATAATAAGGATTCTTTTGGCAAATGTTATCGCCTTTTTTATCAGTCAACCATCCTTCAACAAAATTGTCGTTGCCTAATCCAACCGGTATATAATTTTTATCAATTATATTTTTGTAATCTGATTTAAATAAAGATAAACAATAAATATTGATTTTATTCATGTTTTTTTTGTGATAATTCAATAATATCCTCAATTTATATATGCTACCAAAAATATTTAAACCAAATAATGAATATGAGCTTATTCGAATAGGTTCAAACAATGATGGTGGGTATTTGGTAGAAAAAAAATCACTTTTTGAAACAGAATATTTAATTAGTTTTGGATTAGGATTAAATTGGTCTTTCGAGAAACATTTTTATAATCTGAATAAATGCCCAATAGACTGCTATGATCATACTATTAAATATTCATTGTTAAAAAAATTCTCAAGGAAAAATATTTTTTATTTATTAAAATTGGAAAACATTTTAAATCCAAATTTACTAAAAGAGCGTTTAGAAAATTTATTTATTCATCAAGATTATAAAAAATTTTTTATTGATAAAAAAAGACATATTAGATCCGCAATAGGGATAGGAACAAATAAAACAAATTTGAGTGAAATTATCAAAAATATAAATTCATCAAATATTTTTTTCAAAATTGATATTGAAGGTTCAGAATATAGAATACTTGATGAAATTATAAATTATCAAAATTTAATTTCGGGATTAGTAATCGAATTCCATGATATTGATATACACAGAGAAAAAATTGTTAATTTTATTAAAAATTTCAAACTTAATGTCTGCCATATACATGGACAAAATCCAGGTGGCGAAGATTATCTAGATAAAAATAAAGATCCAATCCAAATTGAGATGACTTTTACAAGATCAACTGCAATTAAATCAAATAAACCTAGAATTCCTCACATTCTTGATCAACCTGCTGATGAAAGATTTCCAGATGTAAAATTAAATTTTGAGGATTAAAAATTTAACTTTTAATTAAAAGAGATATTATTTGTAATCTCATCAGCTATAATTGTATTTCCCTCAATTGTTAAGTGAATATCATGTGGTAGATATAAATAATTTAACCAATTTTTTTTTTCTTTTTTTATTTTTCTAAATTCAGGAAATACATTTATCAACTTATTACAGTTAGATTTAACACATAAATTAAGTGCAAATTTCTCCCAATTAAATTGTGTCTGACCAAAATTTAATGTATCTGGCCACGGCATTATGATTATATAAAATTCTGAATTAAGATCTGTGGCTTTTTCTCCAAGTTTAACAATATTATTCTCAATATCAGATAAACCTTTTTGTATTTGTCCACAATTCCACCATTTAGTTTTTTTTTCTTCTTTATTGCATCCAGTTAAAACTTGGTGATTTGTATAAATAAAACCTCCAGTAGGGTTTCCGTTTACTGGTTTATATTTTTTCTCATTATTTTCTTTAATTTTGGTATTTTTAACTTTTCTTAAATAAGATCTAACTTTTGATGAAATTAAATAAATACCTTTCAAATTTTCTTTTTTAAATTTGGAAAAACCTTTATTTTTTTTATAGAAAATTTTTTCATTTTTAAGATATGGTTTATCATTAACAATTTCCCATCTGTTTGCTTCGTCTCCAACATCTGTCAAATCAATTAACACAAAAATTTTATTTATATTTAATTTTTTTTCTGAAAACCTATTTAATAAGTAATTATATACTGATGGTGAATATGAAGGAACACCAAGATTAAAAATATTATATTTTTGAAATCTTTCCTCTAATATGCCTACGAAAGTATCTTCCCAATTTGATCCTACCCCAAACGTTTGGGAATCGCCTAGAAAAATTATATTTTCATTTTTGGGTAACCTTTTTTTTCCAGAATATCTAAACCCATTTTCATCTGTGTAAACCTCAAAAGAATCAATACTAGAAATTAATCTCATATTAGCAAAACAACTATTTTTCATTTTATAAAATCTTCCATCATAAGTATGCTCATAGCACTTGTGATCAACACTCTGTTTAAAAATAAATCTACTAAAAATCACATCAGAAATTAAATATAAGAATGTAAACAAAAAAATATTTACAGCTATTATTTTTGTTTTCATAAATTTCATTATAATCCTTAGGAAAGATATTGGTAAATAGAAGTTTTTTTATTTTAATATAAAATTATGGCGGAGAGGATGGGATTCGAACCCATGAAAGAGTTTCCCCTTTACACGCTTTCCAAGCGTGCGCCATCAACCACTCGGCCACCTCTCCAAACAAATTAATTATATTATCCAATCTTTAAATTTTTCTTGATTTAAATAAATATAGTTAGGAAATGATTCATCAAATGGAATTTTCTCAAATATTATATCTCTATTAAATAAGTCAACTTTAGAATTAATCGCATTATTAATTTTTTCAAATGTGTTGTAAATACTATTGTTGTATTCTGCATGCGCATAAGAATTAAGTTTCAATTTAATTTGATTTGGATTCATTAAAAATGAAAAATGCCATCCACCATTCTTAATAACATTCCAAGTAACTTTATAAAATTTCCAAAAAGGGACTTTTTTAACTTTTTGATCTCTCAGCCATTGTGGTGATTTTAAATATTTTTTTTTACAAATTCTACTTCCATACCACAAAGGTTCAGTCATATTCTGAAGATTAATTTTATAGTAAAACATTTTTTGCTCAAAAACAGAGAATTTATAATTTTCAATCGAGTTTAGATTTGATACGTTGGGTATTTCATCTATGTCAGAAATCATTACATAATCATCATCTTTTGCATTAACTAGTCCGTTCAAAATAAATTCACGCTGATAATTTTCTCTTCCCCAATTGGATAAGTTTTTTGGAAATTTTTCAATTATTAAGTAAATAATTTTGTCTTTAAATTTTTGAAAGTTATCTATTTTAAAATTAATTTTTTTTTCATTCCCTTGATGATCAAACTTAGATTCAACAATTACAAATTTATAAATATGTTGGTCTAATGAATTAAGTCTTATATCTAAAATCAGATCTTCATTATTATATAAAAAACAATCAAATATCCTCATTACTTTTCTTTACTAATTTTTAAAACACCAATAAATGCTTCTTGTGGTATCTCAACTCTTCCAAATTGTTTTGATCTAGCTTTTCCTTTTTTTTGTTTTTCTAAAAGTTTCCTTTTTCTATCTGTTGCTCCACCCCCGTGAATTTTAGTTAATACATCTTTTTTAAATCCCTTAATTGTCTCTCTTGCAATAATTTTGCCTCCAATTGCGGCTTGTAGTGGAATCATAAAATTATGTCTTGGTATTAAATCTTTTAATTTTTCACAAACTTCTCTTCCAGTTTTTTGAGCAAAATCTTTATGTATCATCATAGCTAAAGCGTCAACAGGTTCACCATTTACTAATATTCCGAGTTTTACTAAATCACCTTCTCTATGTTCAATTATTTCATAATCAAAACTTGCATATCCACTAGTCATTGATTTTAGTCTATCATTAAAGTCAAAAACAACCTCATTCAAAGGCAACTCATAATTTACAACAGCTCTATTACCTGAATAACTTAAATTAGTCTGAATTCCTCTTTTATCCTGACACATTTTTATTATAGAACCTAAATATTGATCAGGAGTAATGATTGTTGCTTTTATCCATGGCTCTTCAATATATTTAATTAATGTTGGATCAGGTAAACTTGATGGATTTTGAAGATCAATTATATTTCCTTTGTTGAGGTGAACTTTATAAACAACTCCAGGTGTAGTGGTTAATAAATTAACATCAAATTCCCTTTCTAATCTTTCAGTCACTATTTCCAAATGAAGTAATCCTAAAAATCCACATCTAAAACCTAAACCCAAAGCAGATGATGACTCTGGCTCAAAAGAAAAACTTGCATCATTCAATTGTAATTTAGCTAAACCATCTTTAAGTTTTTGAAACTCAGAACTATCTACTGGAAATAACCCACAGAACACTACCGGCTTACTTGGTTTAAATCCTGGCAAGGCATCTTTTAAAGGTTTTGAAGCATCACAAATCGTATCTCCAACTTTTGTTTCAGATAAAACTTTAATTCCTGTTGTAATAAATCCAATTTCACCTGTTTTAAGCTCATTTATGTCTACTGGTTTTGGTGTAAAAACTCCAACTTTTTCAACAATATACTCCTGATTGGTAGACATCATTTTTATTTTCATATGTTTTGAAAGGTTGCCATCTATCACTCTGACTAAAATCACAACACCTAGATATGTATCATACCAACTATCAACCAATAAACATTTTAGAACTGCGGAACTTTCTCCTTTTGGAGCTGGCAATGTTGTAATAATTTGCTCTAAAATATCTTCTATTCCTTCTCCAGTTTTACCTGAACATGGGATTGCATTTTCAGTATCAATTCCTATAACTTCCTCAATTTGTTTTTTTGTTCTATCTAAATCTGATGCAGATAAGTCTACCTTGTTTAAAACTGGTACAATCTCATGATTAGTATCTAAAGCTTGATAAACATTTGCTAATGTTTGAGCTTCTACCCCTTGTGTACTATCTACAATTAAAATTGAACCTTCGCATGCATATAAAGATCTGCTAACTTCATAACTAAAATCAACATGGCCTGGAGTATCAATAATATTCAAAATATAATTTTTTCCATTTTTAGCTTTGTAATTTAATTTAACTGTTTGAGCTTTAATTGTGATACCTCTTTCACGTTCAATATCCATAGAATCTAAAACTTGAGCTTTCATTTCTCTTTCAGTTAATCCACCACAACTATGAATAATCCGATCAGCAATAGTAGATTTTCCGTGATCTATATGTGCAATAATTGCGAAATTTCTTATATTATCAATTGAACTCATTAATTTATTTTAGGAACGAATTTTAGCACCAGTTTTATTTTCAACTGTTTCTATTATTAAATTATTAATTTTTTCCAAATCATTATCCGTCAGAGTTTTTTCTGAAGACTGAATTGTTACACTGATAGCAATTGATTTTTGATTTTCAGGAATATTTTCTCCTTCATAAACATCAAATACTTTAATGTTTGAGATTAAATTTTTATCAATACTAGATATTACACTTATTAAATCTTGTACTTTTATTTTTCTATCAACAATAAATGCAAAATCTCTCTCAGATTTTTGAAAATCTGATACCGAATATTTTGTTTTTTGGTCTTTTAAAGGTTTTTTTGGTAATTTTAAATTATCTAAAAATATTTCGAAACCTACTAAAGAGTCTGTTTTAATATCTAGCGTTTTAATGATGTTTGGATGAATTTCACCAAAATAAGCAGCAACATTATCTTTTCCCTTATTTAAAAATATTCTGCCTGATTTTCCTGGATGATAATAACTAGGGCTTTCATCATCAATATAAAATTTCTCTGAGTCATAACCTGCTTCAACTAAAGTTTGGGTAACATCTCTTTTGATATCAAAAACATCTACATTTCTCTCTTTTTCAATCCATGAAAGTCTAGATTTTTTCCCAGCCGACAACCCACAAACGACCGTATTCTGAGCTCCAGGTTGTGGGCCATAAAATATTGGTCCTATTTCAAATATTGATAAATCTTTAATTCCTCTATCTAAGTTTTTGCTCATGTACATTACTAGATTTGAAAAAATAGAATTTCTTAATACTCCCAATTCAGAGCTAATTGGATTTACAATTTTTATTTCTTTATTGCCTTCTTTAAAGTGATCGTTATATTTTGAATCTGAAAAAGACCAAGTAATTGCTTCCAAATACCCTTTGGATGCTACTGCCCTTTGAAGAAAATGAAATAACTTTTGAGTTGGATTTAAAGTGTTTTTTGATCTTTCTTTAATAGGGTTTTCTATTTTTATTTTTTCATAACCACTAATTCTTACAAGTTCCTCAACTATATCAATTTCTTGAACAATATCTGGTCTCCAAGATGGAACTGATAATTTAAAGAATTTTTTTTCTTTTTTTAATTTAAAACCAAGTTTTTCTAAAATGTTTATCATTTCTTTGGTTGAAATTTTAAAACCAGTTATTTTTTCAAATGTTTTTGGTTCAAATTTTATTACTTTGTTTTTGTAAGATTCTATTTTTTGAATATCTATTTTACTAATTTCACCACCACAAATTTCCTTTATTAAAATAGCTGCTTTATTTAATCCATTTTCAATTGATAACTGATCAATACCTCTTTCAAATCTAAATTTAGCATCTGTATCAATATTCAAATTTTTAGCAGTTTTTCTAATTGATCTCGGATCAAAATAAGCCGACTCTAATAAAACATTTTTTGTATCTAACTCTGTACCAGATCTTGTTCCTCCAATTATTCCACCTAGACCTAAGACACCTTTGTTGTCACTTATTACACACATTCCATCATCTAGTTTATAATTTTTATTATCTAGAGCAGTAAATTCTTCTCCTGATTTTGAATTTCTAACGATTATTCCCTTATCAATTTTGTCAGCATCGTATGCGTGCATAGGACGATTAATATCAATCATGATATAATTAGTTATATCTACAATTGCAGATATTGGTTTTTGGCCTATAGAGATTAATTTATCTTTCAACCATTGAGGACTTTCTGTGTTTTTGACGTTTGTTATTAAGCAGCTACCAAAAGATAAACAGCCTTGACTTTTTTCTTTTGTTATTTTTACTTTTAAAGTCTGTTTTTTATTAGATTTAATTTTTTTATCTTTTTCTGGTTTTAAGTTTCCAAAACCTGCTGCTGATAAATCTCTTGCTATACCCCTAACACCAAGACAGTCTGGTCTATTTGGCGTAATAGATAAATCGATAAGATTAGAATTTGCTTTAGAAAAATAACTTTTTCCAATATTTTTGTAATATTTAGACGACGACAGCTCAGTAATCCCATCACTTTCATCTGATAAATTTAATTCAGACTCGGAACAGAGCATTCCATAAGATGTAACATCTCTTATTTTAGCAACAACAAGCTTACTTTTATTTTTTGGGATTATTGCGCCTGGTGGGGCATATACAGTAAGGAGGCCCTCTCTTGCATTTGCAGCACCACAAACAACTTTTTTGATTTCTTTATTACCAACATCAACATCACAAACTTTAAGTCTGTCTGCATTAGGATGCTTTTCTGTTTTTATAATTTTCGCAACCTTAAATAAATCTAATCCCTCAGATAAATTTTCTATACTCTCAACCTCAAGACCTATGTCTGTTAGTTTCTCAAGAAGTTTATCTTCTTTAGCACTTGTTTTTAAATGATCTTTTAACCAATCATATGTAATCTTCATCTGCTTAGACCTCTATAATTTGAAGGAACATCAAGCGGATCAAAACCAAAATGATTTAGCCATCTGTAGTCACAATCAAAAAACGCTCTTAAATCATTAATGCCATATTTAAGCATTGCTAATCGATCTATACCTATACCAAAGGCATATCCTTGATATTTTGAAGGATCTACTTTTACATTTTTTAAAACATTAGGATGCACCATGCCACAGCCTAAAATTTCAAGCCACTTATCTCCTTCTCCAATAATAATTTTACCATCTTTTATTTCATAACCAATATCAACTTCAGCTGATGGTTCTGTGAATGGAAAATGACTTGGTCTAAATCTCATTTTAATTTTTTCAACTTCAAAAAATTCTTTAATGAAATAATTCAAGCATCCTTTCAAATGCCCCATATTAATGTTTGTGTCAATATGTAAACCTTCTACTTGATGAAACATTGGTGCGTGTGTTTGATCACTATCAGATCTATAAGTTCTTCCTGGAGCAATGATCTTAAATGGGGGATTATCTTTTAACATAGTTCTGATTTGAACTGGTGAAGTATGGGTTCGTAACAAAACCTCTTTGTTTTCATCTAAGTAAAAAGTATCATGCATATCTCTTGCTGGATGATTGTCAGGTGTGTTTAAAGCAGTAAAGTTATTATATTCATTTTCAACATCAGGGCCTTCCTCAACACTAAATCCTATTTCAGAGAAAATAGAAGAAATTTCATCAATAGTTTGTGATACTGGATGAACTTTTCCTCTAACGAATGGTCTTTCAGGTAAAGTTATATCAACTTTTTCTTTTTCTAATTTTTCGTTTATTTTTTTTCCTTCTATCTCACTAATTTTAGAAATTATCAAATTCTGAAGTTCGTCTTTAGCTTGATTTAAATCTGATGCAAATTTTTTTCTATCAGTCTCTGGAATTGACCCTATAGTTTTAAATTTTGATGAAATTAAACCATTTTTACCAAAGAGCTCGGTTTTGATTTCATTTATTTGATCAATACTTAAATCATTTTCTAGCTTTGATATAAACTGATCTCTAATATTTTTTATCTCTGACATATTAGTAGATTATTTCCTTAAGAAATAAAAACAATAGCGAAGATTAATTTAAAGCTGATTGAGCTTTTTGTACAATTGTTTTGAATGCTTCTGGGCTATCGAAGGCAATTTCAGCAAGAATTTTTCTATCTATTGCAATACCACATTTATTTAATCCATTGATAAATTTTGAATAAGTTAAGCCTTCAGCTCTTACTCCTGCATTGATTCTCTGTATCCACAATGATTTAAAATCTCTTTTTTTATTTCTTCTATCTCTGTAAGCGTATTGCATAGATTTTTCCATAGCTTGCTTAGCTGCTCTAATGGTATTTTTTCTTCTACCCCATTGACCCTTTACAGCTTTTAAAACTTTTTTATGTTTAGCTTTACTAGTTACACCTCTTTTAACTCTTGCCATTATTAACCTCTTAGACTGTAAGGCATGTATGACTTAACAATTTTTCCATCTTGTTTGGACAATGTCGTAGTGCCTCTTAGTTTTCTTATTTGTGAGTTCGTTCTTTTAATCATACCGTGTCTTTTACCTGCTTGAGCAGAAATAACTTTGCCCTTGGCAGATATTTTAAATCTTTTTTTTGCTGAGCTTTTTGTTTTGAGTTTTGGCATAATTCAGCGGACTTATACAAAGAAAGATATAATTTTACAACCTCTATTAAGGCTTATAAAGGCTGAATTACCATAATCATTTGCTTCCCGTCAAACTTGGGATGCAATTCTACCTTACCGATATCCTTCATATCTTCTTTAATTTTGCCCATTAGTTCATTTCCTAGATGTGAGTGCTGAAGTTCTCTACCTTTAAATCTTATAGTGAATTTGACCTTATCTCCTTTTGCTATGAATTTTTTAGCATTTTTGACTTTAAACTCATAATCATGAGTTTCAGTAACAGGTCTCATTTTAATTTCTTTTAGAGAAACAATTTTTTGTTTTTTCTTTGCAAGATTTGCTTTTTTCTGAGCATCATACTTATATTTACCCATATCCATTATTTTACATACAGGAGGATTTGCATTAGGTGCTATTTCGATTAAATCTAAACCTTGATTTTTTGCCATGGAAATAGCTTCATTGGTATTCATCACTCCAAGATTTTCTCCATCACTTGCAATAACTTGTACATCAGGAGAAGAAATTCTATTATTAGACCTTGGACCTCTGTCCTTGGATCTTCTTTGAAAATAATTTTGTTTAATGTCTGCCACTTAGTTTGAGGATGCCTTATTTAAAGCAGAGAATGTTTTTAAGAATTGATCTATACCCATATTTTCTTGTTTATTAGAGTCTAATCTTCTAATCGTTACTGAATTGGAGTCAACTTCTTTTTTACCACAAATTAATAAAAGCGGTATTTTTGCTAAAGAATGATCTCTTATTTTATAATTTAAATTATGATTTTTTAAATCTACTGCAGAACTTATACCTGAATTTTTAATTTTATTTGATACCTCGACTGCATAGTCATTAAATTCTTCTGAAATAGGTATTACCATAGTCTGTAAAGGAGATATCCAAAATGGAAACTTGCCTGCATAGTTTTCTATTAAAATCCCAATAAATCTCTCTAGAGAACCAAATAATGCTCTGTGCAACATAACAGGAACTTTTTTAGTTCCATCTTTGTCAACGTAAGAAGCATCTAATCTTCCAGGTAGATTTAAATCTACTTGTAAGGTTCCACATTGCCAATCTCTTCCAATAGCATCTCGTAAAACAAATTCAATTTTAGGGCCATAAAATGCTCCCTCACCCTTATTAATAGTATATTCTAATTTAGAGGCTTTAACAGCTTCAAGCAAAGAAGCTTCTGCTTTATCCCATACTAAATCATCACCAACTCTTACTTCTGGCCTATCTGCATATTTTAGAATTACATTTTCAAAACCAAGGTCTTTATAAATATCTAGTATTAAATTTGTAACAATTAAACATTCACTAGTAATTTGATCTTCAGTACAAAAAATATGGGCATCATCTTGAGTAAAAGCTCTTACTCTTAATAAACCATGTAAAGCGCCTGATGGCTCATAACGATGAACTTTCCCAAATTCAGCAAAACGCAAAGGAAGATCTCTGTAACTTTTTAAGCCTTGATTAAATACCTGAATATGACCAGGGCAATTCATAGGTTTAATTGCAAAAACTTTCTCATCTGGTGTTTCAGATGTATACATGTTTTCTCCATATTTTTCCCAATGCCCAGATTTTTCCCATAATTGTCTATCCAGCACCTCTGGGGTATTTACCTCTTTATAACCAGCCGCATCTTGTCTGCTTCTCATGTAATTAATGAGTTTTTGAAATAAACCCCATCCTCTTTCATGCCAAAATACTGAGCCAGGGCTTTCTTCTCTAAAATGAAATAAATCCATTTCTCTACCTAATCTTCTATGATCTCTTTTTTCTGCTTCTTCTATTCTTTTCAAATATTCATCTAAATCTTTTTGAGTTGCCCAACTCGTACCATATATTCGTTGTAACATTTCATTATTAGAGTCTCCTCTCCAATATGCTCCTGATACTTTTGTAAGTTTAAAATATTTTCCGATTTTACCTGTGGAGGAAAGATGTGGACCTCTACATAAATCATGCCATTCTCCATGAAAATAAATTGATACATCTTCGTTTTCAGGTATCGCTTCAATTAACTCAGCTTTATAAATTTCTCCTTTTTTTTTGAAATGGTTAATTGCTTTGTTTCTATCCCAAACTTCTCTTTTTGTTATTTCATTCCTGTCAACAATCTCTTTCATTTTATTTTCAATTTTTACTAAATCATCCTCTGTGAATGGTTCTTTTCTAGCAAAGTCGTAATAAAATCCATTTTCTATCACAGGTCCAATTGTAACTTGAGTGCCTGGAAACAATTCTTGAACAGCCATAGCTAAAATATGAGCTGTGTCATGCCTTATAGTTTCCAAGCCCTCAGGGTTTTTTGAAGTAAAAATTTTTACAGAACAGTCATTTTCAATTAGAAAATCAAGATCCTTTAGCTCACCATCAACACTTATAACCATGGCTTGTTTAGCTAATGATTTACTAATTTTTTCAGCTACTTCCAGTCCAGTAACTTTATTTGGAAAATCAATATTGTTTCCGTCAGGTAATGTTATTATCGGCATTTAATTTAATAATCTCTTATACTCTGAATAAGTAGAAAAGCACATTTTTTCAACATTAAATTTTTGAACTATGTTTTTTCTTCCTTCATTACCAATTGATTTTAAAAGAGTTTCATCCATGTTAAGAGTTCTTAATATTTTATTACTTAATGATTTGACATTTCCTGCTTCATATAAAAATCCAGTTTTTTCATCAATTATTGTTTCATTAGAACCTCCAATGTTACTTGCTATAATTGGTTTCTCCATCGATTGTGCCTCAACAGCAACTCTACCAAAAGCCTCTGGTTCAGTTGAGGCTGAAACAATAATATCAGAAACTTTATAAGCTAATGCCATATCCTTGCAATGATCTATGAACCTTATTTGTTTAGACAACCTGTATTGCTCCGAAAGTCTTATTAATTTTTTCTTATATAAATCCCTACCTTGATCACTACCTAGAATGACAGCATAAAATGCTTCATAACCCATTTGTATATTCACTAAATTAATTGCCTCTATAAAAACTTCCTGTCCTTTCCAAAAAGTTAATCTACCGGGTAAAAGTATAATTTTTTTATCTTTTTCAATATCCCATTTTTTTAATAATTTTTTTTCATCAATTTCGATTTTGGTTGTTGGGTCAAAGTAGTCAACATTTATTCCTCTAAAAATAACCATTAATTTTTTTTTCTCATCTAAATATTTTGAATAATTTTTCTTAATATGAGAAAAAATAAAATTAGATCCTGCAATAATTAAATCTGCTCTAGTCATTACTGAGTTATAGATTTTTTTTATATTATTCTTAAAATTGTATGTTCCGTGAAATGTAGTTACAAATTTTCTTCCAGTGATTTTTGTTGCTAACAAACATGACCAAGCAGGTGCTCTACTTCTTGCGTGAACAAGAGAAATATTATAAACCAAAATTATTCCAATTAAGATAAAAGCGTTAATTAAAATTAGTAGTGGATTTTTGCTTTGCACTGGAAGTCTAAATATTTTAACTTTTTTTCTATCTACAAATTTAAGTAATTCACCACCACTTGTTACAATAAATGATTCACAATTATTTTCTGGTAAATAATGTGCAATATCATAACAGCCTGTTTCAGCTCCTCCATATCCTAATTTTGGAATTACTTGTAAAACTTTTAAATCAGATGACATTTGATATGATTATATATTAATAGATAAAACTTATAAACGATTATGGCAAATTTCAGATTTCATCAAATATCAAATACAAAGAAAATTAGACATATTTCTAAAATTTTTAAAAATAGTTCTTTTATAGTTTTTTTGCATGGCTTTATGTCAGATCTTGAAGGAAAAAAGCCAAATGCATTTTTGAAATTTGCTAAAAAAAATAAAGTAAGTTTTTTAGCACTAGAATACTCTGGTCATGGGAAATCTTCTGGAAAATTTGTAAATGGAAATATTTCAAAATGGAGTAAAGAGACTTCAGTTTTAATTAGAAAATACGTAAAAAAAAAAGAATTTGTGCTAATTGGTTCGAGCATGGGCGCATGGATTTCGCTCAATCAATTCAAAATTTTCAAAAAACAGATTAAAGGATTTTTAGGAATAGGAGCTGCTCCTGAATTTTTAGAAAATTTAATGTGGAAAAAATTTACCAAAAAAATGAAAGAAGAAACAATACGTAAGGGTATTTATCAATTAAAACATGGCAATTATGAATATCCAATTACACTACAATTAATAAAAGATGGAAGGAAAAACAAAGTCTTAAATAAGAAAATAAATTCAAATATTAAAGTGACAATGGTACACGGTGAAAAAGATGAGGCAGTTCCTGTCTCATATTCAAGAAAAGTTTTAAGATTATTTCCAAAAGCTAAGAAAAAATTAAATATTATAAAAAAAGGTGATCACAGTTTATCAAATAAAAAATGGTTAAATATAATTTTAAAAGAGCTTAAATTATTAATTTAGCTAACTTTTTTTATATCTTTTTTTAAAGTAATTGGATTTTTTAACTTATCCAACATTTCTTTAGGACACACCTGAACAAAATTATTTACTTCATCTTCAAAGTTCTCAATTATTTTTTTCGATAATTGAGACTCAGTTTCTTTAAAGTGCTCCCTAACTAAATTTTTTAAATATTCTTTCCAATAATCTGTCTCTACATTTTGCCAAACCACTGACTCTATATTTACTTTCTTTTCAAATTGTTGAGATTTGTCATATATAAAAGCTATTCCACCTGTCATACCAGCTGCAAAATTATCACCAACATCTCCTAAAATTACCACAGTTCCACCAGTCATATATTCACATCCATTAGAATCGCATCCTTCAATAACTGTAACTGCACCAGAATTTCTAACTGAAAATCTTTCACCAGCTTGGCCAGCAGCAAAAAGTTTTCCTGAGGTAGCTCCGTAAAGAACAGTATTTCCTAAAATTGTGTTCTCATTTGAAACTAAATTGCTCTCTTCAGGTAATTTAATTGAAATAGTAGCTCCTGACAAACCTTTACCAACATAATCATTTGCATCTCCCTTTAATACAAGCTTTAAACCTTTAGAAGAAAATGCTCCAAATGATTGACCTGCTGAACCTTTAAAATTTAAAACTAAAAAGTTTTCATCAAGTTTTTCATAACCATATTTTTTATACAAATGATGAGAAATTCTTGTGCCTACTGCTCTGTGAATATTTTTTATTTGATATTCTTTCTCAATTTTTTCAGAATTATCTAAAGCTTGTTCAATTTCTGGCCAAATTTGTTGGTCAAGAGTATCTGGTACACTATTTATTTCTTGATCCTTACAATACCTTGGATTATTTCCAGTATCAGCTTGGACAAATAAAGGATTTAAATCTAAATCGTCTAAATTTGGAGAACCCTTACTAACCTGTTTTAACAAGTCTGTCCTACCAATCACTTCATTTAATGATTTAAAACCTAAATTTGCTAATATTTCTCTTACTTCACGAGCTATAAATGTGAACAAATTAACTACTTTTTCTGGAGTTCCAGTAAATTTTTCTCTGAGCTTTTCATCTTGAGTGCAAACTCCTACAGGACATGTATTTGAATGACACTGCCTTACCATTATACATCCCATTGCAACTAATGCTGTAGTAGCAACACCATATTCTTCAGCACCCATCATTGCAGCTATCACCACATCTCTTCCTGTTTTAATTCCACCATCTGTTCTTAATGTAACTTTATGTCTAAGATTATTTAAAGTTAATACTTGGTTTGCTTCCGTCAAACCCATTTCCCATGGTATTCCAACATACTTAACACTAGTCTGTGGTGTTGCTCCTGTTCCACCATTATGTCCAGAAATTAATATTATATCTGCTTTTGCTTTAGCTACACCAGCTGCAATTGTTCCTACTCCAGAGGAAGCAACAAGCTTAACTCCAATTCTTGCTTTAGGATTTATTTGTTTCAAATCATAAATTAGTTGTGCAAGGTCTTCTATTGAATAAATATCATGATGTGGTGGTGGTGATATTAAAGTTACTCCAGGAGTTGAATGTCTAAGTTTAGCAATTTCTTCCGTAACCTTAAATCCTGGTAACTGACCCCCTTCACCAGGCTTAGCGCCTTGTGCAATTTTAATTTCTATCTCATTACAATTATTAAGATAATTAACTGTAACTCCAAATCTTGCAGAAGCTATCTGTTTAACTCTTGAGTTTGCACTATCACCATTATCTAAAACTTTAAATCTACTTGCATCTTCACCGCCCTCTCCGCTACATGAAGCACCTTTGATCCTATTCATACCAGTTGCCAACGTTTCATGTGCCTCTTTTGATAAAGCTCCATGAGACATGCTCCCACTTCCAAATCTCTTTAAAATATTTTCTATTGGCTCAACCTCAGAAATATCTATTGGCCCACTTAATTTTTTTTCTCTGAAATCAATTAAGTCTCTAAGATTTATTGGTGGTAAACTATAAATACCATCCGCATATCTTTTATAAGCATCATAAGAATTAGATCCTACTGCACTTTGAAGTAAATGAATTAATTTTCCTTGATATTGATGTGTTTCACCATTTTTACGATATCTATATATACCGCCTATCGGCAGTATGGTTTCAGAACTTTCAAATGCCTCTTTATGAATTTCTCTAATTTTTTTCTCAATACCCGTAAGTCCAATACCTGAAATTTTAGAGACCACTCCTGGAAAATAATCTGCAACAATTGTTCTACTTAAACCTACAGTTTCAAAGTTACATCCACCTCTATAAGAACTTAGAACTGAGATACCCATCTTAGACATGATCTTTAATAAACCTGCGTTTACTGATTTTATGTATCTCTCTACACATTCATCAAAGCTAAATTTTCCAAATAACTTCTTTTGATGACGCTGAAATAAACTATCAAATGCTAAATATGGATTTACAGTAGTTGCTCCAACTCCTATTAAGGTTGCAAAAGAGTGTGTATCTAAAGCCTCTCCAGATTGTACATTTATTGATACATATCCTCTTAGTTTTTTTTCAATAAGGAACGAATTAATTGATCCAACTGCTAAAAGCATTGGTATTGGAAGTTTTAAGCTAGAAAGCTCTTTGTCACTTAAAATCAATTGAGTAACTCCCTGTCTTACTGCAATTTCAGCTTCTTTTTGAATTTTTTTAATTGAGTCAAACAAAGTCTCTTCTTCAGAAAAAGTACAATCAATTATAGATGAATTGTTACCAAAAAAATTTATAAATTTTTCAAACTGAGAATTTGATAATATTGGACTATTTAAAACATAAATATTTTGCTTTGTTAAATTATCAAAATTTAAAATATTTCCAAGATTTCCAAATCTTGTTTTCAAACTCATAACCTTGTTTTCTCTTAAAGAGTCTATTGGTGGGTTGGTGACTTGGCTAAAATTCTGTCTAAAAAAATGGTATAACGGTCTATATCTATCTGACAAAACAGCCAATGGTGTATCGTCACCCATAGATCCAGTTGCTTCTTTAGCATCTTCTGCCATAGGATGCAGTATGAGCTCAAGATCTTCTAGACTTATTCCAAAAGTATATTGCCTTCTTCTTAAATCATCTCCCGAAAAAGAATTTTTTTCATCTGAAATGGTTAACTTATCATCTAGGTCGATAATTTGTGAATTAAAGTGTTTATACTCTTTGGCTAAATAATCTTTTATTTGCTTATTAGTAAATACTTTACCTTTTTCTATTCTAACTCCAATTATTTCCCCAGGACCCAATCTTCCCTTTGACAAAATTCTTTTTTCATTTAATTCAATCATTCCTGTTTCAGAACCTGCAAATAATAATTTGTCTTTTGTAATTGCGTATCTTAAAGGTCTTAATCCATTTCTATCATTTGCGGCTATAACCCACTCATTATCAGTTCCAGCAATAGCAGCTGGTCCGTCCCATGGCTCCATAGTACTGTTTAAAAAATTAAATAATTGTTGGTGATCTTTTGGTAGAGTTTTATTTTTTTTAGACCATGCGTCTGGAACTAACATAAGCTTCGCCAAAGGCGCAGGCTGACCAGATATATTTAATAATTCAAAAACATTGTCTAATGCAGCAGAGTCTGATGCTCCCTGTTGTATAACAGGTTTTAAGTTCTCAACATCGTCGAAAAGGGGACTGTTCATCTCTTGTTCATGAACTTTCATCCAGTTTTTATTTCCTCTATAAGTATTAATTTCTCCATTATGTGCTATAGCTCTAAAGGGTTGAGCTAAATTCCAGCTAGGTGCTGTGTTTGTTGAAAATCTTTGATGAAAAATAGCAAACCTTGAAACAAATCTTTCATCTTTTAGATCAAGGTAGAAATCTGAGATAGCTTCAGCTAAAAACATTCCCTTGTAAATGATAGATTTAGAACTCAATGAACAAATATAAAAATTGTTTAAAGACTTTTTAAAAGCTTCATTTTCTATCTTTCTTCTAGTTTCATAAATTTTTCTTTCTAAATCTTTATTTGTTAATTCTGGATCATAAGGTTTAAACAATACTTGAATAATTTCAGGCATTGTTTGGAATGCTTTTTCTCCTAAAACTTTTGGATTAACCGGAACTTGTCTCCAGCCATAAATACTAAAATCATTTTTTGTTAATTCACTTTCAACAATAGTTTTGCAACTTTCTTGTGCTGCGTAATCATTCCGAGGTAGAAATATCATGCCCACACATATTTCAGAATTGTCATGTGTGTGTCCTGTCACTTCTATCTTTTCAATGAAGAAATCTTTTGGTATTTCAACATGAATCCCAGCTCCATCACCAGTTTTCCCATCGGCATCTACAGCGCCTCTATGCCAAACTGCTTTTAATGCTTCAATACCATACTCTACAACTTTACGAGATTTTTTACCTTCAGTTGATGCAATTATACCAACACCACAAGCATCATGCTCCATATCTTCTGAATAAACATTATTTTCTTTTAAAAGGTGAAGGTTTTTTTTATAATTTTTCATTAAGCCACTCTTTTTTCCACTTTAGATTTGCTCTCTAGATAAGTTTTAATTGAAGCTGCTGCATCTCTTCCATCTTTTATCGCCCAAACAACTAATGAAGCTCCTCTAACTATATCACCAGCAGCAAACACCCCTTTTATATTTGTTTCCATAGTATCAAAATCTGTTTTAATAGTTCCCCACTTTGTTACTTGTAATTCACTACTATCAAATAAATTTGGTAAATCCTCAGGGTCAAAACCTAGTGCTTTGATAACCATATCTGCTTTTGTTTCGTAACTTGAGCCTTCTTGTACTTGTGGCTTTCTTCTTCCTGTCTCATCTGGATCACCTAATTTAATTTGATCTACAATTATTTTTTCTACTTTATTTTTACCTTTAAATTCTTTAGGACTTGATAACCAAACAAACTCAACACCTTCTTCTTCAGCGTTTGCAACTTCTCTAGCAGATCCTGGCATATTTTCTTTATCTCTTCTATACAAACATTTAACAGATTTTGCCTTCTGTCTTATAGAAGTTCTTACACAATCCATTGCTGTGTCACCTCCACCGATTACAACAATATCTTTACCTTCTGCGTTTAAAATTCCCTTATCAAACAACTCAACATCATCTCCTAGACCTTTTTTATTAGATGCTGTTAAAAAATCCATTGCAGGAAAAATATTATCAAGATCATTTCCAGGTAAGTTTACTTCTCTTGCTTTATAAACTCCTGTTGCAATTAAAATTGCGTCGTGTTTTTTTCTCAATTGATCTAGGCTTGCATCTTTACCAACTTCAAAATTTTGAACAAATTCAATTCCTCCATCCTTTAAGAGTTTTGTTCTTCGCTCTACAACTTCTTTTTCTAATTTAAAATTTGGAATTCCATAAATTAATAATCCTCCTGCTCTATCATATCTATCGTAGACAGTAATTTTATATCCATTTTTTCTTAATTGTTCTGCAGCAGCTAAACCAGCAGGACCTGCTCCTATAATTCCTACGCTTTGTTTTTTTTCATTCGTTACCTTAATTGGTTTTACCCAGCCCTCAGCCCAAGCATTATCTGTAATATATTTTTCTACTGATCCAATAGTTACTGTTCCATGACCAGATTGTTCAATTACACAATTTCCCTCGCATAATCTATCTTGGGGGCAAATTCGGCCACACACTTCAGGCATATTGTTTGTGCTTTGGGATAATTCATATGCTTCTTTTAATCTTCCCTCAGCTGTCAGTTTAAGCCAATCTGGTATGTTGTTACTTAAAGGACAATGAACTTGGCAAAAAGGTACTCCACATTGCGAACACCTACTTGACTGTTCTTTGGCTTTTTCATTGATATACTCGTCATAAATTTCATTAAAATCTTTCTTTCTCTTATCAACTTCTCTTTTAGGTGGAGTTTGTTGACCTATTTTAACAAATTTGAGCATTTTATCTGGCATAATATTATTTAAGTTTTGGCAAAATATACCCTGATTTATGTATATAAAGCATAAAATAGGTCATATATATTGACCTTAATTTTTAAATTATTACCGCTAATTAACACGTTTTTAATTATTGCATAGCTATTATGCTTAAATCGAATTGTTTTAAATAAATACTTTATAAGTTACGAAGAAACAATGTTTCAAAATATTATAGAAGTTTTAATTCTCTCCGCAATTCAAGGAATATCTGAATTTCTTCCTATTAGTTCTTCTGCTCATTTAATTTTGGTTTCTACTTTATATGAATTTAAATCTAGTTCTTTGCTTATTGATATCAGCCTCCATCTAGGTTCACTAATAGCTATAATTTATTTTTTTAAAGATGAATTGTTTGATATCAGAAAAAATAAAAGAATTTTAAATTTAATTGTATTAGGATCTATTCCATTAATAATTGTTGGATACATACTTTATAGTACAAATTTAATTTATCAGTTAAGAAATTTAGAAGTCATTGCTTGGACTACTTTAATATTCGCAGTTATTTTATACATCTCAGACAAAAATCGATTTGATAAAAAAATTTCTTCAAATTTAAATTTTCAGTCAATAATATTTATAGGTGTTTTCCAAATTTTCTCTCTTGTACCTGGAGTGAGTAGAGCAGGAATTACTATAACAGCTGCGAGAATTTTAAAATTTAATAGAGTAGATTCAAGTAAGATATCTTTTTTACTTTCGATCCCAGCATTAGCTGGGGCTAGTGTCTTAAGTTTAAAAGATGTTTTTGAACAATCAATTCAGTTTAATTACTTAGTTGTTATTGCAATTATATCTTCTTTTATTTTTTCTTTTCTAACAGTTAAATTCTTTTTAATTTATATAAATAAATTTTCAATGAATGCGTTTGTAATTTATAGAATAATAATTGCTTTGATTTTATTTAGTTTAGTTTATTAAGTATATTTCTTCTTAATTAAAGGGAGTAATTGAGATAAGAGAACTCCGCATAGAATAAAAAAGCATCCAAGTAAATTATTAACATCTAGAATTTGATTTAAAATAAACCAAGCAGCTATAGTCGCAAATACACCTTCAAGTGAAAATATAATAGCTGCTGGTGCAGGTGTAATATTTCTTTGTGCATAAATTTGTAGAACAAATGCAAATCCGCCAGATAATATACCTGCATATAAAATTGAATAAATTTCCATTAAAATATTACTTAAAATAAATTCTTCATAAATAATTCCAATTATAAATGAAAAAATAGCCACAATTAAAGTCTGGGCAGCTCCTAAGGTAAGTGGAAGATTATATTTAGTTATAATGATCCCAGTAAAAATAATATGAGTACTCCAAAATAAAGCTCCTAGAACAACTAAAGTATCTCCTAATCTTACTGTTGCATCATGAAAATTTGTTAATAAATATCCTCCAATTAAACATAGAATTACAGAAGGCCATACACTCCAATGCATTGATTTTTTACCAAACAAAAAAATGATAATCGGTACCATTGGCACATAAAAAATTGTAAAAAAAGCAGCATTTGCTACATCTGTATAAAGCAAAGCAACTTGTTGAAGTGCAGAGCCTAAAAATAAAGAAATTCCAATTAACAATGAATAAATTATGAAAGTTTTTTTATCTAATTTAAATTCTGATTTAAAATTTTTTAATTCAAACAAAATTAAAAGTGGGGTTATGGCTAAAAAACCAACAAAAAACCTCACAGCATTAAATGTAAAAGGGCCAATATTATCCATGCCTGTGTCTTGGGCAATAAAAGTTGTTCCCCAAATAAAAGTGCACAATAAGGCACTAAATAATGATATGGATTTACTCATTTTTAATTAGACAGCTAGTTTATAAGCAAAATTTTTGCCTAAGTTTTCTTTTAGATCATTATTAAACCTAGCTGCTTCTGCACCATCAATAATTCTATGATCATAAGATAAAGAAATTGGGAGCATAGTCCTGGTTTGAAACTTACCATTCATAAAAATTTGTTTTTTTTCTGATCTTCCTACTCCTAATATAGCAACTTCGGGATAATTAATTATAGGTGTAAAAAAAGAACCTCCTATACCACCTAAACTCGTAATTGTCATCGAGCCACCAAACAATTCTTTTTTATCAATTTTTAAATTTCTACAAAGTTCACTTACCTCTTTTAACTCTTTGCTTATCAGAGAAATTTTTTTGTTATTTGCATTTCTTATTTTTGGAACCATCAATCCATTTGGCGTATCAACTGCTATCCCAATATGGTAATATTTTTTTAAAGTCATTTTTCCAGTCTCAATTTCGTCAATAGATGAATTAAAGCTAGGAAATTTCTTTAGAGATGCAACTAAAGCCTTTATTATAAATGCTAGAGGCGTAATTTTAATTTTTTCTCCAGTATACATATCGGTTAAGGAACTTCTAAAACTTTCCATCTCTGTTATGTCGGCTTCATCGTGATTTGTAACATGAGGAATTGTTGTCCATGAATTTGTAAGATATTTTGATGATAATTTTTTTACTCTTGGTATGTCTTTAATTTCTATTTCACCAAAATCGGAATGTTCAAATTCGTTTTTAATTTTATCTGGTTTACTATCTTTTACTACAACGTTGTTTTTTGAATTAGATGAAACAAATTTTTTAATATCATCTTCAACAACTCTGCCATCTTTCTGACTTCCCGCTACTTGATTAATATCTACACCAAGTTCTCTAGCAAATTTTCTAGCTTTTGGACTTGCAGATGAAATTTCTGAAAAATTATTTTTAGAAAATGTTTTTTCTTGGATTTCAGGTTTTATTACCTCAATATTTTTTGACTCTTTTTCGATTTCTGGTTTTTCTTTAACCTCTTGCTTTTTAACTTTTAAATCACTTTCTATAGTTAAAATTAAGTCGCCCTCAGAAACTTTGTCTCCTACTTTTATTTTTAAATTTTTAATTTTACCTTCTAAATTTGATGGTATTTCTACACTAGATTTATCACTTTCGATTGTTATTAGAGCATCATTTTTTTTTATTGATTGACCTTCTGTAACTAATACCTCAATAACCTCAACATCTTTAAAATCTCCAATATTAGGTACTTTAATCTCAGTTTCTGACATTATAATTTTGTTGGCATTGGTTTGTTAGTATCAATATTATACTTCTTCATTGCATCTTTTGCATATTTAGAAGTTATAAGCTGTTCTTTTGCTAAAATACTTAAACCATAAGCAACCAAATGTTCTTTATCTACCTCAAAAAATTTTCTTAAATTTTTTCTTGTATCACTTCTTCCAAAACCATCTGCTCCTAATGAATAAAAGCTTTTATTAGTATAAGGTCTGATTTGATCTGAATTCATTCTCATATAATCAGATGCAGCCATAATTGGGCCCTCTGTTTGGCCCAGGCATTGCTCAACATAAGATTTTTTAGGTTCTTTATCAGGATTCAAAAGATTAAATCTTTCTACCTCCATTCCATCTTTTCTTAATTCATTAAAACTTGTTACACTCCATATCTCACTGTCAATTTGATGATCATTTTGTAAAATCTCAGCAGCAGACATCATTTCTCTTAAGATTGTTCCTGATCCTAAAAGTTGGATTTTAGTTTTTTTGTATTTGTTAAATTCTTTTATTTTATACATGCCTTTTAAAATGCCTTCCTCACAATTTTTATCTTTTGGCATTTCTGGGTGTGAGTAATTTTCATTCATTGTTGTAATATAATAAAAAACATTCTCATTTTTTTCATGCATTCTTCTTAGACCTTCTCGAAAAATTACCGCTAATTCATAATGAAATGTAGGATCATAAGTTACACAATTTGGAATAGTTGATGCGATTAAATGACTATGACCATCCTGGTGTTGTAAGCCTTCTCCAGCTAATGTTGTTCTTCCAGCTGTTGCACCTACCAAAAATCCTCTAGCCTGACTATCCCCGGCTGCCCAAGCTAGATCTCCTATTCTTTGGAAACCAAACATTGAATAAAAAATATAAATTGGAATCATTTCAATATCATGATTAGTATATGCAGTGGCAGCAGCAATCCATGAAGACATAGCACCCGCTTCATTGATACCTTCCTCTAAAACTTGACCACTTTTGTCTTCTCTATAAGAACTTAATTGAGCTGCATCCTCAGGTTCATATTTTTGTCCTTCATGAGCATAAATCCCTATTTTTTGAAAAAATCCTTCCATGCCAAACGTTCTTGCTTCGTCAGGAATAATAGGAACCAGTCTAGGAGATATATTTTTATCTCTTAATAAATTAGTTAGCATTCTCACAAGTGCCATAGTAGTAGACATTTCTTTTTCACCAGTTGATACTTTCATGAAATCGAAAATATCTTTTGAGGGTGCTTTTATTGGTTTTGCAAAAGTAGATCGCTCAGGTAAAAATCCACCTAATTTAATTCTTCTTTCTTTAAGATATTTTATTTCGGGTGATTTTTCATCAGGCTTAAAATATTCAATATTTCTTACCTGTTCATCTGTTAAAGGAACATCAAATCGATCTCTATAATACATCAAGTCATCAACATCTAATTTTTTAGTTTGATGAGTAGTATTTACACTTTCACCGGATTTTCCCATTCCATAACCTTTAATAGTTTTAGCAATAATTACTGTTGGGCTTCCTTTATTTTTAGTTGCCTTATCATATGCTGCAAAAACTTTATGAGGATCATGTCCACCTCTATTGAGTCGCCATATATCTTTATCAGACATGCTTGAAACTAATTCTAATGTTTCAGGGGATTTTCCAAAAAACTTTTCTCTTACATAAGCACCATCTCTTGCTTTCATTGCTTGATACTCACCATCTACGGTTTCATTCATAATTTTTACTAATTGACCAGTTTTATCATTAGCAAGCAATGAGTCCCAATACGATCCCCAAATTACCTTTATTACATTCCAGCCAGATCCTCTAAAACTTCCTTCAAGTTCTTGAATAATTTTTCCATTACCTCTAACTGGACCGTCCAATCTTTGAAGATTGCAATTAACTACAAAAATTAAATTATCTAAATTCTCTCTTGCAGCCAGCCCAATTGCTCCCATCGACTCTGGCTCATCCATTTCTCCATCACCTAAAAAGGCCCACACTTTTCTTCCTTCATCTTTAATCAAACCTCTATTGATTAAATATTTCATGTATCTGGCTTGATATATAGCAAGCATGGGGCCTAACCCCATCGATACTGTGGGGAACTGCCAAAATTTTGGCATTAACCATGGGTGTGGATATGACGATAGACCTCCAGGCTCTACCTCTTGTCTAAAACTATCTAATTGTTTCTCATTTAATCTACCTTCTAAGAAGGCTCTTGCATACATTCCTGGAGCACTATGCCCTTGGAAATAAATTAAATCTCCACCAAATTTATTATTTTTTGCTCTCCAAAAATGGTTCATGCCAACATCGTATAATGTTGCAGCAGATGCAAATGTACCAATGTGTCCACCAAGTTCAGGGTGTTTTTTATTTGCTCGAACTACCATTGCTGCTGCATTCCATCTAATTAACGATCTAATTCTTCTTTCAATATTTTGATCACCACTAGACTTTACTTCAGCCTCTGGGGGTATTGTATTAATGTAAGGTGTATTTTGAGTATAAGGAATATTCGCTCCTTCTCGATAAGCTTTGTTAATTAGTTCTTTAATCAAAAAATGAGCTCTTTGATTTCCATCTTTTGAAATAACTGCTGATAAAGACTCCAACCAATCTTGAGTTTCAAGCGGATCAATATCAGTCCCATTAACTACTTGTATTGTAGATTGTTTTTTCTCAATTATTGGTTCAGATATAATTTTTTCTTCCTCTTTTTTTTCAGCCATTGCTTCTTCAGCTTGTTTAATTATATTTTCTGTATCTTTTGGAAGAGTGCTTTCTGATGATGTTTTTGATGATGATGTAAGATTAAGCAATAAATCACCTTTAGAAACTTTATCACCAACTTTAACTGCTAAACTATCTACTTTTCCAGCAATTGTAGAAGGGATTTCAACACTTGATTTGTCACTTTCAATTGTAACTATTGGATCATTTTCTTTAATTTGATCACCAGGTTTTACAAGTATCTCTATAACCTCAACATTTTCAAAGTCACCAATGTCAGGAACAAGCAATTTTTCTCTCATTTTTTAAAATGTTTTATATACCCAAAAAAACATTATTGGATTTTATTTTAACACATTAATAAGGTTTTTTCGTTAATCTTGTGTTTTTATTGTACAAAAAATAAAAAAATAAATGAATTTTACGCTTTTTAGCTTCTCTCAATACACATAGCTATCCCCATACCTCCACCAATACAGAGTGCCGCACAACCTTTTTTTTTATCTTGCTTGATCATTTCATGGATAAGTGTAACCAAAATTCTTGCCCCAGAAGCTCCAATCGGATGACCTAGAGCGATTGCTCCTCCATTAACATTAACTTTTTGTTCAGGGATTTTTAATTCTTTAATTACCGCAACACTTTGTGCTGCAAAAGCCTCATTAATTTCAAATAAATCCACTTCATCTATTTTCCAATTTGCTTTAGATAATGCTTCTTGAATTGAAGGTATGGGTCCTAGTCCCATTAATGAGGGATCAACCCCACAAGTTGCCCAAGATACAATTTTAACCAATGACTCTAATGATTTTTTTTCTGCTTGCTCTCTAGACATTAAAACTAAGGCCGCAGCACCATCATTTATACCTGAGGAATTTCCAGGTGTTACAGTCCCATTTTCTTTAAATACTGTTTTTAATTTTTTTAGATCATCTATGCTTAAATTTTCTCTTGGATGTTCATCTTTTTCAAAAACAAATTTTTTGTCACCATCTTCAATTTGTAACTTAATCAACTCATCTTTAAATTTATTTTCAATATAAGCTTTTTCTGTTTTTTTCTGAGAATTTAAAGAAAAATTATCTTGTTCATCTCTAGAAATTTTATATTTTTCGGCAACATTCTCAGCTGTTACGCCCATATGATAATCATTAAATGAATCAAGCAGACCATCTTTTATCATTGTGTCTACTAATTTGTTTTCAGAAAATTTTTTATCTTCTCTATAATAAATTGCATGAGTTGCTCGAGACATATTTTCTTGACCACCTGCAATGACTATTTTATTTTCCCCTAAACTTATTGATTGATATCCTGAAACAACAGATCTTAATCCAGATCCACAAACCTGATTAACAATATGTGCAGGTTTAGAAACTGGTACTCCAGCACCGATTGAAGCTTGTCTAGCAGGGTTTTGGCCAAGTCCAGAAGTTAAAACGTGCCCCATAATTACTTCATCAATCTCCTCTAAATCTAATTTTGATTTATAAATTACCTCTTTAATCGCTATTGATCCTAATTTTGATGCGCTAAGATTTTTTAACGACCCTTTGTATCTTCCAATTGGAGTTCTTAGTGCAGAAGTAATAACAACATCGTTAGAATTTTTGCTCATAAACTAAGTAACATAATATTTTATAAGTTAAATTACATCAAAAACTTTGATATATGGAATATATTATTATAAAGGACCGCTGGCCAAATTGGATAAGGCGCTCGGCTACGAACCGGGAGATTCCAGATTCGAATTCTGGGCGGTCCACCAAAAAGGAAATGGAAATGTTTGATCGGCTTTTAAAAGCATCTTTACAAAAATCAGTAATTTATTTTTTTATAATTATTTTAATTATTTTATTAATCTTAACTTTTGTATTATAAAAAACTATGAGCAATAAATTTGAGCAAATAAGTATTAAACCAGGATTTATGAAACACAATGGGGGTGTTTTATTTAGGTCTATTTCAGAAAATGAATACGAATTTAAGTCTATAATTAATGAAAATCACTTAAATGCTGCAGGAATAACTCATGGAGGTTATTTATCTGCTTTAATAGATGCAGGGGCAGGGACAGCTGCACACAGAGCAGCTGGAAATGCTCCATGTGTAACCATTTCTTTAGATATAAAATTTATTGGTGCTTCAGAAGTTGGAGATGAAATTATTGGTCATACAAGAATTTTAAAAAAAACAAATACTCTTGTCTTTTTATTTTGCGAATTAAAATGTAATAATAAAATTATTACTTCTGCATCAGGTGTATGGAAAATTATAAAAATTAAACCATCTAATTTAGGACCTGGTGGTTAATTTTTTTTATTTATATACTGAGTTCTTTTATATTACTATATTGTTCAAGGACTTCGGGATTTGCTAAAGCTTCAATGTTTTTAATTTGACTTCCCTCTATCTTACTTTTAACTGCTAGTTCAACTATTTTACCACTTTTTGTTCGAGGAATATCTTTTACAACAATAATTTTACTTGGAACATGTCTAGGAGATGTATTTTTTTTTATTTGTAATTTTATTTTCTTAATTAATTCTGCTGTTAATAAATTATTTTTGCTCATAACAATAAATAAAACTATTCTAACATCATTATCCCAAGATTGTCCTACAACAATAGATTCTTTTATTTCTCTAAACTTCTCAACCTCTGAATATATTTCTGCTGTTCCAAGTCGAACACCTCCTGGATTTAAGGTGGTATCTGATCTTCCATGAATTATATATCCACCACTATTTTTTATCTCTGCGTAATCTCCATGGTGCCATATATTTTTAAATCTATTAAAATAAGCACTCTTAAATTTAATATCATTTTTATCATTCCAAAACTTTAAAGGCATTGATGGAAAAGGATTTTTACAGACGAGTTCTCCTTTACTATTTTTTAAAGACTTCCCTTTATCACTTAAAACATCTACATCTAAAGCCAAACCACTGTTTTGTATTTCTCCTATATTCACTGGCTGATATAAATTTCCTAATACGAAGCACGAAACAATATCGGTACCACCAGAAATAGATGACAAATGCACATTTTTTTTAATATGCTTATAAACATATTTAAAACTTTCTTTTGAAAGAGGTGAGCCAGTTGAACAAATTGTTCTTAATTTATTTAGTTTAAATTTATATTTTAATTTTGGTTTAAATTTTCTTAAAGCATCTACATACTTCGCACTTATTCCAAATAAAGTTATTTTTTCTCTTTGTGCTATTTTCAAAAGCAAATCGGGTGATTTAAACATTGGAGATCCATCAAAAAGAACAATAGATGCCTTCGAGGCTAATGAACTAACTAACCAATTCCACATCATCCATCCACATGTGGTAAAATAAAAAACGTTGTCATTTTCTTTAATATTACAGTGTAATTGATGTTCCTTCATATGCTGGATTAAAACACCACCAGATCGATGACAAATGCATTTCGGTTTTCCAGTAGTTCCACTTGAATATAGTATTGCTAACTCTGTTTCAAAATCAAATCTTATGAAATCAATTTTTTCAGCATTAGTTTGCATTAATTCATTCCATTTAAATAAATTAATTTTTTTAAATTTATATTTATTTTTAATAAACTTTTTTCCAGGATAGTTACTAATTACAACACTTTTAATTGATGGGATTAATTTTAAAATCTCTGGGAGTCTATTTAAAATATCTATTTTTTTTCCATTATAAAAATACTGATCAGTAATGAATAAAACTTTTGGATTAATTTGAGAAAATCTTTCTATAACACCTTTGGATCCAAAATCAGGACTACAAGAAGACCAAATACCTCCCAAAGAAGTTGTGGCAATGAATGCTTCAACAGTTTCAATAGTATTTGGCATATATGCAGCTACTCTATCTCCTTTTTTAATATTTATTTTTTTTAAAAACTTTGAAATTTTATTAGTATTTAAATTTAATTGTCTCCATGATCTTTCTTCTCTAAATCCATTTTCACTAATAAAGGTTACTGCTTTTTCATTGTTATTTTTAGATAATAAATTTTCACCAAAATTTAGTCTGCTACCTGGTAAAAATAAATTTTTATAAAAAGTCTTTGATTTTCTAAAATTTTTATTACTTTTAATTCCCTTTATTTTGCTAAAATCCCAAAATCTACTCCAAAACTCAGGTGAATTTTTAATACTCCAATTTAATAATTTTTTATAATTTTTATTAAATTTTATTTTTAATTTTTTTGAAATGTAATTTTCAAAACCAAATAAATTTGAATTTTTTTTTACAATTAGAGAAGGTTGCCAAAGTTTTTTACTCATTTTATTAAATTAAATTACTGTTATAGAATTAATCTTATTTATGATAATCTCGTCAATATTTTAAAGAAAATGAGAACTTTTTACCCTCCGATTCGGTCATGTTTTAGTCTATTTTTGTTCTTTAACAGTAACAATATCTGGTAGGTAAAAAAAAAGAAGCACAAAAGATAGCAATGACTAAAAATAAAATTACAGCTGTTCTGGGTCCTACAAATACAGGCAAAACCCATCTTGCTATCGAAACCATGCTTTCTTTTGAGAGTGGCATGATTGGATTTCCACTTAGATTACTTGCAAGAGAAGTATATGACAAAGTAATCAAGAAAAAAAGTTTAGATAAAGTTGCACTTATAACTGGAGAAGAAAAAATAATCCCATCTAATGCAAAATATTTTTTATGCACAGTGGAGTCTATGCCAATTGACAAACATCTTGAGTTTGTTGGCGTAGACGAAATTCAAATGTGCTCTGATCATGAAAGAGGTCATATTTTTACTGATAGACTTTTAAATATGAGGGGGGAAAAACTTACAATGCTAATGGGCTCAAGTACCATTAAAAATATTATTTCAAAATTAGATGGAGATATTGAATTTATAAATAGAGAAAGACTATCTAAACTTACTTACGCTGGTCATAAAAAAATATCAAGAATTGACAGAAAAACAG
The DNA here is from genome assembly GCF_052049835.1 of Candidatus Pelagibacter sp. GTDB lineage: Bacteria > Pseudomonadota > Alphaproteobacteria > Pelagibacterales > Pelagibacteraceae > Pelagibacter. Next base: position 280,426 of record NZ_JBNGZF010000002.1, on the reverse strand, counting down.
CAATTATTGCGTTTTCAGCAGAGGAGGTTTACGCCATTGCTGAGTTAATAAGAAGACAAAAGGGTGGTGCCGCTATTGTAATGGGATCACTAAGTCCAAAAACAAGAAATGCTCAAGTTGAATTATACCAATCTGGTGATGTTGATTTCCTAGTTGCAACAGATGCAATTGGGATGGGAATAAACATGGATTTAGATTTTGTTTATTTTTCAAATGTAAAGAAATTTGATGGAAAAAAATTAAGAAGATTAAATTTATCTGAAATAGGTCAAATAGCCGGTAGAGCTGGTCGATACCTTAACGATGGAAGTTTCGGTATTACTGGTGATTGTAAAGAAATATCTCCCGAAGAGGTAGAATTATTAGAAAATCATAAATTTGAAGAAATAAGAACTTTGTTTTGGAGAAATTCAAATCTTAATTTTAATAACCCAATTAGTTTAATTAAAAGTTTAGAGGAAAAACCTCAGGTGGAATGGCTAAGAAAAATTCATGAATGTGAGGATGAAAAAGCACTTAAATATTTTTTAAAAGATCAAAAAATTTTAAATAGAGAATTTGATAAGAAAATTTTAATGCTCTTGTGGGAATGTTGCCAAATACCTGATTTTGTTAAAAAAACTTATGGAAATCATTTTGAAGTCATTGGAAATGTATTTAAATTTTTAACTAGCAAAAAAGGACTAATTTCTGAAGATTATATGAGATTACAGCTCATGAAACTTGATAAATTAGATGGAAATGTAGATTCTTTATCAAATAGAATTGCAAATGTCAGAACTTGGTCATATGTTTCGAATAAAAATAATTGGGTAGAAAATCAAAGTTATTGGATTGAAAAAACTAAACACTTAGAAGACAGACTTTCAGAGAGATTACATGAAGAACTTACTAAAACTTTTATTGACAAAAGAGCAAGTGTGCTCGCTAGAGGTTTAAAACAAGATATGGAATTTAAAACTGAAATTTTACAAAACAATGATGTTAAAATTGACGGTCAATTTATTGGAAAAATTAAAGGACTAAAATTAGAACTGGATTTAAAAAAAGGTGCTTTAGAAACTGATATTAAATCTTTAAAAAAAGCTGCAAGACAAACTATTGGTCCAGAATTAGAAACACGTGTGCAATCTATAATTGATACAGGATTAATCAGTCTGAAAGAAAATTTTAAAATTTACTGGAATGATTTCCCAATTGCCAAATTAACAACAGGTAGTGATTATCTAAATCCTAATTTTGAATTAATCGTTGATGATATTATTGAACAAAACACTAAACAAAAATTAAACAATTATATTAACAAATGGATACATGCGAAAATAAATAATGTTCTTAAAAGTTTAATTGATTTAAAAAATATAAAAGAAAATAATTCATCAATTAAAGCACTGGCATATCAACTCTATGAAAATAATGGGGTATTAAAAAGAGATCAAGTTTCTGAATATTTAAAAAACTTAGAACAAAATGAAAGAAAAATTCTTAGAGACTTAGGAGTAAAGTTTGGGAGATATCATGTTTTCCTTTATCAATTAATTAAACCAGAGGCCGTATCTTTGCGAACATTATTATGGAAAAATTTTTATCAAAAATTTCATAATTTAAAACCACCTACCTTTGGTTTGAATTTTTTAGACGATAAAGAAATAAAAAATAAAAACTTTATGCTTCTGTGTGGATTTGAAAAATTTGATAATTTTTTTGTAAGAATTGATATTTTGGAAAGATTATTTGTATTAATAATAAATTCTAGTTCAAAAGAAAATTCTGAAATTAAATTAGTTCCAGAAATGTTAAATCTTTTAGGATGTAGTAAAGATAGTTTTAAAAAATTACTTCAAAAAATGAATTATAAAATATTTGAAAAAGAAAATGAAACATTTTTTAAATATAGTCCTACTAAGAAATTTAAAAAAATTAGCACAAAGAAGATCTCAAATGAGAATCCATTTAAAATATTAAAGAATTTAAATTTAAGTTAAAATGTTTTTTAAAAAAGAAGAAATTAAAAATTATAATTTTCTAACAAAGGTTTGTGCTTTATTGATTCATGCTGCAAAAATAGATGAGAACTATACAGATAGAGAGGAAGAAATTATTAAAAAAACACTTAATGAGCTAGGTGTAGAAAATGAAAATATTTCTAAAACAATCAAAGAAGCAAAAATAATTGAAGAAAGTTCAAATCAAATTTTAGATTTTACTCGAGAAGTAAAGGGGTTGCCCGAGCAGGATAAAATTAAAATTATTGAGGCTTTGTGGTCCATAATCTATTCAAATAAAGATGCTGATATATATGAAACTAATTTAATGAGACGACTTGCGGGTTTACTTTACATTGACAATAAAACTATGGGGGATATTAAAGAAAAAATTAAACAAAATTTAAAATGACATATATTGTTAATGACAATTGTATTAAGTGCAAGCTAACCGACTGTGTTGATGTCTGCCCAGTTGATTGCTTTTACGAAGGTAAAAATATGCTTGTAATTAAACCTGATGAGTGTATAGATTGTGGCGTTTGCGAGCCAGAATGTCCTGTCGATGCCATAAAAGCAGATACCGAACCTGGAAGTGAAAAATGGTTAGAGATTAATAAAAAATATTCTGAAATCTGGCCAAACATAAGTGAAAAAAAAGATCCACCAGCGGATCACGAGAAATTTAAAAATGAGCAAAATAAGTACGAAAAATATTTTAAAGAAAATCTTTAAAGGCAAAACAGACAAAAAAGTGAAAAAAAAAGTTTCTAAAAAGAAGGTTGTAAAAACTAAAGTTAAAAAAACTAAAAAAACTAAAAAAATAATCTCAAAGAAAATCAAAAAAGGCCCTAAAAAAGTTTCACCTAAACTAACTAAATCAAAAAAAGCCGTTAAAATTGCAGAATCAACAGCTGAGTCAAAAGTAGACAATTTAAGAATTTCAAAAACAAATGAAATTAAGCCTGAAATAAAAAAAGTTAAAAAACAAGAAACTGAAAAAAGGGAATACAAAATTAAAGATCATGTTGTTTATCCAAAGCATGGCGTAGGGCAAATTACTGAATTTAAAAAGATAAACATTGGTGGAATTGATGTTGAAACATATGTTATTAAATTTGAAAAAGACAAAGCCAATGGAATGGTACCTGTAAACAAGCAATCTCACTTGAGGCCTTTAGCAACTATCAATCAGGTTAATAAATGTATTTCAATATTAAAAAGTAAACCAAAAATTAAAAGATCAATGTGGAGTCGAAGAGCACAAGAATATGAAGCTAAAATATCTTCTGGAAAGATATATGAATTAGCTGAGGTAGTCAGAGATTTAAATAAAGGTGATGATCTTATGGTTGATCAGTCTTATAGTGAAAGACAACTATTTGAAAAAGCTTATGAAAGAATTCTGTCTGAATTTCAGATTGTTTTGAATGTATCGTTAGAAGACACTCAAAAAAAATTGGATAAAGCACTAAAAAGAAATTTAGGTGGGCAGCCTCAACCAGCAACACCTGCGAAAACTCCAACTAGTGAACTACCTGTAGACGAGCCAATTTCTGATAACGACGAACCAATTGACGAGTAAAAAAAAACGCCTCTCACACACTACTGTAATGAGAAGCGTTTTTTGTAAAGAATACTAAGTTACTATTTTCTTCTTCTTTTTTTTGCTTTTTTCTTAGCTTTTTTCTTAGCTTTTTTCTTAGTTTTCTTTGCCGCTTTTTTTCTTTTCTTAGGCATCTTTAGCTCCCTTTTTTAGTTAAACGAATCAAATTGATTCGCTGTTACCATATTTTTATTTTTTTCTATAAGTTATGTCAATTCTTTAATTAAAAGTTAAATTTTATAAAAATTTTTTTTAACTTTTTATTTTTATAAAACTTTTTTTTATTAATTTAGTTAATGTTTATGCGGTTAATAAACAACTTAAATTAAATATTTTAATAAAGATTTTCTAGCTGATTTTTATATTTTTCTATAACTTTTTTTCTTTTTACTTTCATTGTTGGTGTCATTAAACCATTTTCAATAGAAAAATTTTCATCTATTAATTGAATTTTTTTAATCTTTTCTAATAAAGTTAATTTTTTATTTATTTTTTCAATTACTTTATTTATTTTTTCTTTTTCATTTAAAAAATCTTTATTAGGAACAATTAAAGCTACTAAGTAATTTTTTTTATCACCATAAACCATACATTGATCTATCTCTGGTTCATTCGTAATCATATTTTCAATTTTAGCAGGTGAAATGTTATCTCCGCCAGCACTTACTATGATATCTTTTTTTCTATCAGTAATTTTTAAATAACCATCATTTGGATCTATCTCTCCAATATCACCTGTATGAAGCCATCCATTTATAATTACTTTTTCAGTTTCTTCTTTTTTGTTCCAATATCCTAGCATTACATTTTCGCCTTTAACTAAAATTTCTCCATCTTCAGCAATTTTAACTTCGTTTCCTTTAAATGGAGGTCCTACAGTCTCCACTTTAATTTTGTGTATTGGATTACAACTTACTACTGGTGATGTTTCTGTTAAACCATAACCCTGAAGAGTAGGCAGCCCCACAGAATTCAAAAATTCTCCTATTTCTTTATCTAGAGCCCCACCACCTGAAACGAAAGCTCTCAAATTTCCACCGAACTGTTTTTTTATTTTTTTTCTAACTAATTTATCAACTATAAAATTGAGTAATTTTTCAGAAAATGTCATTTTTTGATTTAATAGTTTTTTTCTTCCCAAACGAAGAGTTGCTTCAATTAATTTTGCTTTAAAGCCTGTTTGTTTTTTTAAATTCATGTTTATTTTGTTGTAGAGGTTTTGGTAGAATCTAGGAACTGCTGTCATAATTGTTGGTTTTGCCTCAGATATATTTTCTAAAAGTTTTTCAATTTTCTCTGCATAGAATACTTTTGCTCCTACTGCTATCTGCGCAAATTGAACACAATGCTCATAGGAGTGTGAAAGAGGAAGCCAAGTTAAAAATACTGGTCTTGAGTTAAATAATGGTTTCATAATTTCGCATGCTCCTACGAGATTATTTAAAATTCCACCATGACTTAAAATTACTCCTTTAGGATTACCTCCTGTCCCTGAAGTATAAATAATGCATGCAGGAGAATTTCTTTTTAATTTATTATTTTCAATTTTATCTTCTGCTAATAAATTATTATTTAGAATTGAATTAAAATCTAAATATTTTTCTTTGTTAGTTATATTTAAACTATTTGTTACCTCGGCTTTTTCATCCAAAGTAATGACTTTTTTTATAAAATCTTTTTCATTAATTGAATTATTTAATTTTTTTAACATTTCATTATTTGAAACAACAACTAAGCTAGGCTCACAGTCTTCTATCAAATACTTATAGTCATCTTCTGTATAAGTTGTGTACGCTGGAACTGTAATTCCACCAGCTACCATAATAGCTAAATCAGAAACAAACCACTCTGGTCTATTCTCCGAAACTAAAAGACATCTATCTCCTTCTTTTATATTTTCTTTTATAACTTTTGATAATTGTAAAATATTCTTTTCAGTTTGTTCCCATGTGTATGTTTTTTTATTACTTGGGTTTAGCCATTCTAAAAAAATATCTTTTTTATTTTGTTTATTTGCTTGATTAACAAATAATTCGATCAAATTATTTAAATTATTTAAATTCATAGTTACTTGGTGGGCGAAGAGAGAATCGAACTCTCACTTCTTGCGAAACACGATTTTGAGTCGTGCGCGTCTACCAGTTCCGCCATTCGCCCTAAGTATTCAATTAAATTATATTTAAATAGTATAAGAACTAAATTTATATTAAAACCAAAAAATGTTTAAAACACTCTATAAAAAATGTTTAGAATTAGCTGCACATAAAAGTTCAAATTTTTATTTAGGGTTTATATCTTTTATAGAAAGTTCTTTTTTTCCTATACCTCCAGATGCAATGATAGTTCCAATGGTTATTGCTAAAAAAAAGGAATATTTAAAAATATTTTTAATTGCATCAATATTTTCAGTTCTTGGAGGAATATTCGGATATTTGATAGGTTTTTTATTTTTTGATTTAGCGATGTATGTAATCGAATTTTATGGTTATCAAGATAAAGTTGAAAACTTAAAATTAAGTATGTCTCAAGGGAGTGGATTCTTCGCATGGCTGAGTATTCTTTTTTTAGCGGGCTTTACTCCATTGCCCTATAAAGCTTTTACGATTTCAAGTGGTTTAATTGGTTTTAATCTTCCTGTTTTTATAATTGTTAGCTTAATTTCAAGAAGCCTGAGATTCTTTATAGTTGCCTATTTGTCTTATAAATTTGGAGAATTATTTACAGACTACATGGAAAAACATGGATCAAAATGGTTCACCATAATTGGAATTATTATAGTTATACTATTTATTATTATTTATTTATTTTTAAAATTTAATGGTTGATATTAACAAAACAATTATATTAAAGTTAATTTTTTTAATTAGCATTATCGCTTTATCTTCTACATTTTTTATTGAATATGTTTTAGGTCATCAACCTTGCAACTTATGTGTACTGGAAAGAATTCCATACCTATTAGCATTAATAATTATTGTACTAAATTATAAATTTATTAATCTTGAAAAATATTTCATTCTTTCTCTTATTTTAATTTTTTTAGCAGCTACTATTTTATCATTATATCATTTAGGTATTGAGCAAGGTTTTATTGAAGAATCATTGGTTTGCGATTTAAAAAATGGCTCCAATTTACTATCAAAAGAAGACATATTAAGACAGTTGCAAGAAAAGAAAGTAAGCTGCAAAGATGTTACATTTAAAATTTTGGGATTATCGCTTACAAGTTACAATATTATAATATCAATACTAATAGTATATTTTACAACAAAAACTTATTTAAGTTATGACAATAATAGATAAAAAGAAAATAGAAGAATTCATTAGAGTTGATCATGCTGGAGAACGTGGTGCTGTTAAAATTTATGAAGGACAGTTGCTAGCTCTAAACACATTAGTTAAAGATGAAGCTTTAAAAAAAACAATTGAAGAAATGAAAGTTCATGAAAAAGAACATTCTGATTATTTTGAAGAAGAAATTAAAAAAAGAAATATAAAACCAACAAAATTTTTACCCTTATGGGATTTATTAGGTGTAGGATTGGGGTTTGGTTCAACTTTGCTTGGAAAGAAAGCAGCTATGCTTTGCACTGCTTCTGTTGAAGAGGTGATAGATGAACATTATTTAAACCAAATAAAACAACTTGATAAAAGTGAACCAAAACTTAAAAAAAAAATAATTAAATTTAGAGAAGATGAATTAAGTCATAAAGATATTGCTTACGAAAAGGGTGCAACAAAAGAAGGCCCATACTCTATATTAGATAAAATTATTAAAACTGGATCAAAAATTGCAATAAATATTTCTGAGAAAATTTAAGACTCTAGCTCTACATCCCAATATAAGTAATCCATCCAGCTTTTATGTAAAAAATTTGGTGGAAAATTTTTACCATTCTTATGTAGATCCTCTGTTGATGGTCGATAAGGGTGCTGATGCAGCTTCATGCCTGAATGTTTTAATAGTTTTCCACCCTTTTTCACATTGCATGCAGAACAAGCTGTTACAACATTATCCCAATTAGTTTCACCTCCTTTTGATCTAGGTAATAGATGATCAAAAGTTAACTCTTCGTTACTTCCACAATATTGACAAGAAAATTTATCTCTTAAAAACACATTAAATCTAGTAAAACTCGGCTTGCTTTGAGGAACGATATAATCCTTTAATGCGATGACACTTGGTAATTTCATATTAAATGATGGACTTCTTATAGTTCTATCGTAATTACTAACAATAATAACTCTATCAAGAAAAACTGATTTAACAGTATCCTGCCATGACCATAAGGACAAAGGGTAGTAACTCAAAGGTCTATAGTCTGCATTGAGTACTAGCGCAGGGCATTTTTCTAATGAAACATTTTGTTCAATAAAATTATCCATTAACTAATTTTAACTTAGTTAAACAATTTTATCAATAATAAGAGATGTTAAATTTTTTTTAAAATAAAATTTAAAGCTGTACTTGATGCCTCAATAGGAATATGATGATCACAATTTTTTATTAATAGTGTTTCAACTTTAATACTATTTCTTATTAAAAAATCTTTAGCTTCTAGTAAATGTGTTGATGAGACAATTTGATCAGCATCACCATGTATAAGTAATGTTTCAGTATTATTTTTGATTCTGTTTTTTAAATCCTTTTGATTAATTATCTTTCCAGAAAAACCAACTATACATAAAAATTTTTCTTCAGCTGTAAGACCAACATTTAAAGACATCATACACCCCTGGCTGAAACCTGATAAACAGATTTGATTGTTTGATAATTTGAACTCTTGTTTTATTTCATTAATAAATTTTTTTAAAACTTCTTCAGCCTTAATTGATTGCTCTAATATGTAATCAGAATCATCTTTTGTTAAATCAAACCACTGATAACCAGAAGGATTTATAGAGCATGGCTCATGACCATTAGGACAGATAAAGACTGTATTGGGCATATGTCTTTTCCAGTTTAAAGACAACATGCTAATATCCTTTCCATCACCTCCATAACCATGAAGCAAAATAATTGCATTTTTAATTTCAACACCATTTTCTGGTTTAATAATTATGGAATCTAGGCAAAATGTCATAGTAGATAAATTATGTTTTTTATGTCAAAAAACAATCTAAAATAAAAAAATGATTTCAGGAATAATAGTAAAAGTTTTATCAATAGCCCTTTTGATAGCTGTAGGGATAGTTTTAATCTTAGGTATCGGGACTCTTTTTAAGGGAGGAGAGACAAGTAAAAAATATTCAAATAAATTAATGCAGTTAAGAGTTATTTTACAGTTTATTGCTATTATTGCTTTAGTTGGCTTTGCTTATTTTTTTAAAAATTAGTTATATTTTTTTATCCATTTAATAAAATTTTTATCTTCAAAATCAATTGAACCTATTACTCTAGCAAATTCTTGGCCCTCTTTATTAATTAGAATTGTTGTAGGTACACCTCTTAAAGAAAACATTTTTGCTAATGTTGTAGGTGGATCAAAATAAGGTTCAAAATTTTTAATGTTAAGATCTATAAAAAATTTATTAACTTTATCTAAAGTTTCTTTACCAATATTAATTGTGAAAATTTTTATATTATCCAATTCTGGGTTAGCTTGGAGTTTATCTAAAGATGGCATTTCTTCTTTACAAGGTTCACACCAGGTCGCCCAAAAATTTAATATCAATAAGTTCCCAGTATATTCATTGATATTAATTTTTTGATCATTTTTGTCTAAAAAAATAACATTATCATGTGTTTTTGGTATTTTATGGATTACAATATTTTTAATACCAGGTAGTTCTTCAGCTAAAACATTTGTTATCAAAAAAATAAATATTATTAAAAATCTCATGTTAAATAGGTATAATTAAATATCATGGCAAAAAATAAAAACAACCAAGCAATCTGGAACACACGTATAAAAAAAAATGCATCAAGTTTGTTTCAAAAAGTCGGTAATTCAATAGATATTGATAAAAGACTTTATAAAGAAGATATTCAAGGATCAATTGCTCATGTTGAGATGCTTTTTAAACAAAAAATAATTTCATTCAAAATAAAAAATAAAATTATTTATGGACTAACAAAAATTGACAAGGAAATAACAAACAATAAATTTGAGTTTAATAAAAAATATGAAGATATTCATATGAATATCGAAATGAGACTTTTTCAAATTATAGGTGAAGAAGCTGGCTACGTTCACACTGCAAGATCAAGAAATGATCAAGTAATTACTGATTTTAAAATTTGGATGAAAAATTCAACCAAAGAAATAAATAATAACATTAATAAAGTTATTAAGAGTACAATCAAGTTAGCCGAAAAAAATGTTGAGACTATTATGCCTGGATTTACACACCTTAAAAATGCTCAAGCTATCTCTTTTGCACATTATTTAATGTCTTATGTAGAAATGTTTAATAGAGACAAAAAGAGATTTTCTAATAATTTAGATAGTTTAAATGAAAATCCTTTAGGTGTTGCGGCTTTAGCAGGAACATCATTTAATATAGATAGAAATTATACAACCAAAAAACTTGGTTTTAAAATACCTACAAATAATTCTATTGATACAGTTTCAGATAGAGATTTTGTTTTAGATTTTTTATACGCTTCATCTGTGTGTGCTATGCATATTTCTAGAATTGCTGAAGAGTTGATTATTTGGAATTCGGATGCTTTTAACTTGATCAATTTATCTGATAAAGTTGTTACCGGATCTTCTATAATGCCACAAAAGAAGAATCCTGATCTTTTAGAGTACTTGCGTGGTAAATCAGGAAGCGCTTATGGAAATTTATTTTCGATGCTTACAATTTTAAAAGGCTTACCACTGTCTTATTTTAAAGATCTGCAAGACGATAAGGAGATTGTTTTCAAATCTAACGACAATCTAAATAATTGTTTAAAAATTTGCGATGAAATACTAAAAAATTGTAATCCAAATAAGAGTAAAATGTTAGAACTTGCTAATTCTGGATATATTACAGCCACTGATTTAGCTGACTATCTTGTGAAAAATCACTCAATGTCTTTTAGAAAAGCATATCAAAAAACTGCTGCTGTAGTTAATTTGGCTGAAAAGAGAAAAAAGAAATTAAATGAACTGACTTTAGAAGAATTAAGAAAAATCGAACCTAAACTTAAAGATGATGTATTAAAAGTATTTAATTTAAAAAATTCAATTAATTCAAAAAAATCTTATGGTGGAACTTCTTTTGATAATATTAAAAAAATGATAATGAAATATAAAAGAGAAAAATGATTAAAAAATTTACCATAATTATATTATTATTTTGTGCCGTTATTTCTTGTGGAAAAAAAGGTGATCCTAAATACGTAGATCCAGATAAAAAAGCAGAAATAAAAAAAGTTTCAGTTAACCTAGCTTAATGAAATACATAAATAAAACACTAACAATAGAAAAAATTAATCTCCAAAAAATTGCAAATAAATTTGGAACTCCATTTTATTCTTATTCTTATTCTAAATTAAAGGAAAATATTAATAATTTTAAAAAAAACTTCAGATCTTTTTCACCACTTATCTGCTTTGCGGTTAAATCTAATACAAATGTTAATATAATTAGAGAAATTAAAAAATTTGGATTAGGTGCTGATGTTGTTTCAGTAGGAGAACTAATGATGGCACTAAAAGCAGGAATTAATCCAAGCAAAATAGTATTTTCTGGTGTTGGTAAAACAACAGGTGAAATCAGCTTTGCTATTGATAAAAAAATTTTGCTTATTAACGCTGAGTCTTTAAGTGAAATAAAAGAAATAAATCGAATAGCAAAATCAAAAAATAAAAGAATAAAAATTGGTGTAAGACTTAACCCCAACACAGATGCAAAAACATTAAGTCAAATATCCACTGGGAAAAAAGAAAATAAATTTGGTGTAAATAAAAATACATTCTATGAAATTATAAATTATTGCAAAAATTCAAAAAATATTGATTTAAAATGTCTAAGTGTTCATATAGGTAGTCAAATTTTAGACCATAGACCATATGAAAAAATGCTTAAAGCGGTTAGTCAAATTCTCAATAAATCAAATCATAAATTTGAATTTATAGATTTAGGTGGAGGTATGGGCATTACTTATACTGATAAAAATAAAAAACTTAATTATAAAAAATATAATACAGCTATTCTTAAATTTTTAAGAAGACATAGAGTTAAAATTATATTTGAGCCAGGTAGATCAATTATTGGCGATACCGGTACATTAGTATCAAAAATAATCTATATAAAAGACAGCGGAAGTAAAAAGTTTATCATTTTAGATGCTGCAATGAATGATTTAATGAGACCCGCTTTATATGGTGCGTTTCATAAAACCTTACCTGTTACAAAATCTAATAAAACATCTAAAAAACCATATGAATTTGTAGGTCCTATTTGTGAAAGTACAGATAAATTTATTACATTAAAAAAGTTTCAAGTGTTAAATGAAAAAGATTTAATAGCAATATGCGATGTGGGAGCTTATGGAATGTCGCTTAGCTCAAATTATAATTTAAGACCTAAACCAGTGGAATTATTAATAAAGGGATCAAAAATTAAAGTAATAAGAAAAAGACAAAAGCATAAAGATATAATTTAGCTTTTGACAAAAATGATAAGAAACTTTTTATTTTCAATATTGTTTTTCACTGGAATCATCTTTATTTCGATAATTTTTTTACCATCGTTTTTTTTGCCTAAACAGGTTGTTTTAATTGGGGGTAAATTAATGGGCTATTGGGCCAGTTTTTGTTTAAGGTTTTTTCTTTCAGTAAAAATTTCAATCAAAGGAAGAGAAAATATTATTAATAATGAAAAATTTTTTATAGCAGCATCTCATCAATCAATGTTTGAAACTTTTTATTTACAAACAATCTTTAACTCACCTGTATTTATTCTAAAAAAAGAATTATTGTTAATTCCAATTTTTGGTTGGTACTTAAAAAAAATTGGATCAATTACAATAAAAAGAAATAAAGTTACAAAAGATAACTTGGGTTTTTTTGATGATATTTCAAAAATGATGGCTACTTCTAATAGACCTTTAATTATTTTTCCTCAAGGAACTAGAGTTCTTCCAGATGAAAGACCACCTTTTAAAAAAGGTGCTTCGAGAATTTATGAACAGCTAAATGTTGCTTGTCAGCCAGTTGCAATTAACTCTGGATATGTTTGGCCTAAAAAAGGTAAAAAGAAATCTAATAAAACAATTACAATCTCTATTCTAAAACCAATTCCTTCTGGGTTAACAAAGAAAAATTTTATACAAATTCTTGAAAAAAATATTTATTCAGAGTTAGATTTAATTAATTAGCCCTTCATAGGCATAACAACAAAAATACTATCAAAATCACCTGGATCTTTTATTAGCGCCGGTGAACCAGTATCATTAAAGAAAATTTCAACTCTGTCTCCATCTAGTTGTGAAGCAACATCTATTAAATATCTAGAGTTAAAACTTATCTCTAGATCATGATCAAACTTAACACTTAAAGTTTCTTTACCATCGCCACTGTTAGTATTATTTACTGAAAGATCTAGAGTATCTTTAGATAAATTAAATTTCACACCATCTTTTTTATCTAATGAAACAGATGCTACTCTATCAACAGAATTCAAAAATAATTTTAAGTCTATTTCTAATTTTTTTTGATTATTTTTAGGTATAACTTGAATATAATTAGGAAATTTTCCATCAATAAGTTTTGAAATTAAAATACTATTATTTAATTCAAATTTTATTTTTGATTTAACATTTGAAACTTTTACATCTCCATCGTAGCTATCTAACAAAGAGCAAAGTTGAAAAATTGTTTTTTTAGGTAAAATTATTGGATCAAAATCAATTTTTTCCTCTAATCTAATTTTTGAAATAGACATTCTATGACTATCAGTTGCAACTGCTGTTAAATAATTTTTATCTTCAACTTCTGTTTGATGAAAATAAATTCCACTTAGATAATGTCTTGTTTCGTCATTAGAAACTGAAAATTTACACTTATTTAATAATTTCAATAATTGTTTTGATTTAATTATAAATTCATTTTGATTAAAATTTTCATCTGTCAGTGGAAACTCTGTTGCACTTATACAATTCAAATTAAAAATAGATTTTTCAGACTCTACTTGTAATTTACTTATATCTGTTAGAGAAAGATTTATTTTTTTTCCTGAGTTAAACTTTCTTATAATATCATACATGATTGAGGAAGTTGTAGTTGTTTTGCCCTCCTCTAGAATTTCTACATTATTTAATTGATGTATAAATATTAAATCTAGATCAGTCGCAGTGATAGTAAGTTTTGAATTGCTTGCATCTAACAAAATATTAGAAAGTATTGGTAATGTACTTCTTTTTTCAATAACTCCTTGGCAATAATTTAATGCTTGCTGAAGGTCTTGTTGATTAACGTTAAATTTCATTTTCTTTATTATTATATAAAATCTGGTTTTTTAATTTATTTATATTATCAACCATCTCAGGATCTTTTTCTTTTATCTTTTCAATAGTTTTTACTGAATGAATTATTGTTGTATGGTCTCGGTTAGAAAATTCTCTTCCAATCTCAGGTAATGATTTAGAAGTCAAAATTTTAGTTAAATAAATTGCTGTTTGCCTTGGTCTTACTAAATATCTTGATCTTCTAGATGATAACATTTCATTTTTGCTGATTTTGAAAAACTTACATACAATTGTCTGAATAAGATCTATTGTAACTTTATTTTCTGCTAAATTTAATAAATCCTTTAAAACTACTTTAGTTTCAGCAAGATTTGGGACTTTGTTGTAAATTCTTGAAAATGAAACAACTCTGTTTATTGCACCAACTAATTCTCTTACACTTCCAGTAATTTCATTACTTACAAAATCTTGAATTTCTCTAGAAACATGTAATTGTTCGGAATATAAGGCATTCAATTCTTCAGTTTTTTTTTCAACTATTTTTTTTCTTAGCTCCAGATCTGGCTTTTGAATATCAACAACTAATCCACCAGAAAATCTTGATTTAATTCTTTCTTGAATCCTTGATAATTTATTTGGTGATCGATCAGCTGATACAATTATTTGAGACCCCTTATCAAGTAATGCATTAAATGTATGAAAGAACTCCTCCTGCATAGCCTCTTTTCCACTTATAAACTGAATATCATCGATTAATAAAATATCTGTATTTCTAAAATATTCTTTAAACTTAACCATGTCGTTTAATTTAATTGATTTTACAAACTGATACATGAAACGCTCAGCAGAAATAAACATTACTTTATTATTTTTTTTAAGCTCTAACCCTATTGAGTTTAATAAGTGAGTTTTTCCCATTCCAACACCACCATAAATATAAAGTGGATTATAGTGAGATATATTTTCTGAAACTTTTAAAGAAGCTTCGTAAGCTAATTTGTTACTTGAACCTGTAATAAAATTATCAAATCTTTTATTTGGATCAATTCGATTATACTGAAGATAAGAGTCTTTTATAAATGAAACATTTTCATTAGTATTATTCTCTTTAATACTATTTTCTTTTAAAGCGATATCTTGAGCTTTTTCAACTATTTTGAACTCAATTCTAATAATGTCTTTTTTATAAACTTTAATTATTTTTAATATTTGGTCTAAATACCTTGATGTAATCCAATCTCTAATAAATCTTGTTGGAACTGATAATAATAAGTAATTATTGAATTCCTCAACAAAAGAAATCTTTTTTAACCAGCTCTCGTAAACTTCTAAGCCTAGTTTATTTTTCATTTCGTTCTGTACTTGCTTCCATTCGAAACTTTCAGAAGAAAAATTATTAATATTTTTTGTATTTGTTAATTTATTCATAACTTAAGGGGAAATCTCAGTTAGAACTATTTAAAAAAATTTGCAACAAGTTAATAAAGAAATTTAAAAAAAAATAAAATCTATGATTGTGATTTATATTTTAAAAAATAAATTCTAAATTAAACTTAAATTTAAAATTATAAATTGAATCGAATATAGATTGAATCAATTAATTGATTGAATTAAAATTAAATCAAATATAGATTGAATGACGATAATCCAAATATTTACTAAATCTAAATATAGTAACTTAAAACAAAACTTAAATATATAATGTGGATATCAGGAGTTGTTTGAAAATTTAAACTAACGTTTAAATTGCAGCAATTTTTTTTGTTATTCTAGAAACATTTCTAGAAGCATTTTGTTTTTTTATTATTCCTGTTTTTGCAATTTTCATCAACTCAGAGTTTAACTTTGGTAGAAATTTAAGAGCTTCATCTTTCTTTTTATCATCAATTAGAAGATTCATTTTCTTAAGAGCGTTTCTAAACCTACTCTTTCTAGCCTTATTTACCGCTGTTTGTTTAGAAATTCTTCTAATTCTCTTAATTGCTGATTTTGTGTTTGCCATCTGCGCAGGTGTATAACTTGGGAATTTAAAGTGGTCAACTAAATATTTAACTATTTTTGACAAGAAATACAAAAAAAAGTTGATCTATTTGATGTTATTTTTTTTTTTATAATACCCTTGCACTGCATACGCTTAC
The DNA here is from genome assembly GCF_052049835.1 of Candidatus Pelagibacter sp. Taxonomy (GTDB): domain Bacteria; phylum Pseudomonadota; class Alphaproteobacteria; order Pelagibacterales; family Pelagibacteraceae; genus Pelagibacter. The sequence goes on along the minus strand of NZ_JBNGZF010000002.1, from coordinate 264,293 downwards.
AACCAGTACCGTCTTGCTGATAAACTTTAAACTCTTTTTGAAAGTTACCTTTGTTACCTGAAATATCTTTAAAATCTCTTATACTTGAACCTCCCTTATTAATTGCCTGTTGAAGTATTTTCTTACAATTTAAAATAATATTTAAACATTCATTTTTTTTAAGTCTTTTTGCCTTTTTAAATGGATTTATTTTACTAGCAAAAAGAATTTCACTTGCATAAATATTACCTATTCCAGAAACAAATCTCTGGTCAAGTAAGAAACTTTTTATATCCTTATTTTTTTTCTTAAAATAATTAACTACATAATTTAAGTTAAATTTGTCACTAAATGGTTCAGGTCCCATTGATTTAAATCTTCTCTCTAGATCTTCATAATTTTTAATTATTTCAAAAAATCCAAAACGTCTTGGATCATTATAAATTACTTTCAAGCTATCAAATACAAACTCTGCATGATTGTGTTTTTTAGGTAAAAAAGGTGAATGATAAAAACTAGTATTCGTAAATTTTAGAGGCTTTTTCTTATCAAGAATATGAATTGTTCCTGACATTCCTAAATGGATTAAAAAATAATTTTCATTTTGAAAATGAATAATCAAATATTTAGAAAATCTACTAACTTCAATTATTTTTTTATTTTTAAGAAAACTTTCAAAATCACTTGGTATTTTAAACCTTAAATTTCTGTTTCTGATTATTACTTTTTTTATGCTTTTTTTTTTGATCTTTTTATGAAGGGATTGTCTAACAATTTCTACTTCTGGTAATTCTGGCATTTGATACTATATTCAATATATATTTTTTTATGCAACAAAATCTTCAAAATAAAAAAGGCCTTGTAGAAAATGTGTTTAATCAGGTCTACAACAAATATGACTTGATGAATGACTTTATGTCTATGGGTGTACATAGATATTGGAAAAAAAGTTTAATTAATATGATGAATCCGAGAGTTAATAGAAAATTAATAGATGTTGCGTGTGGGACAGGGGATATTGGAAAATTATTTTTAGATACTACGAGTAAAGAGACTGAAATTACTTGTGTAGATCCTAATAAAGGAATGGTTAGTCAAGGAAAGCAAAAATTATCTAATTACAAAAATGTAAAATGGGTTATTTCTCCAGCAGAAAAATTACCAATAACAGACAATTCATTTGATTATTACACTATTAGCTTTGGGCTAAGAAATACAAAAAATTTAAATAAAGCACTTTCAGAAGCTTATAGAGTTTTAAAACCTGGTGGACGCTATCTATGTCTGGAATTTTCTAAGATTCAAAATTCAAATCTTGATTTTGTATATAAGAATTATTCAAAACTTATTCCTATTATTGGTCAGTTTGTAGTTGGAGAAAAAGAACCTTACGAATATTTAATCAAAAGTATTGAACAATTTATTAATCAAGATGAATTGATAGAGTTGATGGAAAAAAATAATTTTCATAAATGTTCTTATAGAAATCTTTCTGGTGGTATTGTTTCAATTCATAGTGGTTGGAAAATTAAATGATTAAAATGCTTATTACTTTATTTAAATTAGGAAGAAAAATTGCAAAATCAGATATTTTAAAAATTGCATCAAAATTTAAAAAACCTCCTTTAGTTGTAACAGTATTGTTTCAAATTTTATCCATTTCATTTGAAAAAAAGGAACAAAATAATTTAATTGAAGATGATGGAGAAAGACTATCTAGGTCATTAGAATCTATGGGTACAACTTTCATCAAACTTGGACAATTTCTTGCTACTAGACCAGATATAATCGGAGAAGAATTATCTTTAAAGCTAGAAAAACTTCAAGATCGATTACCCCCTTTTTCAATTCATGAAGCAAAAGAAATTATTAAAGAAGATCTTGGAGCTGATGCATTTAATTCAATAATTGATTTAAGTGAACCAGTTGCTGCTGCATCAATTGCACAAGTTCATAAAGCAAAAATAAATGATAATGGAACTATTAAAGATGTGGCAATAAAAATTTTAAGACCAAATATAAAAAAAATATTCAATGAAGAAATAGATGCAATGATGTTATTTGCATTTATTATTGAGTCATTTGTAAAAAAAACAAAAAGATTAAAACTTGTTGAAGTTGTTTTTTTACTTAAAGAAATAACTAATCTTGAAATGGATTTGAGATTTGAAGCTGCTGCAGCAAATGAATATGCAGAAAATACTAAAAATGATGCTGGGTTTAAAGTTCCTGAGATTTATTGGAATTTTACTAGTGAAAATGTAATGACTTTAGATTGGATAGATGGAATTTCAATAAGGGAAGCTGAGGAGTTAAAGAAAAGAAATTTAGATACTAATAAAATAGCTGAAGATATTATCCAGCATTTTTTGAGACATGCTGTAAGAGATGGTTTTTTTCATGCAGACATGCATCAAGGAAATATTTTTGTTGATAATAGTGGCCAGATTGTACCTATAGATTTTGGGATTATGGGTAGATTAGATAAACTTAGTAAAAGGTTTTTAGCAGAAATTTTATTTGGATTTATTCAAAGAGATTATCGAAAAGTAGCTGAAGTTCACTTAGTGGCTGGATTAGTTCCTAAAGAAGTACCAATTGATGATCTGGCTCAAGCTTTGAGATCAATTGGTGAGCCTATATTTGGTCAAGAAGTGAAAGATATTTCAGGAGGTAAATTACTCAAACAATTGTTTGATGTAACAGAAAAATTTAATATGCAAACTCAACCTCAATTATTAATGTTGCAAAAAACAATGGTTGTTGTTGAAGGTGTGGCAAGAAAATTAAATCCAAACACAAATATTTGGACAACTTCAAAGCCTGTACTAGAAAATTGGCTTAAAGAAACAAAAGACCCAATTAATAATTTAAATGAAACTTTAAAAAATACATCTGAAGTTATTAAACGTTTACCAGAGTTTCCTGAGATTATGGATAAAGCAAATCAAGCATTAACGTTTTTAGCTAGTGGTCAAATTCCACAAAATTCAAATTCTTACACAGCTCTGAATGATAAGAAATCAGAAATGATAGCATTTAGAAATCAATCTATTATTGGTTTATTACTTCTTGTAATTTTTGGCCTTATAGTATTTTAATTCTGCAGATGAAAAATTTGTTAAATAAAAAAATACTATTTATTATCTGTGGAGGAATATCTGCTTATAAAAGTCTTGAAACAATTAGGCTCTTTAAAAAAAATGGTGCAGATATAAAAACAATTCTTACAGCAAGTGCAAAAGAGTTTGTAACTCCACTTTCAGTCACATCACTTTCTCAAGGTAAAGTTTACAGCGATTTATTTAGTATAGAAAATGAGGCTGAAATGGATCATATTTCACTTTCAAGATGGGCAGATATAATTGTAATTGCACCTGCAACGGCAAATACAATTTCAAAACTGGCTCAAGGAACAACTGATGATTTAGCATCCACTGTTGTTTTGGCTTCAGATAAAGATATTATTTTAGCACCAGCAATGAATGTAAGAATGTGGGAGCATCCAACTACTAAAACAAATATAAAAAAATTAAAAGGGTTTGGATATAAACTAATTGGTCCTGAGGCTGGTGATATGGCATGTGGTGAATATGGAGAGGGTAAAATGTCAGACCCATCAGTAATTGCTGAAGAAGTTGATAAATATTTCTTAACTCAAAAAAATAACAAAAAATTTAAAGCATTAGTTACAGCAGGTCCAACTAATGAGTATATAGATCCAGTTCGTTTTATTACAAATAAATCAAGTGGCAAACAAGGATATGAATTAGCAAAATCATTATCTAAAAAAGGTTTTGATACAACATTAATATCAGGTCCAACTAATCTTGAAATAACTAAAGATATCAATCTTATAAAAGTTGAAACAGCAGATGAAATGTTAGTTGCTACTCAAGAAAATTTACCTGTTGATGTAGCAATTTTTTCTGCTGCGGTAGCTGATTATAAAATTAACAAAAAGTATGAAAATAAAATTAAAAAACAAGAGAACTTAAACTTAAATTTAGAAAAGAATGTAGACATACTTCATTATGTTTCTAACCATAACTCTATGAGACCTGAACTTGTCATTGGATTTGCAGCAGAAACTAACGAGATTGATAAAAATGCAGAGGAAAAATTAAATAAGAAAAGTTGTGACTGGATAATTTCTAATGATGTATCAAATAAAGATATAGGATTTAATTCTGATTATAATGAGGTAACAATTCATTATAAAAACAAAGACGTTAAAAAAGAAAAACTTTCATATAAAAAAAAATCTGGAATTTCTGATGAAATAGTTGATAGAATAATTGATCAATTAAATTAATGGCTAAAATTCTTATCAAAAAGTTAGACCCTGCGGTTGAATTACCTGCTTACAAAACAGAAGGTGCATCAGGTATGGATTTGATGGCATTAGTAAAAGAACCTATTAATCTTAAACCAAACTCATCATGCTTAGTACCAACAGGTCTTGCTGTTGCATTTTCAAGTGATTTTGAAATCCAAATAAGACCAAGATCTGGTTTAGCTGCAAAAAACAATATTAGTGTTTTAAATACACCTGGAACTATTGATAGTGATTACAGGGGAGAAATAAAAGTAATCCTTTTTAATCACGGAAAAAGTGATTTTTTAATAAATAATAAGGATAGAATAGCACAAATGATTTTAACTCCTGTAATTAAAATGGATCTTGAGGAAACTGATGATCTACCAGAAACAATTAGAGGAGAAGGTGGGTTTGGCTCAACAGGAAAATGAGCAAAAATTTAAACAAAAAAGAAATAGAGAAATTCTCGAGGCAAATAATTCTTAAAAATATTGGTTCAACAGGTCAAAAAAAAATTTTATCTTCAAAAGTCTTGATAGTTGGTATGGGTGGTCTAGGTTGCCCAGTAGCAGAATTTTTAACTAGATCGGGTATTGGTACACTTGGGATTGCAGATCATGATACTGTAAGTCTCTCTAATATCCACAGACAAAGCCTGTATAATGAAAAAGATATAAATCAATCAAAAGTAAAGATTGCAAAAAAAAAATTAAATAAAATTAATCCAAAGACAAAAATAAATATTTTTAATTTAAAATTAAATAAAACTACACTTGAAAAAATTATTAAAAATTATGACTATATTGTTGATGGAACTGATAACTTTGAAAGTAAATTTTTAATAAATGATTTAAGTCTAAAATATAAAAAATTTCTAGTAACTGGTGCTATAAGTAAGTTTGATGGACACATTTTTACTTTTAATTTTATCAACAAAAAAGATCCTTGCTTGAGATGTTTTTATCAAGAAGAAACAATATCTGATGAAATTTTAAATTGTGAATACGAAGGAATTTTAGGAACCGTTGCAGGAATAATAGGTACGTTACAAGCTAATGAAGTTTTAAAAAAAATATTAAATATTGGACAAAATTTAAATGAATACATTCTAATTCTAGATCTATTAAATTTAAATTTCAGAAAAGCAAAAATTAATAAAAGAATAAAATGCTTATGCAACTAATAATAAAAAAAATTTATATAGTATTTTTTTTGTTATTTTTTTCTCACATTTCGCTTGCTAATGAAATTTTTGTCTCTCTTAAAAAAAATAAAGTAAATGTTCGTTACGGACCAAGTTTTGAATCTGATATTAAATACGTTTATAAAAAAATAAATCTTCCATTAAAACAAATCGATAAAAAAGAGAATTTTAGACGAATTATAGATTTAAAAAATAACAGTGGGTGGATTCATATCTCTCAATTAAAAAAAAGTAATTCTGTAATAGCTACGAAAGATAAAGTTTTATTTAAAAAACCTACATCTTTTGCTAAACCAATTGCTCAAATAAAAGAGGGAAGATTATTAATTGTAGAAAAATGTGAACAAAATTGGTGTAAAATTACATCAAAAAAATTTGAAGGTTGGATTAAAACAGATAATATTTGGGGACTAAATTAATTAAAATCAGTAGATAAAGAGGCTATATTTTCTTTAGATAATTTTGTGCTATGAGAATACTCTTTATGGTCAATTCCAAGCTCAATTTCTGAGCTATTAGATTGAAATTTTTCTATTTGATCATCAGTAAAATTAAAATGAATAAACTGTACTGATGAAGCTTTTCCCTCAGAAGAAGTTCTATCAACATCTTCTTCTGGAACTGCTTTAATTTTCTCACCATTTATTTTCATAAATACTGTTTCTTCTATTCCACCAACTTTTCCGAGAAACGCAGCCCTTGAAATAGGATTATCTATTTCAAACATTAAAGTTGCAGTTAGTTCTTTGCCGTTAGGTATTAAAGGATTGTACGCAGTTAACTCATCCTGAAGTTGCTCATCACCACCTTTTTCGATGTATAGCATTTCTTGTACTTGAGCTAACATTGTTTCATAACTTTCAAAATAAAAAGTAGCATAAGGCCCTAAAGCGACTCTTCTATTTTTTTTATAATCAACAATACTTTTTCTTAATTCACGTCTCTTTTCTATATAAACATCTAAAGGCATAATGTCTTCTTTTTGAATTTCTCTTTTTTCTCTAGGCATGATCATAAGTTATAACTTTTTGCCACCAATTCGATAGGGTGTAGTGCCTCATCATTAGATATGTTTGTATCAACTTCTAACTGTTTTAAATGTTTACCAGCTAAAGGACAATCCGAAGCCATATACTTATTATTTTTAGTTTTTATTTGTCTCACTGTAGGTCTTCCAACTTTATTTGCTAAATCATGAGTTTCTCTCATTACTCCAAAAGTTCCTCCATGACCCGCGCATCTTTCAACTACATCAATTTTAACGTTTGGTATCAATTTTAACATATCTCTTGCTTTGATTCCCATATTCTGTGCTCTAGCGTGACAAGCATGATGCACAGTTACACCTCCATCAATCTCATTTAATCCTTCTGCTAATCCCTCATTGTTTGCAATATCCACGACATACTCATCAATATCCATAACATTTGCAGATAATTTTTTTATTTTTTCATCGTTTGGTAATAACAAAGGCCATTCAAATTTTAACATCAACCCACAACTCGCTGTTAATGTTACTACTTTATATCCTTTATCAATCCATTCGATTAAATCCTTAGAAACTTTTTTCGCTTGCTCGACAACTTTTGGCAGATCTGCTTGCTCTAAAAATGGCATCCCACAACAACCAGGATAAGCTTCCTGGACCTCTACACCATTTTTTTTTAAAACTTTTAAAGCTGCAACACCTGTATTTTTTTTATTAAAATTAACAAAACAAGTTGAATAGATAACAACTTTTCTATCTTTAGAAGGTGTTTGATAATTTATCTTATCTTTATTTTTTTTGAAAAAATTTGAAAACGTTTCTGAGTTATATTTTGGTAACTGAACTCTTTTATCTATTCCTGCAATAAGTTCTAAGATTTTTCTAATTAATTTATTCTTAATATTAGATGCCCAGTTAATTATTTTTGAGAACATTACACCAATTTTGGCGTTTCGGTCTATTTGGGCTAATTGTGTTGGTACGCTTGGTAATTTACCTAATTTTTTTTGAGCTGTTCTATATCGCAACATTAAATGTGGAAAATCTAGATCAAAATCATGAGGTGGAACATATGGGCATTTAGTCATAAAACACATATCACACAAAGTGCATGCATTAACAACAGGGGCAAATTGATCACTAGATAAGCTTTCAACATCCTCATTTTTAGATTCATCAATCATGTCAAATAGCTTTGGAAATGAATCGCAAAGATTAAAACATCTTCTACATCCATGACAAATATCAAACACTCTTCTCATTTCAGCATCTAATTTTTCAGGATTTAAAAAATCAGGATGCTCAAAATCTATAGGATGTCGTACAGGCGCACCTAAACTTCCTTCTTTGCTCATATAATAAAGTTTTTTGAAATTCGAATTGTTTTTAGTGGGCGACTTACGCCCACTAAGAAATTTGATTAGCTAATAGACTCTAAAGTTTTTTGAAATTTACCAGCGTGTGATTTTTCAGCTTTAGCTAAAGTTTCAAACCAGTCAGCAATTTCTTCAAAACCTTCTTCTCTAGCTGTTTTGGCCATACCAGGGTACATATCAGTATACTCATGAGTTTCGCCTTGTACTGCCGAAGCTAAATTTGCTTTTGTTTCACCAATTGGCATACCAGTTCCTGGATCACCAACTTCCTCTAGATACTCCAAATGACCATGTGCATGACCAGTTTCACCTTCGGCTGTTGATCTAAAAACTGCAGCTACATCATTGTAACCTTCTATGTCAGCTTTTTGTGCGAAATAAAGATATCTTCTGTTTGCTTGACTTTCACCAGCAAATGCTTCTTTTAAATTTTCTTCTGTTTTACTTCCTTTTAAAGACATTTTTTCTCCTTTTTAATGATTAACAAACCATATAATGCATATTGACAGTATGTCAATAGTTTAGAATTATTATAATGTAGATTTTAAGTGTATGATTTAATTAAATTATTTTTGAGTTTGATTATCACTCGCAACTCTAACCAACACTTCAACGGAATTTATTTTTTTTCCTGTTATATTTTTTTTAATATTTATTTTGTCTATATCGCTCTCATCACAATCAATTAGCTCATGCGTGTCTTCATCAAAAAAATGATGATGTGCTGATGTGTTTGTATCAAAATAACTTTTGTGACTATCGATTGAAATTTCTTTTAAATATCCTTTTTTTTCAAATGCATGAACTGTGTTATAAACTGTGGCTAGAGATATCTTTTCATTCATTTTTTCAGATATCATTTTAACAAGATCGTTAATTGTGAAATGGAAAGTTTTTTCTCTATTATACAAAACTTCACACATTTTTATTCTTTGCTTGGTCGGTCTAAGCCCAACTTCTCTTAATTTTTCAATAAAATTACAGTTTTTTGGCATTGTTTTTTATAATTATTCTAAAGTATGAATAAAAATTTAGTGTTTTATTATATTATATTAGGATTAAATCAAGTATTAAGGGTGCTCTAATATGAAAAAAAACTCATACTCCTATGATGATCTAATAACTTGTGGGAATGGTGATCTTTTTGGTCCTGGTAATGCAAAATTACCACTCCCGCCAATGCTTATGTTTGACAGAATAACTGAAATCAATGAAAATAATGGAGCGTTTAATAAAGGCTCTCTAAAAGCTGAATTAGATATTAAAGATGATCTTTGGTTTTTTGATTGTCATTTTAAAAAAGATCCAGTTATGCCAGGGTGCCTAGGTTTAGATGCTATGTGGCAACTGGTAGGTTTTTTTCTAGGTTGGCTAGGAAATCCTGGAAAAGGAAGAGCTCTAGGAGTGGGTACTGTTAAATTTACAGGTGAAGTATTACAGAGTGTAAAAAATGTAAGATATGAAATAGATATGAAAAAAATTATGTCTCCTGGAGGAGCAACTGTTGGACTTGCAAATGGAATTGTTCTTGCAGATAATAAAAAAATATATTCAGCAGAAAGTTTAAAAGTGGGGTTATTTAAACAATGAGAAGAGTAGTTATTACAGGTTTAGGAGTTGTTTCTTGTTTAGGAAATAATCAAGAAGAAGTTCATCAATCTTTATTAAATTCAAAATCAGGAATTTCTTATGCTGAAGATTATAAAGAGCATAACCTGAAAAGCCATGTTCATGGTAAACCAAATATTAAACTTGAGGATCATATAGATAGAAAAACAATTAGATTTATGGGATCAGGCTCAGCTTACAATTATATTGCAATGAAAGAAGCTATTGAAGACTCTGGATTAGAAGAAAGTGAAGTAAGTAATTTTAAAACTGGAATTGTGATGGGCTCAGGTGGACCTTCTATAGAAAATGTAATTTTAGCTGCAGATAAAACTAGAGCGAAGACACCAAAATTAATGGGACCTTTTATTGTTCCAAGAACTATGGCCAGTACTGCTTCTGCAACACTTGCCGTACCATTTAAAATTAAAGGAACTAACTACACAATGAGTTCTGCATGTGCAACTAGTGGACATTGCATAGGAAATTCTATGGAATTAATTCAAATGGGTAAACAGGATGTAGTTTTTGCAGGTGGTAGTGAAGAAATTCATTGGGCAATGACAGCAATGTTTGACGCTATGACAGCTTTATCATCAAAATATAATGACACTCCACAATCTGCGTCTAGAGCTTATGACAAAACTAGAGATGGATTTGTAATTGCAGGTGGTGCAGGCGTATTAGTACTTGAAGAACTCGAACATGCTAAAGCAAGAGGAGCTAAAATATATGCAGAATTAACTGGTTATGGAGCAACTTCGGATGGATACGACATGGTAGCGCCATCGGGTGAAGGCGCTGTTAGATGTATGAAAATGGCAATGGCAACTGCTAAAAATAAAATTAATTATATTAATACTCATGGAACATCTACTCCAGTTGGAGATATAACTGAGCTTAATGCTATTAAGGAAACTTTTGGAGAAGATATTCCAAAAATAAGTTCAACAAAATCTTTATCTGGTCATCCTTTAGGGGCTGCTTCAGTGCATGAGGCAATCTATTGTTTGATCATGATGAAAAATAATTTCATAACAGGATCAGCAAATATTACAGATATGGATGATGATGCTAAAAAATTTCCAATTGTTGCGAAAACTGAAACAGGAGTAACCTTAAATACAGTAATGTCAAATAGCTTTGGCTTTGGCGGAACTAATGCAGCTTTAATTTTTGAAAAGGTTTAGTTTATGAGTTTGATGAAAGGTAAAAAAGGATTAATCATGGGTGTTGCTAATGAAAGATCTATTGCTTGGGGTATTTCTCAAAAACTTGCTGAAGCTGGAGCTGAGTTAGCATTTACTTATTTAGGTGATGCTTTAAAAAAAAGAGTAGTTCCTTTAGCAGAAAAATTAAATTCAAATGTTACATTTAGTTGTGATGTTGAAAAAAAAGAAGAAATTGTAAAATTATTTGAGGATATCAAATCCCAATGGGGTGAAATTGATTTTGTAGTACATGCAGTTGCTTTCTCTGATAAATCAGAGTTATCAGGTGAATATTTAAATACGACTAGAGAAAACTTTTTAAGAAGTATGTTAATCTCATGCTTTTCATTTACTGAAGTAGCAAAAGAAGCTTCAAAGGTAATGAAACAAGGTGGAAGCTTATTAACTTTAACTTATGAGTCTACGAAAGCAATTCCAAATTATAACGTAATGGGTGTTTGTAAATCAGCTTTAGAGGCCAGTGTTAAATATTTAGCTAGAGATTTGGGTACTAAAGGCATGAGAGTAAATGCTATAAGTGCAGGACCTATCAAGACATTGGCTGCCTCTGCAATTGGAGACGCAAAATTCCTATATAAATGGAATGAAGACCATTCTTTTCTTAAGAGAAATGTAGATATCCATGATGTTGGAAATTCAGCATTATATCTACTAAGTGACCTTGCAAACGGAGTTACTGGTGAAATTCACTACGTAGATGCTGGATATAACAAGGTAGGAATGCCAGATCCTAAAAATATAACCTAAAATTTAGTTAAAAATATATGAAGGGATACAGATTTATTACTGATGATGATACAGCAAGATTTTGTAATCGAGTAACTGAGGCATTATCGAATGGATGGAAATTATATGGTGAACCCAAAATGACATTTGATAAAAAACGAGGAATAATGCGTTGTGGCCAAGCAGTTATAAAAAATGTTCCAAATAAAAAATACCTAAAAAAAATAAATTTATCTTCAATATAAAAAACCCCTAAAACTCTCATTCCAGGGGTTTAAAATTTTAATTTAAGTTATAGATTATTCAGCAGCTTGTTTCATAGAAAGTTTAACTTTACCTCTATCGAAACCAATCACTTTAACTTTAACTTCGTCACCTTCTTTAACAACATCAGTAACTTTAGCTACTCTTTTATCTGCTAGTTCTGAGATATGAACTAGTCCATCTTGTTTTCCTAAGAAATTAACAAATGCACCAAACTCCATAATCTTCATTACTTTACCTGAATAAATTTTGTTTAATTCAGCTTTTGCAGTGATGTCTTTAATCATTTGCATTGCGATGTTTCTAGACTCTTCATCTGGAGCAGCAACTGTTACCACACCTTCGTCATTTACATCTACTTTCGCACCTGATTTTTCAACTATCTCTCTGATTGTTGCACCACCTTTTCCAATTACGGCAGCAATGTCTTTTTTATCTACATTGACTTGTTCCATTTTTGGAGTGTGTTTTCCAACATCAGATCTTGAAGCTGATAATGCTTTATTCATTTCACCTAAGATGTGAACTCTTCCATCTTTAGCTTGGCTTAATGCCTGCTCCATAATTTCAAATGTAATTCCTGTAATTTTGATATCCATTTGAAGAGAGGTAATTCCATCTTTAGTTCCAGCAACTTTAAAGTCCATGTCACCAAGGTGATCTTCATCACCTAAAATATCTGATAGAACACTAAAATCATCACCTTCTTTAATTAATCCCATTGCAATACCTGCAACTGGCTCTTTTATTGGTACTCCAGCATCCATTAATGCTAATGATGTTCCACAAACGGTAGCCATTGAAGAAGAGCCATTAGACTCAGTAATCTCTGAAACTACTCTAAAAGTATATGGAAATGCTTCTTTTGTTGGTAATGAAGAATTGATTGCTCTCCAAGCTAATTTTCCATGACCAATTTCTCTTCTGCCTGTTCCAATTCTTCCAGTTTCTCCAACTGAAAAAGGAGGAAAATTATAGTGAAGCATAAATCGTTCTCTTTGAAGCCCATCTAAGCTTTCAATTCTCTGTTCATCATCAGATGTTCCTAAAGTTGCAACTACTATTGCTTGAGTTTCACCTCTAGTAAACAAAGCAGAACCATGCGCACGTGGTAAAACTCCAACTTCACATTCTATAGGTCTTACATCTGATAAGCCTCTACCATCAATTCTATTTTTGTTTTTAAGTATATCAGTTCTAACAATTGATTTTTCAAGATTTTTTAACTGACTGTTAACATCAAGATCTGTGTAGCTTTCATCTTCCTCATAAAGCTTTTTAGCTTTATCAGTAATCTCTGAAATCTGATTTGATCTATCTTGTTTATCTCTTGTTGCAAAAGCTTTCTTAAGATCTTCCGTAAAAGTTTCCTCAAGTTTTTTCTTAACTTCAGATAAATCTTTTTTCTCAACTGTCCATTCAGGTTTTCTACATTCTTTTGCAAGTTCCTCAATCATTTTAATCACTGGAACAAAGCCTTCATGACCAAATTTAACTGCGTTTAACATTTCTTCTTCTGTCAGACCACTTGCTTCAGACTCAACCATAAGCACAGCATCTTTTGTACCTGCTACAACTAAATCTAATTTTGATTTTTCTAGTTCTATTTTAGATGGGTTTAAAACATACTTTCCATCTATAAAACCAACTCTTGAAGCTCCAACAGGGCCCATAAATGGCATTCCTGATATAGCTAAAGCTGCTGAAGATGCAGTGATTGATAAAATATCTGGTTCATTTTCTTTATCGTATGAAATTACTGTTGGCAATAACTGTACTTCATTTTTAAATTCATCAGGAAACAAAGGTCTGATTGGTCTGTCAATTAATCTAGAGATTAATGTTTCGCTCTCAGTTGGTCTTGCTTCTCTTTTAAAATATCCACCTGGAATTTTTCCAGCTGCATAATATTTTTCTTGGTAATTTACAGATAATGGAAAGTAATCCATGTCAGGATTTACTTTTTTTGATCCTACTACTGTTGCTAGTACGACTGTCTCTCCACATGTTGCGATTATTGCACCGTCTGCCTGTCTTGCTACTTTACCTGTTTCTAAACTTATCTTCTTTCCCGCTACTTCAATTTCCTTCTTGTATACTTTAAACATTTCATTTCCATTTCGTTTCGTTCGTTTCGTTCCATTCCGTTCTATCTATCTTGACTTCTATTTTCTTAAATTCAATTTCGACAGTACATTTTTGTAAGAATCCATTTTATTTTTCTTTAGATATTCTAACAATTTCTTTCTTCTATTTACCGCTCTCAACAATCCAACAGATGAATGTTTATCTTTTTTGAATTGCTTAATATGTTTAGAGAGAGTTTCAATTTTCTCTGTTAGCAAAGCGATCTGTATCTCTGAAGATCCAGTGTCTTTATCGTGCATTGCTAATTCTTGTGCCTTTTTGTTCATTCCTCTTTCTTCCTATTTATTTGTTTGTTTTATTAAGTTTTCGATTTTTTCCGCATACTCAAAAGACTCGTCTTTTCTAAAAAGTAATTTTGGTAAAAATTTCATATCCACCTTTTGTGATAAAATTTTTCTAATTAAAAATGAGTATTCCTTTAAAACATAAATTGTTTCCTCCGCATCTTTTCCACCCAACGGGAGAACATATGCTTTAGCAATTTTTAAATCAGGACTCATTCTAACCTCAGTAACTGTTATAGTATTAGTTTCTAAGTTAGGCACCTTAGCCTCATTTCTTATAAAAATCATGCTTAAAGACTGCTTAATCATTTCTCCTACTCTAAGTTGTCTTTGAGATACTGGTTTTCCTATTCTATCTGCCATTAAATTGACCTCTCTGTAGATGTTACACTAAATGCCTCTATTGTGTCATTTTTTTGAAAATCCATATAATCTTTAACAGCTATTCCACATTCTTGACCATCACTTACCTGTTTAACTTGGTTTTTTTCTCTAAATATCGTTGAAACTTTTCCAGTATATATAATAGCACCATCTCTAATAATTCTTACATCTGAAGTACTATTAATTTCCCCCTCCGTTACTTTTGAACCAGCAACTTTTCCTGCACCTGAAACTTTAAATATTTCTAAAATTTGTGCAGTACCAATAATTTTTTCTTGGACATCTGGCGCCAATAATCCTGACATTCTCTGCTTTATATAATCTAGAACTTCGTAAATAATATTATATGAAGATATTTTTATCTTCTCATTTTCAGCAAGTTTTTTTGCTTCTTTACTTGGTTTAACATTAAAAGCAATTAATACTGCATTTGATGCTTTCGCTAATGTAACGTCTGTCTCAGTCACCATTCCAATATCTGCTAAAATTATTTTAGGTTTGACTTCATCGTGCTTAATTTGACTAATTGCATTTTTAATTGCTTCAGATGATCCATGAACATCAGATTTAATTATTAAATTTAATTCTTCTGTAGATTTGTCTGAAAAAGCAGAATCTTGAGTTGCAAATGTTAGTGGATTTTTTCCATCTTTACTTTCTTGAGCTCTATTTTCACTCAGTGTCTTAGCTTCTTTTTCTGTATCAAGAACAATAAAATCATCTCCAGCTTTTGCTGCACCATTTATTCCTAAAATTTCAACAGGAGTAGAAGGTAACGCTTCGTTAATATTTTGACCTTTGTCATTAATAATAGCTCTTACTTTTCCCCACTTTAAACCACTTACAAAAAAATCACCTCTCTTAAGTGTTCCTGTTGTTACAATTATATTTGCAACAGGACCTCTACCAACATCAATTTTAGACTCTAAGACTATACCTGTAGATTTAGATTCATAATCTGTTTTAAGATCTAAAATCTCTGCTTGAAGAATTATGGCCTCTACTAATTTATCCAAATTTTGTTTTGTTTTAGTTGAGATTTCTACCATTAAAGTATCACCAGATAAATCTTCAGAAATTAATTCATGCTCTAATAACTGATTTTTTATTTTTTGAGGATCTGCCTCTGGTAAATCACATTTATTTATAGCTACAACTATTGGAACATTTGCAGCTTTAGCATGCTTGATTGATTCAACGGTTTGAGGTTTAACCCCATCATCTGCAGCAACCACTAATACAACAACATCGGTTAATTTTGATCCTCTTGCTCTCATCTCTGTAAAAGCAGCGTGGCCTGGTGTATCAATAAATGTTAATTTATTATCATGGCTTTCGATTTGATAGGCTCCGATATGTTGAGTTATCCCTCCAAATTCCCCTGAAACCACATTTGCACTTCTGAGTACATCTAGTACTGATGTTTTGCCATGATCAACATGACCCATAACAGTAACTATTGGTGGTCGATTTTTTAAGTTTTCAGTTCTTGAAGCTTTTATTTTTTTTATTATTTCTTCGGCTTTTTCTTCTCTTATTGGATTATGACCAAATTCTTTTACTAAATATTCTGCAGTATCTGCAGCTAAGGTTTGATTGATAGTTACTGTAACACCCATTCCAAATAAATGTTTAATTACATTGCTAGATTGTTCGGCCATCCTATTCGCCAGTTCTCTTACCGTAATTGCTTCAGGAATATTAACATCCCTTTTAATTAGTTTTAAATTTTCTTGAGAGTCATCTTTTGTAGCATTTTTAATTTCTTTTTGTCTTGCTCTCTTCACTGATGCTAAACTTCTCTGTTTTGCATCAATCTCATCACTTAATGCTCTTGATACAGTTAATTTTAATTCTCTTTTCTTGGTACCTACCTTTAAAGTCTTTTTGTCTTTATTTTCACTAACTCCTTTAAGTCTTTTAGTGGCTCTTTGCTCTGCTAATTTTCTCTTTTCAAAATCATTTGTTATAGGTGTTGATTTTGGATTAAATGAAGATTTTAATAGAGTTCCTCTGTTAAACGTTGAGGTTGTTCTTGGCTTATTCACATTAGATCTAAATGATCCACCTCTACCAGAGAATTTTCCAGTTTGTTTTTCAATTACTACAGAATTTTTTACTTTAGTTTTAGCAATCTCAATATTCTTGATTGATTTTTTGGCTGAGCCTGAAATTGTTAATTTTGTTTTTTTCTCCATACCTCATCACTCAATCTTTATAAACAATGTTTCTTGCTGACATAATTAACTCATCTGCTTCTTCTTTAGATAAAGCAAAATCTTCAAGATAACCTTGAATTTTAACTCTCTCACCTTTGACTACATCATAACCGCCTGTTAATTCATCAGAAGCTAAGTCTGCAAAATCCTCTAAACTTAGAATTTTTTGCTCGCCAAGCGTAACTAACATTCCTGGAGTTAATCCCTTTAAATTTATCAAAGCATCTTCGAGACCCAATTCTTTAATTCTCTGAGAAATGTCCTCCTGATCCTTTTCATAAAACTCTTTAGCTCTTTCTATCAATGCTTTAGCAGTATCTTCTTCTATTCCTTCAATCTTCATTAAATTTTCAGCTGAACTATCTTTGATATCATCAATAGTTGAAAAACCTTCGGCGACGAGCAACTGACCTAGTGTTTCGTCTAACTCCAAATTTTTTACAAAGTTTTCTGTTTTTTCTTTAAATTCTAATTGTCTTCTCTCAGAGTCCTCTGCATCTGTCATTATGTTGATTTCAAAATTTAATAATTTGGTAGCAAGCCTTACATTTTGACCTCTTCTTCCAATTGCTTTACTTAAATTTTCCTCAGTAAGAATTACATCTAATTTCTTTCTCTCACTATCTACGTTAACTCTTTGTACTTCAGCAGGTGATAATGCATTTGAAACCAAAATTGCAGGATCTTCTGACCAATTAACTATATCAATTTTTTCTCCTTGAAGTTCATTTACTACAGCTTGAACTCTTGAACCTCTCATTCCCACACATGCTCCAACTGGATCTAACGAAGTATCTACAGCTTTCACACATATTTTGGCTCTACTGCCAGGATCTCTAGAAGAAGATTTTATTTCAATTAAACCATCATAGATTTCGGGAACTTCTTGAACAAAAAGTTTTTCCATAAATTTAGGATGGGCTCTGGATAGAAATATTTGTTGCCCTCTAGGTTCTCTTCTAACATCATAGCAATAAGCTTTTATACGATCACCTGCTTTAATGTTTTCACGAGGGATTAATTCATTTTTTTGAATTATTGCTTCAGTTCTTCCTAAGTCAACAATTACATTTCCAAATTCTAATCTCTTTACAATTCCACTTAAAATTGAGTCTTTCTTATCAATAAAATCATTAAATTGTCTTTCTCTTTCAGCTTCTCTTACATTAAAACTAATCACCTGCTTTGCAGTTTGCGCAGCTATTCTTCCAAAATCAAATGAAGGAAGTGGCTGTAATACTTCGTCACCAATAGATTTATCCTTGTTTAATTCATTTAAATTAATTGCATCCTCCAATTTTATCTCGGTATTTGCATTTTCAGGATTTTCAGCAATTATTAATTTTCTAAAAAGCTCAATGTCTCCATTGTCTCTATTTATAGAAACTTTAATTTCATTTTCCTGTCCAAATTTTGATTTTGCAGCTTTGGCGATACCTGTTTCCATAGAACTTATAATTAGTTCTTTATCAATTGATTTCTCTAAAGCTACAGCTTCAGCAATTCTTAGTAATTCAAGTTTATCTGCTCTTTTATTCAACATAATTTTGTTTGCTCCAAAAAAAAATGGGCTTAAGCCCATTTTGTAAAATTCAATGATGTATGAGCAATATAGTAAAGTTTTTTTTTAATTCAACAGAAACTATTTAGAAAAAACGTTAGTTTTATCTGTTTTTTCCCATGAAAATGAACCATTTTCTTCAGGTGCTCTACCAAAATGACCATAGGCGGCTGTTTTTTCATATATTGGTTTATTTAAATTTAACATTTCTCTGATACCTCTAGGGCTTAAATCAAAATTTTCGTTAATTTTTTCTACAACAAATTTATTCTTATCCGGATCATTATCAAATAAATCAACATAAATAGATAATGGTTTTGATACACCAATTGCATAAGCTAACTGAATTAAACATTTTTCAGCAATTTTAGAACCAACAATATTTTTAGCAATATACCTTGCGGCGTAAGCTGCTGATCTATCAACTTTTGTTGGATCTTTTCCTGAAAAAGCACCACCACCATGAGGTGCGGCTCCACCATAAGTATCAACAATAATTTTTCTACCTGTTAAACCACAATCGCCATCCGGACCACCAATTACAAAATTTCCTGTCGGATTTACATAAAACTCATCCTCATTAAAACCATCAAGAAAATTCTCAGGAATAGATTTTAACATATAGGGTCTAAGTAAATCTCTGACTTGCGATTGATTAACATCCGGAGAATGCTGTGAAGAAATAACTACAGATTTTACTTTTGAAGGTTTTCCATTAACATATTCGAATGTTACCTGACTTTTTGAATCAGGTTCAATATTTTTTAATTTTCCAGATTTTCTATCTTCAGCCATTAATCTTAAAATTTTGTGTGAATAATGTATAGGTGCTGGCATTAAAACATCTGTTTCATTACACGCATATCCAAACATAATACCTTGATCTCCAGCTCCTTCATCTTTGTTCCCAGAGGAATCTACACCCATAGCAATATCGGCTGATTGAGAATGTAAATGACTTTCAATTTTTGTAGCTTCTTTCCAAGTAAAACCTTCTTGGTCGTAGCCAATATCTTTTATACAATTTCTTACTTTTTCAATTAATTCATCTTTTTTAATTTCTGGTCCTCTAACTTCACCAGCTAAAACAACTTTATTTGTTGTAGTTAGTGTTTCGCATGCAACTCTAGAATATGGATCTCCCAAAATAAAACTATCAACAACCATATCTGAAATCCTATCAGATACTTTATCTGGATGGCCTTCTGAAACAGACTCACTGGTGAAAAGAAAATTTTTTAAATTACTCATTTCTAAGCTTATTAAATGAAAATATTAAAAAAATATACAATAAAATTATTAATCCAAAAATTTTATTTCCAAATTTTGCAAATGGAGTTATATCTATTTTTCTTGACTCAGTTAAATCTATATAACCTGAATTATTTATTCCAACTTTCTGCTCAATAACTCCTAATGGATTAATAATTGCTGTTGTCCCATTATTTGCTGATCTTAAAACATATTTTCCACTCTCTATCGCTCTAAAAATGCTATGAGTAAAATGTTGCTCTGGTCCGATTGATTTACCAAACCAACCATCTTCAGAAATATTTACAATATAATCAAAGTTGCTGTTTTTAAAAATTTTACCTGAATAAATTATCTCATAACAAATAAGAGGTAATATTTTAAATGACAAATTATTATATTTCAGTTCAATTATGTTTCTTTCTTCACCTTTTGAATATGATTGATAATCATTAGTAATTGTTTTTAAACCAATACTTTTTAATAATTTTTCAAAAGGTAAAAATTCACCAAAAGGAACAAGATTAATTTTTTTATATGAATTTATTACATTAAAGTCATAGTCAAAAATAGATAATGAATTAAAATATTCTACAGTCTTGTTTTTATCTTCTTTGCTATTAATTCCAATTGCCAATAAATGATTTTCGTTGAATTTATTTTCAAATAACCATTTGTATTCTTTTAGTTGGTCTTGTGAGATACCTGGAATAATACCTTCTGGCCAAATAAAAATTATTTTTTCATTTTTTTTTGGAGCGCTTATTTCAATTAGCTCTTCTATTGCAGTTATTGGATCAATATTATTATAAAATCTATCTATGCTTATATTTGAACCCAAAATCCTTACTTTATAGTTAAGATTACTTACTTCTTGTTTGTTAAATTTTTCTAAATTTTGTGAACCAAGTACATAAAATGACATTGTTATAATGAGAAATGCAATACAAACACTAATATCTTTTTTATTTTCTCTTAAAATAAATATTGATGGACTTGTAAATAATGAAATACAGAAAAGATTAAAGCTGTAAGTACCTATAATTGACGTAATATTTAAAATTTCGATTTGATTAGAGAAACTATAAGCAATTAAATTCCAAGGAAAACCGGTTAGTATTGATCCTCTTAGAAATTCTACTATTCCAAATATTAAAGAAAAAAGAAAAAATGAACTCAAATTTTTATTTGATTTTAAAACTGCAAATAAATAAGCAACTAAAGCATAAAACAAGGCTAAGAAGCTAGGTATTAATATTATTGTAAAAGGTATTAAAAACTTAAAATTTTGATCAAACGTTAATGATATTGAGATCCAATATAAATTACTTATAAAATAACCAAACCCAAATAACCAACCATAAAGAAAAAATATTTTTTTATTTTTATAAAACTCAATTTTTTTTATTAAAAATATATAGAATAAACTAAAAGTAATAAAATTTATTACAACATAATTAATTGGAGGTAAACTTAAGGAAGTAAATGCTCCTAATAAAATTAAATAAATTAATTCAATATAAAATTTTTTTTTCAATTTAATTTATTTTTGATTGTACAGATTTGAATAATTGATTTTCCTCTTTTAACATTTTGGAATAATCTTTGTTTTTTTTATGATCAAAACCTAAAAGATGAAGAAACCCATGTATAAATATCTTAGTAACTTTTTCTTTAAAAGATTTTAAATCTTGTGATCTTGGCTTGTCTAAATAATTATAGCTGATGATAATGTCTCCAAGATAAGTATTTTTTGAAATTTTTATTTTTTTATCTAAGGGAAAAGATAAAATATCAGTAGATTTATTTTTATTTCTGAAAATTTTATTTAATTTTTTAATATTCTTATTGTTTGAAAGCAATAGAGTGAAACTTACTTTTTTATTTAAAAATTTATATTTTTTTGGAAAAGCTTTACAGATTTTTTTAAAAAAAATATCCTTATTTTTAAGCCGTCTTGACCAAGCCTTCTCCTCAGAGAAGACATTAATACTAATCATTATTTGTGTATGCTTTAACTATTTTAGAAACTAGTGGATGTCTGACTACATCTGAATGATCAAAATCAACTATGGATATTTCCTTTAGATGTCCAAGCAACTCTTTTGATCGAACTAATCCTGACATGCTTTTATTTGGTAAATCAATTTGAGAAGGATCTCCATTAACCACTATTTTTGAATTTTCTCCAATACGTGTTAAGAACATTTTAATCTGGGTATCTGTAGCATTTTGCGCTTCGTCTAAAATAGCAAAAGAATTTTTAAGGGTTCTACCTCTCATAAAAGCTAAAGGGGCAATCTCTATATCTCCAATCTCAATCATTCTCTGTATTTTTTCAAAGTCGAAGAGATCATATAAAGAGTCATATAAAGGTCTAAGATAAGGATCTACTTTTTCTTTCATATCACCAGGTAAAAATCCTAAACGCTCACCAGCTTCTACAGCAGGTCTTGAAAGAATAATTCTCTCAATCTTTTTTTCCAAAAGCATAGTTAAACCTACAGCTACTGCCAAAAAAGTTTTTCCAGTTCCTGCTGGTCCAGCTGAAATTACAATATCACTCTCCCTCAAAGCTCTCACATAGCTTTTCTGCTTTTCAGATCTAGGAATTATAGATTTTTTTGGAGTTTTTATAATATCCGTAACATTATTATTTTTTACTTTTTCATTAATCATAAATTTATCAACTGATGAAAGTATATCTTTATTCTCTATACTTCCATTATTAATAAACTGATTAGCCAAAAATTGAATAGCGTTTTTAATTTTTTCATTCTTTTCAGGTGTTGATTTAATCAAAATTGAATTTCCCCTTGAATATAACCTGCAATTTGTAATTTTTTCTAATTCTTGTAAATTTTTATTAAATTCTCCAACAACACCCATTAACAAGTTGTTGTCATGAAATATAACACTTAAAGAATTGTTATCTGAATAAACAAATTTTAAAGACTGATCGATATTTTTTTTTTTTATTTCACTCAAGTTCTAAGCAACCTTCTGATCCGAATTGGTTAAAATTTCACCAAATAAAGTATTTCTATTACTATCTTTAATTCTTACTTGCACTATTTTTCCAATATCACTCTTTTTACCATTAAAAATTACAGATGTCATATACTCAGATCTGGCAAAAGCTTTGCTTTTATCTTCAGTTAAATTTTCAACCAAAACATCAATAACTTTACCCTCCAACGATTTGTTCATTCGGATTTGATTTTCAAATAAAATAGACTGAATTTTTTCTAATCTTTCAATAGAAATTTTTTTTTCAATTAATTCTAAATTTTCAGCCACTGTTCCAGGTCTAGGGCTAAAAATAAAAGAATAAGAGTTAATAAATTTAATCCTTTCAATTAAATTAAAAGTATCTTTAAAGTCCTGGTCTTCTTCACCTGGATAACCTATAATAAAATCACTTGAAAATTCTATCTTTGGATTAATTTCTTTTAATTTATCAAAAATGTTTAGATATTCCTCAATAGTATGTTTTCTATTCATTAAATTTAAAATTTTATTAGATCCGCTTTGGACAGGTAAATGTACAAGTGGCATTAACTTTTTAGAATTTTTATAAATTTCAATCAAATCCTCTGTCATATCTTTTGGGTGAGATGTTGTGTATCTAACTCTTTTAATTTCAGATATTTTTTCAATATTTAAAATCAGATCTGACAGTCTGTATCCTTCATTCTCATAAGCATTAACATTTTGACCAAGTAAAACTATTTCTCTTGCGCCATTATCAGCCAAATATTTTGCTTCATCTAAAATTTGACTAAATGGTCGAGAATATTCTGGTCCTCTTGTATATGGGACTACACAAAAATGACAAAATTTATCACATCCTTCTTGAATGGTTAAGAAAGATGATACTTTTCCAGCTTCATTTTTTATTTTACTCAAATATTTAAATTTAGAAACTGCATCAAATTCAGTTTCTTCAATCTTTTTATTTTTTTTAATATAATTTAAAATTGTATCATTAATTTTATGATAAGCTTGGGGACCAATTACTAAATCAATGTAAGGTTCTCTTTTAAGCATTTCCTGATTTTCCGCTTGAGCGACACAGCCAACAATAATTACTAATGGTTTCTTTTTAGATCTAAAAATTTTTTTTACTCTACCTATTTCAGAGTAAACTTTTTCTTTTGCTTTGTCTCTAATATGACATGTATTTAAGAGATAACAATTTGCTTCTTCATATTTTTCTGTTTTTTCATAACCAATTTTTTTAACCGAATCATAAATTCTATTTGAATCATACTCATTCATTTGACAACCGAAAGTTTTGATAAATATTTTTTGATTCATAATTATTGGGATTTTTTCTTAACCCCATATAATTCTAATTTATGGTCAACTAGTGTATATCCATATTTCTCTGCAACTTTTTTTTGAAGCTTTTCAATTTCTTCATCCACAAATTCGATAATTTCACCAGTTTTAACATCAATTAAATGATCGTGATGACCTTCATTCAATTCTTCATATCTAGCTTTTCCACCTTTAAACTCGTGCTTTGTTAAAATTCCTGTCTCCTCAAATAATTTTACTGTTCTATAAACAGTTGCAATACTTATTTTTGGATCAATTTTAGATACTCTATTGTAAAGCTCATCTACATCCGGGTGGTCAGAAGACTCGGACATTACTTGTGCAATAACTCTTCTTTGATCAGTTAATTTAACCCCTTTTGCTAAACATTTTTGCTCTATTGTTTCTGGCATAAAATAATTTTAACTTAAATAAAGAGGGTTAATCAAATTTTTTTTAATATTAAATTTATCGCACAAATCAGGGATATTTTCGTATTTTATGTCTTTTTCACCTTTAAAATCTTGAATGCTATAACAATAGTAATCAATATTATTAGTTAAATTAAATGCTTTAACTATAGAAAGTGAATTTCGTATTCCTGCAAAGCTTCCAGGACCTCTATTTAAATAAATTGTATTAATGTTTTTTAAGCTTAATTGATGAGAATTCAAAAAATCATTAATAATCAAAGTTAATTTTTCATAATTAAATTTAGTATTCTCTTTAGTAATATTATAAATATCATTATTAGTAATGATCATTAAAAAAATTTTTTCACTAGCTACATCAATTATCAGCTTATTCATAATTATTTTATTTTTTAATATCAGTTCTAAATCAGATGAAAATAATATCAAATACTATTCCAATGATGAAGGAATTCTATCAATAATGTATCATCGTTTTAATGAAAATAAGTACCCTTCAACCAACATTAAAATGGATATTTTTAAAGAACATATGGATATTATTAAAAGCTCAAATTTTAATTTTCAAAATCCAAATAATTTTGATGAACAGTTTAATAAAACAAAGTCAAAAAAAGAAATTCTTATAACTATCGATGATGCTTTTGAATCTTTTTATACTGAGGCATGGCCTTATCTAAAAGAAAATAGAATTCCATTTATTTTATTTGTTTCAACTGAACCAGTGGGTAAGAGAGGTTATATGACTTGGGAACAAATTAAAGAAGTTGAAAGTAATAATTTTGCAAAAATTGGACATCATTCCCACACACATGAATATCTTATCGATGTAAGCAATGAGGAGTTTATTTTAGATATTGAAACAGCAAATAAAATTTTTCTAAGAGAACTTGGTTATATTCCTAATCTATTCTCATATCCCTTTGGTGAATACTCAAAATTTATGAAAGGCTATATATCTAAAAATTTCAAATATGCTTTTGGACAGCATTCTGGTGTTATTGATTTAAATAAAGATAAATTTGAGTTACCTAGATTTCCAATTAATGAAAAATATGGAGAATTAAAAAGATTTAAATCAATAATAAATTATTTTCCACTTGAATATAAAAAAATACTTCCTGAGGAAAAACAACTATTCGAAAACACAAACCCTCCAAATTTCAAAGTTGAATTTTTCGAAGAGCAAAAAAATTTATCAAAAATTAACTGTTATTCTAATGAGGGAGACGTTTGGGAAAAATCAAAAACGATATTTGCCAACAACTCTTTAACGATTGAATTTAGAGAACCATTCAAACCAAGAAGAGGCAGAATTAATTGTTCTCTTAATGATAATGGGAAATGGAGATGGTTTGGTGTTCAATTCCCTATAAAAGAAAATTAAATCAAACTTTCTAAATCTTTGCTTGAAGGTAACAATCTAGCCTCATCAAAATCTTTTAAATTATTCTGTTCAATAATTTTTTGTAAAACCTCTATATATTGGTTTCCTGTTTCTGCATATTTATCTAGATGTTTAGATAAAATTAAACTGTCTAAAGGTTTATTTTGATTTCTAAGTTCTGTTCTTGCTTTTCTCAAATTTTTGTATGTAGAGTGAGTATTTAAATTTCTAAGATATGCTCTTACAGAGAGCTGTAAGCTATGAAACTTCATAACTTTATGATCTTTTCCCTCATCGGCATTTTTAGGTTTTAATCCTTCTCCAGACCAAGTCCATTGTCCGAATAAAGCATTTCCTTTTAGAGCAAATCTTGAGGTACCCCAGCCAGTCTCTTTAGCGGCTTGGGCTATTGCCAAAGAAACTGGTATTTCGTCCATTCTTATTTTTAATGTAGACAAATCATTTTTTCTTACACCATATTGTTTATATTTTTTTTCTAACCATTTTTTTTCAATATCAGTATTGCTATTTTTATTTAAAATTGTGAATAACCTTTTTCTATCAACTCTAATTTTATTATTTTCCTTAACTATTAAAGGGAGAACAATTTTTATAAACATATCTTTTCTTTCTTTAGTTTTAGCTATGTTTTTAATTTCGTTTGGAAGAAGACCAATATCTATTGGTTTTACTAATTTTGTATCTCTTACATCTTTTAAATTATAATTTACCTCTTTAAACAATGAGTCAATCTCAGATGTTGTATATCTAACTAGATTAATTTCAGAATTATTTTCTTCTAGAATATCATATAATAAATCTCTTTCATCAGCATCTGCAGTCGAGTCTTCCTCAATTAGCTTATCTTTATTTAAAGTATTATTTAAAATGTTTTTTGAATTATTGGTAAATTCTTTGTTATTAAAATTTTTATCTGTAAAATTAATAAATATTGGAGCTACATAAAAAAATGAAATTACAATAAAAGAACTTAAAAAAAACCTTGAAACGATATTTAGACTTTTATTTTTTACAAAACCTGCTTTTATAACTTTTTTCATAAATTTTTACTGTATTGCAACAACCTCTTTTACTTCTGGTAAATAATGACATAAAAGATTTTGAACACCTTGTTTTAAGGTCATAGTTGAACTAGGACAGCCTGAACAACTCCCTTGTAATTGCACCTTAACAATTCCGTCCTTAAATTCTTTAAATTTTATATCTCCACCATCTCTAGCAACAGCAGGTCTTATTTTTTCTTCTAAAATTTTTACAATTTTTGATTCAATTTCACTTAAATCCAAATCTTCTCCTTTTATATTTTCATCAATTACAAACTCTTTACCATCTGCATAAAAATCATTTATTAGAGAAATTACGATATGTTTTATTTCGTCCCACTTAATGTTTTCTTTTTTATTTACTGAAATAAAATCTTCACCTAAAAAAATGCCCTCAACACCATTTATTGACAAGATATTTCTCACTAATTCATTTTGCATATCTTCTTTATTTGTAATTTCATAAGGACCGCTATTTGAAACTTTCTTCCCAGGAAGAAATTTCAAAGAATTTGGATTCGGTGTTGATTCTGTTTGCACAAACATAAATTATATATAGTGAATATTTTAAAAATTAAAACTTGATAATAAATTTTTATTAAAAACCTACTATTTCTTTAATTCTTTCAATCTTTTTGGATGCAATTAAATTAGCTTTTTCAACTCCATCTAGAAGAATTTCATCTAAATAACTTTTATCTCCTAAAAGCTTTTTTATCTCATTAGAAATAGGTTCAATTTTATTCACAAGCTCATCTGCTAATTTATCTTTAAATTCTGAAAAATTCTTACCTGCAAAATTTTTCACTGAATTTTCTAATGTTGAATTAGTCAGGCTTGAATAAATTCCCAAAAGATTCCTTGCCTCTAATCTTTCATCAAGTTCCTTTATATCTTGTGGCATAGGCAAAGGATCAGTTTTTGCTTTTTTTATTTTGTTTATTATTTGATCTTTATCATCTGTTAAATTTATTCGACTTAAATCTGATAATTCTGATTTACTCATTTTTTTTGATCCATCTTTTAAACTCATTATTCTTGAAAATTCTTTTTGAATTAAGGGTTCAGGAACTTGAAGAAAATTTTCTACTTCAAAATCGTTATTAAATTTTTGAGCTATATCTCTACATAACTCCAAATGTTGCTTTTGATCATCACCTACGGGAACATGAGTGGCATCGTATAATAAAATATCAGCTGCCATAAGAACTGGATAAGAATATAAACCAATACTGGCTTTCTCTTTATCTTTGCCAGCTTTCTCTTTGAACTGGGTCATTCTATTTAACCAACCCATTCTAGCAATACAGCTTAAAATCCATGCTCCTTCTGCATGAGCAGCCACTCTAGATTGATTAAAAATTATACTTTTTTTTGGATCTATTCCACTTGCTATAAAAGTTGCAACAGTTTCCCGAATATTATTTTTTAATTCTTTGGGATCTTGCTTTACTGTAATAGCATGTAGATCAACTACACAAAAAATACATTTGTTATCTTTATCATTATTTAAATCTACAAAGTTTTTTATGGCACCTAAATAATTTCCAAGATGAAGATTGCCTGTAGGCTGAACACCAGAGAATATTTTTTTACCCATAAAATTAATACTTTAATTTAATATCATTCATTTGAAAAGCTTTGATGAAATAACACACAATTAAATAAAACAATAATCCTAATATAACAGATAAAACTAAATAAAAAGATTTAATTGATTGACTAAATGCCAATTCGTTTTGAAAAAAATTTAACATAAAGTTAAAAAATAAACCCATCATAATTGATGCAAAAATTATTTTAATTAATTTAATAAAAAATATTTGGTTAAAATAAAATAATTGTCGATTTTTTAAGAATACAAGTAACAATATTGAATTAAACCAAGATGAAATAGATGTAGCTATTGGGATAATTATAAAACCAATTTCACTAAAATAATATACACTAATGAATATATTAAGAATTACAGAAATCAAAGAAATGTAAAATGGAGTTTTAGTGTCTTGATTTGCAAAGAAAAAACTTGAAAAAACTTTTATCATAGCAAAAGCAGGTAAACCTAATGCAAAATAATATAAAGCTAAGCTTGAGTTTTTCACAGAATTTTCATTGAAAGACCCATAACCAAATAAAGCTGAAATTATTTGTTCTGATCCAATTATTAAAGCAATAGTTGCTGGTAGACTTAAAAACAAACTCAATTCTAGAGCTTTATTTTGTATAAGCAAAATTTTATTATTTTTTCTAGATTGAATATGTTTTGAAAGCTGTGGAAGTATGACAATGCCAATCGCAATACCAGCTATAGCTAAGTTAATTTGATAAATTCTATCAGCATAATATAGATAGGAAACTGCACTTGCTTGAAATGATGCAATTATTGTACCTACTAAAATATTAATTTGAGTGACACCTGAAGAAAAAATACTTGGTAAAAGTTTTTTAAAAAAGAATTTAACTTTGTTACTTACTTTTAATTCAAAACTAAATTTAAGCGAATAATATTTTGATACATATTTATATAAAAATAAAAACTGTAAAAAACCAGCAAAAGAAACACCATAAGACAAATAATAAACTAATTGATCACCTAAAGATTTAGAAAAAATCAATACTAAAATTAAAACAATATTTAAAATTATTGGGGCTGCTGCTGCAGCTGCAAATTTATTATGTGAATTTAGAATCGCAGAAAAAAAAGAAGCTAAGCAAATAAAAAATAGAAAAGGAAAAGTAATTCTTGTTAAATTTATAGCTACCTCCATTTTTTCTAAATCACCCACAAATCCAGGAGCAATAATTGAAACAAATGCAGGCATGAAAATTTCAATTATTATTATTAAAAATAACAACCCTAAAAAAAGTAGATTAAAAATATCATTAGCAAATTTGTTTGATTGTTTTTTTCCCTTAAAAATTTCTGATGAATAACTTGGAACGAAGGCTGCATTAAAGGTGCCTTCAGCAAATAATCTTCTAAAGGTATTTGGAATTCTAAATGCTACAAAAAAAGCATCCGCCAACATCCCTGTTCCAAGAAAAATTGCTATTAAAATATCTCTTAAATAACCCAGCAATCTACTAATGATAGTATAAAAACCAAATGTGCCTGTTGACTTAAGTAAGTTCATAAATCATATTAGTCTTAATTTTACCCCAATTGTACACTTATTGTTATCAGAAATGAAAAAAACAAAAATAGATCATTACACAGATAAAGAAGCTTTAGATTTTCATAAAGACAAAAAACCTGGCAAGATTGAGATTATTTCTTCAAAAAATATGATAACTAAGCGTGATCTGGCTTTAGCATATTCTCCAGGTGTTGCTGCTCCTGTAAAAAAAATTAGTGAAAACCCAGAAGCAGCTTATGATTACACAAGCAAAGGAAACCTTGTTGCTGTAATAAGTAATGGTTCGGCAATATTAGGGATGGGAAATTTAGGTGCTCTTGCATCAAAGCCTGTAATGGAAGGAAAAGCCGTATTATTTAAAAGATTTGCAGATATTGACTCGATTGATTTAGAGATTGATTGTAAAGATGCAGACGAAATAATAAAATCAATTAAAAATTTTGCACCTAGCTTCGGTGGAATAAATTTAGAGGATATAGCGGCCCCAGATTGTTTTATAATTGAACAGAAATTAAAAGAAATTTTGGATATCCCAGTTTTTCATGATGACCAACATGGAACAGCAATTATAACAACCGCAGCATTAATTAATGCTTTAGATATTTGTGGTAAATCAATAAAAAAAATTAAAGTTGTAGTTAATGGTGCTGGAGCTTCAGCACAAGCTTGTACTGAATTGTTTAAAAACTCAGGAGTAAAATCTGAAAATATAATAATGTTAGATAGAAAGGGTGTTATTTACGAAGGAAGAACAGATGGAATTGATCAATGGAAATCCAGATACGCAGTTAAAACTAAACATAGAACTTTAAAGGATGCTATAAAAGGCGCAGACGTTTTTTTAGGATTGTCTGCAAAAGGTGTTCTAAAAAAAGAGATGGTTAAATCTATGGCAAAAAATCCAGTAATATTTGCTTGTGCTAATCCTGATCCAGAAATTACCCCAGAGGAAATCGAAGAAGTTAGAAATGATGCAATTGTTGCAACAGGGAGATCTGATTACCCCAATCAAGTGAATAATTTAATTGGATTTCCTTATATATTTAGGGGAGCTTTAGATGTTAGATCCAAAACGATAAATGAAGAAATGAAAGTTGCTGCAGCTAATGCAATAGCTAAGCTTGCAAGAGAAGATGTTCCTGATGAAGTAGTTGCAGCCATGGGTGGAGAAAGACCTCATTACGGTAAAAATTATATTATTCCATCTACGTTTGATCCAAGATTAATTAGTGTGATACCAGCTGCTGTAGCAAAAGCAGCAATAGAGAGTGGAGTGGCTAGGAAAAATATAGATGATTTTGAATTCTATAAAGATCAACTAAAACAAAGACTAGACCCAACAGTAACCATCATGCAAGGTATAAATTCATTTATTAAAAAAAATCAAAAAAGAATTGTTTTTGCAGATGGTGAGGATGAAAATACTTTAAAAGCCGCTATAGCATTTAAAAATTCAAAATTAGGAATTCCAATCCTGGTTGGTAAAGAAAGTAAAATTAAAGAACAGATTAAAAATATCGGTTATAGTGAAAATTTTGACATTGAAATTGTTAATTCAAAAGATGAGGAAAAAAGAAAAAGATACGTAAAACATTTATTTGAAAAATTGCAAAGAGAACAAGGATTATTAGAACGAGATTGTGACAGAATGATTAGAAATGATAGGGTTGTCTGGGCTACAAGTATGGTTGCTTGTGGTGACGCAGATGGTGCTGTTACAGGAAATACTAGACGTTTTGGAGCTTCTTTAGAAAAAATTAAACAAGTTGTAGATGTTCGTGAAGGTGAAATTATGTTTGGCTTAAACATGATAGTTCATAAAGGAAGAACTATTTTTGTTGGTGATACAAGTGTTCATGAATATCCTACATCTGAACAAATGGCTGAAATAGCAATATCCACAGCAAGGGTTGTTAGACTTTTTGGATTTGATCCTAAAGTTGCTTTTGTATCCCACTCTACATTTGGACAACCTATTACCAGCAGAACAAAACATATTCGAAGCGCAGTTGAAATATTAAAAGAAAGAAAAGTAAATTTTGAATTTGATGGGGATATGCAACCAGATGTTGCTCTTAATCCAGAGTATGAGGAACTTTATCCTTTTTCAAAGATAGTTGGTAAAGCAAATATTTTAATAATGCCTGGACAACATAGTGCTGCGATTTCATATAAGTTAATAAAGACAATTGGTGAAACAAAGGTTATTGGACCATTATTAATTGGACTTGGACTTCCAATAGAAATTGCACCTTTAAGATCATCAACTTCTGAAATACTTAACTTAGCATCAATTGCTGCTTATTCTTCTCAGGTTATAAATTACAAAAAATAATTATTCTCGTTGAATTCTCAAATCCTCAACAAGAATTATACTTGCAATTACATCCTCTACATCGAGAATTTCTTTAGCTTCACTAATTACTAAATCTTTTTCCTCAAGTGTAATCGCAATACCATAAACATAAATCTTTTTTTTATATGTATCGATTTGATAATTAGTAGACTTGATATTTTTATTTAAAATCAAAGCTGTTCTGAGCTGTGATGTTATTAATATATCTTTAGCAGATTGTTTAAATTTAAATTCCTCTTTAATTTTTATATCGTTCCTAACTGAACGAGCGCCTTTTGTTTCCCAAGCTAATTTTGTAATGATCAATTTTTCTTCTGGATTATCTACTTTTCCAGTTATAAAAATTCTACCATCTAAAACTTTTGTTTTTACCGAAATAATATGCTTTTTATCCCTAGTTAAAATTTTTGCACTTATTATTTTCTGCATTATTGAATCATCTATTTGAGTGCCTACTGTTCTAGGATCTAAAGCAACAGAAACACCTGTACCAAAAAGACCTTTCGAACCAACACCAACACATCCAGTTAAAATAAGACCAATTAAGATAAAAATTATTAATTTATTTTTCATTTTTTAATTCTAAACAATAATTGTATATTTCTTTTTTAGACACATCACTAATTTGACTTAAAATATCTGTAATTTCTTTAGTAGACAATTTATTAATCATTTTTTTAATTATATTCATATCTGATTCAGTTAATTTTTTAGAGATATTTTTATTTATTTTTCTCTCGGAAATAACAACAGTAAGTTCACCTTTTGGTTCTTTTTCAAATAATTCTAATTCATCTACATTTTTTCTAATAAATTCTTCGTACAATTTTGATATTTCCCTACAAAAAACTATCTTTCTTCCACTAAAGTTTTTTTTTATTTCAGGTATGATTTTGTTTATTTTCTTAGGAGAAATAAAAAAAACTAAAGAATTTTCAAATTCAGAAAACTTTTTTAATTCATTAGATAATTCCTGTTTTTTGTCTGGAAAAAAACCACAAAATAAAAATTTATCTGAAAACCCACTGATTGAAATAGCTGCAGCAACAGCCGAAGGGCCAGGAATAGGGAAAATTCTTATATCATTATTAATACACTCATTAACTAGTATTGAACCTGGATCAGAAATGCTTGGTGTACCTGCATCAGATATCAAAGAAATTATTTTTCCAGATTTTAAATATTCAATAATTTTCAATAAATTTTTCTTTTCGTTAAATTTATGATTTGAAATTAATTTTGATTTTATTTGAAATTTATCTAAAAGATTTTTTGAAACTCGGGTGTCTTCACATAAAATATAGTTAGATTGCTGCAAAACTTCAATTGCTCTTAATGTTATATCTTTTAGATTTCCTAAAGGAGTTGATACCAAATATAGACCATTTTCGTATTCTTTTAATTTAAATTGTGTTTTTATGATCATAATTTAGCTTGAAAAATATTATACTAACATCAAAATGATTAAATTAATTAAAATTATTTATTTTATTTTTTTAAGTATTCACTTTCTTTTTTTTTCAAATGTTAATGCTCAAGAAAAAATCAAAATAGGATTATTGGTACCCATGACCGGAGAAAATAAGGAAATTGGAGAGTCAATTATTAAAGCAGTTGGATTAGCTGTCAAAGAAATTGATAATGATTTAATTGAGATTTTTCCTAAAGATACCGCAACCAAAGCTAACCAAACTTTAAAATCGGCTTTTGAATTAAGTCAAATGGGAATAAAAATTGTTATTGGTCCTGTGTTCTACGAAAGTTTAACCTATTTAGATGAAATGAAAAATTTAACATTTTTATCATTAACAAACAAAACTTTAGATCTTCCAAAAAATGTAATCTCCGCTGGAATTAATTCTACATCACAATTTAATACAATAAAAAAATTTTTAGAAACCAATCAAATACAAAGAACTATCTTTTTAACACCAATCCAAGATTATGAATTTGAAGTTAAAAGAGGTATGAAAAATTCAAAAATCAAAATTTATAAGGATTTTGAATATGATACAGATCCTACAAAATTAACAAAACAAATAGAAGAAATTACAAACTACAGAATAAGGAGACAAAATTTAGAAGATGAAATAAAAAGGATAAAAAATTCAAATGACCCAAATAAAGAAAAAAAAATAAAAAGACTGGAAAAAAGATACACTTTAGGTGGTTTAAATTTTGATGCTGTAGTAATTTCAGATTTTGATGAAAGCCTAAAAAGCGTATCTACATCACTTCTATACACTGACGTACTTCCAAAAAATAAATATTTTATAACTTTAAATCAATGGTTTGACGAAAGTTTATTGAACGAAACCGATATCCAGCCTTTATATTATCCCTCAATAAATAAAGAAAATTTTGATAATTATAAAATAAAATACTTTAATGCATTTAATGAAGACCCTACACACTTATCTCTATTGAGTTATGACCTTGTTGGCTTGGTATATTATTTGTCAATAAATTCAAAAGCAGCAAACCTAAATAAAATTTTTAAGAGAAAAAACTCATTCAAAGGAAAAATAGGAATTTTCGATATCAAAAATAATAAAATAAATCATAGACTTAATTTTTATAAAATTGAAGATCAAAAACTTATAGAAATTTTTTAATTTTTTTAAAAGCTTGGTATCTGTGATCCATCTTATATTTTTGAGATGGCTTCATTTCTCCAAAAGTTTTCTTTTTTTTTAAAGGAATAAAAATTGGATCATAACCAAATCCATTTTTTCCTTTTGCTTCATGTGAAATATGACCTTGAACTTTACCTATGACGCAAGCAATTTTTTTGTTTAAATATGAAATAGAAAGTGCACAAATAAATCTTGCTTTTATTTTTTTATTTTTCCAATTTTTGTCTTTTTTATTTAATTCTCTATAAACTCTTTTTATGGCTTTACTAAAGTCCCCATACTTTCCTCCCCACCTTGCAGAATAAATCCCAGGACTTTTATTTAAAAAATCTATTTCCAAACCTGAGTCATCAGCTAAACATAACAATCCTGTCTTTTTTGAAAAATATTTAGATTTGATCAGTGAATTTTCTTTAAAAGTCTTACCATTTTCAACTGGGCTTCTAAGATTAAAAGTAGATGTAGAATAAATTTTAATTTTTTTAGGCAATAAACTCTTGATTTCACGTAATTTACCCTTGTTATTAGTACCTATTAATAATTTATTAATTTTTTGTTTATACATCTAGAAATTACTAAAATCCTTACCATATAAGAGACTATGGAAAAAGAAGAAATCAAAAATAACACTTCTGCAGATCAAAAAGAGGATATTGTAAAAGAAAATGAGAAACCTGAAGAAAATCTAGCCGAAGAAAATAAACAAGAAACAGAACAAGAACCTAAAGAAGAAGTTAAAGAGCCAACTCCAGAAGAAAAAATTGCTGAACTGGAAGATAAAGTGGCAAGAACTTTTGCTGAAATGGAAAATCAAAGAAGAAGATTTGAAAAAGAAAAAGAAGATGCTTTTGAATATGGTGGTTATAGTTTTGCGAAAGAAGCATTAAATTTGATTGATAACTTAGATCGATCCAAACATGTTCTTGAAAGCGACGATAAATTAAAAGAAACTGAAGCATTAAAAAAGACGCTAGAGCATTTAGATATTATTAAAAAAGATCTAATCTCAATATTTGAAAAAAATAACATTAAACCAATTGATAGCCTTAACAAAAAACTAGATCCAAACTTTCATCAAGCAATGATGGAAATTGAGGACGATACGAAAGAACCTGGAACAATAATTCAGGAAATTCAAAAGGGCTTTACTATAAAAGACAGATTACTTAGACCCTCATTGGTAGGAGTGTCAAAAAAAGTTACAATTAAGGAAGAAAAAACTGAGGAAAATCAGGAAAATCCAGAAAATAAATAATTATGAGATCAACTTGTAGTTTCACATTTAAACCCTATATGACGAAAGAGAGACATTAATATTATGAGTAAAATTATTGGAATAGACTTAGGAACAACAAATTCATGTGTTGCCATAATGGAAGGAACACAAGCTAAGGTTTTAGAAAATGCTGAGGGAGCAAGAACTACTCCATCAGTTGTTGCATTTACAGATGAAAACGAAAAATTAATTGGACAGCCAGCAAAAAGACAAGCTGTTACAAATCCAGAAAATACTATCTTCGCGGTAAAAAGATTAATTGGAAGAAATTTTGACGACCCAACTGTAAAAAAAGATGTAGAGGCTGCGCCTTTTAAAATAATTAACTCTGAAAAAGGTGATGCTTGGATTGAAGCTAAAGGAGAAAAATATTCACCTTCTCAAATATCTGCATTCATTTTACAAAAAATGAGAGAAACAGCTGAAAAATATTTAGGCCAAGCTGTAACCAAAGCTGTAATTACAGTACCAGCATATTTTAATGATGCACAAAGACAAGCAACAAAAGATGCGGGGAAAATTGCTGGGTTAGAAGTTTTAAGAATTATTAACGAACCGACTGCAGCATCACTTGCATATGGTTTAGATAAAAAGCAAAATAAAAAAATTGCTGTTTATGATTTAGGAGGTGGAACTTTTGATGTTTCTATTTTGGAGTTAGGCGATGGTGTATTTGAAGTTAAATCAACTAATGGTGATACTTTTTTAGGTGGTGAAGATTTTGATAATGCTGTTGTTGATTACTTAATTTCTGAATTTAAGAAAGATAATGGAATTGATCTTAAGTCAGATAAACTTGCTTTACAAAGATTAAAAGAAGCTGCTGAAAAAGCAAAAATTGAATTATCTTCTGCAGAACAAACAGATATAAATCTACCTTTTATTACTGCAGATAAAACAGGTCCAAAACATATTAATTTAAAAATGACTAGAGCAAAACTTGAAGCTTTGGTTGAGGACTTAATTGCTAGAACAATGCCCCCATGCAAAACAGCTCTAAAAGATGCTGGAATAACTGCTAGTGAAATTGATGAAGTGGTTATGGTTGGTGGTATGACTAGAATGCCAAAAGTAATTGAAGAAGTAAAAAACTTTTTTGGGAAAGATCCTAACAAAAGTGTAAACCCAGATGAAGTAGTTGCAATGGGTGCTGCTATTCAGGCGGGAGTTTTACAAGGTGATGTTAAAGATGTACTTCTGTTAGATGTAACTCCACTATCACTTGGTATCGAGACACTTGGAGGAGTTTCAACTAAGCTAATTGATAAAAATACAACAATACCAACTAAAAAAAGTCAGGTATTTTCAACTGCTGAAGACAATCAGCCTGCTGTATCTATTAGAGTTCTACAGGGTGAAAGAGAAATGGCAGCTGACAATAAAGCCTTAGGTAATTTTGAATTAGTAGGTATTGCACCGGCACCAAGAGGAGTTCCTCAAATTGAAGTTACATTTGATATTGATGCCAATGGTATCGTAAATGTTTCAGCTAAGGACAAAGGAACTGGTAAAGAACAAAAAATTCAAATCCAAGCTTCAGGCGGACTAAGTGATGAAGAAATTGAAAAAATGGTTAAAGATGCAGAAGCTAATAAAGAAGCTGATAAAAAGAAAAGAGAGTCTGTTGATGTTAGAAACCAAGCAGACACTCTAATTCACTCTACTGAAAAGAATTTAAAAGAGCATGGCTCTAAAATTTCTGATGCAGAGAAAAAAGCAATTGAAGATGCGTCAACTGCTGTAAAAGAAGCTTTAAAAGGTGATGATATTGAAGATATCAAGAAAAAAACTGAAACTTTAGTTCAAGCTTCAATGAAACTTGGTGAAGCAATTTATAAATCACAACAAACTGCAAAACCAGAGTCTGGAAAGGATGATGGTGGTGATGATGCAGGTAAAAAAGACGAGAATGTTGTTGATGCTGATTTCGAAGAAGTAAAAGACGAGAATAAAGAAAAAAGCGCTTAAACTGACATTTAATTGTCTGGGGTAATTTGATGGCTAAAAGAGACTATTACGATGTCCTAGGCGTTAACAAAAGCGCAAGCCCAGAGGAATTAAAATCTGCATATAGAAAACTAGCTGTTAAATATCATCCTGATAAAAATCCAGGAGATTCCAAAGCAGAAGAAAAATTTAAAGAAGCAAGTGAAGCTTACGGAATACTTTCCGATAAAGAAAAAAAGCAAAACTACGATAACTTTGGTCACGCTGCATTTGAAAACGGTGGTGGTAGATCAGGTGGTGGCTTTGGTGGTTTCAGTGGCGCAGATTTTTCAGACATATTTGAAGATTTTTTTGGAGATTTTGGAGGAGGTGGGAGATCAAGGAGTAGAAAATCAAACAATAGAGGATCCGATCTTAGATATGATTTAACTATTTCTTTAGAAGATGCTTACCACGGAAAAAAACAAGACATTAAATTTTCTACATCAGAACAATGTGGAACTTGCAAAGGTAACGGATCTAAACCAGGTTATTCGCCTGATAGATGTTCATACTGTGGAGGTAATGGAAGAATAAGGTCTAACCAAGGTTTCTTTACTGTACAACAAACCTGTCCTCAATGTAATGGAAATGGTGAAGAAATTACTAATCCCTGTAATGATTGTAATGGTCAGGGTAAAAAACAAGCATCTAAAAGAATATCTGTAACAATTCCAAAAGGTGTAGATGATGGAACAAGAATTAGATTAGCAGGAAAAGGTGAAGCTGGAACAAGGGGTGGCGCAACAGGAGATCTATATTTGTTTATTAATATTAATTCACATAACTTATTTAAAAGATCAGACGAAAATTTATTTTTTGAATTTCCACTTTCCTTAGCTGATGCAGCTTTAGGAACAACGGTTGAAATTCCTACTATTGATGGTGGAAAAGCAAAAATAAAAATTCCCGATGGTACTCAAAATGGAAAACAATTCAGATTAAAAGGTAAAGGTATGCCATTTATGAGAAGGGGTGATTTTGGTGACTTATATGTTCAAGTTAAAACAGAAGTGCCCGTTTACTTAAATAAAAAACAAAAAGAATTATTGGAGCAATTCAGAGAAATTGAAAACGATAAATCAAATCCAAGTATTAAAAAATTTTTTCAAAAAGCAAAAGATTTCTGGAAAAACTAAAAGACTAATCTTTTAAAAAAGGTTAATATTATCTAAATGAAAAAAATTAATTTAGCTATTTCAGGATGCATGGGAAGGATGGGTCAACAACTCATAAAATCTGCAAAGAAAAATAAAAATTTTAAATTAGTTACACTTACAGAGAATAGATTAGTGAACAAAAAATTTAATGGAATTAAACCTGAATTAAATTCTGATAAAGCCTTTAAACAAACTGATGTAATTATTGATTTTACAGTACCTAATTGCACACTTGATATACTTAAAATAGCATCAAAATTAAAAAAAAAAGTAGTAATTGGCACTACTGGATTTACGAGAAATCAAGAAAACCAGATTAAAAAATTCTCAAAAAAAATACCTATTCTAAAAGCAGGCAACATGAGCTTAGGTGTAAATTTATTAATGTATTTAACTGAAATTGCATCAAAATCATTAAATGATGAATACTTAAGTAAGATATTTGAAGTACATCACAAACATAAAAAAGACTACCCATCTGGTACTGCATTAATGCTAGGTAAAGGAATTGCTAATGGAAAAAATAAAAATTTATATAATTTAATTGGTAAAAAATTCTTAAATAAAAAATCTTTCCCTTATGGAAAAAAAATTAATTTTAATTCGATTAGAAAAAGTGAAATTATTGGGGAACATGAAGTAAAATTCTCAAGTGGCAAAGAAATAATTACATTAAACCATGAGGCTTTTGATAGAGCCCTTTATTCAGATGGGGCTTTAACTGCTTCTAAATGGTTAATGAAAAAAAAACCAGGATTATATTCCATGAGAGATTTGCTTAACTTTTCATAATGAATGAAAAACAGAAAGCAAAAATCATCATTAACACTCTAAATAAAATTTACCCTAAAGCGCCTGTTCCTTTAAAAAGCAAAAATACATTCACTCTATTAATTTCTGTACTACTTTCTGCACAATGCACTGATGTAAACGTTAATAATGTAACAAAAAATATTTATCCAAAATACTATAAACCAGAACACTTTGTAAAATTAGGAAGAAAAAGAATCGAAAAATTAATACAAAAAATTGGAATTTTTAGAATCAAAGCAAAAAGCATCTATTTGATGTCGAAACAAGTCTTAGAAAAACACAAGGGTAAGGTACCTAAAACATTTGAAGAACTCGAAAAATTGCCTGGTGTAGGTCATAAAACAGCAAGTGTAGTAATGTCCCAAGGCTTTGGGTATCCAGCTTTTGCTATTGACACACATATTCATAGACTTGCACAGAGATGGGGTTTAACCAATGGAAAAAATGTAGTTCAAACTGAAAAAGATTTGAAGAGAATATTTCCTAAAAAAACCTGGTCTAAACTTCACTTACAGATGATTTTTTATGGCAGAGAATATTGTAAGGCAAGAGATTGTTACGGCTTAACATGTAAAATATGTACTACATGCTATCCAAATAGAAAAAAACCTGTTACTACAAAAAAAGCTTAATATGAAAATTTTAGGAATAGGAAATGCAATAGTCGACGTCATTTGTAAAGTAGATGACAATTTTATTGATCAAAATAATCTGACAAAAAGCACAATGAAATTATTTTTTGATGAAAATGAGTTCAAAAATTTATTAAAAAATCTTAAAATTGAAAAAACTGTTTCTGGAGGCTCTGTAGCAAACTCAATTGTTGGATTATCTCAACTTGGAAATCAAGTTGGATTTATAGGTAAAGTTTCTGATGATGCATTTGGAGTAAAATACGAGGAAGGTTTAAAAAAAGAAAATGTAGAATACTTTTATTCAAAAAAAAAAGAAGAATTACCAACTGGAACATGTTTAATATTGGTAACACCAGACTCTGAAAGAACAATGTGTACTTTTCTGGGAACAGCGGGAAAAATAAATGAAAATGATGTTAGTTCAGATGCGATTAAAAAAAGTGAAATAATATTTTTAGAGGGTTACTTGTGGGATGAAGGAGAGCCCAAGAAAGCGTTTGATAAAGCTATTAATAATGCAAACAAAGTTGCAATGTCGCTCTCAGATCTATTTTGCGTAGATAGGCACAAACCTCATTTTTTAAACTTAGTAAAAAACAAACTTGACATAACTTTTGCTAACGAACAAGAAATTACGTCATTAATTGAAGCGAAAAATTTTGATGAAGTTATAAGCTTTTCAAAACAACTTGGTAAATTAGTAATTGTAACTAGAGGAGAAAAGGGTGCAATTGCAGTTAATGGTGATGACGTCGTTGAAAGTGATATACAAAAAAATCTAAAAATTATTGATCTTACAGGTGCAGGTGATCTTTTTGCTGCTGGTTTTTTACATGCGTATATTAAAAAATTATCTACAAGACAGTGTCTCGAAAAAGGTACTGAAATGTCATCTAAAATAATTCAGCAAATTGGGGCACGACTTTAACTTAAATTTTCTTTCTTTTAAAACTTCCCTTCCCTTTTTTGGGCCTAACTATTTTTGGTTTGTATTTTTTGGTAAATAAATCTTTAGCTATAGGATTCTTCTTATTTGATTTGATAGCCATTTTTTTCACTAATTATAAAATTTTTATCATTAAATGTATTTAAAATTTTTTTTCTTAATCGATAAATATGAGTTTCAACAGTATGAGTTTCTATTTCAGACTGATAACTCCAAACTTTTTCTTGTAACTCATCGACTCCAACTGGTTTTTCCGATTTAGATAAATAAGTAATTGTATTTATTTCTTTTTCAGTCAACTTAAGCTTAATATTTTTTGTTAACATTTCTCTAGAATTTAGATCAATAGTATAATTATTTACTTTCACCTCAGATTGGCTGTTAAATTGCAATTTTAAAAATTCAATATTTATCTTTTCAATTAATTTAAATAGATTAATTGGTAAGCTATCTAAAACGTATTGATTTTGAATATCTGAGTATTTTTTATTTGGTATAATTAAATAATTATTCAAATTTTTTACTCTTTCATTTAAAAAATCCTTTCTATCTTCAAATACAATATTAAAATTTAAATCTGCTCCAAGTTCCTGAAGGATTTGATATAATTCTTTAAACTTATATATTATTAAATTCTGGCTGCTCACTAGAGATAGAATATGACAATTTTTGTAAAAAATAAACACACTCTTGAAATAGATGAATTTAAATTAAAGTGCTGTATTGGAAAAAAAGGTTTAACTAGCAACAAAAAAGAGGGAGATAAAAAAACACCAAAAGGTATTTTTAAAATTGAGAATCTTTATTTTAGAGAAGATCGCATTAAGAAACCTTTAACTTTACTAAAATGTATCAAAATAAAAAAAGATATGGGTTGGTGTGATGACATTAGTTATCCGGGAAAATATAACAAACTTATTAAAATTGAAAAAAAGATCAGTCATGAAAAATTAAAAAGAAAAGACAACAAATATGATTTATTAATTCCAATTAAATACAACTTTAAAAAACCTATCACTGGGATGGGTAGTTGTATCTTTATTCATCTTACTAAAAATTATAAGCCTACAGCTGGATGCATTGCTTTAAAGGAAAAGGATTTTTTGATTTTGCTTAAATTAATAAATAAAGATTCAAAAATAAAAATTTTTTAGGACCTTTGACCAAAAATACTAGATCCAATCCTAATAAATGTTGATTCATATTTGGCAGCTATAATAAAATCTGAAGACATCCCCATACTAAGCTCTTCAAAACCAAGGGACCTATTTAATTTTTTCATTTCATCAAAATAAACTTCAGGATTAATATTA
This sequence comes from Candidatus Pelagibacter sp., assembly GCF_052049835.1. Lineage (GTDB taxonomy): Bacteria > Pseudomonadota > Alphaproteobacteria > Pelagibacterales > Pelagibacteraceae > Pelagibacter. Next base: position 221,285 of record NZ_JBNGZF010000002.1, on the reverse strand, counting down.
GCAGGTGGAATACACATTAAGCCAATTAAATCTAAATTAATTTCTTTGCAGTAATTAACTAAAAGTTTAAGCTCGTTTTTATTAATTCCAGCTTTTTGAGCTTCATCACCGATATTAACTTGCAAGAATATTTTAAGATTTTTATTTATTTTTTTTTGTTCATCAGCAATTTTTTTTGCAAGTTTTTCACTGTCTACTGAATGAATATAGTCAAATAATTTTACAGCAAATTTAACTTTATTTGTTTGCAATTTTCCAATCATATGTAATTGAATCTTTGGATTTATTTTTTTTACTTCTGTCCATTTTTCAATAGCTTCCTGAACTTTATTTTCACCAAAATCAATATGTCCGTGATCTATTAAAGGTGATATTTGATTAATTTTAAATGTCTTTGAAACAGCTATAATTTTTGGATAATTATTAATATTTATTTCGTTTAACTTAACTTTTATAGTGTCTTGTATATCTAACAAATTTTTAACCGTGCTATGCATATAAATAATTTAAAAAAATATTACTTTATTAATAAATTTGATACAAAAAGTTTAGACAAACTAACAACAACCACAAGTATTATCTATAGAAATTACAATTCAAAACATAATTTAAAAACTATTATTAAACTCAAGAAATACTGTAAAAAAGCTGGCTTTAAGTTTTTATTATCTAATAATATTAAATTAGCTATCAAATTAAATTTAGATGGAGCGTACATTCCTTCATTTAATAAAAAACTAAATCATTTATCATTTTCAATAAAAAAAAATTTTTTAATCGTCGGATCAGCTCACAATAATAAAGAAATAAAAATTAAAGAGAAACAAGGCACAAAAATTTTATTTTTATCATCATTATTTAAAAGAAATAAAAATTATTTGGGTGTAAACAAATTTAAACTTCTAGCTAATTTAACTAATAGAAAAGTTGTAGCACTTGGAGGTATATCAGATAAAAATTTAAAAAAACTTAAATTAATAAATTGTATAGGATTTGCTGGTATTACTTTTTTTCAAAAAAAAACGGCCCCATATTGGGGCCGTTGATATAATTTAAATTACGTTTAATTAAAACGCGAATGCTACTGAAATTTCTTTCTTAGAGTAGTCAGTTCCAGATGAACCAGCTACTGAATCAGTTTGGTTCATTACTGCACCAATAGTGATTCCACCCATAGTATATGATGCTGAGAAACCTGAACTTTCTTCATCATCTAATGAAGCAGTTTCAAAGTCTACAGTTGATACACCATAAGATACACTCATGTTTTCATTAACTGCTAAAGATATTGCCATACCTAATCTATCTTCATCAGCAGAAGCTGCGTCGATAGAAGAAGTTTGGATACCTACAGTAGCCATACCAGCAGTGTATTTAGCCCAAGCTGTTGAATGATCATTTTCAACAGATGCACTTACTGCTGCTTTACCAGTACCATAACCTACTTGCAAACCATCCACTAAGTCATCAGCAATTAGAACTATAGAGTTTGCAGTTCCAACTGATTCTTTAGCGTATGAAGCTGAAATAGTTAAACCCATTGCAGATACTTCATAACCAATAGCGTTTGCAGAAGTTGTTCCTACAACACCATTGTCATCAGCGTCAACATCATCCCAAACTTCTTCACCAGCTGTTGGCATAACGTCATCGAACTTATCGATACCAGCTAATGCTGTTGAGTTCATTAAGCTTAATGTTCCAGCATCACCCATATCTAATGATACATATGATGATGAGAACGCAGCATTAGTCATTGTGTAACCAGTGCTTACTGTGAAACCATTGTCTAGTTCACCTGAACCAGAAAATGTAATTCCTTTAGAATTGCTGAAAGGGTTTCCAGTCACTCTTTCACTACCTGTTGATCCGTAAGTCACCTTAGCAGATCCGCTTACGCTCATACTTCCAGCGAAAGCTGATGTAGCAACAAGAGAGCCTGCTAATGCAGTCAATCCTACTTTTGCTAATTTGTTCATATTTACTCCTATTTGTTATTTATAATTATAAACATAGAATAATTATCATTTTTGGTTAAAAATTTGCTTAAATTAGAGGTTTTTTCAATTTTTTTTAAAATTTGTTGCATATTTGCAACAAATAAACATAAGAAAATATAGTCTTTTTCTGGTTTTTTTAAACTAAATATTACTCTTTATACAATTATTGCTATATATGAGTAATTTTTATGTTCTCTCAAATAAAAATTAAACATATTTTATTTAAATTCACAGGGTTATTTTTGATTTTAATAAATTTAAATTCTTGTGGCATTTATCGTCCTGTAAGCGCGAGAGACTATCCGCCAGAACCAGAAAAAAGAATAAAAAAAAACCTAGAAGAAGGTAGGGGTTTTACAATTATGGGGCAAATGAATAAAAAAGGTGGTGGTGATTTTGACTTTGCAACATCTAATGAAATGTGGAGAGCGAGTTTAGATATCTTGGATTTCATGCCTCTTACTTCAGCTGATTATGGAGGGGGATTAATTATAACAGATTGGTATAGCGATCAAAGTAATGTTAACGATTCAATCAAAATATCGATTAGATTTTTGTCTAATGAAATTAGAGCTGATGCCCTAAAAATTAATGTCTTCAGTAAAAAATGTGAGAGGACTGTTAACTGCAAAATTTCCCAGAGTAATCCTAAAATAGAAAATGAGTTAAAAGTTGCAATCTTAAAAAGAGCCGCTAAATACAAAAAGGATATTATTGATTCAAATCCGAAAAGAAGTTTGAATTCTGTACTTGCTCCAAGTGATAGAAATTAATCAAAAAGAAATAATTTGTGGAAAGATACAATTTTAAGACAATCGAAAATAAATGGCAAACTTTTTGGCAAGATAATAAATCATTTAAGTCTTCTGTATCAAAACATAAAAAATTTTATTGTTTAGAAATGTTCCCGTATCCTTCTGGAAAAATTCATATGGGTCATGTTAGAAATTACGCTATAGGCGATGTATTAGCTAGATACAAATCACTTCAAGGTTACAATGTACTCCATCCAATGGGTTGGGACTCATTTGGAATGCCGGCCGAGAATGCAGCTAGACAAAACAACTTGAATCCAAAAAATTGGACTGAAGGAAATATTCAAACAATGAAAAATCAGTTAAAACAGCTAGGACTTTCAATTGATTGGGATAGAGAAATTTCAACTTGTTCACCTGAATATTATAAACATCAGCAAAAACTTTTTTTAGATCTTTATGATAAAGGATTAGTTTATAGGAAAGAAAGTTATGTAAATTGGGACCCTATTGATAAAACAGTTTTAGCAAACGAACAAGTTGTTGATGGAAAAGGATGGAGGTCTGGTGCTGTTGTTGAAAGAAAAAAACTAAATCAATGGTTTTTTAAAATATCACATTTTTCTGAAGAATTGCTAAATGATCTAGACCAACTAAATGAATGGCCAGAAAAAGTAAAAACTATGCAAAAGAATTGGATTGGAAAATCTTATGGTTGTGAAATAGACTTTCCAATTGAAGGTTTAGATAACGTAAATTCAATAAAATGTTACACTACAAGACCAGATACACTCTTTGGATTTTCTTTTTTAGCACTTTCAGTTGACCACCCTCTATCAAAATTTTACGAAAAGGACCCTGAATTTATTAAATTTAAAGAAACGTGCTCTAAGACAGGAACAACTGAAGAGTCTATTGCTCAAGCAGAGAAAATTGGTTTTAAGACTAACTTGTTGGCAATAAATCCATTAGATAAAAATAATAAAGTTCCTGTTTTTTTTGCAAACTTCGTTTTAATGGACTACGGATTTGGAGCTGTATTTGGATGCCCAGCACACGATCAGAGAGACTTTGATTTTGCAAAAAAATATAAATTAAAAATTACAACAGTTGTAAAACCTTTAAATGAAAGTGACAATTTTGAAGTAAACTCAGAACCTCATACAGGGACTGGTATAATAATCAACTCAAAATTTTTAAATGGGTTATCTGTTCCAGAAGAATCTATATCTAAAACAATAAAATATCTTGAAGAAAATAATTTAGGAAACAAAAAAATAAACTATAGATTAAAGGATTGGGGTATTTCTAGGCAGAGATATTGGGGCTGTCCAATTCCAATTGCATATGATGAAGATAATAATGTTGTAAAAATTCCTGAAAAAAATCTTCCTGTTGCTCTACCCAATATTGAAAAAATTAATACTGATGGAAACCCACTTGATAGTGAAGAAAACTGGAAATCAGTCACGATCGATGGAAAAAAATGTATAAGAGAAACTGATACGCTTGATACCTTTGTAGACTCTTCATGGTATTTTTTAAGATTTTGTTCTGCTAAAAATGAGGATTTTCCATTCAGCCAAGAAGATATTAATTATTGGATGCCTGTAGATCAATATATTGGGGGTATTGAACATGCAATATTACATTTATTATATTCTCGATTTTTTGTGAGAGCTATAGAGCTTAATAATAAAACTTTTAACCTAAAAGAGCCTTTCAAAGGATTATTCACTCAAGGAATGGTTTGTCATGAAACTTACAAAGATAAAGATAATAAATGGTTAAGTCCAGACGAAGTTTTTTCAGAAAATGGAAAAGATTATTTTATTAAAGATAGACCTAAGGAGAATGTAAAAGTTGGTCCCTCTGAGTCTATGTCTAAATCAAAAAAAAATACAATTGATCCAGAAAAAATGATTAATGAATATGGTGCTGACTCAGTAAGATTTTTTATATTGTCTGACAGTCCACCTGAAAAAGATATTCAATGGTCAGAAACTGGCATGAATTCCTCATTTAAATATATTCAAAAGTTTTGGTCACAAAATGAAAAAATTTGTTTAATTTTAAATAATAATAAAGTCAATTCTAACGAAGAAATAGATTTATTTGTTAATCAGGCAATTACAAAAATAAATTTTGCTCTAGAGAAATTTAGGTACAATGTAATTATTGCGATATTTCATGAAATTTATACATTCTTTAATAAAATCATAGAGACTAATTCGAATTACTCAAATCTTAAAGAGAATTATAAAAAAATTTTAATTGTCATGCTTCCGGTAATTCCACACCTTGCTAATGAATGTCTTGAAAAAATTAATGAAAATAGTGACATTAAGTGGCCAAATGTAAATAACAAATTTATTAAAAATGATAAAAGCAATATCGTTATACAGATAAATGGGAAAAAAAGATCTGTTATTTCAGTTGAAAAAGGATTGAGTGAGAAAAAAATATTAGAAAAAATAAAACATGATAAGTTAGTAGATAAATATATTGAGGGAAAAAATATTTTTAAAACTATTTATGTTCAGGATAAAATATTAAATTTAATTATTAAACCATGAAAAAAATTCTTATAGTATTTCTTTTAATTTTAACTACTTGTGGATATCAGCCGATTTACAAAGCCAATGAAAATACAAAAAATATAAATATCAATGAAATAATTTATTCAGGAGATCGAAAAATTAATGATAAGATTTATTCAAAACTTCCTTTTGTTCTAGTAAAAAATGACGAGAACTTAAATAAACTTTCATTAGAAAGTAATAAAGAAATCAAAATAACCTCTAAAAATTCAAAAGGACAAGCTGTATCTTATAGAACTACTATAAATGTAAAAATTCTTATATTAAATAATAATGAGGATGTTATTGATCAAAAAGTAATACAAAAGAATTTTTCATATAATTCCGATGAAAATAAATTTAAATTTAAAGAGTATCAGAACAAAATAGAAGAAAATTTAATAAACGGAATTGTGGACGATATAATAATTCATCTAATCTACTAAATGATTGTTAAATATTTCGAATTAAAAAAAAATATTATAAAGGACAAAAATTTTTTTTTACTTTATGGAAAAAACGAAGGATTAATTGAAGAAACAATAAAAACTTCACTTAAACCAATATTGCCAAAAAATATTTTTTCTTACGAAGAAAAAGAAATATTAGATGATATTAATAGTTTTCAAGAAAAACTTGTTAATAAATCTTTTTTTGATAATGAAAAATTAATAATTGTTAAGAGAACATCCGATAAACTTTTTAAGTTAATTGAAGAATTAGTTCATAAAAATATCGACGATGTATCAATAATATTTGTTGCTAATGTATTGGAAAAGAGATCAAAAGTTCGAAATTTTTTTGAAAAATCTAAAAGTACAATTTGTGTCGCATTTTATGAAGATAATATTCAAACGTTATGCTTGATAGCTCAAAAATTTCTAAGAGAAAGAAAAATAAATATTTCACAGCAAGATTTAAACATATTAGCTGAAAGAGCAAAAGGAGATAGAAAAAATCTATACAATGAATTAGAAAAAATTGTAAATTTTTCTTTTAGAAAAAAAAATATTGGTATTAATGAAATTTTAAAACTTAGTAATTTGTCTGAAAATTATGATTTGAGTGAATTAGTAGATAGTTGTTTATCTAAAAATAAGAAAAAATTAAATAAAATATTAAATGAAAACAATTTTAACCAAGAGGATTGCATATTGATTTTAAGAATCTTTTTATCAAAATTAAAAAGACTTCAGTCCCTGCACTTAGATCCTAATATTAAGATAAATATCGAAAAAGCTTTATCTTCATATAAACCTCCAATATTTTGGAAAGATAAAGAAGTAATAAAACAGCAAATAAAAATATTAAATCTTAAAAAAACTAAAGAACTTTTTCAAAAAACAAATGAAATAGAATTGATAATTAAAAGAAATCCTAGTATTTCAATTAATGTTACTACTGATTTTATTTTAAATGAAGCAATTTGAATTAATAATTTTTTTTTATTATTTCTATGATTTTATTCAATTGATCTAAATCTTTATACTCAAAACTTATTTTTCCTTTATTTCTTTTATTATTCTGAATATCAACATTTAATCCAATTTTATTTGAGATAGATAATTCAAGAGCAATAATATTGCTATTTTTTGTTATGCTTGATTTTTGTTTTTTATTTTTAAAAATTTTAACAAAATTCTCCGCTTGTCTTACAGAGAGTTTTTTTTCTATAATTTTTGATGCTACAAAACTTGCATTTTCAAGACCAACTAAAATTTTAGCGTGACCAGCAGTTATTTTTTGAGATTCTATTAATTTGATAACATCATCTGGTAAGGTTAATAATCTTAAGGAGTTTGAAATATAGCTTCTACTTTTTCCAATAAATTTAGATACTTTATCCTGATCGTATGAAAATTCATCAATAAGTCTTTTATATCCCTGCGCTTCCTCTAGTGGGTTTAAGTCATGCCTTTGAACATTTTCTACAATTGCAAATTCCAAAGACTTTAAATCATCAGCCTCTGTTACAACAACAGGTACATTATGAAGGCCAGCTCTTTGAGCTGCAAGCCATCTTCTTTCACCTGCAATAATTTCAAATTTAAAGCTATCATCATTTGATTTTCTAACAATGATCGGCTGTATCATTCCTCTTTCTTTTATTGAATTAGTTAAATCCTCTAAATTATCTTCATCAAAAACTTTTCTCGGTTGGTATTTATTAGGTGTAAGTTCGCTTATAGATAAATGATTTTTTTGAGATTCTACTTTAGTTTCACCAATCAATGATGATAACCCCCGACCCAATCCTTTTTTAATTTTATCCATTAAGCAGCACTCCCAATTGATGTTTCTTGATTAATAAATTCATCAGTGAAGCTAAAATATGATTTGCTACCTGGACAAGATTTGTCATAAATTAAAACTGGCATTCCATGGGATGGTGCTTCTGATAGTCTCACATTTCTTGGGATGACAGTCGAGTAAACTTTTTCACTAAAATAATCCCTAGCTTCTTTTTCAACTTGAGATGAAAGCTTATTTCTTTTGTCATACATAGTTAAAAGTATACCCCTGATTTTCAAATCTGGATTTAAACTTACTTTTATTCTTTCTATAGTTTTCATTAGCTGCGTTAAACCCTCTAAAGCAAAAAATTCAGTCTGAAGTGGTACCAACAGAGAATTTGAACTTACAAGTGCCATTACAGTTAGCAAGCTTAACGAAGGTGGGCAATCGATCAAGACATAATCATATGATCCTTTAGAATCGTTTAAATATGCGGTTAATTTAGTCTTTAGTATAAAAGCCCTATTGCTGTCATCAGCCGTCTCTACTTCTAAACCCGATAAATCTACATTAGATGTAATAATATCTAAATTTTCAAACTTTGTTTTTTTAATTACCTCACTAATTTCACTAGTTCCATTCAATACTCCATAAATTGTATCACTTGAGTTATCCATATTCGATAATCCTAGACCTGTAGTAGCATTCCCTTGTGGATCTAGGTCAATTACTAAAATTTTTTTATCTATTTGAGATAAACCTGCTGCAAGATTAATCACCGTAGTAGTTTTTCCAACCCCACCCTTTTGATTTATTACTGAAATAATTTGCATTTAATTTTTTTTTTTAATTTTTTTAATATTTATTAAAAATGAGTCTACACTTGTTAAACTTTTTTTTTCTATATACTCCAACTCCCAATTTTTTTTAGAATTTTCAAAAATTTTTTTTCCACTCTTCCCCATAAAAAAAATTAAATTTTTATATTTTGAAAAATTTTCATATACTAATTCTAAAACTACTGGCATTGGTTTAAATGCTCTGGACATTATCGTTCCTGTTTCTAAATTTTTTATTTCAAAAATATTTTTTTGAAAAACCTTTGTGTTTAAATTTAATTTTTTTGAAACTTCCTTTAAAAAATGGCTTTTATGGTAACTTTTTTCATAAAGGTGCACATGCATATTATTTTTCATATTTTTTAGTATAATAGCCACGATTATACCTGGCATACCCCCTCCTGAACCTATATCTGTGGTTGTATTGCTATTTAAATCAACAAAATCAATTATTTGTGCAGAGTCTATAATATGACGTTCAATTATAGCCTTTTTTGACGCTGTATTTTGGCTAATTATGTTGATTTTTTTATTTTTTTCAAGAATCATGGATATGTAGTTTTCAAAGTCTAAAAATGTTTCACGTGAAACATTTAAGTGATTAATTCTAGAATAAGAATTTAAAATTTTCTGATCCATTAAGCTATATGCTTAATAGACTTTCTTTTGACATGTGACAACAAAATATATACAGCGGCAGGAGTTATTCCGTCAATTCTTAGGGCTTGACCCATTGTTTTGGGCTTTATTTCTTTGAATTTAGCTTTTACCTCATTAGATAAACCTGATAGCCCGTCATAATTGATTTTATCTGGAATAACTAGGTTTTCGTCCCTCTTAAATGCTAAAATATCTGCTTTTTGCTTCTTTAAATAACCCCTATAATGAGCATTTATTTCTACCTGTTCATCAATTTCATTGCTATAAAAGGGTATATCGGACCATATTTCCCTAATTTTTCTCATATTTACCCCTTTTTGAGTTAAAACTTCGCTAGATGATCTCAATATTCCGTCTTTTGCTATTTTTATTCCAAATTTCTCAGCTTTAGAAGGTGAAATCTTGGAATTTCTCATTTTTAAATTTATTTGTCTAATTTGTTCAAATTTACTCAAATATATTGCTTTTCTCTCATTACCTATAAGGCCAATTTCTATTCCCTTTGCAGTTAATCTTTGATCAGCATTATCAGATCTTAAACTTAATCGATATTCTGCTCTTGATGTAAACATACGGTATGGCTCAGCTACTCCTTTGGTCACCAAATCATCTATCATTACTCCAATGTAAGCGTCGGATCTATCAAGTATGAATGGTTCCAATTTTTTAACAGACAAGGCAGCATTTATTCCGGCTATAAGGCCTTGTGCGGCAGCTTCCTCATATCCTGTTGTTCCATTAATTTGACCGGCAAGATAAAGATTGCTTATCTTCTTGGTTTCAAGAGTTAGGAATAGTTCACGTGGATCTATATAATCATATTCTATTGCATATCCTGGTCTTAGTATAGTAACATTCTCTAAACCATTGATATTATTACATATTTCTTGTTGTACATCAGCAGGTAGTGATGTCGATATACCATTTGGGTAAATTGTGTAATCATTTAGGCCTTCTGGCTCTAAAAATATCTGGTGACGTACTTTATCTGCAAATTTTACTATCTTATCTTCTATAGATGGACAATATCTTGGACCTACTCCTTTTATACTACCCGAGTACATAGCGCTCTTTGATAAATTCTTTTCTATAATGTTATGAACCTTCTCATTAGTATAAGTCATTCGACAAGATATTTGTTTATTTAAATTTTTTTTAGTTAAGAATGAAAAAAAATAAGGATCATCATCTGCGAATTGTTCTTCTAAGTTTTCAAAATTAATTGTCCTTGAATCTAACCTTGGCGGTGTTCCGGTTTTTAATCTTCCAATTTTAAAATTATATTTTGCCAATTGTTCACTTAAACCTGTAGAAGGTTTTTCGTCATATCTACCCGCTGGAGTTCTTTCATCACCTATATGTATCAAACCATTTAAAAAAGTGCCTGTTGTGAGTATTATCTTATTAGATAGAATTTTCTTACCTTCTTTAGTTTCAAATCCACTTATTGAATTTTTATCAAAAATAAACCTAATTACAGGATCTGAAAAAACGCTTAAATTACAATAGTTTAGCAATTTTTCTTGCATATATTTACGATAAAGCGATCTATCTGATTGAGTTCTGGGTCCTCTGACTGCAGGCCCTCTACTTCTATTTAATAATCTAAATTGTATACCTGATTTGTCTGCTACATCTCCCATAACACCATCAAGGGAATCTATTTCTCTAACCAAATGACCTTTACCCAAGCCTCCTATTGCCGGGTTACAAGACATCTCACCGATAGTTTCTATTTTATGAGTAAATAGGGCAGTGTTGACTCCAAGACGAGCAGAAGCTGCTGCAGCTTCACATCCAGCATGGCCTCCTCCAATTACAACTACATCAAATGACAAATCATTTTTCATAATCCAAATCTATATGTGATTATATAATTTACAAGATAGGCTTAATTTTTTGTAAATAAACTCTATTTATCAACGTTTTTTGATAAAAAAGGTTCAAAAAACCAGCAAAATGGGGTATTACTTGCCGATACAAAAATCGTTGAAAATGCTACCTAATATCTCCTCTACATCTACTTTTCCAACTATCATACCTAAATGTCTAGTAGCTAATCTTAAATCTTCTGCAGCTTTATCAAAATCTTCGGTTTCTTTTTTTTGATTAAAATTTTTTAAATAATCTAAACACTGTTGTAAATGTTGTCTGTGTCTCTCTCTTGTAATTAAAATATCATCACTTGAAATAAATTTATTTTTTAAATTATTTTTTATTTTTAAAATTAATTCTTCGATATTTTTATTTTCTTTAATTGAAATTAAAATATGATCTGTTTTTTTTATTTCTGGATCAATATCATTTTCTAAAAGATCAGATTTATTTATAACTAATATAGCATTTTCGTCTAAAAAACCCTTTAAAACATCAGTAAAATCAAGGCTTTTTGCATCAACCACAATAAGTTTTAAATCTGCTTCTTCTGCTCTTTTTAGAGATAATTTAACACCTTTTTTTTCTATTTCATCTTTTGAGTCTCTTATCCCAGCTGTATCAGATATTATTACTGGATAACCATCTATATTGAGATGTGTTTCTATTACGTCTCTAGTTGTACCAGCAATTTCGGAAACAATTGCTACATCTCTATTAGATAAATAATTCATCAGGCTAGATTTTCCAGCATTTGTTGGACCAAGAATAGCAATTTTAAAACCTTCTCTAATTCTTTCTCCAACTTTCTGATCATTTAATATTTTTTTAATTTTATTTATTACTTCATCAGAACTATTTTTTATTTCATTTAAAATATTAGTTGGCAAATCCTCATCTGGGAAATCTATTTTAGCTTCAACATGTGATAAAATTTTTAAAAGTTTCTCTCTTAAAGAATTAAATTGATCTGCTGATTTTCCATTCATAATTTTTATTGCTTGTTGTCTTTGGATTTCAGTTTCCGATGAAATTAAATCAGCAATACTTTCGGCTTTAAGTAAATTTATTTTTCCATTTTGAAATGCTAATTTTGTAAATTCACCAGGTTCTGCTAATCTACAATTTTCTATATCTGAAAGAGAGGAGTGCAAAGCATCCACAACGGCCTTACTACCATGAATATGTATTTCTGCCATATCCTCACCAGTGTAGCTCTCAGGAGCAGGAAACCATAGAATTAAACCCTCATCTATCAGCTCAGAAGTGTTGATTTTATTGATTTTTCTGAGAGTTGCTACTCTTGGCTTGGGAACAGGCTTACCGGTTAAAATGTTAATAATCTTAGAGGTTTCTCCCCCTGAAATTCTTATAACAGCTATACCAGAGATGCCTGGGCCAGTAGAAAGAGCATAAATATTCATAATTAAATCTATGATACTTAAATTAAAGTATATGAAAAAAATTTAATTAAAATGAAAAAAATTCAGTCTAACTTTTAAAAAAAACACTTTTAATCAAGAATTTTGAACATTTTTTCAAGATACTTATCAAAATTATTACTGCTATTTACTGAAGATTTATAAATGGGTTGTCTTGCTTGAGCAATACTAACTGTTTTAATTGGTGTTTTACTATTTTTATCTGGATTTAAACATTTTTCATCCCAATTTAATTCACAAAAATTTAAAATTTCTTTAATTTCTTTCTCTTTATCGGTGACAAGTTTTTCATATTCTACATCATGAATAAAATCAGGAATTTTTGTTTTCCAAAATTTCATGATTTTAGAATATAAATTATAATATTTGGCTATATCTTCTGCTTTATTTGTCCAGTTCATTGTATTTGAAGCAAAAGTATTTTTAAACAAAGACAAACAATTATCCTTTTGATTACGATAGCAATGTATAATTTTGCTGTTAGGGAAAAATAATTTAATAAATCCTATTAGTCGAAAATTTTGAGGAGCTTTATCAGTAATTATTTTTTCTTCAAAATTATACAGTTTAAAATAATTTATATATTCAGAAAAAACGATGTTTTTTGATGAATTTTGATAATCAACAATTAATTGCTTGTTATATTTGGAGTCATTTACAAAATTATTTTTTAGTACTTGCTGAAGATAAATTAATTCCCCAGCACCATAAACCTCGCTATGTGACGATATAATTTGTTCCATCAATGTTGTACCTGATCTTGGCATGCCTAAAATAAATATAATTTTTTTTTTTTGGATTCCCTGATTTGATTTTGCAAGATTGATATCACTGAAAGTTTTTATGATATTATCAATTGCTTTTTTCTCAGCATCTATATTTGATCCAAATTTATCAAATTTTAGCTCGTTTGCTTTTTCGTAAAATTGATAAGCACTACCAAAATCTTTAATATCTTCATACGCTTTGCCTAAAGCATAAGACAAATCAACTTTTTTTTCATAATCATTGTTGTTAATTTGCCTGTAGATACTTTCCATTTTATTAATATGATCTAAGCTATCTTTATTTTCTTTAGTATATTTTAACAATGAACTTGTTAATTTATGAGCCCCAACGTGATTTGGATCAATCGAAAATATCTCATCAACAGTTTTTTTTGTCTCTTCAATTTTATTTTCACTTTGGTAAGCAACAGCCAAAGAAAATAAAAAGTTCACAATACTGGATTGTGGTATGTTTTTATTAATTTTAACTAGATCAAGAGCTTTTTTATAAAGAACTATGGCCCCTTCATAATCGTTAATTAGGGTTTTTAAATTAGCATAATTATTATAGGCATTAATATAATTTGGATTTATCTTTAAAATTTTTTCATAAAGATTCTGTGATTGTTCAAATTTGCCAGTGGCTTTTAAAGCATTTGCGTAGTTATTCATGGCAGCCACATTATTAGGTGCATGTTTTAATGCTTCGCTGAAATATTTTATTGAGTTATTGTGTTGAGACAATCCTTGATAAGCCATGCCAGTTAAATTTAGCAAGTAATCATTTTTTGGAATTTTTTTAAGTAGCTTCGATGCTCCCTCTATCACCTTCTTATAATTTTTAGCATTAAAATGATTTTTGAGAATCTTAATTTTTTCTACTAAATCCATGAAAAAAATATTTAAAAATTAAACACACCTTAAGATGGTTTATTCATTGAATTAAAAAATTCAGCATTATTTTTAGTATCTTTAAGTTTAGAATTTATGAACTCAATCGCATCCATAGTTCCCATTGGAGCAATTATTCTTCTTAACACATTCATTTTTTGTAAATCATTTTTATCAAATAACAATTCTTCTCTTCTTGTTCCTGATTTTGTGATATCAATTGCCGGATAAATTCTTTTATCTGCTATTTTTCTATCTAGTATTGTTTCACTATTACCTGTTCCTTTAAATTCTTCAAATATGACTTCGTCCATTCTGCTACCCGTATCAATTAAAGCTGTAGATATAATTGTTAATGAACCACCTTCTTCGATATTTCTTGCTGCACCAAAAAATCTTTTGGGTCTCTGAAGTGCGTTAGCATCTACACCTCCAGTTAAAACTTTACCTGAACTTGGTATTACTGCATTATATGCTCTCCCTAATCTTGTTATCGAGTCTAATAATATAATAACATCTTTTTTGTGTTCGGTTAATCTTTTAGCCTTTTCAATAACCATTTCAGCTACTGCAACGTGCCTTTGTGCTGGTTCATCAAAAGTAGAGCTAATTACCTCACCTTTAACAGTTCTTTGCATGTCTGTTACTTCTTCTGGTCGCTCATCAATTAGCAACACCATAAGGTAACACTCTGGATAGTTTTTTGCTATGGAGTTTGCAATGCTTTGCAAAATCATTGTCTTCCCAGCTTTGGGTGGTGATATAATAATCGATCTTTGTCCTTTACCAATTGGACTAACTAGATCAATTAGTCTTGGAGTTAAGTCTTGTTTTTTTTCTACTTTTGTCGTTTCAACTTCCATCACCAACTGCTTATCAGGGTATAGAGGCGTCAAGTTATCAAATGCAATTTTGTGTCTAGCTTTTTCTGGTTCTTCGAAATTTATCTTGCTAACTTGTAACAATGCAAAATATCTTTCTCCTTCTTTAGGGGCCCTTACTGGTCCCTCAACGGTATCTCCGGTTCTTAGTCCAAATTTTCTTATTTGACTTGGACTAACATAAATGTCGTCTGGTCCCGGAAGATAATTTGATTCCATGGCCCTTAGAAAACCAAAACCATCTTGTAATAGCTGCAGAACACCTACGCCAGTGATTTCTTCTTTTTCAGCAACTTTTTTAAGAATAGCAAAAAGTATTTCTTGTTTTCTTAATGTGCTAGCGTTTTCTATGCCAAGTTCTTCTGCTTGCGTAATAAGCTGTTCAGATGATTTGAGTTTTAATTCTTGAATGTTCATGATTATTTATTTGATAAGAACTTATCAACGTAATAAATATATATACTACAATTGAAATTTCAACCCTAGATTGGCTTAAAAATAGCTAAAAATACAACAACAATTAAGATAACCGTTGGTATTTCGTTAATTATTCTGAAGAATTTTGCAGATTTTGTATTTGAAGAATTTTTTAAGGCAACAAGACACTTTCCTAAATAGTCGTTATATGCTGACAATAGTATCACTAAGACAATCTTTATCTGAAACCAAAGTTGAGAAAAAATATCTATTCCATTTAAATAAATTAAAGCTAGTCCAAAAACCCAAGTAAAAATCATCGCGGGTCGCATAATGTAAAAAAACAATCTTTCTTCCATCACCTCAAATATATCGGTTGCTTCTTTTTTCTCTTTATTTTCAACATGGTAAACAAAAATTCTAGGAAGGTATAAAAGACCAGCCATCCAAGAAACGACAGCAATTAAATGTAAAGATTTAAATAATAAATACGAATTCATGTATCAAATATTTCTTTCAATTAAGGACTTTAGTAAAATGATATGATCATAGTTGTCATTTAAACAGGGAACCATATCAAAATTTTCTCCTCCTGATTTTAAAAAGCTTTCTTTAGCTTGAATTTGTATTTCTTCTAAAGTCTCTACACAATCTGATGCAAATCCTGGACATATTGTAAGAACTTTTTTAACACCTTCTTTGGGTAAATTTTCTAAAGTCTTATCAGTATATGGTTGAAGCCATTCTTGTGGGCCAAATCTCGACTGAAAGGTGGTTTTAATTTTAATTGAAGTGAATTTTTCTGAAATGAGTCTTGTCGTTTTATGACAATAACAATGGTAAGGATCACCTTTATCAAAATATTTTTTTGGTATCCCGTGATAAGAGGCTATAATTAGGTCTGGTTTCCAGCTAATTTCTTTTATCTTTTTATTAACCGAATTAACGAGAGCATCAATGTAAAGTGGATCAGATTCGTAATGAGGAATTATTTTTAGGGAAGGTTGCCATCTCATTTTCATCAAAGTTTTGTATACCTCATCACAAACAGTTGCTGTTGTGGGTGCTGCATACTGAGGATAAAGTGGTAATATTACCAAATTTTCACAACCCATTTTATGCAATTTATGAATTTTGCTCTTGATGCTCGGATTTCCATATCTCATAGCAAAATCTATGATAATATTTTCTTTTGATAGTGAATTTGAAATTTTCTCACTTTGCTTTTTTGTATAATAAAGAAGTGGCGATATATTTTCATCCTTCATCCAAATTTCTTTATAAGCTTTGGCAGTTTTAGAGGGTCTAAAATTTAAAATGAACAAATTCAAAATTATTTGCCAAATTAAAGGATTTACTTCAATTACTCTTCTGTCAGAAAGAAATTCTTTTAAATATTTTCTTATATCAAACCAATTAGTAGAATCAGGTGTGCCTAAATTAACTATAAGTACTCCTGTGTTACCGTATTTTATGGGTGGGTGATCTTTTTCAATCATTTAAAATCTTTTACAATTTTAATTAAGTTTTCAACCATTTCTGGATTTGTTTCAGGCAAAATACCATGACCGAGATTAAATATATACGGGTGATCTCGAAAAATTTCTAAATAAGTAAATGCTTCTTTTTTCATTGTTTCTTTATCTGTTAACAAAATTTTTGGGTCTAAACCTCCTTGTATAGGTATGCTTATGTCTCTAAGTATTTTTTTTGGATCAACATTATAGTCAATACTAACAGCATCAGGTTTAACAATATCACAAAACTCTTTATAATTTTTAATTTCCCTAGGAAAGCATATAACCGGTACATTTAAAGATTTTACATAATTTACTAAATTTAAGGTTGGAGAATAAACATAATTGGGTAAATCTTTTTCCTCTAATAAACCTGCCCAACTATCAAAAATTTGAATTACATTAGCACCGTTATCAATTTGATTTTTTATATGAACTTTCAAAAATTTTTCAATAATTAATAATATTCTGTTTATTAAAAACTCGTCTTTAAAAAAGTCTTTTTTTAAATTATTTTTAGGTGATTGTTGATTAATCATATAAACTAATATTGTCCATGGAGCACCAGTAAATCCAATAGTATTTTTATTTTTTAAAGTAGAGTCTGAGCTAACTTTTTTTAATGCTTTATACACACGGTGTATTTTTTCTACAAAGTCAATTTCATCAGTGTTAGTAATTTCATTTAAATTTAGTTCCCCTAATTTTGGTCCAAAGTTTTTTTCAAATTCTACTTTTTGACCTAATCCATAAGGAAGCATTAAAATATCTGAAAATATTATTGCAGCATCCAAATCAAATCTTTTTAATGGTTGTAGAGTTATTTCTGAAGATAAATCGTCATTTAAACACAAATTAATAAAATTAGGATTTTTTTTTCTTATTTCTCTAAATTCTGGTAAATATCTGCCAGCCTGTCTCATAATCCAAATGGGATTAAACGAAGTGTCTTTGTTAGTTATTACTTTGTTTAAAGGTCTCATAAATAAGTATAATTAATTATTGTAGTTGTAATATATCTTGTGAATAAAGGTGATTAATTTTTATAAACATTATATTCACAATTTACCAACAAGTTATTTGAATAAAATTGTTTAAAATGAAGCTTTTTTAACCATATTAATTTTTGTGGATTGTTTTACCCTATTTATTATTAATGTTAATAAATAGCAGTTTTTACAAGGTTAATTTAAAAAGTTTTAAATTGTGTAATTTAATTAAAATATTACAAATTTATTAACAATTTATTCATGAGTAATACATATCAAATATACTTAATTTCTGACTCAACTGGCGAAACTTTAGACAGAATATTTTTAGCTCTTAAGGCCCAATTTCTAAATATAGAATATAAAGTTCATTCTTATTCTTTTACAAGAACAGAAAACCAAATTTTAAGAATTTTAGAAGATGCAGAAAAAAATTCAAACGCAATAATTTTATACACTATTGTAGACAACAATTTAGCCAAATATTTAGCAAATGTAAGTGATGAAAAAAAAATCCCATGTTTCGGAGTTCTTGGAAATCTAATTTTAAATTTTTCAAAGATTCTTAATCAAAAAGCAACCCATGAACCAAGCGGCCAACATATATTAAATGAAGAATATTACGATAGAATAGAAGCAATTCAATTTACAATGAATCATGATGATGGAAATTTAATAAATGAAGTACATAAATCTGACATTATTCTTATAGGTGTAAGCAGAACTAGCAAAACACCCACATCTATCTATTTAGCTAACAAAGGATTTAAGACGTCAAATATTCCTCTTGTTAATGAAAATTCATTGCCCGATACTCTTAAAAAAAATCCTAAAGTGGCTTGTGTAGTAGGACTAAGCACTGAACCAGAAAGACTGGCTGACTTAAGAAAAAATAGAATGAATTCTTTGAAAGAGACAGAAAACATCCAGTATACAAACCTAGAGAATATCAAAAAGGAAGTATTAGATGCCAAAAGAACATTTCAAAAATATAAATGGCCTCTTATTGATGTAACAAGAAAATCTGTAGAAGAGACAGCAGCTTCTATAATTAAAATCCACGAAATATACTTAAACAATGCTAAATAGAATTATTCTTGCTTCAAAGAGCAATGTTAGAAAAAAAATTTTAGATAAAAATAATATTAAAAGTTTTGTTATGCCTTCAAATGTCGATGAAGATGTTGTCAAATTAAGCTTGTTAAAAGAAAAAGCAAGTCCAGAACTTATATCAAAAAATTTAGCAGAATTAAAAGCAAACAAAGTAAGCTCAAAACAAACAAATGAAATTGTTTTAGGAGCAGATAGCGTAATAGATCTAAATGGTGAATTAATATCAAAGCCAGAAAACAGAGAAGAGGCCATGACAATATTAAAGAAGCTTAATGGCAAATCACATGATTTAATTAGCTCTGTATGTATCTCCAAAAATGGGTCAATGATTTGGAATTATACTGATAAAGCCACATTAAAAATGAAAAATTTTTCTGGAGATGAATTAAAAGAATATTTATCTAAAATATCTGATCAGGCTCTTTATGCTTATAACGTTTATCAAATAGAAGGAGAAGGAAAAAACTTATTTGAAAGCATAATTGGTGATGAGGACACCATAATGGGATTACCAATTAAGAAAATTAAGGAATATTTAGCGATTTATGACAACTAAAATAAAAAAATATTTTGTTATAGGAAACCCAATCGATCATTCTTTGTCCCCCAAACTACAAAACTACTGGTTAAAAGAGAATAATATTAATGCTTTATATGATAAAATTAAACTTAACGAAGATGATTTGGAAAACTTTATTAAAGATATAAAGCAACAAAAAATTACTGGCTGTAATGTTACAGTTCCATTTAAACAAGCAGTAATACCTTTCATAGATAAATTAAGCCCAGAGGCACTGCAAACCCATTCAGTAAATACAATAATATTTAACGATGGTAGTTTAGTCGGACATAATACCGATATTGCTGGTTTTACTAAAGCAATTCAAAGATTGGACTATAACTTGAGAGGAAAGAAAGTTTTAATTTTAGGTGCTGGAGGGGTAGTTCCATCAATTATTTTTGCTTTAAATAAAATGGGTGTCCACCAGATAATTGTCAGTAATAGAACCAGACAAAAAGCAGAAAATTTGAAAAACTTATTTAAAAATTTAAAAACTATAGAGTGGGGAAATATAGAATATTTTGATATGATAATTAATGCTACAAGCTTAGGGCTAAATAACGAAAATATAAATTTAGATTTTTCAAATATTGGAAAAGATAAGTTGTTTTATGATGTAATTTACAATCCCGCCGAAACTAATTTTTTAAAAAATGCTAAAAAAAACGGCAATCTTATAGAAAATGGGAAATTAATGTTTGTTTATCAGGCCCTAGAAGCATTCAAGTTGTGGCATGAGGTAGAACCAAAGATAAGTAATGAGATTTTTAAACTTTTAGAAAATGATTAAAATAGGAATTTTAGGAGATATAGGATCTGGAAAGAGTTTTGTTGCAAAAGCATTTGGATATCCCGTATTCAATGCTGATGAAGAGGTATCTAAGTTATACCAGAAAGATAGAAAAGTTTATTTAAAATTAAGAAGAAAACTTCCAAAGTACATTTCAACTTTTCCAATTAAAAAAAAGGAAATTTCTAAAGCAATAATTTCAAAAAGAACAAATTTAAAAAAAATTATTAAAATTGTACATATAGAAATTAGAAAAAAAATGAAGCTTTTTATTAATCGAAATAAAAATAAAAAAATAGTAATACTAGATATTCCTTTGCTGTTAGAAAATAGAATTAACCAAAAAAGGGATATATTAATCTTTGTTGATTCAAAAAAATCTCAAATTTTAAAAAGGCTTAAAAAAAGAAAAAATTTTAATAATGACTTATTAAAGTTATTTAAAAAAGTTCAAATACCACTTGATTATAAAAAGAATAAATCTGATTTCATTATTAAAAATGATTTTACTAAAAAAACATTAAAAAAAAGTGTAAGATTAATTCTAAATAAAATCCTAAAATGAAAGAAATTGTTCTTGATACAGAAACTACCGGAATATCTGTGAAAGAGGGTCATAGAATAGTTGAAATTGGATGCATAGAATTAGAAAATCTAATTCCAACAAAAAATAAATTTCATTGCTATCTTAATCCAGAAAGAAAAGTTTCTGAGAAAGCCTTAGAAATACACGGTTATACAGATGAGTTCTTAATTGATAAGAAAAAATTTAATGAAGTTGTTGAAGACTTTTTATCTTTTATCAGTGGAAAAAGACTAATTATACATAATGCCGAATTTGACCTTGCACATTTAAATAATGAACTTAGATTAATTGGCAAAGATAAGATAAATAATGAAATTATTGATACTCTTAGTCTTTCTAGGGAAAAATTCCCAGGTTCTTCAGTAAGTTTGGATTCATTGTGTAAAAGATATGGAATAGATAATTCAAGAAGAAAACAGCATACTGCTCTGATTGACTGTGATCTTTTAGCAAGAGTATATATTAATTTAATTGACCAGAAAGAACCTACATTAAATTTTTTAGAGGAGAATATTAAAGACTCAGCAAACAATACCGCAAATGTTTCATATTATAAAAAAATTGTTTTACCAACAAAAGAAGAAATTGAAAAACATGAAAACTATTTAAAAAATTCTTTAAAAAAAAATTATTTTAATTAAGTCTTTCATTATAAAGTTTTTCAAAATCTATTTTTTTTTCAAATTTTATTTGTGGGTAACCAGAATTGTGTAAAACATTTAAAAAGGATTTTTCTAAATCTGGATAGATTTCAATTTGAACATCACAAAGAATAATTTTTTCTAAATCTTTTTTTTCTTTTATTTCATCAGCAGGTCTAATTATAGTTGCGAAGTTAATTTCAAAGTAAGATTTAAGTTCATTAGGTTCTTTGTCTTCAAATTTAAAGGTTGTGCATATTTCAATGAGTTTGTTTTTTAAAGCTTTTGAGTTGATATCTATATTTAATTGATATTTGCCTATATGTTCTTTTACAAATAAATAGGTTTGAACGTCTCGAGTTTCACTAGATAAATCTTTTATATATTTGCCTAAAATTTCATACTTTTTTGTCATTATCATCCTCTATATCTTCATATTCACCATCAATAAAATTATTTTTTTTATATTCTTTCTTGCTAATTTTTTTTGAAAAAATAGAGAAGAAAAATTTTCTAGTGATGGGAAAAATTATAAGAAACCCAAAAATATCAGTCGCAAACCCAGGAATTATTAATAGGAGAGCTGCAATGGCGATAGCCGCTCCTGAAATTACCTCATAAGCTGGTGTTTTATTTTTGCTTAATTGAACATAACCCGATTTTAATGTATTCAACCCCTCATACTTTGCATAGTAAACACCTATTATTGCAGTACTGATAATTAGTAAAATAGTTGAAATCGCACCAATTTGTGATCCAATTTTTATAAATAAATAAATTTCTACGATCGGGACTAAAATAATTAATAATAGTAATGAGTTCATTTGTCCTTAATCTAAATTGCTGGTTGAAATTAATCAACAGAGTAATTACTATCAATTTATGAATTATAGTTTCGAATACATAGATATAATTTTACTTGCTATGATAGCTGGTTTTATTTTTTTAAGATTAAGAGGAATTCTCGGTAAAAGAACTGGTTTTGAGGGAAAATCACCCGGTCAATTTAAAGAAGTTTTAAAAAATATAAAGGTAGATCAAGCTGTCAAACCAAAAGAAAAGTTTGATGATGAAGCTCAAAAAGAATTTTTAAAAGGTGCAAAAATTGCTTATGAAACAATTATTACTGATTTCAGTGATAATGATAATAAGATTACAAATGCAAAACCTCTGTTAAATAAAGACATTTACAATCAATTTGATGATGCGTTGAAAGAAAGAGCAAAAAGGGGTCATTTCGCAGAAATAACATTTATTGGAGTTAATAAAGCTGAGATTAAGGAACATAAAAAAATTGGAAATATTTTAAACGTAACAGTGGATTTTATAGCAGAGGTGATAACTTGTATAAGAGATAAAGATAAAAAAATTGTTTCTGGAGATCCTGAAAAGATTAAAAAAATTTATGATACGTGGATTTTTTCAAGAGATACTACGTCAGCAAATCCTAATTGGCAGTTAGTAAATATATTAACATAATTGAACGATAGTATTTCAGATAAAGATAAAAAAGATTGGCACAAATTTATAAATAGTACTGAAAAATTACCAAACAAAGATTTTAAAAATCAAAAAAATAAAAATCTAAAAGTAAGATCAATAGATTTGCATGGTTATACTTTAGATGAAGCAAATAAAACTATAGAAGATTTTATAAACAAAGCTTTTTCTGAAAATATCAATAAACTAATTATTGTTACAGGAAAAGGTCTTCATTCCAAAAATGAAAAAGATCCATATGTTTCAAAAGACTTTGGTATCTTAAAATATTCTGTTCCAGAATTTATTACTAAAAATGCCAGTTTAATGAATATGATAAATGAAATCACAGATGCTAAAATAGAAGATGGTGGTGCAGGTGCATTTTATGTTTTTTTAAAAAAAAATAAAATTATAAGATAAACTTAGATAGATCTGTATCTTTTACTAAATTATCTAAGTTTTTATTAATATATTCCTTATTAATAATTATTTTTTCGCCTGCTCTGTCAGTAGCTGTAAAGCTTATTTCATCTAGAATTTTTTCAATGATAGTATGTAACCTTCTGGCCCCAATATTTTCAACAGTAGCGTTCACTTCGGAGGCAATATTGGCAATAGCATCTATACCATCATCAGAAAATTCAAGGTCAACATTTTCTGTTTTCAAAAGAGCCACATACTGTTTTATCAAGCTAAAATCTGGCTCTCTTAAAATTCTTTTGAAATCTTCACTAGTTAATGCTTCTAATTCAACTCTAATTGGTAATCTTCCTTGTAGTTCAGGCAATAAATCAGATGGTTTTGCAAGTTGAAATGCTCCTGAAGCAATAAATAAAATGTGATCTGTTTTAATTGGACCATGTTTAGTATTTACAGTAGTTCCCTCTATTAAAGGTAGCAAATCTCTTTGGACACCTTCTCTAGAAACATCTCCACCAACCCTATCTGTTCTTGCAGAGATTTTGTCGATTTCATCTAGAAAAACTATTCCATTGTTTTCGGTTGAAAGTTTTGCTGCTTTAATAATCTTATCTTGTTCTATTAATTTATCCGACTCATCATTTATCAAAATTTCATGAGATTCTTTTACTGTCATTTTCTTTTTCTTCTCTTTATTTCCCATTGATTTTCCAATCATTTCGCCAATGTTAATCATGCCAACATTTGCACCTGGCATACCAGGAATCTCAAAAGAAGCACCACTAGAACCAGTATCGCTTACAGCTATTTCAATTTCGTTATCATCTAAATCACCGTTTCTTAATCTTTTTCTAAAACTTTCTCTTGTAGCCAAACTCGCTTTTTTTCCGACTAAAGCGTCTAAAACTTTTTCTTCAGCAGCTTTTTGGGCTTGTGCAAAAACTTCTTTTCTTTTTTTGACCTTTTCCATTGAGATCGCAATTTCAATTAAATCTCTAACTATTTGCTCAACATCTCTTCCTACATATCCAACCTCAGTAAATCTTGTAGCTTCAACTTTTACAAAAGGTGCTTCGGCTAGTTTTGATAATCTCCTAGAGATTTCAGTTTTTCCAACACCAGTTGGCCCAATCATAAGAATGTTTTTTGGTAGAACTTCATTCTTCATTTCACCCTTAAGAGCCTGACGTCTCCATCTATTTCTTAAAGCAACAGCAACAGCTCTTTTGGCTTTATTTTGTCCAACCACAAATCTATCTAGTTCCGAAACTATTTCTCTTGGAGATAAAGAACTTACTATTGAAGCCTCTTCTTTTTGATTCTTATCTTTTGGGTGTAGTTGTGTAACGTTTGAATTATCCATTATATTTTTTCAATTTTAACATTATCGTTTGTGAAAACACATATATCAGCAGCAACTTTGATTGCTTTTTTAGCAACTTCCTCGGCTGACATGTTGCCTTCTATTAAAACTTTTCCAGCAGCTAATGCATAATTACCACCAGAGCCTATTCCAATTACATCTCCCTCTGGCTCTAAAACATCACCAGTCCCAGAAATAATATAACTATTACTTTTGTCTCCAACTGCCATTAGCGCTTCTAATCTTCTTAAATATTTATCTGTTCTCCAATCTTTAGCTAATTCAACAGCAGCTCTAGATAAGTTTCCTGCATGTTTTTCTAATTTACCTTCTAATCTTTCGAATAACGTTAATGCGTCAGCAGTTGATCCTGCAAACCCAGCTACTACATCTCTTTTTTCAATTTTTCTGACTTTTGATGCTGTGCTTTTAACAACAGTATTTCCCATACTAACTTGTCCATCACCAGCAACGACTACTTCATTATTTTTTCTAACTAGTACAATTGTTGTCATACCTAATAAATGGTAACTATTTTTGATACTTCAAGTGTATAGACTGATATTGATATAGAGGGATTATGTATGTATACCATTAAAAATATATGGCTAGAAAAGGAAAAGTATCTAGAAAAACAAAAGAAACCAGCATCAATGTTGAAGTAAATATTGATGGTAAAGGTAAGTACGAAATTGACACTGGCATAGGTTTCTTAGATCACATGCTTGAGCAACTATCAAAGCATTCTTTAATTGATTTAAAAGTTAAAGCTAAAGGAGATACTCATATCGATCTCCACCACACAACTGAGGATACCGGTATTGCAATAGGTGAAGCTTTAAAAAAAGCTGCTAAAAAATTTGTAGGAATAAGAAGATATGCACATACAGTTATCCCGATGGATGAAACATTAACAAGGGTTGCTATCGATGTTTCAAACAGACCTTATTTAATTTGGAAAGTAAAATTGAAAGTTGAGAAGCTAGGTGAAATGGATACTGAATTATTTAAAGAATGGTTTCAAGCGTTCTCTCAATCTGCTGGTATTACAATGCACGTAGAAAATATTTATGGTGATAATAGCCATCACATTATTGAGTCTTGTTATAAAGCATTAGCAAGATCATTAAGAGCTGCATTAGAGATGGATCCAAGAAACAAAAAGAGTATTCCATCCACTAAAGGCTCATTATAAGTTTAATGAACGTCACAATTGTTGATTATAATTCGGGCAATATAAGCTCGGTAATAAACTCCTTTAAGGAAGTTGCTAAAGATAAAGTAAATATCGAAGTAACTTCGGATTTAAATAAGATTAAATCTTCCGACAAAGTTGTTTTGCCAGGGCAGGGCTCGTTTAAGAGTTGTATTGATGCTCTAAATAATATCGGTGGTTTAGTTGATACATTAAATGATTTTGTAATAAGTAATAAAAAACCGCTTCTTGGAATTTGTGTTGGATTGCAAATGTTTGCAGATGTCGGTTTTGAAGAAACAGAAACTAAAGGTCTAGGTTGGATTTCTGGAAAAGTGTCAAAAATAGATAATCAAAATGGAAAATACAAACTTCCTCATATTGGCTGGAACCAAATTAATATTGTTAAAGACAGTAAAATTTTTAAAGGCATAAAAATTAATTCTCACATGTATTTTGTGCATAGTTATGAATTTATACCTGAAGATAAAGCTGTAATTTCAGCAACAACAGATTATTCATCAAATATTGTTTGCTCTGTTGAGAAAGAAAATATTTTTGGAACACAGTTCCACCCAGAGAAAAGTGATAAAACTGGACTTAAAATAATAGATAATTTTATAAGTTTATAAATGAAAATATTTCCAGCAATAGATATTAAAGATAAAAAATGTGTGAGGTTAGTCAAAGGAGATTTTAATAATAAAACTGAATACAAATTGTCTCCAGTTGAACAAGCAGGTAAATACAAAGATCATGGTTTTAAAAACTTGCACATAGTTGATTTGGATGGTGCTTTAACAGGTGAAACAGTTAATTTAGATATAATTCAAGAAATAGTAAAAAAATTTGATCTTAAAATTGAAATTGGTGGAGGAGTAAGAAATTTTGAAAGTATACAGAAGTATACTGATGCTGGTGTAGAGAAAGTTATTTTAGGAAGTGCCGCTATAAAAGATAAAAATTTTCTAAAAGATGCTTGTGAAAAATTTCCAAATAAAATTGCTTTAAGTTTGGATGCTAAAGATGGGTATTTGTCGGTTTCAGGTTGGAAGGAAAATTCTAAACAACTAACACTAGATTACTTAAAAGAAGTAAATGATTATGGTGCAAGTAGGTTGATTTATACTGACATTAATAGAGATGGAATGAAGCAAAGTCCTAATTTTGAAGAGACAGCAAAGATTGCCAATACATCCAATTGCCCAGTAATTATATCGGGTGGAGTTTCATCAATAGATGATATTAAAAAAGCTAAGGAATTTAACAATAAGAACATCGAAGGCATCATAGTAGGGAAAGCCATCTATGATGGTGATATTAAATTAGATGAATTAGTGAAGGAATTAGATGCTTAAAAACAGAATTATACCATGTTTAGACGTTAAAAATGGACGTGTTGTAAAAGGAATTAACTTTGTTGATCTTCAGGATGCAGGTGATCCCGTCGAACAAGCTAAAATTTATTCAGACGGTGGAGCAGATGAAATTTGTTTTTTAGATATTACTGCATCAAATGAAAATAGAGACACTATTTACGATGTAGTAGATAAAACGTCGAAGAAATGTTTTGTTCCTCTGACAGTTGGAGGCGGTGTTAGAAGTGTTGATGACATCAACAAACTACTGAACTGTGGTGCAGATAAAGTATCAATCAATACTGCTGCAGTTCAAAATCCGGAAGTAGTAGAAGAAAGCTCTAAAAAATTTGGCTCACAATGTATTGTGGTGGCAATAGATGCTAAAAAAAATGGTGACAAATGGGAAATATTTACTCATGGTGGAAGAAACAATACTGGAATTGATGTCATAGAATTTGCAAAAAAAATGGAAAATAGTGGAGCAGGCGAAATTCTAGTTACTTCTATGGATCGGGATGGTACCCAAGTTGGTTATGATATAGAGCTTATGTCTAAGATATCTTCAATGGTAAATATTCCAGTTATTGCATCTGGTGGAGTAGGAAACTTAGATCATTTGGTAGATGGAATTAAATTAGGAAATGCTAGCGCAGTTCTTGCGGCATCAATATTTCACTATGGAAAACATTCTATAAAAGAGGCTAAGGAGTATTTGGATTCAAAAGGAATTCCTGTTAGAATTTAATATGCTTAACACATTAGAAAACTTAATTAAACTTGCACGAGAGAGAAAATCTTCACCTGTTGAAGGTTCGTACACTAATAAGCTGCTGGCAGATAAATCATTAAGTAAAGCAAAAGTTTTAGAGGAAGTTGATGAATTAATTGAAGCTGTAGAGAAAAATTCTAATAAGCTACATGAAGCTGCAGATGTATTTTACCACTTGCTAATGTATTTAGAGGCTAATGATGTAAAAATTGAAGAGGTAATGTCAGAGCTAGAAAAAAGAAAAAAATGAGTTACGACGATAATAACATTTTTGCAAAAATTTTACGTGGAGAGATCCCTTGTAATAAAATTTATGAGGACGATTTTGTTTTATCGTTTCATGACATTAATCCTCAAAAAAAAATTCATGCACTAGTAATTCCTAAAGGCAAATATGTTGATCTGGATGATTTTAGTTTAAATGCTTCTTCTGAGGAAATGGTTGGTTTGTTAAAAGGCATTAATATAGTTGCTAAAAAGCTTGGTATTTCAACAGAAGCAGGCAAAGGCTATAGAGCTTTAGCAAACATTAGTGATCACGGTGGTCAAGAAGTGCCTCATTTACATTTTCATTTATTTGGAGGAGAACGAGTTGGGAAAATGGTGGAGTGACAAAAGAAGTTAAAAGAAATTACTTAGAAATTAATTCACTTCAAGATCTAATTGAAGGAAATAAACCATCTGAAGATTATTCTTTAAGTTTAATTGATCCAATTAATTTTCAACTAAATAAATTTTTTTATAAAAATATTGGTAAAAAACACAATTGGGTAGATAGACTTACTTGGTCAGAAGAAAAATGGATTAATTATGTTTCCTCTAAAAATGTTAATACATATGTTTTAAAATATAAGGATGATTTAGTAGGATTTTTTGAATTAATTTTTCATCCAGAAAATAATGAGAGGGAAATCGCATATTTTGGAATTTTAGAGGAATATCAAAATAAAAAATTAGGATCCTTTTTATTATCAGAGGCCATTAAAAAATCCTTTGTAAATAATACTAAACGAGTTTGGGTACATACTTGTTCTTTAGATCACAAAAATGCTTTAAGTAATTATATTTCAAGAGGTATGAAAATATTTAAAACTGAAATATTAAATATTTAATTTTGAGCAGGTATATTAAATAAATTCTTAGAGAGTATCCTATTTTTTCTAATAGATGAAATGAAGGTAATATTAAAATTTTGATACATGTCTGTATTTTGCCAACCAATCAAATCATACGTTTGTTTGTCAAAAAATATATTTATTTCGTTATTGTTTTCTAAAATTGTAAAATTAATAATATTATTATCGATTTTTCTTTCTTTTAAAGATTTAATTTTTTTGATTAGAATACTTTTATCCAAAATAACATTTAAGGGAGTTTTTTCTAAAGGATACCGATAATAGCTAGAAATAGTTTTAACAACTAAAGTTTTTCCATTCGAAACTAAAATTTTGTTGTTACTTCTCGCATATTCACAAAATATTTTTTTTGGATATTCTATCGTACAGTTACCATTCTCTATTTTACCATTAACATTTTGTTCAAATTTAAAATTTAAATTTTTTGTATTCTTAAGGTTTTGAATAATTTTCTCTTTTATTTCTGCATTCGAATTTAATGTTAAAAAAAAGAAGATTATTATCAAAAAAAATCTTAACATCAGAGAACGTCTCTTTTACCAACATGATTAGCTTTACTCACAATTCCATCTGCTTCCATCATATCAATTATTCTTGCAGCTCTGTTGTAACCAATTTGGAGTTTTCTTTGTAAAAAAGAAGTTGAAGCTTTTCCCTCTGTTCTTATAATTTCTAAAGCTTGTTGATAGAGCTCATCTTTATCACCTAGATTTTGATTATCACCCATTTCCTTTTCATCTGCAAAATTTAAAATTTCATCCACATAATCAGGCTCAGCCTGTGATCTTAAAAAATTGTTTATTTGTTCAATTTCACTATCTGACACGAAAGGAGCATGAATTCTTACGATACGATTAGCTGAAGACATGTATAACATATCCCCCTTACCTAATAATTGCTCTGCTCCTTGTTCACCCAAAATTGTTCTACTATCAATTTTTGAAGTAACTTGAAATGATATCCTTGTTGGAAAATTTGCTTTAATTGTTCCAGTAATTACATCAACACTAGGTCTTTGAGTGGCCATAATGATGTGTATCCCTGCTGCTCTTGCCATTTGTGATAATTTTTGAATATAATTTTCAATTTCTTTACCTGCTACCAACATCAAATCCGACATTTCGTCAACAACAACAACAATATAGGGCATTGGAAGTTTGTGTTTTGTATTATAGCTATCGATGTTTCTCACTCCTTCTTTAGTCATAAGTCTATATCTGCTCTCCATTTCCTTAACTACCCAACCAAGAACAGACGCAGCTTTTTTAGCCTCTGTTATTACTGGACACAATAAATGTGGAATTCCTTCATATGTTGAAAGCTCAAGCATTTTTGGATCTATTAGAATAAATTTACATTTCTCAGGAGTATGTCGATACAGAAGAGATAAAATAATAGTATTGATGCAGACAGATTTACCTGAACCTGTTGTACCAGCGATAAGTAGATGGGGCATTGATGATAAGTCCCCGACTATGGGTTTACCAGAAATACTTTTTCCTAATGCGATCGGCAATTTAATGTCTCTTTTTTTGAAATCAGGATTGTTTAAAATTTCGCTTAAGTAAACATTTTCCCTAACATTGTTTGGCAGTTCAATACCAACAGTGTTGCTTCCCGGTATTGTAGCTATTCTCGCAGACTCTGAACTGGTATTTCTCGCAATGTCATCAGATAAATTAATTATTTTTGAGACCTTGACACCAGCTGCTGGCTCAAATTCATTCAAAGTTACTACAGGTCCATGGCTTACTTTCTTGATATTACCATTAACGCCAAAGTCTAATAGAATTTTTTCTAAAAATTCTGGATCTTGTGTTTCGCTTTTTTCATGATTTTCTCTATCTTTTTTAGAAGGAGTTTTTAATAAATTAAAATCCGGTAATTTAAATTTAGTTGTATTTTTACTTTTATTCTCAGCTTTAATAAATGGTAAATCCTCTTGAATAAGATTTTTTATTTCTTCTTGAGGGATGTATTCTCTGATTACTTCACTTTTATCAGTATAATTTTTTCTTTCTTTTTTTGTAAAAAATTTATTTAAACTTTTTATTAATTCATAAAATTTTAATGGGTGAAAATTCACACTAATTAAAAATAAAAAAAAATTTAAAATAATTAAAAAATAATAAAAAATTACCTCGTTAATTAAAATTATCGAATTTAAAAATGTTTGATTTAAATAAGCACCTATAAAGCCACCATTACCATTTATATACAGAGTAAACGCTTCTGAATAAAAATGTGCAAAAAGTAAAGTTCCAAATATACAATAAATTATTGCAAAGAATATATTTTCAATTATTAAAAAAAATTTTTTGCTTATGATAATGTTGATGCCAGTAACAATTAAAGTAAATGAGAAGAAATATGAAACTAGGCCTATTGATTGAAAAAAAACATCCGAAATAAAACTTCCTTGAAAACCCAAAATATTTTTAATTTTTGTGTTTTCTGGAAAAATGAAATTTGGATCTTCTGGTGAATAGGTTATCAGTGCCAATAATAATAAAATCCCACCACAAAAAACAGTTATCCCAAAAATTTCTGCTATTCTTTTAATAGTAAAATTAGCAAATGAATTAGCTGTTTTTTTTATATCCATATTTATGAATCAATTTTACCACTTTGTATCATCTAATTTTTCTTGTTAAAATTAAAAATAATATGAGAGTTTGTATACTTGGTTCAGGTTTAACTGCTTTAACTTTAGCAAAAGCTTTAGTTAATCAAAATATTTTTGTTGATTTAGTTTCATCGAATAAAAATCATAAAATTAATCATTCTAGAACGATAGGTATTTCAAAGAGTAACTTTAATTATTTTAATAGAAATATAACAAATATAGAAAAAATTAGTTGGAAATTAAAAAAAATCGAAATTTATACTGATAAAAATAAAAATGAAAAAATATTAAATTTTGAAAATAGTAATGAACAACTTTTTTCAATAATAAAAAACTTCCAATTATACGAAGTTTTAAATAAAAATTTATTTAAAAATAAATATTTTAAAAAAATAAAATCACAAAAAAAATTAATAAAACAAGAAAAATACAATTTAATAGTAAATACCGAGTACAATAATTTTTTTACAAAAAAATATTTCAGTAAAAAAATTGAAAAATCTTACAATAGTTATGCCTACACAACTGTAATTAATCATGAAAAAATTTCAAACCAAATTGCTGTTCAAGTATTTACTAAAATTGGACCACTAGCTTTTTTACCATTATCAAAAAATAAAACTTCAATTGTGTATTCAATATATAATTCAAAAGATATTGATAGGAAAAAAATAATTCATTTAATAAATCAAAATAATATTAAATATAAAATAAAAAAAGTTGAAAAAATTGAAAATTTTGAACTAAAATCATTTAATTTAAGATCTTATTATCATAATAATATTTTAGCCTTTGGTGATTTGCTGCATAGAATTCATCCACTTGCTGGCCAAGGGTTTAATATGACAATCAGAGATGTAAATCTTTTTATAAATATAATTAAAAATAAAATAGATTTAGGTTTGCCTATCGACATTTCTGTAAATTATGAATTTGAAAAAAATTTAAAACATAAAAATTATATTTTTTCAAATAGTGTCGATTTGATTCAAGAATTTTTTAATTTTGAGAGAAAATTTAATAATAATATTTTAAGTAAATCCGTGAAAATTTTGGGAAAAAACCGTTTTATAAATAAATTATTTACCAAAGTGGCTGATAAAGGGATAAACTTTTAAATTATTGAATAGTTGTGTTATCAAAATTATCAAAAGTATAAGTGCTTAAAATCTGTGAAATTTTCTCTTTTCTACTGTCTAAATTTTGTGCTTCTAAAAGCACTTGTTTTTCCTCTAAAGAAAACGGTGATGCCATAGCTAGCGCATTAATTGTTTCATCAAGACTTTGCTTCTCTAGGGCTTTCCAATTAATTATAAATCCTCTTTTTTCAAATAATGATTTTAAATCTTTAAAAATCAATTCAAGATCAGAAAATTTTAAATTCTCTTTTTTGTCTTCTAAGTCTTGGTAGAAATCTTTAAAATTTACTTCTAAAACTCTGTATTTATTTTCTGTACTCAGCTCAGCAATTTTTTTAAACCTAATTAAACCTTTAACTTCAATTAAGAACCTCCCATCTTCAGTTTCTCTAAAGCTGGTGATTTTTCCAAGACAGCCAACTTCATGCAATTCAGGTTTAATCTGCTTAATATTCGAAGTTTTTGGTTGAATCATTCCAATTAGTTTATTCGATTTCATACTATCGTTTATCATATCTATATAACGTGGTTCGAATATATTTAATGGCACAGTAGTTTTTGGAAATATTATAAAATTGCTCAGAGGAAATACTGGGATTTTATTTGGAAGATCTTCTTTTTTCATATTTAGAAATATAACACATTTAATTTTTTAATAATGTTTAAGTTTGTCACAAACCTAAAATAATAATTTTGTTTTCTAATTATTTTGTCTCTTGCTTAATATTAAAAAAGGCACTAGTTTTAATACTTATAGAACAAGCGGGCATAGCTCAGTGGTAGAGCGTCTCGTTGCCAACGAGAAGGTCGAGGGTTCGACCCCCTTTGCCCGCTCCAAAAAATATTATGAGTGATTTAGCAAATAAAAAATGTATTCCTTGTGAAGGCAATATTCCTCCATTTAATTCTGAGGAAATACACAAATATCTAAAAAAAGTTGATGGTTGGGAAGTTGTAGAGGATAAAATTGATGGTTTTCATTTAATAAAAAGTTTTAAATTTGATAATTTTTTAAAAAGTCAGGAATTTGTAAATAAAGTTGGAGAAATAGCTGAGTCCGAAGGTCATCACCCTGACCTGTGGTTTGGATGGGGTTATGCTAGAATTAAAATATTCACACATGCAATTAAAGGTCTAGCAGAGAGTGATTTTATTCTTGCCGCAAAAATAGATCAAATACCTAATGCCTAAAGTGTCTTGTCTTTGAGAAAAGAAGCACGGTATCTGTTTCATTTGCAAAGTTAATTATTTCTTTATCCCTTATTGATCCAGATGGCTGAACTACTGCTCTAACACCAGATTGGACTAATTTTTCAATACCATCTACAAAAGGAAAGAATGCATCTGAAGCAGCAACTAAATTATCACTCTGAAGATTAAATTTTTTCATTTTATTTATTGCTATTTGACAACTATCTAATCTGCTTGGTTGACCAGAACCAATACCAACAGTGGTTTCGTTTGATGCTAACACTATTGCGTTTGATTTGACATACCTGCATACATTGAAAGCAAAAATAAGATCTTTAAGTTGTTTTGATGTTGGTTTTCGTTTTGAAACGACTTTAAAATTTTTGTTTGAAAATAAATTTAAATCCTCTGACTGTATCATTATATTTTGGTTGAATGATACAAATTTAAAAAGTTCTCTTGATATATAATTTGTTCCATCAATCAATCTTAAGTTTTTTTTAGCTTTTAATATTTTGATAGCACTGCTTTCAAATCCATTTGCGATAATTACTTCTAAAAATAATTTAGTTAATTCTAAAGCTAAATTTTTACTAATTTTAAAATTACAAGAAACTATTCCACCAAAAGCACTAACGGGATCACAAGAAAGAGCAGATTTATAACTCTCTAAATGATCATTTTTAGCAGAAACTCCACATGGATTTGCATGTTTAACTATGACTGTTCCTTTACCTTTTGGTAAAGATTTTGAAATAGTTAGAGCACTAAATATGTCATTATAATTGTTATAACTTAATTGTTTTCCATGAATTTGTTTTAAATTTGTATTCGAACTACTTGAATAGATTGCACTTTGTTGATGAGGATTTTCTCCATATCTAGGTTGTTCTATAAGATTTCCATGCAAAATTTTTTTCTTAGGAAAAATGGTATTTGTTTTTTTATTAAAATAGTCTGAAATAATAGAGTCATAATAAGCTGTTTCTGTAAAAGCTATCCTTGATAGCTTTTCCCTAAAGCTTAAGGAAGTAGATCCCTTGAATTTTTTTAATTCTTCAATTAATTCCTCATATTGATCTAAAGAGGTTATTACAGTCACATCATTATAGTTTTTAGCTGCAGACCTAACCATTGTGGGACCACCTACATCAATATTTTCTATAATTTTTTGATGATTGTTTGTTTTTTTAAGAGTGTTCTCTAATGGATAAAAATTAACTATTACTAAATCAATATTCTCAAAATTATTATCTTCAAGATCTTTTAAGTGAGATTTTTTTTCTCTTTTATTTAAGATCCCCGCATGGATTTTTGGATGAAGAGTTTTTACTCTACCCTCCAAAATTTCAGGAGAATTAGTAAAATCAGATACTTCTAAACAGTTAAATTTTAATCTTTTAATTTCTTTATAAGTACCCCCTGAGCTAATTAATTTAATTTTATTCTTTTTTAAAATATTCAACAATGGTTTTAAGTTTTTTTTGTCAGATACAGAGATGAGAGCTGTTTTTATTTTCTTCTTCATTATAATTTACTTATCTCCCACTTAATTATCTGCTCTTTTTCATTATTCATACCTGAGATAAAAATATTTTGGTTTTCTTTAAATGAATTTTTATTACCGAAATATAAACCATTATCAATATTAATATCAAAGTTATCACAACTAAATTTCCAACCTTCTTCATCTAATTCAATTAGTATTGATTTGTTATCTTGTGTTTTCATTACTTTTGAGTTTGGATCAAGATGAAATCTAATATCAAATTTAATTTCTTTACTTGGATCTTTTCTAAATAACTTATCATAGCCAATAAATTTCATTTGTTCTGGATAGAACTCAATTTCTCTCTTATAAATTGCTCCAAATTTAATTAAATATCCATCGTGCATACCTGATATTTTCCAAAAATTATTTTCAAAAACTACATTTTTTTTTGAAACTTTCAGCCCCCTATCTATAATCAAATTTTTCTTATGCTTAGTAAAATTACAAGAAGAATAATCCTCAATAGTTAAAGCGCAATGTAGAGATGTACTTTTTGATAATTTATTAAATTTATTATTTTTATCTGAGTAATAACCAGCATTTGAAATTAATTTTTGATCATTTGAGAATATTTCAAATGATAATGCACCTGCCTGATAGTCGTTAGAAAAGGTTTTGTTAGGACTAGAACCAATATCAGCAGCAAGAATTATTTTTTTATTCTTAAGTATTGCATAACCCCCTATTTCATAAGTTTGATTTTTAAAAGTGTAACCAAATCTTTTTAAGTATTGATCAAAATCTTTATTTTTAGAGGAATAATTTCCATTAAAAAAAATATCTTGTTTAATATTTTGCCATATGAAAGCGTAACTTGAGCCTAAATAATAAATGTTTTCTTCAATATATTCAGGAATTAAACTCTGAGATTCTTTAAACCACTCTCTAATAATAATAAAATATTTTAAATAAAATATTAGTTGTCTGATATTTCTTGATTTTGGAAAGCCTTGATTGTCAATTGAGGATTTAATGATATTTTTTAATAAATTTAAACCATTATTAAGATATTGTTTTTCATTTTTATAAGCTAATCCAGTTAAAATGATTGCAGCACACCCTATCATTTTATTTTCTACCTCTGTTGAGTTTTGTATTTCATTTAATAAATGGTTGGTTTGTTTTTGGATCATGTGATCAAAAGTAGATCTGTATTCTTGATCACTATCTTCATAAGTGAGCTGGTGATTTGATAGCCATGAAATAATTCTTTTTGCTGTTAAATCAAATTCCCAACTCTTTTTTTGATATTTAGCATTATTTGAAATCCAATTTTTTATAATTGTCTGTGTAGTTTTTTTTGAGGACTTTAAATCTAAGCTAAAAAACCAAAAAAAATTATTTAGTTTCTCATAATCTTTAGAGATTAAATTATTTTGCCAAATGGACTCAATAGCAAAGTCTTCAATTTTATACTTTTTGTTTTGGTATTTAATTATAGAAGAAAGCAAATGAGGACTTGGTTTATATTGAAAACTATTTTCAAAAGTTCTTGATATTTTTTTTTCATAAAAATTTGAATTTTGATATATTGATTTAAAACTATCTCTTATATTAAAATAAAATTTACCTAAAATGCCTAAGGAATTTGTATTAATCATTAACTTATTTTAATTTTAATAAATTAATATTTTTCTTTATATCTCCATCATTACTTTTGAACACTGTAGTACCGGAAACAAGAATGTTTGCACCAGCATCAATTGCACTTTTGCAGTTATCAAAATTGATTCCACCATCAATTTCTATGTCAAAATCTAATTTTTTTTGTTCTCCTATTTTTTTTAATTCTTTAATTTTATCTAAAACTTCTGGCATAAATTTTTGCCCCCCAAATCCAGGATTTACACTCATAATTAAGACCAAATCTATTTGATCTAATATATCTATTATTATATCAATTTTAGTTTCGGGATTAAGCGAAACCCCAGCATTTTTATTTTTTCCTTTTATTTTTTTAATTGAATTTTCTAAATTATCTGTTGCCTCAGGATGAATAGTAATAATATCTGCTCCTGCATCAGCGTAAGCATCTATATATTTATGAACTGGTGATATCATTAAATGAACATCAAATTTCAATGAACAGTGTTTTCTAAGAGCTTTAATTACCGGAGGTCCTATTGTTAAATTAGGAACAAAATGACCGTCCATCACATCCACATGAATCATATCAGCTCCACCTTCTTCGAGTCTTTTAATTTCTGAACCTAATTGACTAAAGTCAGCCGAAAGAATTGATGGTGAAATTTGTATATTTTTCATTGATTGCTAGATTAACTAGTATCAATTTTAAAAATTAAAATGAATTAAAAAATTGATAAATTTGTCTAGAAATTTCACTCTCCAAAGGAAATGACAACATTCCCATAACTGAATACCCCAAGATCCAAGGCATTAGATAAAATCTAATCATGTAGAAAAACCAAGCAACATATAAAGGCACTAATGGCCCAATAATAAAAGAAGGTGTGATTGGTTTAAATAATTTTATTAAAGGATTGGTATATTTAACAAATACTCTCATGAAAAAGAATTGTGAATCCTCTTTTTGAAAAATATTCATTGCTACTCTACCAATCAGAGTCCACATTATAATCCCAAGTAAATAATCAATAAAATATATTAAAGGATGAAAATTTGCTGACATTTAATTTTTATATTGGAAAATGTATTGAAATAAAAGGGGCGAAATTCATCGCCCCTTTAAAAGATTATTTAGTGTGATTTACCAAGTATTGATTTACCACTCGGTACACGAACATCGTCAACCATTTTTTGAGTAGCTTTATCTGGTTCTGCAGTCATTAAACTAACTACTACCATTAAAACTAAACTTACAGCTGATCCGAAGATACCAAATGTTAACTGTGTAATTCCTAGGAACCCACTTCCACCAGTTCGTACCCAAACTAAGTACCAAGCACCGGCGATCAGACCACCTAGCATACCAGCAATCGCACCTTGTCTATTAGCTCTCTTCCACCATACACCAAGTACAAGTGGGAAGAACAATCCAGACATCGCAAAATCAAAAGCCCAGATAACCGAACCTAAGATTCCTTGAATCTCCATTGCTGCAATAGTTGCTCCAGCAAAACCAATTATTACAAGTAATACCCTTGCAACAAGTAGTCGTTTTGCAGTTTCCGCTTTTGGATCAATGATCTTATAGTAAACATCATGTGATATAGCGTTTGCAATCGCTAGAATCAAACCATCAGCAGTAGACATGGCAGCTGCCATACCTCCTGCAGCAACTAGACCTGAAATTACATAAGGTAATCCAGCTATCTCTGGTGTTGCTAATACAACGGCTTTACCACCCATGAAGAACTCGTTTAATTCTAGAGTTCCATTTCCGTTAAAGTCGCTGATAAACATTAGGTTTGCTTGATTCCAGTTTTGGTACCAATCTATCGCTTCCACTTCTGCAAATGTCTTACCGATAATACCTGTTGGTAAATTCGGGTCGATCAATGATAACTTAGATAATGTAGCTAACATTGGAGCA
The DNA here is from genome assembly GCF_052049835.1 of Candidatus Pelagibacter sp. Taxonomy (GTDB): domain Bacteria; phylum Pseudomonadota; class Alphaproteobacteria; order Pelagibacterales; family Pelagibacteraceae; genus Pelagibacter. The sequence goes on along the minus strand of NZ_JBNGZF010000002.1, from coordinate 181,998 downwards.
GAAGAATAAAGTAGGAAGATAAAGAATAATGACCAACCTACTGATTTTCTAGCTGCTTTTACACTTGGAGTAGTAAAGTATCTCATCATCACGTGCGGTAATGAAGCTGTTCCCATCATCATCGCTAATGCTAATGAAATAAATGCCCAAGGTGTAGCGTTCACTGCAGAGTGAGCTTTAGTTATTCCTGCTAAGCCTTTAGGTACTGATTTTAGATCAGCAGCTGCGTTTTTAACAAAACCAAACTGTTGCTCTAATTCACCAATTCTAGCTACCTCGTCAGCTAACATAAAGTGAGGGAAGAAACCCGCACCCATTTTGTTACTGATCCAGAATACTGGAAGTAGATAAGCTATAATCAGTACGATATATTGTGCGACCTGTGTCCAAGTTACCCCTCTCATACCACCTAACATTGAACATAATAAAATACTTATTAGTCCAACATAAACTGCGTATTGGAATGGGATATCAAGTGCAACAGATGCAATAGTACCTGTAGCGTTAATTTGTGCAGTCACATACGTAAATGAAGCAACAGTTAAAACTACAACTGCGCTAAATCTAGCTAAATTACCACCGTATCTAGTACCTATAAAATCTGGAACTGTATAACAGCCAAATTTTCTTAAGTATGGTGCTAATAAAGATGCAACAAGCACGTAACCACCAGTCCAACCTACAAGTAGAGCCATATAGCCGTAACCTTTAAAGTAAATACCACCCGCCATTGCAACGAATGAAGCACCAGACATCCAGTCTGCTGCAGTCGCCATTCCATTGAAGACTGTTGGTACTTGCCTACCAGCTACGTAATATGCATCTGCTTGGGCTGTTCTTGATAGCCAACCGATTAATGCATAGATGAATACTGTAAAAGCAACAAAAGCGATACCGATTGCTTTAGCTGTCATACCCATCTGTTCAGCAATTGCCATAATGATTATGAAACCTATAAATCCTCCGGTATAGATCCCGTAAACTTTAGGCAAATTATCTATGAAATTACCTTTCATTATTCGTCCTCTCTTTCGCTAAAGCCGAACTCTTCATCGATTTTTTCTTGTCTATTCGCAAACCAGAAAATTAGGATTACGAAAGCGCCAAGAGATCCCTGACATGTAAACCAATATGTCCACGGATAACCGAAAGGTCCTGTGACCTCGTTCATTTCAGCTCCAAAGAGAAAGATGCCAATTGAGAAAACAAACCAGATTGCTAATGTTATAAATAACAATCCTCTGGTTTTTTCCCAGTGTTTTTGTTGATTTGACATTTATACCTCTCTTTTTAGTTATAACTGGTTGAAACCATAACCATTATGAGAGCTTTGAAAACCCTAAAAATTGATCATATTAGGTACTTATTTACTTACTTTTTTAAGATATAATTGGCGCACTTACAAATTAACATGGGAAAATACAAATTAACTTGGAGAGACATAAAACTCGAGGATTTTAAAACATATTTATTCGCCATGTTTAAGGCGTTTATTCCAAAGAAAAAAATAAAAACTTTAGATGAATTGGAGCAGTTTATTCAAACTAAATCTGCCTGGGCTACTCAAGTTACTTTATATAATTATCTAAAAACTAGAATGGGAACAAGATACGTTCTTCATTTTGATAATGATGAATTTATGTCATCAGTAAATCTTGCTAAATGGAATATTTATTCAGTTGCATTACAAGATTTAACTTTTTTTACTTTTTCATATCTGAAGGTTAATTTTGATTATCAGGATATTCATAAAGCAAACGAAATTTTCAATAAAATTTTAGATGACGAAATTTCTAATAAGATGCCGTTAGATATTATTGATGAAGCTAGAAAACGTTTTGACGAAAGATTGGATAAAATAAATTGGGATGTTTATTATCAAGACTTACCTTTTAATCCTAGTGCACTCTCTTTATATAAATGGGCTCCGATTGCAGATGAATTAAAAACTTTAGATCGAAAGATCGTTTTAAATTCGATGATTTTAAAATGGGATGTAGTTAAACAAGAGTTTAAAGATTTAATTCAGTTTTAAATATTTTTTCTATTTTCAACCAAACTATCAACAACACTTGGATCTGCTAGAGTAGTTGTATCTCCTAATTGACCATGTTCATTTGCAGCAATTTTTCTTAAAATCCTTCTCATTATTTTTCCTGACCTTGTTTTAGGAAGACCTGGAGTGAAATGAATTAGATCAGGGGTTGCAAGAGGTCCAATTTGTTTTCTTACCCAAAGTTTAAGATCTCTCTCAAGTTCGCCAGTTTCATTTTCTCCTGCATTCAAGGTCACATAACAATATAATCCATTACCTTTAATATCATGGGGATAACCAACCACAGCAGCTTCAGCTACTTTCGGGTGAGCAACAAATGCACTTTCAATTTCAGCAGTTCCTAGATTGTGCCCTGAAACAATAATTACGTCATCCACTCGACCAGTGATCCAGTAATATCCATCTTTATCTCTTCGACATCCATCACCAGTGAAATATTTTCCATTAAATTGAGAAAAGTATGTATCGATAAATCTTTGATGATCACCATAAACAGTTCTCATTTGTCCTGGCCATGATTGAGCTATACATAATCTTCCTTCTCCAGCACCTTTAATTTCTTTACCGTTTTTATCTACAAGCATTGGCTTGATTCCATAAAAAGGTTTTGTTGCAGATCCAGGTTTAAGAGGAATAGCACCTGTTTGAGGAGCAATCATTATACCTCCGGTTTCTGTTTGCCACCAAGTATCTACTATTGGGCATTTAGAATTACCTACAGTTTTATAGTACCACATCCAAGCCTCTGGATTTATTGGTTCTCCTACCGTTCCCAAAAGCTTAAGGGATTTTCTGGAGGTTTTTTTAACTGGTTTATCTCCCTCTCGCATTAATGCTCTAATTGCAGTTGGTGCTGTATAGAAAGTATTCACTTTATATTTATCAACTATTTGCCACCACCTTGAACTATCAGGGTAATTAGGAATTCCTTCAAACATGATAGTCGTTGCACCATTCGAAAGTGGTCCATAAACAATATAACTATGTCCAGTTACCCAACCAATATCAGCAGTACACCAATAAATATCTTTTGGTTTGTAGTTAAAAATATATTGATGTGTCATTGAAGCATAAACTATATAACCACCAGTAGTATGAAGAACTCCTTTAGGTTTACCTGTTGAACCTGAGGTATATAAAATAAATAAAGGATCTTCTGCGTTCATTTCTTCAGGTTCACAATGATTAGGAACGTCTTTAATTAAATCATGATACCAAACGTCTCTATTTTGATCCCAGTTGATGTAATTACCTGTTCGTTTAACAACAATACATTTCTTAACATTTGGGCAACTCATTAAAGCTTCATCGACTGTATATTTCAGTGGAATAGTTTTTCCACCTCGCACTCCTTCATCTGCAGTAATGATGTATTCAGATTCACAATCATTCACTCTTCCCGAAATAGATTCTGCTGAAAAACCTCCAAAAATAATTGAATGGACTGCACCAATTCTTACACAAGCCAGCATTAAAATTGCTAACTCTGGTATCATCGTTAAATAAATTGTTACACGGTCCCCTTTTTTAATTCCTAATTTTTTTAAACCATTTGCTGCTTTAGAAACTTTTTGATGAAGTTGTTTATAAGAAATTTTTTGACTATCTTTTGGATCATCTCCAACCCAAATAATAGCAGTTTTATCTTTTTTATCCTTTAAATGTCTATCAATGCAATTTGCAGAAGCATTTAGAGTGCCATCTTCAAACCATTTAATTTTTACTTCTTTTGTACTGTATTTTACGTCTTTAATTTTTTTATAAGGTTTTATCCAAGTAATTCTTTTTCCTTCTTTTCTCCAAAATTCATCATTACTCTTTATAGATTGAGAATATTTTTGCTGGTATTTACTTTTGTTTGCTAAGCTACTTTTAACCCATTCTGGTTTTGTTTTAATAATAACTTCAGGAGGTGTATTTCCATTTTCCTTTTTTGCTTTAATTTTTTTTTTTGGTTTTTTAGAAGATTTTTTTCTAACTTTAGATTTTCTCTTCACCTTTTTTGAGGTTTTTTTTCTAACTTTAGATTTTCTCTTCACCTTTTTTGAGGTTTTTTTTCTAACTTTAGACTTTTTTTTTCTTACCTTGCTTTTCTTCTTCTTTTTTTTTGGCATAGGACAATTTTTTTTTTAAATCTTACTCATGTTATTTATAATTTTCCAGCTTTTATAATCAACAGGCATTACAGAAAGCCTACTTTGCTTTATCAGAGCTAAATGGCTTAAATCCTTATTTTTTTTAATACTTTCGAGCGTTATAGGCTTTGAAAATTTAGACTTAAATTGAACAGTAACGGCAACAAATCTCCCTGTTTTGTCTGTTTTATCTATATACGATTCTTTAATAACTTCTACTATTCCAACTATCTCTTTTCCTATGTTTGAATGATAAAAAAAACATAGATCTCCTTTACTCATACTTTTTAAATTTTTTGCAGCTTGATAATTTCTGACACCATCCCAAGGTGCACCTTTAATTCCAGCTTTTTTTTGTTGGTCAATTGACCAAACATCTGGTTCAGATTTTATCAACCAATATTTCATTACAATTGAACTCCGGCACCTTTGAGAAAAGCTGCATCTTCATCTAAAGGCCATCTAGGTTTTGCTGGATAATCTAAATCATCAAATTGATTTATTTTAAATTTTTCCAAACCTACCATTGCAATCATTGCTGCATTATCTCCACAAAACTCTATAGGTGGAAAAATACTTTTATAATTATTTTCTTCACATAGATTAATTAACATAGATCTAATTTTTTTATTTGCTGCAACTCCTCCAGCAACAACAAAAATTTTTTCATTTAATTCATTTATTTTTTCAAATTCAGTAAAAGCAATCTTTGTTTTTTTATATAAAATTTCCTCAATTGTTTTTTGAAAAGATGCTGCAAGATCATATTTATCTTGTTCTGATTTAATTGTTTTACTTATCTTCAACACGGCAGTTTTTAGACCTGCAAAAGAAAGATTGCATCCTCCTTTGCTGAAAATTGGTTTTGGTAAATCATATTTTTCTGGATCACCTTTTTTAGCTAAAATTTCTATTTGCGGTCCTCCTGGAAATTCTATTCCTAAAAGCTTTGCCGTTTTGTCAAATGCCTCACCTAATGCATCATCAATAGTTGTTCCTAATCTTTTATATTTACCAAGGTTCTGAACACTCAGATATTGTGAGTGCCCACCTGAAATTAAAAGAAGTAAATATGGATAATTTAAATTTGTATTTAGTTTTGGACTTAAAGCATGTCCCTCTAAATGATTAACAGCAATAAAAGGTTTATTCATTGCTTTTGCGAAAGCTTTACCAAAACTTAACCCAACTGATAAACAAACAATTAATCCAGGACCAGCGGTAGAAGCAACCGCATCTATTTCTTCAATTTTTTTCCCACTTTCATCAATAGCTTTTTTGACAATCCAATCAATTTTTTCAATGTGTGAACGTGCTGCTAGTTCAGGAACTACACCACCAAACTCCTTATGAACCTCCACTTGGCTAGAAACAATGTTAGATAAAACTACTGGGAATCCTTCTTCATTTTCAGTTATTAAAGAAGCTGCTGTCTCATCACAACTAGACTCTATTCCAAGAATTAAGGGTTTTTTGCTCATTCAAATAGTTTTTAATAATTGTACAATCTTTATACAAGTAAGAAATAATTTTTTATGAGAAAAAAAATAATAATTGGATCAAGGGGTAGCAGGCTTGCCTTACTTTATGCTCAACAAGCTAAAGATAAGATTATTGAAAATACCGACCTTGGTAATGATGATATTTTAATTAAATCAATTACAACTAAAGGTGACGAAGTACAGGATATAAGATTATCTGAGCTTGGTGGCAAAGGTTTGTTTTCTAGTAATATTGAAAAAGAACTTCAGTTAAAAAATATTGATATTGCAGTCCATGCACTGAAAGATATGCCTGCTCATGAAACAAAAGGATTAATAACAGACTTTTTCCTTGAAAGAAATGACCCTAGAGAGATTTTAATTACAAAGAACAAAAAAAAACTTAAAGACTTAGATCAAAAGTCAATTGTTGGTACCTCGTCATACAGAAGAGAATTTCAAATAAAAAAAATTAGACAAGATTTAAACTGTAAATTAATAAGAGGAAATGTAGATACTAGAATTAGAAAATTAAATGAAGGAATGTACGATGCAATTATATTATCTTATGCAGGTATCAAATTTTTAAAATTTGAAAATGAAATCTCAGAAATTTTTTCTGTTGAAGAAATAATTCCTAGCGCAGGACAAGGTGTAATTGCTCTACAATGCAGAGATAATGATGAGGAGACCATTTCTATTTTAAATAAAATTAATCATAAAGAGACATATAAAAGAGCTCACCTTGAGAGAAATATTTTAAAAGTTTTAGATGGAGACTGCGAAACAGCAATTGGTGCTCATTCAGTGGTTGATGGAGATAGGATTACAGTGGAGGCTGAACTTTTTTCTTTAGATGGTAAACAAAGGTTTTATGAAAAAAAAGTTGGTAATTTGAATGAGTTTAAAGAAATTGGTAAAGAGATTGGAATACTTTTAAAAACAAAATCAAATAATACATATAAAAGATAATATGCATATTTTGTTAACTAGACCACTAGAGGATTGTTCTGAAATGATATTAAAATTTCAATCATTAGGACATCAAGTTTCTCATCTTCCATTAGTAAGAATTGAAAAGGTTAATTATGAAGAAATTAACTTTTCTGAATATGGTGGAATTGTTTTTACTAGTGCAAATGCAGTAAAATTTTTAAATACAGTAAAATTAGATAAAAATATTAAATGCTTTTGTGTTGGAAATGCTACAGAAAATAAAGCAAGAAGTGTTGGTTTTCAAAATACAATTGCGGCTGAAGGAAATGTTACAAACTTAAAGGAGTTAATTATACAAAGTTATGAGTCCAAAAATAAAGAATTACTTTATTTTAGTGGTGAAACAATATCGGTTGATTTAGATCAACAGTTATTAAGCGAAGGTTTTAACGTAAAAAGAATTATTAATTACAGAGTAGATCATAATCAAAAATTTGATGAGAAATTTGTTAATGAATTAAAATTAAATATGCCTGATATGGTCTATGTTTACTCTCAAAATAGTGCGTCAAGTTTCTTAAATTTCATAAAGATTTACCAAACCGAAAATTTATGGATGAATACAAATTTGATGTGTATAGGCGAAAAAACCTCGTCAATACTGAACGAAATCAAATGGAAAAAGATTTTTCTTTTTAATCCTGGAGAAGAAGAGTTTTTGTTATATAAAATTTAGAAATGGAATTAATTAATAATTTTTCGGAAATATTTTTATCAGTATGGAATAAAGGAATTCTTGGTGTTGATATCTTTCAAATCTTAATTGGTATTGGAATATTTTTACTATTCTTAATTTTTAGAGGTCTAATAAGTAAATTAGTTATTAAAAAATTAGAAATTATCTCGAAAAGAACAACGAATAAATTAGATGATACTTTTGTTCAATCACTTGTAGGTCCAGCAAGATTTTTACCAATTGTATTAGGATTTTTTATTGCAAGCTACTACATGACTTTCTCACTAGAAGGAAGAGAAGTGGTAGATACAATTAATAGAACTTTGATCACTATTTTAATTTTTTGGGTAATTCATCAAATCATAGAACCAATTTCATACATACTAAGTGGTTTAGACAAATTGTTAACAAGAGAACTTATTGGCTGGATAATTAAATCGCTAAAAATTTTAATTTTTATTTTAGGTTTAGCAGCAGTTTTAGAATTGTGGGGAATTAAAATAGGTCCAATCATTGCAGGTCTTGGATTGTTTGGTGTTGCTGTAGCATTAGGAGCACAAGATTTATTTAAAAATTTAATATCAGGAATTTTAGTTTTAGTTGAAAAGAGATTTAAAATTGGAGACTGGATAGCTGTTGAGGGTATTATTGAAGGTGTAGTAGAAAAGATTGGATTTAGATCAACAACGATTAGAAAGTTTGACAAATCTCTTGCTATTATCCCAAATTTTCAATTTGCCGAAAACGCAGTTGTAAATGTAAGTGAAACTTCAAATTGGTTAATTAGTTGGATTATTACACTTCAATATGACACTACCGTAGATCAGTTAAAAAAAATTAGAGATGAAATCGAAAGTCATATTAATTCAAGCGAAGATTATAACACTTCAATTGGTGTTGCGGTAAGAGTTGATAAATTTTCTGATAGTTCCATAGACATGTATGTAAGATGCTTTACAAAAACAGGAAGTTGGAATAATTGGCTTGATGTAAAAGAAAGATTAGCAATTGCGATTAAACAAATTGTAGAAAAAAATGGTGCTTCATTTGCTTTCCCAAGTCAGTCGATCTACGTTGAGAAAAAATGATAGCTATTTTTTATTTAGTTTTACAAATTTTAAAATTGTATTCTTATGTTGTAATCGCCAATGTTATTGTAAGTTGGTTAATAGCTTTTAACGTTCTTAATACTCAAAATAGGTTTGTGTATGCAATTTTAGAGTTGAGTTACAAATTAACCGAGCCTTTCCTGAATAAAATTAGACGTTTTTTGCCAAATTTAGGTTCACTAGATATTTCTCCAATCATTCTTCTTTTATTGATTTGGTTTATCGAAATGTGTATGAAGCTGTACATTGCACCAATGATTTTTTAAAAGAGAAATATGATTTTAATTGATGGAAAAAAAGCAGCTGCAGAATTAAGAGCAGAGTTAAAGGAAGAAGTTGCAGAGTTAAAATCAAAACATAACAAGGTACCAGGTTTAACAGTTATACTTATTGGTGATTTAACACCTAGTCAGATTTATGTAAGAAATAAAGAGAAGTCAGCAAATGAGGTAGGATTAAAATCTGAAGTTATTAAATATTCAGACTCAGTTGAAGAAAAGACTGTTCTAGAAAAAATTCAAGAGCTAAATAGTGATGAAACTGTTTCAGGAATTTTAGTTCAACTTCCTTTACCTAAGCATATTGATAAGCAGAAGGTTATAGAAGCTATTGATCCCTCAAAAGACGTAGATGGATTTCATCCAATGAATGTAGGCAATCTTTCATCTGGTTATGAAAGTTCGATACCTTGTACTCCGCTTGGATGTTATTTGTTGATAAAAAAAATTGAACCTAATTTAAGTGGTAAAAAAGCTGTGGTTGTGGGTAGATCAAATTTAAATGGTAAACCAATGACACAACTTCTTTTAAAAGAAAATTGTACCGTAACTATAACTCATTCAAAAACTAAAGATTTAAAAGCTGAATGTTTAGAGGCAGATATAATTGTTGCGGCTGTAGGTATACCCGAGCTTGTTAGGGGAGATTGGGTTAAGAAAAATGCTATTGTTATTGATGTTGGTATAAATAAAACTGACAAAGGCATAGTTGGTGACGTTCATTTTGATGAAGTTTCAAAAAATGCAAAAGCACTTACACCAGTTCCAGGAGGTGTAGGTCCAATGACAATTGCTTGTTTGCTTAAAAATACGATCGACTGTTTTAAAAGATCACAATTATAATATTTGACATTATTTAATGTTAAGCAATCTTAAAAAAAAAATTCATATATTTCATAATATTTATTTAAAACATAAACACTTTATTAAAAAAAAATCTTATTCAATGGATGGTGAAGATATTTTTATAGTTGAATATTTTAGAAAAAAAAATAATGGTTTTTATATAGATGTAGGTTGTTATCACCCAATACATAGAAACAATACTTATCTTTTACATAAAAAAGGATGGTCAGGTATTAATATAGATATTCATCGGTTTAGTATTGATTTATTTAATTATTTAAGACCAGATGATGTTAACTTAAATTGTGCAATTTCAAATAAAAACGAAGTGACTGAAATGTTCTATCAAAAAGAGTTAAGTCAAATTAGTACAATTGAAAAGCAGCAAGCCAAAATAGCTTTTCAAGGCAATATTAAAAAATCTAAAATTCAATCTTTAACATTAGATGCTCTTTTGGAAAAAATAAATTTTACTGATAAAAAATTAGACTTACTGGACATAGATGTTGAGGGTGCTGATTTAAAAGTACTAAAAGGATTTAATATTGAAAAATTTAAACCAGAATTAATTTGTGTAGAGATTCATGAAAAGGATATAAAAAATAGCGAGATATACAAATATTTGAGTAATTTTAGTTATGAACTAGTCTGGTCAGGTGTATTTAGTCACATCTTTAAATCTAAATCTTAATCTTCAAGATAATATTGATAAGTTAGTATTATGAGAAAACCTAAAAGACCCTATAGATTTGGAATAATTTTTTTGCTTCTTACAGTTCCACCTATTGGTGCAACTCAGCTAGGTTGGTATTTGCATGACAAGCAAACTGGTTTTGATTATGGTATGATTGTAGGTACTGTATCAGTAATATACGCTGCATATTTAATGTATGAAAAAAATTGGCGTGAAGAAGATGAAGATTAAATTATGGAAAAAATAATTTTTTTTGGATTGGTTATTCCTATTATGGCTTATGTTTTATACTTAGGTGGAATGGCAATTATGAATGGTTTTAAGTCTAAGGAAGCTAATAGAGCTGAGAAAGAGGAAGCTGAAAGTGAGGGTAGGGATACAAGCGAGACTTCTGATGAACAAAGCAGCAATTTAAGTGATGAACTTACTAAATTGAATGATTTAAAAGAAAAAGGAATTATTTCTCAAGAGGAATTTGAAAAGGCGAAAAATAAACTATTAAATAATTAAATAGTTTAATCATGTTTAATGGTTTCAAAAAAAAATTTGTTAAGGTAAACAAGGGTAAAATATTTTGTAGATTTAAAGGTAATGGTCCTCCTTTATTACTACTTCACGGATATCCACAATCACATGTAATGTGGCACAAGACTGCCCCTGAACTTAGTAAATATTTCACAGTAATAGTTGCTGATCTTAGAGGATACGGGGACAGTTTGGTTTTGCCTGGTGGAATTAATCATAAAAATTATTCTAAAAGAGAAATGGCTAAAGATATGGTACAATTGATGAGTAAATTAAATTTTAAAAAATTTTTTGTTGCAGGACATGATAGAGGTGGGCGAGTTGCACACAGAATGGCAAGAGATTATAGAAATAAAATTATGGCATTAAGTGTATTAGATATTTGTCCAACTCTAGATATGTATGAGCATACAGATATGAAATTTGCAAAAGGATATTTTCATTGGTTTTATTTAATACAGCCCGCACCTTTACCAGAGAAAATGATAATGGCAGACCCTAAAAGATGGTTACATAGTCGGTTTAACAGGTCATCTAAACGTGCGATCGGAAGAGTTGAAGATGAATATTTTAGAGCCTTTAAACAAAGTAAAAGAATTCATGCAACATGTGAAGATTATAGAGCTGCGGCGACTATAGACTTAGAGCACGATAAAAAAGATAGAAATAAAAAATTAAATATTCCTATCCAAGTTTTGTGGGGAAAAAAAGGAGTAGTTGGAAAGCAATTTAATTCAATTAAAATTTGGCAAAAATATACAAATAAAAAAATTTATGGTGCAGAAATTAATTCAGATCATTTCATTCCAGAGGAAAGTCCTAAACAAACTATAAATCACTTAAAAAAATTTTTTCTCAAAAATGTTTAAAATAATTCCAAATAAAAAAAATATTGGAGCAGAAATAATTGTAAACTTAAAAGATATTTCAAATAAAGATATTTCAAAAATCAAAAAAGCACTGAATAAATATGGAATGTTATATTTTAAGGAACAGAAATTAACTTCTAAACTTTATATTAAGTTTGCAAAATATTTTGGAAATTTAGCCAACTATCCAAGACTAAAAGGTTTAAATAAAAAATTTCCTCAAATTACAGTAGTGCAAAGAAAATCAACAGATAAAGGCCCAAGTTTTGGTGAACAATTCCATACAGACTCCATTTATACAAACAAGCCACCAAGATTTACAATGTTGCTTTCAAAACTTGTGCCAAAAAAAGGAAAGGCCAATACAGAATTTTGTTCTCAATATCTTGCTTACAAAGAATTACCAAATTCAATAAAAAAAAAATTTAAAAATATTAAAGGTAAATATTCCTCTGAGGGTCCGATTTCGGTTACAACAAAAGAAAGAGTAAAAGAAAAGGGAAAAAATATTAAAGAACTTAGATCTTCACATAAAATAATTAGAAAAGTCAGTACAAATTATTCAATTTATTGTAGCCCAGGACATTTTGTTGGTTTTAGTGCAAAAATAAAAAATCAAGAAAAGTTCAAAAAATTTTTATTTAATCATCAAATAAAGAAGAAGTTTCAATTTTCATTGCCTTGGGAAAAAAATCAATTGGCTATATGGGATAATAGATCTATGCTTCATCAGGCAACACCCTTTAAGGGAAATAGAATAATGCATAGAATAACAATCAAATAATTTATGTTCACAATTTTTTTAGGACTAACTCCATTTATATTTATTACTTTTTTAGGGTTTGTATTTGGTAAGTTAAAAGTTTTAGACCTTAGTCATGCTAAAATTTTAAATCTTTTTTTGTTCTATATTGCAGTTCCGGCATTGATAATTAAACTAATAGCACAAAATGAAATTGGACAAGTAGATTTCAAACAAATTTTCTCTTATTTAATCATGCAATCGATATGTGGAATTATCGCTTACTTAATTACTTCAAAATATTTTAAAAGATCAATCCCAGAGTCAATTATTTGGGCTTTAACAGTTGCATTATCAAACCATGTGACTTTGCTTTTGCCAATAACAGAAATATATTTTCAACAAGATGTAATTACACAAGTTGCAAGTATCATATTAATGGATGGAATAATTTTATTATCTGTAATTGCTTTTTTTCTCGAATTATCTACAAAAAAAAATGTAAATTTATTTAATTTTATTAAAAATTTATTTTTAAACCCATTTATTCTTTCAATAATTATAGGTCTATTATTTTTATTATTAAATTTTAATATTGATCAAACACCGATTGAATACACTTTGTATAAACTTGCAGCATGTGTTTCACCAGTTGGATTGTTTGCAATTGGCATAACTCTTTCATTTTATACTAAAAATGTAATTAACAAATTATCTGTTTCTATTTCAGTTTTAAAATTAGTCATTTCCCCAATTATTTTAATGTTAATTGGATTAGTGTTTTTTAATATAGGATTGCCTGCTGAAATACCAGGTGCTTTCTTTGTGAGTGTTGCACCTTGTGGAGTTACTTCTATAGTTTTATGTGCCGCTTATAATGTAAGTCCCGAAAATATAATAAAAGCAATTTTTGTATCTACTATTGCATCTATAGGGACTATATTTTTTGCAATTGAGTATTTAACTTTATAATAATTTATCTAGAGGACTAACTTCTCCAATTTTAAAAATAATTGCATTTTCTTTATTAAAACCATATTTTTCAGCACTATTTTTAAATCTAATTGGGGGTTCCATAATTGGCTCCAATGACAAAACAAATGTTCCCCAATGCATCCCTAATACTTTTTTACTTTTTAGGTCTTGTGCAACATTCAGGGCTTCTTCTGGTGTAGTATGATAAATAGTTTTATCAAACATTGGTTTGAAATTATAAGCCCCAATATTAATCATTGTCAGATCTATAGGACCATATTTTTCACCTAGTTCTTTGTAGACTTTCCCATATCCAGTGTCACATGCAAATAAAATTTTTTTATTTTTATATTCTATTAAAAAATTACCCCACAAAGTTTTATTAGTGTCTGTTAAACTTCTCTTTGACCAATGAACTGCAGGAAGTAAAGAAATTTTCAAATCTTCATTTATAATTATTTGATCATACCAATCCATTTCATTTACATCTTTATATCCTTTAAAATATTTACCAAGATTTAGTGGTGCTAATACTTTTGCACTTTTAAAAGGAAAATTTCTAATTGTTGACATGTCCTGATGATCGTAATGATTATGAGTTAGTAAAAATATATCCGTTTTAGGTATCTCATTTAATTTTATTGCAGGATCAGTAAATCTTTTTGGACCAAAGATTAGTGGTCCAGCATTCTTTGAAAATACAGGATCTGTTATAATTATAGTTGCACCTAATTTTATAAGATATGTCGCGTGACCTATCCAAGCAATATAATCATTGTCTTTATATTTTTCTAAATCAGCTAATACTTTTTGTTTTTCAATCACATGTTCTTTTGGATAAGTTAAATCAACTTTTTTTCTCAATTTACTGAAAGTTCTATAAGAAAATTTTCCTGACCTAGATATTATTACCGGAGATCCTTTTGGATTCCTGAAAGTACCATCAGGCAGATGATGATAAGGTCTTTCTTTCATATTATTTTTTTTTCTCCATTAACCATAAGCTATTTCCCGCAAGAAAATATATTTTTCCATTAACTGGGTGAACTTGTATGTCTCTTATTCTCCCAATTTTATCTTTAAAAACAATTGTTTCTTGAATGTTAGATAAATTTTGAAAGTTTAATTTTCTCATTGATTTATCTTTTAAAGAAGTAATGAGCGCTTCGCCATTCCATTCATTAAATTCTTTTCCATTATAAATAGTTATGGCACTTGCAGCTATTGAAGGTACCCAATATTGGATTGCTTTGGTAAAACCTGGTTTCCATTTAGGTCCAATCTTTGACCCTGAATAATTTGTTCCGCCCCAACCTAAAATTTTCCAACCATAATTTTCTCCTTTTTTTATTTCACCAAACCAATCACCACCTTTTGCACCATGGTTGCTAGCATAAATTTTTCCATCAAAATAGGAATGAGTTAGACCTTGAGGATTTCGAACACCGATTTGATAAATTTCTGGTAACCAATCTGATTTACCCTCGAATTTAGGGTTATCTGTTGGAATACTACCATCTAAGTGAATTCTGATAATACTTCCAGGATGGTTTGTTGGATCTTGAGCAATCATGCCTCCACCTCTTTCTCCAGTAGACGCAAAAAGATAATTATCTTTTATAGCTAATCTTGAACCGAAATGATAACCAGATTCTATAGGTGGTTCAGCTTGAAATATATTTTCAAAATCTAAATTTTTTCTATTTAATTTACCTTTTGCAATTGATGTACTAGTTTTCCAATTCCCTCTATTTTCTGAATAAGAAATCCATAAGTGATTATTATGGTAAATAACATCTAATAAACCTCCCTGTCCGTGAACAAAATAATTTAAGTTATGTTCAACTTCATAAACTTCTTCAGAAATAATATTTGCTATTTTTATTTTTCCAGTTTTTTCAGTGATAATAAGCTCTTCATTATTTATAAAAGACGATCCCCACGGCTCGTTTAAATCAACTAATTTTTTAAAAGTAAAATTTTCAGAAAAACTTTTTGATGAAAATAAAAAAAAGAAAAATATAGAAAAAAAATATTTGATCACTTTATGAAAGTTTAGATCTACCACCATCTACAGCAATTATTTGGCCTGTAATCCAAGAACTATCTTCTGTTAGTAAGAATTTAGCAAGAGCAGCAGAGTCTTTACCTTCACCTAACCTTTTAAGAGGATGTGCTTTTGCAATACCTTCAGCTATAGCAGTATTTTTTAACATTGGTTCTGCTATTTTAGATTTTGTTAAACTTGGTGCCACACAATTCACTCTTATGTTCGGAGCGAATTCTGCTGCAAGAGAAACCGTCAATCCTTCAACAGCAGCTTTTGCTGAAGCTATGATTGCATGATTGGTAAAACCTCTTTGAGCAGCAACAGTTGAAAATAATACTATTGAACCTTTATTTTTTTTTAAACTTTCCTGATATCCTTTAATAGCTTCTACAGCAGAATAAAGATTAAGTTTCATACATTTCTGAAAGTCTTGTTCATTTACCATTCTTAATGGTTTCAAATCAATTGAACCCACACAATACGCTAGGCCTTTAATTTCAGAAATATCTGATTTAACTTTTTCTATAAACCCATCCTCCAAAACATCTGCAACGGTATGTGTGCATCCAAGTTTTTCAGCGACAGAACTAAGTTCACTTTCATTTCTTCCAACTAAATGAATATTGTTTCCAGAGTTTTTTAATTGCTCCGCTAAACTTGATCCAATAGAACCTGTCGCACCAAAAACTACATATTTTTCTGACATAAAAAATTTTATTAGTTATATTTAACTATGAAGTTATTTTTTATACTTGGTAATCAATTATTTCCAACAAAATACCTAGACCGCTTCAAAAAAGACCACCTATTTTTTATGGCTGAAGATAAGGGTTTATGCACATATGAAAAGCATCATAAACAAAAAATTTTATTATTTTTATCTTCTATGCGTTCTTATGCAGATGGATTAAGAAAAAACAAATTTAAATTAGATTACTTTAAAATCGAAGATAAAGAATTTAATGAAGATTATTTAAAAAAATTAAAAAAAAAAATTACAGAAAAAAAAGTAAAAGAAATTTCTAGTTTTGAAGTAGAGGATAAATTTTTTGAAAAAAAAATTTCACAATTTTTAAAAAAAGAAAAAATACACTGGAATGTTATTCAAACCCCCATGTTTTTAAATTCAAGAGTTGAATTTAAAAAATATTTATCAAAATCTAAAAAACCTTTTATGGCAACTTTCTATAAGGATGTTAGAAAAAAATCTGGAATATTGATGGGTTCTGATGGTAATCCAGTTGGAGGTAAATGGAGCTTTGATGAAGATAATAGAAATAAATTACCTAAAAATATTTCAATTCCTAAATTTCCAAAAATAAATGAAACCAGTCACACAAAAAAATTAAAGCCTATTATTGAAAAGGAATTTAAAAATCACCCAGGGAGTACAAATAATTTTTGGTTTGCAACGGAATATGAAGATGTAGTTAAACTATTGAATTTTTTTATAAAAGAAAAATCTAATCTTTTTGGTGATTATGAGGATGCAGTTGATCAAAAAGATAATATCTTGTTCCATAGTGCATTAAGTCCTTACATAAATTTAGGTTTAATAACCCCTGAATTTGTTGTCCAAAAAGTTTTAGACTTTCACAAGAAAAATAAAATTAGAATGAATTCTTTAGAGGGCTACATTCGTCAAGTGATTGGTTGGCGAGAATTTATGCGAGGAATTTATCAGTCATACTCTCAAGAAATGGAAACTGGAAATTTTTTCAAACAAAATAGAAAAATGAAAAATTCTTGGTACGATGGAACCACTGGTCTTCCACCTTTGGATTATGCAATTAAAAATGCCGTTAATCATGGTTGGTCCCATCACATTGAAAGGTTAATGATTTTATCAAACATTATGAACCTTTGTGAAATTAAGCCAACAATTGTTTACAAGTGGTTCATGGAAATGTTTGTAGACTCCTCAGATTGGGTAATGGTTCCTAATGTTTATGGAATGGGATTATTTAGTGACGGAGGAATTTTTGCAACTAAACCTTATATTTGTGGATCTGCATATTTTATGAAAATGATGGACTTTAAGAAAGGTGATTGGTGTAACACCATGGATGGTTTGTACTGGAGGTTCATCGATCGAAATAGAAAATTTTTTTTAAAAAATCCTCGTTTGTCGATGATGGTGAGGATTTTTGACAAAATGAAATCTGAGAGAAAAAAATTAATTTTATCAGAAGCCGATAAATTTATTAAACAAAATACCTTACAGTGAAAAAAGAAAATCTACCGTCCAAAATTTGTTTAGTTTGTAAAAGACCTTTTAAATGGAGAAAGAAATGGAAGTTGAGTTGGGATAAAGTCAAATATTGTTCAAAAAGGTGTTCTAATAAAAAAATCTAAATATGAATTTAAAAAAAATAATAATTTTATTAATTTTAATGATACCAAATATTGTTAATGCTGATTTTTTTGAGGATATAACTTATAAAATTTTAGATAACCCTAAAAGGCTTAGCTACGGAGTTTCAGTTGCAGATATTGATCAAAATGGAAAATATGAATTCATAGTCACAGGATTTGGCTATCCAAATTTGGCTTTAACACATGATAATGGAAAATTAATTAATATTGCTAATCAAAATGTATTTTCTGACGAATTTAGAAAAACCATTGGAGTTGCAGCATGTGATGTTGATAAAGACGGATATGAAGAAATATATTTTCTGAATACAGATACTTATAGTGGCACAAAAAAATATTCTGACAGACTCATAGATTTGGATGGAAATAAGTTTTTAGACATGTTCGAAATTGAAAAAAATAAAGAGGATTTAAATTTAACAGCAGGTAGGTCTGTCGCTTGTGTGGACAGAAAAGGTAATGGTGCCTATGGTCTATATGTTTCAAATTATGGAGGACCAACAAGATTTTATGAAATTGAGGATAAAAAGATTAAAGATAAATCAATTAATTTGAATTTAGATAAGGTCACTGGTGGGAGGGCAGTTGTTTCAGGACATATTTTAAGTGAAAGATCAGACATTTTTGCAGCAAATGAGAGAGGTGCAAACTTTCTTTTAAAAAATAATAATGGGGTTTTTGAAGACGTAGCGTTTGACTATCGAGTAGATGATGTAATTCAGAATGGAAGAGGAACTGCACTATCTGATATACTTTATCGTGGAAGGTTAGATATAATAAGCGGAAACTGGCAGGGTTATCACAGAGCTTACGTTTTACAAAATAATCAATTTAAAGACATAGGTAGTAGTAAGTTTGATAAACCTTCTAGAATTCGAACTATTATATCTGCTGATTTCGATAATGATGGTTATGATGAAGTCTTTATGAACAACATAGCCGAGCCTAACAAGTTATTTAGAATAAAAAAGAATGGAGTCTTTGAAGAAATAATACTGGAAACAGGCCTTGAGACAGATGGGTTTGGAACAGGTGCTGCGGTTGCTGACATTGATGATGATGGTATTTTAGAATTACTCGTATCCCGTGGAGAAAGTAAAGAACAACCATTAACCCTATATAAAGCAAAAGTTGATAACCAGAGAAAATATTTAAGAATTAAACCCATTAACAAATTTGGTGCTCCAGCAAGAGGTGCAACTGTTACATTAATTACTAATCAAAGAAAACACGCAAAAACTATTGATGCCGGATCAGGATATTTGTGTCAAATGGAGCCTGTGGCACATTATGGAATTAGAAAAAATGAAAAAGATTTTAAAGTAGAAGTCAAATGGACCGATGGTACTAAAAATTTAATAAATATAAATTCGTTAAATCAAGCTATCATTGTAAAACAAAAATGAAAAAAAATTTATTCAAACTCATCTTATTTTTTTTTATAATTTTTCAACTTGAGTCACTCGCAGAAGAAAAAAATTATCATAAAGAGTTAATTACTGATTGGTCTAGAATATTTCCAGATCAAAATAGAAATGCAGCTGGGCCAAAGTTTTTTAAATATATCATTGATAAAGAAATTACTTATAAAGATTTTAAAGAATATAATAAATTATATTGTGCAGTTTCTGGATCATTAATTGATCCTAATGGTGAACCAGATTTTATATTTGTTAAGGAGAGCAAAACAGAGAAGAAAATTTGTGGTGATTATTATAAGTGCTGTATACCTTGTTCTTGTGATATAATGAAATATTCCGAAGTTGAAAAAATGAAACACAAATTTTCGGATGGTTTGAATGAATTTTATGTGTTCACAATCAAGAATCCTTGTAAAAAAAAAGATTTTCCTGACAGAGTAAATAAAGATTACTTTTGTGATGGAGAAAAAATCAATAATGATCAAGTTTATAATCTAAATGGTCGAATAGTAATAGGTTTATTACATGAGGGAAGAAGCTGTAAAAAAGAAGAGTTAGATTTTGTAAAGAGTCATCAAGTAACTGGAAGATTTTGTGAACTACGAAATAGTACTCCATTAGATAGTTTAAAAACAGGAATGGGTGATATTTTTATTAAGCTAGCTAGGTAGTTAAGAACAAGTGAGTAAAGAAAAAAATTTTAAAAGACACATTTCATTTAAACAAGATAGATTTTTGGGCACTCTTGTGCATTTATTAACTGGTTTTGGGATTGTAGCAGGTTTTTTTTCTTTAATTTCTGTTTTGAATAATAATCAAAAAGATGCTTTTCTTTGGCTTGGACTTGCATTTTTAATTGATAGTATTGATGGAACGTTAGCAAGAAAATTTGATGTAAAAAAAAATTTACCTAATATTGATGGTAAAATGTTAGATAGCATAATTGATTTTTTTAATTATGTTATAATACCCTCTATAATGATTTACTGGTTTAACTATGTGCCAGATCAGTTTGTTGTGTTAATTCCTGTAATCTTGATTTTTATATCTATTTACTCTTATGTAAATTTGAACATTTTAACAAATGATAATTACTACAATGGTTTCCCCGCAATCTGGAATGTTATTGTTCTATATTTTTACATTTTTGAAACAAGCCAGAATTTTAATTTATTATTTTTAATTTTATTAATATTACTTAAATTTTCTCCATTAAAATGCATTCATCCTTTAAGAGTAAAAAAACTAAAATATTTATCAATTTTTTTTACAATTGTTTGGTTCATGATTTCAGTTTTATTAATTATAATAAAGGATTCAGATATAAACCCTGTTTATGAAATTTTTCTAATGTTCTTATGGGTTGTATCAAATATTTATTTTATTACGGTGAGTATATTTAAGACATTCACTAATCAAACTAGCTAGATAAATTTATTTAATTTGTTCAGTAAAGTGTTTTGAGTTAAGGTTGAATTAGTGAACATAATAGTATTACAGCATATTAAGATAGAAGATCCAGGATACATTAAAGATTTAATGTTAGCTGATGGATTTAACTTAATTACCATCGAGTTAGATGAAGGTGAAAGGATACCAGACGATTTAAGTAAATTTGATGGAATGTTTTGTATGGGGGGTCCAATGGATACCTATATGGAAAAAGAATATCCTTGGTTAATGGAAGAAAAAAAAGCAATTAAAGAATTTGTTGTTAATCTAAAGAAACCTTATTTAGGTTTTTGTTTAGGTTGTCAGCTTTTAGGAGAAGTAGTTGGTGGAAAAGTGGTTAAATCTAAACCAGCAGAAATAGGGATTATGGATATTAATTTCTCTAATGAAAAAGATGAAGATAAATTATTTTCAAAATTTCCTAATACAATTAAAAGTTTACAATGGCATTCTTATGAGGTTCAAGGTATTGAAAATAATAAAGATATAACTTTATTAGCCTCCTCCCCAATTACTAAATATCAAATTTTTAAATATCAAAACCATGCTTATGGTATTCAATTTCATATAGAAATTAAAGATACCACGGTCAATGAGTGGGGGTGTGTTCCGGAATACAAAAAAGCTTTGGAAGATCAGCTTGGTAATGGTGCATTAGAAAAGTTTGATCAATCTGCAAAAGATAACATGAAAGATATGAATAATTACTCTACGATCCTTTATGAAAATTATAAAAAACTTTTATGAATAATAAAATTTTTGAATGGGCAGGGGTTATAACTGCAATATTGTATTCTTTGTTTGTTGCTTTAAATATAGGCATAGAATTTTTCGGCTTTTGTCTACTGTTATTGTCAGCCATTCTAATTGGAATTTGGGCTTATAGAGGTGGTCATAAAGGAATTTTATTTTTGCAATTTTTTTATGCAACCGCTGGAATTATTGGGATGGTTCGTTGGTTTTAATTAAAACTTGAAACTATTTTGGGAATATAATTTTTAAAATTAAAAAAACCTTTGTTACAGTATTGCCAAGCCAATTGATCAAGTTTTCTATATAAAAAATCTATCTTTAAATTATTAGAATTTAAAAAATCTAAATTTTCACCTACTGTTGGATACAAACCGTAATAATTTTCAATATTTGTTAATTCACTTATATCTATAATTTGACAATCAATAGATTGATTTTTTAATCTTTGTTCTTGGTCTTCTATTAAATGAGATTTAAATTTCACTAATTTTTCACTGAGTTTTATTGCTCTATTTTCATTTTTATTAGAAACTAAGTAAATTTTCTTAAAGTTTTTTTCTTTAAAGTCAGTGATTTCAAACGAGAGATTATTTTCAAAAATTAATAGATTCTTATTCTCAATATTTTGTGGGTTTTTGAAATCCTTTTTAATTATTTGATAAGATTTTTCAGATACTTTTGGAGGAGCATTTTCATTTAATTTTATATTTTGAAATCTATTGTTCGTGAATTTTTTAATATTCCATTCACTTGCAAGGTAGTGTTTGCCCTGAGTTTGAACTCCAGCCACCCATCGCCATCCAAGAGTATTTGATGCTGCATCCCCATCATAAAGATGTTGCATAAAAAATTCCGCACCCAATTGCCAAGGTAATTCTAGAGTAAAAATCCATATACTAGCAAACCACATTCTCGTATGATTATGTAAATAATTATTTTCTTTTAGCTCGTTTACCCATTCATTAAAGCAATCTACTTTTGTTTTTCCTTCGATTGCTGAGATATAATCTTTATTATCTTTAAATTCATTTTTGACTTGATTTAATTCGATAAGATAATCAGCCCAAACATTCGGCCTAAGTTCTAACCAACCTTTCCAATAAGTTCGCCATAGAACTTCTTGAATAAACTTTTCGTTTTTTGAAAAAGAAAATTTACTTAGAGTTTTCTGAATGACTTCTTGTTCATTTATTATTCCATGAGTAATGTAAGGCGATAAGCAAGATATATTGTATCTTTTTTCAGGTCCAAAATCAAAATTTCTTAATTTTGAATATTCTCCAAGATTATTCTCAACAAAATTATTTAATTTATTTAAGGCCTTAGCCCTTGAAGCTTCAAATATCATTTAAAATTATTTTGATTTTTTTCTTTTAAGACCCAATTTGTCACTATGTCTTAATCTTAAAACAACAATTGCTCCAGCTATTAACAAAATAGCTACTGCTTCATAAACAAGAGCAGTAGGATCCATTTCTTTACCTTGTAGAATAATAAATCGTGCAAGGGCGGTAATTGCAATAAGAAGTGGTAGGGTAATACTAATAGATTGTTGGTTCCAAAAAACCCTAACCATTGCTAGTACCTCCAAATAAAGAAACATTAAAAGCAAATCTGCTAATGTAACAGATTGATTTAAGAACATGTTTTTCATTTCAATCCCAACAGCAATAACAGTACTAATTAAGATAATAACCATTAATGCTAACTGTAAGTTTTTTGCTATCTTATCCATTATTTATCTTTACTAAAAGGCAACCATTTTTCAATTGCAGATTTTAAGGGACCATCATAAGGGATTGAATAAGAGTTCGGGTTTGGACTTGTCAAAACCTCAATTCCTTTAGAAAATACGAATATAAATACTATTACAAAAACTATGACCATGATTTTAAACGGATCAAAATTTTTTGTTTGAAATACACTCGCAGACTTTTCTTCTGCTCTATGAAATTGTTTAAAAGTCGTATAGACAGCAAATATTAAACCAATATGAGCTAAAAAAAGTCCAGCCCATCCAAATGCGAAAGTTGTGTAAGAAAAAACATATAAACTAAAAACAGTAGTCCAAATAAAACTTAAAACTAAAAGAATTTGTAATCTGACTGTCTTAGGAAGTGCGCGTAGATCATTCTTGCTATCGTCAAATAAAATATTTGCTGCATCTTTCATCCAGTTTTTTATCGAATCCATATGTTAAAGTTATAAACTAGAGAATTTATAGCAATTGCTAATTTGTCTCAAAAAGATATTTTAATTAAATATTTAAAGAAAATTTCTTAATTTAATGACTAAAATTTCACCTAATAGTATTTTTTATAAATTTTATTTGTATTACAATTTATATTATAGAAATAAAGCTTACATAAAAAGAGCCAGTTATTCTCAGGATCAAGAAGATTTATTTATTAACGATTATTTTAAAAAAATTGATAATGGATTTTATTTAGATATAGGCTGCTATCATCCAATAAAATACAGTAATACTGCTTTGTTATACAATCGAGGATGGGAAGGAATTAATATTGATATGAATCAAACTTCTATTGACCTATTTAACATTTTTAGAAAAAAAGATAAAAATATATGTGCTGCTATTTCAAGTTCAAACAAAGAAGTAACACAATATATTGATCATTTATATAGTCCTGTAAACACAATAGAAAAAAATTTTTCTCAAGCAATCTCAAAGAGATTTCAAACAAAACCCTTTTCTAAAAAAAATATTTTTACAAGTACGTTTACTGAGATTGTAAAAAAATATGAAATTCAAATTACAAAAATTGATTTTTTAAATATTGATGTTGAGGGACATGATTATGAGGTCCTTAAGGGAATAGATTTATTAAATATAAAACCAAAGATTATTTGTATAGAAGTCGATAACCACGAAAAAAATTTAAATAATGAAAGGATTAAAAATCATTTAATTAAATTCAATTATAAAATAATTAAAAGAATTGGTCTTAATGCTCTTTTTGAAAAAAATTGATCTAATTTTTTAATTTTTTTTTATGAAAATTGATAAATCTTTCGACGTTATATTTATTAAATGATTTGTTTTCCTCAAATGAGACTTTTTTCATTGAATAGGCACTGCTATTAGTTAATCTTGATTGAATTGTAATATTTCCTTTATACAATTTAAGTTTAACTGAGCCATTAACTTTATTTCTTTTTAAATCTACAATTTTTTGAAGTTTAAATCTTTCTTTTGAATACCAATAACCATTGTAAATTAATTCAGCATATCTAGACATTATTTGATCTTTTTTATGCATAGTGTCTTTATCTAAAGTGACAGATTCAATTGCTCGATGAGCATTAATTAAAAGAGTTCCACCAGGTGTTTCATATACTCCTCTAGATTTTATACCTAAAAATCTATTCTCTACCAAGTCAACTCTTCCAATTCCATTTTTACCTGCAATGTCATTTAGCTTTTTTAGTAATTTAGCTGGAGACATTTTTTTTCCATTAATTCCACAAGGATCACCATTTTTAAAATTGATAGTTACAAACGATGGTTTGTTAGGCGCTTTTTCTGGAGAAACTGTTCGCTGAAAAATAAATTCAGGTGCAGAGTTTTTTGGATTTTCTAAAACCTTACCTTCAGTTGATGTATGAAATAAATTATCATCTACTGAAAAAGGAGGTGCACCTTTTTTATCTTTCGGTATAGCTATGCCATGTTTTTTTGCATAATTAATTAAGTCTGTTCTAGATTTTAGTTTCCAAATTCTCCATGGAGCTATGATTTTAATTTTAGGCCCAAAATAATGATAGCCTAATTCAAATCTAACTTGGTCATTACCTTTACCAGTTGCTCCATGCGAAACTGCATAGGCCTTAAATTTTTTAGCTACTCTTATTTGATCTTTTGCAATAAGAGGCCTTGCTATCGATGTACCTAGTAAGTAATTACCTTCATAGATCGCATGTCCTCTAATCATGGGATAAACATAATCTTTAACAAAAATATCTTTTAAATTTTTTATAATTATATTTTTAACACCAAATTTTTTTGCATTAGTAATAATTTTTTTTCTATCAATTTCTTGTCCTACATCTGCTGTGTAACAAATTACATCTGCATCATAATTTTCTTGAAGCCATTTTAAAATTATAGAGGTATCGAGCCCTCCAGAATAAGCTAGAACAATTTTTTTTTTTGATTTCATCGAATTAACTGCAAGCTTTTCTTGAAGCGTTATAAGCTTTAGTAAATCCTAGTAATGAGTAATGATCAATTGTTTGAGAACCTTGTTGATTGTAGCCAGTGATCATAATTCTAGATCCTTTTCTCATTTGTTTGATCATTTTTAATTCGATTTTATTGTCTGCAATCCATGCAAAACCCTGTTCTTTAATATCAAATTTAAATTTATTCTTCCCTGAAGCAGCTGTTACTGAATTATTTTTGTTGAATTCATAACCTGGGGTAACACTTACCTCATTTTTTATGTTGTCGTTTGGTCTGAATGCTACAAATAATTTTGCATCTCTTTTATTTGTTTTGGGTGCTTGTAAAATAGGCAGTGATTGAGCAAAGCATACTTTGCCATCAGCATCCATAACAACCATTGCTTCCCAATCTTTATATTTGCCAATTTTTTTAATTTCTTGTGCTGAAATTTGAGTAACACCACTTACAAAAAATATTCCTAAAAATATTGTAATTTTTTTAATTATGGACATGGATTTGGATAAATTGTTTGTACTTGGTTAATTTCTTTAATGACATCATCAGATAACTTTACATTTACACTTTCTATATTTGTTTTCAACTGCTCCATTGTAGTTGCTCCAATTATTACACTAGTCATAAAGTCTTGGATTTCACAAAATTTAATAGACATTTGACTCATATCTAGATCAAATTTTTCACTAATTTTGTAATAATGCTCAACAGCATCCTCAGTATTCGGCTTTCTATACCTTGTCCAAAAATCAAAATCTCTCTCCATTCTTGATCCTTTAGGAAAACTTTTGTTTCTATATTTTCCACTTAAATATCCACTTGCAAGTGGAGAGTAAGCTAAGCAGCCAATATTTTCTCTTATAGAAACTTCAGCTAATCCAATTTCGTAAGATCTGTTTAATAAGCTGTAAGGATTTTGAATTGACATCATCCTTGGTAATTTTTTGTCTTTAGATATTTGAAGATAATTAAAAACTCCCCACGGTGTTTCATTTGATAAACCAACATACCTTATTTTTCCCTGATCAATATATTTATCTAATTCTGTGAGAACATCTTCAAATTTATTCCATTCATTTTCCTTATGAACATAACCAAGTCTTCCGAAATTATTTACATTTCTTTCTGGCCAATGAAGTTGATATAAATCTATATAATCGGATTTAAGTCTTTTAAGACTGTCATTTAAAGCAGATTCTAAATTTGGACCTGTAAAACTATTTTCTCCACTTCTTAAATAATCTCTTGCTGGGCCAGCAACTTTTGTTGCAAGAACGACTTTGTCTCTTTTTTTAGTTTTTTCAAACCAGTTCCCAATAATTTCTTCTGTATCACCGTAGGTTTCTTTCCTAGGAGGCACTGCATATAATTCAGCAGTGTCCCAAAAGTTTACTCCTTGATCTAGAGCAAAATTCATTTGTTCAAATGCTTCAAGCTCAGTATTTTGCTCTCCCCACGTCATAGTACCGAGACAAATTGTACTCACTTTAATATCGGTATTACCTAAATTTTTGTAATTCATTTGAAATATTAAGTTAAAATTTTGTTAATCTTTTAAGGTATCTTGAATAATTAGTAAAAGAATATATATATTACATATTATGGAATTTGATAAAAACGGAATACTAAATAGATCAAAAGCAGAGCAAAAAACAGCTGTTATAACTGATGAAGGCTTAAGAGCCTATATGCTAAAAGTTTATAACTACATGGCAACAGGTATATTGCTTACTGGAATAGTAGCACTAATAACATTCAAAATGTCTGTTGTTACTAATGATGCGGGTTCAATCGTTGGTCTAACGCAGATGGGAAATGCGATTTATTTATCAGGTCTTAAATGGCTTGTAATGTTAGCTCCTCTAGGTATCGTTTTTTACATGAGTTTTGGAATTAATAAGATGAGTGCATCAAAAGCACAAACTACTTTTTGGGTTTTTGCAGCTCTGATGGGCCTATCTTTATCTTCAATATTATTAGTTTACACTGGAATGAGTGTGACTAGAGTTTTCTTCATAACATCTGCAACATTTGGAGCGATGAGTATCTACGGATACACAACTAAAAGAGATCTTACAAAGTTCGGATCCTTTTTAATGATGGGTCTAATTGGAATAATTATAGCTTCAATTGTTAATATCTTTTTAAAATCTTCTATGATGTATTTTGTTATTTCAATTCTAGGTGTTTTAATATTTGTTGGTTTAACAGCTTATGACACTCAAAAAATCAAAAATATGTATGTTGCTTCAGATTCAGGTGAATTAATAGGTAAGAAAGCTGTAATGGGCGCTTTAACTTTATATCTAGATTTTATCAATTTATTTATAATGTTATTAAGATTATTTGGGCAAAGAAGATAAATTTATTTTTGAAGTTTCTTCCAATTGGTATTTTTTAATAAAATTCTAAGATCGTGAGAATTTTTTAATATCTTACCAGTTGTATCAGTAATCAAATATTTAAGATTTTTATTTTTAGGCTTAAAATTTTTGCAAATTTTATAAAGAGCATTTTCAGTAGCATTTCTAAAAACACTAAACCCCACTTGTTTACTTGATATACTTAAACCATAATCTTTCCAAGACCCTTCAGAAACCATCTTAGCATATAAGTCTAATATAATTTTTAACTCATCTTTTTCAAAAAAGTGTTTTTCTTCAATTTTATTATGAGGATTATTTACTACTAATTTTAAATTACTATGCATCAATTTTATGTTTATTAATTAATGGTACTTGGAACCCTGTGAATATTATTGTTATTGGAAGCATTCCCCACACTTTAAAATTAACCCAAAATTCTTCTGTTTGTGTCCTCCAAATAAATTCATTTAATAAAGCAAGGCCAAAGAAAAAATACATCCATCGTTTATTAAGAATTTCCCATCCAATATTGGTTAGAGGAATAGATTTACCCATAATTTTTTTAAGAATAGGTTCATTGGTAAAATATTTTCCAAAAAATAATGCAAGAGCAAACATGATATTGATGATTGTGGGTTTTACATAAATAAATATAGGATCATTAAAGTAGATAGTTAATCCACCAAAAAAAGTAATTAAAATTCCACTCAACAAAGGCATTGGAGGAATTTTTTTTTCATAAAACCAAACCACTGCTAATGCAACTAAAGTTGCAACTATTAGTGGAGGTATTGCTACAGATAAATTTTTACCACTATTGTAATAAAAGAAAAAAAATATTGCTAAAGGACCGAAATCAGTAACAAATTTTAAAAAAGATTTATTCACCAAAAAGATATTAACATATTTGCCACATCACAAAACATTTATATTTTTAGCATTGATTTTTATTTCTAAATACCCATACTAAGATCAATGCCAGTTCAAAAAGCCAAATTTTCAATTGGAGACATAGTTAAGCATAAACACTTTGAATTTAGAGGTGTGATTTACGATGTTGATTTTGAATTTAATAATACTGAGGAATGGTATCAGTCTATTCCAAAAAATGTCAGACCAAGAAAAGATCAACCATTTTATCATCTATTAGCAGAAAACGATGAAATAACTTATGAAGCTTATGTTTCTGAGCAAAACTTGCTGATGGATGACTCTGATGAACCAATAAAACACCCTTTAATTGAAGAGATTTTTTCAGGGAAAAAAGGATCTAGTTATTTTAAGCTTTCTAATTAAGGCAACCATCATTCAACCACATTTAGCTCAAATCTAGGCCATACAAATTAGCTATATTTTTAGTATCTTCTGGTCAAGAGTGTTAAACGTTAATTTAAATCTTATTATCTCCCCTCTGCATTCTTGATCAGAAAACTATTTCATAATAGAAATCACCAAAAAAAATTCTAAATTAAAATATGTTTAAACTTTTTGAACCTAACAAGATTTTCAAAATCACGTCAAAAGCACCTAAGCACGTTTTATTTTTGTTTATTGTTGTATTGAGTGTTGGTTTAGTTGAAGCATTAGTCATATCGCCTGAAGATTACAAACAAAGTGATGCAGTTAGGATTATGTATGTTCATGTTCCTGCTGCTTGGATTTCACTTGGAATATTTTCTTCTATAACTTTGTTATCTATTTGTGGTTTTGTATTTAGAAACAAAAATTTTTTTTTAATCTCTAAGAGTTTAGCTCCCTCAGGATTTGTTTTTAATATTATTGCTTTAGTTACAGGATCAATTTGGGGAAAACCAACTTGGGGAACATGGTGGGCTTGGGATGCGAGAATTACATCAATGTTAATTTTAGCTTTGTTCTATGCAATGTATTTAATTGTATGGAGAATTTATGATAAAGAAGAAAAAGTCTACAAGATCTCAACTTTTATAACTATTTTAGGAATTATTAATGTTCCAATTATAAAGTACTCAGTTGATTGGTGGAATACACTCCATCAACCTGCATCTATTAATATTTTGTCGAAAAGCTCAATTCATTCATCAATGCTTTACCCATTATTAATAATGACTGCGGCATTTGCTCTTTTTTCATTGTTAATTTTCTTAATGAAATATAATACAGAACTGATAAAAATTAAAAATAAAGGCTTAGATAGATTATGATAAATGAATTACTTTTTATGAATGGATATGCAGCGTATGTGTTATCTGCATTTAGCTTTACCTTATTAAGTTTCTTAGGTTTATATTTGGTAACTAAAATGCAATTTGTTAAAGAACAAAACAAATTTGTTGCTAAATTTGGATCTCTTACTACTGAGCAAGCTAATTCTGCAAAATTACAAAGAATAAATAAAGAAATTTTAGCAAACGTAACAAATAATTAACTTTCAAACCATGTATGGTCGAAAAGTTAAATTAAGATTTCTGTTTATAATCATAATCTTAATTACTTTAATTTTAACAACATTTTTGATTTTAAAATCATTAGAGGAAAATGTTGTATATTTTCAATCACCTTCTGAAATAAAATCACTTACTGAAATTGATAAAAGCAAAATAAGAGTTGGAGGCATGGTTAAAAAAAATTCTATTTCTATAAATTCAAATGAAGTTAACTTTATAATTACAGACTTTAAAAATGAAATAAATGTTACTTATTCGGGTGCAGTACCAAATTTATTTGCCGAAGGAAAAGGGGTTGTTGCAGAGGGTTTTTTAAAAGATAGAAACTTTTTCTCTGCAACAAAAATTTTAGCAAAGCATGATGAAAATTATATGCCACCGGAAGTGAAAGAAGCATTGGGAGAAAAATAAATTGATTTATAGTCTTGTTGGATACTATTCATTAATAATAGGATTGATTATTGGATTATCGTTATTTTATTTTTCATATAAAAATTTTAATAACTCAAACATATTAGATACTAAAATATTATCATTTACATTTTTACAATTATTTTTTGTTGTTATTAGTTTTTTGTGTTTAATTTTTTCTTTTGTTGTTTCTGATTTTAGTAATGAAACAGTATTTAATAATTCTCACACTACTAAACCATTATTTTATAAAATCAGTGGAACTTGGGGAAATCATGAAGGTAGTTTATTATTATGGTTACTTGTTTTAACGTTATTTATTTTCTTATTTTTAGTAAGAACCAAAAATCAACCAGTAAAATACAAAATTTTAACTCTAGTTTTTCAACAAATAATAATAATTGGTTTCTTTTTATTTTTAATAAAAACATCTAATCCATTTAATTATATTTTTCCAATACCTGCTGAAGGTCTTGGATTAAATCCAATTTTACAAGATCCAGCTTTAGCAATTCATCCACCTATTTTGTATTTAGGCTATGTTGGTTCTTCAATTATTTTTTCATCAGTTTTGGCAGCAACAAGTTTAAAAATTATTTCTACTAGTTGGGCATCACATATAAAAAAATGGATCTTAATTTCGTGGATATTTTTAACTTTAGGAATACTGCTTGGATCGATTTGGGCTTATTACGAATTGGGTTGGGGAGGTTTTTGGTTTTGGGATCCAGTTGAGAATGTTTCTTTAATGCCGTGGCTTGCATTAACCATTCTTTTACATTGTATTTTAGTATTAGAAAAAAAATCTATTTTAACTTCATGGGTAATAATTCTTTCTATTGCAACATTTACATTAAGTATGTGTGGAACATTTTTAGTAAGATCAGGAATATTAAATTCAGTCCATACATTTGCTAATGATCCTGAAAGAGGTTTATTTATTCTTGTTTTTTTATTCATTTTGATTTTTTTATCTATTTTAATTTTTTTCTTTTTTCATAAAGATAATGACAGAAAATCTTATAGTTTTTTTTGGCTTAGCAAAGAAACTGCAATATTAATTAATAACTGGTTTATGATGTATTTCTTATCAGTTGTATTAATAGGTACCGTTTATCCAATTTTTTTAGATGTAGTTTCTTCTCAAAAAATATCTGTCGGACCACCATTTTATCATAAATTGATAATCCCCTTTTTAATTCCATTTTTACTTATGATGGCGCTTGGTCCAAAATTAAAATGGATCAAATCTCAACTAGAAGACAAAATATATTTAGTTTCTTTTTTGATTATCTCAATTTTATTAGCATTTTTAGTTCTAAAAAATTTTAATCAAAATGTTTTAATAAATACAATTTTGATATCGAGTGCTCTTTATTTATTCTTTATGACGCTGAGAGATTTTTTTGCGAAAAAAAATAAAAATATTTCACAAAATATTGCTCATTTTGGTTTTAGTTTACTAATCCTAAGTATTTTGTTTAACAATTTATTTGCAACTGAAATTATAACAAATCTTAAGGTTGGTGAAACTTTTGAAAATTCAAAAACAAAGATTGTATTTGAAAGTGTTGATAAGAAAAAAGAACAAAATTATAATGCTATTATTGCAAATTTTTTCATAAGTAATCAGAATGGTGAAGAAAATAGACTTTCGCCAGAGTTAAGAATTTATAATCAACCTGTAATTGCCACAAGTGAAGCAGATATTAAAACAACTCTTATGTCAGACAAATTTATTGTAATTAATCTGGTTCAAAATCAAGATTTTTTTAACGTTAGATATCAAGTTAAACCATTTATGTTATGGATTTGGTTGTCAGTAATTCTAATATCTTTTGGGGGAATTGTTAGCTTTTTACAAAAAAGATCATGAAAAATAAAATATTACCTTTTTCAGTTATTATTATTTTTGGAATAATATTTTTTATTTTTTATAAAGGTTTAGAAGACTCAAAAATATACACTCCGGATGTTAATACAAAAAAAGAGATACCAGTGTTTAATACTAAAGAATTTTTTTCTAAAGAAAATGTGAAATCATCAAGTATCTTTGAGTTAGATAAGGTTTATTTATTAAATATTTGGTCATCTTGGTGTGTACCATGTCGACAAGAGCATCCTCTTTTGATGAATTTAAATTTAGAGAATAAATTAAATATTATTGGGATGAATTATAAAGATAATTTAAAAAATGCGAAAAATTTTTTAAAAGAGCTAGGAAACCCTTATAAAGAAATTTTTATTGATTTAGATGGTACAATTGCAATTGAGTGGGGAGCTTATGGAGTTCCTGAATCATTTTTAATTTATAATAATCAAATTATTAAAAAATATATTGGGCCTCTTAACCAAGAATTAGTTAATGAAATTAATTTATTGATAAAATGAACATATTAAGATTTTTTTTAATAGTTATTTTGTTTTATACATCTAGTGCGCTTAAAGCTAGTGAATTAGATAAAAGAAATAATATAACTAAAAACCTACGTTGTTTGGTTTGCCAAGGCCAGTCGATATACGATTCTGACTCTGAATTTGCAAATAGCTTGAAAATTTTAGTCGATAGAAAAATTGATGAAGGATTAACTGATGCTGAAATTTATGAATATTTTAAAAATAAGTATGGGGAATGGATATTGTATGATCCCAAATTAAATAAAAATACATATATTCTTTGGTTTATGCCTCTATTGATATTCCTTTTAGGTGGTGCAATAATCTTTAAAAAACTTAAAAAAAAACATAATTAATCTGATAATAAGAGTTATGAATATAAAAAAATTAAATATATTTTTTTTTACGATATTTTTTTGCACTAAAGTTTTAGCTGCAGAAAATAGCTCTCATCAATATAATTTTTTTACAGGAAATTTTGATTTCAGTGATGATAAACAGTCAGCACTCTTAGTTGGTTTTCAACATCAAAATGAAACTTTGGAAAGAAACACTTTTATTGGAAATATTTCTCCAATAACTGGAGGATTTATAACAGAAAATTCTGCAGTGTACGTTTATACTGGATTCGAATGGAACGTAGATATGGGAGCTTTAACTTTTACGCCAAGTTTTGCACCTGGACTTTATCATAAAGGTGACGGTAAAGATTTAGGTCATGTACTTGAATTTAAATCTGAAGTGCAACTATCTTACGAGCTTTCAAAAAGTTCTAGTTTGGGAATATCTTATAATCATGTATCTAATGCTAGTTTAGGAGACAAGAATCCTGGGGCAAATAGTTATATGTTTAATTATCTTAAAAACTTCTAAGAAACGACATCATGAATATTAATGATTGCTATAATTTTGATGATTTTAGAAAATTAGCTAAAAAAAAATTACCAGCTCCAATATTCCACTATATTGATGGTGGTGCAGATGACGAAGTTACTTTAAATAGAAATACCGATGCATTTAATGATTGTGATTTAGTTCCAAATATTTTGAATAGTGTTGGAGAGCCAGATTTATCTACTACTGTTTTTGGAAGAAAAATTAGTATGCCATTATTTTTATCTCCAACGGCAATGCAAAGTTTGTATGACCCTGAGGGTGATAAAGCTTCTGCTAGAGCAGCTGAAAAATTTGATACAATTTATAGCATGTCCACAATGGCATCTTTTTCAATTGAAGAGGTTGCAAATGTTTCTAGTGGGCCAAAACTTTTTCAACTTTATATTCATAAAGATAAATCAATTACCGATGATTTGATTGAAAGATGCAGTAGAGCTAATTTTGATGGAATGTGCATTACAGTTGATACACTAGTTGCTGGAAATAGAGAGAGAGATCATAGAACTGGATTTACTACACCACCTAAGTTTACTTTAGATAGTTTATTGAGTTTTGCAATGAGACCGGGATGGGTTTTTAAATATTTTACCAATAAAAAATTTGAATTAGCAAACATTAAAAATAAAACTGATAAAGGTACCAACATTGCAAAATCAGTTATGGATTATATTAATGAACAGTACGATCCAGCAATGAATTGGAAAGATGCAGAATATTGTATTAAAAAATGGAACAAACCAATGGCGCTAAAAGGAGTAATGTCAGTAGAAGATGCTAAAAAAGCAATAGACATTGGTTGTACGGCAATAATGATTTCAAATCATGGAGGAAGACAACTTGATGGATCAAGATCTCCTTTTGATCAAGTTAAAGCAATTTCAGATGCAGTTGGTGATAAATTAGAAATTATTCTTGATGGTGGTGTTAGAAGAGGAACTCATGTTCTTAAAGCTTTAGCAGCTGGAGCAACAGCATGTAGTTTTGGAAAAGCGTTTCTTTTTAGTTTAGGGGCTGGTGGACAAAAAGGTGTTGAGAGGTTGTTGGAAAATATGCAAAAAGAAATTAGAAGAAATATGATTTTAATGGGCTGTAAGTCTGTAAAAGAACTTGATGCGTCAAAAATAATCTACAGAGACTAAAATAAAGGAAATTTAACAATTAATTAACAAAATTAATTATTTTATCTAAATAGACAAAAAACTATTTTTCGTTTAGTTTCCCTTTTTAATTTAAATTTTTATTATGGAATTAGCAAAATCTTTAAATAGACTTGGAACAGAAAGTGCTTTTTCAGTTTTAGCTGAGGCAAAAAAACTTGAAGCTCAAGGGAAACCTATGATTCATTTAGGATTAGGTCAGCCTGATTTTAAAACTCCAAAACATGTTGTTGATGCAGCTAAAAAAGCTTTAGACGATGGTCATCATGGATATGTTCTTTCAAATGGAATTTTAGAATGTAGACAAGCAGTAACTAGATGGATTAAAAAGCGTTACAGTGCAGATGTAGATCCTGAAAGAATTTTAATTATGCCAGGTGGAAAACCGACAATGCATTATGCAATACAATGTTTTGGTGAGCCTGGAGTTGAAATTATTCATCCAACACCTGCTTTTCCAATTTATGAGTCTATGATTAATTATACAGGCTCAACTGCAGTTCCTTATGACTTAACAGAAGACAAAGATCTTAAGTTCAGTGCAGACAAAATTTTATCTTTAATTACTGATAAAACTAGATTGTTGATTTTAATAAATCCAAATAATCCAACAGGCAGTTTTGTAGAAAAACCAGAAATAGATAAATTAGCTGAAGGTTTAAAAAAACATCCTCACGTAACTATTTTAAGTGATGAAATTTACAGCAGACAAATTTTTGATGAAAAAGAAATGCCGACATTTTTTAATTACCCTGAATTAAGAGATAGATTAATTGTCTTAGAAGGATGGAGTAAAGCTTACTCTATGACAGGTTGGAGACTCGGTTGGAGTTTTTGGCCAGAGAATTTAGTAGAACATGTAAATAAATTATTAATCAATAGTGTATCATGTGTGAATGCTGCTGCTCAGTTTGCAGGTATCGCTGCTTTAGATGGACCAGATGATTCAATTCATGAGATGATGGAAAAATTTACATTAAGAAGAAAATTAATTCACGAAGGTTTAAATAGTTTGCCAGGTGTAGAATGTAGTTTACCTGGTGGAGCATTTTATGCATTTCCTAAAGTTATTGGAACTGGAATGGATGGAAGCGAATTCTGTAAAAGAGCCATGCATGAAGCAGGTGTTGCTATAGTTCCAGGTACAGCTTTTGGAAAAACATGCAAAGATTACGTAAGATTTAGCTTTGCAGCTTCTCGAGATAACATTTCTAACGCATTGGAAAATATCAAAAAAATGTTAGGCTAAGCTATGTCTGAAATAGCTTTACCAAAAATTGATAGTTCTATTTTAAATAGAAAAAGTGAAATAGTAAAAAAACTTTCAAAGTTAACTAATATAGAAAATGTATTGAGTGAGGCTGATGAACTAAGACCATATGAAACTGATGCTTTATCAGTTTATACACAAACACCATTAGCCGTAGTACTTCCAGAAAACACTGAGGAAGTTAGTGAGATATTAAAATATTGTCATAGTGAAAATATTAAAGTCGTACCAAGAGGCGCTGGCACGGGTTTATCTGGAGGAGCGTTGCCTCTTCAGGATGCTATTCTACTTGGTTTAGGTAAATTTAATAAAATATTAGAAATTGATTACGAAAACAAATGTGTTGTGACTCAGCCAGGAGTAACAAATTTAGGAATTACTCATGCAGTTCAACACAAAGGTTTTTACTATGCACCAGATCCTTCGAGCCAGTTAGCATGTTCTATAGGTGGAAATGTTGCCGAAAATTCAGGTGGTGTTCATTCATTAAAGTATGGAACGACTACAAACAATATTTTAGGTGTACAAATGGTTATGATGGATGGAACTATTTGCAGATTTGGAGGCAAATCGTTTGATCAAGAGGGATATGATCTTATGGGTTTAATTTGTGGTTCAGAAGGATTGTTGGGGGTTGTCACCGAAGTTACAGTAAAAATTTTAAGAACACCCGAAGTTGTAAAAGCGGCTTTGATAGGTTTTCCATCTATTAAAGAAGGTGGAGATGCAGCTTCAGAAATTATTTCAAGTGGAATAGTTCCAGCAGGAATGGAAATAATGGATAAAGCCTTAATTGAGGCAACAGATAATTTTAGTAAAGCAGGATATCCACGAGACGCAGAATTATTATTAATAGTTGAACTTGATGGAACAGAATCAGAGGTTAATGAGTTAATTAAAAAAGTAGAGGCAATCTGTAAAAAAAATAATTGTTCTAGTCTTAAACTTAGTAATAGTGAGAAAGAAAGACTTTCATTTTGGGCTGGAAGAAAAGCAGCTTTTCCAGCGTGTGGAGCTATGGCACCTGATTACTATTGTATGGATGGTTCCATTCCAAGAGGTAAGCTTGCTGAAGCATTATTAGAAATAAAAAAATTATCTGAAAAATATGAACTACCAGTGGCAAATTGTTTTCACGCAGGTGATGGAAATTTACATCCACTTATTATGTTTGATGGAAATGATAAAGAACAACTTAGAAAAACTGAAGAGTTTGGTTCAGAAATATTAAAAACATGTGTGAGACTTGGTGGAGTAATTACAGGAGAGCATGGTGTTGGTATAGAAAAGCGAGAACTTATGTGTGAAATGTTTAATAATAATGATATTCAACAACAATTGAGTATTAAAAAGTCATTAGATGAAAAAAATTTATTAAATCCTGGAAAAGTTTATCCTATACTTAGAAAATGTGCAGAGGAAGGAAGGGTTCATGTCCACAAAAATAAAGATAAATTCCCAGATCTTCCAAGATTCTAACAATATCTATTATCCCAAAGATGAGACAGAAGTTTCAGATTTAATTAGGGAACTATATAAACAAGATTCTCCAACAGAAATTATCGGTAACAATTCAAAAAGTTTTATTGGAAATAAAACGCAGTCAGCTAATACCACGTCTTTATCTAAAATCTCAGGTATTATCGATTATAGACCTGAAGAATTGTATATCAAAGTTAAAGCTTGTACTCCAATCAATGAAATCGAGCAGGTCTTAATCGAAAATAATCAAGAGCTAGCTTTTGAACCAATAGACTTTGGGTATATTAAAGAAGGTAAGTCAAATAAAGGGACAATAGCAGGATACTTATCTTGCAACTATGCAGGTTCACGAAGATTTAAAGTTGGTAGTGTGAGAGATCATGTCCTAGGTTTTAAGGGAGTTAATGGAAAAGGAGATATAATTAAATCAGGTGGTACTGTTGTTAAGAACGTTACAGGTTATGATTTATCAAAACTTATAGCTGGTTCGTTTGGTACTCTTGTTGCTTTAACCGAAATTACATTAAAGGTGCTACCTAAGAAAGATTCTTCTAAAACTGTAATAATTTATCCTAGTAATTTCGAACAAATTTATGATTTTTTTAATAAACTATCTAGCTCAAGTAGCGAAATTTCTGGTGCCGTTTTTGTTCCCGAACAATCAAAGGATAAAGATTTTGTTACTAAAAAAAATTCTGTTTTTAAGTTTAATGATCTTAAATCAAATATTTCATTTATAGCATTTAGAGTTGAAGGTGACAAAATTTCAATTGAAGAAAAAATTAACAATTTAAAAAAAGAACTTAAATTAAGTAATTCAGATATTTCTACTCTTGATGTTTATCAATCAGAACCATTTTGGAAAAAAGTGAATAATTTAGAGGTATTTGAAAAGACTGAGCATAATTTAATACGAATGGTGATACCACCTGCAAATGGTTCAAAACTATGCAAACATCTAGAAAACAACCATAACTATTTTGTTGATTGGTGTGGGTCGTTATTTTGGATTGAAGTTAATAGTAAAAAAGAAGAAAAGATTAAAGACTTAAAACAAATGGCAAAAGATTTTGGAGGTTATTTGACAGTAATTAAAACTTCATCCGAATATGATTATGGAGAAGCTATTTTTACTATTGATAAAGTACGTTTAATGATTTCTGAAAAAGTAAAACAAAGTTTTGATCCTAAAAGGATTTTAAACCCAGGGAAAATGTATAGAGGAGTTTAATGCAAACAAAATTTACAGAAGAACAACTTAGAGATCCTGACAATTTTGCGAACGAAAAAGTTTTTAAAAAATGTGTGCATTGTGGAATGTGTAATGCTACTTGCCCTACGCATCAACTTCTTGGTGATGAGTTAGATGGTCCTAGAGGACGTATTTATCTTATTAAAGATATGCTCGAAAATAATAGGAAACCTACCGAAAAAGTTGTAAAGCATATCGATCGATGCCTCTCATGTTACAGCTGTATGACTACTTGTCCTGCAGGAGTAAATTACATGCATATAATTGACCATGGAAAAAAATATATTGAAAAAAATTATCAAAGATCTTTCTTTGATAAATTAATAAGGTATTTTTTATCTATTACTCTTCCAAATACAAAAGTTTTTCGATTATCAAGTTTATTAGTAAAATTATCAAAGCCTTTCAAATTCTTATTGCCATCAAAAATTAAGGATATGATTGAATTAATGCCTACAAATTTTCCTAAAAAAAGTTTACCAATAAAAGAAGTTTATAAATCCTCCACTGAAAAAAGAATTGCTAGGGTTGCTCTTTTAACAGGATGTGTACAAAAAGAAATATCTCCTCAAATTAATGAAGCAACAATAAGGTTATTAAACAGACACGGTGTAGAAGTAGTTGTTCCAAAAAAAATTCGTTGTTGTGGATCTTTAAATCATCATCTTGGAAAAGAGGAGGATGCTCATCTAGATTTTAAAAATAATATAAACACTTGGTATGAGGAGCATCAAAAAGGAAATTTGGATGCAATTTTATCAAATACGTCCGGCTGTGGAACAACCATGAAAGATTATGGATTTATTTTTCGTGAAGATAAAGAGCTAAGTAAAAAAGCCAAAGTAATATCAGAACTTACAAAAGATATATCAGAATATATATTCGAAAGTTTGAAACTTGATATTAAAGATAAAGGAAAAAAATATAAAGTAGCATATCACTCTGCGTGTTCAATGCAGCATGGTCAAAAGGTTCATTCACAGCCAGTTTCATTACTTGAGAAAACTAATAATGAAATTATGGAAATTCCAGAAGGACATATATGTTGTGGATCAGCTGGTACCTACAACATTTTGCAATCAAAAATTGCAAAACAATTATTAAAGAAAAAAGTAAATAATATTGAAAGTTTAAATCCAGATTTTATCTCTACAGGAAATATTGGTTGTATTACCCAAATCGCTCATGGTACTAAAGTTCCAATATTACATACAATTGAAGTTTTAGATTGGTACACTGGAGGACCAAAACCTGAAATTTTAAAATAAAAATTATGAAAAAGGTTTTAATTACAAGACGTTTAATAAGAGAAAGTGAAGACAAAGCATCTAAATTATTTGATGCAAAATTTAACACTAATGATGAACTTTATTCACAAAAAAAAATTATTGAAATGAGTGAAGGATTTGACGGTATATTATCATCATTAACTGAAAAATTAGATGCAGAAACAATTAATCAATTACCGGACTCTGTAAAAATTATTTCAAATTTTGCAGTTGGATTTGGAAACATTGATTTAGAAGCAGCAAAGAAAAAGGGTATAGCAGTAACAAATACACCAGAAGTTTTGTCAGATGCTACAGCAGAAATCGGAATTTTGTTAATTTTAGGAGCGTGCAGAAGAGCTTCCGAAGGAATAGAGTCTGCAAAAGAAGGTGGATGGAAATGGTCTGCTGATTATTTAATTGGGAAACAATTAACAGGGACAAGATTAGGAATTTTAGGTATGGGTCGTATTGGCCAAAAAATTGCAAAAATTGCAAAATCTTTAGGTATGGTTATTCATTATCATAATCGTTCAAAATTAAGTGAAGATAAAGAGCAAGGTGCAACATATCATGACAGCATAAAAAGTCTTTTTTCAGTCTCAGATGTTTTATCAATTTGTTGTCCAGCTACAAAAGAAACAGAGAACTTGATAAATAAAGATACTGTTGAGTATTTCCCCAAAGGTGCTGTGATAACTAATGTTGCAAGAGGTGATATAGTTGATGATGAAGCTTTAATTGATGCATTGAATAGAAGAAAAATTTATGCAGCAGGATTAGATGTTTATAAAAATGAGCCAAATCTAAATCCTGGTTATTTAAAAATTCCAAGTGCTTTTGTTTTACCTCATCTGGGCAGTGCAACAAAAGATACAAGAATTGCAATGGGAAATTTAGCAATTGATAATTTAGATGAGTTTTTTAGAACTGGAAATTGTATTAATAAAGTAAATTAAAATGTCTCAATCGATAGCTTTCATCGGCGTTGGCAACATGGGTTGTCCAATGGCTGAAAATTTAATGAAGGCAGGTAAATCTGTAAAAGTTTTTGATGTCTCAAAAAAAATTCTTGGGATTGCAAAAGATAAAAATCTTGAAACAGTGGAAAATTTAGATGATTTAATTACAGATCAAGTTGAGACGGTTATTACTATGCTTCCAGAGGGCAAGCATTCTAAGGAAGTTTATTTAGGTGATAATGGAATAATAAATAAAGTTTCAAAAAATTGTTTGCTAATTGATTGTTCTACAATTGATATTCAAACTTCTACCAAGATTGGAAAAAAAGCTTCAGAAAAAGGAATAGAAATGATTGATGCGCCAGTTAGTGGTGGAGTAATGGGAGCGCAAAAAGCAACTTTAAATATAATGGTTGGTGGATCAAAGGAAGCTTTTGCAAAAGCGCTTCCTTTATTAAAAATCATGGGAAAAAATATATTTCATGCAGGTAATTTAGGTAGTGGGAATGGTGCTAAGATTTGTAACAATATGGCCCTAGGAATTGCAATGATTGCTGCTTCAGAGTCATTAATGTTAGCAAAAAGATTAAATATAGATATTAAAAAAGTTCATGAAATTATGAAAAATGCATCAGGTAACAGTTGGCCAATTTCTGTTTATCCACCTTTGCCTGGTTTAATTGATGGCACGCCTTCAAATAATAATTATCGTCCAGGCTTCTCTGCAGGAATGATGAATAAAGATCTTAAACTTGCAAATGATTGTGCGAAAAGCGTAAATGCTCAAACACCATTAGGAAAAATGGCTCTAGAAATTTATGACCAATTTTGTAAAGAAGGAAATGATACTAAAGATTTTTCGGCGATTTCTAAAGTTATAGGCGGTAATGCTTGGGACTATCCAATTGATTAAATAAATTTATTGTAAGTGTTTATAAATTGTTGTTCTAGAAACACCTAATTTTCTAGAAGTTGCAGAGATATTATTTGTTTCATCAAAAGTTGACCTAATTAAGGTACATTTCTCTCTTTTAATTTTTGTATCTTCACAATTTTTACAAGTACTCCTTTTCTTTTCTTTTTTTGTTTCAACAAATTTGTTTTTCTTAAATATTTGACTTTTGACCACAAAAACAGATGAGCCTAAATGATCAGTTATTTTTAATGTTTTATTATTTAATAAATCTGATGCAATAGATGAAAATGAATTAGTAAAAATTTTATTAAAATTTTCATTTTTAAGATCTACTAATCCATTAAGCATAATTTTTGCATTACTGTTTGCACCTACTATTAGACCATCTCCATTGACAGCCAACAAACCTACACTGGTTGTTGATAAATATTCTTGTCGAGGATGAAAGGATAAAATTAATTCATTCTCAAACTTTTTTAAAAATAATTTTGTTTCGATACTTCTGGTTGCCAGTTTTACTAAGGCTAGAGTATGTTGCTCTCTAGACATATAGTCAGTTGAAGCATCTATAATTCCAATAGTCTTACCGTCATAATTAATTATTGGACTTGCGAAACAAGATATATTTTCATGTGCTGTAAAAAAATGTTCTTTACCAGAAACTATTGTTGGTTTTTTTAATTCAACAGATAATCCTAAACCATTTGTACCACAAACTTTCTCAGCCCATATAGATCCCGGTATAACTGTTTTACCTACATCGGTTTGAAGACAAGTTTTGTCATATATTGTATCAAGTACCAAACCATTCTCGTCTGAATACGCGACCATAAAATTGGTACCAGCAATTTGAGAGTATAGAAGTTCTAATTCAGGAAGAACTATTTTTCTAAGAGACTCATTTTTTTCTTTAATCTCTTTTAATTCAATTGAAGATACGACGCTTTGTTTTGGATCTTGAAATGGATTAAGCCCCTCAGTAATACACCTCGACCAACTATCAGAAATTTCTTTGCCCATCTCATAGGACATCATTCCTCTTTTTTTTAGGATATTTTTAAACTCTTTTTTGAGTGAAGATAAATTTCCCATTTGAAAAAGATAATTAAAAATCGTGTATTCAACAACTAACCACAGGTTGTATTTGTCCACTAATTGAACACTTAAAAGCGGCATTGACTCCATAGCAATTCAATTTTTTAATAATGTTTTAGAAATTAAAAGGGAGAGAAAACGATGAAAGCACAGGTTTTGCACAAGTATGATCCAGAAATGAAGGAAAAAGTTTGGGTTACAGGTGAAGAAATGCCAGATCCAAAGATTGAGAAGGCATCAGATGTAATTGTTAAAATTGG
The DNA here is from genome assembly GCF_052049835.1 of Candidatus Pelagibacter sp. GTDB lineage: Bacteria > Pseudomonadota > Alphaproteobacteria > Pelagibacterales > Pelagibacteraceae > Pelagibacter. Next base: position 138,204 of record NZ_JBNGZF010000002.1, on the reverse strand, counting down.
TGCTGCAGGAGTTTGCAGAACAGATTTACATATAATCGAAGGAGTATGGAAACATATTCAAGATCCAGATGGAACTTTGTTACCATGTGTGATGGGACATGAAAATGCAGGATGGGTAGAGGACGTAGGTAAGGATGTTACAGAATATAAAAAAGGTGACCCAGTCATTTTACACCCATTAATATCAGGAACGGGTGGTACTTGTTTAGATTGTAGAAGAGGTAATGATATGCATGCTGCTGCTGGAGCATTTCCTGGTTTAAGTATTAAAGAAGGAGGATATTCAGAGCTATTAAAAACGAGTGTTAGAAATTTAATTAAGCTTCCAAAAGTTTTAGCACCTAAAGATGTTGCACCTTTTTCAGATGCAGGTCTTACAGCTTATAGAGTTGTTAAAAAGGCAACAAGACATTTATTGCCAGGTCAAAGCTGCACAATAATTGGTGCAGGAGGTTTAGGTCATATCGCTATTCAATGTTTGAAAGCAATGTGCGCGGCTGACATTATTATAGTTGAGAAATCTGAAGCGGCTTTAAAACATGCAATGGAACTTGGTGGTGATCACGGAGTTTTAATTGATGGAAATGAAATTGAAAAAGTTCAAGAGCTAACTAAAGGAAAAGGTTCAGAAGCTGTTATCGATTTCGTAGGTGAAAAAGGATCTACTGCCATGGGAATTCAAATGACTTCTAATGGTGGTTTTTACTACATTGTTGGATATGGGGAAGAAATTAAATCATTAGCAGTTGATTTAATTATTTCTGAAAAAACAATCGTAGGTAATTTAGTGGGAACGTGGTCTGAATTATATGAATTGATGGAGTTAGCTGATCGAGGAAAAGTGAAGCTATCCATGCAAGAATATAAATTGGACGATGCTAATAAAGCGCTCCATGATCTTAACGACGGTAAAGTTAAGGGACGAGCTGTTTTAGTTCCGTAATTAAGTAAAGGAAGAGAGAGGTAATAATGAAACTAATGAAAACTTGCTTGACGGCTATTATATCAAGTTTAATGATATTTAGTCCTATGGCATATGCTGATAAGTGGAGCGATCAGTTTCCACATATCAAAGCTACAGGAGATATTCCTGGTGACTGTTCTTATGAGAAGATGTCTAAGAAAAATTACAAAGGAAAAACTCTTAAAATAAACACTCACGCAATTCCAGTAATGGGAGAGCCAACAGCTTTACATGCTGAACAGTTTGAGAAATTAACTGGCGCAAAAGTTGAAGTTACACATACACCAGCAGGTGATTTGTACTCAAAAGCAATGGTTCCTTTCCAAGCTGGACAAGCTCCTTATGATGTTGTGTTTGGATTTTCTAACTTCATCAATGACTGGAAAAGATATTTAGCACCAGTTCCTAAGAAGTATATGAACTCACCTGAGATGAAAGACGTAACTAAATCTCATATGGGTGTATCATCTTGGGATGGAACTATGTATCAATACCCAGTTGATGGTGACAGACATTATTTAAAATATAGAAAAGATGTCATTGATAATCCAGAAATGCAGAAGAAATATAAAGCTGACACAGGTAATGAGTTGAGAGTTCCGAGAACTTGGAAAGAATACGCTCAAATGGCTAAATATTTCAATGATTGGGACTGGGATGGAGATGGTGAAAAAGAATATGGTTCAGCTGAAGTTATGAAAAAAGACGACTTAATGTTTGCAGCCTTTTTCAGCAGATCAGTTGCTTATGCTAAAAACCCTAGAACTCCAGGTGGTTTCTTTTTTGATTTAGAAACTATGAAGCCAAATATCAATAACCCAGGATTTGTTGAGGCATTAACTGATTGGGTTGAAGCTACTAAATATGTTCCTCCAGGAGGAACTAACTTTGGTCTAGGTGATGAAATCGGATCATTTGGTGGTGGACAAACTTTATTTAGTTTCTCTTGGGACGATGCATTTATTGCAGCGATGCAAGATGACAGCCCAATTAAAAATAAAGTTGGTGCAGCTCCACTTCCAGGCGCTGATAGAGTTTGGAACAGAGTATCTAATAGCTGGGAAAACCAATACAACCAGGCTCCTTACATTGTTTGGGGTTGGGCCGTAGGTGTTGCGAAGAAAAGTAAGGTAAAAGATATGGCATTTGATTATCTTTGCTTCTTTTCTAATGGTGCAAACCACCAAGCTGATTTAGCTATTGGTAGATTTGGTGTTAACCCATTTAAAAACTCAGACTTTGACCCTAACATCTATATCAATAGTATGGGTTGGGATCCTGAAATTGCTAACAGTTACACTCAAACACTTTTAGATATGGAAAAGAGTAATAACAGAGTTTTCCCTCTAAGAGTTCCAGGTGTATTTGAATTTACAAGTGCTGTTGCTACAGGAACTTCAAAAGCTTTAGCAGGACAATTATCTCCTCAAGAAGCTTTAGACGAAGTTGCTAAAGAGTGGGAAGCAATTGTAAGCAGAGTAGGTAAAAAAGCGGTTCAAGATGCCTATGCTGTTGGTGTCAAAATGGAAGACAACAAGCTATAATTTAAAAATACTTTATGTGGCCATTGATTTAAATGGCCACATATTACAAAAATAATATAATCCTTTTTATATAAATGAATTTTAAGCATAAATATTTCTTTCTGTTTCCAGGTTTATTTGTGTTGATAGGAATATTAATTTTCCCAATAATTTTCGTAGTTAGATTAAGTTTGTCAGGATGGAATAGTTATAATCCTGGTTTAGATTACATTGGTTTAGAAAATTACATAAGATTATTTACTGATGACCCTAGATTCTGGGAGTCATTTTTTAGATTGAGTTTTTTATCAGTTACAACAGTTATCTTACAATATGTGATTGGTTTTGCACTGGCACATATGGTTTGGAAAGATATTAAATTTAAAAGATTTTTTAGAGTTCTTTTTTTAGTTCCAATGATGACAACCCCGGTGATCATGACAGTTATTTGGAGAACTTTTTTTCATGAGTCTCTTGGACCAGTAAATGATTTGTTATCAATTTTTGGTGTAGCTCCCAAATGGTTGACAGACCCAGTTATCGCAAAATTTACAGTAATTATAGTTGAGGTATGGCAATGGACACCTTTTATGTTTCTGCTTTTGTTGGCAGGCTTATTATCATTGCCTAAAGAACCATTTTTAGCTGCTGCGATTGATGGCGCTAGTCCAGTCAGAAAATTTATTTATGTAACATTTCCATTGATGGCCCCTATATCCATTGGAGCAATAATTATAAGGTTAATTGAGGCCTCAAAGATAATGGATACAGTTTACGTTTTAACTTCTGGTGGTCCAGGAACTTCAACCGAAACTTCAAGTTTTTATATTTTTATAAAAGGGCTAAGAGAATTTCAGATGGGTTATGCAGCTTCAATGTCATTCACCTACTTAATAATTATGATCATAAGTTTAACAATAATAGCAAAAGTTTTAACTAAAGTTTTATTGAAAGAGTAGAGTATGAATAAATTATATATTTTTTTAAAATATTTCTTTATTGTTGTTTGGACAGTATTTGTCGTAGCACCTTTTCTTTGGGCTTTAACAACATCCTTTAAAGACTTTCAGTCTGTTAATGGTGGAGTAACATATATTCCATGGGTAGATTTTGAACCTAATTTAGAAGGATGGAAAGTTTTAATTAAATCACCAGCTAAAGGTGGTGTAGATATAATTGAACCTTATTTTAATAGTCTGTTTGTAACTTGTACGGCAAGTTTAATTAGCATTATTCTTGGAACATTGTCTGCATACGCACTATCAAGATATACATTCAAGGCAGGTTTTGTAAAAAATAATGACATCACTTTTTTCTTTATTTCCCAAAGAATTATGCCTCCAATTGTTTTATCAATTCCATTTTTCTTATTTTTAAGTTCAATAAATTTATTAGATAGTCTGACTGGGCTAATTGTTGTTTATATTGTTTTATTAATGCCAATAGCAGTTTGGATTATGGTCGACTTTTTTAATAAAGTGCCAATAGAAATTGACGAGACAGCTCTAATTGATGGTTGTAATCCTTATCAAGCATTTTTAAAAGTGGTCTTACCAAATTCAATACCTGGTTTAATTGTTGCAGGAATGTTTTGTATAATTTTTGGATGGATTGATTTTTTCTTTGCTTTCATTTTAACATTTACAGAGGTCCAGTTATTACCGGTTAAAATTGTTGCATTAAATTCGTCTGTAACTCCTTGGTGGAGCTTATCAGCATCAGCTTTAGTTTCAGTAGCACCATTAATTATTGTTGCATTTATAGTTGAACGATATTTATCAAAAGGAAATTTATCAGGAGCTATTAAGTAATGGATTTAGTTGCAAATAATTTATCATATAAACCAGATGATCAATATCATCTAAACGAAGTATCGTTTAATTTTAAAGAAGGAAATCTATATACAATTCTAGGAAGAACATTGTCTGGAAAAACAACTCTATTAAAAACAATAGCTGGTCTTTTAACACCAGATAGTGGTGAAATTGAATTTGATGGTAAAAATTTTTTAAAAATTCCCGTCTGGGAAAGAAATGTAGCAATGGTTTATCAGCAATTTATAAACTATCCTCATTTAAATGTTTTTGAAAACATAGCCTTTCCTTTGAAACAAAGAAAAATGGATCAAAGTATTATTAATGAAAAAGTAATGGATGCTTTAAAGTCTGTAGGCTTGTTAGGTTATGAAAATAGAAAGATTCAAGAACTTTCTGGAGGACAGCAACAGAGGGTTTCGCTTGCAAGATCTCTAGTAAAAAACGCTAAGATATTGTTGCTAGATGAGCCTCTAGTAAACTTAGACTACAAATTGAGAGAGCAACTCAGAGAAGAATTTAAAAACTTATTTTCTAAAGGGTTAGCAGATGAAACAATATTAATTTATTCAACTACTGATCCTAGGGAAACTATGGAATTAAATGGTGAAGTTATTGTGTTAGACGAAGGCAAGGTCTTACAAGTTGGTCCAGCTAAAGAAATATTTGAAAACCCTAACTCTTTAAAAGTTGCAGAAATTTCTAATGATCCACCAATGAATATTATTGAAGCTAAAATTTCAGATGATAATATTCAATTTGAAGGAATAGATGTAGAGGCTCCGCAACATTTATCTAAATTAACCGAAGATGGTTTAAAAATCGGATTAAGATCTTCTGATATTCAATTAAACGAAAACGGACACGAATTTGAAGTTGAGCTTGCAGAAATTAGTGGTTCAGAAACATTGTTACATTTAAAAAGAGGAGATACAAAAATTATAGTTTCAATAGAAGAAGTTCTAAACTTTAAGATACACGATAAAGTAAAAATTAATTTTAAAATTGATAGAGCCTATGCGTTTCATGCTGATGGAAAATTAGCATCTTCGCCTTTTGGAGGTTTGAATGGCTAAAATTGATTTAAGCAACATATCTCATTCATACAATCCAAATGACCCAAATCCAGTTTTTGCTTTAAATCCTTTCTCTATGACATGGGAAAATGGAAATCGTTACGCAATCTTAGGTCCCTCTGGATGCGGAAAAACTACAATGCTAAATATTGTATCTGGCTTAGTAAGGCCTTCTGCTGGAAGAATATTATTTGATGATAAAGATGTTACAGATTTTAAAACAGAAGATAGAAATATTGCTCAAGTTTTTCAATTTCCAGTTATTTATAATACAATGACTGTTTATGAAAATTTAGCTTTTCCACTTAAATGTAGAGATTTTTCTAAAAGCAAAACCGATGAAAGAGTTAATTCAGTTGCTGAAACTTTAAATTTAAAATCTTTTTTAAATTCTCCTGCAAGAAAATTAACAGCAGATCAAAAGCAATTAATATCTTTAGGAAGAGGTCTTGTAAGAGAAGATGTTGCCGCTGTTCTAATGGATGAGCCTTTAACTGTTATTGACCCAGACTTAAAATTTAAATTAAGAAGAAATCTTAAAGAAATTAATGAGCAATATAAAACAACATTAGTTTATGTAACGCACGATCAAAACGAAGCGATGACTTTTGCAGATAACATAATAGTAATGAGTGAAGGAGAGGTGGTTCAAACCGGTTCCCCTAAAGAACTTTTTGAAAGACCAAATACTACATTTGTTGGATACTTTATTGGATCACCAGCTATGAACTTATTTGAAAGTGAAGCTTCCTCAAACGATAGTTTAAAAATAAACAATACTTTAATTAAAACTCATACAAATTTATCTAATTTAAAAACTAAAAATATTAAATTAGGGATTAGATCAGAATTTATTAAGATCGCACAAAATCAAAATGAAAATTTAGTAGATGTTAATGTTGAAAAAGTTGAGGATCTTGGAAACTATAAATTAATCACAGCTAGAATGGGAAGCTTTACAATTAAATCAAAAGTTACTAGAGAAACCGAAATACCAAATCAGAACGTTAAACTTCATATACCCGCTGAAAAATGTTGTGTGTATGAGGACAACAAATTAATTTAAACTCAACCTTAAATTGTAAAAATTTTTAATTTTACAATAATAGTGACAATCTGTGCCTCTTTTTAGAAAGACTCTAATCTGAATCTATGTTTTACTTCCAGTCAGTTAATTAACTAGAGGAGAAGAAATGATTAAAAATAAAAAATCATTGAAGGGTTCTAAAACTCCTTCAAGAAGAAAGTTCTTCAAAGCCGCAGCAGCAACTGGTGCAGCCGCAGCAACAGCTGTAGCAATGCCAAATGTTGCTTTTGGTGCTCCGCAAACATTAAAGATGCAAGCAGCATGGCCATCAGGTGCAAACATCTTTTTTGAAATGGCTGGAGACTATGCCAAAATGGTTGGAGACATGTCAGGTGGAAGTTTAAAAATTGATCTTCAACCTGTTGGAGCAGTTGTAAAAACTGGAGAAATTGGACAAGCTGTAAGTGACGGTGTTCTTGATATGGGACACTGGGTTACTGCTTATTGGTATGGAAAAAATCCTGCCGCGTCTCTTTTCGGAACTGGCCCATCTTACGGTCTATCATCTCAAGAAGTAATGGCTTGGATGGAAGAAGGTGGTGGAAGAGCATTGTATGAAGAAACATTAGCAAAAGTTGGATACGACTATGTTGGTGTTTTTGCGATGCCTATGCCAGCTCAACCATTTGGTTGGTTTAAAAAGAACGTAACTAAAGTAAGTGACGTTAAAGGTATGAAGTATAGAACAGTTGGTCTTGCAACTAACGTTCTTACCGCAATGGGTATGGTAGTTAGACAATTACCAGGTGGTGAAATTCAGCCAGCAATGAAAACTGGTTTGATTGAAGCTGCTGAGTTTAACAACCCTACTTCAGACTCTCAATTTGGTATGCAAGATGTTTCTAAGCATTATCACTTAGGATCTTTCCACCAATCGCAAGAGATGTTTGAAATACCTATTAACAAAAAAACATTTAATAGCTTATCTCCTGCAAACCAAGCAATATTAAAAAATGCTTCGTATGCAGCAAATACCGCTAACTACTTTAAAGCTTTGGTAAGATACTCAGCTGATTTATCTAAATTGATGAATGAGCATAAAGTAAACGTTTACCAAACTTCAGATGCAATTTTAGCAGAGCAGTTAAAAGGTTGGGATAAAGTTGTAGGTGATTTCTCTTCTAAAGATCCATTCTTTAAGAAGATTGTTGATTCTCAAAAAGCTTACGCGAAAAGAGTAATGAAATACTTACTAATGAATCAACCTAACTACAGACTTGCTTACGAAAACGAGTTTGGTCCGTTAGCGAAAGTTAAAATCTAAGGTTTAAATATATAAAAAATTAAGGGGGCTTTTGAGCCCCCTTTTTTTTAATTGAATTTATTAAGAAAATTAAGATAAGCTAGTTAAATATGTACTCTTATATAAAATTTGCAGACACTCTTAGCTCATCAATGGGTAAAGCCTTTTCGTGGTGCATAGTAATTTTAATGGGTGGAACATGCTATGAGGTCGTCATGGCTTACGCATTTAATGCTCCTACTTTATGGAATTTTGATTTTAGTTTACAAATGTACGGAGCGATATTTATGATGGCTGGAGCTTACACATTAGCAACAGAGGCTCACGTTAGAGGGGATGTTATTTACAGGTTGTTCCCAACTAAAGCTCAAGGATGGATTGATTTAATATTATATTTCATCTTCTTTTTTCCAGGGGTGATTGCACTTGCATTTTATGGATATGAATATGCAGCTAAGGCATGGATGGTGAAAGAAACAAGTTGGAATAGTCCAGCACAAATTCAAATTTATATGGCAAAATCATTAATACCTTTATCAGGGATACTTCTTACTCTACAAGGAATTAGTGAAGTTTTTAGAGCAATTATTTGCATAAGAACAGGTCATTGGCCAGAAAGAGATGCTGGTGCAGAAGAAACAGAGAAAATTTTAATGAGAAAATCTAAAGAGGAAGAAAAAATAGATGTTGTTTAGTCTAACAAATCCAGAAATTGCAATTTTAATGATGGTGATATTTCTGTTTGCTGTATTACTAGGATTTCCTATTGCATTTACTTTAATGGCAATGGGTCTAGGATTTGGGTATTACGCATATTTTGATCCGTCAAGAATGGATCATCTATTAGATAATAGGATATTTAATTTATTTGTTTCAAATACCTATTCTGTCATGGATAACCATGTCCTCACCGCCGTGCCTTTATTTTTATTTATGGGCTATTTAGTTGAAAGAGCAGGTATAGTTGCAAGATTGTTTTATGCCATAAGACTTGCATCTCATTCGCTACCAGCTTCGATGGCTGTCGCTGCCCTTGTTACTTGTACTTTATTTTCTACAGCAACGGGTATAATAGGAGCAGTAGTGACTTTAATGGGTTTGCTTGCTTGGCCTGCAATGGTGAAGGCTGGTTATGATAAAAAATTTGCATCAGGAGTAATATGTGCTGGAGGATGTTTAGGAATTTTAATCCCCCCCAGTATTATGCTTATTGTTTATGCAGTAATTGCTCAGTTATCCCCATTAAGATTATTTGCTGCAGCAATATTTCCAGGTTTGATGTTAGCGGGTTTATATATTTTATATGCAATTATTTTGGCTTATTTTAATCCATCAATTGCACCTAAGCCTCCTAAAGAAGAAATCCCTCCAAGATCAGTGATCTTAAAAGAAGTTTTGGTTTCATTCTTACCATTATTTTCATTAATTATTTTAGTATTAGGAAGTATTCTTGCTGGTTTGGCTACTCCTGCAGAAGCAGCAGGTGTCGGAGCTTTTGGAGCATTAGTTTTATCTTTCTTTTATAAATCTCTAAAATGGAAAAATTTTAAAGAGTCTGTCTTTCTAACCGCAAAAACTACTGCAATGATTATGTGGTTGTTTATTGGATCTTGGACATTTGCATCAGTATTTTCATATTTAGGAGGACATGAAGTATTTGAGCATTTTTTTAAATCAATGGATATACAGCCTTGGCAATTTTTAGTAATTACACAAATTATAATTTTCTTATTAGGCTGGCCATTAGAGTGGACTGAAATATTAATTATATTTGTTCCAATATTTTTACCTTTAGTAGAATTTTTTGGAGTAAACCCTTATTTTTTTGCTATGTTAATTGCGTTAAATTTACAAACATCATTTTTAACGCCCCCCATGGCCATGTCGGCTTATTATTTAAAAGGTGTACAATCTAAAAATGTTGAATTAATTGAGGTATTCAAAGGCATCATGCCATTCTTGGCGATAGTTATTTTTGGAATGGTTTTGATGTATTTATTTCCAGGTATAGCTCTGTGGTTACCTGATCAATTATTTGCAAACTAATTTAATGAATGAAATTGTAAATTATTCTGTTGAAGAATTAATAAATAAAATTTCAAATTCTCAAATTACTTCTGTCGAAATATGTGAAGCTTATATTGAGAGAGTTAATAAGTTTGAAAAAGATATAAATGCTTGGGCTTTTTTTGACAAGGAATTGTTATTGGAAAAAGCCAAAGAGTCAGATGCTTACAAAAAATCTGGAAAACCAACTGGACCGTTACATGGTATTCCTGTAGCTGTTAAGGATATTGTTGGTACTTTAGATATGCCAACAGAATGTGGAACGCCAATAAGAAAAGGAAAATCATATTCACAAAATGCAGAAATAATTGATTTATTAACATCTTCAGGGGCTATTGTGATGGGTAAAACAGTTACTACAGAATTAGCATATTTAAATCCCTCTAAAACAAAAAACCCACATGATTATTCACGAACACCAGGAGGATCATCAAGTGGATCTGCTGCAGTAATTGCGTCTTATATGGCTCCACTTTCAATTGGATCACAAACAGGTGGCTCAATAATTAGACCAGCATCTTATTGTGGTGTTGTTGGATACAAACCTTCATTTGGCTTAATTTCTAGAAACGGAGTGTTAAAGACTTCCGAAAAACTTGATCATTTAGGAGTTTTTGGAAAAACAGTCGAGGACATAGCTTATTTAGTTAAAGAGTTAATTAAAAAAGATTCCCATGACCCTGCTACTGTTTATTATTCTTCGAATAATATGGTTGATGCCGTAAAAAAAGGTCCTTTATATGAACCTAAGTTCATATTTTATAAAACTGAATTTTGGAAATCAATTGACAAAAAATCTAAGGAAGCTTTTGAATATTTTATAAAGACATTTAAAAAAAATATTGAAGTCCATGATACTCCTTCTTATTTTAAAGATATCCATAAATATCATCAAATAATTTACGAAAGTGATTTAGCTAATAATTTTAGTGATTATTATAAAAATTATAAATCAAAACTTTCAAAAATTATGCAAAATGCAATTGCAAATGGAAGAAAACACTCAGCAAAAGAATATGCTGAAGCAATAGATTTTATGAAAAGAAGTTATGACTCATATAAAGAAGTATTCGAGGATTATCATGGAGTTTTATCACCATCCAGCCCCGGTGTTGCCCTAAAAGGTCTAAAGAGTACTGGATCAGCTGATTTCAACAAAGTTTGGTCTTATTTAGGAACTCCTTGTATTTCACTTCCTTTACTTCAGGGTGAAAATAATTTACCATTAGGAATTCAAGTTATTGGAGAGAGATATGACGATAATCGTTTCTTAGGAGTTTCCAGTTGGCTTGAAAAAGAAAGTGAAAAATTTAATGAATAAACTTGTAACACTAATAGGACTTTCTTTTGCAATCTTTTTTCTTTTAGGTTTAGCAACAACACTTACAAGATCTATGATGATAGGTTTTCTTGATGTATTACCAGTTTATATATTGATGATACTTGCTATATCAATGATGTTATACGAAGCCTTCTTTGACAAAAAATAAATTTAATAATTCCTAAATTTACTACCTCAGATTGTAATACAATAGTTTACAGTTATTTTAATCTAGACTTAAACGCACATTTGTAATTTAATCTTTACAGTTAATTAACAAAGAAGAGGAGAGAGTAATGATTAAAGAAAAAAAATCATTGAAGGTTTCAAGATCACCTTCAAGACGTAAGTTCTTTAAAACTGCAGCTGCAACTGGTGTTGCTGCTGTTGCTTTATCTGCTCCAGCAGTTGCCAAAGAAAGAGTCGAAGCTTCTATGGTAGCTACTTGGCCTAGAGATTTTCCAGGCCTAGGAACTGGTGCACAAAGACTTGCTCAAAGATTAAGCGATATGAGTGACGGAAGAATTCAAGTTACTTATTATGCTGCTAACGAAAGAGTAAAAGCATTTGACTCATTTGACGAAGTTGCATCAGGTAACTCTCAAATGTATCACGGTGCTGATTACTACTGGGTAAAAAAACACCCTGCATTTGGATATTTCACTGCCGTTCCATTTGGCTTCACATATGCTGAAATGAATGCGTGGTTAAAATTTGCTGGTGGACAAGAGTTGTGGGATGAATTAACAGATGATTTCGGAACACAAAGTTTTGCTGCTGGTAACACTGGAGTGCAAATGGGTGGTTGGTTTAACAAAAAAATTAGATCAGCTAATGACTTTAAAGGTTTAAAAATGCGTATGCCTGGTTTGGGTGGACAAGTTCTTGGAAAACTTGGTGGTTCTCCAATTTCACTTCCTGGCGGACAAATTTATGAAAACCTTGTGTCTGGAGCAATTGATGCAACTGAATGGGTAGGACCTTGGAATGATGAAGCTATGAAGTTCCAGGAAGCTGCTAAGTATTATTACTATCCAGGAATGCATGAACCAGGATCTACACTAGCTTGTGGAGTGAACAAATCTTGGTTTACTAGTTTGTCAAAATCAGATCAGTTAATTATTAAAACTGCATGTGATTGGGCTGACACAACTACAATGGCCGAATACAATGCTAAAAACGGAGCTGCCTTAGCACGATTAGTTAACGAAAGTGGAGTTAAACTAGAGAAGTTTAATGATAAAGTTTACGATGCTTTTGCTAAAGGTGCTGCTGAAGTTTTCGATGAAGTTCAACAACATAGTGCTCTTGCTAAAAAAGTACATGCTGCCTTTGTTAAAGGTCGTAAGGAAATTGGTGCTTGGACTAACTTGTCTGACGGGCCATATGTTGCACAAAGAAATAGAGCATTAGGAGTATAATTTAATTCTAATTAATATTAGAGGGCCCTTAAATGGGCCCTCTTTTTATATATCACTAAAAGATTTTAAATATGGTTGAGAAAAATAACTTATCTATTTTAATAAGAATATTTAGTTATTCTATCTTAGCTTTAACTCTAGTTTTTTTAATAAATAATGTTTTAACAGTTTGGTTTGAATGGCCAGGAGTTAAAAAGCTTTTTGCTCATTATGAATTATTTGGATTTAAAAAATTAAATAAGCCTTTAGAGGGGCTTGCAATAAACTTATCATATACTCAATTACTATTTTATTTTGCTTCTTTTATAGGAGTAATATTTTTTGTTCTGAAGTCTATAAAACAAACATTACAAACAGATTCTGAGATCTTAACAAAAATTACAGCCTACGTTGTAAGATCCTCTTTCTGGGCAGTATTAATTGTTGGAGTAGCAGATTTTTTAATCTCATTCATGGTTGTAGAAAAATTAGTTGAGCCAATTTTTGGAGAGCAAGTTAAAATTAATTTAGTAAAACCTGCTTTCAGAATTACTTATATTCACTTTCCTTTAATATTAGCCTCTTTTGTAATTGGTTATTTCACTAGATCCGTAGGGTTTATTTGGTTAGCAGTTTTAGTTGTTGGAAGTGAATTTTTGATAGTTCTCTCAAGATTCATATTTCAGTATGAACAAGCATTTCAGGGTGATCTTGTTCGTTTTTGGTATGCTGCCCTTTATTTATTTGCAAGCGCATATGCGTTAATTCACGAGGGCCATGTTAGAGTTGATGTTCTTTATACTGGTTTTAGTGAACGTAAAAAAGCATGGACTAATGCAATTGGTTCATTAATTCTGGGAATTCCTTTATGTTTGATTGTAATATTTTTAGGTATGGGTGGTAAAGCTAGTATCATTAATGGCCCTGTAATTTCATTTGAAATCACTCAACAAGGTTCAAATGGATTATATTTGCTTTACTTGATGGCAGTTTATTTAGCAGTATTTGCCGTAAGTATGTTAACTCAATTTACTAGCTACTTTATGAGTAGTAGTCACAAACTTTTAAAGAATTAAAAAATGGAACACTTATTTTTAGCTTTACTTGTAATTATAATGATTGGTGCTTTAGCTTCTGGTTTTCCTGTAGCTTTTGCTCTACCTGGATCTGCAATAATTTCAATTGGGCTTGCGGCTTTTTTTGGTTATTTGTTTGCAGGGGATAGCAGTGCTTATTTTGCTGTTGATGGCCCTAAAGAATGGTTAACCGCCGGTATTACAAATTTTAGGAGTAACTACTGGGATGTAGAAACTGATACTTTAATTGCAATTCCTTTATTTATTTTCATGGGGATCATGTTGCAAAAATCAAAAATTGCGGAAGATCTTTTAGTTACAATGGGGCAGTTATTTGGACCCATCCCTGGAGGTCTAGGAATATCAGTAATTTTTGTTGGAGCATTACTTGCAGCTACCACAGGTATTGTTGGTGCAACAGTAATAGCAATGGGACTAATATCACTACCCACAATGCTTAATAATAAATATGATAAAAGTCTAGCAAGTGGAATCGTCTGTTCTTCAGGAACTCTTGGACAAATTATACCTCCTTCAATTGTATTAATTATTATTGCCGATCAATTGGCAAGTGCAGCTGATGTTGCAAATACTATGCGTCAGACTGATTATAAAATTTTAACTGGTGAATTTAATATGCCAGGAGAATTTAGAGTTGGTTCTACTTCTGCAGGAGATATGTTTTTGGGAGCACTATTGCCTGGCTTAGTATTGGTTGGTTTGTATATGCTATATGTATTTGTGTATGCAAGATTAAATCCTAAGGCAGCTCCACCTGTTCCATTTAAAGGAAATTTTGACTCAAAATTTTGGATTAAGGTTTTAATAGTAATTATTCCTCCCCTTGCTTTAATTTTCGCAGTTTTAGGATCTATACTCTTAGGTATTGCAACCGTTAATCAAGCTGGATCAATTGGAGCAATAGGTGCAACCATGATGGCTGGTTATCGTTTACATAAAGGAAAAAAAGATGCTTATTATCCAATTATAATTGCAATTTTATCTGTTGTTCCGATTTATATTTTATCTAAGAATTATAATTTAAATATTAAGGCTGTAGAAACTAGAGATCTTACAGCAATTTTTATCACAGGATTTTTTACTATTACTTTTTTAATTGGAATTGTTTGGAGTTTTTGGAGAGCATACAAAATTGAGAATGTTTTAAAAGAGGTTGTTACAGAAACATGTGTAACGACTTCAATGGTCTTTATAATTTTATTAGGAGCTGCAATGTTAACCTCTGGATTTAGAGCGTTTGGAGGTGAAGAGCTAGTAAGAGATTTTCTTCAAGATTTGCCAGGGGGATTTTGGACACAGTTTATTGTTGTAATGGCAGTGATTTTTTTACTAGGTTTCTTTCTTGATTTTATAGAAATAGCCGTTGTTGTTGTTCCTATCATTGCTCCGATATTATTAGCTGAACCAGGAGCTAATGTAAGTGCAATTTGGCTTGGTGTAATGATTGGGGTTAATTTACAAACTTCATTTTTAACACCACCATTTGGTTTTGCATTATTTTACTTAAAGGGTGTAGCTTCAAAACTTGTTACTACTTTAAATATCTGGAAAGGTGTTGTTCCATTCATTATTTTACAATTAATAGGTCTTGGAATTGTTGGTTTCTATCCATCATTAGTAAACTATCTACCAGCAAGAACATATTTAACGTCAAACGTTGCTCCACCACCGATGAATCCAAAGTTACAATATTGCTTACAAGAGTATAAATTTGCAATTTACAACACTGAAGAACAAAGAATTACTAATGCAATAAAAGACATGCAGAAATTAACTCCCGCAAATCTTCCAATGGATAAATTAGATATTTTTGAAGAGCATTTTGATAATGCGCTTGGGACTTTTGCTATTGTTAAAAAACTTCAAAAAACAGAGGAAGAATATGAATTATTCACAAAAGATTATAGGGACTTGCATTTCAATGTAAGAAAAATTGAGAAAAAAATTAGAAAAATAGACCAGAAAATTAAAAAAACAAAAGCTGAAATTAGAAATTTAGATGATGATAACTTATCAAATAAAAATAAATTAGAATTAAAGATCGAGAATTACGAGCTAGAAATTAAAGAACTTCAAGATAAAGTTCCTGAAAGTTGGAAAGCTAAGAATGGAGAGTTTGAAATACTGCACAAAGCAAAAAACACAAGAACAAAAAGATATAGAAAAAATGTTGATGAAGCTTATGAAACTCTGGATCAAATAGTAATGTTTATAAATGATAATGAAAAATTAAAAGAACTTTCATCAGAAATTAAAGAATTAAAATATAATATTGATAATAAAAATTACGAAAACTCAATATCAGTAATTGATAATCTTTTTGAAAAACTAGGAGAAATTTCTGGAACCGAGGAATTTGCAAATAAATTAGACGACCTAATATCTGTTATAGATAATGATGAGGTAGATGAGCAAAAATTAACTGAAGTAAGTTCAGAAACTTTCAATCTTTTCAATTTAGAAGTTTCATGGAGAGATGATGCTAATAAGAATTTGATGCCTGAATTAATTAAATATAATGATGCTATCAAACATAATATTGGTCTAAGACTTCAAAACAGATTAACTAAAGAACAAGCTAAATTTGTTGCAAGGTGTAATTCAGTTCATAGAGATATATCTTTAAACTTTTAATTAATGGAAAATTATATTTTACCAAAAAAACAGGCTATTGTTGTTTTTTTTGTATTTGCATTTGGTTATTTTTTATCATGTTTGTTGCGTGCAATTACTGCAACTCTTTCCCCCGTTTTAACCTCAGAATTTAATTTGTTAGCAGCCGATTTAGGATTGTTAGCTGGGGGTTATTTCTTGGGTTTTGCTTGTATGCAAATACCTCTTGGATATTTGTTAGATAAATATGGACCAAAAAAAATTGTCTCTTCTTTTTTATTAATTGCATTAGTTGGAACAGGATCATTTGCTTTAGCTGAAAGTTTTTCTGGATTGTTGGTTTCGCGAATTTTAATCGGCATAGGTGTTAGTGCTTGTTTAATGGCTCCACTAACTGGTTACAGAATATGGTATGCAGAAAATCAACAACAAAGAGCAAACTCATGGATGCTAATGATTGCTTCGTTAGGTTTTTTGTCATCTACATTGCCAGTGCAACTTTTATTGCCTAGTCTCGGATGGAGATGGATATTTGGTGGCATCGCTATCTTAATTTTAATTAGTATTTTTTTAATGTTAGTTTTCATTCCAAAATGGAATTTAACTAAAAATAAAGAGTCGGAAGAGCCAAGCAATACTGGAACTTTATCTGAAGTTTGGAAAAATAGATTTTTTATAAGTGTAATTCCAATGGGTTTATTTAATTATGGGGGCTTAATGGCAATACAAACTTTATGGGCAGGACCATGGATGACTAGAGTTGCTGGTTATACACCACTTCAGAGCGCGACGGGATTATTTTGGATTAATGTAACTATGTTGGTGTCCTTTTTTTTGTGGGGTTATTTTTTACCAAAAATTTCAGGTATAGGTTTTACTGCAAAAAGAATACTTAAATTAGGTTTGCCAATTAGTTTTTCTGTAATGTTTGTGATAATTATATTAGGTCCAAAAGCAGGTGCTTTTTACATAACTTTATTTATTTTAAGTTCAATTTTTTTATCAGTTACACAGCCAGCTGTAGGCCTTTCCTTTTCAGGTTATTCTGCTGGTAAAGCACTAACTTCATTCAATTTATTAATATTTGCAGGAACATTCATAATGCAATGGCTAATGGGCTTAGTGATAGATATTGTTAAAGGGATGGGTTACACAGAAATATTTGCTTTTAAATCAGCTTTTTCAGTTTTCTTAATCTTAAGTATTATTTCTTATATATTTTTTTTAATATTAAATAGAAAAAAATATGAAAATAAAACATAGGAATTTTTTTTTGGAATTATTTATTGGTATTGTTGCTATTTACTTAATTGTTTTAATTTTCTTATTCTTTTTTCAAAGAAATTTAATGTATCATCCTGATGAGAATAATTATTCTGGAGATAATTTAGAAGTTAACATTGAAAAAGTTAATATTAAAACAACAGATAATATTAATCTTTTAGGCTGGTTTCATAATAAAAATTTAAAAAGTTATAAAACAATAGTTTATTTTCATGGAAATGCAGGGACACTTGAAAACAGAATCCATAAGTTAAATCATTTTAAAGACATGGATGTTAATTTTTTAATTATTGCATGGAGAGGGTTTAGCGGCAATAAAGGAAAACCAAGTGAGGAGGGTCTTTATACAGATGGTGCTAGTGCAATAAACTGGCTCAAAGAAAAAGGTCTAAATGAAGAAGATATAATTATTTACGGAGAGTCATTAGGAACTGGCATTGCTACTGAAATTACTCAGAATAAAAATTTTGCAGGATTAATATTAGAAACGCCCTTCACATCAATGATAGAGGCTGCGAAAAATTTTTATCCATATATTCCAGTAGGTTTAATTTTAAAAGATAAGTATGAAAATAATGAAAAAATTAAAAATATTAATATTCCAGTATTAGTAATGCATGGTGAGGCTGACCAAATAGTTCCATTTTGGATGGGTAAAAAAATTTTTAATTTAGCAAGTGAACCCAAATATTCATATTTTACAAAATATGACGATCATATGATGGAATATGATGATAAACTTGTTTTAGCTCTTAAATCTTTTGTTGATAGTTTAAATTAAGCCACAATCTAAACAAACATAACTCAAATTTTTTTTTTAAGTTAAATTATGAAAAATCTTTTCATATTTTTTATTATCTTGTTTTCTTTAAGTAATTTATCAAATGCTAAAGAAAATTTAGCATCTGTAGATAGCCTTTTTCATATTGATCAAATGAATTCACACGATAAAAATTTTGCATTATATTTTAAAACTCGTAAAAAAGCTGTCTTAGCTCGAGGAGAAAATTCAAATTATATTAATGATTTTCCAAAAGATCTTTATATTTATAACTACAAAACAAAAGAGTCTTTGCCATTAATTTCTTATGAATGGTTTCCCAAAACGGCAAAACATTTTTTGCAAGAGTATGATTTCCCAGTTTTTCCAGATGATTTTGCATATTATCTTTTAAAAGATAACAAAACTCTGGTGATGATTAGTGCTGTAAAAAGTTTAAAAGCTAATTTTAAATTTGATATTGTTGAAAAAAAGTTAGAGCTTTATCCTATAAATGGAAAATTTGATTTTATTATTTCTTCGATAGCTAAAAATTGTGGACATTATGAATTTAAAGAACACTACAAATGTAGTTTTTATAAACCTTTAATTTCCAGTACCTTAATTAATTAATTTGAGTAAATGCCTCTGCGAATTTTTCAGCCTCAAAAATTTGTAAATCATCTTCTTTTTCACCTAATCCAAGTGCAATAATTGGTAGTTTATATTTTTTAGCAACAGCTAAAAGAATACCTCCTTTTGCTGTACCATCTAATTTTGTCATAACAAGACCAGTTATTGGAATAATTTTATTAAATTCTTCAACTTGATTAATTACATTTTGGCCAGAAGTTGCATCTAAAACTAAAATAACATCATGAGGAGCATCAGGATCAATTTTTTTAGTAACGTTTGCAATTTTTTTATATTCTTCCATCAAATTTTTTTTATTTTGTAGTCTTCCGGCTGTATCAATTAAAACTTGATTAAAATTATTGTTTAATGCTTCCTCAATAGCCTTATAAGCGACTGATGCAGGATCAGAGCCTTGAGATGATTTTGTAATTTGAACATCAATTTTGTTTGCCCAATTTTCTAGTTGCTCTATAGCTGCTGCTCTAAAAGTATCTGATGCAGCTAGCATTACTTTGTTTCCATTACCCTTTAATATTTTGCTTATTTTTCCAATAGTAGTTGTCTTTCCAACACCATTGACACCTGAAATTAATGTTGCATTTAATTTTTCTTTTTTTTTGAAGAATTCAATATTTTCTAAAGGTTTCATAATTGAAATAATATAATTTTTTAAAATATTATTTATTTCGTCGGTTAAATCTTTATTGGGATCAATTTTTGTTTGAGAAATTATTTCTCTTATTTCTGAAGCAGAAACAATACCAACATCAGATTGAATTAAGTAATCTTCAATTTTGTCTAATGTTTTGTCATCAATCTCTTTTTTTACAACTATATCTCTTAAACCTGTTGTAAAAGCTGAAGCACTTTTTTTAAAACCTGATTTAAATTTTTCAAAAATTCCCATTAAATTTTAAAATTTATCTCCTCAATATCTGAAACTGGTCCTTTCATATGAATACTATTGTTTTCATCAATTGAAATTGTCAATCTACCTGTAGAAAATTCAATATCAACTTTATCATTTACCAGTCCGTTTTGTTTTGCGGCAAAACCTGTTGCGCAAGCTGCAGTTCCACAAGCTTTGGTAAGTCCAGCTCCTCTTTCCCACACCTTAACTTTTATCAATTCTTTGTTAACAACAGTTGCTAAAGTAACATTACATTTTTCTGGAAATAGAGAGTGGGTTTCGATTTTTGGTCCAATTTTTTCAATTTCAAAATTTTCGTTATTATCAACAAAAAAAACTACATGTGGGTTTCCAACATTTACAGCAGTTCCGCCAGAAAATTCGTTATTATTTTTGTCATTAATTTTAATTCCTAAATTATTCGTATTTAATTCTTTAGACAATGGAATCTCATCCCATTTTGTTTTTGCAACACCTATTTCTGTAGAAACCATTTTTTCTCCAACAATATTTGATTTTAATTTGCCAGATAAAGTTGTTAGGACAATTTCTTTTTTGTTATTTTCTTTGCCTAATAAATCAGCAATACATCGTGTACCATTTCCACACGCACCAGACATTCCTCCATCTGAATTATAAAATTCTAGTGAAGCATCTGAAATATCATTTTTTTTAATCAATATTAGTTGGTCACAACCAATAAATTTTCTGTCACAAATCTTTATTATTTGCTCTTTCGTCAAATTTGTAATTGTTTGCCTATTATCTATGATGACAAAATCATTACCTAAACCGTCCATTTTAAAAGCTTTAATATCCATATATAGATATTTAACTTATTTATTGACTTTTTGAACCTCTATTATAGGTTGTTGCCGTTTCCGCAAAAACATTAACTTTGCGGTGTCTTTGGAAACAAAGAGATCGACACTAGTCAGCGAGGGTTCGCCCACTAGTGCGTTACTGCTATGCGTAATAAATATGTTTGAAAATTTAACAAATAAATTTGAAGAAATTTTTTCTTCTCTGAAAAAGGCACCTTCACTTGATGAAGCTCAAGTAGATGAAGGTTTAAGAGGTATTAGGCAAGCCTTACTTGAAGCAGATGTCTCATTAGATGTTGCAAAAGATTTTATTGAAAAAGTTAAGCCAAAAGCATTAGGCCAAGAGATAATAAGGTCTACCTCTCCTGGGGATATGGTTGTTAAAATTGTTTACGATGAGCTTGTAGACTTATTAGGTGCAACAAATAATGAGATAAACTTAAACGCAGTTCCGCCCGTGCCAATGATGTTAGTTGGGTTACAAGGTTCTGGAAAAACAACAACAACAGCAAAATTGGCAAAATTTTTAGAAAATAATAAAAAGAAAAAAGTAATGATGGTCAGTTTAGATATTTACAGACCAGCTGCACAAGAACAACTTAGATCTTTAGGAGAACAAAATAATATTTTAACTTTACCTATTATAGAAGGTCAGCAACCTGCTGATATTTGTAGAAGAGCAATTAGTGCCGCTAATTTAAATGGAGCTGAAATAATTTTATTTGATACTGCTGGTAGAACTCAAATTGATTTACAAATGATGAGTGAAATTAAGCAAATTGAAGCTGTCATTAATCCAACAGAAACTTTCTTAGTTGCAGACTCTTTAACAGGTCAAGTTGCAGCCTCAGTGGCAAAAGAATTTAAAAATACAGTTAATTTATCTGGAATTATTTTAACTAGGGCTGATGGTGATGCAAGAGGTGGAGCCGCAGTGAGTATGAAATATGTTTCAAAAGTTCCAATTAAATTTTTAGGGATAGGAGAAAAAATAGATAATCTTGAAGTATTCCATCCAGATAGAATTGCAAACAGAATACTTGGTATGGGGGATATCGTATCCCTTGTAGAAAAGGCGGCTCAAGATTTAGGAGAAGAAAATCTTAAAAAAGCAGAGGAAAATTTAAAAAAAGGTCAATTCTCTATGGAAGATTATTTATCTCAATTAAGACAAATGAAAAAAATGGGTGGTATTGAGGGAATTATGTCTTTTATGCCAGGAGTTTCCAAAATTAAATCACAAATGGATTCAGCGGGAATTGATGAAACTATAATTATTAAAAATGAAGCTGTTATTTTATCAATGACAAAAAAAGAAAGAGAGAACCCAAAAATAATAGATGGTTCTAGAAAAAAAAGAATTGCTAATGGCTCTGGCACAGATCCGGCCACTATCAATAAATTGCTTAAGCAATTTAAAATGATGTCTGAAATGATGAAAAAGATGTCAAAAGGAAATCTGAAAGGTATGTCTGATAAAGGTATACCGCCAGAGCTATTTAACCAATTAAAGTAAAAAGGAGAAGAAATGTTAAAATTAAGATTATCAAGAGGTGGAACAAAAAAACGTCCTGTTTATAAAGTTGTTGTTGCCGACAGTCGTTTTGCAAGAGATGGAAGATTTATAGAAAAGGTTGGTTTCTTTAATCCTCTATTACCAAAAGAGAAAAAAGAAAGAGTGGGTCTAGAAGCTGAGAGAATTAAATATTGGCTTGGTCAAGGAGCTCAACCAACAACTAGAGTAGCAAGAATTTTAGGTGAGAACGAACTAATGCCTATGCCTGCAAATGGAAATAATCCAAATAAAGCAGTGCCAAAAAAAGAGAGAAATAAAAAAGAAGAGGATAATAAAGAAGCTCCAAAAGCAGAAGCAGCTCCAGCAGAAGCTCCTAAGGAAGAAGCTCCTAAAGCAGAGGTTCCAGCAGCAGAAGCTCCAGCAGCAGAAGCTCCAGCAGAAGCAGCTCCAGCAGAAGCTCCAGCAGAAGCAGCTCCAGCAGAAGCTCCTAAGGAAGAAGCTCCAGCAGAGGAAAAAAAATAATTTAAAGATTATTTATGTGGCAAGCTCAAGTGTTTACACTTTATCCAGAGATTTTCCCTGGTCCTTTATCTAAAGGACTTTATGGAAAAGCATTATCAAATAATTTATGGAAACTTAAAATTGTAAATATAAGAGATGCAGCTGACGACAAACATAAAACAGTAGATGATACACCTTATGGGGGTGGTTCAGGGATGTTGTTAAAAGCAGATGTTCTTGCAAAATCTTTAGATGAAAACAAAAATGAGAGTGAGAGAATTTTATACTTATCGCCAAAAGGAAAAAAATTTGATCAAAATTTAGCAAAAGAGCTAGCTAATGAAAAATCTCTGTCTTTAATATGTGGTCATTTTGAAGGTGTGGACGAAAGAATACTTTCAACAAGAAATATTGAGGAAATTAGTATTGGAGATTATGTTTTGTCAGGCGGGGAGTCAGCAGCATATGTAGTAATAGATAGTATTTTAAGATTGCTGCCAGGTGTATTAGGAAATGAAAACTCTAAATTAGATGAAACCTTTGAAAATGGTCTTCTAGAGTACCCTCAGTATACAAAACCTCAAATTTGGGAGGAAAAAGCTGTGCCAGACGTACTATTATCAGGTGATCATAATAAAATTAAACACTGGCGTTTATCTCAATCTGAGGCTATAACACGCGACCGAAGACCAGATTTATGGGAAAAATATAAGAAAGATTAATTTGATAAACATTAACATGAAAACAATTGAAGAAATAAATCAGCATAACGTTAACAAAATTCTTTCAGAGAAAAAAATTCCAGAATTTTATCCTGGAGATGTTGTTAAAGTTGGTGTGAGAATTACCGAGGGTAAAAAAGAAAGAATTCAATATTTCGAGGGAGTGTGTATTGCTAAAAAAAGCAGAGATCTAAACTCATCTTTTACGGTTAGAAAAATTTCATTTGGAGAGGGTGTCGAGAGAACTTTCCCGCTATTTGGAACTTTAATTGACTCAATTAAGGTTATTAGATCAGGTAAAGTAAGAAGAGCAAAACTTTATTATCTAAGAGACAGAACTGGTAAATCAGCAAGGATTGCAGAAAAAATTAGAAAAAAAATTGGCATTGATATCGAGGCAAAACCAGAGACAGTTACAGAGGAAAATGTAGCTCCTGCAGTAGAAGCACCAAAAGAAGAGGCTCCTAAAGCAGAAACAGCACTTAAAGAAGAGGCTCCTAAAGCAGAAGCAGTACCTAAAGAAGAGGCAGCTCCAGCAGCAGAGGCTTCTAAAGAAGAACAAAAATCAGAAAGCTCTACAGAAAAAAAATAATTTTTTTTTCAATGTCTACAACATTATACGATAAAATTTGGAACGATCATCTAGTTGATCAACAAGATGATGGCACATCTTTACTTTTTGTAGATAGACATTTAATTCATGAGGTGACAAGCCCCCAAGCTTTTGAAGGATTAAGAAATTCTAATAGAAAAGTTAGACACCCAAATTTAACTTTAGCAGTTGCAGATCATAATGTTCCAACAACTGACAGATCAAAAGGTATTTCAGATGAAGAGTCAAAAATTCAAGTAGATACCTTAGAGGCAAATTGTAAAGAATTCGGTGTTCAGTTATTTGGTATGGATGATAAGAGACAAGGTATTGTTCATATCATAGGACCTGAACAAGGTTTTACTCAACCAGGTACAGTTATTGTTTGTGGAGACAGTCATACCGCAACGCATGGAGCATTTGGTGCTTTAGCATTTGGAATAGGAACTTCAGAAGTTGAACACGTTTTAGCAACCCAAACACTAGTTCAGAAGAAAGCTAAAAATTTTAGAATTAATGTTAATGGTGAACTTCCTTTAGGAGTTACTTCTAAAGATGTAATACTTCAAATAATTGGAAAAATAGGTACAGCAGGTGGTACAGGATCTGTTGTGGAATATGCTGGAGATTTAATAAGATCTTTAAGTGTTGAGCAAAGAATGACTATTTGCAATATGACAATCGAAGGTGGTGCAAGAGCAGGATTAATTGCCCCAGATGAAAAAATTTTTGAATATTTAAAAGGAAAACCAATGTCACCAAAAAGTGAAAATTGGGATAAAGCTTTAAACTATTGGGAAACTTTAAAAACAGACTCTGATGCTAGTTTTGATAAAGAAATTAGCCTTATCGCAAATGAAATTTTACCTATGATTACATGGGGTACGTCACCACAAGATGTAATAACAATCGATGGAAAAGTTCCAAATCCAAATAATGAGACTGATGAAGATAAAAAAAATTCAATTGAAAGAGCTTTAAAGTATATGGGTTTAAAACCTGACATGGCAGCCACAGATATAAAAATAGATAAAGTATTTATTGGTAGTTGTACTAATGGCAGAATAGAGGATTTGAGAGAAGCAGCAAAAATCGTAAAAGATAAAAAAGTATCATCGCATGTTAATGCTATAGTCGTTCCAGGCTCAGGCTTAGTAAAAGAACAAGCAGAGCAAGAAGGACTAGATAAAATTTTTGTTAGCTCAGGGTTTGAATGGAGAGAACCAGGTTGTTCTATGTGTTTAGCGATGAATGCCGATAAATTAAAGCCAGAAGAAAGATGCGCCTCAACATCAAATAGAAATTTTGAGGGAAGACAAGGCAGAGGTGGTAGAACCCATCTGGTTAGTCCAGGAATGGCTGCAGCAGCTGCAATTTCAGGTAATTTAGATGATGTCAGAAAGTATCAAAATTAAATGCAAAAATTTAACAAATTAAAAAGTATTCCTGCTTATTTACCAATTGTAAATATTGATACAGATATGATAATTCCAAAACAGTTTTTAAAAACTATTAAAAGAACCGGTCTTGGAAAAAATTTGTTTTTTGAAATGAGATATGATGATCAAGGCAAAGAAATAAATGATTTTGTGTTAAACAAAGATCCATTTAATCAATCTAAAATTTTAATTGCTGGAAAAAACTTTGGATGTGGTTCATCAAGAGAACATGCTCCTTGGGCTTTATTAGATTTTGGAATTACTTGTGTAATAAGTTCAAGTTATGCAGATATTTTTTTTAGTAATTGTTTTAAAAATGGAATTTTACCTATAATCCTAGAAGAAGAAAAAATCAAAGAGCTATCTGAATACGCAAATAGACAAGAAGAAATTTCTATTGATTTGCAAGAGGAAAAAATAGTTTATGGAAATAATGAGCTAAAATTTAAAGTTGATCCATTTAAGAAAAAATGTTTGTTAGAAGGGCTCGATGATATCGCTTTATCACTAAAAAAATCAGAAAAAATAGAAAAGTTTGAAACAAATTTAAAAAACGAAAAGCCTTGGGTATTTAATGATTAAAGTAAAAAAAAGAAAAATACTTTTACTTCCTGGTGATGGTATTGGTCCAGAGGTAATAGCTGAGGTAAAAAAAATTATTAACTGGTTTAATGATAAAAAATCTTTAGATTTTGAAATTGATCAGGAGCTAGTTGGTGGTTGTTCTTATGATAAACACGGTACCCCAATCACTGATGAGGTTTTTTACAAAGCACTAGAAAGTGAAGTAATTATGCTTGGAGCAGTTGGTGGTCCTACATGGGATAACCTAGAATTTTCCAAAAAACCAGAAAGAGCATTATTAAAACTCAGAAAAGAATTAAAGCTTTTTGCTAACTTAAGGCCTGCAATCTGTTTTAAACAATTAGTCGATGCTTCAACCCTAAAGCCAGAAGTAGTTTCAGGACTAGATATAATGATAGTAAGAGAGTTAACGGGTGGTATATATTTTGGTGAACCTAGAGGAATTAAGCCAATTGAAAATGGAGAAAGAAAAGGAATTAATACACACACTTACACGACTAGTGAAATTACTAGAGTAGCTAGGATCGCTTTTGATTTAGCTAGAAAAAGATCAAACAAGGTTACCTCGTGTGAAAAATCAAATGTAATGGAAGCAGGACAATTGTGGAAAGAAGAAGTCCAAGAACTTCATGAAAAAGAATATAAAGATGTAGAATTAAGTCATATGTTAGCAGACAATTGTGCTATGCAGCTTTTAAGAAACCCAAAACAATTTGATGTAATTGTAACAGATAATTTGTTTGGAGATATGTTGTCAGACCAAGCTTCAATGTTAACGGGATCTTTAGGTCTTTTACCATCAGCATCTTTAGGCGCAAAAAATAAAGATGGTGAGATGAGAGCGATGTACGAGCCTATACACGGGTCAGCTCCAGATATAGCTGGTAAAGGGATAGCAAATCCAATTGCTTCTATTTTGAGCTTTGCTATGGCACTAAGATATTCTTTAGATCTTGATAAAGAAGCAGATATTTTAGAAAAAGCAGTTCAAGATGTTTTAAATGATGGGTTAAGAACTGCAGATATAATGTCAGAGGGTATGAAAGAGACTTCCACGTCAGCAATGGGTAATGCGATAATTTCAAAATTGCAATAAAATCAGAATTATTCTAAGCTTTAAATATGCCAAGTTACACCGCACCAGTAAAAGACATGATATTTCTCTTTGAAAAATTAAGAGATAATAAGAATTATAATGAGCTTGAAAAATATAATGAGGTGAGTACAGATCTTGTTAAAGATATTTTAGAAGAAGCAGCTAAAATAAATCAAAATTTAATTTTACCTCTTGCTAAAACAGGTGACGAAAATCCAGCAATTTTAGAAAATGGTGTTGTCAGAACACCACCGGGTTATAAAGAAGCATATCAAAAATACATTGAAGATGGTTGGACGTCATTGTCTTGTGACCCCAAATATGGAGGCCAAGGAATGCCAAAAACAGTAAGCGCGTTCTTTGATGAAATGCTTTCTTCAGCCAGTTTGTCATTTAAATTATATAGTGAGCTTAGTATTGGTGCCTATAATTGTATTAATCATCATGCTACAGATGAAATTAAAGATAAATATTTACCAAAGATCGTCGAAGGTAAATGGAGTGGCACTATGTGTTTAACAGAACCAGTCTGTGGTACAGACTTAGGTTTGTTAAAAACCAAAGCCGTCAAACAATCTGACGACACCTATAAAATTAGTGGTCAAAAGATTTTCATAACTTCTGGTGATCATGACTTAACTGAAAATATTATTCATTTAGTTTTAGCAAGATCAACGGACTCTCCTGCGGGTACTAAAGGAATTAGTTTATTTTTAGTACCAAAATTTATTGTAAATGAAGATGGTAGTGTTGGTCAAAGAAATGGAATTTCAACAGGATCTATAGAGAGTAAAATGGGAATAAAGGGTTCAGCAACATGTGTGTTAAATTTTGATGAAGCAACCGGTTATATGATTGGTAACAAAGATAAAGGTCTTAGTGCTATGTTTACTATGATGAACCTTGAGAGAATAGTCGTAGGCATTCAAGGTTTAGGAATTTCTGAAATTGCGTATCAGAACTCACTTGCTTATGCAAAAGAGAGAAAGCAAGGAAAAACAAACAATTCAAAATCCACAAATGGTGCAGACTTTATAATTGATCATGCGGATATTAGAAGATCTTTACTTAATATGAAGTCAATTATTGAAGGAGAAAGAGCTTTATGTTTTTGGTTATCACAACAAACTGAGGTGAGTCTTTATCATCCTGATGAAAAGATTAAACAAGAGGCTTTGGATTATGTTTCATTGATGACACCAGTTGTTAAGTCATTATTTACAGATTTAGCTATGGAAATTACGAACGACGCGATGCAAATACATGGTGGATATGGATACACTAAAGACCAAGGAATAGAGCAATTATATAGAGATAATCGTATTACCCCAATCTATGAAGGAACAAATTCTGTTCAGGCAGCAGATTTAGTATTTAGAAAATTATCAAACAAAAATGGCGATGTTATTAATAAGTTTTTAGATATGATTAAATCTGAATGTGATAGTAAAAATGAAAAAGTAAAAACATTTTCAAAAGAATTAAATTATTATTTAGATATTTTATCTAAGTTTACCGACTGGATTAAGGATAAACATAAAATCGAAAAGGACGATGTTAGTGCTGCAGCAAATGATTATTTGAGAAGTCTGGGATATGTTTCAATTGCTTATGCTTGGATCAAAATTTTAGATGTAAGTTTTAGTGATTTTGAAAAAAATAAAGAATTTTATAGTGATAAAATAAATACAGCAAAATTTTATTTTGATAAGGTATTGCCTAGAGCTGAGTACCATTACAAATCTGCTATTTCTGGAAGTTCTAATATAATGAATTTTAAGTTTAATTAATAATGAATCATTACGAGACAAATTTAGATAAAAATAAAGCTAACTACGTACCACTTACCCCATTAACGTTTCTTAAAAGAGCAAGGGAAATTTATCCAAATTATGAAGCTATAATTTATGAAGATAGGAAATATACTTGGAATGAAGTTTACAAAAGAGCTGTAAAATTTGCTAGCGCACTGTCAAAAATTGGAATTAAAAAAGGAGACACTGTCTCATTCTTAGCCTTTAATACACCAGAGATTTTCGAAGGACATTACTCAGTACCCATGGCAGGTGCAGTATTAAATACTATTAATATAAGATTAGATGCAAATACAATTTCATATATTTTAGATCACAGTGATGCAAAGGTACTAGTAGTTGATAGACAATTACATGGAGAAGTTAAGAAGGCATTAAAAACTTTAAAAAAAAAAATTATAATAATTGATATAGATGATAAAAATGCAGATCAATCGAAATTAGAAAAAATTGGCGATTTAGAATATGAAAGTTTTTTAAATACAGGTGATGAAAATTTCGATTGGCAAATGCCAGAGGATGAATGGCAAGCAATATCATTAAGCTATACATCAGGTACTACAGGAAATCCCAAAGGAGTAGTTTATCATCATAGAGGTGCATATTTAATGTCTACAGGAAGTTCGGTAGCTTGGAACATGCCAAATAGATTAAATTTTTTAACAGTGGTTCCAATGTTTCATTGTAATGGTTGGTGTTATCCATGGACAGTTCCAATGTTAAACGGAAGGACAATTTGTTTAAGAAATATTGATATAAAAAAAATTTTTGAATTAATTGATAAATATGAAGTAACTCATTTTGGTGGTGCCCCAATAGTATTAAATATGATCACAGGAGCTCCTGAAAGTGACAAAAAAAAATTAAAACAAAAAGTTTATGTTTTGACTGCTGGAGCACCACCACCAAGTATAATTTTCAAAAAAATGAGAGCATTAGGTTTTGAAGTTATGCATGTATATGGTTTAACGGAAACTTATGGACATGTTACTCAGTGTGCGTGGAATGATGAATGGAACAATTTCGATGAGGAAAAACAAAATGAAATTAAGGCTAGGCAAGGTGTGAGATACCCAAATACTGAAGGTGTCGTTGTTTTGGATCCAGAAACAATGAAAGAAGTTCCTAAAGATGGAAAAACAATTGGTGAAATTATGATTAGAGGGAATGTTGTAATGAAAGGTTACTTTAAAGACAAAGATGCTACTGATAAAGCCATGAAAGATGGATGGTTTCATAGTGGTGATTTAGCTGTAATGCATCCTGATGGGTATGTAAAAATACAAGATAGATCAAAAGATATAATTATTTCTGGAGGAGAAAATATTTCTTCAATTGAAATAGAAAATACACTTTCTAAACATCCATCAGTTTCTATTGCTGCAGTTGTTGCAAAACCAGATGAAAAATGGGGAGAAGTTCCTTGTGCATTTATTGAAATGGTTAAAGACAAGCCGGTATCAGAAAATGAATTAATTGATTTTTGTAAAGAAACTTTAGCGGGATTTAAAGTTCCCAAGAAAGTTGTCTTCTGTGAGTTGCCAAAAACTTCGACAGGAAAAATACAAAAGTTTGAATTAAGAAAACAAGTTTAGGTAATTCTTGAATTTTCAATTGGAAAATAAAAATGTTTATGCTTCTGATGCAGGACAGGGTATTGATCAAAATAAAGAAACAATAGTATTTCTTCATGGAAGTGGTCTTTCGCATATTGTTTGGTCTCTAACTGAACAGTTTTTCTCAAATAATAATTTTAACGTGTTATCTATAGATCTACCTGGGCACGGTAATTCAGATGGCCCTTGCTTAGATAGTATTGAAAAAATAGCTGATTGGTTGGAACAGGTTTTTAATAAACTTAATTTAAATAATTTAATTTTAATTGGTCATTCCCAAGGTTGCTTGGAGATACTTGAATATGCTCATAAATATAAAAATAGATTAAAAAAATTAGTTTTTATCGGAGGATCAAATAAGATGCCAGTTCATCCAGATTTAATTGACCTAGCAAAAAATGGGGACTCCGATGCAGTTAAATTAATGATGAAGTGGGGTTATGAAGGTTCAAAAAGATTTATTGGAGGTAACCCAGTAGAAAAAATAATACAATCACCTCGAGACATAAGAGACATACTGGCGGTAGACCTTGTTGCATGTAACAATTACAAAAATGGTTCTGATGCTGCTAAATTAATAGAATTTCCATCAATGTTTATTTTTGGTTCTCTAGACAAGATGGTAAATCTAGAAGCTGGAAAAAAATTTTCTAGTCTTATTAACAACTCATCTACACACATAATCGAGGGTTGCGGTCATATGATTATGATTGAAAAAGCATTCGAAATGAGAGACAAGGTCTTAGAATTTTTAAAAAAATGAAAAGTTTTTCAATTGCAAAATCAAGAAGGCTGAGAAGCACTCCTTATACCTCTAGAATAGAAAAACAAGGGGTTACGGCTTATACAATATATAATCATATGTTGCTTCCCGCAGCGTTTGGTTCAATTGAGGACTCATACCATCACTTAAAACAGTATGTTCAAATTTGGGATGTAGCTGCTGAAAGACAGGTGGAAATTTCTGGTAAAGACTCAGCGAAATTAGTTCAGTTGATGACTTGTAGAGATTTATCTAAATCGAAAGATGGAAGATGTTATTATTGTCCAATAATTGATGATAACGCAGGTCTGATTAATGATCCAGTTGTACTTAGATTGAATGAAAATAAATGGTGGGTTTCTCTTGCTGACTCAGATGTAATATTATTTGCAAAAGGATTAGCTATTGGAAATAAATTTGACGTAAAGATTTTTGAACCTGATGTTGATATAATGGCTATACAAGGTCCAAAGTCATTTGAATTAATGGAAAAAGTTTTTGGAGATAAGATAGTTAATTTAAAATTCTTTGGTTTTGATTATTTTGAATTTGGTGGTGATAAACATTTAATTGCAAGATCTGGTTGGTCTAAACAAGGTGGTTACGAAATTTATGTTGAGCATAATGTTTCTGGATTAAAATTATATGATCATCTTTTTGAAATTGGAAAAGAATTTAATATCAAACCAGGTTGTCCAAATTTAATAGAACGTATTGAAAGTGGATTATTATCGTATGGAAATGATATCGATAATGGAGATAATCCATATGAATGTGGATTTGATAAATATATTAACATAGACAGCGAAGTTAATTTTTTAGGCAAAGAGAAACTAAAAAAAATTAAATCTGAAGGAATTAAAAAAAAATTAATGGGAGTAATACTTGATATAGATAAAATAAGTATTACAGGATCATTAGACTTAAGTGATCAAGACAATAATATAATTGGAGAATTGAGATCAGCTTGCTATTCACCACATTTTAAAAAAGTAATTGGTATTGCCATGATGAAAAAATCGCATTGGAATATAGACCAGAACGTAAAAGCAAGCATAAATGGTAATATTTGCAGTGGTAAAGTTTGCGATTTACCTTTTATTTAGTATAACAACTTTAAAATGAACATAGCGATAGTAGGTGCAACAGGAAATGTTGGGAGGAAAACTCTTGAAGTATTTGATAAAAAAAACTTCAAGTTTGATAATCTATATTTAGTTGCCTCAGAAAAAAGTGCAGGAAAAAAAATCTCTTTTAGAGATAAAGAGTATGTTATTGAAAATTTAGAGACATATGATTTTTCAAAAGCAGATCTAACTTTTTTTGCAGCAGGAGGAAAAATTGCTGAAAAATTTGCAGAAAAGGCTGCCAAGCACACAATTGTAATAGATAATTCAAGTTTTTTTAGGATGGATCCTGATGTTCCATTGATCGTTCCACAAGTGAATGCAGCGGAAATTAAAAATATGAAAAAAAATATTATTGCCAATCCAAATTGTTCTACAGCACAACTTGTTATAGTGCTTAAACCACTACATAATTTATTCAAAATTAAAAGAGTTGTAGTTTCAACTTACCAATCTGTTTCAGGTGGCGGCAAAAGTCCAATGGACGAATTAATTGATCAAACTAAACAATATTTAGACGGAAAAAAAATAGAGTCAAAAAATTTTACTAAACAAATTGCTTTTAATGTTATTCCACATATCGATGTTTTTGCTGATGATGGATATACAAAAGAAGAATTAAAAATGACAAATGAAACAAAAAAAATCTTAGATGAGTCAATTGAACTTACAGCTACATGTGTAAGAATTCCTGTTTTAGTATCTCATTCGGAGTCTGTAAATATAGAATTTGAAAAACCATATACTTTAGAAAAAGTGAGAGATGTTTTAATTAAAGCAGATGGTTGTGAGGTTATCGATAGAAGAGAAAATGGAGGTTATAGCACACCATTTGAAGCAGCAGGAAGTGATGAGACATTTATATCTAGAATTAGGGAAGACAAAACAAAAAAAAATTCATTAAATTTGTGGATTGTATCAGACAACCTATTGAGAGGTGCTGCACTTAATTCAGTTGAAATTGCTGAAACAATTATTAATTCAAAATAAAATATGGAAAACAGACCTTTATCACCACACATACAGATTTATAAATGGCATATTTCTTCATTAGTATCTATTTCACATAGAATAACAGGAATAATTAATTTTTTTGCAATCACATTAATATGTATTTGGTTTGCATTAATGCTTCTAGGAGAAAGTAATTATCAAATTATAAAAATTTTTTTAGAAACCTTTTTAGGTAAATTTATTTTAATTGGAATAACCTGGTCATTTAGTTTTCAAATGTTAAGTGAAGTAAGACACTTGATTATGGATTTGGGCTATGGATTTGAATTACAAACAACAAGAATTACAGGTTTGCTAGTTATTTTTGGCTCTATTATTTTAACTATCCTAATTTATATAATTGGCAGAGGATTAATATAATGCTGCCAGTAACAAAAAAATGGTTATTTTTAAAAATTAGTTCTGCAATTTTACTACCTTTAATGTTTTGGTTTATTATAAATTTAGTGAATATTTATGATAAAAGTTATTTAGAAATAGTGAATTTTTTAACTACACAACCTTCTAAATTCTTAATTGGGTTATTTTTAGTTATTGCTTATTTTTTTTCAGCTTTGACAATAAGTGAGGTTTTTGAAGACTATATTAATGACAAAAAAACCAAAAATGCCGCAAACAAAGTCCTAAATTTTTTTGCTATAACAATTCCAGTAATTACAATAATTGTAATTTTAAACTTAAATACATGAAAGCATATAATATTATAGACCATAAGTATGATGTTGTTGTACTTGGAGCAGGTGGATCAGGTTTAAGAGCGGCAGTTGGGCTTAGCGAAGCTGGCTTAAAAACAGCTTGTATTTCAAAAGTATTTCCAACCAGAAGCCATACATCAGCTGCGCAAGGTGGAATATCAGCAGCACTTGGAAACATGGGAGAAGATGATTGGAGATGGCACATGTATGACACTGTAAAAGGTGCAGATTGGTTAGGTGATCAAGATAGTATTGAGTATCTATGTAAAGAAGCACCTAAAGCAGTTTTAGAATTAGAGAAATATGGAGTTCCATTTAGTAGAACTGAAGAGGGAAAAATTTACCAAAGACCATTTGGTGGAATGACAAAAAATTATGGGAACGGAATAGTTCAAAGAACTTGTGCAGCAGCCGATAGAACAGGACATGCTATTTTACACACATTGTATGGACAAGCGTTAAAGCATAATACAGAATTTTTTATAGAATATTTCGCATTAGATTTGTTGATGAAGAATGGAGAGTGCAAAGGTCTCATTGCTTGGAATTTGAATGATGGAACAATTCATAGATTTAGAGCACATACAGTAATTATTGCTACAGGTGGTTATGGAAAAGTTTATTATTCAGCAACATCAGCACATACTTGCACAGGTGATGGTAATGCAATGGTTTTAAGAGCTGGATTACCGCTTCAGGATATGGAATTTGTTCAATTTCATCCAACAGGAATTTATGGCCATGGTACCTTAATAACAGAAGGTGCGCGAGGAGAAGGGGGTTATCTTACAAATTCTAAAGGTGAAAGGTTTATGGAAAGGTATGCTCCAAATGCAAAAGATCTGGCATCAAGAGATGTTGTTAGCAGATCTATGTCTATAGAGATTAATGAGGGAAGAGGTGTTGGAAAAGATCAAGATCATGTTCACTTAAATCTAAGTCACTTGGATAAAGAGGTTATTGAAAGCAGGCTTCCTGGAATTACTGATGCAGCAAGATTATTTGCAAATGTAGATGTAACTAAAGAACCAATTCCTGTTGTGCCAACAGTTCATTATAATATGGGTGGTATTCCAACAAACTATAAAGCAGAAGTATTAACTGTAAATGGCTCAGAAAAAACTGTTCCAGGTTTAATGGCTATAGGAGAAGCGGCATGTGTCTCTGTTCACGGAGCAAATAGACTTGGTTCTAATTCTTTAATTGATTTAGTAGTATTTGGAAGAGCAGCAGCAAAAAGAGCAGCTGAGTTAGTTAAGCCAGGAACACCTCATGAGGAAATTTCTGAGTCAGAAACACAAAAATGTTTAGATAGATTTGATAAACTTAGAAATGCACAAGGAAATAACAGTACTGCAGAACTTAGACTTTCAATGCAAAAAACCATGCAGTCGAAATGTGCAGTTTTTAGAACAGAAAAAAATCTTAAAGAAGGTGTTGATGAGATTAAAAAAACCTATGATGGTATGGACACAATTTCAGTTAAAGATAGGTCTTTAGTATTTAATACTGATTTAGTTGAAACATTGGAATTTGATAATTTGATAAGACAAGCAGTGACTACTGTAGAGTCTGCATATCATAGAAAAGAAAGTAGAGGTGCCCACGCGAGAGATGACTATCCAAATAGAGATGACGAAAAGTTTATGCAACATACTCTAGCTTGGTGTGATGGAAAAAATACAAAGATTAGTTACAGAGCAGTACATAAATCAACTTTAACAAATGAAGTTCAATATTTTCCACCACAAGAGCGAGTATATTAATGGTTCAATTGAGTTTACCTAAGAATTCTGAAATTAAAAAAGGTAAATACTTTAAAGATAAAACAGGATCAAAAAATTTAAGAAAAGTAAATATTTATAGATGGGATCCATCCACAGATGAAGGTCCTAGGATAGACACTTATGAAGTTGACATGGATAATTGTCCTTCAAAGGTCTTAGATATTTTAAATAAAATCAAAAATGAAATCGACTCAACTATAACATACAGAAGATCTTGTGCTCATGGTGTATGTGGTTCATGTGCAATGAATATGGGGGGTAAAAATGGCCTTGCTTGCACCACTCCACATGCTGAAATTGAAGGAGATATTGATATTTATCCATTACCTCATTTAAAAGTAAAAAAAGATTTAATTGGTGATTTGGATGGATTGTACAAGCAGTATCAATCAATTGAACCTTGGTTAAAAAATAACTCAACAAAACAGACAACAGAAATTTATCAGTCTAAAGAAGATAGAGCAAAACTTGATGGTGCTTACGAATGCATTATGTGTGCTTGCTGTTCTACATCGTGCCCAAGTTATTGGTGGAATGGAGATAAATATTTAGGTCCAGCAGTTCTCCTACAGGCTTATAGATGGATTATTGATAGTAGAGATGAAGAGAGAAAAGCTAGATTAAAAAAAGTTTCTGATGAATTAAAATTATATAGATGCCATACAATATTAAATTGTACAAATGCATGTCCTAAGGGCTTGAATCCAGCAAAAGCTATAGCTGAAATAAAAAAAATGTTAGCAACAGCTAATGTTTAAATAGACTATTCGATATTTTTGATCTAAAACACCGTATTCATGAAATTAATAGAACACTTCGTAAACGGTAAAATAATTCCGGGATCTTCAGATAAAAAAGGAAAAGTTTTTAATCCAGCAACTGGTGAACAAGAGTCAGAGGTAAGACTTGCTTCAAAATCTGATCTAGACAGTGCTGTTGAGGTAGCAAAAAAAGCATTTGAAAGTTGGTCTTTAAAACCTGCTCTACAAAGAGCTAGAATAATATTTAAATTTAAAGAATTAATTGAAAAAAATTCTGATGAATTAACGAAGTTAATAGTTTCAGAACATGGAAAAGTTTATGAAGATGCAAGAGGCTCTTTAACTAGAGGGCTTGAGGTGGTAGAATTTGCTTGTGGAATACCACATTTATTAAAAGGTGAGTTTTCAGAAAATGTTGGAACCAATGTTGATAGTTGGTCAATCAGACAACCATTAGGGGTTGTTGCAGGTATTACACCTTTTAATTTTCCTGCTATGGTACCAATGTGGATGTTTCCAATAGCAATAGCTTGTGGAAATACTTTTATTCTTAAACCATCAGAAAAAGACCCTTCTTGTACAATAAGATTGGCAGAGCTACTTTCTGATGCGGGTCTTCCAGAAGGAGTATTTAACGTAATAAATGGAGATAAAGAAGCTGTTGATGCAATTTTAGAAAACAAAGATATCAAAGCTGTTAGTTTTGTGGGATCTACTCCTATTGCAAAATATATTTATGAAAATTCAGCTAAAAATGAAAAAAGAGTTCAAGCTTTGGGTGGAGCAAAAAATCATTTAGTTGTTATGCCAGATTGTGATTTAGATGGTGCAGTAAATGGTTTAATGGGTGCTGCTTATGGTTCAGCTGGAGAAAGATGTATGGCTCAATCAGTTGCGGTTGCAGTTGGAGATATCGGTAATGAACTTGTATCAAGATTATCAAAAAAAGCTGAAGCTTTAAAAGTTGGTCCTGGAATGGATAAAGCATCAGAAATGGGACCTTTAGTTACAAAAGAACATTTAGAAAAAGTTACAAGTTACGTTGATTTAGGTGTCAAGGAAGGCGCAAAGCTAGTGGTTGATGGAAGAGGTTTAAAACTTCAAGGTTATGAAAATGGTTTCTATATAGGTGGATGTTTATTTGATCATGTAAATAAAGATATGAGAATTTATAAAGAAGAAATATTCGGTCCAGTCTTATCAGTTGTTCGAGTAAAAACTTTTGAAGAAGCTGCAAAATTAATCAACGACCATGAGTACGGAAATGGAGTTAGTATTTATACAAGAGACGGTGATGCAGGCAGAACTTTTGCAAGTAAAATTCAAGTAGGTATGGTTGGTATTAACGTACCGATCCCAGTTCCAATGGCATTTCATAGTTTTGGCGGTTGGAAAAGATCATTATTTGGAGATAGTGGAATGCATGGTATGGAAGGAATAAAATTTTATACTAAGCTTAAAACAGTAACGTCTAGATGGCCTTCAGGTGTCCGATCAAATGCGGAATTTGTTATGCCAACAATGAAATAAGGGAAATAAATGACAAAAATATCTTTAATTGGTGCAGGCCAAATAGGTGGAACTCTTGCACATTTAATAGGAATAAAAGAACTAGTTAATGAAGTAGTTTTATTTGATGTAGCTAGTGGTATTGCAAAAGGTAAGGCACTAGATATTGCTCAATCTTCTTCAGTAGATGGATTTGATGTTAGGTTTTCAGGAACTGATAACTATGAAGATATAAAGGATTCAGATGTAATTATAATTACAGCAGGTGTTCCAAGAAAACCCGGAATGAGCCGAGACGATCTTCTTGGAATTAATTTAAAAATTATTAAACAAGTTGCTGAGGGGGTTAAGAAAAATGCTCCTAACGCTTTTGTGATTTGTATCACCAATCCTTTAGATGTTATGGTTATGGCATTTCAAAAATTTTCAGGTTTACCATCAAATAAAGTTGTTGGTATGGCAGGTATTTTAGATAGCTCTAGATTTAAATTATTTTTATCATTAGAACTAAATGTGCCAGTAAGAGAAATTGAGGCAATGGTTATGGGTGGTCATGGTGACACCATGGTTCCCATGCCAAGATTTACAAAAATTTCAGGTAAACCATTGTTGGATCTTGTAAAGGATGGAAAGATTTCTTCAGAAAGAGTTGAGGAAATTAATCAAAGAACACGAGATGGCGGTGCGGAAATAGTTAAATATTTAGAAAAAGGATCAGCTTTTTATGCACCAGCAGCTTCAGGTGTTCAAATGGCAGAAGCATATTTAAATGATCAGAAAAAATTATTACCCTGCGCTGTACAATTAAATGGAGAATATGGTGTGAATAATGTTTATGCAGGTGTTCCCGTTGTCATTGGAAAAGATGGTGTAGAAAAAATTGAAGAGATTGATTTAGATGAAAAAGAGAAAAAAGAATTTATGCATTCAATAGATGCTGTAAAAGCTTTATGGGAAGCTGCATCTAAAATAGATCCTGATTTATCTAAATAATAATGAATATTCACGAGCATCAAGCTAAACAAATATTAAAAAAATATGGAGCTGTAGTTCCCGAAGGAGTATTTGCGCTTAACGTTGATGAACTTATTCAAAAAGCAAAAGCACTCAAAACTGAGAAATATGTTCTTAAAGCACAAATCCATGCTGGAGGTAGAGGAAAAGCTGGTGGTGTAAAAATTTTAAACTCTATTGAGGAACTAACGGTAGCTGCTAAAGAATTACTAGGAAAAACATTAATTACTCATCAAACTGGCCCTGAAGGTAGAGAGGTAAAAAGATTATACGTGGAGGAGTCATCAAATATAGATAAAGAATTTTACTTATCGTGCCTGGTTGATAGGGCAAGTTCTAAAATTGCATTTATATCAAGTGACCAAGGAGGGATGGACATCGAAGAAGTTGCAAGCAGTTCACCTGAAAAAATTATAACTACAAAAGTTGATATGGGAGATGAAATTTCTGAGTCAGATTGTGAAAAAATAATTAATATTTTTAATTTAAATGAAGACGCAAAAAAACAAGCAATAACATTAATTAAATCAATATATAAAATGTTTGTGGGTACTGATGCAAATATGGTTGAAGTAAATCCATTAATTTTAACAAAAGAGGAAAAAATTGTTTGTTTAGATGCAAAAGTTAATTTCGATTCTAACGCCTTATTCAGGCATCCAGAAATTATTGAATTAAGAGATTTAAATGAGGAAGATCCTACGGAGATAGAAGCTAGCAACCATGATCTTGCATATATAAAGTTAGACGGGAGTATTGGCTGTATGGTGAATGGAGCGGGATTAGCGATGGCAACAATGGATATAATTAAATTGTATGGTAAAGAGCCAGCAAATTTTTTAGATGTAGGCGGTGGCGCATCCAAAGAAAAAGTATCTGCCGCATTAAAGATAATTCTTTCAGATAAAAATGTTAAAGGTATTTTAATTAATATTTTTGGGGGAATAATGAGATGTGATGTCCTTGCTCAAGGAGTAGTTGATGCAGCTAAAGAAATTAATATTAGCGTACCTTTAGTTGTAAGATTAGCAGGCACAAATTTCAAAGAAGGAAAAGAAATTCTTGATAACTCTGGATTAAAATTAATTTCTGCAGAAAATTTAGATGACGCTGCTAAGAAAATTGTTGAGGCGATAAAATAAAATGTCGGTTTTAGTAAATAAAAATACTAAAGTAATTTGTCAGGGATTTACTGGCTCACACGGAACATTTCATTCAGAGCAGGCTATAAAATATGGAACCAATCTTGTTGGTGGAGTTACGCCAAAAAAAGGTGGACAAAAACATTTAGACAGACCAGTTTTTAACAGCGTTATAGAGGCAAAGAATGAAGTAGGAGCAGATGCAACTATGATTTATGTGCCTGCTAAATTTGCAGCAGCAGCAATCATAGAAGCTATTGATGCATCAGTTAAACTTATTGTTTGTATAACTGAAGGAATTCCAATTCAGGATATGCTAAAGGTCAGACAAAAATTAAGTGGATCTAGTAGCAGATTAATCGGACCTAATTGTCCAGGAATAATTACACCAGATGAATGTAAAATTGGGATTATGCCGGGAAGTATTCATAAAAGAGGAAGTGTTGGAATTGTATCAAGGTCAGGTACATTGACATATGAAGCAGTAGCCCAAACAACTGAAAATGGACTTGGTCAATCAACTTGTATTGGTATTGGTGGCGATCCTATCAATGGAACAAATTTTATAGATTGTTTAGATTTATTTTTAAATGATAATGAAACGGAATCTATTTTAATGATAGGTGAAATTGGAGGAACAGCCGAGGAAGAAGCGGCTGAATTTGTAAAAAATCATAAGATTAAAAAACCAATTGTTGGATTTATCGCTGGAATTACCGCTCCTCCAGGAAGAAGAATGGGGCATGCTGGTGCAATTATATCAGGTGGCAAAGGTGGGGCTGAAAATAAAATAAAAAAAATGGAAGAATGTGGTATTACAGTCGCCAAATCACCATCAATTATTGGAAAAACTTTATTTGATAAACTGTCTAATTGAAAAAAAATATTAGAGGGATATATTAAATAAAAAAGATGTCTTCATCAAAAAATCTTGATTTCGAAAAAACTTCATTTTTAAATAAATCTAATAGTGCATTTATAGAAGAAATGTATTTAAAGTTTTTGAATAAAGATGCTGATCTTCCAGAAAGTTGGTCAAACTATTTTGAGGGAATTGGTGAAGAATTAAATATTATAGCAAAAGAAATTAATGGTCCATCGTGGGGACCTACAAAAAAAAAGATTAATATTGATGAATTACAAAAAAAAATAGAGGATCAAGATAAAAATGATTTTGATAATGTCAAATTAGATACTTCAGAAAAATTTAATTTTCAATTACTTGCTGACTCAAATAAAGATTCTATTAGCGCTGTAGCATTAATTAGAGCATATAGATTAAGAGGACATTTATTAGCAGATCTTGATCCTTTAGAAATGAGAGAGTCAGAATATTTAGATGAGCTCCATCCAGATTTTTATGGTTTTAAAAAAGAAAATTACGATAAGAAAATTTTTCTAAACGGAGTAATTAATCGTAAATATGCAAATATAAGAGAAATACTTAAGTTTATGAAGAAGACCTATTGTGGAAAAATAGGTTATGAGTTCATGCATATTTCAAACCCAGATGAAAGAAAGTGGTTTAGGGATAGGATAGAGCAAGATAAAAATGCACTTCAATTTACAAAAAATGGTAAAGAGGCAATTTTAAATAAATTGGTACAGGCAGAAGGATTTGAAAAATTTTTAGCTACAAAGTATGTGGGAACAAAAAGATTTGGTTTAGATGGTGGTGAAAGTTTAATACCAGCTCTTGAACAAATAATAAAAATTGGTGGTCAAAATAATATAAAAGAAGTCAAAATAGGCATGTCTCATAGAGGTAGGCTTAACGTTTTGGCAAACGTTTTACAAAAATCTTACAAAAAAATTTTTAATGAGTTTGCTGGTGAGTTTAGTACTGATTCTGAAGATAGTGCTGGAGATGTAAAATATCATCTTGGAGCGTCATCTGATAGAGAATTTGATGGAAATTCAGTACATGTCAGTTTAACAGATAATCCTTCTCATTTAGAAGCTGTTAACCCAGTTGTTTTAGGTCAAACAAGAGCCAAACAATTTTTTCATAAAGACCGTGAAAGAAATAAAGTTATACCTATTCTGATTCATGGGGATGCAGCCTTTGCTGGTCAAGGAGTTGTAGCAGAATGTTTTGCAATGTCTGGACTACCAGGACATAACACTGGAGGAACAATTCATATTATTGTTAAT
This sequence comes from Candidatus Pelagibacter sp., assembly GCF_052049835.1. Classification (GTDB taxonomy): domain Bacteria; phylum Pseudomonadota; class Alphaproteobacteria; order Pelagibacterales; family Pelagibacteraceae; genus Pelagibacter. Next base: position 95,738 of record NZ_JBNGZF010000002.1, on the reverse strand, counting down.
AACCAGATAGGATTTACTACTAGTCCAAGATTTGCTAGGTCTTCACCTTATCCATCTGATGTTGCAAAAATGGTAGAGGCTCCAATTCTTCATGTTAATGGTGATGATCCAGAAGCAGTTGTTTATGCAACTAGAATAGCAACAGAATTTCGATTAAAATTTAATAGAGACGTTGTAGTAGATTTAATTTGTTATAGAAGATTTGGACATAATGAGGGAGATGAGCCTTCATTTACTCAACCTTTAATGTATAAAAAAATTAGATCTCATCCCAGTGTTTACAAAATTTATGGAAATAAATTAGTAAACGAAAAATCTATAACTGAAAAATTATTAAATCAAAATGTTCAATCATTTAAAGATTTACTTGATGAACAATATAAAAGTGCAAAAGATTATAAACCTAAAATAGAATGGTTTGAGGGAACATGGTCAAGATACAAACCTGAAAGAGGTAAAGATAAGAGGGGTATAACAGGTTTCGATGAAAATAAATTAAAATTAATCTCAGGTAAAATAAATGCTATTCCTGAGGAAAAAAATATTCACAAGACTATCTCTAAAATATTTAATGCCAGAAAAGAAAGTATCGAAAAAGGTACTGGAATTGATTGGTCTTCAGCTGAATCTTTAGCTTTTGGATCTTTGCTAGAAGAGGGATATCCAGTTAGGCTTGTAGGACAAGACTCTGGAAGAGGAACATTCAGTCAACGACATTCTGTTTTAAGAAATCAAATAGATAATTCTAGGTACATTCCACTGAATAATATTTCTAAAAATCAAAAGCAATTTGAAATAGTAGATAGTTTTTTATCTGAACTTGCGGTTTTAGGTTTTGAATATGGTTATAGTCTAGTAGAGCCAAACACACTTACTCTTTGGGAAGCACAATTCGGTGACTTTGCTAATGGAGCTCAAGTAGTAATTGATCAATTTATTGCATCTGGTGAGAGAAAATGGAATAGAGCATCTGGTATAGTAATGTTGTTACCTCACGGATATGAAGGACAAGGACCAGAACATTCTTCAGCAAGATTAGAAAGATTTTTACAACTATGCTCAAACGATAATATGCAAGTAATGAACTGCACAACCCCAGCAAATTATTTTCATGCTTTAAGAAGACAAATGCATAGGAGTTTCAGAAAGCCACTAATCATCATGACACCAAAATCATTATTAAGAAATAAGTATTGTGTTTCAAATTTGCAAGATTTTAACAAAAAAAATACTTTCCATAGAGTGTTGTGGGATCATGCTATAGATCCTAAGTCTAAAGGATTTATTAAACTAAAAGAAAGTTCTAAAATAAGAAAAGTAATTCTTTGTTCTGGAAAAGTATATTTTGATTTGTTAGACGCTAGAGAAAAGCTTAAAAGAGATGATGTAGTGATGTATAGAATTGAACAATTGTATCCTTTTCCAGCAAAAGCTTTGGTTAAGGAGTTAAAACCATACTCTAAAAATGCTGAATTCTTTTGGTGTCAAGAAGAACCAAAAAATATGGGTGCTTGGTTTTCAGTAAGAGATTATATCCAATGGACATTAGACACTTTAAAGGCTAATAATAATAAAATTTCTTATATAGGAAGAAGCCCAGACGCAACTCCTGCAACAGGATATGCCAAAAGGCATAATTCTCAACAACAAGAAATAATTAACAAGGTATTTGATTAATTTTAATGAGTGAAAAAATAGTAGTCCCAGTTCTTGGTGAAAGTATAACAGAAGCGACTGTTGCAAAATGGTTAAAAAACGCAGGTGATACAGTCGAAGCAGATGAGCCAATTGTAGAACTTGAGACAGACAAAGTAAACTTAGAAGTGCCATCTCCAATCTCTGGTGTGTTAACAGAGATAAATTCACAAGATGGATCAGTTGTTGAAGTAGGAGCATTATTAGGTTCTGTATCAGCAGAAGGTGGAGCGGTTAAATCTGCGCCAAAAATCCAAACAGAAATCGAGCAGGAGGAAATAGTTCCTGCAGAGAGTAATGTAATAAAATTAGATGCAAATAAAAAAGAACCAAAAGTATTTGAAGAAAGAGATATAGAAAAACACAAAGAGAAACCATTGATTTTAACTGAGGAAGTTAAACCAAATGTTGCTCCAAAAAGAAATGTTAATCCAACCTTGTCTCCAGCAGTGAGAAAAATAGTAACTGAAAATAATATCGATATTAATTCAATTCAAGGTTCAGGAAAAGATGGGAGAGTTTTAAAAGGAGATTTAATAAGTTTGATGGGTGCAAATCCAAAACCATCTGAAAGAAAAATTCAATATGGTGAAGAAGAACGAATTAAGATGACTAGGTTGAGACAAACTATTGCAAAAAGATTAAAACAAGCTCAAGATAATGCTGCTCTTTTAACAACATTTAACGAGGTTGATATGAGCAGTGTGATGGAAATGAGGAAAGAAAATCAAGAGGATTTTCAATCTCGTTATGGGATAAAATTAGGATTTATGTCTTTCTTTGTAAAAGCATGTGTAGTTGCTTTAAAAAATTTCCCTACGGTGAATGCTGAAATAGACGGAGATGAGATTATCTATAAAAACTATTACAATATTAGCTTTGCTGTCGGAACAGATAAGGGTTTGGTTGTTCCAGTTTTGAGAAATGCAGATGAATTATCCTTTGCTGATATTGAAAAAAATATTAAAGAAATTTCAGAAAAAGCGCGAGATGGAAAGCTAACGATTGAAGATCTTCAGGGAGGAACATTTACAATAAGTAATGGAGGTGTGTATGGGTCTATGCTTTCAACCCCAATACTAAATTTGCCTCAATCTGGAGTGTTGGGCATGCATAATATAGTAGAAAGACCTGTTGTTGTAGACGGTGAAATTAAAATAAGACCAATTATGTATTTAGCATTATCATATGATCACAGAATTATTGATGGAAAAGAATCTGTATCTTTTCTTAAAATGATTAAAGAAAACTTAGAAGACCCAAGAAGATTGTTTTTAGATATTTAAATGACAGAAAAATTTCAAGCTGTAGTTATTGGAGGTGGACCGGGTGGTTATGTGTGCGCAATCAGACTTGCTCAATTAGGATTAAAAACTGCATGTATAGAATCCAGAGGGTCTTTGGGAGGTACTTGTTTAAATGTTGGTTGCATCCCATCAAAAAGCTTACTTAATCTGTCTGAAGAATTTCATAAAGTAAAAAGTTTAGCAAACAAAGGTATTGAAGTTGGTGAAGTAAAATTAAATTTAGACAAAATGATGAAAAGCAAAGATAAAGCTGTAACAGTTCTTACAAAAGGTGTTGAATTTCTTTTGAAAAAAAACAAAGTTACTTACTTTAAAGGACACGGAAGTTTTAAATCTAAAAATGAAATTATAATAAAGGACGATAAAAATAAAGAAACTATAATCCAAACAGAAAAAACAGTTATTGCAACAGGATCAGTTCCAGTTTCGTTACCAGGAATAAAAATAGATGAGAAAACAATTGTCTCATCAACAGGTGCTTTAAAGTTAGAAAAGGTACCTAAGAAAATGGTTGTAGTAGGAGGAGGCTATATAGGATTGGAGATGGGATCTGTATGGTCCAGACTTGGAGCAGAGGTACAAGTTGTTGAATTTTTAGATCATATTACACCTGGAATGGATAAAGAAATCTCTTTAGAATTTATGAAAATTTTAAAAAAACAGGGAATAAAATTTAATATGCAAAATAAAGTTGAAACAATTAAAAAAAATGCAGCAGGTGTAGTGATTTCAACAGTAGATAAAGACGGAAATAAAAATAATTTTGATTGTGATGTTGTTTTAATCTCTGTTGGCAGAAAACCCAATACAGATGGTTTAAATTTAGAGTCAGTAGGAGTAGATCTTGATGAAAGAAATAGAATTAAAACTGATAAAATCTTTAAGACTAACGTTGAAAATATCTATGCAATAGGCGATGTAATTGTTGGTCCAATGCTTGCACATAAAGCGGAGGACGAAGGTATAGCAGTTGCAGAAAACATAGTTGGTCAATCTGGACATGTAAATTACGGTACAATCCCAGGAGTAATTTATACAACACCAGAAGTAGCATCAATCGGTAAAACTGAGGAACAATTAAAAGAATTAAATAAAAAATATAAAGTAGGGAAATTTTCGTTTATGGCTAATTCAAGAGCTAAGGCCATAGATGATGCAGAAGGTTTTGTTAAAATTTTAGCTGATGAGCAAACAGATAAAGTATTAGGTGCACATATAATTGGTCCCCATGCAGGAGAATTAATTGCAGAGATCGGTGTTGCAATGGAATTCGGTGCAAGTGCAGAAGATATCGCCCGAACTTGTCATGCTCATCCAACTTTTTCAGAAGCAGTTAAAGAAGCTGCTTTATCAGTAGATAAAAGAGCAATACACTCTTAATTTTTTTTCATATTATAAAAATATGAAATATCCGATTCTTGTACCAAATATTTTTAATCATCCATTCACTTATGAAAGTAGTTTAAAACTTAAAGTTGGTGATTATGTAGTGGTACCTTTTGGAAAATCAAAAACTACCGGTGTGGTTTGGGACGAATTTGAAAAAAATAATAATAAAAATTTTAAGACTAAAAATATAATCAAGAAATTAGATGTTACTCCGTTAAAAAAAAATACAATAAATTTTTTAAATTGGTTTGCAGAATATAATCTTATCCCAAAGGGTATGGCATTAAAGCTAGTACTCTTAACTAGTAATGCGATAGAGAACAAAGAAACTCAACTTTATCAAATATTTGATAGCAAAATTAAACAAACCTTAATCAAGCTATCTAGTGATCAAGATAAATCTTTAAAAAAAATGAATGCTTCAAATAAAAAATTTAGAGTTCATGTTTTACAAGGCACAACTGGATCAGGAAAAACTTTAGTTTATTTTGAAGCGTTAAAACCATTGATAGAGAACGGTTTTCAAGGATTAATTTTATTACCAGAAATAGGTCTAACTAGTCAGTTTGAACAAAAATTTTTAGAATATTTTGGTTTTAAACCTGCAGTTTGGCATTCGGCTATTTCAAAAAAAAAGAAAGAATTAATTTGGAGCGGTGTTTCTAACGGTAAAATAAAAATAATTATTGGTGCAAGATCTTCATTATTTTTACCATTTAAAAAATTAGGTATGATAATTGTTGACGAGGAACATGATCAGTCATTTAAACAAGACGAAGGTATAACTTATAATGCTCGTGATATGGCAATTTCTAGAGCATCTTTTGAAAATATTCCTATCAATTTGATTACTGCTGTTCCTTCTATAGAAACTTTTGAAAATATTAAAAAAGGTAAATACGAAGTTTCTAGATTAAATGAAAGATACCAGAACGCAGCATTACCTAATTATGAAATTATTAATTTAAATAATACCAAACTTGAAAAACAATCATGGCTATCAAATAAAATTATTGAAAAAGTAAATTTACATTTGGAAAAAAAAGATCAGGTTTTGTTTTTTTTAAATAGAAGAGGTTTTTCTCCAAATGCTTTATGCAATAAATGTTTTACAAGTTTTACATGTCCAAATTGTAGTATCAATTTAGTTTATCATAAAAATAAAAATAATTTATTGTGTCATTATTGTGGATACAAATCTGATCTTAAAAGGAATTGTACAAAAGAAGGCAATTGTGAATTTATTTTTAGTGGTCCTGGTGTTGAGAGAATTTCAGAAGAGGTAAAAAGAAAATTTCCTGGAAAAACAATAGAGATTTTTTCAAGTGACACAATGAATAAAAAAGATTCTAAAGAAAAAATAGATAAAATTATTAATAATGAAACGCATATTTTAGTTGGAACCCAATTAATTTCAAAAGGTTTTCATTTTCCAAGCTTAAATTGCATTGTAGTTGTTGATATTGATCTTTCATCTCAAGGACATGATTTAAGAGGTGCAGAAAAAAATTTACAGCTTTATCATCAACTTTCAGGACGTGCAGGCAGAACTGGAAAACCAGCAACTGTATATTTTCAAACCTATGAAAATAATACTAATATGATTTCAGAAATTACAAGTAAAAATCCAGATATTTTTTTAGAAAGAGAACTGCAGATAAGAAAAAAAAATAAACTACCTCCATTTCAAAGGTTTATTTCTTTAATCTTAACGGGAGATAATGAAATTAAATTAGAAAAAGAAGCTTTAAATTTTAAAAATTTTATTGAAAATAAAATAGAAGGAAAAATATTAGGGCCAGTGAATGCTCCATTATTTAGATTAAAGAGAAAATTTAGAATAAGATTTTTAATAAGAGGCTTAAAATCTATGAAACTACAAAGCTCTCTTGCAAAAATTATTCCAAAATATAAATTTTCTTCTGGAATAAAACTTTCAGTTGATGTTGATCCAATTAACTTCAATTAACCTCAAAAAAGAGGCCTTTTTTACGAATCCGCTACTTGAAGACATAAGGGTCATATGCTATTTAGGGCGTGATTTTTAAATAATCTTCAACATTATAGAGGAACCAAGTTGAGTAAAGACACCGGATTTTCAATAACTTCAGCTGAAAGGTATTCTCTTGCGCTTTTTGAACTTTCAGAGGAAAACAATCTTTTAAGTCAGATCGAAGATCAGTCTTCATCTATTCTTAATTTAATCGAGCAAAGTGAAGATTTTTCTAATTTGATTAAAGATCCAACTACAAGCCAAGAAGATTTATTAAAAGTAATCAATACAATCTCTGAAAATAATAAATTTGAATCTTTATTTAAAAATTTTTTAAGTTTCTTAATTCAAAAAAGACGTTTCTTTTTTATTGAGCGTATCCTTAAAAGCTTTATTGAGATTTGTTCAAGAAAAAGAGGTGAACTTAAGGCAGAATTAAAATCAGCAAAACAATTATCTAATGAAGAAATTGCAAAAATTACAGAGGAGTTAACAAAAAATTTTAGCTCAAAAATAAAATTAAACTACAAACATGACGAAAGTTTAATAGGAGGTTTGGTAGTACAGGTAGGAAGTACTATGGTCGATACCTCAATTAAAAATAAATTACAACAAATCGAAAATAGAATGATAGAGGCATAAATGGAAATAAATCCTTCAGAAGTTACAAAAATATTAAAAGAACAAATTAAAAATTTTGGTGATAAAGCAGAAGTCACAGAAGTTGGTCAAGTTTTATCAGTTGGAGACGGTATTGCTAGGATTTATGGTTTAGATAATGTTCAAGCTGGTGAAATGGTAGAGTTTGCAGATGGTTCAAAAGGTATGGCTCTAAACTTAGAAAGTGAAAACGTTGGTGTCGTAATTTTTGGTGATGACAGAAATGTTAAAGAAGGGGATGTAGTAAAAAGAACTGGTAATATTGTTGATACTCCAGTTGGGAAAGAATTATTAGGAAGAGTAGTGGATGGTTTAGGAAATCCTATTGATGGAAAAGGACCATTAGATAAAGGAATTAAAAAAAGCAGGGTTGAAGTAAAAGCTCCTGGCATTATTCCACGACAATCAGTAAGCGAACCAATGCAAACTGGTCTTAAATCAATTGATAGTCTGGTTCCAATTGGTAGAGGACAAAGGGAATTAATTATTGGTGATAGACAAACTGGTAAAACAGCAGTTGCAGTAGATGCAATTATTAATCAAAAAAAAATCAATGAATCTGGTGATGAAAAACAAAAACTGTATTGCATATACGTTGCAGTTGGACAAAAAAGATCAACAGTAAGACAAATTCAAAAAACATTAGAAGAAGCTGGAGCTATGGAGTACACAACAATCGTTGCTGCTACTGCATCGGACTCTGCTCCTTTACAATTCTTAGCACCATACACAGGTTGTGCTATGGGTGAGTATTTTAGAGATAATGGAATGCATGCATTAATAATTTACGATGACTTGTCTAAACAAGCAGTTGCTTATAGACAAATGTCATTGTTATTAAGAAGACCCCCAGGACGTGAGGCTTATCCTGGAGATGTATTTTATCTCCATAGTAGATTGCTTGAAAGAGCAGCTAAATTAAGTGACGAACATGGTGGTGGATCACTTACTGCGCTGCCAATTATTGAAACACAAGGTGGAGACGTATCTGCGTTCATTCCAACTAACGTTATTTCAATTACAGACGGACAAATTTTCCTTGAAACAGAACTATTTAACCAAGGTATAAGACCTGCAATTAACGTAGGTTTATCAGTATCTAGGGTTGGTTCATCAGCTCAAACAAAAGCGATGAAAAAAGTTTCTGGTTCAATGAAATTAGAGCTAGCACAATACAGAGAAATGGCAGCTTTTGCTCAATTTGGATCTGATTTAGATGCATCTACTCAGCAACTTTTGAATAGAGGCTCTAAACTAACTGAACTTTTAAAACAAAAACAATATTCACCTATGACTGTTGCAGAACAAGTTATTTCAGTATTTTGTGGAGTGAAAGGTTATCTGGACGATATTGATCTAAAAGATGTTGCTAAATTTGAGAGCAAGATTATTGAAAAATGTAAATCAGATAAGCCTGAAATTATCGAGTCAATTTTAAGTTCAGGAAAACTTGAGGAAGATAAAGAAAAATTACTTGTTGAGGTAATCACTCAATTAAAAGGAAATTTTAAATCTTAATAATTTATGGCAAGTTTAGACGACCTAAAAAAAAGAATAGCTAGTGTAAAGTCTACACAGAAAATTACTAAAGCTATGAAAATGGTTGCAGCAGCTAAATTAAGAAGAGCTCAAGAAAGCGCTGAGAAGGGAAGGCCTTATTCTGAAAAAATGAATAATGTTATTTTAAATTTATCAAATGGTATTTCTGATAAAGAAAATGCACCAAAGTTATTGTCAGGTACTGGTCAAGAAAAAACTCATCTTTGTGTGGTGATGACTTCTGATAGAGGTTTATGTGGTGGATTTAACTCTAATATTATTAAAAAAGCTAAAAGTTATTTTGCAAAACTTTTAGATGAAGGTAAAGAACTTAAAATTATTACAGTAGGCTCAAAGGGAAATGATCAACTAAAAAGATTTTATGGTGACAAAATAATTGAAAATATTTCTTTCAAAGAGTCTAAAAATGCAAATTATTTTGATGCTGACAAAGTTGGTAAAATGGTAATTGAAAAATTCGAAGCAGGTGAATTTGATGTTTGTACAATTTTTTATAACCAATTTAAAAATGTAATTACTCAAATTCCTCAAGCACAACAAATTATCCCATTAAATAATGAGGGAGAAGAAAGTAGCTCAGAAGAAAGTTACGAATTTGAACCAGATGAAGATGAAATTTTAAGCAATTTATTGCCAAAGAATATTTCTACGCAAATATTTAAAGCAATGTTAGAGAATTCAGCTAGCGAGCAAGGGTCTAGAATGAGTGCAATGGATAATGCAACCCGAAACGCAGGTGAAATGGTTGACAAACTTACTATCGAATATAATAGAAGTCGTCAGGCAGCAATTACAAAAGAACTAATAGAAATCATATCAGGAGCAGAAAGTTTATAATTATGAGCAAAGGAATAATCACACAAGTTATTGGAGCGGTAGTAGACGTGAAATTTGATGGTGAACTACCAGAAATTTTAACAGCATTGGAATGTAAAAATGGTGATAACAGACTAGTTTTAGAGGTAGCGCAACACTTAGGTGAAACGACTGTACGAACAATTGCTATGGATGCTACTGAAGGACTAAAAAGAGGTGATGAAGTTGTTAACACTAATGCTCCTATTCAAGTTCCAGTTGGACCTGAAACACTTGGAAGAATTATAAATGTAATTGGGGAACCAATTGATGAAAGAGGTGAAGTTAAAACTAAAGAAAGTTGGCCAATTCATAGAGCTGCACCTGAATTTAATGACCAATCAACAGAAACTGAAATACTTGTAACAGGTATTAAAGTTATTGATTTGCTTGCACCTTATGCAAAAGGTGGAAAGATTGGATTATTTGGTGGAGCAGGAGTAGGAAAAACAGTTTTAATTATGGAATTAATTAATAACGTTGCAAAAGCTCATGGTGGTTTTTCAGTGTTCGCAGGAGTTGGAGAGAGAACTAGAGAAGGAAATGACCTTTATCATGAAATGATTGAATCTGGTGTAATTAAAAAAGAAGGAGCTGGTTCAAAAGCTGCTTTAGTTTATGGGCAGATGAATGAACCTCCTGGAGCAAGAGCAAGAGTTGCACTTACAGGGTTAACTGTAGCTGAATACTTTAGAGATCAGGAAGGTCAGGACGTACTTTTCTTTGTAGATAACATCTTTAGATTTACTCAGGCAGGATCAGAGGTTTCAGCTTTGTTAGGAAGAATTCCATCTGCTGTTGGATATCAACCGACATTAGCTACTGACATGGGTAACCTACAAGAAAGAATTACGACTACAAACAAAGGGTCAATTACATCTGTACAAGCAATTTATGTGCCTGCTGATGATCTAACAGATCCTGCTCCAGCGACATCGTTTGCTCACTTAGATGCAACGACTGTACTTTCAAGACAAATTGCTGAAATTGGTATTTATCCTGCAGTAGATCCACTTGACTCTACATCAAGAATTTTGGATCCAAGAATCGTTGGAGATGAGCATTATAGAGTAGCAAGAGATGTTCAAAGAATTCTACAATCATATAAATCATTACAAGATATTATAGCTATTCTTGGTATGGATGAATTATCTGAAGAAGATAAACTAGTTGTGGCAAGAGCTAGAAAAATCCAGAGATTTTTATCTCAACCATTCTTTGTTGCAGAAGTATTTACTGGTTCTCCAGGAAAACTTGTTGATCTTGACTCAACTATCAAAGGTTTTGATGCAATCTGTAAAGGTGAGTATGATCACTTACCTGAAGCTGCTTTTTATATGGTTGGAACAATTGAGGAAGCTATAGAAAAAGCTAAGAAAATGGAACAAGAAGCTGCTGCTTAATGAGCGAAGAGTTTAAAGTTGAAATAGTAAATCCTGAAAAATCTTTTTTAGTAAAAGAGGATGTTTCAGAAGTTGTGGTCCCTGCTTTTGAAGGAGAGATGGGAATATTGAAGGATCATATTTCTATTATTTCCTTTTTAAAACCTGGGATAATTAAGATTTTATCAAAATCAGGTGATGAAAATTACTATGTTGAAGATGGTATTGTTGAGTTCAAAAATAACAATCTATCTATTTTAACAAGTACAATTTTTAATCTTGCTGATATGGATAAATCAAAGCAACAAGATTTACTTAAACAGGCAGAAGAAGAGGCTAATAAAACTGATATTAACGATCAATCTAAGTATTTAGCAGATCAAAAAGTTGAAGTTTTAAAAACTCTAAATTAATTTTTTTACTTTTTCTTTAAGCTCTTTGTAAACATGATGTTTAAAATCAACCACCACATCAGTAATTAAATCTAAGTCAATCCACTTCCAATCCAAAAACTCTGGATTAGATGTATTTATGTTTACTTCATTATCATTTCCAACAAATCTCATTAAAAACCATTTTTGCTTTTGACCTTTGTATTTACCTTTCCAAATGATACCTAGTAATCTATCAGGTAAATCATAGGTTAATGTACCATCGAGCTCTTTTATAAGTTCTACGCTTTTGATACTTGTTTCTTCTTCTAGTTCTCTAAATGCAGCTTTTAAATTATCCTCTCCCTCATCAACACCACCTTGAGGCATTTGCCAAAAATTTTTAGGATTATCTATTCTTTTTGCTACGAATACTTTATTTTGTTTATTCAATAACACAATTCCGACCCCACTTCTCAGTGGTAAATCTTTAAAATTTTTATTCATATTATCCGTTAAGTAACTTAATAGCGTAGTTTAATTGATTATCAGTATCAGTTTTTATTCTAAAATCATCACCTTCTTCATTTACTTCAATATCTGGTCTAACACCTACTTCAGAAATAGATTTTCCAGAGGGAAGATAGTATTTTGCAACAGTTAATCTGATAGCCCCACGATTTTTTAGAGGAATAATTGATTGGACCGAACCTTTACCAAAGCTATTTTCACCAATAATAATTGCTCTTTTGTGATCTTTTAAAGCTCCAGCAACAATTTCAGATGCAGATGCTGAACCATAATTAATCAAAACCAATAATGTTTTTCCATCAGTAATATCTCCTTTTTTTGCAAACCATTTTCTATTTTCAGTTTTTTTTCTGCTTTTTGTTGAAACTATTTCCCCATTTTCTAGAAAAAAATCTGAGATTTTTATTGCTTGAGATAAAAGACCTCCAGGATTATTTCTTAAATCTAAAATAAATGAATTTAAGTTTTTATTTTTTTTAAGTTTTTTAATTTGTTTTTCAATTTGATCACTACTGTTATCATTAAATGAAGTAAGCCTGAGGTATCCTATACTTTCATCTATAATTTCAGATTTAACAGATTGAACCTGAATAACTTCTCTTATTATATTAAATGTTAACGCCTTTTTTTCGCCTCTTCGTCTTACTGTTAACTCTATTCCAGAACCCACAGGTCCTCTCATTAAATCTACAGCTTCACTTAATGATTTTCCTTGAACCTGAACATCATTTATTTTGACAATGTAATCACCAGCTTTTAATCCAGCCCTAGATGCAGGTGTATCATCTATTGGTGAAATTACTTTTACTACTCCTGCCTCCATGCTAACCTCAATTCCTAATCCACCAAACTCACCACTAGTCTCAGTTTGCATTTCATCAAATATTTTAGGCGACATGTAGGACGAATAAGGATCTAAAGATTGCAAAAGTCCATTGATTGCAGAATCCAGACTTTCAGATTGGTTGAACTCATCAACATATTCTTTATTAATTTTTTCTAAAACTTCACCGAAGAGATCAATTTTTTTATAAATATCAATTTCAGCTGAAATAACTGTTTTATTTAAACAAAAAACGGAAAAAAAGATTAATAATAAAAATTTAATTTTTTTCATATCATCACTTTTTCTTTTGGAATTAGTTCTGACCAAATTTTCTCTAATTCATAAAATTTTCTTTTTTCTGGATGAAAAATATGAACAATCAAATCAATCCCATCAACAAGTTTCCATTCTCCACTTTCTTTACCTTCAATTTTAGAGTCTTTTACACCATTATTTTTAAGTTTTTCTAAAACTTGTTCTGACAAGGATTGGATATGTCTAGATGAAGTTCCACTTGCTATAATCATGTAATCAGCCATAGAACTTTTGTCTTTAAGATCAATAGTTACAATGTCTTGAGCTTTATTGAGATCTAGTGTGTTAATTACAATTTCTTTTAAGTCTGAAATTTTGTCCATTAATTGATTTTAGATTATCAAATTTTTCTTAATTGAGAAGATGAAATGTTGACTTTATTAAACTCAATAAATTCTAGATTGGCCTTACTAAGTTGCTTAAATGTCTTTGATTTTAAAGAATTTTTTTTATACCCATGTCGGTCAAAAACTAGAATATTACATTTTTGTGAAATTAATTTAGATTTATGCCATTTATGAAAATTAATAAGGTTGTCGGCACCCATTAAAAAATAAATTTCAATGCTTTTATCTTTTTTTAAATGATTAATTAAATTTATAGTTTTATTTGATTTAATAATTTTTTCATAAAATTTAACCTTAATAAATGAATTTGTACTAATTATTTTTTTACAAAATTTAATTCTGTCAGCAACAGATGTCTTGCTCTCTATTTTAAATGGATTTTTTTTTGTTATTGCCCAAATAACTTTTTTGAGTTTAAATCTTTTTTTTGCTTCCTTAGAAATTGCCAAATGTCCTTTATGAGCAGGATCAAACGATCCACCTAATACACCAATTTTTATTTTTGCGCTATTCAATTTAATTTCTTATTTTACCATTACTAGTGATTTCATATTTATATGAAATCAATTGATTTAAACCTACAGGACCTCTTGGTGGCAGTGTATTAGTAGAAATTCCAACTTCTCCACCAAATCCAAATTCACCACCATCAGCAAATTGAGTTGAGGTATTGTGCATTGCAATTGAGCTTTTAACATTTTTTAGGAAATATTTTGCTGTTTTTTTATTTTTTGTAATGATGGAGTCAGTGTGCATAGTTCCGTATTTGTTAATATGCTGAATTGCCTCTTCAGAATTTTTAACAACTTTAACCGATACAATTGATGACAAATATTCAGTTGACCAATCTTTTTCTTTTGCAGGATATACTTGACCATTGTAATAACTTTTCAAAATTTTATCGCCAATTATTTTACAACCACTATTTTCAAGTTCCTGCAAAATAGGATTACTAAATTTTTTGACTATATTTTTATGAATAAGAATAGTTTCAGTCGCACCACAAATACTTGTATTTCTTAATTTAGCGTTATAGACAACTTCTTTAGCCATTTTTAATTCTGCATCTTTATCTATATAAGTATGACAAAGTCCCTCTAAGTGCCCAATTATAGGTACTTTGGATAATTCTAAAACTTTTTTAACTAAATTTTTTCCACCACGAGGTATGATCACATCGATATATTTTTTCATCTTAGAAAGCATAATATCCACAAGCTTCCTTTGTTTTGAATCGATAAATTGTATAAAGTTTTCATCAACTTTATTTTTTTTAAGTGCTTTTCTAAATAACTTAGCTAAAGCTTTATTTGAATTTATGGCTTCAGAGCCTCCTTTCAAAATCACTACATTCCCAGATTTAAAACAAAGACTAGCAACATCTGAAGTTACATTTGGTCTACTTTCATAAATAACCCCAATAACTCCAATTGGTATTGATACTTTTTTAATATTCAAACCATTTGGTCTTTTCCATTTTTCTAAAGTGCTATCTATAGGGTCCTTTAATTTAGCTATTTTTAAAATAGAATTTATAATTCCATCTAATTTAATTTCATTTAAATGAAGTCTTTTGATTAAGTTATCTTTTAATCCTTTTTTTCTTGCATAATTAATATCTTTTGAATTTTGATTAATAATAAATTTTTTTTCATTCTTAATTAATTTTGCGTAATCATTTAAGACTTTATTTTTTACTTCAGTTGTAACTTTATACTCACTAGCTTTTCGAGCTTTTATTCCAATTAAATTCATATATTTAATCATTTAAATTTCCACCATATCATCTTTATGAATAACTTCTGATTTTGCAACATATCCTAATAATTTTTCAATTTCATTCGAGTGATGACCCATTATTTTAGTCACCTCATCAGAAGTAAAGGAACTTAACCCTCTAGCACATTCATTATTTTTTTTATCTAATACTTTAATATGATCACCTTTGTTAAATTTCCCCGAAACTTTTCTAATTCCTGCTGCTAACAAACTTTTTCCAGATTTTAATGCTTTTTTAGCACCATCATCAATTATTAATGCTCCTTTAGGTGCTACAGAACTTATTATCCATTTTTTTCTAGCATCTAACTTTGAAATTTTTGGACTAAACCAGGTACAATTATTTTTTTCAATTATTTTTGAAATAGGATTTGAATATAGTCCATTGGCAATAACCATACTAGTACCAGCAAGCTGACATATTTTTGCTGCTTCAATTTTGGTATGCATACCACCACTTCCATATTCATTTACACCTTTAATATAAATATTATTTAGATCTTTTTTAAGATCATCAATCTTTTTTATTAGTTTAGCATCCTTAAAAATTTTAGGATTTTTTGTATACAAACCATCAACATCAGATAATAAAATTAAGGTATCCGCGTTTGTAATTTGCGCAACCCTAGATGCCAATCTATCATTATCTCCATATTTTATTTCACTCGTTGCAATAGTGTCATTTTCATTGACTACGGGAATAAAACCAAGTTCAAAAAGATTATCAAATGTTCTTTTTGCATTGAGAGATCTTCTTCTTTCCTCAGTATCTTCTAATGTAAGCAAAATCTGAGAAATATTTAATTTATATTTTGCGAAAGTTTGTGAAAATAAATTCATCAGTTCTATTTGACCAATAGAAGCAATAGCTTGACTCTTATCTAATTTGATATTTTTTTTATTATAATTCATTTTCTTGCAACCCAAAGCTATTGCACCAGAGCTAACAACAACTACTTTTTGATTTTTATCTCTTAATTTTTTGATATCTTTTGCAAAACTAGATAACCATTGTTTCCTAATTTTTTTATTTTGATCAACCAGGAGAGATGATCCAATTTTGACAATAATTATTTTAGAATTTTTAAGATACATAAGACAAAAGTTTTGCTTTAATTTTTGATACAGATTCTTTTTCAAGAGTTGTCATTGTCATAATCTCACAATTTTTACCTTTTGAAAAATAATCTATAACTTCATTTGCTGTTTCTTCATCAATCAAATCGATTTTATTAAGCACAATTAGTTCTTTTTTTTCTAATAACTTTGCACTGTAGCTTTTTAATTCATTTTTCACCTGATTATAAGATTCATTCAGATCTAAGTTGGTGACATCAATTAAGTGTAGTAAAGACTTACATCTCTCTATATGTTTTAAAAATTGTATCCCTAACCCTATACCTTCATGAGCTCCTTCAACTAATCCTGGAATATCTGCAATGGTAATTTCTTTATCATCATAAGAAGCAACACCAAGGTTTGGATTAACCGTTGTAAATTTGTAATTTGCAATTTTTGGATTTGCGTTTGTTAGAGCTGCTAACAAACTTGATTTTCCTGCATTTGGCAATCCAATAATACCGATATCAGCAATTGTTTTTAATTGAAGCCATATTGTAAATTCTTCTCCGATTGTGCCTTTAGTAAATTTTCTTGGAGCTCTATTTGTAGAACTTTTAAATCTTGTGTTTCCTAAACCTCCTTTTCCACCATCAGCTGCAACATATTCTTCACCTTTTTTATTAAAATCAAAAAGGAGAGTTTTGTTATCTTCTTCAAATACCTGTGTACCTAGAGGAACTTTTAAAATTAAATCTTCACCACCTTTTCCTGTTCGATTTTGACCTGAACCGTTTTCTCCACGTTCGGCTTTATGGTGTTGTTGATATCGATAATCAATAAGGGTATTTAAATTTTCCTCTGACTTTAAAATAATTGATCCACCTTTTCCACCATCACCACCATCTGGTCCACCAAACTCAACATATTTCTCTCTTCTAAAACTAGGAGATCCATCTCCGCCGTTTCCAGCCTTAATATAAATTTTAACTTGATCGAGAAATTTCATAATACAACATCTATTTTAATTGGTTGTACTATTAATTGGGCTTTACAGAAACGAAAGTTCTATCTGATTTAGATTTTTTAAAAACAACTTTCCCTTTAACAACTGAGAATATTGAATGATCTTTACCCATACCAACATTTTCACCTGGAAAAATCTTAGTTCCTCTTTGTCTAACAATTATGTTTCCAGGAATTACTGTTTCACCACCATATTTTTTTACGCCGAGTCTTCTACCGGCACTATCTCGTCCGTTTCGTGATGATCCACCTGCTTTTTTTGTTGCCATAATTTACCTAATAACTATTTGCTTGCTGCTTCCTTAACTTCTTCTTTTTTTGAAGTTTTAGAAATTTTTTCAGCTTCTGATAATACTTTACCATCTTTTGAAAAAATTTTGTTAATTCTTATCATAGAATATTGTTGTCTATGCCCATTTTTTCTTCTTGAATTTTGTCTTCTTCTTTTTTTAAAAATTAAAATAGTTCTATTTTTGCTATTTTTAATTAAATCAGCCTCTACTTTTGCGCCCTCAACATTTGGAGTTCCAATTTCAATTGATTTATCATCACCGTATGCCAAGATTTCATTAAACTCTATTTTAGTCTCAGGTTTAGAGTCTGGTAATTTTTCAATCTTTAGAATTTCTCCAGATTTTACCTTATACTGTTTTCCACCTGTTTTTATTACTGCGTATGACATAGTATGATTTAATTTAAAGTTACCGCAATATAGTTGTAGCCAGCCTTTAGTCAAGCCGAATTAATTAGAAATTATCCTTAAAATCTCTTAATTTTGAAAAGGTTTTTACATCTTTTGCTCTTAAAAATATATTACAATCCAATTCCTCTTTTAAAGTTGAGGGTATGGTAGGAATTCCATTTTCTCTTAATTTTTCTATTTTTTCGATTTTTTTTTGTAAATCTTTGTTTTCAGAATCATATTTTTTGCAAAATTTTGCATTGTTAAGAGTATATTCATGACCGCAATAAATTTTTGTATCTTCTGGTAATAATTTAATTTTGTTTAAAGATTCAAACATTTCCTCATATGAACCTTCGAATATTCTTCCACAACCAAGTGAGAAAAGTGTATCTCCGGTAAAAACTATTTTTTCTTTAAAAAAATTAAAACAAATATGGCCTGAAGTATGTCCAGGTATATGCATAATTTTAGCTTCAAAGTTTTCAGCTTTCCATATTTGATTATCTTCTAACAATATGTCTATCTCTGGTATTCTTTTCGAGTCTCCTTTAAAACCTACAACAACTGATCCATATTTTTTTTTTAATTCTTGATTTCCTCCAATATGATCATAGTGATGATGAGTATTAAGAATGTATTTTAATTTTATATTTTTATTTTTTAGGAAATTTATTATTGGCTCAGCTTCACTGGGATCTACAATACACGCAGAATTGTTACTTTCGTCTATTATTAAATAGCTGTAGTTGTCTTGAAGACAAGGTATAATTTCAATACGCATTTTATTTTTCTATCAAAAATATACCTAGATCTGCAAACAAATTTTTAACGCCTAAATTACTATGATTTATTGTTGATTTATTAAGATTGTTTAAAGCGAGTGATTTAAAAATCTTTATATCTTTTGATTTTACAAAATGAAAAAAATCTTTGATTGTGCACATGTGTAAATTTGGAGTGTTATACCATTCATCTGGTAATGTTTTTGTAATTGGCATTGTACCTTTAAATAATAAATGAAATCTTACTTTCCAGTATCCAAAATTAGGAATCGTAACTATTGCCTTTTTTCCAACTCTTAAAAGTTCATCTAAAACTAATTCAGGATTAAGAAAAGCTTGAAGGGTTTGACTTAAAACAACATAATCAAAAGATTTATCTGGAAATTGCTTTAAATCTTTTTCAGCATTTCCTTCAATTACAGTTAAACCTTTAGCAATACATTCTTGCACTTTTTCTTTTGAAATCTCTAATCCTCTTATATTTATGTTTTTATTATCCTTTAAAAATTTCATCAAAGTTCCATCAGCACAACCTACATCTAAGACTTTCTTATCTTTTTCAATTAAATCTGCTATTACCTGAAATTCATTTTTCATAATTAATTTTCTTCGTAAGATTTATCTAAAAAGTTTTTAAGTGCACTTAAGAAATCTGGAACGTCTAGTAAAAAGGAGTCGTGACCTTTATCTGACTCAATTTCTACAAATCCAACATCAGCTCCTATTGAGTTTAAAGCAATCACAATATCTTTGTTTTCTAAGGTTGGATAAAGCCAATCTGAAGTAAAAGAAATTATAAAAAATTTCGCGTTTGTATTTATAAATGCTTCTGAAAGACTACCTTTGAATTGCTTAGCTAAATCAAAATAATCCATAGCTCTAGTAATATAAAGATAACTATTTGCATCAAATCTATCTACGAAAACCGAGCCTTGATATCTTAAATAACTTTCTATTTGAAAATCAGCGTCAAATCCAAATTTAAGATCTTCTCTTTCTTGTAACTTTCTTCCAAATTTTTCCTGCAAACCTTTTTTAGATAAATAAGTAATATGAGCTGCCATTCTAGCTACTGCCAATCCTTTTCCAGGATTAGTATCGTTTGATGTATAATTCCCATCTTTCCAGTTACTATCAGCTGTAATAGCTTGTCTACCTAGCTCGTTAAAAGCAATATTTTGAGCTGAATGACTAGATGTGGTTGCTATCGGTATCACTGTTTTGGATTTATTCGGAAAGTTGCTAATAAACTGAAGGACTTGCATACCTCCCATTGAACCACCAGTTATAGAAAATAGTTTATCAATACCAAAATGATCAAGTAAATTATATTGAGCATTCACCATATCATTAATTGTAATAACGGGAAAATTTGTTCCAAAAATTTTTTGATTAGGATCTTTATGACTTGGTCCGTATGATCCCATACATCCACCAATTACGTTAGAACAAATAACAAAATATTTATTCGTATCGATAGCCTTATCAGGACCTACTGCATAACTCCACCAACCCTCTTTGTTGGTTACAGGGTTTATTCCGGTTACAAATTGATCTCCTGTTAGAGCATGAAAAACTAATATTGCATTATCTTTTTTTGAATTAAGTGAACCGTAAGTTTCATAGGCTATGGGAAAATCTTTTATGGTCTTTCCACAGTCTAATTTTAGTGGTTTCTTTACAATTAAAGTTTTTATGTTTTTCTCAGTATTCATAGTTTTTGACTGTTTCGAATTGTGAGAAAAAAAACTATTTTAGCGGTTTTTTTTAAGCGCTCGCAATTCAGTTAAATCAGCGCATAATTTTTTTACTAGAACTTATTTATTATGTCAATTTTTTAAAAAACCCTCTTATTCTCTATAAAATTTTGTAATTTTATCTATAAAGAGCACATAAATTAAAAAAAATGATAACTCCAAATTTTAAAAAATTTAAAATTGAGGCTTATAAGCCTGGTAAATCTAAAGTTAAGAAACTTAATAACGTAATTAAGCTTTCTGCAAATGAGTCTGCTTTAGGTATGAGTCCAAAAGTAAAGAAAATAATATCAAATAAAAATCTGAATTTAGATAAATATCCAGATGGAAAATCTCAAAATTTAAGAAAAGCAATATCTAAAGCTTATAAATGTAATTCTGAGAAAATTATTTGTGGAGCTGGTTCAGATGAAGTTATTCAAATGCTCTGTCAGTTGTTTCTAAACCCAAAAAATGAGGTTGTGGTACCAGAGTACAGTTTTTTAATGTACAGAATTTACTCAAAAATTGTGGGTGCAAAAGTTGTATTTGCAAAAGAAATTAATTTTAAAGTTTCAGTAAATGAAATTTTAAAAAAAATAACAAAAAAAACTAAAATTGTGTTTATAGCTAACCCAAACAATCCTACAGGAACTTACTTAACGAAAAAAGAAGTTTTAGAATTAAGAAAAAGATTAAATAAAAAAATTTTACTAGTTATAGATGATGCCTATGCAGAATATATGAAAAACAAAGATTATTCATCTGGGTTAGATTTGTTTAAAAATAAAGACAATGTTTTCATCCTTAGAACTTTTTCAAAAATGTTTGGATTAGCTTCTCTGAGAGTAGGTTGGGGATATGGATCAAAAAAAATAGTTGATGCGCTAAATGTTATAAAACCACCATTTAATGTAAATGGTATTGCTCAATTAGCTGCCACCGAGTCACTGAAGGATAAAGCTTTCATAACTAAATCGATTAGACATAATTTATTATATTCTGAAAAAATTAAGAAATTTCTTGAGACATATAATATTTTTTCAAATTCGGTTTCAGCAAATTTTTTGTTACTTAATTTTGAAAAATGCAGATATTCAGCAAAATTTCTTTATGAAAAACTTAAAAACAAGGGAATTATTTTAAGATCAACAGAAGATGGTTATCATATAAAGAATAAATTAAGGTTAACTATTGGATCTAAAAAAGAAAACTTAAAATTTATGAGTGTTATTAAGCAAGTATTGAAAAAATGAAAAATATTTTAATTATTGGCTGTGGATTATTAGGTTCATCTTTATTAAGGCGTATTAGCAAAAAAAAAATAGCAAAAAAAATATTTATTTATGAAAAATCAAAATCAAATATTGCTAAGATAAAAAGATTAAAATTACCTGGAACAATTGTTAAATCATTAAAAGAAGGTGCAAGTAATTCCGATTTAATCATCTTTTGTACACCAATGAGTGAATACAAAAATATTATTTTGAAAATTAATAAATTTATACAATCAAAAACATTGATTACAGATATTGGTTCTTCAAAAATTGAAACTTCTAAAATTATAAATAAATTTTTAAAGAAAGGTATTCAGTGGATTCAAAGTCACCCAATAGCTGGATCAGAGGTCAGTGGGCCAGAGCATGGTAAAGAAAATATGTTTACTGATAGATGGTGTATAATAATTAAAGAAAAAAATATTAAAAAAAATAATATAAATATTCTAACTAAGTTTTGGAAAAAAATTGGAGCAAAAGTAGTTGTTATGAGCGCTGAAAAACATGACAAAATTTTTTCTATTACTAGTCATTTACCACACTTAATTGCATATAATCTGGTAAAATCTGCACAAGATTTTGAGAAAAAACAAAATTATGGGCTTATCAAATATAGCGCTGGTGGATTACGGGATTTTTCTAGGATAGCAGCATCAAATGAAATCATGTGGAGAGATATTTTTTTTAATAATAAAAATAATATTTCAAAAGCGATTGATTTATTTATTAAAAATTTAAATCAATTTAAAAAAGATATTAATTCAAAAAATAATAAGTCTATCGTAAAGAAACTTATTCAGACTAAAAAAGTAAGGTCAAAAATCATCAAATTGAAACAAGATATTGATAAACCTGACTTTGGAAGAAATTAATATTTTATTCTAGATACTTTTTTTACCTTTAGCTTGGCAGTTTTTTCAATCCTATTAATTGTTTGTATAATTGGCATAATAATTACTTTTCTTTCTGGACCATAAGCATGAATTAGTTGTTTAGAATTTAAACACATAGCAACATGACCTTTCCAAAAAATAATATCTCCTTTTTTAAATAGTCTTTTCTTTGAATTCTTTTTTGTATATTTGATCTGATCTTTTGTATCTCTTGGATAAAACGAATTATTATAAAAATAAAATATTTGCAATAAGGCTGAGCAATCAATACCTCGAAATGTTTTACCACCCCAAAAATATTTTACATTTAAAAATTTTTTAAATATTTTTGTAAAATTATTTTCTTTATGAGTTAATTTTTTTATATCTGCTTTTTTAATCCATTTATTTTTTTCAATTTTAACGTAATTCCTATTTTGTTCAATTACAGATAATTTGGATGCAAGCGGAAGCCAACTGCTAGTTCCAATTCCAGGTTTTTTATAAATCTTTGCTTTTAGTGAACTCACCTTATAATTGGGGCTAAATTTTTCTATATATTTTGAATTTTTTATAAACCCCTTATAATTATCAAATAAAGTTTTAATTTTTATCCAATCTTTATTTTTTGCTAAAATTTTGAATTTTTCACCATACACAATTTGTGAAGTTACTTCAGATCTTCTCGAAGGATTTTTGTAAATATTCGAAAAATTACCAATGAAATAAAAATTATTTTGCACCAATTTTAATTTTGTTTTTAATTAACCACAAACAAATTAACGATGGTATCACCATAATAGTCGTTAAAACAAAAAATGTTCCCCAATCTCCGTTTAACCAATCAACTAGAGCTCCTGAGGATGAAGCTAAAGTAGTACGACCAGCAGTACCAATTGAAGCAAGCAATGCATATTGTGTCGCTGTATAAGTTCTATCAACTAGTAATGATATAAATGCAACAAATGCTACAGTTGCAAAAGCTGCTGTGATATCATCAGCTATAACCGCAATTGCAAATAAAATTTCTGATTTTCCAGTCCATGCTAAAACTGCAAATAAAAGATTGGTTATAGCCATTAACCCACCAGCAAAGAACATGGTTTTAATTGTTCCAGCTCTCATGGCCATTACTCCACCCAACAAAGTAAATACAACTGTTGTAATCCAGCCAAGTCCTTTTGAATAAATTGCAATTTGACCTTTGGAGAAACCAATTTCTTTATAAAAAACAATAGACATTCTTCCCATAAATGCCTCACCTATCTTAAACAAGAAAACAAATCCTAAAATTCCAGCTGCAATAGCAAAACCATTTTTTCTAAAAAAACTAATAATAGGTCCGCCTATAGTACCTGTAATATATGCGATAAAGTTTGTAATAATATTGTTAGATCCAAGTTTTCTCTCAATTAATTTGTCTGTTTCTCTCTGTTTTGCTTGTCTGTTGGTCTCTATTGGTTCATGAACAAACATTAATCCAATATTCATTAAAATTATTAAAATACCTAAAATTAAAAAAGTAGCTTGCCAGTAGTCAGCTACACCTAGGTTTTCAAAAAATTCTGCTGTAAATAAAGCAACTACTCCACCTAATTTATACCCAGTCCACCAACCAACAACAGCCATAGCTGCACCAGCAGCCATTGATTTTCCTTCATTTTCATTTATCTGTTCAATTCTTAATGCATCTACAGTTATATCTTGGGTTGCTGATGCTATAGCAATAATTAAACCTACAGTGATTAATAAAGCCAAATTTTCAGTTGGATTAATCACACTCCAAACAACAAGACTTAACAAAATAATTAATTGCATCAAAACTATCCATCCTCTTCTATGACCTAATTTTTTTGTTAGTATTGGAATTTGAATTCTATCTATAATTGGAGCCCATAAATAATTGAAAGCGTATACTCCAAAAATTAAACCTGCCCATCCAATTGTTGATCTACTAAGACCTTCTTCTTTAAGCCAAAGACTTAAGCTACTTGCAATTAATACCCATGGAAATCCACTTATTGCACCTAATAAAAGAATTCTTACCATTCGAATATCTTTATAAACTGCAAGAGAATCAAGCCATGTTTGTTTCTTTGTTTCAGACATAATTAATTTCTCCAAAAAGATGGTAAGAATAATACTAATATTGCAAACAACTCAAGTCTACCTAAAATCATACCTACAGTTAAGACCCATTTAGAAATATCGGGCAAAGATGAAAAATCTCCGTTAGGCCCAATAATAGGACCTAAACCAGGACCAACATTTGATATCGATGTTGCTGCTCCAGAGATGGCAGTTATAAAATCAAGACCAGTTAATGATAATAATGCAGCTAAAATAAAAAAAATAACAAAGTAAAAATAAATAAATGAAATTATTGATGCAATAAATTTATCATCAACAGATCCTTGATCATATTTAATTACAAATATTCCCTTGGGATATATAATTTTTTTTAATTGATTCAATATAAATAAATATAGAATTTGAATTCTAAAAATTTTGACTCCACAAGTAGTTGATCCAGCACAGCCCCCAATAAACATTAATGCAAGAAATATTGTTATAGGAAAACTTCCCCAACCGTCGAATTCAGCATTTACATAACCTGTTCCAGTCAATATTGAAATCGTATTAAAAAAAATAGATCTTAAACTAAAGTTTCCGTTATTATTAAATAACAAATAAATTGATAATAAAATAATGCTTATAATTATTATTTTAATAAATGTTCTGATTTGAATATCGTTTAAAAATATTTTTTTATTACCACTAATAAATTTAATATATGCAATAAATGGAATACTTCCTAAAATTATAAAAATCATCGATGATATTTCTATAAGAACACTGTCAAAATATCCGATAGATTGATTATAATTAGAAAATCCACCTGTAGCTATGGTAGTCATAGAATGAGTTAAACTATCAAATTTTCCCATTCCAAATACCCAATATGATAATGCACAAAGAGCAGTTAGGCCTGAATAAATATATATAAGTCTTAAAGCTATTTCTTTTGATTTAGGAAGAATTTTTTCAGATGAGTCGTTGCTAGAAATTTTAAATAATTGCATGCCACCAACATTCATTATAGGCATGAGGGTGATTGCCATTACAATTATACCAATACCACCCAACCACTGAAGTATTGCTCTCCATAATAGAATGCCTTTTGGTGTATTCTCTAAGTTTGAAATAATTGTAGATCCAGTTGTTGTAATACCAGACATGCTCTCAAAAAAAGCATCAGTAATTGAAAGCTCCATAGTAGAAAATATAAATGGCAAAGATCCAAAAAGAGCAATACTTAACCACGACAAAGCAGTTAATAAAAATGCTTGTTGTAAATTTAACTTTTTGTCGTGGTCAAGATTTGAAAGAAAAAATAATGATCCAAAAATTATAGTAACAATAGATGCGCCAAAAAATGATGAATCTATTTCAGAATAAATAAATTGAGCAATTATAGGGATGAACATTGAGACCCCTAAAATAATTTGTAAAATTCCTAGTGTAAAAAAAACAGTTTTATAATTAGACATTTTGAAAGAACATTATTTTATGGTAAATAAATTTCAACTCTATAAGAATTAATAAAATCGCCAATTTAAGATTTTTATAAAAGATATATTCGTGATTAAAAAAGAAATTTTAGACAAAACAAGTGCTTGGCCTTTCGTGGAAGCCAAAAAAATGCTTCGTGAGAGAAAATCGTTTATTGATAAAAAAGGGAAAATTACTCTTCAAACAGGATATGGTCCAAGTGGCCTTCCGCATATCGGAACATTTGGTGAAGTTGCAAGGACTTCAATGATGGTTAATGCTTTAAAGCAACTTACAGATTTACCAGCAGAAATAATTACTTTCTCTGATGATATGGATGGTTTAAGAAAAGTTCCTGATAATGTTCCTAATCAGGAATTGCTAAATAAAAATCTTCATAAACCATTAACACAAGTTCCAGATCCATTTGAAAAATTTGCAAGTTTTGGAGAACATAATAATGAAATGTTAAAAGATTTTTTAAATAGTTTTAATTTTAAATACAGTTTTAAAAGCTCAACATCTTTATACAAAGGTGGTTTTTTCAACCCAACTTTAAAAATTATTTTAGAAAATTATGATGGTATAATGAATATTATACTTCCAACTTTAGGCAAAGAACGTCAACAAACTTACTGTCCTTTTTTACCTATTTGTCCAGATACAGGTCATGTTCTCGAAATTCCAGTTATAGAAATTGATAAAAAAAATTCTAAAATAATTTTTGATAATGAGGGTAAAAAATTAGAATCTAGTATTTTGGATGGAAATTGTAAATTACAATGGAAAGTTGATTGGGCAATGAGATGGTATGCTCTAGATATAGATTTTGAAATGTATGGAAAAGACCTTATTGAGAGTGCAATTTTATCAACTAAAATTATAAATTTGATTGGTAAAAAACATCCATCTGGATTTGCTTATGAATTATTTCTTGATGAAAAGGGTGAAAAAATTTCAAAATCTAAAGGAAATGGTATTACCATCGACCAGTGGTTAAAATATGCCTCACCTGAAAGTTTATCTTTATACATGTATCAAAATCCAAAAAGAGCTAAAAAACTTTATAATGAAATAGTGCCAAAAGCTGTAGATGAGTACCTTGATAATATTGAAAAATCAAAAAAACAAACAGAACAACAATTGGTAATGAATCCTGTTTGGCATGTTCATAATGGCAATATTCCAAAAGAAGAAATGATTATGTCTTTTTCTATGTTGTTGAATTTGGTTGAGACAAGCAATGCTGTTAACAAAGATTTATTATGGAAGTTTGTTAAAAAATATAAATCTAACATTCATGAAAAAAACTTTCCAATTTTTGATGGACTAGTTGGTTATGCAATCAAGTATTTTAATGATGTTATTAAGGCTCAAAAAAAATATAAAAATCCATCTGAAAATGAAAAATTAGCTCTACAAGCTTTAGTTAAAACTTTAGAACAATGTAATGATCAGATGTCTCCTGAGGATATACAAACATTAATATATTCAACAGGTAAAGAGAATGGGTATGAAGAAAACTTAAGAGATTGGTTTAAATTAATTTATGAAGTGATATTTGGAGATGAAAATGGACCAAGAATGGGTTTTTTTATAAGTTTTTTCGGTGTTAACGAAACAAGAGAGTTGATAATTAGTAAATTGAAATAATGTATTCAAATTTAAGATCATTAATATTTAAAATAGATCCTGAAAGAGCACATTTTTTAGCAATTCAATCACTCAAACTTAATTTAGTTTCAAATATATTTGATGAAAACAAGACTGATCCTATTTTAAAAACAAAACTATTTAATCAACATCTTGATAATCCCATAGGTATTGCAGCAGGCTTCGATAAGAATGCCGAGGTATACAATCCTTTATTTAAGTTGGGTTTTGGATTTGTTGAAGTAGGTACGGTTACACCATTAAAACAATATGGGAATGAAAAACCAAGAGTGTTTAGATTGGTAGAAGATCAAGCATTAATTAATAGGTTAGGTTTCAATAATCATGGATCAGATACAATATTAAACAGAATAAAATCTAATAAAAAACTAGGTGTGCTAGGTGTAAATGTAGGTCCAAACAAAGATTCTAACGATAGATTGAATGATTATTTAATTGGATTAGAAAAATTTTCTGAAGTTGCAGATTATATTACAATCAATATTTCTTCACCAAATACTGAAAATCTAAGAAACTTTCATGATGAGAATAAATTAAAAGAGTTATTAAAATCTATCTCGGAGAAAAAAAAACAATTAAAAACTGAAATTCCTGTAGCTGTAAAGATTTCACCAGATATAAATGAAAATCAAATTGAGTTAATTTCAGAAATACTTTTAGAAAATGAAATAAGTGCAATAATAATTTCAAATACGTCCGAAGCTTCTCGGGAAACACTTCAAAATATACAGAGACATCAAAAAGGTGGTTTATCTGGAAAACCTATTGAAAAAAAATCAAATCTTTTAATAAGTAAATTCTATAATTTAATTAAAGGTAAAATTAAAATAATTGGAGTGGGCGGCGTTGACTCTGGTAAAGCAGCTTATGATAAGTTTTTATTGGGAGCAGATTATGTTCAACTTTATACCGGCATGGTTTTTCAAGGACCCAATATTGCTGGCATGATTAAAAAAGACTTAAAAGAATTACTAATAAGAGATGGTGTCAAAAATTTCTCAGAAATTGTTGGAAATAAAACTGTTTCTTGAATGTATTAAACTTGACGCCTTCAATATCTGCCCTTATATAGGCACTGATATTATGTCAAAAAAATGCGAACTTACTGGTAAAATTCCTATGAAAGGTCATAATGTTAGTCATGCTAACAACAAGACTAAAAGAAGATTTTTACCCAATCTTAAAAAAGTAAAATTTACAAGTGAGCTTACTGGAAGAAGTTTAAAACTTACTGTAAGCAACTCAGGCGTAAGGTCAATTGACAAAAAAGGTAGTTTTGATGAATTTTTAAAAACTGTAAAAAATAAAAATTTATCTCCTAGATTAAAAAAGTTAAAAAAAGTAATTTTAATTAAATCCCCTTTTAAAAAGAAACCCATAGCTAAATCAGCCTAATGAACAAATTATTTATTACCCTATCTATAATGATGGGGGTTGTTGTATTATCTTCTAATTATTTAGTTCAGTTCCCAATAAACTATTTTGGATTAAATGAGATTTTAACTTATGGAGCTTTTAGTTACCCAATAGCTTTTTTAATAACCGATTTAGCAAATAGGTCGTATGGAAAATTATTAGCAAGACAAATTGTATATTTGGGCTTTTTAATAGGAATTATATTTACATTGTTATTCTCAACTGATTTTGCAGATTTAATCTCAGTTAGAATTGCAATTGGATCAGGAGTGGCTTTTATTACCGCTCAATTGTTAGATATTCAAATTTTTGATCGATTAAGAAAAAAAGAGTGGTTTGTTGCACCACTTTCTTCATCTTTGATTGGATCAACAGTCGACACATTTTTATTTTTCTCAATATCATTTTATGCAACAGGGGTACCTTGGATTACTTTATCTCTTGGAGATTTAGCGGTGAAAATTTTAGTTGCTATAATAATGTTGATACCATTCAGAATGTTACTAAAAATTATTAAACCAATTAAAGTTTAATATAAAAATTTATAAGACAAAATTTTATAAGCTAACTTTGCAACAAGAAAATTATAAGAATTAAATCCTTTAATTGGAGATAGTTCATTAATATCTGCACCAACAATTTTTGAGTTTTTAGCTGCAATTCTTATTATATCTAATGTTTCGTCCCACAAAAGTCCTCCTGGTTCAGGTGTACCAGTTGCAGGCATAATACTTGAATCTAGTCCGTCAACATCAAATGTAAGATAAACAGTTTTATTTTTAATTAGTTTTTTAAATTTAGACAAATTCCATTTTTTTTTATCTTTCGCCCAAAAAATATTTATTCTTGAGGAATTCTTTTTTAAAAATGGGATTTCACTTTCCGAGATATTTCTTATGCCAAATGAAATTAATGAAATGTTTTTATAATCTAGACACCTTCTAATTGCTGAAGCATGTGAAAATTTTTCTCCATTATAACTTTGACGTAAATCCGCATGAGCATCAAAATGTAACAGACAAATTTTTTTATATTTTTTAGTAAAAGGAACGATACATCCAGGAGTTATTGAATGCTCTCCACCTAAAGTCATTGGGAAAAGCTTTTTATCTAAAATCTCTTTATTAATATTTGAAATTTTATTAAGTGCTTTTTTAATATTTTTATCAATTTTAAACGGTTTTAAAGTTTTAATACCTATTTTTTTATAAGGTTCGCAGTTAAGCTCTTCATCATATAACTCAACTTGATGAGATGCTTTTATAATTTCTTTGGGTCCATTTCTTGTTCCTCCTCCATAACTGACTGTTTTTTCTAAACCAAATGGAATAATTACAGCTTTTTCTTTAAAACTAAATTTATTATCAATTCCTAAAAATCCGTTTTTATTTGAGAGATATTTCAATTTTATTCAAAAATTTTTGTAAAGTTTTTTCTTGTTCTATTTTTCCACTCACCTTTATGATAAGCATCACTAGCAATTAATGGTAAAACACTAGTTGCCTCTGCAAATACCATCTGTTCTTTCGTAATATCTACTTTTCCCCACGAACTTGCCTCTTTTAATGTAGAGCTGCTACAAGCACCGTCTCTACTATCAGCAACAGTAATTTGAACAGCATATTTATGCATGTCTACATCTTTTCCTAATAGTTCAGCGCAAATAACAGTATCTTGAATAAAGTTTTTAGGTACACCACCACCAATCATAAATAATCCAGAACCTTTAGATTTGATTTTAATTTCTGTTAATTCTCTAAATTCTCTAACAGAGTCTATTGTCATATGTTTTTTTGGATTTTGTTCTTGATGCATAACTAACCCGAATCCTGCACTTGAGTCAGTAAAAGCAGGGCAGAAAATAGGAACATTGTTGTCAAAAGCAGTTTCAATTAAAGAGTCTTTTTTCTTTGAGTTATTTTTTAAATATTTTCCCATTTCATAAATGAACTCTCTTGAAGTATAGCTTCTTGCTTTTAAGTCATTTGCTATTTCGCATATAATTTTATCACACATTTGAAGCTCTTCTTCATCTATATAGGTATCGTAAATTCTATCTATATAGTTGTCCCTCAACTCAGTATCATCTTGAAATTGTGAACCTTGATAATGTTTAAAACCAAGAGCTTCAAAAAAATCCATATCTACTATTGAGGCGCCAGTTGCAACAATTGCATCTACCATATTATATTTAACTAAATCTTTATAAATATTCATACATCCAGCTGCCGAAGTAGAGCCTGCTAAAGTAAGGAAAATTGTACAATCTTTATCTTTAAGCATCTCGTTATAAATATTAGCAGCATTTGCTGTTTCTCTAGAAACAAATGACATTTTTTCCATTGAAGAAATAATTTTTCTACTATCAAAAGAAGTTATATCTATGTGTTCAACAGGATTTTTTAATAAATCTCTTTTACTGTTATGACCTGGATTTTTTTGAACTGACATTAAGCTACCATGTTAGCTTTGTTAATGTCTTTGTCATACATTGTCATTATTGGATTATCTTCAACTTCGTAAATTTCATTTGAGTAATAACCATTAAACTGAGTTCTAAATGTCAATCCGTATGCTCCAAGTTGACCGAGTTCAATATAATCATTTTCTTTAATATTATTTGGAAGCAAAAAAGGACCCTTCATATAATCCATGCTATCACATGTAGGTCCAAAGAAATCAAAAGCAGTTAATTTTTTTGAAATTATTTTATTAGAATTTTCCTTAATCATTCTAGATGGGAATACAATGTTTGGTGTACCTGCATCAAAAAGAGTACCATAGGTTCCATCATTAATATAAAGCTTTTGTTTTTTCCTTAAATTAACTCTTACAATTGTCGAGCCACTTTCAGCAACTATAGCTCTGCCAGGCTCACAAATAATTTCAGGAAGTTTTTCAAACTTTAAGTTTTCTAAACTCTTATTTATTTCATTAAAATAACTACCTAAAGATTGTGGAATTAAGTCAGGATAGATTGTAGGAAAACCTCCGCCTACATTAATGTAATCTGGGATAATTTTTGTCTTTTTAATTATATTTCCAATTTCACTAATTCCTTTTGAATAAGAAATTGGATGCATGCATTGTGAACCAACATGAAAACTTAAACCAATCTTTCTAGCATGTTGTTTTACAAGTCTTAATAAACCTATTGCTTCTGATGTTAAAGCACCAAATTTTTTTGATAAATCAATTTCTGCATGTTCATTTGAAACAGCAACTCTTACAAATAACTCTAAATCTTTAGCGTTATTTGTACTTTCAATTATTTTAATCAGTTCATCTTTAGTATCTAATGAAAAAGTTTTTATACCATAATTAAAATATGCTTCTTTTATACTTTCTCTGCTTTTAACAGTATGCATATAAGAGCATTTTGCTGTATTACTAAAAGTTCTAATATTTTTAATTTCCTCAATTGAAGCAACATCAAATTGCTCAACTCCACTTTCTATTATTGTTTTGATTACTTCAGGGTGCGGGTTAGTTTTAACTGCATATAAAATTTTACCTGGAAATTTGTTAAGGAAAAATTTAACAGCAGATTTAATAGAATTCTTTCTAATACAGTAAACTGGTTTTTCAGGTTTCAGCTGATTTACTAATTCCTCAACTGATTTAAATTTTTGCATCTTAAATGCCTCCAAAAAAAATTTAATAAAAAAAAGTCTTTTTAAAAAAAACTTTAATATTTTTTGGCATATAAAGTAAACAGCACCAAAGTAAAGCAAATAATTCAAGCCAGAAATGCGTAAAATTCATATATTGTAATATCTTGCAGAGACCCCATATAAGAGTTATGAAAGAAGAAGCAAAACTACAGAATCTCAATGATTTTGAAAATAAGTCATTATTAATCGTGGATGACGATAATCCATTCCGTGAGCGTTTAGCAAGAGCGATGGAAAAAAAAGGGTTTGAGGTTTTTCAAGCTGAGAGTGTACAAAAGGGAGTTGAATCTGTAAAAACTAAAAAACCTGGTTTTGCTGTTGTAGACTTAAGGCTTGCAGATGGTAATGGACTTGAGGTTGTAAAAGAAATTCAGTCTTCAAATAGTGATAGCAGAATCATAATGTTAACTGGTTATGGAAATATTCCAACGGCAGTAGCTGCAATCAAAGAAGGTGCCATAGATTATTTAGCTAAACCTGCTGATGCAGAAGATGTAGAGAAAGCATTATTGGCAGATCCTTCAAAAAAAGCAGCCCCACCAGAAAACCCTATGTCAGCTGATAGAGTTAAGTGGGAACATATACATAGAGTTTTCGAGTTATGTAATAGGAATGTTTCAGAAACAGCCAGAAGGCTTAAAATGCACAGAAGAACTCTTCAAAGAATTCTCTCTAAAAGATCACCTAGATAAATTTTTTAATTTTAATTATTTGCTTGGTCAAAAGAGCTAAAAGCATAATTTTAAAAATCTCAGCTAATAGAAATGGTTTTGCACCTAAGGCAAAAATTGGTTTATCCCATCCAATCAATGTTCCAAGCCAAATTAGACCCAAAATATAGATTGTTGAAGTTGCTATAATTAACTTAAATAAAACAATGAAAAAATTATCATCAATCTTTATTTTAGAAGCCAAGTAACAAGCGATTAAAAAACCAATTAAGTAACCCATAGTTGGTCCTGTAAAGTAAACTAACCCAACACCTTTTTCAGGTGAATTTGAAAATACAGGAAGACCTGCAATTCCTTCAATTAAATACAGACCAATTGTAGCTAGTGCAATTTTATGTCCTAAACTTATTCCTAAAAACAATACAACAAATGTTTGCATAGTCATAGGAACTGGATAGAAAGGAATTTTGATCTTTGCTGATATTGTTAGTGCTATTGAACCAAGAACAATAACAACCAGAGATTTAAATAGTTTGGCTTGTGTGAGATTCTTTGTTAATTCCATTGTTAAATAATACTCAAAATATAAAAAATAATCTACTTATAATTGTTATAATAATTGAAAGTAAATTTTTTTATATACAGAATATTTTATAATTATAATATTTAATATAACTTCATGAATAAAATTCAAAAAACAGATCATTTTTATTTGATTGATGGCTCTGGTTATATTTTTAGAGCTTATTATGCTTTGCCTCCATTGACTAGAAAAAGTGATGGACTTCCAACAGGTGCTGTAAGTGGTTTTTGCAGTATGTTATTTAAACTATTAGAGGACTCAAAATCTGATCAAAACTTGCAAAAACCAACACATTTTGCAGTAATATTTGACTCAGCAAGAAAAACTTTCAGAAATGAAATTTATAGTGATTACAAAGCTAATCGGTCAGAGGCGCCTGATGATTTGGCCCCTCAATTTGATTATATTAGAAAATCAGTACTAGCATTCAATTTACCATCTGTGGATCTTCCTAATTATGAAGCAGATGATTTAATAGCCACATATGTTGATCAAATCCTTAAAAAAGGTGCAAAAGTTACAATTGTCTCATCAGATAAAGATTTAATGCAGCTTTACAAAAAAGGGGTTCGAATTTTTGACCCCATGAAAAACAAATTTATAACTGACGATGATGTCTTAAAAAAATTTGGAGTAGATGCTTCAAAAGTTATTGATGTGCAATCTTTAGCAGGAGATAGTAGTGATAATGTTCCTGGTGTCCCAGGGATAGGTGTTAAGACAGCTGCAGAACTAATTAACAAATATGGTACTTTAGAAAATTTACTAAAATCTGCTCATGAGATTAAGCAAAATAAAAGAAGGGAAACATTAATAGAGAACAAGGATAAAGCATTAATAAGTAAAAAACTTGTAACACTAGATCATAACTCTCCTGTTAATAGAGAGTTAAGTGAATTTAAATTGCAAAATATAGATAAAGATAAATTATATAAATTTTTAAGAGAAATGGAATTTAACAGGTTGTTAAGTTCTGCAATTTCTGCTTATGGAGAACCTGAACTAGAAAGTAACAAGATTGAAACTCAAAATCTGGAAAAACAACAAAAGATAAATAATAAAAATTATTACTTAATTGATAGTTTAGATGAAATTGATAAATGGATAGAAGAGGCAGAAGAAGTTGGTGAAGTTGCTGTAGATACGGAAACCACATCATTAGATCCTCACCAAGCAGATTTAGTGGGTATTTCTCTCTGTTCTAAGATTGGAAAAGCATGTTACATACCGGTTGGTCATAAATCTCCCAAGTGTCTTAAAAAAGATGCAGTAATTAAAAAATTAAAAAAAATATTGGAAGATCCTAGTATAAAAAAAATAGGTCAAAATATAAAATTTGATTTTATCGTACTTTATAAGTGTGGAATAACGCTTTCATCAATGGAAGATACAATGCTGATGTCTTATGTATTAGATGCAGGAAAAAATAGACATAATATGGATACTCTATCAGAAATTCATTTAGGACATAAAACTATTTCTTTTAAAGACATGGTAGGAACAGGTAAGAAAGAAATTAATTTTAGCGAAGTAGAATTAGATAAAGCAAAAGATTACGCCGCTGAAGATGCTGATGTTACTTTTAGATTATACAAGAAATTTATCAAAAATTTAAAATCAGAAAAAATGATAAATATCTATGAAATTTTTGAAAAGCCATTAATTAAAATTCTTGCATTTATGGAAATAGAGGGAGTTGAAATTGATAGCAAGTTTTTAAAATCTCTTTCATCTAAATTTGAAAAAAAAATCCAAAAACTTGAAAAAGAAGTATTTAAAATTTCTAAAAAAGAGTTCAATATCGCATCTCCAAAGCAATTAGGTGAAATAATTTATAATGACTTGAAAATAGCGGGATTAAAAAAAACTAAAAAGGGAAGTTTTGCGACAAGTGCAAGTGTTTTAGAGGATTTAGCTTTTAAAGGTCACGAGTTTCCAAAATTAATTTTAGATTGGAGACAAGTTTCAAAATTAAAAAATACTTATTCAGATGCTTTACCTGAACATTTAAACCCAAATACAAAAAGAGTTCACACTTCGTTTTTGTTGGCTGCTACAACGACTGGAAGACTAGCATCTAGTGATCCCAACTTACAAAACATACCAATTAAATCAGAAGATGGAAAAGATATAAGAAAAGCTTTCACTGCAAAAAAAGGGCACCTATTAATTTCTGCGGATTACAATCAAATTGAGATGAGAATTTTAGCAGACCTGGCAGATGTAAAAGAACTGAAAAAAGCTTTTAAAAATAAAGAAGATATTCACTCTTTAACAGCTAGCCAAATATTTAATATTGATATCAAAAAAATTAATCAAGATCACAGACGAAAGGCAAAGGCTATTAATTTTGGAATTATTTATGGAATTTCGCAATATGGATTAGCTAAGCAAATAAATGTTTCCAACTATGAAGCAGAGGAATTTTTGAATTCATATTTTGCCAAGTTTCCAGAAATCAAAGTTTATATGGATAATACAATAAAATTTTGTAGGAAAAGTGGATATGTCAACAATATTTTTGGACGAAGATCTCACTTTAATGGAATAAATGACAAAAACTTTAATGTCAGAAATTTTCAAGAACGTGCTGCGATAAATGCTCCTATTCAAGGTTCTGCTTCTGAGGTAATGAGATTAGCTATGATAAGATTAGACAAGAAATTAACAGAGGAAAAAAATTCGAATTCAAAAATGCTCTTGCAAATTCATGATGAATTAATTTTTGAAATTCCTAAAAAAGATGAAAAAGTAATGATTAAATTAATTGAGAAAGAAATGACCAGTGTGGCTCAGAGTGATTATCATTCTTTTTCAACTCCTTTAACAGTTGATATTAATGTTGGAGATAATTGGGGCATGTTACATTAAATTTATAACATTGCCCAAATTATGACAATTTAGTATTTTTAAAATACTTTATGCAAAAACAGACAATAGCTTTAATTGATGACGATAGAAATATTTTAACAAGTTTGAGTATCGCATTAGAAAAAGAGGGTTTTAAAGTTCAAACTTACATTGATGGTGAAAGTGCATTAATTGGTTTAACCAGAATGCCACCTGACTTAGCAATCATAGATATAAAGATGCCCAAGATGGATGGAGAAGAATTATTAAAAAAACTTCGAAAAAAAACTTCCCTACCAGTAATTTTTTTAACATCTAAAGATGATGAAATTGATGAGTTGTTAGGTCTAAAGCTGGGCGCAGATGATTTTGTAAAAAAATCAGGAGGTTTTTCTATAAAAGTTTTGATTGAAAGAATTAGAGTGCAGTTAAGAAAAAAAGACACAAATAATATTCTAGAAGAAAATAAAAGCCTGATATCTCATGGAAGATTAAAATTAGATCCATCACAACTCGAATGTGAATGGAATGGAAAACAGCTACCTGATAAATTGACAACAACTGAGTTTTTAATTGTTAAAGAATTAGCAAAGAGGCCTGGTATAATTAAAGAAAGAGCTCAGCTTATGGATATAGCTTATAGAGAAGATACAGATATTGAGGATAGAACTATTGATAGTCACGTAAAACGAATTAGAAAAAAATTTAAAAAAGTAGATCCTGATTTTTCAGCTATTGAAACTAGGTATGGTAGTGGATATAGATGGAATGTTAGCTAATGTTTAGTAAATACTTAAAAACTCTTTCTATATTAAAGAAATTTTTATTTATAAATTTTGTAATTTTTACAATTATTGGACTATTTACATTCATATATCTAAATAATATTCAGCCAAGTTTAATAAAAAAAAAATCTCAAAATCACACAAACATTATTAACAACACTATTGATAATATTTTAAGGTTAGATGTAAAATTCCAATCTAAAGATATTAGAAGATTTTTATTTTCTACAAGGTTTATTTTTCAAAATTTAGATAGAGTAATATTTTTTGATGATCAACTTAACCTCATTGGAGACACTGATACCTTAGATCTTGATCCAAGATCATTTTCTACAAGACTTGATAAAATTGAATTTGAAAGTTTAGACAATGAGGAAATAGAAAAAACTATTGAGGAAAAAAATATAAAAATTGATGAAAAAAAACCTGTTTCGTTCAAAGATATATTAAAAAGTTATTCTAGTTCTGAAAATCTAGGAGCTACTTACACATTTACGCAAGAAGATTTTAATCAATTTAATGTAACAACAATTAAGAATGTTACAAAGAATGAAATTAATCTTGGTTATGTGGCTATTACGGAAAATGCTAATGAAATTAAGACAGCGATAGACGAGAGAAAAGCATTTGTAATAAGAACAGCTATATCTGTAGGATTTGTAATATTAATATTTTCTTTTGTGTTGAGTAGATACTTTATTAAACCAATACAAAATCTTGTTGGATATACAATTCGTATTAAAGAAAAAAGTCAGGATAAAATAGGTATTGAAAATCTTAAAAAAAGAAATGACGAATTAGGACTTTTATCAAATTCTTTAGAGGATATGACAAATGAGCTTCAAAATAGAGTCACGCATGCAGAAAACTTTTCGACAGATTTGGTTCATGAGATTAGAAATCCATTAGCATCTTTAAAAAGTGCCTCAGAAATTTTGCAAGATACAAATGATAACGAACAAAGGAATAGATTATTAAATATACTTAGTCATGACGTTCAAAGAATAGAGAGATTGATTACCGATTATTCTCAAATGTTAAAAGATGAAGTTGCTTTAAGTAAAGAACAAATGAAAAGAATAAATATTGAACCTATCATTCAATCTGTTGTTGATGATTATAATAATATTCATCAAGTAAAAAAAGGAATACAAATTGAATATAAAAATGATGGAAAAGATAAATATTTAATAAATGGTATAGAAAATAGAATTGAACAAATCATTGCAAATTTATTAGATAATTCAATATCGTTTAGTAAAGATGGTGGCAATGTTTTTGTTGACGTTTCTGTTAATGGAAAAAATCAAATATCAATCAAAATTATTGATGAAGGCCAGGGATTTAAAGAAAAAGACACATCAAGAATATTTAAAAGATTTTATAGTAATAGACCTGAAAAATTTGGAGAACATTCAGGCCTTGGTTTAAATATAGTAAAAAATTTGGTTGAACTCCACGATGGTGAAATTGTAGCATCTAATCGTATAGATAAAGAAGGAGCAATGATAGAGATAAGATTTCCCAATGTTTAATCATCTCTTGATAAATAAATACTTAGCTGTATAAAGCTTGCCATGGAAGATTATAAAGTAAAAGATATTGCACAAGCTGAATTTGGTAGAAAAGAAATATCAATAGCTGAAAGTGAAATGCCCGGTTTAATGGCTTTAAGAGAAGAGTATTCTGAGGAAAAACCGTTAAAGGGTGCAAGAATTATAGGATGTCTTCATATGACAATTCAAACGGCTGTACTAATCGAAACCTTAGTTGCATTAGGTGCCGAAGTTCGTTGGTCATCTTGTAATATTTTTTCAACTCAAGATCATGCAGCTGCAGCAATTGCAAAGGCTGGGATCCCTGTTTATGCCTGGAAAGGTGAAACAGAAGAGGAATATTTATGGTGCATTAAACAAACTATAGTTGGAAAACCTGACTGGAAACCTAACATGTTATTAGATGACGGTGGTGATTTAACAGCTATCATGCACAATGAATATAAGGATTTAATGAAAGATATTAAGGGAGTTTCAGAGGAGACTACCACTGGAATTAAAGCACTTAATAAAATGGAAAATGATAAATCACTTTTAGTTCCAGCAATTAACGTTAATGACTCTGTCACAAAATCAAAATTTGATAATTTATATGGATGTAGAGAAAGTTTAGTAGACGGGATAAGAAGAGCTACAGATGTAATGATGTCTGGAAAAATTGCTATTGTTGCTGGTTTCGGAGACGTTGGAAAAGGAAGTGCTGCATCTTTAAGACAAAGTGGAGCTAGAGTTTTAGTTACAGAAGCAGATCCAATTTGTGCTCTACAAGCTGCAATGGAAGGTTATGAAGTGGTATTAATGGAGGAGGCTATTAGTAGAGCTGATATCGTTGTAACAGCAACAGGTAACAAAGACATTGTTACTGCAGATCATATGAGAGATATGAAGGATAGAGCCATTTTATGCAATATTGGTCACTTTGATAATGAAATACAAGTTGATGCTCTTAGAAATTATAAGTGGAGTGAAGTAAAACCTCAAGTGCATGAAATAGAGCTGCCTAGTGGTAAAAGAATTATTCTTTTAGCTGAAGGAAGATTAGTTAATCTTGGTTGTGCAACAGGACATCCAAGTTTTGTAATGAGTGCATCATTTACTAATCAAGTTATTGCTCAAATAGAACTTTGGCATAATCATAAAAATTATGAAAATAAAGTTTATGTACTACCAAAACATTTAGATGAAAAAGTAGCAACTTTACATTTAAAAAAAGTTGGGGCAAAACTAACAAAATTATCAAAAGAGCAAGCAGATTATATAAGCGTTGGAACAGAAGGTCCTTTCAAACCAGATGCCTATCGCTATTAAAGATAGCACAATTGATATCACTTCAGAGAAGTTAACTAAAGAATTAGCTAAAGAATTTACAAAATATCTTAAAGGCGGCGAGTTTGTTTTTTTATATGGAGAAATGGGTGTTGGCAAAACAACCTTTGTTAAATATTTTATAAATGAGTATCAAAAAATAAATAATTTAACACAAACAGAAATTACAAGCCCTACTTTTAGTTTATTAAATGAGTATCACTTTAAAGATATAAGAATAAAACATTATGATTTATTTAGAATTAATAGAAATCAAGATATCAATAATTTAGATATTTTTGAAAAAGATAATAAATTAATAACACTTATAGAATGGCCACAATTGATTGCTGATAAACAAGATATAAAATTTATAACTTTAACATTTAATTATTTAAATCAATTAAATGATAGAACTGTAGATATAAAAGTTTAAATTAAAACTCATTTTGATGAAAAGCTTAGTAAAATTGAAAAAAATAAAAGGTGACGCATCTTTTAGAGAATTTTATAGAAACGGAGAAAATAAATCTATTATTGTAATATCTAAGAAAGAAAAGTTAAAAAATCTTTTAATTTACGATGCGATAAATAAAATTCTAATTAAAAATAAAATTTTAGCACCAAATCTATTAAGTGAAAATTACATTAATAATTATATGGAAATAAATGACTTTGGAGATCAAACTTTGTTTCAAATTTTAAAAAACAAAAAGAATAATAAATATACCATTTTTAAAAAGATAATAAAAATTTTAAATAAAATACAATTAATAAAAGATAAAAAAGTAAAAAATTTCAAAAACAAATTATATAAACTTCAAGAATATAATAACAAAGTTTTGTTTGATGAAACTAAACTTTTTTGTGACTGGTATGCACCAAAAATATTGCCTAAATCCAAAATTATTCAATTTAAACAAAAATTTAGATTAGAGATAAAAAAATTATTATCAAAATTAAATTATAAAAATGTTACATTTGTTCATAGAGATTTTCATGTTTCAAATTTGATGTATCACAATAAAAAAATTGCAGTAATAGAT
Organism: Candidatus Pelagibacter sp.; assembly: GCF_052049835.1. Lineage (GTDB taxonomy): Bacteria > Pseudomonadota > Alphaproteobacteria > Pelagibacterales > Pelagibacteraceae > Pelagibacter. The sequence goes on along the minus strand of NZ_JBNGZF010000002.1, from coordinate 54,179 downwards.
AGTCAAGATGCACTAATTGGCAATAGAGCTTATGATTTAGCATCCTTAATTGACGACGTAAGATTAAAAACAACCAATGAATTAAAAGAAAAGGTATTTAAGTTTTACGTTAAAACAAATCAAAAAATTGATTTAGAAAAATTTAAAAACGATTTTGAAATATTATCTGTTTTAAGGAATTTGAAAATAATTGGTATATTTATGCGTTTAGCTGCTAGAGATAATAAAAAAAAATATCTTAAGTTAATTCCCTACGCTTGGGAAATGATTAATTATAGAATTAAAGATCAAAATAAATTCAATAATTTGATGTTGCTATTAAAAAATTATTTTCCAAAATTTATAAGGTAGAGTAGTGAGAATAAATACAGCTTTAATTTTATGTGCAGGTTTTGGTAAGAGATTAAACCCAATTACTTTAAAAACGCCTAAGCCTTTATTAGAGATTAAAGATGCAAGTATGCTCGAGAGATGCATTAATTTAATCGAAAAACTAGGTATTCAAAAAATCTTAATAAATACTTTTTATTTAAAGGATCAATTTTCAGCGTTTTTAAACAGTAAAAATTTCAATATTGATATCAAAATAATTGAGGATGGTGAGCATATTTTAGATACAGGGGGAGGTATTCAAAATATGATTAAAGACTCTAATGAAAAGGATTTCATAATTTTTAATCCAGATACTATCTGGAGTAATTACTATAAAGACGAGATATTAAAAATGGAAAAAATGTATTTTTCTGAAAAATTAGAAAACATTCTTCTGTTAGTAAATAAAAAACTTAGTTTTGATAAAAAGTTAAAAGGAGATTTTAATTTAAAAAATAATTTAATTAACAAAGAAGCTGAAAAAGAATTTATTTACATTGGATGTCAAATAATTAATAAAAAATTATTTATTAAAGAGAAAGTAGAAAATTACTCAATTTTGGAAATTTGGAATAATTTATTAGATCAAAAAAAGTTATTTGGTTATGAAAGTCAAAAAGACTTTTATCATCTGACTGATCTGGATATTTTTAAAAAACTAAAAGATCTTTAGCTCTTTCTTGATCAAGATATTTACAATTGGAAATCTTGCTGTTTTCTAATTCAATTAAAAGTGGGTTTCCTGTTGGAATTTCAAGTTTTGAGATCTCATTCTCATCTAAATTGAACAAATGTTTACAAAGAGCCCTAATGGAGTTTCCATGAGCAGAAATTAGAATATTTTCACTTGTTTTGTGTTCTATCTCTTTATTATAAAATTTTATTACTCTTTCATATGTATCTTTTAGTGACTCGGTGTCAGGAATTTTTTCTAAAGGAATTTTTTTGTAAGTTTCAATATTTAGCGGATGATATGGATTTTTTTTATCTAAAGGGCCAGGTCTAAGATCCCAAGAACGTCTAAATTGGTGAACTTTTTCTTCTCCAAGTTTTACTTTCATTTCATCTTTATTTAATCCAGTCAAAGCACCATAATGTCTCTCATTTAATTCCCATGCACTTATTACCTTTTTAAAATCCTTCAATTCTTCTTGTATTATTCTTAAGGTATTTTTTGCTCTTAATTGAAAAGATGAATAATAAAGATTAACTTCAATATTTTCTTGTTTTATTAGTTGGCCAGCTTTTTTTGCCTCTGACTTTCCATTTTCTGTTAGATCTACGTCAACCCATCCAGTAAATTTTTTTTCGAGGTTCCAAACACTTTGACCGTGCCTTATTAAAATTAAATAACTCATTTGTTTATCTTTTAGATTAATTTGATAAATAACACTATACTATTAATGAATAAATTTTTTTCAAAATATAAATTTATTTTTTATTTTTGCAATTTTATTTTAATTTTCTTATACCTATTCCCAGGAAGTATTTTAGGTTGGTTATTTCATAATAATCTCAGCCAACAACCTCAAATTACTTCAGATTTTTATTTTTCTAATTTAAATATATCGAGTAATCATGTTTATGCTTTTCTAGTTTTTTCAATAATTGGTTTTTTTAGTTATAAAAAATTAAATCAATTAAAAATATTAAGCATTTATTTAATATTTTTATCTATAATACTTGAGATTTTGCATTTATTTATTCCTCAGAGAACTTTTCAATTTTCAGATTTATTTGGAAATTTATTAGGTGTATTAATAATATTAATCTTATTTTACTTTTTTATAAAAAATGAAAATTCTAAAACTTAATTTTTTATTTTTAATAATATTATTTATTTCAGCTTGTTCATCGGTTCCTAAAAATACAGCCAACAGCTGTTCAATATTTGAAGAAAGATATTTTTGGTATAAACATGCGAAAAAGTCTGAAAAAAAATGGGGCACACCAGTTTACTTACAGCTTGCAATTATTAAAATGGAATCCAGCTTTGATTGGTTAGCAAAACCACCAAGACAAAAGCTTTTTAAGGTTATTCCCTATAAAAGACCATCAAGTTCTTTTGGTTATTCTCAAGCTGTAAAAGGTACCTGGAAACAATACAAAAATGAGACTGGGAATAAGTATGCAGTAAGATCAAGATTTAAAGACAGTGTTGACTTTATAGGATGGTATACAAATAAAACTGAAAAAATTTTAAAAATCTCAAGGAGTGACGCGTTCAATCAATATGTTGCTTATCATGAAGGTTGGGGAAATTATAAGAATTATAAAAAAAACAAAAAAGTTATTAATCTTGCAAAGCGTGTAGAAAAACAATCAAATATTTATAAACAACAATTGTTAAAATGTAAAAATTCTTTATCAACATCAAAATATATTATTTTTTAATTTAGCTGTTTTTTTAATTCAATATCAACAGCATCAATTCGTTTGGTATTTTTTGCAAGAGCTAAATACATTGTTGGAGTTACATATAAAGTAAAGAAGGTTGAAATGATCATTCCTCCTAAAATTGTAGAACCCACAGCTAATCTAGAGCCTTCACCTGCACCTGGGCCAATATTTCCAATAACTAATGGAAGCATTGCTATCATTGTACTAAGTGAGGTCATTATGATTGGTCGAATTCTAAGTTGGCAAGCTTTAATTATAGCGTCCTGAATTTTAACACCGGTAGTTCTTATTTGGTTTGTGTAGTCTACAATCAAAATACTATTCTTTGTGGATATACCAATAAGTATTATTAAAGCGATTTGGGAGAAAATATTTACTGAACTATTTAAAAATAAAATAAATACTAATCCACCAAATACAGCTAGTGGAACTGTTAAAATAATAATAAATGGATGAACAAAAGAGTTAAATGTTGCTGCCATAACCAAATAAGCAGTTAACAAAGCAAGAGCAAAAATTAAGTATATTTCATTTGTTGTTTCTTTTAATTCTTCAGATTTTCCTTTCCAAGTGATTTGATTTTGAGGAGCAACTTTAATCATTACATCTTCCAGGTATTTTATTGCTTCTGTTAGAGTATAATCCTCTGCAAGCGCAGCAGAAATTGTAACTGCTCTCTGACGATTGTATCTTGGAAGCGCTTCAGCAGTGCCTTTCTCTTTAAACTCGACTAAACTTGCAACAGATACAAGTTTACCAGTTGTTTCAGATCTAACAAAAATTTTTGATAACCCATCTTTATCTCTTCTGTCTGCTAAATATTGTTGTAAAATAATTGGGTATTCTCTTCCTTCTTTACTAAAAGTTGTTACTCTTTTTCCTCCATAAAGAGTTTCTAGAGTTCTACCTATATTTTCAGTAGAAACCCCCAAATCATTTGCTCTATTTTTATTAGTGATTAATTTAACCTCAGGTTTATTTTTTGTATAATCACTTTCAATTCTAGACATATTTCTATTTTTTCTTAATTCTCTTAAGACACTATTTTGAATTTCTTCTAATTCTTCGTAGCTAGATCCATATATCACCATTTGAACGGGCTTATTGTAACTAGATACTCTTATTGATTGTGGAGAAATTGGAAAAGCAAAAGTTTCAGGCACAGAAACCACTTGTCCAATTGCTTCTCTTAATATTGTTTGACTACCTTTTTCTCTATTTTTCCATTCATCAAGTAATGCAATGATTATAAAACTGTTATAAGACGTTGCAGATCTTCCGAAACCAGGAACTCTCATGATTAGTCTTGCATATGGACTGTCTTCTGCTTGCAATAATCTTAAAATTCTTCCTTCAATTATTTGAGCTTTTTCTTGGGTATATTCAAATGAACTTCCTTCATCAGTTGATCCAATAATTAAATAAGCACCCCTATCTTCAACTGGTATTAGTTCTTTTTTGGAAAAACTAAACAAATAAGCTGAGGCAGCAATAATTAAAATTATAAATATCGAAATAGTTTTTTGTTTGTTCACCCAATATTTAAGGGAGCTCACATAAAATCCTGTAAATGATTTAAATCCATTATTGAATTTTCTTACTAAGAAATTGATTTTTTCTTTTTTATTTAAAAATTTACTGCCTAGCATTGGAGACAAAGTTAATGCCACAAAAGAAGATACAACTATTGAAAAAGATAAGGCTATTGCTGTCTCTTTAAATAAAGTTCCCGATATTCCTTTAATAAAAATTAAAGGCAAAAATACTGCTATAAGAATTAAAGTCGTTGCAATAATTGCAAATGTAATTTGTTTAGAACCTTTGTAAGCAGCTACTAATGGTGTTTCACCATTCTCAATTCTTGTATAGATAGCATCAGTCATGATCACTGAGTCATCAGTTATTATACCAATGGCTAGAATAAAGCTCAGTAAAACGAAAATATTAATTGATAAATCAAAAATATAAAGACCTAGAAATGAACCTATAAGACTAACCGGCAATGCAACAGCAGGAACTATTACAGCTTTTAGGTTACCTAAAAATAGATAAATAATTAAAACAACTAATACGAATGCAATTACTAAACTTTTATATACTTCTTCAATTGCAGCACCTATGTAAGTTGCTCTATTAAATGCAATTTCTAATTTTAACCCGTCAGGTAAAGATTTGTTAAGTTCTTTTATTTTAGTTTTTATTTGTTTAGAAAGTTCTACCGTTGATGCACCACTTTTTGCATAAATCCCAATTCCTACGGTTTTCAAATCAACTGCATTTTTTCGTTGTGCTTTAAATAAAGTTTTTTCCGAAACAGGTCCAAATTCTATATTAGCCACATCAGATAAAATTATAACTTTTTCCTTATTTTTCTTAAGTGGCAATTGTTTAATGGTATCAATATTAGAATAGGATTTATCAATGTTTAAAGTTAAGTCCTTGTTATTAGCTTCTAATGTTCCAGCTGGAAGATTTATGTTCTCATTTCTAAGAGCTCTTTCAACTTCTTGAATTGTAAGATCATTTGCAGCTAATTTTATTGGATCTATCCAAACTCTAACACTAAGCTCTCTTAATCCACCAACTAAAATTCGACCTACGTTTGGTACACTTGAAAATGCATCTATTAGATATCTTTCAGCGTAATCACCAAGATCTAGATCATTCCAGGTTGGGGATGATAATGCTATCCACATTGTAGTTGTAAAACCTGCTGCCTGTTTTAAAATTTGTGGAGGGTTTGATTCACTTGGTAAATTATCTACAACTCTTGCAACTCTTTCCCTAATATCGTTAGCTGCATCATCTAAATCAATGTCTGTGTTGAATTGAATATTAATCCTACTTCTTCCATTGAGAGAACTTGAGTCAATATTTTTGATACCTTCAGCGCCTCCAATTACATCCTCTAATTTTTGAGTTATTTCTTCATCAACGATTTCAGCAGAAGCAGATTTATAATCGGTTTGAACTTGAACTACTGGGGGCTGTATACCATCTGGAAGTTCTCGAACTGGTAATTCTAGAAAGACAAAAATACCAAAAATTATCAATATCAAAGACATAACCCAAGCAACAACAGGTCGTTTAATGCTAACTTCAGTTATATACATTTAATTATTTTTTCTCTTTATCTGATTTTTTAAAAATATTTTTCAACCAATCAAATTTACCTTTTTTTTCTTCAGCTTTTTTTGATTTATCTTTTTTACCCCAGCTAGAATTTGCTTGTTTTTTTTTGGCACCTTTCTCTATAGGTCTGATTGTTAAATTTGGTCTTACTTTTTTTGTTCCTTCTGCAACAATTTTATCTCCATTATTTAATCCATCTAATATTTCTACAAAGCCCAAATACCTATCACCAATGGTTACTTTTGTTTTCATTACCTTATTTTTTTCATCTACTTTATAAATAAAAACATTTTCACCCTCAACAATTGTACTAGTGTCAGGAGCACTTAAACCATTTCTCACATCATATTTAATTGATATTTCTAAAAATGAGCCAGGTAAAATTTCACCTGTTGAATTGTTCATCTTAATTCTTGTTGCTAAAGCTCTTGTATCTTCACTTATCCTACTAGCAAAAGAGTCTACTTCACCTTTATAAATTTTATTTTTATATCCAGAAAATTTAATATCAACTGGCAGACCAACTTTAATAAATGGTACAAAAATTTCAGGTATATCAACATCACAATATATTGAGCTAGTATCTTCAAGATTAATTAATATTGATGATTTTGAAACCTCTATATCTTCCGAAAATTCTCTTTTTCCTATAACACCATCAAATTGAGCAATAACTTTTCGATTTTTAAGCTCAGCAATTACATCACCTTTTTTAACTTTTTGATTAAATTTTATAGGTTTTAATATTTCATATTTTTCAATTTTAAATGATTGTGTTTGAATTGGAGTTGCAGTCCCGTAGGTACTAACAACATTTTCAAAAACTCTCTCTTGAGTAGTAGTTATTATTATTCCAGGAGGTGGTCTTTTACTAAATTTTTTTTTGAAATGATTACCTATCATTGTTCTTCCAATGATCACTGTTGCAATGATTAAGAAAAATATGATTATTATACTTGTTATTTTTGTAGATGTTTTCATAAGTTAATATTTTCCGTATTCAGCCCAAGAGCCATCGTAAATTGTCGGCATATATTTAGCATTAATTAAAGAATAAGCTAGTGCCAATACACTTGCAGTGACTCCAGAACCACATGAAAATACTAGATTTTTATTATGGTCAAATTTAAAGGAATTAAATTTTTCCATTATTTTATCTTTACTAATGAAAGTATGGTCTTCGTTTACCAATTCAGAGAAGGGAAGGCAAAAAGAATTTTTTATTGAACCACTTCTAAGACCTTTCCTTGGTTCAGCAACTTTGCCTTCAAATCTTTCTCTACTTCTTGCATCAACAACATTAAATTTTCCTGTATCAATATTTTCATCTATTTGTTTTTTATTTTTAACAAGTTCTCTATTTTCTTTACATGTATACTTAGAAGTTTGATTGGTCACTTCTTTATTATCTGTAGATTTATTCTCTTTTTTCCATTTTTTTAATCCACCATCCAGAACATGAACTAGTTTAGGATCATGTCCATAATAAATTAAATTGTACCAACATCTACAAGAACTAATAACATCAGAATTATCATAAATTACAATTCGATCGTTATTTTCTATACCCATGTTGCTCATTATTTTTTCCCAAGATTTAGTATCAGTAAGCATATGTGGTAAATCAGTATCTAATTTAGAATTTTTATCTAAATCAAAAAAAATAGCATTTGGAATATGTTCCTCTGTATATTCCTCAAAACCGTTTCTTTGAGTTTGAGGCATATGCCATGAGCAATCAATAATTTTTACTTTATCAATATTATTTTCTAACCAACTTGTATCAACTAAAGACATTTTATCTTTTTTCCAAATATCTTTGATGATACTCTTCAGCAGGGCAATAATTTTTAACTAAAGAAGTTTTTGTTACTACTTTTCCTAATAATTTGACGTTTTCTTTTTCTATCATTTTTTCAGCAGTAATTTTTTGCTGATCATTTAAATAAAATATTTCACTTCTATATTGAGTTCCGAAATCTGGTCCTTGCGAATTTAGGGTTGTCGGATCATGAATTTCAAAAAAATATTCAATAATTTTCTCGTAAGATATTACTTTAGGATCAAAATCTAATTTTACTACTTCTGCATGATTTGTTGTACCTGTGCATACTTCTTTGTAATTTGTTTCAGCATTATGACCTCCACAATAACCTACTTCTGTTTTTATAACTCCATCAAGTTTACTAAACTTAATTTCTGGCCCCCAAAAACATCCTAATCCTAAAATTGCTATTTCCATTGATAATTTACTTAATTAATCTAAAGTTAATCATATGCTATCAAAAAATCAATTAGGCTTTTTTTACATGTTCATATCGGTATGTGCATTTTCACTTATGGATGTGATTGTTAAATGGTCTGAGGATTATCCAGTTGGACAAGTATTATTTTTCAGAGGATTTTGTGGAATAATTCCTATTTTATTTCTTATTCCTAAAGATAGATATTTAGATTTTTACAAAACAACTAGACCCTTTCTTCATTTTAAAAGATGTTTAGCAGGATTAATTGCTTTGGTTTCTATATTTATAGCATTAAGAAATTTGCCTTTAGCAACAGTTGTAAGTATTTCTTTTGCAGCACCAATATTTATAACAATATTTTCAATTTTTTTACTAAATGAAAAAGTTGGTATTTATCGATGGTTAGCAGTTTTAGTAGGATTTATTGGTATAATTTTCATCACCGAACCAGGTTTTAGCTCTTTAAATTTATATTATATTTATCCAATAATTTTTTGCTTAGGCTTGTCTTATGTAGCTATTGCTATAAGAAAATTATCTTCAACCGATCCTGCTTGGTTAATTAGTTTTTTCTTTTCATTCTCTATAATGCTTCTAAGTTTTTTATCCTTTTATCAAGGATGGATCTTGCCAAGTTTACTAGATTTATTTTTGTTATCTATGGTTGGTATATTAGGTGGTCTTGCAAATTTATGGTTATCACAATCTTACAAATACTCAGAAGTAAGTTTAGTTTCCCCTTTAAAATACCTTGGATTAGTATTTGCTATTATATTTGGATATTTTATTTGGAACGAAATACCAACTTCTAAAACATTATTAGGTGCCTTATTAGTTATAGTTTCATCTATTATTATATTTAGAAGAGAGATGTATTTGAAAAAAAAGTTATCTGTTTCACGACATGAGTAAAACACCATCATATTGGAGTAAAGCAAAAAAATATTTATCTAAAAAAGATAAAATCATGTCTTCTTTGATTAAAAAATATAAATCCCCATCAGAGACAGTGCTAACTTCAAGAAAAGATGTCTTTTTCTCTCTCTGTAAAAGCATAATTGGGCAACAAATTAGTGTAGCTGCTGCTAATTCAGTTTTTTTAAAATTTAAGAAAAAATGTAAAAATAAAATTAATGCAAAAACAGTAAGCAAGTTATCTACTATTCAGCTCAAAAGTTGTGGTCTAAGTAGACAGAAAGTGAAAGGTATAAAAGGTTTAGCCCAAAAAATATTAAGTAAAGAGTTTAATCCAAGACTTATTTCAAAAATGTCTGATGAGGAGGCTATTATTTATCTTTCTCAGCTTAGACAGATTGGAAGATGGTCAGCAGAAATGATTTTATTATTCACTTATAATCGACCTAATATTTGGCCTATTCAAGATATAGGTCTTTTAAGAGCTATATCTAAAAATTTTAAAAAAAAATATTTACCACCTGAAAGCTACGTTAAATATTTAAATAAAAGGTTTTCGCCTTATTGTTCGGTTGCAACTTGGTATTTGTGGAGAAGTATAGATCCAGAGCCTATTCAGTACTAAATTCCTTTATATATCTATCCATTCTTTATACTTCTCTAAATTATCAATTAAAAATTTAGGTAAACTTTGTATAGGATAATTTTCTAATTTGTTACCACCTAATTTATTTTGTCTTTTATCTGCTGATAAATCATAAACTGGAATTTTATCTTTTATTATTTGATCTATTTGATTAGTAGTTAGTGGATTTTTATCAAATTCAATATGATGAAGATATGATTTTAATTTATGTTTAATTTCGTTAGCTGTTTTTATATTAGTAAAATGCCATCCACCTTCTTTAATTATTTTACAATTAATAAATTTTTTTTCAGAAAAAAAAGCGTCTATCCTATAGAAAGGGTATTTACGGTCTTTTATATTTCTTAACCACTGAGGACTTTTTAAATTTTTTTTTCTACAGCCCTTAGTTCCTTTCCATAACAAGTTAGGTAATTTTAAATTAAATTTGTAATAAAACATATCTTGTTCAAATAAAAAAATTTTTTGATTTATTTGATTAAAATTTAAATTATTTAAGTTTGGTATTTCATCTACGTCTGAAATTAAAATAATGTCCTCACTTTCAGCATTTTTCAAACCTTTCGAAATAAAATTTCTTTGACCATTCTCCCTAAAAACTGCATTCATAATTAATTTTCTTGATTTCTCATTCTCTGTGTCTTTTGTATTGATATCCTCTATATTTTCTGGGATTTGATCATAAATTAGATAAATAATTTTATCTTTAAAGTGCTCAAACTTATTTTGATTAAATTTTAACTCTCTCTTCTCTCCACGATGAGTAAATGTGCTTTCCACGATTACAAAATAATCAACATATTTGTTTAAAATATTTAGCCTAAGATCTAAAATCATTTCCTCATCAAAATACATAAAACAATCAAATATCTTCATGCTCTTCACATATACATTTAAAATTTTTTATCTTACATTCCCTCAAAAATTATGTGTTCTCTTGTAGCATTATTTTCTAAATGCTTTCGAGCCTCAACATACTCTTCAGAATTATAACAATTTTTTGCAGTTTCTATGTCTGGAAATTCTGCAAGAGCCACTCTAACCATTTCTCTGCCTTCTAAAGTTACATTATTTGCACTTCTGGCTATTATTTTTCCAGAATATTTTTCAACTGCTTCTTTTGCTTTAACAGCATATTTTTTAAGTCTTTCGGCGTCTTTTATTTCAGTATAATTTGCAACCCAATAAGCTTTCATAATTCTCCTTTTTAAATTTTTTTAATTATGATACCAAATTTATGTGAAAAAATTATTTTTAAATTTCTTTTGTACATCATTATTTTTAATATTTTCTTCATTAACTCACGTTAATGCTGATGAATTGTTTAATAAGGGTAAAGAAGTTTTTCTAGGTGCTGGTAATTGTGCAGCATGCCATATGCTTTCAGATGCTGGATCTAACGCAATGGTTGGTCCAAATTTAAATGAAATCAGACCTGATATTCAAAGAATTATAATGGCAGTTAGAAATGGTATAGGAGTAATGCCCGCAATGGACGGTATATTAACTGATGAGGAAATAGAAGCGGTTGCTCATTATACCTCTATAGCTGCAGAACAATAATAAAAATTTTAACTATAATTTTTTATCCAATGTTTAGCTATATCTACTCTTTTGCAGATCCAAACATCCTTAAATTTTGTGATGTAATTTAAAAATTTTTTAAGAGACTGTATTCTACCAGGTCTTCCAATTAATCTGCAATGCAAACCAACAGACATCATTTTTGGAGAGGATTTTCCTTCTTCATAAAGAGCATCGAAACTGTCTTTTAAATAATTATAAAATTGTTCACCAGAATTGAATCCTTGGTTGGTAGCAAATCTCATATCATTATTATCCAATGTATAAGGTATCATTAATTGTTTTTTTGTACCTTTTTTTATCCAATATGGAAGATCATCACTATATGTATCACTGCAGTATAAAAAATTACCATTTTCTATAACTAGATCTAAAGTATTTTCACTACATCTTCCTGTGTACCAACCAATAGGTTTAGAACCAAAAATTTTCTTTATTGATTTAACAGCAAGTTGCATGTCCTTTTTTTCTTTAGATTTGTTTACATTTTGATAATCAATCCATCTCCACCCATGACTAGCGACTTCATAATTTGCTTTTTTTATAGCCGTACACACTTCTTTATTTCTCTCTAAAGCCATACCAACTCCAAAAATAGTTAGTGGAATTTTCTTTTTATTAAATAGATCATGAATTCTCCAAAACCCTCTTCTTGATCCATATTCATAAATTGATTCCATATTTAAGTGTCGACCTTTAATTGGTTTTGCTCCTATAATTTCAGATAAAAATACTTCTGAAGTTTTATCACCATGAAGAGTACAATTCTCTGCTCCCTCCTCGTAATTAAGCACAAATTGCAAAGCCAACTTAGCATTACCAGGCCATTTTACCTTAACTTCTTTGGAACCATATCCCACCAAATCTCTTGGGTATTTTTTTTTCATTTTTTCAAAATAATTTTATCTTTTTTAAATTTATAAATAACAAGATTGTTTCCTCTTCCTTTTCTATCAACAATTAGAAAATTCATATTTTTCATAGAAATCAACGGAAAGTGCCAAATACCAGCATTGTAATTAACCCCGGTTTGTTTTGGGACTAAAAAGGATTGGATTTTATTTACTTCTGGTTTATCTCCTTTTGGTGCTACAAATACTAAAAATTTTGTATCTTCCATTGGTATAAAAGCTTGGCTTCCTAAAGGATGTTTTTCCATCATATCAATTTTCATAGGAAACCTTCTTTTTTTTGCTTTAAAAATACTAACAATTGCTTTCCCTTTGTTTTTAGATGCATCTACGTTAATTAAATTATCAAATCTTTTTGCATACCCATCATTAATATTTATAGGATTTTTTTTTGATGTATCTATTAATTGACCAAATTTAGAAAAATTTTTTTTAGTAATTTTTTTTGCTTTTATTATTTTCATCTCACAAAATTTCCGAATGCCCTTATTCTTGAAATTCCACCGTCTGGATAGATATTTATTTTAAGATAATTTTCCTTACTTCTCTTAATTAAGAATTTTTTAAAAATATGTTTCTTGTGAGCTGAAAGTTTTGACTTATTTAAAATAAACTTCCAATTTTTTGAATTATTGACAATTGATTTATTGGACAGATCTTTTGCAATACTTGCAGTTTGAATTGAACAACAATCGGGATAGTTTCCTTTAAAATGATGGGTATCTATCTCTAGTTTTTTTATTAATCCTGGTTTTCCAAATTTTATTATAAGCCAATCAAAGTTTTTTCCTCTACTTCTTCTTGTTTCCCAACCATCTCCCATATTTTTCCCTTTACCTGGTGCTATGATATTTTCAGCCCTGCCGAAATGTTCATTATTACAACCAATAATTGAAGCGCCATTTAAAACAGATGTAAGGTTGATAGTTTTGTTATTTAAAAAGTTTTTCTCCATTTCAATTTTTCCATAAAGCCTTAGTCTTGCAACTCCACCATCTGGAAAAATGTTTAGTCTTATATAATTAAAAACAGATTTATTGTTTGATTTGAAGCTATGGTTTCGGCTTGGCCCAAGTTTTTTTTTTCTCAGTAAAGAAATCCATTTTGTTTTTTTATTAGGCTTTGTTTTACTTAAGCAGCCCTCTAACGAAGCATGTGTAGGCTGATTTCCATTGAAGTGTGTTGTGTCAATATCTATATCAAATATCTTTCCAGGTTTACCAAGTTTTAAAATTAAATAATCAAAACCTTTTGATCTTCTTCTTCTTGTTTCCCATCCATCCATCCATTTACCATGTTTGTCAAATAGTCCATCTTTAAAAACTGGAGTTTCGATGTTTAATATTCTATGAGCAGCTGCAAAAAAATCGTCAGTCTTAAATATAACTTTAGATCCAATTCTTGGATCTGCTAAGTTAATCATTTTTGCACTTATAAATTTTTTCATTTTTTATTTATTTCATTCAAACGAAAGGTTGCAATTTTTTTTACTTGTTTTTTTGCTTCAAGGAATTCACTTTCTACATCACTTTGTATTCTTTGTCTAAAATTATTCAAAATTTCATTTTTATCTTTACCTTTTACGGCAATTATAAAAGGAAAATGAAACTTTTTTTTATATTCTGAATTTAATTTTTTAAATTCTTCATATTCATCATTAGAACATTGGTTCAATTTTGCAGAGGCTTGTTCTGATATAGATTCAGAGGTCATCTTTTTTGCTACAGCAAGTTCTGGATGAGCATTTAAAATCTCTAAAATTTTATTTTTTTCGTAATTTTCATAAATATCAAGCATTTTAAACACAATATCTTCAAAGTTTTTAAATGGTTTTGACTCAAAAGCTTCCACAGCAACTGACTCAGTTTTTTCAAAAACATTACCAAATAAAGATAAAAAATCAGACTTGTTAAGATCGTTAATGTTATCTATTGTTCTCATATAACTTTAAAAAATTTAAGTTTGAAATTAAATGATACTATAATTTTATGACAAAGCTCACAACTCATGTTTTAGATGTGTATTCTGGTAAACCTGGCAAAGGTATCCTAGTTGAGTTGTTTTATATTAATAATTCAGAACGAAAAAAATTAACGTCAACAAAACTCAATGACGATGGTAGAACTAATTCACCATTAGTAGAGGGAGATGTTTTTATTAAAGGTAAATATGAATTAATTTTTCATATTGGTGATTATTTTAAAAATACATCTTCAGCTAGCGATGTACCATTCTTGGATGATGTTATTATAAGATTTGGTATTTCAGATCCCTCACAGCATTACCATGTTCCTTTACTTGTTTCACCTTGGAGTTATTCTACTTATAGAGGTAGTTAAGTGATATCAAGTTCTGTTAAATTTCTATTAAATGACAAGCTTATAGTAATCAAAAATCCCGACCCAAATCAAACGTTACTTAATTATATTAGAACTGAATTAAAAAAGACCGGAACTAAAGAAGGATGTTCGGAGGGCGGTTGCGGTGCATGTACAATTGTTTTGGGTGAATTAGTCGATAATAAAATTGTATATAAAGCAATTAATTCTTGTATTTCGTTTGTCCCAACACTTAATGGTAAACAACTTATAATTGTTGAAGATTTAGTTTCTAAAAATGGAAAACTTCACCCAGTGCAAGACGCAATGGTAAAATTTCATGGTTCACAATGTGGTTTCTGCACACCAGGATTTGTTATGTCGTTATTTTCAATGTTTAAAAATAACAAAAATCTTAATAATGAATTAATAACAGATTCTATATCCGGTAATTTGTGTCGTTGTACTGGTTACAGACCTATAATTGATGCTGCCAAAAGTTTAAATAAGATAAACAAGAATGATCAATTTTCTAAAAATAAAAATAAAGTCATTCAGCAATTAAAAAAAATTAAACCGAAAAATGTTTATATTAAAAAAGATGATAAAATTTATTTTTCACCAAAAAATATTAAAGATTTAAAAGGTATAATTAAAAAACATTCCAACTTTAGTTTTCTTGCCGGTGGAACTGACTTATCTTTAAAAGTTACAAAAGAAAGAAAAGAAATTCCTTTTATAATTGATTTAAAAGAAATTAATGAATTAGATTTTATAAAAGTAAGTAAAAATTATTTAGAAGTTGGTTCCGCTACACCATTAATAAAATTTGAAAAAGAAATTAAAAAATATTATCCAGATTTTTATTCAGTTCTAAAAAGATATGGATCTGTTCAAATTCGAAATGTTGGTACTATAGGTGGCAATATTGCAACTGCATCTCCAATTGGAGACTCACTGCCAATTCTATTATCTTTAAATGCAGAGGTTTTAATTGAAAGTTTTAATAAAAGAAAAGTATTACCTTTAAATAATTTTTTTCTTGATTACAGAAAAACTCAATTAAAAAACAATGAATTTATACACTCAATTAAAATACCATTATTTAAGAAAAATATTTTTAAGGCATTTAAGATCTCAAAAAGATTTGATGATGATATTTCATCTGTTTGTGGATCTTTTAATTTCGAGATTAATAATAATAAAATTAAAGAGGTTTATATTGCATATGGAGGTATGGCTGCTGTGCCAAAAAGAGCTAAAGCATGTGAAAAAATTCTTAAAAATAAGCCTCTTACCATCAATACTTTTGATCAAGCAAAAAAATATTTAGAAAAAGATTTAAGTCCTATTGGAGACATGAGAGCTAGTAAAGAATACAGACTAGAGATAGCAAAAAATTTATTGATGAAATGTTTTGTAGAAATAAATTCTAATAAGTTATCAAGAGTAAATTAAATGAGCAAAGAGAACTATATTGAGGAAATAAGACCACATGATAGTGCCTATAAGCATGTGAGTGGATATGCAGAGTACACCGATGATATTAATGAGCCAAAAAACACAATTTATGGCGCTATTGGTTTAAGTAAAAAAGCCCATGCAATAATCAAAAATATAGACCTAACTGAAGTAAAAAAAAGTGAAGGAGTTATATCGGTAGTTACTCAAAGCGATATCCCTGGCAGAAATGATGTAGGTCCTGTTTTTGAAGGTGATCCAATCTTTCCAGAAAAAAAAGTAGAGTTTTTTGGTCAGCCATTATTCGCTGTAGCTGCTACAACTACAGAACTTGCTAGAAAGGCAGTATTAAAAGCTAAAGTTACCTATAAAGATTTAAAACCAATTATTACAATAAAAGAAGCTTTAAATAAGAAGCAATTCTTATTTAAACCTAGAAAAGTTAAAAAAGGCAACCCTTCTAAAAAAATAAAAAATTCAAAAAATAATTTAAAAGGAAATTTTACAACTGGAAGCCAAGAGCACTTCTATCTAGAAGGCCAGGCAGCTTTTGTTGTTCCTAAGGAAGACGATAATTTTTTAGTTTATAGTTCAACACAACATCCATCAGAAACTCAACAATTAATTGCAAAAATATTTAATCAAAAAAGTAATTCAATAAATGTAGAAGTTAGAAGAATTGGAGGTGGGTTTGGGGGAAAAGAAACAAATTTCATGACAGCGTGTATTTGTGCGTTGTTGGCAAAAAAATCAGGACAGCCAGTCAAACTAAGATTAGATAGAGATGATGATATAATATTGACTGGTAAAAGACATGAATTTTTATCTGAATATGAAGTTGGTTTTAATGATGAAGGAATTATTGAAGGATTAAAAATAAACTTATCCTCAAATTGTGGAATGTCACCCGATTTATCAGCTGCAATAAACGAGAGAGCTTTGCTTCATGTGGACAATGCATATTATATTTCAGATATCGAGGTAACAAATAATTTATGTAAAACAAATATTCCAACCTCAACTGCATTTAGAGGCTTCGGTGGAAATCAAGGGATGATGGCTATAGAGAATATTATAGATAATATCGCAAGGTACTTAAAAAAAGATCCTATAGAAGTCAGAAAGAAAAATTTTTATCAAAAAGATAAAAGGAATGTAACTCATTATGGAATGACAGTTGAAGATAATGTTATTAATGAAATATTTAAAAAATTAGAAAATAAATCTAATTATAAGAAAAGATATTCGGATATAAGAAAATTTAATGAAAAAAATAAATTTAAAAAGAAGGGTATAGCTATTACACCTTTAAAATTTGGTATTTCATTTACTACAATTCATTTAAATCAAGCTGGAGCCTTAGTTCATATTTACACAGATGGAAGTGTTCATTTGAATCATGGAGGAATTGAAATGGGTCAGGGGACACACACAAAGATTGCTCAGTTAGTGGCAAATTCTTTAGGATTACCATATAATTTAGTTCATATCTCATCAACAAATACAGCCAAGGTTCCAAATACTTCAGCTAGCGCCGCTTCGTCAACTACAGACCTTAATGGAGCAGCAGCTCTAAATGCAGTAGCAAAAATTAAATTAAATTTAGAAAAATTTATTAAGAAAAAATATAAGATCTACAATCAAGAGGCAGTATATAAAGACCAATACATAATATTTGGAAACAGACAATTTGAATTTAAAAGTATAATTCAAGAGGCATATTTAAATAGAATATCTCTTTCATCATCAGGCTTCTATTCAACACCAAAAATTAATTTTGATAAAAAAAAATTTAGAGGAAGACCTTTTTATTACTTTTGTTATGGAGCAGCTGTTTCGGAAGTAACTGTAGATACATTAACGGGTGAAAATATACTGGAAAGAGTGGATATCTTGCATGATGCCGGCAAACCAATAAATCCAGCACTAGAACTAGGTCAGATTGAGGGTGGTTTTGTGCAAGGACAGGGATGGCTGACAATAGAGGAATTAAAGTGGAAGTCAGATGGTCAGATTACAACTTTTTCTCCATCGACTTACAAAATACCTGCAGTAAGTGATATTCCAAAAAAATTTAATGTAGAAATTTTTAAAGAGGGATTAAATAAAGAAAAAGTTGTTAATAAAGCAAAAACAACTGGTGAGCCTCCTTTGATGCTAGCTATGAGTGTTTTTTATGCAATTAAAGATGCAGTTGCTTCAATTGGAAATTATCAGTTTGCACCAGAACTTAATGCACCTGCAACACCTGAAAGAATTTTAATGAGTATTAACAAAATTAAAAATTTAAATGGAAGATAAAAAAAAATTTATGGCAAGAGCCATTGAGCTATCAATTAATAGTGCGAATACTATTGGAGGTCCCTTTGGAAGCGTTATAGTTAAGAATGATAAGATTATTGCAGAGGGTTCTAATAAAGTTACTTCTTTAAATGATCCAACTGCACATGGAGAGATAGTAGCAATTCGAGAAGCCTGTCAAAATTTAAATACTTTCGACCTTTCTGGATGTGAGATTTACACATCTTGTGAACCTTGCCCGATGTGTCTTTCAGCAATTTATTGGTCAAGATTAGATAAAATATATTATGCAAACACTAGAGAAGATGCAAAAAATATAGATTTCGATGACTCGTTTATTTATACAGAAATTCCAAAAAAAATTGATGACAGGAAAATTAAAATGGTACAAATGCTTAGAGATGACGCTTTAAAAGCATTTGAAATTTGGGATAAAAAAGTAGATAAAATTAAATATTGATGGAATTTTTACCTTATACAATAAAATGGTTAGAAGTTATTTTAAGATGGGGCCATGTATTATTTGCAATATTATGGGTAGGTAATAGTTTTTTATTTAATTACTTAGATAATAATTTAAATAAAAATATAACAAGCAATGATATCGATGGTGAAGGATATCTGATGCATTCAGGTTTTTTTTACAAACTTTCGAGGTTAAAAACATCTCCACCTCAGGATTACTTAAATAGATTAGTAATCTTCAAATGGCAAAGTTACTTAACCTTTGTAACCGGAATGTTGCTCTTAGTGGTAATTTACTATTATAACGCTGGTGTATTAATGGTTGATAAGCGTGTACTGTTAATACCCCCTAGTTATGCAATTATTATCTCACTTTTATCGTTGATTATTTCTTGGTTTGTTTACGATCTTTTATGTAAATCAAAATTAATTGAGAATAATATTTTATTTATATCCGTGGGAATAATTTTGCTAGCAATAGTATCATTTGGACTTACAAAATTATTTGGACCGAAATTTGCAATTTTAAGTGTTGGATTAATCATTGGATCCAATATGTTTGGAAATGTTTTCACGGTAATTATCCCTAATCAAATGAACATAATTAGTAGCAGCGAAAGAGGTGAAAAATTTGATATGAGCTTATCTTTAGCAGCTAAACAGCGATCAATTCATAATAATTATTCAACTTTTTTAGTTTTGTTTATAATGCTTTCTGGGCATTCAAGCTTTTTAGTTTATCACCAATATAATTGGTTAATATTATGTGCGATTGCTGTTATTTCAGGTGTAGCAAGACATTATTTTAACTTAAGAGGAAGAAACATTCATAGGTTGTATATTTTAATTTCTTCAATAATAGCACTTATCGTTCTTGCAGTTTTAGTTTTATTATTTAAATAACTAGATATAAAAAATTATGTCTGAAAAAATGATTGTCAGCTGGGACGAGTACAATAAAACTGTTGAGAAACTAGCAATCCAAATTGATGAGAGCGGATATAAACCAACAATACTAATTGGCATCATGCGTGGAGCAGCGCCGATGATAGATGTTCTAAGTAGAATTTTTAAATTAAAATGCGCGTATCTTGCAGTTGAATCTTACAGTGGTAAGGGAGTAGAGGATGAGCAGGGTGATATTGTGTTTTCAAGAGAAATGAGTTCGATAGCACCTAATATGGGTGGAAAAATACTTTTATGTGATGATTTATCTGACACAGGAATTACTTTTAACAAAAGTATAGATTGGTTAAAAAAATACCAACCCATTAAGGATAAAATAGAAGATATTAAAACCGCAACTTTGTTTAAAAAAAAGAAATCAACATTTGAGCCAGACTTCTGTGCAAATAGACTTCCTGATAATCCTTGGATAGTGCAGCCCTTTGAAATTTATGAAGAATTAAGGATTGAAGAAATAAAAAAAAAACATCAGATATAAAAAAGGCCAGTTATAAAACCGGCCTTTTAAATTTTTAAATTGGAAACTGATTACTTAGGTATATCTCCTTCAACACCTTTAACGTAAGTCATCATTCCTGCAAGCATTCCATCATCTGCAGTTTTTCCTTCTGCTACCATTAAATTACCTTTCTGGTCATAAATTGGTCCAGTAAAAGAATGAACTTTACCAGATGCTAAATCTGCTTGAAGTTTTTTAACTTTTGATCTTAGGTCAGCTGGCATTTGTGAATCTAAATCTGATATCACGACCATGCCGTCCCCAATACCATGCCAAGTATCTTTTTGACTCCATGTACCGTTCGCAACAGCTTTAACTCTGTCTACGTAATATGGCCCCCAATTGTTTTCAACTGAAGTCAATACAGCTTTAGGAGCAAACTTGTCCATATCACTTGCTTGCCCAAAAGCATATACTCCAGCCTTTTCAGCCATTTGAACAATAGCAGTACTATCAGTATGTTGAGCAATTACATCAGCACCTTGATCGATTAAAGCTTTTGCTGCCTCTGCTTCTTTACCTGGATCGTACCAAGTGAAAGCCCAAACAATTTTAGTTTTAATATTTGGGTTAACTTTTTGAGCTGCTAAAGTAAATGAATTGATACCTCTGATAACTTCAGGAATTGGAAAAGATGCAACATAACCAATAACATTTGATTTTGTCATAGTTCCAGCAATTGTTCCTAAGATAGTTCTACCTTCGTAGAATCTAGCTGCATATGTTGAAACATTTGGATGTTCTCTTTTGTATCCAGTAGCATGTTCAAATTTTACATTTGGAAACTCTTTTGCAACTTTGTTTGTTGGATTCATATATCCAAAACTAGTTGTAAAGATAACATCATGACCAGAGTTAGCTAATTGTCTAAGAACCCTCTCAGCATCGGCACTTTCTGGAACACCTTCTACGTAAGTTGTTTTAAATCCGGCAGCTTCAACAGCTTTTCTACCTACATCATGCTGATATGTCCATCCATGGTCACCAGTTGGACCAATATAAACAAATGCTGCTTTAACATCTTTTGCAACTGCAGCTACAGTTAATGTAAATAATAAAACTAAAGAAGAGACGAAAGAACGAATTAAAAATTTATGCATAAATTTATTTCCCCTTTTGATTTTTTAATAAAATTAAATTTAAATTAAATTGTCTAAAAAAAAATGATTATTTTTAAATTAATTGTCTTTATGAAAAGATTTCCCCAACGAACTAGGAGTACTTAGTCTTATTTTTCTACTATCACGAGAAATTACAACTAAAACTATTATTGTAACGATGTAAGGTAGAGCTGTTAAAAATTGCACAGGAATTCTTACTCCAATTGCTTGCATATGAAACTGAATAATTGTTAAGCCACCAAATATCATAGCACCAATCAAAATTTTAATTGGGTTCCACGTTGAGAAAACCACCAGAGCTAATGCGATCCAACCTCTTCCTCCTGTCATATTTTCAATCCACTGAGGAGTATAAATCATGGATAAATATGCACCAGCAAGTCCACTCATTGCGCCTCCATAAAGTATACAAGCGTAACGAACTAACCTAACATTTATTCCTTGATTAGATGCAGACTCAGGCGAATCTCCTACAGCTCTTACAATTAATCCAATTTTCGTTTTTTTTAAAAAATAGCTAGTTATGAAGGGAAGGGCAAAAGCAAAATAAAAAACAATTGAATGTCCAAATAATATTGGACCTAAAAGCGGTATTGTGTCTTTTAAACCTTCAAATAAAACAGGAAACTCTTTTCCAGGAATACCTACAAAATTTTTTCCTATCATCGCAGAAATACCAATTCCAAATATGGTAAGCGCCAAACCAGTAGCAACATGATTTGTGATCAATGTTTGAGTAAGGAATGCAAAAATAGTTGAAATTAAAACTCCAGCTAACATTGCTCCAAAAATTGCAATAATTAAACTTCCTGTAACAGTCATTAATGCGAAACCTGAAATAGCACCAATGATCATCATTCCTTCAACACCAAGGTTTAGAACACCAGATCTTTCTGTAATAAGTTCACCACAAGAAGCTAAAATCAAAGGAACAGCAGAGGCCATGATTGATGCCATTATTAGTCCAATAAAATTTATATCGATGATCATTTTTTTGAACCTATAAATTTAAATTTGAAAAAAAGTAAATAGTCGGAAGCAAGAAGAAAAAATAAAATCATTCCTTGAAAAACTTGACCAGTATATTTAGGTATCTGCATAAATATTTGAGCTGTTTCAGCACCCAGATAAGTTATCGCAACAACTAGCGATGCAAAGATGATACCAACAGGATGTAAACGACCCAAAAATGCTACAATTATCGCAGTAAAACCATAATCTGGTGAAATTTCTCTATGAAGCTGTCCGATAGGTCCAGTTATTTCTCCAACACCAGCTAAACCTGCGCAAGCACCACTTATTAAAAAAACGAGGATGATCATTTTTTTACCTTTGTATCCGGCATACTTTGCTGTCTTTAAACTAAAACCCGAAACTTTCATTTGGAACCCTAAATAAGTTTTATAAAAAACAAACCAACTGATAACCACTGCAGCTAAAGCTAAAAATATTCCTGCGTGAATTCTTAGTCCTTCAAATAATAACGGAAGTTTAGCAGAATCACTGAACTGTCTGGTTTCAGGAAAATTAAATCCCTCTGGATTGCTCCAAGGACCAACAACAAGGTAGTCCAAAATTAATTTTGAAACATATACCAACATAAGACTTACTAATATTTCATTTGTATTAAAGTAAGTTTTTAAGATTGCCGGTATCGATGCATACAACATACCACCGATTGCACCAGCCAAAATTACTATTGGAAGAATGTAAAACCCTTCTTGCTCATAAAACAATAATGCAACTCCTCCAGAAACTATTGCCCCGAAAGTTAATTGCCCTTCGGCTCCAATATTCCAGTTATTACTTTTAAAACAAAAAGATAAACCGATTGCTATCAAACAAAGAGGTGTAGCTTTTAATAGTAATTCACTGAAACCATATTTATCTGCAATTGGAACTATGAAAAAAAATTTAAGAGCTTCAAATGGTTTAAAACCTAAAATAAAAAAAATCAAACCACCCGCTACTAATGTTAGAAAAATAGCCAACACAGGTGTAAAGAAAAAAATAGCTCTTGATGGTTGATCTCTTTTTATGATTTTAATCAATCTGCTCCTCCCATTAGTATCCCAAGTTTTTCAGAGGTAACTTCTTCAGCATTCATAATTTTTGACAATTTTCCTTTATGAATTACTGAAATTTTATCACTTAATTTTAATAACTCATCAGTGTCTGTAGATATTAATATAATTGATTTATTTTGTTCATTGATTTTAATCAATGTTTCGTGGATATAATTTATTGCTCCAACATCCAGACCCCAAGTTGGATTAAAACAAATTAATAAATCTGGAGAAGTTATTAATTCTCTTCCAATAATTAATTTTTGAAGATTACCCCCGGACAAAAATTGGCTTTTTAATTCAATGTTGTCCGTATTAACATTAAAATCTGAAATTATTTTTTTGGAATGCTCTTTAATTTTGTTTTCGTTTATTAATCCATTATTAAAAAAATTTGATGATTTAAAATTGTTTAGAGCTACATTTTCAAAAATTTTCATTTGTGGAATTGCAGCCTGCTCAAGCCTATCCTCTGGAGAAAAGGCCATCAAATATTCTCTTCTTTCTTGAGGATTTAAATCTCCTATGTAATTATTGTTAAATTCTATAGAGTTCTTTTCCGAAATAATTTCACCACTTAATACTTGAAATAATTCACTTTGTCCGTTTCCTGATATACCAGCAATTCCTAAACACTCCCCCCGATTAACAGAAAAATTAATATCCATTAAATTTGTTTCAAAAGGATCTTCACTTGTAAAATTAAGATTCGTTATTTTAATTAATTGATCAGATGAAGTTTTTGCTTTTTTTTTCTTAATTATTTTTAGGTTCTGACCCACCATTTTGTTAGCAAGTGACTCAATATTTTCGTTCTTTATTTCACTTACAGAAACTAACTCTCCTCTTCTCATTACAGCAACTTCATCACAAAGCTGCATAACTTCCTTTAGTTTATGTGTAATATAAATAATTAAAATTCCTTCTTCTGAAAATTTTTTCAAAGATAAGAATAATTCACTCGTTTCTTGTTCTGTTAATACAGATGTTGGTTCATCCATAATTAAAACTTTTGGACTCCTTATTAGACATCTTATTATTTCCACTTTCTGTTTTTGACCTGCTGATAGATTTAGAACAGGAATATTAAGATCAATTGAAAAATTATATTTTTTCATAATTGTATCAATTTTTTCTCTTAAACTTTCCCTTTGTTCATCTGAATCTATTATTAAGTTTTCAAATACGGACAAAGTTTCAAAAAGATTAAAATGCTGGAATACCATTCCGATATCATTTTTTTTTGCATCTAATGGCGAATTAAGCTTTAGATTATTTTCATTTAAATAAATTTTACCTTCGTCAGGAATGATGACGCCTGATAGAATTTTAACTAGTGTAGATTTTCCAGCACCATTTTCTCCAAGAAGAGCATAAATTTTACCACTATTAAATTCGAGCGAAACATTGTCGTTTGCAACACACCCAGGATATATTTTAGTTACATTTAAAATTTTAAGGTTTGTATTCATTGCTTAATTTAATGGTATAGAATTTCCATCCTTATTTTCCTGATATTGATTTGATAAAATTTGATATTTTTTTTTAATTTCGTTTAATTGTTTTAAAATACTTTCTTTTTTTGAAGTAGGTAAATTTTCAATAAGTAAATTTATATTTTGACTTTTCCAATAAGAATTTTCTTTATTATATTCTCCATCATTAATTTTGAATACTTCTTTGAGTATATTTAAATCATGTGGAATATTAAATTCCTCATTTGTGGTAGTATACGGAAACAAATAATAAAAATTATCAAATCCAGAAAATGTGATTGCACTCAAACACATACTGCAGGGCTCATGTGAACTTAAGAACATGCAGTCTTTTTCTTTTGGTCTTGTATTTGCATTTAATTCATAAAATTTTTTAAGAGTATGCATTTCTCCATGCCATAATGGATTTTCTATTTCATTGTTTGTTTCAGCAACTACAAGCGATAAATCATCTTTTTTAATTATTGCTGCCCCAAATATTTTACTACCTTTGGCAACACCTTGTTCAGTTAAGGGTAAAACTTCTTTTAAAAATATATTTAGTATCTTTTCTAGGGCTTTTTCATTCATATGCTTGAACCATCAAATAAAGAACACAATTGTTACTATAATTAAACTTAAAAGTAATAAGAAATAAATTATTTATACAACTTAAAAGTTAATAATTTATGAAACAAAAAAAGTTAATTTGAACTTATGTCAAAATTTAAATCAGCAATAAGTCTTTTGATTGTCATAATTCTTTTTTCAGGGTGTCAAACTGTTAAAGATAAAACAGATGCTATTGTTGAAAAAGAAAATGAAAAATTAAGTAAATTCCTTGGAAAATCTTCTAGTGAACTTCAAATGGAGCTTGGAAAACCAGATGAGGATTTTAAAAATGCAAAAGGTAATTTTGAGCTAGTTTATAATAGTAAAAAATACCTTGTTCCTTGTGAGCGAAGGTTTGAAATAAATTCAGAAAATATAGTTATAGGCTTCGTTTCAAACGGTTGCTTTTAAAATTTATTATTAAAAAAAATCTGCTCATTATAGGTTTTTTTTACTATCTAAAGCGGAGTTGTTCTAAACTTATCAGTTTTTTTATTTTAATTCATAGCCAATAATATAACGTCTATTTAGTTAACGACGGAGGTTATATGGCTTCAAGAAAAACAAAAGCGGGCTCTACAAACAGTCCGGATAAAAAACTTCCATTAAATAAATCCATACCTTTAGGAATTCAGCATGTATTAGCAATGTTTGCTGGTAATATAACTGTTCCTATTATTGTGGCTGGAGTTTTTGGTCAAACGCCTGAACAAAAAATATTTTTGATTCAAATGGCTTTGTTTGTTGCGGGAGTTGCAACAATTATTCAAACAGTTGGATATAAAGAAATTGGTGCAAGACTTCCTATTGTTCAAGGAACAAGTTTTGCGTTTATACCAATCATGCTACCATTCAAGGCAGCAGGATTAGGTGCGGTATTTACAGCAGCGTTTATTGGAGGAATTTTTCAAATTTTTATTGGAAAAGTTTTAAAACCAATAAGGCATCTATTCCCACCATTAGTCACTGGTATAGTTGTATTAATGATCGGATTTAGTTTGCTTAAAGTTGGTTTTATGTATGCTGGTGGAGGTGGATGGTTAATGAACAATAAACCTGAAATCTTTGCAAATGCAAATCACTTAACAGTTGCTGCATCAGTATTTATAGTTGCTATCTTTTTTAATCTTAGAGGTAAAGGGATGGCTTCTGCAGCTTCAATTTTAATTGGAATAGTGGCTGGCTTCATAGTTGCAGCAGCACTAGGAATGGTTAACTATGGTAAAATTGCATCTGCAGCGTGGTTTGCATTTCCAATGCCACTTCAATATGGAATTGATTTTGTACCGGGTGCAATAATTCTAATGTTGTTTATGTCAGTTGTTACAACAATTGAAACAATTGGAGACATTAGTGCTACGACAATGGGTGGTGCTAAACGAGAGGCAACAGATAAAGAAATATCAGGTGGGATTATGGCAGATGGTGTTGGTACTGCATTTGGTGCAATATTTAATGCAATGCCAAATACATCTTATTCGCAAAATGCTGGACTAGTTGCGTTTACAGGAGTGGTAAGTAGACACGTTGGAACTATAGCTGGAATAGTTTTAGTTCTAATGGGATTATTTCCAAAATTAGGTGGAATAATTGCAGCGATGCCAGAGTCTGTGATAGGTGGAGCAGCAATCATTATGTTTGGTATGATTGTAGCTGCTGGTATTAAATTGATTTCAAGGGCAGAAATGGATCAGAGAAATTTATTAATCTTAGCTCTTTCTTTGTCTTTTGGAATTGGGATGTCATTGTTACCAGACTTTGTGAAAAATATTCCAGACTTTGGAATAAGTTTAAAACTACTTTTAACAACTGGACTTATACCTGCTGGATTATTAGCATTTGCTTTGAATGCTATAATGGCAAAGAAATAATTAATTTAAACTTGTGGGGAGAAATCCCCACAAGCAAGGTTTAAGACTTATTTAATTTCAATAAGCTTCTTTTTTTTATGTTCTGGAATTATTCTTTCACAAGATATTGTTAAAAGACCGTCTTTAAGTTCAGCACCATTTACTTTTACATCGTCAGCTATAGTGAATGATCTTGCAAATTGTCTTTGAGAAATACCTTTATGAATAATTTCTCCATTAACGTCACTGTCCTCAGATTTATCAACTTGTTTAGTTCTAACAGTTAATAAATTATCTTCGAACTCAACCTCAACATCTTTTTTACTAAAACCGGCTAATGCTACTTCGATAGCATAATTATCCTTACCAGTCTTTCGGATGTTATATGGTGGGTAATTTGACTGCATTGTCAAATTTCCATTACCTAGCATATTTTCAAATTGGTCGAACATATCATCAAAACCAATTGAAAAAGGTCTAAGTGAGTTAAATATAGATAGATCCTTACTTGTCATAATATCCTCCTTTGTTAAGCAAGTTTATTTGTGCAAGCCCCATTAGGCGACTTACTTAATTTATATGGTAATTAATTTGTTTTTTTCAAGATTGAATGTACTAAATTTTTTTAGAAATCTTTAATGCAAATGCATAGTCAATAGCAATTTCTTCTATTGCGCCATCTCTTCCTGATTTGCCACCGTGACCAGCATTCATTTCAGTTTTCAAAAGAAGTAAATTATTATCTGTTTTATAGTCTCTGAGTTTTGCTGTGAATTTTGCAGGCTCATCAAATAAAACTCTATTATCACTTAAACTTGTTGTAATAAAAATATGTGGATAATCCATTTTTTTAATATTGTTGTAGGGTGCATATGAAAAAATATAATCAAAATGTTCTTTATTCTCTTTTGCATTTCCAAATTCGTCAAATTCTCCCACAGTTAAAGGTAAAGAATGATCAAGATTTGTTGTTAAAGAATCTACAAATGGAACAGCCATTATAATTCCTAAAAATAACTCAGGAGATTGATTGACTACAGCTCCCATTAATAATCCTCCAGCTGATCCACCCATTCCAATAATATTTCCTTTTGTCGTATAATTCTTTTCGATCAAATATTTTGCTGCGTAGATATAATCTTCAAAAGTATTTTTTTTGTTTGTTAATTTTCCCTCTTTCCACCACTTCATACCTTTTTCCATACCACCTCTGATGTGAGCTGTAGCCCAAATTATATCTCTATTGATAAGACTTAGTCTTGTAGAAGAAAAACTTGGGGACATAGAATTTCCATAAGACCCATATCCATACAATAAAACATTTGCAGACCCATCAATTTTTGTTTTTTTGTGTCTAGTAATTGTTAATGGAACCGTCCTTCCGTCATGAGATTTAAACTCAACTCTCTCAACAATATAGTCATCTTTATTATGACCAGAAGGAATTTCTTGCTCTTTCACAAGTTCTTTAGATTTTGTTGCTAAATTATATTTAAACACTCTAGAAGGAGTTTTGGGTGATGAGTATCCTAAATAAACTTCATCAGTATTTCTATCTTTTTGAGTTAAGCTTGCTCCTGGAACATAAACAGATTCATCAGAAAAAATTAATTCTTCTTCTATATTTGTAGAAATATTTTTGACAAATAATTTATCTAGTGCATCTGATGTTTCACCACGAATAATCCAATTTTTAAGGAATGTTAATCCACCAATTAAAACTTCATCTTTTGCTGGAATATATGTTTGCCAATTTTGATTTTCTAAATTGTCACAAATATCAATTTTAAAGTCTTCAGCATTTTTATTTGTATGATTATAAAATTTACCATCCCATGAATTAACAGAATACAGAACACCTCTTTCTCTTTTAATAATAAGTTTTGGAGATGGATTTAATTCATCTGATTTAAAGTAATATTGCTCTGAAGTATTATGGTCAGAAGTATTTATAAAAAAATATTTTTCATCTGAGCTTTTTCCAATTCCTACTGTAAAAGCCTCACTTTTCTCCTCAAATATTAATTCATCTTTGCCTTGAAAATCACCTATTCTGTGCTTGTATATTGTTCTTGCTCTATGATTTTCATCAAGT
Source organism: Candidatus Pelagibacter sp. (assembly GCF_052049835.1). Classification (GTDB taxonomy): domain Bacteria; phylum Pseudomonadota; class Alphaproteobacteria; order Pelagibacterales; family Pelagibacteraceae; genus Pelagibacter. Next base: position 24,744 of record NZ_JBNGZF010000002.1, on the reverse strand, counting down.
TTAGAATAAAAAATATATTTATCATCCAAACTAAATGTTATTCCCCCTGATGTTTCTGCAATTTCTTTTGAAATAATTTTGTTTGTTTTAATATCTCTTAAATAAATTGTATAATATTCAGATCCTTTAAGATCCAAAGAGTATCCTAGATATTTATCATTGTTACTTACTTCTAAATCTCCAACCCCAAAATATTCAGTTTTAAGTTTTTCTTTTTCTTTATCTCCATTCCATATTTCCTCAATATTTTCTGAACCAATTTTTTTTCTAAGCTTAATGGAATAATTTCCTTTTGCTGTGGTTTTTGTCCAATATTCGTACGAATGATCTTTATAGGGCAAAGATTCATCTTCTAATTTAATTCTTCCTTTAATTTCATCGAATAATTTTTTTTGAATATCTTTTGTATCTTTTAAATGATGATCTGTGTAAGCATTTTCGTCTTCTAAATATTTTTTCACTTCAGGATCTAACTTACTTTTATCTTTTAGGACTTCTAAAATATCTTTTTGATGAATCCAGCTGTAATTGTCTTCCCAATCAATATTGTGACAAGTTTTTATCTCTAGTTTTTTTTTAAGTTGTGGTACTTTCATCTAATAAGGAAATATATGAATATTATTATTTATCTACTTGTAATTTTAGTCATCTTATATTTTTTATTAAGATGGTGGTCAAATATTTCTCCAAAAAAAATGTCAAAAGGAGTTAGGCTAATTACAATTTTATTATTGGCTTTATTAGCAGTTTTATTTGCTATTGGTGGAAAATTTCTACTCACATTGCCATTAACTCTTGCAAGCCTTGCTTTAGTTAAACTTAAAGGTTTATCATTGTTTCAATTGCTTTCTCTTTATAGGCTTATTCAAACTTTAAGAAATTCTGGAAGATTTTCTTTTAATCAATATCAAAATAATAATTCTTCATCATTATCAATATCTGAGGCATATAAGATTTTAAATTTAGACATTAACAAAAAACCAACTAAAGAAGCTCTAAATAAAGCTTACCAAAAAATTCAAAAAAAAATTCACCCCGATATTTCTCCAGAAACTTCAAGATTATCAGCTATTGTTAATGAAGCAAAAGAGATAGTTCTTAAAGATATTTCTTAATTAATTATTGATAATAGTTTTTTGTAGATTTTATCTGCATTAATTTTGTCTTTACCACGAGTATTGTGAGAAACTGTTATTTCTCCATCAGGAATAATTGGATACATATTTGTGTTGTAAGAACCATAAATTAATGGAGTATCTGCCATTAGTGTAATTGTTTTAATTCCTAATGCTGACGATAGATGTGAGAAACTTGTATCATTACATATTGCAACATTACAATTTTTAATTACAGGTAAAATTTCTCTTATACTAAGATTGTCTAGGGCAACACATTTTTCTTTAAATTTTGTATTATATAATTCGCTTAAAATTTTTTGTTCATCTTCATTTTTACCTGTAGCTAAAAAAAATCTACATTTTTTAAAAGCTTCTAATTTTTCCATTACATCTAGAAAAGTTTTTGATGGTATTCTTTTTGTTGGACCTGAACCACCAACACCTAACAAAACATTAAGCTCAGCATTATTAATATTAAAGTTTACTGCTGTTTTTTGAACTAAACTATTATCAATTTGAATTTCTGGATTATCAATAATTTCGATATCTAAATATTTTTTTATTATAGCTTTAGCCTGCTCGGTGATGTGTTGATTTTGTTTTTCAAATAACGGGTATTGAAATATTTCTTTAATTCCTGCCAATCTAGAAATTAAGTTATATCTCAAAGAAGAATTGAATATAAAAACTTTATCGAAATTATATTTTTTTATATCGCTTACTAATTTGAAAAATCCTTTGAAACCATCATGTTTTTGATTTATTTTATTATCTCTTTCTAAGTGAATTATTTCATCTATATAATTTGTTTGATTTAAAAACTCGTTAGCTTTTGAATTTTCTTTAACCAATAAACTAACAGGTGCTCCAAATTTTTTTGAAATGGCTTTAACAAAAGGTAGAAAAATTACCGTATCACCTATGCCCATCCTGTTTTGAATAGCTAATATTTTCATAGTTAATTTATAAACTTTACTAATTAATATTTTTATATAAATTTTTATTATGAGTAAAATTAAAGGCATTTATGCGGCCTCAATGTCTATCTTAAATGATGATTTGACGCTTGATATTAAAAAAACCATTCTGCACGCAGAAATGGTTATAGACAATGGTTGTCACGGAGCAGCTATATTTGGAAGTACAGGGCAGGCTCAACTTATACCTGTCTCAGAAAAAATTAATTTATTAAATCATCTGACTTCAAGCAAACACAAAGAAAAATATATTATCGGCACTGGTTTAAATTCTTTAGGTGAAACAATTAATTTAATGAGAGTTTCTAAATCTTTAGGTTTTAATAGATTCTTAATTATGCCGCCTGCTTACTATAAATATGGAGATAAAGAAGTAATAGAATTTTATAGCAAAATAGTAGAAGTAATTTCTGATTGTGAAATAGTACTATATAATTTTGAAAAACTCTGTGGTTATAAGTTTAGTATTGAATGTATTGAAGAGTTAGTAAAAAAATATCCAAAAAATATTATTGGTGTAAAAGATAGCTCTTACAATCTTTTTGAAAACTTAAAAATTGATAATTTTTCAGTTTTACCTGGATCAGAATCTAAATTATTTAAAGGACTTCAATTAGGTTGTTCTGGAATTATTACAGCTACATGTAATGCTACTTCTTCACTGGCAAGAAAAGTATACGATGATTTTAATGATGGACGTGATCAGACAGTAAACCAAAATCTTTGCGATGTAAGAGCTGAATTTGAAAAATATAATTTGATTTCAGGTTTGCATACCTATTTTAGTAAAAAAGAAAAATGTTATAAAAATCTTTTACCACCACTTAGCATGTTAAATGCTGAAGATGAGTCAGGTTTAATTACTAATTTAGAGAAATTAAATTTTTCATTAAAAAATACTAAGGCGGCTTAAATGCAATTAGCTAGATTTTTAAATAATGTTTTTAAAAAAGACGGATTTATATTAGTTGATGCAAATTCAAAAAGTTACATTATTGGAAACCCAAAAAGTGAAAATCCTATAAAATTAAAAATATTAAATAAAAATCTTCATTACAAGTTATTATTTCATCCAGACTTATATTTTGGGGAGGCTTATACTGATGGGGAAATAATTATAGAAAATGGAACACTAACTGATTTCTTAGACCTTTCCTTAATGAATTTTGGTAGAGGAGATTTAAATTTTTTCAGTTATTTAATAAACAGATTAAGAGGCTCTTATAGATATTTAACTAATTTTAATTTTATAAAAAAATCTAAGATGAATGTTTCGCATCACTACGATATTTCGGATGATCTTTATGATTTATTTTTAGATCCTAAAAGACAATATTCATGTGCATATTTTAAAAATGAAACAGATACATTGGAAACTGCTCAAAATAATAAAATTCAGCATATAATAAAAAAACTTAACATTAAGCCAAATCAAAAAGTTTTAGATATTGGATGTGGATGGGGTTCTCTAGCAATAGATATTGCAAAAAGTGCAAACTGCGAAGTAACAGGCATTACACTTTCAGAAAATCAATTTAATTACTGCAAGAAAAGAGCAAAAGAACTTAATTTGGAAAATCAATTAAACTTTAAGTTAATGGATTATAGAGAGCTCAATGAAAAATTTGATAGAATAGTCAGTGTTGGCATGTTTGAACATGTAGGAAGAAAATTTTATAGAAAGTTTTTTTCACAAGTTGAAAAACTTTTAAAAGATGATGGGGTATCATTAATTCATACTATAGGATCAGTAAACCCGCCAAGAGATCCACATCCATGGATTACTAAGTATATTTTTCCAGGAGGTTATACTCCGAGTTTAAGTGAAGTAACAACACCAATTGAAAAAGCAGGCTTAATTGTTGCAGATATTGAGGTTTTAAGACTTCATTACTCACATACACTAAGACATTGGAAAGAAAATTGTATTCGAAATAAAGATAAAATAATTGAAATGTTTGATGAGAGATTTTTTAGGATGTGGGAATTTTATCTTGCTGGTTGTGAGATGGCATTTAAGTGGGGTGATCAAGTTGTATACCAATTTCAATTAACAAAGAATTATTCTTCCACACCTGTTACAAGAGACTATATTTATCAATAAATAATTGGTAGAAACTAACTCCGTCAAAATGAAAAAAAAGAAAAAAAAATTAAAAAAAAGTATTTCTAAAAATCAAAATAAAGCCAAAAAAAAAGCAAAAAAAACATCTAAAAAATCAAATAAATTTAAATCTGTAAAAAGAATTAATAATCGAAGAAAACAGAAAAATAAAAAATCAAAAAAATCGAAAAAATCAAAAAAGATTTCAAAAAAATTTAAATCTATCTCACCAAAGAAACCAGATCTTCTTTTAAAGTTAGTTAACTTTCAAAATTCTCTAAAGCCTGAATTCAAGTTTAGATTAAATTTTGGTTTTGAAAAATATATTCAAGCATTTTTTGATAAGATAGCAGACACAATTTCACAATATAAAATTCTAAAAAAAGATGAAGCAAGAAGATTAAAATTAGAAAAACTAGAACAAGAAAGGTTAGAAAAGATTGAAATTGCAAAAGAAAAACAAAAAGATGCTGAATTAAAAGTTAAATTAAAAGAACAAGCTTTAAAAGATGAAATTAGATTAGAAAAACAAAGAACTAAAGAAATAAAATTATTCTTAAGAAAAGAACAGGCTCTTTTAAGAATTGAACAAGCAGAGAAACAAAAGCAATTTTTACAACAATTAAAATTAGATAAGCAAATTGAAAAGTTTAGAGTTAGAGAGGTTAAAGAATTAGAGAAATTAGAAAAAATTTCTTTAAGAGAAAAGAGAGAGGATTATGCTGGCTTACAACAAAGAATAGAAAAACTAAAAGAAAAATACCGAATTATTAGAGATCAAAAGATTAGGGAAAGAGTAGAGGCCTTAGGAGTAAAAATTCAAGGAGATGAAGATAGAGAAACACTTTTACAAAAAGAAAAAGAATATACTTTAGCTAGACAAAAAATTGAGTTTGCTCTCGAAAGTTTTTACAGAAGTGCTAGTAGCTTAGTATTTCAGTTAAACAAAAGACACATAACAAGGCACATGTCTATCTTCAGATGTATTGATAGAAGGTTTGAAACTGGAGAAATATTTGTTAAGTGGGATGAAGCATCAGATGATGAATGGCTTTTGTTAATTTATATAAAAAATAATTCGCCTGATGAAGGAATAGTTATTGAAGATAAAACTAACCCAGAAAAAAATATTTCTCATGAATTTAAAAATAATGAAATATTTAAGGCTTCAGATACTATGGTTGACGCACTTACTCAATTAATCGGAAGAAAAAGAGCCAAAAATATCAATTAAATTATCATAAATTATTAAGTATCATTTAGAATGTTATTTTCATCTGCATTAATGATAATTTTATATTTAGTATTTAGATATGTTCTTGCATGGATAAGATATTTTAACAGTCTCGACTCTAGATTAGGCCAATCTACATGGCGATGGAGTTATGATTATCCAGTTATAGGTGAAAGAGATATCTCAGATCTTGATGATAAAACTTTTGTTAGACTGAGAAGAAAAAGAAATAGAGTTATAACTCTAATGTACTCAATTTTATTAATAATGTTCTTGTTATCTATGTCTTTACTTAGTGAATTTTTAATATTTTTCTTAACTTAGTTTTTGAGTTGTTTTTTATTTTTCAAATATAAAAAAAAGGCAACCATTTCATACCCATATTTAAAGATTGTGAAAATTATTGGTAGTTTAAAAAATTTATATAAAAATTTATATTTTGGAATTTTTTTCCAAACATAAAGAAATGCCTCTGCCCCCTGAATAATTTTACCGTTTTCTTTAACATGTAGTCTTCTTAACAATTCTCTATCATTCCTTGATGTTTCTTTTTCAGCATCCAAATTATTAGTTATATCTATCCAATCAATATCTTTGATATTTTCTTTTTTATATAAGTTAATTTCCGATCTACAGATTTTACAAGAATTATTAAAATATACTTTCATTTAATAATAATTAACTTTAAGTAAGAAATTGTACATGCGTAAAATGATCAGTTGAAAATTATCAACAAACTACTATTTAAGATGAATGAGTAATTTCTTTAATAAATCAGATTTAACAAGACAAGATGCAGATAAATTAGTATCTGAAACACTTAAAAATTGTGATGATGGCGAACTTTATCTAGAGGAGTCTAAATCAGAGTCAATTTTGCTAGATGATAACAAAATAAAAAGCTCAAACTACAGCTCTGATTTGGGATTTGGTTTTAGGGCTATCTCAGACGAGGTTGTTGCTTATTCATATTCAAATGAAATATCAAAAGACTCATTAAAAAATTCTTCAGAAAATCTTAAATCAACTCTGAAATCAATTAAAGGCACATACAATCATGAAATTCCAAAATCTAATAAAAAATTTTATAAAGATATTAATCCAATTGAACAAAAAACGTTAAATTCAAAATTAGAAGTCTTAAATAAAGTAAACGAATTTTTAAGAAAAAAAGATGGATCAGTAAAACAAGTGACAGCTAGTTTTGCTGGTGAACAAAAATCAATAGAGATTATTCGATCAGGTGGAGAGTCGCTTACTGATGTACGTCCATTAATTAGATTTAATGTGTCTGTGATGTTAGAAAAAAATGGAAGAAAAGAAACAGGTGTATATGGAATTGGTGGCAGACAATCTTATGATGACTATTTAAAAAATGACAATTGGAAAAATGTTTGTGAAGAGGCTTTTAGGATAGCATCAGTAAATTTAGAAAGTAAACCAGCACCTGCTGGTGAGATGAAAGTAGTTTTAGGACCTGGTTGGCCAGCTATATTAATTCATGAAGCAATCGGTCATGGTCTTGAAGGAGATTTTAATAGAAAAAAAACATCAGCATTTCATAATCTTATGGGTGAAAAAGTTGCAAGTGAGGGAGTAACAATTGTTGATGACGGTACGATAGATAATAGAAGAGGTAGTTTAACAATTGATGATGAGGGAACACCAACTGAGCGAACAGTTTTAATTGAAAACGGTATTCTTAAAAATTTTATGCAAGACAGGCATAATGCAAGATTAATGAATACAAGATCCACTGGGTCTGGAAGAAGAGAAAATTATAGACATATTGTGTTACCAAGAATGAGAAATACAATGATGTTAAGTGGAAATCAAACTCAAGACGAAATGATCAAATCTGTTGATAAAGGAATTTTTGCAGTAAGTTTTGGAGGTGGCCAGGTGGATATTACATCTGGAAAATTTGTATTTAATTGTACTGAGGCTTACGAAATAAATAATGGTAAAATTGGATCTCCAATTAAAGGCGCAACACTTATTGGTGATGGACCATCAATACTTAAAGAAGTATCGATGGTAGGAAATGATATGATGTTAGACCCAGGCATAGGAACTTGTGGAAAGGCAGGACAAGGAGTTCCTGTGGGAGTCGCTCAACCTTCAATTTTAATTGATAAAATGACAGTTGGTGGAACAAAACTTTAATTATGGTTAAGGATCAAGAATTTCTAAAATCTAAAGCTTCATATTGTTTAGATTTGGCAAAAAAAATGGGAGCAACTGATGCAAGTGTTACAGTTGGTCACTCAATTTCAGAAACAGTTAATTTTAGAAATAAATCCCTAGAAGCCTCAGATAGATCAGATGGATTGGCATTAAGTATAGAAACTTATTTAGGTAAAAGAAGATCATCAATTTCATCATCAAATTTACTAGATGAAAATATAAAAACTTTAATTGAAAAGTGCTTTGAAACTACAAAAATTACACCAGAGGATGAATTTAATTCTTTGCCTGATAAAAATTTATTAGCCAAACAAATTGGTAGCCTTAATTTGTATGATAAGACAAGATTCGAAAACGATAAAAAAATAAAATATTTAAAAGATTTAGAGGAGGCTGCTTCATCAAATAAGCAAATTATAAATACAGAATCTAGTTTTACTGAAAATAAATCAAATTTTATATTAGCTAATAGTGACGGTTTTTGTGACGGTTATAAAACTTCTTCTTTTACTACTTCTTGTGTGACAGTTGCAAAAGATGAAAATAGCATGGAAAGAGACTATGAATTTTCTAGCAAACGTCATTTATCTGATATTAAGCAAGCATCAGACCTTGGAAATAAAGCTGCCGAGCAAACTATTAGAAAATTGAGTCCTAACAAAATTGGAAGCAAGAAGATAAGCATAATTTTTGATAAAAGAATTTCAAAAGGAATGTTAAGTGTTTTTGCAAGTGCAATATCTGCATCTGCAATTGCAAGAGGCACTTCATTTTTAAAGGATAAAATTGATCACCAGGTTTTTGCAAATTCGATAAATGTAATTGATAAACCAGATATAATTAAAGGAATGGGTTCTCAAAATTTTGATTCAGAGGGCGTAAAATCTAATATGTTACAACTTATAGAAAATGGAATACTTAAAAATTACCTTGTTGACACTTACAATGGAAAAAAAATAAATTTACAATCAAATGGAAGAAGTGGCGGAACTACTAATTTATATTTTGAAAATGGACGTTTAAGTTACGAAGATCTTCTAAAAAAAAATTCAAAAAGTCTTTATATTACTGAAACTATTGGTCACGGATCTAATCTTGTAACAGGAGATTATTCAGTAGGGGCGACTGGTTTTTTGGTTGAAGATGGAGAATTTAAATATCCAGTTAATGAAATAACAATTGCTGGTAATTTTAAGGATATGTTTAAAAATATAACTTTAGCTAATGATTTAGAATTCGAATATTCAGTCAATTCACCAACTATGATGATAGAAGGTATGACTGTTGCAGGAAAATGAGTAGTTATTGTGTAATTGGCTCTGGAATTTCAGGAGCAACAATAGCTAATCTTTTGAGCAAAAAAAATTCTGTACATATTTATGATAAAGCTCGAGGTCCAGGTGGCAGATCTTCCTTTAAAAGATTAAACAAGTCAAAAGGATTTGACCACGGGGCTCAATATATTTCTCCAAAATCAACACAATTTAAGAAATTTATTACAAATTTAAGTAAAAAAAAAATTCTAAAAAAATGGAGTGGCAAACATATTTTTCTAAACAAATTAAAAAAAGAAAATAAAAATCATATTAAAATAATTGGTTGCAAAGGTAATAATGATATCAGCAAACATTTGATAAAGAATATAAAATGTAGCTTTCAAAGTGAGTTAGAGAAGATTAAACTTATAAATAATAAATGGAAATTATATTTTAAGAACAACCAAATAAAATATTATGATAAATTAATATTAACTTGTCCATTCCCACAATTAAAAAAATTATCAAAGAAATTTATAGATGATCCATTCATTAAACAAAAAATTAAAATGGATGCAAATATTACAGTCATGATTGAAATTAAAAAAACAAATAAAAATATATCAAGTTATTTATTTGACGACAAAATTTTAGGATGGGCCGCTAAAGAAAATAGTAAAAGAAGATTTAAAAGTAATAATGATTTATGGACTTTACAAAGTACCAACCTATGGGCAAACAAAAAAATAAATAAAAATAGAGAAAATAAAGAAAAAAATTCAAAGATTTTGATTGATCGATTTTTTAAACTTACTGGAATTAAAAAAACAAAAATATTAACTTCATTAAACCATGGTTGGAAATATTCTTCAAATTCTAGGCCCTTTAAAGTCAAAAGTTATTGGAATACTAAATTAAATTTAGGAGTATGTGGAGACTGGTTTGTGGGACCTAGGGTTGAAGCTGGATGGATGAGTGCAAATGATCTTTTTAAAAAAATAAATAAATAATTTTTATTCAAGATTTTTTAAGCGATATTCCCAATCCCCTATTCTTTTATATGTAACTTTGACAATTACTGAAGTTTTTTTATCAAGCCAAATATCAAAATTTAATTTTTTATCCTCAGGTAGAGACATATCTTTAGATGTAAGTTTGAAATGATCTGTTTCGTATTGTTTGCCATTAATTAAAATATTTTCTTTGCCAATAAAAGTTACTATTTGTTCTTTTATACTTCCAGAAATAGGACTTATTTGGCTTTCTGCTTGTAAAATTTTATGACTCCACCAATTTCCTATAATATTTTTTTCAGAAGCTTCACCTGAATATGAAGATCCTTTAATATCAAACTTTTTATTATTTTTATCCAGTTTTAAGTTTACAAATTTTTCTTTTTTATTTTGAAGTGTCTTTGATTGAAAAGAAATTAAATTATCTTTTAAATAAATTTCTTCCCCATATCCTTCTACTTTAAATATTGTTGCAGATAGTAATTTTACCTCAAACTTATATTGATTTTTTACTCTCGTTTTTTCACCATCTCTTTCAAAAAAATAATTATTATAACCAATTACCTCATCATTTCTTAAGATCTCCATTTCTATTTTATTGAATTTGTTATAATGACCTATATGAGCAAAAGAAATTGATGAAAAAAATACAATAAGTAAAATAATTGAAAACTTTTTCATTTGCTGGTTATAATATTAGAATTTTTCATTAATAGAAATAGCTTATTACAATTATGTTTTTAAAAATAAAAAAAATTCCAAAAGTAAAATGGAGCTCAGAAAAACCATTTAACTTTAAACCAAAGTTTTCTACATTTTTTTTCTTATGCTTTGGTTTGTCTTTATTTGGATTAGGTGAGGGGTTGTTAATTGTTTCGTTCACAGGAGCCTCTCCTTGGAGTGTTTTAGCCCAAGGTATTTCCTTAAATGTAAATTTAAGCATAGGAACTATCACATTATTAATAAGTATTGCTGTTTTAATTTTATGGATACCACTCGGGCAAAAACCAGGGATGGGTACAATATTTAATGCTCTGATAATTGCAATTATGATTGATCTTTGTATCAAGTATGTTCCAACGCCATCAAATTATATTCATCAATTATTATTAGCTGTAATTTCTGTTATCATGGTTGGAATAGGTGGGGGTATTTATTTAGTATCAAATTTAGGAGCCGGTCCTAGAGATGGGCTAATGATAGGATTACAAAAATTAACTAATTTTCCAATAGCTGTTGTAAGAGCAACATTAGAAATTTCAGTTGTTAGTATTGGATGGTATTTAGGAGGAACAGTAGGGATTGGGACTTTATTGTTTGCATTTGGTATAGGTCCTTGCGTTGCTTTAGGACTTTATTTAGTTGATAAAACTTTTGATTAAGCTGCAGCTATAGCTTTTTCGCTTTTTTTTCTTTCGTGCGGATCTAGAATTGCTTTTCTCAATCTACAAGAGTCTGGAGTTATCTCTAAAGCTTCATCAGTATTTAGCATACTTAATTGTTCGGCAATAGACATTGTTCTGACGGGTGTGAGCACAACATTTTCATCAGTACCTTGAGTTCTCATATTGGTTAATTTTTTACCCTTCATTACATTAATAATCATATCACCTGGTTTAGGTGAAAGACCAACTATCATTCCAGGATAAACAGCATCATTATGAGTTACAAACATCTCTCCTCTTGCTTGTAGGTTAAATATCGCGAATGCAACTGCTTTTCCTTGTTCCATCGAGATTAAGGCTCCATTTCTTCTACCTTCCATTTCTCCTTCAAAAGGACCGTAGCTATGGAATATTCTGTTGATCACTCCATTTCCTTTTGTAAGTGTAAGAAACCTACTTGTGTACCCCATTAAGCCTCTAGTGGGTGCATGAAAAATTAATCTTTTTTTATTAGTTCCAGTATCTTTTAATTCTATAAGTTTACCTTTTCTTCTGTTCATAGAATCTATCACTTTTGATGAATGTTCTTCATCAAGGTCCATAGTAATTTCCTCAATCGGCTCAAGTTTATTTCCACTTTCATCAGTTTTATATAAAACTTTTGGAGGACTTACTGTCATTTCAAAACCTTCTCTTCGCATTTGAGTTAAAAGAATTTCCAACATTAACTCACCTCTACCACTAACAACAAACGAGTCTTTACCCTCGTTTTCAGAAAATGTAATTCCAACGTTATTTTGAGCTTCTTGAACTAATCTATCTCTAATTTGCGTGCTAGTTAATTTTTTACCCTCAGTTCCAGCTAAAGGAGAAGTGTTTACAGTAATTGTAATTGACATAGTGGGAGGATCTATAGGTGTAGCAGGGATAGGCTCTGTAACTTCCAAGTCACATATTGTATCAGCAACATTTGCTTTTTCTAACCCGGCAACAACAACAATATCTCCAGCTTCACCAACATCTATAGGAACTTTTTTTGTTCCCTCATATCTAAAAATTTTTGTTAACTTTCCTTCATCAACTTTTTCACCATTTAAATTGATTGCTTTTATAGATTGATTAGCTTTCGCGGTACCTTGTGTAATTCTTCCAACTAAACTTCTTCCTAAAAAACTATCTGCATAAAGTAGCGTTGATAACATTGCAAAAGGTTTAGTTTTATCAAGTTCAGCTGGTTTTACATGATCAACGATCAAATCTAACAAAGGATTTAAATTTTCTCTCGGACCGTCAACCTCATGGTCTGCCCAACCTGATCTTCCACTTGCATATAAAACAGGAAAATCTAATTGTTCTTCATTTGCATCTAAGCTTACAAATAAATCAAATGTTTCATCTAAAACTTCATTAGCTCTTTGATCAGCTTTATCTAATTTGTTAATAACAACAATAGGTTTTAATCCTTGTTTAAGTGCTTTTGATAACACAAATTTTGTTTGAGGCATAACACCTTCTGCAGAATCAATTAACAACAACGCCCCATCTGCCATACTTAAAACTCTTTCAACTTCAGCTGCAAAATCTCTGTGGCCTGGAGTGTCGATTATATTTATTCTTGAGTTATTCCAATTAATTGAAGCAGGTTTAGCTAAAATTGTAATTCCTCTTTCTTTTTCAAGCTCGCCTGAGTCCATTAATCTTTCATCAACAACTTCATTATCTCTAAATGAACCACTTTGTTTCATTAAATTATCAATTAGAGTAGTTTTGCCATGATCAACATGGGCAATGATTGTGATGTTTCTGATATTATTGCTCATAAATTCTGGCTCTTATACATATTTAAAAGGATATTAAAACTCAAAAAAACTCATAACTGGCTTGAATAATTTTCAAAATTCAGGATTAATTTGTCTTTTTTTGCTTATCTTTTTTAAGTTTTCTTTTTTCTTTAAAGCTCAATTTAGGTTTTTTTTTAACACTAGAGTCTTTAAATGATTTCCCACTATATCTTTTTGACATGATTAAACTTCACATAAAAAAAAGGCCATCTTGAGATGGCCTTTTAAATTTTGTTTTAGAAAATGAGGGATTACATACCCATTCCACCCATTCCTCCCATGCCGCCCATACCACCAGGCATTCCGCCAGGCATTCCACCAGCAGCATCTTTTTCCTCTGGTTTATCAGCAATCATTGCTTCTGTAGTTACTAATAATCCAGCAATTGAAGCAGCATCTTGTAGAGCAGTTCTCACAACTTTAACTGGGTCTATGATACCTGTTGCAAACATATCACAATACTCCTCGTTTTGAGCATCGTAACCGTTAGTTTTTTTCTTCTGCTCTAATAATTTACCAACTACCACTGAACCATCTACTCCAGCGTTTTTAGTAATTTGTCTAATCGGAGCTTCTAATGCTTTTCTTACAAGATCCACACCAGCTTTTTGGTCATCACCTTTTGCTTTAACCTTATCAAGCTCTTGAGCAGCATAAAGAAGAGCACATCCACCACCAGTTACAATACCTTCTTCAACGGCAGCTCTAGTAGCGTTTAAAGCATCTTCAACTCTGTCTTTTCTTTCTTTAACTTCAACTTCGGTTGCACCACCAACTTTGATAACTGCAACTCCACCAGCTAACTTAGCTAGTCTCTCTTGAAGTTTTTCTCTGTCATAATCAGAAGTAGTTTCTTCAACTTGTTGTTTGATAGATGCGCATCTTGCCTCGATGTCAGATTTTTTACCACTGCCATTTACAATAGTGCTATTGTCCTTATCAACTTTGATTTTTTTACAAGACCCAAGATCATCAAGTTTAACGTTTTCAAGTTTGATACCTAAGTCTTCAGATATAACCTGACCACCTGTTAAAATTGCGATATCTTCAAGCATAGCTTTTCTTCTATCTCCAAATCCTGGAGCTTTAACTGCTACAACTTTTAATCCACCTCTAAGTTTGTTCACAACTAAAGTTGCTAAAGCTTCACCCTCAACATCTTCAGAAATAATCATCAATGGCCTACCAGCTTGCACAACAGCTTCTAAAAGAGGGACCATAGGTTGCAAGTTAGTTAATTTTTTCTCATGTAATAGAATAAAAGGATTTTCTAACTCTGTAGTCATTTTATCACTGTTAGTGATAAAGTAAGGTGATAGATATCCTCTATCAAACTGCATACCTTCAACTACATCTAATTCTGTTTCAATACCTTTATTTTCTTCAACAGTAATAACTCCCTCGTTTCCAACTTTTTGCATTGCTTTTGCAATCATTGTACCAATTTCTTTATCGCCATTTGCAGAAATTGTACCAACTTGAGCTATTTCATCGCTATCTTTTACTTTTTTTGCAGATGCAACAAGACTTTCTTTTACTGTTTCTACAGCAGCATCAATTCCTCTTTTTACATCCATAGGATTCATGCCAGCTGTTACATACTTAACACCTTCTTTGACAATTGCTTGCGCAAGTATAGTTGCAGTCGTAGTTCCATCGCCAGCTTCATCGTTAGTTTTGCTAGCAACTTCTTTAACCATTTGTGCCCCCATATTTTCAAATTTATCTTCAAGGTCTATTTCTTTAGCTACAGAAACGCCATCTTTAGTAATTCTAGGTGCACCATAAGATTTATCCATTACTACATTTCTTCCTTTTGGTCCTAAAGTTACTTTAACAGTGTCAGCCAAGATATTTACACCTCTAATCATTGCTGCTCTTGCTTCAGCATCAAATTTAACAA
The DNA here is from genome assembly GCF_052049835.1 of Candidatus Pelagibacter sp. Taxonomy (GTDB): domain Bacteria; phylum Pseudomonadota; class Alphaproteobacteria; order Pelagibacterales; family Pelagibacteraceae; genus Pelagibacter. The sequence goes on along the minus strand of NZ_JBNGZF010000002.1, from coordinate 9,726 downwards.
TTTTTGCCATTATTTTTCTCCTTTAAATTAAATTACTTACCTGAAATACCCATAATGTCAGACTCTTTCATTATGCTGTATTCTTTGCCATTAATTTTGACTTCAGTTCCTGACCATTTGCCAAATAAAACTTTATCACCAACCTTAACATCCATTGGAATTATTTTTCCATCTTCAGTTTTTGCACCACCACCTACAGCAACAACTTTGCCTTCTTGAGGTTTTTCTTGAGCTGTGTCTGGGATGATTATTCCTCCAGCAGTTTTTTCACTACCATCTAATACTTCAATTAAAACTCTATCATGTAACGGTTTAAACTTCATAAATTCTCCTTAATAAATCTTTATAAATATGAGCCTCATATAGATATTTCACCGTCTATTTCAAGATCAGAAAATCTTTAGGATATTAATAATGCTAGTAAATTCGGGATTTTATGGTTTATACCTTAAAATATGACCAAAAATTTAGATTTAAATGGCTTACAATCAATTGCTGATAATTATGATCTTTTTTATATAGACTTATGGGGTGTTGTTCATAATGGGGTAAATCTTCATGAAAAAGCAATAGCTGTTTTGAATGAACTTTTAAAAAAAAAGAAAATGTTGGTACTTTTAACAAACGCCCCAAGACCAAATAAAACTGTTCAAAATTTTTTAGAAAAGATGGGCATGAATAAAGTGCTCAGAGATCACGTATTTACCTCAGGAGAGGCAGCATTGAATTATTTGAAAAAATCATACTTATCGAAAAAGTTTTATCACATAGGTCCTCCTAGAGATTTTGATCTATTTTATTTATTTGAGAAAAATAAGTGTGAAGATATTAGCGATAGTGAATATTTATTGTGTACTGGATTATTTGATGATCATGATAAGGATTTAGAATTTTATAAAGTTTTACTTGAAAAACATATCACCAAAAAAATGATTTGCACAAATCCAGATTTAATCGTTGATCGTGGTGAAGTTAGAGAGTTGTGCGCAGGTTCAGTTGCAATGGTTTTTGAAAAAATGGGTGGAGAAGTAGTATATTTTGGAAAACCACATCCAGAGGTTTATAATCAGTCAATTGATAATAAAAATAAAAAAATATTAGCAATTGGTGATAATTTAAATACTGATATCAGAGGTGCAAATTTATTAAATTATGATTCTTTGTTGGTAAGTAACGGAATACATAGAAATGAAATAAAAAATAATGGCATTCAAAATGTTGCGAAAGATTACGAAGTAATAGTTAATTATATTCAGTCAGACTTAAAATGGTAAAACATTATACAAATTTTAATATTAAAAAAATCCATAGAGGTTCAATTATTTTAATAGGTAATTTTGATGGTTTGCATTTGGGGCATCAAAAATTATTTCAATTAGCACAGTCATATAAGAAAAAATATAATTTAAAAATTGGTGTTGTGAATTTTGATCCAATGCCAAAAATGTTTTTTAATAAAAAATTAAAAAACTTTCGGCTTTCTAATATTGATCAAAAAATTAGATTACTAAGTAATTTAAAAGTAGATTTTGTTATTACAAAAAAATTTGATAAAAAATTTTCAAAAACTAAAGCGCTAAACTTTATTTCTCAAATTTTAAATAAAAAACTGGTTTCTAAATTTATTTTTGTAAGCAATAATTTTAGATTTGGAAATAAAAGAGAGGGAAATGTTAATTTATTAAAAAAATATGAACAATTATTTAATTATAAAGTTGTTAAACCAGAACCATTAATAAAAGGTAATAAGATTGTGTCATCATCTTTAATAAGAGATCTTTTAGAAAAGGGTCTTTTGGAAAGAGCTAATAATCTTTTAAAAAGAAACTGGACTATACAAGGAGTGGTTAAAAAGGGGAGACAAGTTGGAAAAAAAATTGGTTTTCCGACCTGTAATATAGATATCCATGATTATGTTTTGGCAAAACCAGGAGTTTATGCTGTGAAGGTTTTAAGAAAAAATAGTGACAAATATCTTAAAGGAATTGCTAATCTTGGATTTAGACCAACATTTAACCAAAAAAAAATATTATTAGAAGTTCATTTATTTAATTTTTCTGGAAATCTTTATAATAAACTTTTATCAGTAGAGTTTTTAAAGTTTATAAGAAAAGAAAAAAAATTTAATAATGTTAATCAATTAAGAGCTCAAATTAAAAAAGATTTATATATCGCAAAAAAGACTAAATGACCAAATCTCAAATAAATCTCCCAAAAACAGCTTTTTCCATGAAAGCCAACCTGCCTGCTAAAGAACCAGAAATTCTTGAATATTGGAAAAAAATTAATCTTTACGATGAATTAAGAAATCAAAGCAAAGGAAAAGAAAAATTTGTCCTTCATGATGGTCCTCCTTATGCAAATGGAAATATTCACATGGGAACAGCTCTAAATAAAATTCTTAAAGATATAATTGTAAAATTTCATCAAATGGATGGAAAAGACTCTATTTATGTTCCAGGCTGGGATTGTCATGGCTTGCCAATTGAATGGAAAATTGAGGAACAATATAAAAAAAATAAAAAAAACAAAAACGAAGTTCCAATCGTTGAGTTTAGAAAAGAATGTAGAACATTTGCTGAGAAGTGGATTGAAGTTCACAAAAGTCAATTTAAAAGATTAGGTGTTGTAGGAGATTGGGAAAATTATTACTCGACAATGAGCTTTAGTGCAGAGGCTCAAATAGTTAGAGAGCTTGGAAAATTTCTTCAAGAAGGAAGTTTGTATAGAGGTTTTAAGCCAGTTCTGTGGTCAACAGTTGAGAAGACCGCACTTGCAGATGCTGAGGTCGAATATCAAGATCATAAATCAGATACTATTTATACTTCATTTAAAGTTAAATCATCTAATTTAAAAGATTTAGTTGGAAGTGAAATAATTATTTGGACAACAACTCCATGGACAATACCAGCCAATAAAGCTTTAGCATATAACGAGTCTCTTGATTATATAATATTGGAAATAAATGACGAAGGTGATTTTAAAAACAGAAAAATTGTTATTGCAGATGCTCTGCTGGAATCAGTTGTGAAAGAGTGTGAGTTAAAAAATTATAAAAAAATCCACAAATTTAAGGGAAAAGAATTTAATAATACTATTTGTAGTCACCCATTTTTAAATCTTGGTTACGATCATGATATCCCAATGCTTGAGGCTAGATTTGTAACTACCGAGCAAGGAACTGGAATAGTTCACTGTGCACCAAGTCATGGACCTGATGATTTTAATCTTTGTTTGAATAACGGTATTAAAGCTATTGAAACAGTTGATGGAGATGGAAAATATACAAACAATGTAAAATTATTTGAAGGAATTCATATTTTTAAAGCAAATCCTATTGTAATCGAAAGACTTAGAGAACAAAAAAATTTATTATTTAATGGTGAGCTAGTTCACTCATATCCACACTCATGGAGGTCTAAAGCTCCACTTGTTCATAGGGCAACACCACAGTGGTTTATTTCAATGGAAAGCCATAAATTAAGAGATAAAGCATTAAAGGCTATTGATGAAACAACTTTTTACCCAAGCAAAGGTAAAGAAAGATTAAAATCTATGATTGAAACAAGACCTGATTGGTGCGTTTCAAGACAAAGAGTTTGGGGTGTGCCTCTTCCAATTTTTGTTAATAAAAAAACTAAAGAAATTTTAGTTGATGATCAAGTTATTGAAAACATTGCATCAATTTATGAAAAAGAAGGATCTGATTGTTGGTTTTCTGATGAACCTCAAAGATTTTTGGGAAAGAAATATAAAGCTGAAGATTATGAAAAATTAAGTGATATTGTTGAGGTATGGTTTGATAGTGGTTCAACTCATTCATTTGTTTTAGAAAAAAGAGACGATTTAAAATGGCCAGCATCAATGTATTTAGAAGGGTCAGATCAACACAGAGGTTGGTTTCATTCGTCATTACTAGAGTCTTGCGGAACTAGAGGAAGAGCACCATTTGAATCTATTTTATCCCATGGATTTGTTGTAGACGGTAAAGGTTTAAAAATGTCTAAATCTTTAGGAAACGTAATTGCTCCTGAGGATATTCTAAAAAAATATGGAGCCGATATTTTAAGGATATGGGTAGCATCATCAAATTATGCAGAAGATTTAAGAATAGATTATTCTATTTTGGATCAGCATGCAGATTCTTATAGAAAAATAAGAAATACATTTAGATATTTACTGGGAAATATAAATGATAATTTTGAAAATATAGATTTAGATAACATAGATATATCCCAATTACCCGAACTTGAACAATTTATGCTTCATAAAATATTTGTTTTAAATGATAAGTTTAAAAAATATTTTAAGAATTATGATTTTCATAATTTATATAAAGAACTTCTAAATTTTTGTACAGTTGATTTATCTGCTTTTTATTTCGATATTAGAAAAGATAATCTTTATTGTGATCCTAAAGATTCAAAAAAAAGAAAATCAACTATTTTACTTCTTAATATAATCTTAAACTCTCTATTAAAATGGTTTGCTCCTATTCTGTCTTTTACAACTGAAGAAATTTTTAAGTTATTATTTAAAGATCAAAAAAGCATTCACCTTGAGAAATTTCTTGAATTTCCTGAAAAATTTAAAAATCAAAAACTTAGCGAAAAATGGAGTGAATTAATTAAAATTAGAAATGTTTGCAACATAAGTATTGAAGAAAAAAGAGCTAGTAAGGAAATAGGATCAAGTTTAGAGGCAGATTTAAAAATAAATTTAAATCAAAAATTACAAAAGTTAACTAGTAATATTGATTTTTCAGAACTGTGCATTACTTCAAAAGCTGAAGTTAGTTACAAGGAAGATGTTGAGACAACTGCAATCACTAGCAAAGCAAAGGGAACCAAGTGTCCAGTTTGCTGGAAAATAAATGAAGGCCCTTGTCCTAGACACCCTTAATGATTGAAAAAATTTTAAGAAAAAGCTTAATAATTAACTTGTTGTTAGTTTTTTTAATATTTGTAATTGATAGGGTTTCTAAAATTTATGTTATTTATCTAGATAAGAAATTTTTAGGGTCTGAAATTTATTCTTCAAAATTTTTAAACATTAGTCTTATATGGAATGAAGGAGTTGCATTTGGATTATTTGCATTTGATGATAATTTTTTTTATAATTTAATCACGGGATTTATAATTTTAGTAATACTTACGTTGCTGTATTTTATCACAAAAACAAGAGGCTTTGAAAAATATAGTTTTTTAATAATATTAGGCGGTGCTTGTGGTAACGTATTTGATAGATTTTTTTATTCAGCAGTTCCTGACTTTATAGATATTCACTATCAGAATTTTCATTGGTTTATATTTAATGTTGCTGATATATTTATTACTTTAGGAGTAGTGCTATTAATATATATTGAATTATTTATAAAAAATAAAAAAAATTGATGAAAAAACTTATTTTAATTATCTTGATATTTAATTTTTTACAAAGTTGTGCCTCAGTATCCGAAGGTTTTAAACTGAAAAAAGGTAATACTGGGGATGAATTTTTAGTAGAAAAGAAAAATCCCTTAGTTTTACCACCAAATTTTAACGATCTTCCAGAACCGGGAAATACCGAAACAACCGATTTAAATAATAATGAAACTTTTGAGGGAAAAATTTTAACTAATAGCTCTAAAGACAACAATGTAGAGGAAAAAACATTAACAAAATCAACAGAGGAATTGATATTAAAAAATATCAAAAAAAATGACTCAAATTGAAAATATTAAAATCAAAAATTTTGATAAAAAAAAACCTTCAAAAAAAATAAAAAGTTTACTAAATAAATTAATTAGAGAAGACAATCATATTATAAAGTCTTTGAAAAATAATTATAAAGATTCGTGGGATATAAAAAAAATTCAAAAATATAAAAATTTTTCCAATATTACTCTTGTTGGCATGGGAGGTTCTATAATGGGCTCAAAATCTATTTATAGTTTTTTAAAAAATAGAATTAAAAAAAACTTTTTTTTCCTGGATAACTTTGAAAATAATAAAATTAAAGAAATAAAAAAAAAAAATAATTTAAATTTAATTATATCAAAATCAGGCAACACTTTAGAAACAATTGTAAATTCAAATGTAATTATCAATAAAAAAGTAAAAAATATTTTTATAACTGAAAATAACGAAAATTATCTTAGATCTTTGGCTATCAAGTTAAAATCAGATATAATTGATCATAATAATTTTATTGGTGGCAGGTATTCAGTTTTATCAGAAGTTGGAATGCTTCCTGCAATTTTGATGGGCTTAAAAGTAGAAAAGTTTAGAAAATTTAATGAATTAATAAAAAATAAATTCTTTTTGAATTCAATAATTAATAGTGTTTCAAGCACAATAAGTTTGATTAAAAGAAATAAATTAAATTCAATTATTTTAAATTATGATGAAAAATCATCTGATTTATTTTATTGGTATCAGCAATTAGTTGCTGAAAGCTTAGGAAAAAAAGGTAGAGGGATACTGCCCATAATATCAAAAATGCCTCAAGATAATCACAGTTTAATGCAACTTTATTTGGATGGAACAAAAAATAATTTTTATACTTTTTTTTTTACTAAAGAAATACTTTCAGAAAAAATTAAAAATGAAGGAATATTAAAATCACGTGATTATTTAAAACATAAAAATTTACAAAATGTTTTGTATAATCAATTTCTCGCAACTCAAAGTGTATTCTCGAAAAAAAAAATCCCTTTCAGGAGTTTTGTAGTTGAAAAGAGAGATGAAAGTTCACTTGGTATACTGTTTACTTATTTTATTCTTGAAACAATCTTGTTAGGCAAAGTATTGAAAATAAATCCATATGACCAACCTTCAGTAGAACTAATCAAAAAAGAAACTAAAAAAAAATTAATTTCCAATAATTATTTTTGATATTCCATATTTTCTGGTATCTAAAATTTTTAGTTTAGATGTAATATCTATGTCATCTTTTTTATGCCTATGAATTAAAATAATACCATTTTTATTTAGAATTTTTTGTTCAAATATTTGATTAATTAAAATGTTAATATTTCTATATTTATAAGGTGGATCCAAAAATATAATATCAAAAGTTTTTGAAAATTTCTTTTTCTCATTCATCAATTCAAAACAATTTTTTTCAATTATTTCAGAACATGTCAGTGCATTCATATTAGTTATATTTTTCTTCAATATACCTAGTACACGGATATAATTTTCAACAAATGTAATGAATTTTGCACCTCTAGAATGACATTCTAGTCCAAAAGAACCTGTACCTGAAAACAAATCTAGCACAATCGAATTTGTAATAGATATATCAAATTGATTTGAGTGTTCTATGAGGTTAAAAATAGATTCTTTAACAAGGTCTCTTAGAGGCCTTGTATTTTTGTCAACTGGTAAGTAAATTTTCTTACCTTTATTTTTTCCTCTAATTATTCTCATGAATCAATTACTTTATATCCGATATCTTTTCTGAAAAATCCGTTTTTCCATCTAATTTGATTAATAAGATTTATTGCTTTTTTTCTATTATTTGAAAAGCTATCTGACCTAACAACAAAATTTAACACCCGTCCACCATTTGAAAAAATTTTATCATTATCTTTTTTGGTACCTGCGTGAAAAATAAATTCATTTTGATTGAGTTTAATGTTATCCAAATTTTGGATTTCAATATTATTTTCATAACTTTCAGGATAACCTTTTGAGCAAAGCACAATGCATAAACTTTTATCATTATGCCATTCTAAATTTATTGATTTTAAATTTTTTTCCACGCAAGCGCTTATTAATTTTATAAAATCACTCTTAAGTTTTGGTAAAATTGTTTGACATTCAGGATCGCCCATTCTTACGTTATATTCTATCAAAAATGGTTCGCTATTTATTATCATAAGACCTGCATAAAGAAATCCTTTGAAATTAGTATTTAAGTCTCTGAGTCCTTGTAGTGTTGGGTTTATAATTTTATTTATAATTTTTTTATTTAGATTATCATTTTCTAATCTAGAAGGAGAGTATGCACCCATACCCCCAGTGTTTTTACCTTTGTCACCTTCGAAAACTCTTTTATGATCTTGTGCTGTACCAAAAGGAATATAATTCTCTCCATCAGAAATTACAAAAAAACTCATTTCCTCTCCATCAAGAAATTCCTCAATTAATATTTCGTTTGTTAAACCAAATCTTCCGTTAAAAATTTCTTTAATTGCAATTAATGCCTCATCACGTTTATTACAAATATAAACTCCTTTACCAGATGCTAGTCCATCTGCTTTAACCACAATTGGTAAATTACATTTTTTTATAAAATTACTTGCATCAATAGAATTTTTAAAAATTCCAAATTTTGCTGTTGGAATATTATATTTTTCACATAATTTCTTAGTAAAGATTTTTGATCCCTCAAGTTTAGAGGCTAATTTATTAGGTCCAAAAGTTTTTATATTATTTTCTTCTAAGAAATCTACTATACCATCTACAAGTGGTTTTTCTGGGCCCACAATTACAATTTCAATTTTATTTTTTTTAACAAAATGTGAGATTTCTTTAAAATTATTAATATCTATAGAAATATTTTTTGCTATAGATTCTGTACCTGCATTTCCAGGTATACAGTAAATTTTACTTACAAATTCTGAATTTTTGCATGAGACACATATAGCATGCTCTCTTCCGCCACTTCCAATTATTAAAACATTCATGTAATAATGTATAAACTAATAATGTATAAAAAATTAGCAAAAATAAAATACTTACCAAATAATTTTGAAGTTATTGAGAGTGGAGATCATGTGATTTGCTGCATTAGCAGAAAAAAAATTCCATTAGAAAGGCTTAATTATTGGAGTGTAGAGTTGCAAGAACCTTATTTTTCTTATGTTGAGGTGGCAAAAAAAAGAGAGGAAAAAAAATAGTTTATTTCCATCTGTTGTGAGTCCAAATCCATTGTTCTGGATTAATTAAAATCATTTGTTCAATAATTTTATTTAAACTTGTTGTTATTTGTTCAATATTTTGATTTTCATCAAAAATTATTGGTTCCTGAAATTTAATAATAAATTCGTCATTTTTTTGCCTCTCAATATAAACAGGTATAACTTTAGTTTTAAATTTTTTTACAAATTGAGCAGGTATTGTTGTTGTAAAAGCCTTTTTACCAAAGAAATCACTTTTTATTCCTTCAGAAACTCTTTGATCAATCATAAGAGCAATTGAAGTACCATTTTTAAAATTTTTTAATAAATTCCTCATACCATTTATGCCTTTTTGAATTTGATTTTTACAAATATATTTTTTTCGTATTCGCTCCATTATTGGATTAAGAAAAATATTATTTAATGGTCGATAAATTGCAGATAGATCAATTCCAAATTTTTCAATTTCCATTGCCATAAATTCGAAATTATTAAAGTGACCAGAAATAAAAATTACAGGTTTTGGATCTTTTTTAATTTTTTTAAGTATTTCTTTATTTTTAATAGTTATTTTTTTTGAAATTTTTGGGTCATTTCTAAAATTTTTAATAAACATATATTCTGCAAAAATTTTTCCATAATTACCCCACATTTTTTTTAATATTTTTTGTTTTTCATTATAATCAATATTTTTAAAAGCATAGCTCAAATTTTTTTCACTTATTTTATTTTTTCTGAAGATTGGTCCAAAAAATTTAAATATTAAGGAGGAAAAAATTAATGAAATTTTTAAACCTAAAATCTTAAATAAAGTAAAAAAAATTAATATTACTATATAT
>NZ_JBNGZF010000001.1:0-295097 GCF_052049835.1 Candidatus Pelagibacter sp. | reverse complement strand
ATATTTATCTTATCTCTAACAAAGTTTTATCCGGCAATTTTAAGTTTACTTTTTTTGATAACGGAAAAAATATCTATTAAAAATATTGTAAACTTTATTTTGTTTATTATTTTATTTTTAAGTTTTATTTTTATTTTTAGAGAAAATCTTAACAATGTGATTGGTACGTTAGATTATGTGTCTCAGAGTTTAAGGTATTCTTTTTCTCTAAATACATTGACAAAAATTTTAATACATCTAACAAATTTTGAAAATCAATACATTGTCAAAATAATTTTGATTTTAATAAATATAATGACAGCATTTTTTATTTATATTTATTATTTAAAAAAATCTCTAATAAAAGTTAAGATTAATTTTAATCTGGATACATATATGTTTATATTGTCCTCTTCACTATCAATTTCAATTTATTTACTTTTTGGAAATAATTTTTATCGAGAAATTTTTTTAATAGGAGTTATTCCTTATATTATGAACAATTACAAAATTACCTTTTTTAGACTAGTATTATATATTTTTATTTTCAAATATGTTTATTTGTTAATATTTTTTCCTTACTACTACAGCGCAGATTTAAATTTCAATATATACGCTCAAATGCTTATTGGAATTAAGTCGACTATAGATTATGTATTCATCAGTATTCTAATTTCAATCTTATTAATATTTTTGAAATATTACTTTAATTATTATTTAAAATTTTTTAAAAAATATTTATTAAAATTTAGATGATAACGCTTTGTTAAGAAATTTAGTATTTAGATTACAATCAAGATAGCCCCTTTTAACAATATTTAAGTACCTTTCAGTGGGAAATCTGAAAGGACTTTTTTTAACCATTGTATAAGTCATTACTTTTTTTCCATAATGATAGAAATAATATTTTTTATAAAGTACAGGAAAATCTTCGTATACATCTAATTTTTTTTCATCACTTTTGGAAATTTCAAATAAACCACCTGGGACAATAGAATTTTTTTTAGGCTCTATATCTGCAGCTCTATACTTGCTTCTAAATGTTAATCTGAAATCTTTTAAATTTATTTTTTTTAAAAAAATACTGTCTTTACATCTACGCTTCATTTGAAAATGATGAAGATTACTACCATAAGCAAAATACAGCATTATCTATCCACTACCTCAATTTTTTTTTCATTAACAAATTTTAAAATTTGGGAATTACAATTATCTATTTTATTTTGATCTTCTGATCTTATTACTATTGAGACACCTAATTTACCTGCATGAAAAAATGGATAACTTCCTATCTCAACATCTTTATTATCATTTTGAACTTTTGTTAGAGAATTGGCTATTTCACTTTCAACAGTTTTTAAACTTATGGTAAGACTTTTAATAGGTACACCCCCTACTATACTATTAGTTAAGCCACCTAACATTGATTTTAAGATAGATGGAACACCTGGCAAAGAAAAAACGTTTTCAACATTAAATCCTGGTGCACCGCTTGTCGGATTTATAATTAATTTTGCATTCTCTGGCATCCATGCCATTTTTTGTCTGCCTTCATTAAATTCACCTGGTTGATAATATTTTTCTAAAATTTTAAAAGCTTCTTTGTGGACTTCATATTTTATTCCAAATGCTTTTGAAACAGATTGAGCAGTAATATCGTCATGAGTAGGCCCAATACCACCAGTTGTAAAAACATAATCGTATGTTGATCTAAGTAAATTTAAAGTTTCAACAATAGTCCCCTCAACATCAGGAATTACTCTCACTTCTGCAACATTAACACCAATTGAATTAAGCCAAATAGCTAAAGTTGAGGTATTTGTATCTTGGGTTCGGCCAGATAAAATTTCATTACCAATAATTAAAATCGATGCATTAACTTTTGCTTTTTTATCCATATGAAATATATAATTTAGTAATGGAATTTACCAAGTCTTTAATAAAAGGCAAACTAATCAAACGTTATAAAAGGTTTTTTACTGACGTTAATCTAGGTAAAGAAATTGTCACAGCTCACTGTCCTAACACAGGATCTATGAAAGGTTTATTAGATGAAGGCAATGAAGTTTATTTACTTCCTAATAATGATCCAAAACGAAAGCTTAAGTATGGACTTGAGATTATAAAATCTAGAAAGAATTTAGTTGGGGTGAACACTCACATGGCAAATAGAATAGTTGAGCATGGTCTTAACAACAATCTTATAAATGAACTTAAAAATAATGGCTCTATAAAAGCAGAGGTTTTTTTTAATAAGGAAACTAGATTTGATTTTTTATTAAAAAAAAAGGATCAAAAAATCTTTGTTGAGGTTAAAAATGTTACATTATTTAGAAATAAAGATACTGCTGAATTTCCAGATGCGCCAACAACTAGAGGAATTAAGCATTTATTAACCCTTATTGATGCCATAAATAAAGGTTATAAAACATATTTAATATTTTTAGTTCAAATTCAAAATATGAAATATTTTAAAATAGCTAAAGATATAGACGTAGAATATTACAACGCTTACCTAAAAGCTAAAAAAGCTGGCGTTAATTTTTTGGCTTATAGATGTGATATAAGTTCTAAGAAAATTTTTATAGATAAAAAATTAAAAATTATAGATGACTGAGTATAAAGAAAAATTTGAAAAAATGAGAGTCGCTGGAAAACTGGCTGCAAAAACTCTAGATATGTTAACTGAAAATATCAAAGAAGGTGTTTCTACAGATTATATCGACAAGTTAGGATATGAGTTTATTAGAGATAATGGTGGATATTCTGCTCCGCTATATTACAGGGGGTTTACAAAATCTTTATGTACATCTTTAAATCATGTTGTGTGTCATGGGATACCATCTGATAGAATTTTACAAGAAGGTGATGCAATTAATGTGGATGTAACTGCAATTGTAGATGAGCACTACGGGGATACAAGTAGAATGTTTTGTGTTGGAAAAACTCCGGTTAAGTTAAATAATCTTATAGATGCTACTTACGAGTCTATGATGAGAGCTATTAAAATTTTAAAACCTGGGATTAAATTAGGAGATATAGGTTATGAAATTCAATCATTTGTAGAAAATAAAGGTTTTTCAGTTGTTAGAGATTTTTGTGGTCACGGAATAAGTACAACATTTCATGAGTCACCAAATATTTTACACTATGGTAAAAAAAATACAGGCATGGAATTAAGACCTGGTATGACATTTACGATTGAACCAATGATAAATGCAGGTAAATATGATGTTAAAATGTTAAATGATGGTTGGACAGCTGTAACAAAAGATAAATCTTTATCTGCACAATTTGAACATACGTTGGGAATTACTGAAAATGGTTATGAAATCTTTACAGAATCTGTTAAAGGTTATTCAAAGCCTCCATATTTATAATTAATGATTAAAAGATACTCGCGAAATGAATTAACTTATATTTGGTCAGAAGAAAATAAATATAAAATCTGGTTAAATGTTGAGGTTGCAGCAGCAGAAGCAATGGAAAAACTTGGTCAAATTCCAAGGGGTGTTGCTCGAGTTGTAAGAAAAAAAGCTAGAATTAATGTAAGTAGAATTCACAAAATAGAATCTGAGGTAAAACATGACGTAATAGCTTTTCTTACCTCTGTAACTGAAAAAGCTGGAATTAAAGCACGCTACCTACATCAAGGAATGACTTCATCGGATGTTTTAGATACTAGTTTTAATATTCAATTAGTCCAATCAGGTAAAATTATATTAAAAGATATTGATCAGATTTTAAAAGTTTTAAAAAAGCAGGCAAAAAAATATAAATTTACTCCTTGTATGGGAAGAAGCCACGGTATCCATGCAGAACCAATTACGTTTGGTTTAAAATTGGCTTCTTTTTATGAGGAATTTAAAAGAAATAGAAAAAGACTAAAAGATGCTATTGATGAAGTTTCTACATGCGCAATTTCAGGTGCTGTTGGTACGTTTGCTAACATTAATCCAAATGTTGAAAAACACGTCGCTAAGAAATTAGGTCTAAAAGTTGAGCCAATTTCCACACAAGTAATTCCAAGAGATAGACATGCATTTTATTTCTCTGTTTTGGGAATTATTGCTGGATCCATAGAAAGAGTAGCTGTTGAAATAAGACATCTTCAAAGGACCGAAGTTTATGAATTACAAGAATATTTTTCTAAAAATCAAAAAGGCTCTTCAGCAATGCCTCATAAAAAAAATCCTATTTTAAGTGAAAATCTTACTGGTTTAGCCAGAATGGTTAGAAGCGCTGTCATACCTGCTCTTGAAAATATAGCTCTTTGGCATGAAAGAGATATCTCTCACTCAAGTGTTGAAAGAAATATTGGTCCAGATGCCAATATAACAACTGACTTTGCATTGGTAAGGCTTACAAATATTTTAGATAACATGATTGTTTATCCTAAAAAAATGCTTGAAAACCTAAATTTAACAAAAGGCTTAATTTTTTCTCAAGAAGTTATGTTAGAGTTAACTAAAACAGGATTAAGCAGAGAAAAATCATACAAGATGGTACAGTCTTATGCAAAGAAATGTTTTGCAGAAAATTTAAACTTAATTGACGTCATTTCTTCTGATAAATTTATAATGAGCAAAATTTCGCCAAAAAAACTAAAATCTATGTTTAATTATTCTAAACACTTTAAAAATGTAAACTTTATCTTTAGAAGAGTTTTTAAATAATGAAAAAAGGTAAAAAATTATACGAAGGCAAAGCAAAAATCATTTATGCAACAAGTGATAAAAATTTAGTTATTCAATATTTTAAAGATGATGCAACTGCATTCAATAATCAAAAAAAAACTACCATTGAAGGTAAAGGTGTTCTAAATAATAGAATATCAGAACATATACTCTCTAACCTCTCTCAAATAGGAATTAAAAATCATTTGATTAAAAGATTAAATATGCGTGAGCAAATTATAAAGCTTGTAGAAATAATTCCGATCGAATTCATAGTAAGAAATGTTGCAACAGGTTCAATTACTAAAAGATTAGGTATTGAGGATGGTACTGTTTTGAAAGAGCCTCTAATTGAATACTGTTTAAAAGATGACAAACTTGGAGATCCGTTAATATCAGAGGAGCATATTCTAGCATTTGATTGGGCATCAAAAACTGAAATAGATAAAGTTAAAAAAATGATTTTAAGAATTAATGATTTTATGATTGGGATGTTTAGGGGTGTAGGAATTAAACTTATCGATTTTAAATTAGAATTTGGAAGAATTAAAATTGATGGAGAAAACGAAGTTATTTTAGCAGATGAAATTAGTCCTGATACGTGCAGATTATGGGACAGTATTACAGAAAAAAAATTAGATAAAGATCGATTTAGGAAAGATCTGGGTGATTTAATTCCAGCATATACTGAAGTTGCTAAAAGATTAGGTATACTTCACGAACAATCTAATGTTTCAGCAGTAAATATAACTAAATTATCTTCAGTAAAAAGAAAGAAAAAATGAAAATTTCAGTAATCATAACCTTAAAAAAAGATGTGCTTGATCCACAAGGAAAAGTTATTCATCAAACATTAGATGGTATGGGTTTTGATGATGTTAATGAAGTTAGACAAGGTAAATATTTTGAAATTAACACTAAAGAAACTGATAACGACAAAGCAAAAGCAAAAGTTGAAGAAATGTGTAAAAAACTTTTGGCAAATCTTGTAATTGAAAATTATAAAATTATTGATCCAAAGTAATTAATGAAATCATCAGTTATTACTTTTCCTGGTTCAAATTGCGATAGAGACATGGATGTCGCTTTGAAAAAGTTTGGTTTTAAAAACAAAATGGTTTGGCATGCTGATGCTGAATTACCAAAAAGTGATTTGGTTGTATTGCCAGGTGGTTTTTCATATGGCGACTACTTAAGATGTGGAAGTATGGCATCTAAATCAAAAATAATGCAGTCTGTAATTAATTTTGCAAATACAGGAGGTATGGTTATGGGTATCTGTAATGGATTTCAAATATTGGTTGAAACTGGTTTGGTGCCTGGTGTTTTACTTAGAAATAAATATTTAGAATTTATATGTAAAAATGTTTTTGTAAAAATTAACGACAAACAAAATAAATATTTTAAAAATGTTAATAACGAGGTTTTAGAATTACATATAGCTCATAATGAGGGAAATTATTTTTGTACAAATGATCAATTAAAAGAAATTGAAGATAATAATCAAATAGCTATTAACTATTGTGATCAAAATGGAAAAATAGAAGACCAATTCAATCCTAATGGATCCATAAAAAATATCGCTGGTATATTTAATAAAGAAAAAAATGTTCTAGGAATGATGCCCCACCCAGAAAGAATGATTGATAAATCCTTATCTGGTGAGGATGGATCATTATTTTTTAAAAACCTAATAAACAACTTAAAATGATTGTAAACGAACAGGTAGCAATTGATCACGGTTTAAAAAAGGATGAATACGCCAAAATTTGTGAATTATTAAAAAGAACTCCCAATATTACAGAACTAGGGATTTTTTCTGCAATGTGGAATGAGCATTGTTCGTATAAATCATCAAGATTACATTTAAAAAAACTGCCCACTAAAGGAAAGAAAGTTATTCAAGGACCTGGAGAAAATGCCGGGGTTATAGATATTGAAGATAATGATGCGATAGTTTTTAAAATAGAAAGTCACAATCACCCTTCATTTATTGAACCGTACCAAGGTGCTGCTACCGGTGTTGGAGGAATAATGAGAGATGTATTTACAATGGGCGCAAGACCAATAGCTAACTTAAACTCTATACATTTTGGATCGCCGCAACATAAAAAAACGAAAAATTTATTAAGAGGTGTTGTTCATGGAATAGGTGGTTATGGAAATTGTATGGGTGTTCCTACAATTGCTGGCCAAACAAGTTTTGATAGCTCGTATAATGGAAATATTTTGGTTAACGCTATGACATTAGGATTGGTTAAAAAAGATAAGATTTTTTACTCTAAAGCAGCTGGATTAAATAAGCCTGTTATTTATGTTGGATCTAAAACTGGGAGAGATGGAATACATGGTGCAAGTATGGCTTCAGCTAGCTTTGATGAAAAAATTGAGGAAAAGAAACCAACAGTTCAAGTTGGAGATCCGTTTACTGAAAAACTTTTACTAGAAGCTTGTTTAGAGCTAATGGCTGGAGACTCCATTATAGCCATTCAAGATATGGGTGCAGCTGGTTTAACATCCTCAAGTATTGAAATGGCATCTAAAGGGAACCTTGGAATTGAAATCAATTTAAACAAAGTACCATGCAGAGAAACTAAAATGACACCTTATGAGATTATGCTCTCAGAGAGTCAAGAAAGAATGTTGATTGTTTTAGAAAATGGCAAAGAAGAACAAGCAAAAAAAATATTTGATAAATGGAACTTAGATTTTGCAGTAATTGGGAAAACTACTAAGTCAAAAAAAATAGAACTTTATTTTGATGAAGAAAAAGTTGCAGATATTCCAGTTAATACTTTAGTTGAAAACTCTCCAATGTATGATCGTAAATGGAAAAAAACAAAACTTCCTAAAAAGAATAAAATCAAGAAAGAAGACATTAAACATTTAAAAATTATTGATGTGTTAAAGAAAATTTTAGCCAATCCAAATATATGTAGCAAAGAATGGATTTGGCAACAGTATGATCATACAGTCATGGGAGATACAATACAAAAACCTGGTGGGGATGCTGGTGTTGTGAGAGTTCATGGAACGGATAAAGCTGTAGCTGCTTCTGTTGATTCATCTGCAGTTTATTGCTGGGCCCATCCTCAAACGGGTGGAAAACAAGTGGTTTGTGAAAGTTTCAGAAATCTAATATCTGTTGGTGCTAAACCAATTGCTATTACTAATTGTTTAAATTTTGGTAGTCCTGAAAATGATGCAAACATGGGAGAGTTTGTTGAATGTGTTCAAGGAATTGGTGAGGCAAGTGATTATTTAAAGTTTCCCGTAGTTTCTGGAAATGTATCTTTTTATAACCAAACAAAAGACCAAGGTATAAAGCCTACACCTGCAATTGGTGGAGTTGGGTTAATCAAAGATTACAAGAATATGATAACTATGGACTTCAAAGAAGTTGATAATTTAGTTTTAGTAATTGGAAAAACAGAGGGACATATTGATCAAAGTTTGTTTGCGAGGACTATTTTAGATGAAAAAAATGGACCTCCACCTGAAGTAAATTTATTTAATGAGAAAAATAATGGAGAAACATTACTGAAATTGATTGATAATTATTTAATAAAAAGTGCACACGATGTTTCGTTAGGTGGCATAATTACTGCAGTAGCAAAAATGTGTATTAAAGGAAAAAAGGGAATAAATATCAAAAAACCTAAATATTTAATTAATGAAACAGAATACTTGTTTGCTGAAGATCAAGGCAGATATATTATAGAAATAAACAAAAAAGTTTTTAAAAAAGTAGCTGATATATTGCATAAAAATGCAGTCCATTTCGATGAACTTGGCACAATTACTGAAAATGAACTATATATTAATGATAAGACAAAAGTTACAATTGACGAATTATCAACTTCTAATAAAAGTTGGCTAATAAACTATATGAGTAAATAATGGCAATGGATTTAAAAGAAATTGAGAATTTTATAAAAGAGGCAATGCCAGATGCAATTGTTGAAATACAAGATTTGGCAGGTGATGGAAATCATTATTCAGCTACCGTTACCTCGTCTCAATTTTCTGGAAAAAGTAAAATCGAGCAACATAAAATGGTTTACAACTCATTAAAAGGTAGAATGGGTAATGAACTGCATGCATTAGCAATTAAAACAAAGGAGAGTTAAAATGGATCAGCAAACAAATGATTTAATAAAAAATGAAATTGAAAACAACGAAGTATGTTTGTTTATGAAAGGTACGCCTGACGCTCCGCAATGTGGATTTTCGATGGCTACTTCGAATATTTTAAAAATCCTTGAAGTAAATTTTAAAGGTATAAATGTTTTAGAAAATCAAAATTTAAGAGAAGGTATTAAAGTTTTTAGTGATTGGCCAACAATACCACAACTTTATGTTAAAAATGAATTTATAGGCGGATGTGATATTATTAAAGAAATGTACGAAAATGGTGAGCTCACAAAACTTTTTGAAAGCAAAAATATAAATTTTAAGGCTAAAAGCTAATTATCTAGAATAATATTCAATTACTAAATTAGGCTCCATAACAATTGGATATGGGACTTCTTCAAACTTAGGAACTCTAACAAACTTTAGTTTTTTGTTTTTTTCATCCATTTGAATATATTCTGGAGTTTCTCTTTCTTTATTAGCTAGAGCAATATCAATTATTGCAAGTTGCTTAGATTTATCTCTTATTTCAATTGAATCTTCTTCTCTAACTAAATAGCTTGCAATATTAACTTTTTTACCATTTACTTTTACATGGCCATGGTTAATTAATTGCCTAGCTGAAAAAATTGTTGTTGCAAATTTTGCTCTGTAAATCACAGCATCTAATCTTCTTTCAAGAAGACCAATCAAATTTTCTCCAGTATCACCTTTAAGCATTACTGCTTTTTTGTAAATATTTCTAAATTGTCTCTCGTTAATGTTACCATAATATGCTTTTAATTTTTGCTTTGCTTGAAGCTGTATTCCATAATCAGATGGCTTAGATGTTTTTGTTTGACCATGTTGTCCTGGTCCATAAGCTCTAGTATTAAAAGGACTTTTGGGTCTTCCCCAAAGATTAACTTTTAATCTTCTGTCTACTTTATGTTTAGAGTTTAATCTTTTTGTCATTTGATAGTGGGCTTTATAAACTTACTCATCATTTTGTCAATCAACGTTTTTTACCTAAACTTGCAAATACCCCTGATAAAATACGTGTTTCTTTAGTTGATAATTCCATTCTATAAAAAATATTCCTCAAGTTTTCAAGCATTATAGGTTTCTTCTCTTTTGATTTGAAAAAATTAATCTCTTCAAGATTCTGTATACAAAGATTTGCCATAGCAAGTATCTCTTTTTTAGATGCTGATTTAACTTTATTTGATTTCTTAAAAGAAGATGCTTTTGAATTGATAATACTTGATAGATATTGAGCAATTATTATCAAACTATGAGATAAGTTTAATGATTTAAAATCATGATTAGTTGGAATTTGAAGAGCATAATTTGCATAGCTTATTTCATTGTTTGATAAACCAGATGCTTCTGAACCAAATAAAAAGGCTATTTTCTTTTTATAATTAATTTTTTTTAAATCTTCTAATTGGATGTGTTTAATATTTTTATTTCTAAACCGTGCTGATGTTGCAATTACAATGTCAATATTTTTTAATGATTTTTCTAAATTTTCAAAATTCTTTGCCTTATTAATTATATTTTTTGCTCCTACTGAAGTTGCTAAAATTTTATCATTTGGAAATATTGGCTTAGGATCAATAACAATAAGTTTATTAAAATTAAAATTTTTCATTCCTCTTGCACATGCTCCTATATTTTCTGAGAGTTGAGGTTTGTGTAAAATGAAAGAAATATTATTAACTGACATTAATCTATGCCATGATTTCTGTTATAATTGGAAATAGCTGATGGTTTAATATCATTTAAATATTTTGGATCTATTGTCCAAATAGAAACTTTTAATGGATAACATTTTGCAACATCAGATGAATGTTCAGATCCACAATCACCACCTGGACAAGCAGAAAGAGCACCTAACAAATCTGTTTCAGCAAAAAATTCTAAATAATCACCAGGTCTAACTGGACTTGCTTTCATAAAGTATTGTTTAGTATCATTTGTAAATCCAGTTAACATAAATACATTTAATACATCATGAACTATTTTTTCTGCGTGGTCCAATTGAACATTTTTTTCTTTGACCAAAGCTCTAGTTAAATTTGAATGACAACAATAATGATAATCGTTATTGCTCAAAAGTTTTGATGTATATGGATCACATCTAGTACCAATTACATCGTGAACTGATCCTCCATCTTTATCATAATCATACCAATCTAAAGTATCCCAAGTTATTGTTGCTAAAGATCTAAGATAGGGAAAGCTACTAAACATTTTATCTCCAACGGAAAGATGAGTTCCATAGAGTGCTCTTGTTTTTCCTGAGTAGAATTTTTCCTCTAAATTATTTAAATTAAATAAATTTAAATCACCTACTTGAGGTCCCTCTACACTTTCAATTCTAAAAAACTCACCAAATTTAACTTCAAACGTTTTTGCATCTCTCGGAGGTATTATAACCTCCTCTTTTTTAACCAAGTGTTCTCGAGCGGAATGTAAAATACTTAGATTTTTTTCTTCAATGTTGGTATTTGGGTAACAAACTATTGGTTTTGCTCCTAATCTATCTTTTAAATCAGATGGTTTTTCTGAAAATTTTTTAATTTTCATTCTTACGAACTTCCAGGAGCTTTATCCTTAAATAACTTATAATCTAAACTATCTACAAGAGCTTTAAAGGATGCATCAATGATATTTGGTGATACTCCAATAGTGAACCAATTAACTCCCTTCGAGTCTGTACTTTCAATACTAACCCTTGTTACAGCTTCTGTTCCAGTATTTAAAATTCTAACTTTATAATCAACTAGTCTCAAATCTTTTAAATATTCTGAATATTTAGCAAGCTTATTAACATTCGTTCTAATTGCATTATCCAAAGCATTTACTGGTCCATTACCTTGTCCTTCACACAAAATTTTGTCTCCATCTACTTCTAATTGAGCTTTTGCATATGAAACTATTTCTCCTGCATTATCTTTTTTTACTGATACATCATATTCATTAATAGAAATATATCTTGGTATCTCTCCCATTAATCTTCGAGCTAACAACTCAAAAGATGCATCAGCACCATCATAACTATAACCAATAAATTCTCTATCTTTCACTTCATCTAAAAGTTTTTTAATTTTTGGATCACTTTTCTCAACATTAATTCCTATTGAATTCAATCTTGACATTATATTAGATTGACCTGATTGATCTGATACTACAATGTTTCTAGAATTTCCAACCTCTTCAGGATTAATATGCTCATAAGTTTTGGGATCCTTTTGAACAGCTGAAACATGCATTCCACCCTTATGGGAAAAAGCAGAAGCACCAACATAAGGTAGATGTTTATTGGGCTTTCTATTTAATATCTCATCTAATAATCTTGAACATTGAGTTAAATTTTTTAAATTTTCTCTTTTAATGCTTAATTCAAACTTATCAGAAAAATCTTTCTTTAAAAAAAATGAGGGAATTAATGACATTAAATTTGCATTTCCACATCTTTCCCCCAAACCATTAATTGTTCCCTGGACTTGTCTAACACCTGCTTGAACTGCTGCAAGACTGTTAGCTACAGCATTTTCAGTATCATTATGAGCATGTATTCCTAAATTTTTTCCAGGAATTTGCTTACTTACTTGAGATACAATTTCTGTCACCTCGTGAGGAAGAGTACCGCCGTTAGTATCACATAACACAATCCATCTAGCACCATTATCAAAAGCAGCTTTTAAACATGACATTGCATATTCTGGATTAGCTTTATATCCATCGAAAAAATGTTCAGCATCAAACATGAACTCTTTGCCAGATTTAACAATATGTTTTGTACTTTCACTTATATTCATTAAATTCTGTTCATTGCTTATTCCTAATGCGACATCCACTTGAAAATCCCATGATTTTCCAAACAAGCAAACAGAAGTACTTTTTGAATTAATTAATGATGAGAGCATAGGGTCATTTTCTGCACTGTGTTCAGATTTTTTAGTCATTCCAAATGCAGTTAATTTCGTTGTTTTAAAATTATGATCCTTATTGAAAAACTCAGTATCGGTTGGATTTGCTCCTGGCCATCCTCCCTCAACATAATCTACACCTAATTTATCTAATGCTGATGAGATTTTTTCCTTATCATCAATTGAAAAATCTATACCTTGGGTTTGTGCGCCATCACGAAGTGTTGTGTCAAATATATAAAGTTGTTCTTTGCTCATTTAAATTTCCATGTCGTTTTACCATCTTTATCTTCTATTAAAACACCTTTGTCTAAAAGCTCATTTCTAATTTTATCAGCTTCTTCGTAATTTTTGTTCTCTCTGGCCTTATTTCTTTCCTGAATTTTTTGTAAAATTTCTTTTTCAGAAATTGATACCTTGTTTTTCTTAAATTTAAGCCAATCCTCTTTAGTTTCATTTAATAAGCCAATAAAATTGCAGGCAGAAATAAATAATATTTTATCTTCATCAGAACCCTTCGCTGCTTTCTCATATAGTTTATGTAAATTAGCAATATAACCTGGTGTATTTAAATCATCGAGAAGAGGTTTAAGAATTTCATCCGAAATTTTTAATTTTGTTTTTATGTTTAAATAAACATTATACCACTTACTAATTGTATTTTCACAATCTTCTAAAAGCTTATCATTCCAATCAAGTGGTTGTCGATAATGTGCACTCATCAAAGCCATTCTTAAAACTTGACCACTTTTATTATTTCTAAAATCTTTAATTTTTAAAATATTGCCCTGTGATTTTGCCATTTTTTCATTGGACATTGTGATAAATGCATTATGTAACCAATAATTAGCAAACGCCTTGCTATCATTTGCACATCTTGATTGTGCTATTTCATTTTCATGATGCGGAAACAACAAATCAACACCTCCTCCATGAATATCAAATTCATTTCCTAAATATTTTTTAGACATTGCTGAACATTCTAAATGCCAACCAGGTCTACCTTTTCCCCAAGGTGAGTCCCATGAAGGCTCATCTGTTTCTGATGGTTTCCATAAAACAAAATCTTCAGGATTTTTTTTATTATCACTTACTTCAATTCTTGATCCTGCAACTAATTGATCTAACTTTTTGTTTGATAACTGCCCATAATCTTTAAATTTTTTTACTTCAAAATAAACATGCTTATTATTTTCGTAAGCAAATCCTTTTTTAATTAATTCAGAGATCATTTCTATCATTTCAGAAATATGCTCAGTTGCTTTTGGCTCATGATTTGGTTGTTCACAATTTAGATAGATACAGTCTTCGTTAAAAATTTTAGTAATTTTTTTAGTAAGCTCTAAAATTGAAATATTATTTTCCTTTGAGGATTTTATTATTTTATCATCTACATCTGTAATATTTCTTACATAAGTTACATTAGGATATTTATTTTTTAAAATTTTAAAAAGAATGTCAAATACAACTACTGGTCTAGCATTACCAATATGAGGATCATCATAAACAGTTGGACCGCAAACATACATTCTCACATTATTTTTATCTTTGGGAATAAATTTTTCTTTTTTGTTAGTAAGATTATTTGTTAAAAAAATATCTAAACTCATAGTTGAAGAAATATACTTAAATTATAGATTTGTGAATCTATTTGATTAATTTGGAATTATGCATACAGGAATTGGCTCCATTTTATGCATATTTTGTTTTCTGATAATTTCGTATTTTGCACGATTCGGAGAATTTGGATTCTCCATTGCTTCCTCTAATTCATTATATTTTAAACCAAGTTGACCTTCATCAGTTCTACCGTCATCCCATAAACCATCAGTTGGAGGTGCATCAATAATCTCTTGCAGAATTCCTAGCTCTTTTCCTAATTCCCAGACCTGTGTTTTGTTACAATCAGCTATTGGTGAAATATCTACTCCACCATCACCATACTTCGTATAAAATCCAACACCAAAATCCTCAACTTTATTTCCTGTTCCTACAACAATTCCTTTATTCGCTGCTGCTACCTGATAAAGAGTGGTCATTCTTAGTCTAGCTCTTGAATTAGCCATACCATGTTCATTATCAAATTTTGATAAGCTTGCATTAAATGCTAAAAATAACTCGTCTAAATTAATTGTATGCGCTTCAACATTTTTGAAATTTTTCACTAACCATTCTTGATGTTTTATACTTAAATCATGTTGATGTGATTTCTGTTTGATTGGCATAGATAAAACAATAGTTTTTATTCCAGTCATGGCACTAAGTGTGCTCGATACTGATGAGTCAATTCCTCCAGAAATACCTATTACTAACGACCCCGCCTTTGTTGGCATATTATCTACATAATTTTTGATCCAATTAGAAATAAATTTAACTTTTTCTGAGGGTGTCATAATTAGAAACTATTTATTATTAATAATTTTACAATGTATTAAGATGCCGCTCTGTCTGCATTTTTTGAATACGAGCTATTCTTTTTGATCTCATCTGATATTAAAAATGCTAATTCTAAAGCTTGATTTCCATTAAGTCTTGGATCACAGTGAGTGTGGTATCTAGAAGATAAATCTTTTTCAGATATTTTTTGAGCACCTCCTATACATTCAGTTACATCTTGACCAGTTAATTCGATATGTAGACCGCCTGCATAACTTCCCTCACTTTGATGGCATGCAAAAACCTCTTTTACTTCTTTTAAAACACTGTTGAATGGTCTTGTTTTGAACCCTGTTGCTGCTTTGATTGTGTTACCATGACAAGGATCACACGACCAAATCACATTTAATCCCTCTTTTTTTATTGCTCTAATTAATTTTGGTAAAAATTTTGATACATTATCAGCTCCAAATCTTGATATTAAAGTAATTTTACCCTTTTCATTTTTTGGATTAATTCTATTACAAAGATTAATTAAATCATCAGCTTTTAAAGTTGGTCCACATTTAATCCCAATAGGATTTTCTATACCTCTGCAAAATTCAACATGACCGCCATCTAATTGTCTAGTTCTATCTCCAATCCAAACAAAATGAGCTGAGGTATCATGATTTTCACCAGTTGTAGAATCTGTTCTGGTCATAGATTCCTCAAAAGGAAGTAGTAAAGCTTCATGTGATGTCCAAAAATTTACTGTGTACAATCTATTATTAAAATCTGAAGTAATTCCACATGCTCTCATAAAAGCAATAGCATCAGCAATTTTATCTTCAAGATCCTTGAATTTTTTAGCTTGTGGGCTTTTTTTAATATAATCTAAGTTCCATAAGTGGACTTTGTTTAAATCTGCAAAACCTCCTTTTGAGAAAGCTCTAATAAGATTAAGGGTTGCGGCTGATTGTGAATAAGCTTTAAATAATCTTTTAGGATCTGGAACTCTTGCTTTTTCTGTAAATTCCATTGCATTTATATTGTCACCTAAGTAGCTTGGTAGTTCTACGCCATCTTTAATTTCTGTTGGAGCACTTCTAGGTTTAGAAAACTGTCCTGCTATTCTTCCAACTTTGACAACTGGTAAAGATGCTGAATAAGTTAAAACTAATGACATTTGCAACATAAGTTTAAATGTATCTCTAATATTATCTGGGTTAAATTCTGCAAAACTTTCTGCACAGTCTCCGCCTTGAAGTAAAAATGCTTTACCATCTACAACTTCAGCTAACTGACTTTTAAGGTGTCTTGTTTCACCTGCAAAGACTAAAGGAGGAAATGTTCCTATCTTATCTAAAACCTTGTCCAGTTCTTTTTTATCTGGATAATCTGGTATGTGTTTAACAGGATATTTTCTCCAACTGTTTTTTTTCCAATTTTTCATGTTCAACCTGGAGGTGTTTTAGCAGAGTTTAAAGTTTATTCAACAGTGACAGATTTAGCCAAATTTCTTGGCTTATCAATGTCATAACCTTTTTTAAGGGCAGAGTAATAAGCAAGTTTTTGTAGTGGAATAGTTAAAAGAAATGGAAGCAAATCATAATTTGTATTTTCAACCTCTATAGTCTCCCAAATATTTTCTGAGATAATTTGATCTTTGCTTTTGTTGGTTACTAATAATACTTTCGCTCCTCTAGCAATAACTTCCTGCATATTAGATATTGTTTTTTTGTAATAATTGTCTCTAGGAGCTAAAACTACAACCGGCATTCCCTCTTCTATTAAAGCTAAAGGTCCATGCTTCATTTCCCCCGCTGGATATCCTTCAGCATGAACATAAGAAAGTTCTTTAAGTTTTAGTGCACCTTCTAAAGCTATCGGATATGAATAACCTCTTCCTAAAAACATTGATCCCTTTGCCTCGTTAAATGTTGAGGATATTGCCTGGATGTCATTATCATGAAGTAATGTTTTTTCTATTAAGCCAGGCAAAGCTTTTAAGTCTTTAAGTTTTTCTTGATATTCTTTTTTCTCAATTTCATTTCTTAGTGATCCAAGTTTTAAAGCTAAAATATATAAAACAAGTAATTGACCTAAAAATGCTTTCGTTGATGCTACTCCTATTTCAGGACCACAATGAATTGGTAACACAAAATTAGAGTCTCTAGCTATTGAACTTTCAATTACATTTACAATAGCACAAGTTTTCATGTTATTTTTATTACAAAGATCTAATGCGGCATATGTATCTGCTGTTTCTCCAGATTGTGAAACAAAAATATACAAAGTTTCACTTTTAAATCTATTTTTTCTATATCTGAACTCTGAAGCTATATCTATATTAACATCTAAAGAAGTAAGTTCTTCAAACCAATATTTTGCCATCAAACAAGAATGGTATGCCGTTCCACATCCAACCAAGGTTATTGATTTAATTTCATCTATTTTCCATGGAAAATTAAAGATATTTATCTCATTATTTATATTATCTATATATTCTTTGATTCCGGTTTTGATTGTTGTTGGTTGTTCTTCAATTTCTTTAGCCATGAAATGTTTGAAATCTCCTTTGTCATAACTTGCTTCATCTGATGACAATTCTAATATTTTTTTGTTAACTTTTTTGCCTTCTTCATTAAAAAAAAGAACTTGATCTTTTTTAATAATACAAAATTCACCATCATCTAAATAAGTAATTTTATTTGTCATTGATTTTAGAGCATAAGAGTCTGAACCTAAATAATTTTCATTTGGACCATAACCAACTGCCAAAGGTGACCCTCTTCTTGCACCAACTATTAAATCTGGCATATCCTTAAATACAATTCCAAGTGCAAAACTACCATGGAGTTGTTTTAATGTATTTGTTATAGCTTCCTCGAGTTCTGAAGTTTTTAAATTTTCTGTTATTAAATGAACGATTACTTCGGTATCTGTCTGTGATTTAAATTTATGACCTTTATTAACTAAATGTTTTTTTAATATTGTAGAGTTTTCAATAATTCCATTGTGAACTACTGATACATTATGAGAGGAATGAGGATGTGCATTTAAACTGTTAGGAATTCCATGAGTAGCCCATCTTACATGCCCTATACCAATGTTTCCTCTTAAGTTTTTTAAATCAAAATTAGTTTCTAATTTATCTACTCTTCCTTCGGATTTTATTTCATTAATTTCACCATCTGAAAGTGTAGCTATACCTGCTGAATCATATCCTCTGTATTCTAATTTTTTTAATGAATTAATTATATTTGCAGAAACAGGTTTGTTGCTAGATATTCCAATAATTCCACACATAAATTATTTTTTCTTTCTTTTGTAATTCTTAACCTCTAATTGTGGTGACCTTGTCAGTGCCAAAGATTTTTGTTTAACATTCTTTGTTATTACTGATCCAGCTCCAACAATACTATCTTTATTTATAGTGACTGGGGCGACTAAGGATGAGTTTGAACCTATAAATACTTTATCTTTAATATTTGTTTTATTCTTATTTACTCCGTCATAATTACAAGTAATTGTACCTGCTCCAATATTTACTGATTTTCCTATTTGAGCATCTCCCACATAGGATAAATGATTAACTTTAGATTTATTTCCTAAAGTACTTTTTTTAATCTCTACAAAATTACCTACTTTGGATCCTTCTTTTAAAATTGTATTGGGTCTTATTCTGGCATATGGACCTATCTCAACTTTATTCTCAATTTTACATGACTCTAAATGTGAAAAAGATTTTATAATTACATTGTTTCCGATTTTAACCTTAGAACCAATAACGACATAAGGTTCTATAGTTACTTTCTTTCCGATCTTTGTATCTTTCGAAAAAAAGATAGTTTCAGGACCAATCATTTTAACTCCTGATTTTATAAATTTGTTTCTAAGTTTTTTTTGACTTGAGTCTTTCATTTTGACCTTATTTATATTAAGTATATTGTTTGATTAATTCACAATTTATTTCTTTAAAATACTTTAATAATGAAACAAAAATTTACAATTTTATTTGATTTAGACGGCACATTAGTGGATACCGCTCCAGATTTAATACGCGCACATAACCATGTAATGAAAAAATTTGGTTATCCTACAAAAACTTTAGGAGAATTAAAAAATGCTGTTGGCAAAGGAGCAAAAGCTATGATGGCAAAAGCTAATGGTCAATGGAAGTGGTTTGATGAAAAAATTCAAAACGAAATGACTGATGAATTTTTATCCTATTATGGAAAAAATATTTTACATGAAAGTAAATTAATTAATGGTGTTAAGGAATTTTTAAATTGGTGTAAAAATGAAAATATTTCTATGGCAGTATGTACAAATAAAACTGAACACTTAGCAGTTGATCTTTTAAAAAAAATTGGGATTTATGATTATTTTGAATATGTTGCAGGTTATAATACTTTTGAATATTGCAAACCAGACCCTCGACATTTAACAACTACAATTGAGATTTTAGATGGAGATAAAAATAAATCGATTATGATCGGTGACAGCGAGACAGATGCTAATGCTGCTAAGGCTGCTGAAATTCCAATAATATTACTAAAATATGGATATACAGAAAAAAGATCTGAGGAAATTTATCATAATCACATCATAAAAGACTTCGTAGGCATTGAGAAAATAGTATCAGAATATCTTTAATATTGATTAATTTATTTTAACTATTAAAACAAAATCACAAATAAGGAGTAATTTTGTTATTACACACAGTTAAAGTATATCCATCAAAAATTAATCTTCCAAAGAAGAAACAGCTTGCGTGGAAAATTGCAGAGATAGCAAGCGATAATGCTAAATTAAATAAAGATGCTATTGAAATGGTTATAAATAGAATTATTGATAATGCTTCTGTTGCAATTGCTTCATTAAATAGAAAGCCAGTAATTTCATCTAGAGAAATGGCTTTAAGACACCCTAGAAAAAATGGTGCAACTTTATTTGGTGTAAACTCAAAATTAAAATTTGATTGTGAATGGGCAGCATGGTCAAATGGTACAGCTGTAAGAGAATTAGATTTTCATGATACTTTCTTAGCTGCAGATTATAGTCATCCAGGTGACAACATTCCTCCTATTATAAGTGTAGCAGAACAAAACAAAAAAAGTGGATTGGATTTATTAAGAGGAATAATTACTGCATATGAAGTTCAGGTAAATTTAGTCAAAGGTATTTGTTTGCATAAGCATAAGGTGGACCACATTGCACATTTAGGTCCTAGTGTTGCTGCTGGATTAGGGACAATGTTAAAATTAAATACTGAAACTATATATCAAGCTGTTCAACAGGCATTACATACATCAATATCTACAAGACAATCTAGAAAAGGAGAAATTTCAAGTTGGAAAGCTTATGCTCCTGCTCATGCAAGTAAGCTCGCTATCGAAGCTGTAGATAGAGCCATGAGAGGTGAAGGCGCTCCAAGCCCAATATATGAAGGTGAGGATAGTGTAATAGCAAGAATATTAGATGGTAAAAAAGCTAAATACAAAGTACCATTACCAAAAAAAGGTGAAAGTAAAAAAGCTATCTTAGAGACATATACAAAAGAATATTCTGCAGAATATCAATCGCAAGCATTAATAGATCTAGCTAAAAAGCTAAAAACAAAAATTAATAATTTAAATTATATAAAAAAAATTGATATTTTTACAAGTCATCACACTCATTATGTGATTGGAACAGGTGCTAATGATCCACAAAAAATGGATCCCAAGGCTAGTAGAGAAACATTAGATCATTCTATAATGTATATATTTGCTGTAGCTTTAGAAGACGGAGATTGGCATCATGTTAAATCTTATACTAAAGCAAGAGCAAATAGAAAAAGTACAATTAAAATTTGGAGATCAATTAAAACATATGAAGATAAAAAATGGACAAAGAAATATCATGATCCAAATCCAAAAAATAAAGCTTTTGGAGCTAAAGTTGTTGTGACGCTTAATAATGGAAAAAAAATAACAGAGGAACTAGATAGAGCAGACGCACACCCCTATGGAGCTAGACCATTTAAGAGAGAAAATTATATTAATAAATTTTTAACTTTAACCGAGGGTATTTTAGATAAAAAAGAAAGTAATCGTTTTTTAAAAACAGTACAAAATTTGAAAAATTTAAAACCTGGCGAGCTTCATAAATTGAATATTGAAGTAAGAAAAAGTAAATTGAAACAAAATAATAAAAAAGGAATTTTTTAATGCACTTTGTGAATAAAGAACCAAGTCAAAAAAGATTAGATTTTGATAAAAAATTAAAATCAAATAAAATATTAAGAGTTCCAGGTGCATACAATCCTTTGACAGCAAAGCTTATAGAAGAAATTGGATATGATGCAGTTTATGTATCTGGTGGAGTAATGGCTAATGATCTTGGTTTTCCCGATATTGGCTTAACAACTCTACAAGATGTTAGCACAAGATCTTATCTAATTTCGAGAGTAACTAATCTTCCAACAATAGTTGATATCGATACAGGATTTAAATCTTGTAAAGAAACCATAGAAACATTTGAAGATTTTGGAATAACAGGGGTCCACTTAGAGGATCAGATTGAAAGAAAAAGATGTGGGCATCTTGATAATAAAGAGCTTATTTCAACTGATGCTATGGTTAAAAAAATTAAAGAATGTGTTGCTACTAAAAAAGATCAAAATTTTAAAATTATTGCACGTTCAGATGCTAAAAGTGTTGAAGGTTTAGATAAAATGATTGAAAGATGCAAAGCCTACATTGATGCTGGTGCTGAAATTATTTTCCCAGAAGCTCTTGAAGATGAAAAAGATTTTGAAAAAGTTCGTAAAGAATTGTCTGTTTACTTGTTAGCTAATATGACTGAATTTGGTAAATCAAAATTGTTTAATTACAAAGAATTAGAAAATTTTGGGTATAATATAGTTATTTATCCAGTAACATCACAAAGATTAGCAATGAAAAATGTCGAAGATGGATTAAGAGACATTTATGCAAATGGACATCAAAATAACATTATAGATAAGATGCAAACTAGGAAAAGACTTTACGAATTAGTCGATTATGAAAAATATAATTCATTAGATGAAAAAATTTATAATTTTAGTACGGAAGGACATGAATAATGAGTGATGATATTAAAAAAGGCTTACTAGGTATTGTTGTAGATGAAACGGAAGTTTCAAAAGTAATGCCGGAAATAAATTCTCTTACTTATAGAGGGTATGCAGCTCAAGATTTATGTGAATACTGTAGATTTGAAGAAGTTGCATATCTAATTCTTAATAAGGATCTCCCGAATACTATCCAACTTAGACAGTTTGAAAAAGAAGAGAGAAACAACAGAGAACTAACAAAAAATTTATATGAAATAATCAAACACATGCCAAAAAAATCCCACCCAATGGATGTTGCAAGAACAGCTGTGAGTGTTATGGGATTAGAGGATAAAGAAACTATAGACTCTTCACCAGAAGCAAATATGAGAAAAGCTCTAAGAATTTTTGCAAAAACTCCAACTGCCTTAGCTGCTTTTTATAGAATAAGAAAAGGTAAAAAAATAATTAAACCTAAAAAAACATTAACCTTTGCTGAAAACTTTTTTTATATGTGTTTTGGAAAAGTTCCTCAAAAAGAGATAGTCAAAGCTTTTGATGTATCTTTAATTTTATATGCAGAACATAGTTTTAATGTTTCAACTTTTACAGCAAGAACAATTACCAGTAGCTTATCTGATATACACGGAGCAATTACAGGTGCAATTGCAAGTTTAAAAGGCCCACTTCACGGCGGGGCTAATGAAGAAGTGATGCATATGATGAATAAAATTAAAAAGCCTGAAAATGCCTTAAAATGGATAAATAACGCCTTAAAAAATAAAGAAGTGGTAATGGGATTTGGACATAGAGTTTATAAATCAGGTGATTCTAGAGTTCCAACCATGAGGAAGTATTTTGCAAAAGTTGCAAAAATTAAGAAAGATAAAAAATTCGAGAAAATTTACGATATTGTTGAAAGGGTAATGATAAAAGAAAAAAATATATATCCTAATGTAGACTATCCTACAGGACCTACTTACCATTTAATGGGATTTGAAACTGATTTTTTTACACCAATATTTGTAATATCAAGAATAACAGGTTGGTCCGCTCACATAATGGAACAACATGCTGCTAACAAACTAATTAGACCTTTGGCTAGTTACAAAGGTAACAAGCATCGAAAAGTGATGCAGTTAAATCAAAGATAATTTTTTTAGCTAAAAGCTTCTGCCCAAGTACCCTGTGTTGATGCTTTAGAATATTCGGTTGCTCTACCTTCGAAGAAATTCATATGCTCAACTGCATTAAGCATTGTATCAAGCCAAGTTAATGGGTTTTTTTGAACATCATAAATTGGCTCTAATCCTAATTGAATAAGTCGTCTATTCGCAATGAACCTAATATAACCTTTAACTTCTTGCGCAGTTAACCCTTCCATCGGACCCATTTCAAAAGCTAAATCGATAAAGGCATCTTCATGCTCAACAATTGTTCTGCAAGCTTCATAAAGTTCTTTTTTAAGTTTAGGTGTCCAGATTTCAGGATTTTCTTTTATAAACTCCTTAAAAATTCTTA
Organism: Candidatus Pelagibacter sp.; assembly: GCF_052049835.1. Lineage (GTDB taxonomy): Bacteria > Pseudomonadota > Alphaproteobacteria > Pelagibacterales > Pelagibacteraceae > Pelagibacter. Next base: position 271,431 of record NZ_JBNGZF010000001.1, on the reverse strand, counting down.
TCATAGAATTACAATGAAGTGTTTCATCTCTTACAGACCAAGTAACTATCTGTCCCATTCCTTTCATTTTATTGTGTCTTGGAAAATTTAACAAAATAGCAAAACTTGCAAATAACTGTAATCCTTCTGTAAAAGCACTAAACACTGCAACTGTCTTTGCAATATCCTCTTTAGAATTTACGTTGAAACCCTGCATGTAATCATACTTGTCTTTCATCTCTTTGTATTTCATGAAAGCTGAATATTCTGACTCAGGCATACCAATTGTATCTAAAAGATGAGAGTAAGCAGCTACATGGACTGTTTCCATTGCAGCAAACGCCGTCATCATCATTAATACCTCTGTTGGTTTAAATACAGTTGTGTAATGTCTTAAATAACAATTGTTAACCTCTACATCAGCTTGAGTAAAAAACCTAAAAATTTGAGTGAGTAGATTTTTTTCTGGTTGTGAAAGATTTTTTTGCCAGTCTCTAACATCATCTCCAAGAGGAACTTCTTCTGGTAACCAGTGAATTCTTTGCTGAGTTAACCAAGCATCATAGCACCAAGGATATCTAAAAGGTTTATAAACAGGGTTTTCAACTAGTAATCCCATTTTTTTTGGTTGAACAATTTCTTTATTTATTTTTTCTGCTACTGACATGATAGACACTCCTCATACTCTGGCTCTTCGTTAGATTGTTGATTTTTAGATTTATAAACATTTGCTGTAATATCAGTTGATTTAGCATCGTTAATATTTTCAGCTCGTTGAATTGATTTTGATCTACAGTAATAAAGGCTCTTTAAACCTTTCTTCCAAGCATCAAAATGAATTTTATGTAATTCTTTCTTATGGACATCTGCTGGTAAAAACAAATTTACTGACTGAGCTTGTGAAATAAATGGAGTTCTATCTCCACTTAGCTCGATTATCCAATTTTGATTAAGTTCAAAAGCAGTTTTAAACACATCTTTTTCTAGATCTGTAAGGAAATCCAAATGGTTTACCGATCCTTGGTTTGTGGTAATTGTAGACCATGTTTCATCATCATTTTTACCATGTCCTTCCAATATTTCCTCTAAATATCTATTTCTAACATTAAAAGAACCCGATAAAGTTTTGTGGGTATAGCTGTTTGCAGCAATAGGCTCTACTCCTGGAGATGCTCCTCCACAAATAATTGAGATTGAAGCAGTCGGAGCTATTGCTGTCTTATTAGAAAATCTTTCTTTATAACCATACTCTGCTGCATCTGGACACGCTCCTCTTTCATCTGCTAAATCTTCAGATGCTTTATTTACTTTTTCATGAATATTTTTAAATATTTTTTTATTCCATGACTTTGCCATTACCGATTCAAGTGGAATTCTATTTTTTTGTAAAAACGAATGGAAGCCCATTACACCCAATCCAACGCTTCTTTCTCTTTCGGCTGAATATTTAGCATCTTTAAACTGGTCAGGAGCTTTATTAATAAAGTCAGATAAAACATTATCCAAAAATCTCATAACATCATCAATCATGTCTGGATCATCTTTCCATTCGTCATATTTTTCTAAATTTAAAGAAGATAAACAACAAACTGCCGTTCTATCTCTTCCGTCTTTATCAATTCCTGTTGGTAAAGTTATTTCGCTACACAAGTTAGAAGTTTTAACTGTTAGATTTGCTAACTTATGGTGCTGTGGAATTTGCCTATTAACAGTATCAATATAAATAATATATGGCTCTCCTGTTTCTATTCTTGCAGTTAATAATCTTATCCATAAATTTCTTGCTGAAATAGTTTGTTGTATAGTTCCGTCAGCAGGACTTTTTAGTGCCCACTGCTCATCAGTTTCAACTGCTCTCATAAATGCATCTGAAACTAAAACACCATGATGTAAATTTAATGCTTTTCTATTTGGATCTCCACCCGTAGGTCTTCTCATCTCTATAAACTCTTCGATCTCCGGATGATCAATTGGAAGATAACAAGCCGCTGATCCTCTTCTTAATGAACCTTGACTAATTGCCATCGTCAATGAGTCCATAACTTTGATAAACGGAATTATTCCTGAAGTCTTTCCAACTTTTCCAATTTTCTCTCCAATAGATCTTAGGTTACCCCAATAACTTCCGATACCACCACCCTTAGCAGCAAGCCAAACATTCTCACTCCAAAGATCTAAAATTCCACCCAAGCTGTCTGAAGCTTCATTTAAAAAACATGAAATTGGTAAACCTCTTTTAGTTCCACCATTTGATAAAACTGGAGTAGCAGGCATAAACCAAAGGTTACTGATGTAGTTATAAATTCTTTGTGCATGTAAATTGTCATCTGAATATGTGCTGGCTACTCTTGCAAACAAGTCTTGATAAGATTCGTTTGGACCAAGATATCTATCTTTTAAAGTCGCTTTTCCAAAATCAGTTAAGTTTGAGTCTTTTGATCTATCAATTTTAATTATGATACCTTTATCGTTTTGAAAAAGTTCTGTTTCATTGTTTAACGAAAAAAGATCTGGTCTATTGCCTTTTGAGACCTCTTTAACTGCCGGGCTATATTCAGAGACAGCTTTTTTGAGGGCTTGAGAAAGAATCTTATTCATAAATTTTAATTATATTTTGTTATTAGTACGAAAACAACTATATGTTGTAGGCGTTTATTGTAAATATACTATATAAACTTTTGTACAATAGAACATTTATAGAACGCGACAAAATGATAATCAATAAAAAAATAAATTTTTTTGCAAGAAATTAACAAAAAAAGAGTAAGAAAATAGGTAATGAATCAAAACATAAAAATAGATCCCTACGGTTTTAGAGAATATGACGCCCGATGGTTGTATGAGAAAGATATAAACCAATCTGGAATAGAGAATCTTGGAAGAGGGCTTGGAACACAGATAAAAATACATACCAATAAAGACAATCCAAGAATCATAGTAGGTCATGATTACCGTTCCTATAGTGAAGAAATAAAAACTGCTCTCAAAAAAGGATTAATGTCTACGGGATGCAGCATAGAGGATATTGGTCTTTCATTGTCTCCCATGGTTTATTTTGCACAATTCAATTTAGATGCAGATGCAGTTGCTATGGTTACTGCAAGTCATAATGAAAATGGGTGGACTGGTGTGAAAATGGGAATCAAAAAAGGGCTAACTCATGCACCTGAAGAAATGAAGGAGTTAAAAGAAATTACCTTAAATAAAAATTTTACAAAAGGCGAAGGTAGTGAAAAACAAATAAAAGATTTTGATAAAATTTATAAAGAAGATCTAATTAGTAAAAATAAAATTAAGAAAAAAATAAAAGCTGTTGTGGCTTGTGGGAATGGAACAGCAGGTGTTTTTGCCCCGGACATTCTAAGAGGTATTGGATGTGAGGTAATAGAGTTAGATTGTAGCCTAGATTGGAATTTTCCTAAATACAATCCAAATCCAGAGGATCTGGAAATGCTTCACGAAATAGCAAAAGTAGTTAAAGAAAACAATGCTGATATAGGTTTTGGATTTGATGGTGATGGAGATAGAGTTGGTGTTATTGATAATAAAGGTAATGAAATATTTTCAGATAAAATAGGTCTTCTAATAGCTAGAAATCTATCAAACAAACACAAAAATTCAAAATTTGTAGTAGATGTAAAATCAACAGGTTTATATTCAAAAGATAAAGTCTTATTAGAAAACAATTGTGAAACAATTTATTGGAAAACAGGTCATTCTCATATTAAAAGAAAAGTGAACACTGAAAGAGCTTTGGCAGGGTTTGAAAAAAGTGGTCATTTCTTTTTTAATCAACCTTTAGGATATGGTTATGATGATGGAATTAACTCAGCAATTCAAGTATGTCACTTATTAGATAATCAAAATAAAAAAATGAGTGAAGTTATTAGTGAATTACCTAACACATTTCAAACACCAACAATGGCACCATTCTGTAAAGATGAAGAGAAGTATATTGTTGTTGAAGAGCTTGTTAAGCAAATTGAAAATTTAAAAGAAAACAAAACTGAGATAGATGGTCAAGTTATTAGTGATATTTTAACTGTAAATGGAGTTAGGTTTTCATTCGAAGATGGTTCTTGGGGGCTTATAAGAGCTTCTTCAAACAAACCATCTTTAGTTATTGTTACTGAAAGTCCAACTTCAGATGAAAGAAAGAAAAAAATCTTTGATTTTATTGACGGTTTGTTACAAAAAACAGGTAAGGTCGGTGAATATGATCAGAAAATTTAATTCTTTAAATTATCTTCATCGTTTTTATTTTCTAAATTTTCGTTATCAGTTTTAGACTCTAAATTATCGCCATCCTGATTATTTTCTTGTTCAGGAGTTTCGTCGCTATAAAACTTTCTAACCAATTCCTCCTCTTTAAGTCGTTGTTCTTCATCAAATTTTTTCTCCCATTCTTTCATTCGTCTATTTTCCTCATCCTCTCTCTCTTTTTGGGCAATTTCAGCTAATCTAATTCTCTCGTTTTCTTCATCAATTCTTTTTTGTCTTTCCTCCTCTATTTTCAATTCTCTTTCTCTTTGACGTCTTTCATTTTCTTTATTTATTCTCTCACGTTCAGCTTCTTTAAGTTCTTTTTCTTTATTTCTTAATTCCTCTTCCTTCGCTCTTTGCTCAGCCTCTTCTTTTAAAATTTGTCTTTGAATTTCTTGCTGTCTTTCTGTTTCAAGGTCTCTTAATCTTTCTTCCATTTCTTTAAGTTTTTCTTGCTCATATTTCAGCTTCCTAGCTGCCTCTCTTAATCTTTGTTCTTCCTCAATTCTATTTTTCCTTTCAATTTCTTTTAATCTTATTTTTTCTTGTCTTTCTTTTTCTTTTTCATCTCTTCTCTTTTGAGCTTCAATTTCTTTGTTTTTTAATTCTTCCTCTTTATTTTTAATTTTTTCTTCTCTAATTCTTTGTCTCTCTAACATTTTTAGCCTTAAATCTTCTTCTTTAAGTTTTCTGGCTTCCTCTCTAAGTTTTCTAGTTTCTTCGTCTTTAATTTTTTTCTGTTCTATTTTAATTCTTTGAACTTCTATTTTTTGTCTTTTTTCTTCATTCTTTTTTTCTTGCTTTTCATTTTCAATGATCAATTTTTTTTGAAAAAGAAGTTTCTTTCTTTCTTCTTTAAGTTCGTCTTGTTTAGCTTTTTTTGCTAATTTTTTTTCTAAAATTAATTCTCTTTTCTTCTCTTTCTCTAATTGTTTTTGTAATGCCAGATCTTTTTTAACTTTGTTTTTTTTAAAATCTTTTAAAATTGAGGAAAACTTATTTTTAGTTTTATCTATTGGATCAAATAAATTCTTTTTAATTTTTTTATTAATGTCTTTTATTGAAACCATTTTCAAAAGTATCAATTAGAATAATAACACTAAATATTATGTGTGGCTAAATTGAGTTTTTTTTCAGACTAAATACAACTTTAAATTGTTTAGGTTTAAATTAGTTGATAAATTACATTTTCAACTATTAAGTGTTCATAAATATTTAAAGAATCACCTAGTTTGTAATAGTGAGGTGATGGAGGGAGACTGAAGTCACCTCTTTTTTTTTGCTTGTTATAATTTTAAGTATTCATAAAAAAATTTAATCGAAACCACTAAAAGAAAAATTCCAAAAAATTTACTAATTTTATTTTTATCAATACTGTGAACTGTTTTAGCTCCTATTCGAGCCATGAAAGTTGTGATTGGTATAAAAATTAAAAAGGCTGGTATGTTTATAAAACCAATACTTAGTGGAAGACTAGAATTTAAAAAACTTCCTGAAAGAAGAAATCCTATTGCTCCAAATAGAGCAATTAGAAAACCTATAGCTGCTGCACTTCCTATAGCTTTATTTATTGAATAGCCAAAAAACTTAAGGATAGGTACATTCATTACAGCTCCTCCTATACCCATAGGAGCAGATATAAACCCAACAAGAAAACCAAGAATTACTTTTAAATGTAATTTCATTTCAACAATTATGTTTTGCTCTTTTTCTTTTATTAAAAGTAAGTAAATTCCTAAAAATAAGATCATTATAGAAAAAAATAAAACTAAAGATTTGGTTTTTAGAGAAGCTGCAAAAACAGTTCCAACAATAACTCCTAGTACAACAAAAAGACCGTAATTCTTTACAATATCAAAATCAACTGCTTTAAATTTATGATGTGTTAAAACTGAAACTGTAGATGTTGGTATTATGATTGCAAAAGAAGTTCCAACAGCAAGATGCATAACATATTGAGGATCAATTTCTAAAGAACCAAAAATAAAATATAAAAAAGGAACAGTTATCAACCCTCCACCTATACCAAATAATCCAGCCACAAAACCTACTGGTATAGCTGTTAAAGCCATTAATAAAATAATATAACTGTATTCGTTTGTAAGAATTGAATTAAGCAGACTGTCCTACTTTAGTATCTACATTGTTGTATTTAATTTTATCCATGATGTGATCAATTTTTTTCACATCAGCATCTCTTACACACATGTTTTCACTTAAATATCTTTTCCAATAACTTGCACCTGTTTGACCATGAAATAAACCAAGAGTATGTCTCATAATTTGATTCAATCTTGTTCCTTTTTTTAATTCTTCTTTAACATAAGGAATGAGTTGTTCAACTACATCTTGTCTACTTGGAACATCGTCATTATTAAATATTTCTCTTTCAATATCTGCTAATAAATAAGGGGTATGATACGCAGCTCTTCCTATCATTACACCATCTGTTTTTTCTAAATGAGGTTTTATTTCATCCACTGTGATTATTCCTCCGTTAATTATGATCTCTTCATTAGGAAAATCTTTTTTTAATTTATAAACATATTCATATTTTAGAGGAGGAATATTTAAATTTTGCTTAGGTGTAAATTTACCTAACATTGCCTTTCTTGCATGAATGATAAAAGTTTTAACTCCAGTTGCTTTTAAGGTAGAAATAAAACTATGTAAATTTTCATAATCTTCTACATCATCGTAACCAATTCTTGTTTTTATAGTTACTGGTAGATTTGTAACTGATTGCATTTTACTTAAACAATCTGCCACTAAATTTGGCTCTTTCATTAAACAAGCACCAAATCTATTTTTTTCAACTTTTTTACTAGGACAACCTAAGTTTAGATTAATTTCATCATAACCAAAATCTTCGCCCACTTTAGTGGCTTCAGCTAAAAGTTTTGGAGAAGAGCCTCCTAATTGAAGTGCTACAGGTTTCTCATTTATGTTAAACTCTAATAACTTTTTTTTGTCTCCTCTATTTATAGCTTCATCGACTACCATTTCGGTATAAAGAAGGGTGTTTTTAGATATTAGTCTAAGAAAAAATCGTTCATGACGATCTGTGCAATCCATCATAGGAGCAACTGATACTTTCCTATTCATGGTATAACTTTATATTATTTTTTTATGAGTTTGAAGCTTCTGTGTCGTCTGAAGATACGTCTGCTTCTTGATTTTCTGATTCTGAAACTTCATCTAAAGAAACTTCGCCTTGCTCATTCATCGTTTCTTCGCCTACTGAATTATCAACTTCTGCTGTAGCTGTTTCAGATAGCTCAGCCAAATCTTCTTTTGTTACTTGAATTTTTTCTGGAGTTTTTCTTGCTCTTTTAGATGGTAAAATTGGGGTACCACTTTTTGAAATTTCACCTTTATATAGATTTTCAAAATCATCACCTATTTCTTCATCATCCTCTGCACTATCATCAACTTGTTCAACATGTTTTCTAAGTTTGTAGACAGCACTATCAGTTAAATCTGAAACTTTAATTTTTTCTTCTGCAATTTCTCTTAATGAAATAACTGTATTTTTATCATTATCTCTATCAATTGTTGGTTCTATTCCTGCATTTAATTGAGTAGCTCTTTCTTTAGCGACCAGTACTAATTCATAAGGGCTCTCTACTTTATCTATACAGTCTTCTACGGTTACTCTTGCCATGCGGAGTATCTACACAGTGAGTCTTTAAAAATCAAGGGCTATTTTTATAAATAATGAGGATTTAGCTTATTTCTAACCAAATAAAGAAGAATAATTGAACAAAAGATATAGGTTCCTGAAACAACAGCTATCTGTTCAATTGAAAAGCCAATATCAATCAAAAAGCCAAATAGAGCTGTACCAAATGCTGTTGAAAATACCATCAATGCAGTTGTTAAGGCTTTTATAGACCCAATATATTTAACACCGTAAATCTCAGCCCAAGTTGAGGAACCAAGCACATTTGCCAAACCATTGGTGACGCCCACTAAACCAAAAAACACAAAGGAAGACACCGGTGCATTAAAGTAGAAGAGAACTATAGTACCAAAAAGAAGTGGGATATTCATATAGATTAATAATTTTCTACTAGAAAATTTATCAATTAAAAAACCAGATATAAAAAGAGTAATTACTGATAAAATTGAGTATGCCATAAACGATTGTGCAATCACATAAGGCCCCCACTCTTTAGAGGAGGATATGAAAGACTGATAAACAAAAGATCCTGTTGCAATCCATGGCATAGCCAGCATTGTCATACAGACGATGTAAAATCTATAATCTTTTAAAACTTCTATTCTTTTCCATTGTTTAATTTCTTTATTATCCTCTCCTATTTTAGATTCTTCTCTAGTATCAAGCTTAACCTCTTTAACTAAAAGAAAAGTTGCAACAGGCAAAATAAGTATAACTAAAATAGAAATTGAAACCCAAATATCTCTCCATTCTATAAAAGTTAATAAAAAAACAATTAAAACTGGCATTATAAATTCAGCTAATGACAAACCTAACCAACCTGTGCTTAGAGCTCTTCCTCTGTTTTTTTCAAAAAAACGAGATATGGTTGTTGTAGCTGTGTGACTTGATAAACCTTGTCCAGCTAAACGCATTAAAAAAATTCCTATAAATAAAAAAATAACAGATGAAATCTTTGAAAAAATAAAACAGGAAGCTGATAAAAAAATTATTACATAAGACGCAAACTTTAATATATTTACATCATCAATTTTTTTTCCAATCCAAACTAAAATAATACTACTTAGTAAAGTAGCTGATGCGTAAATTGAGCCAAATTGTCCATGTGTAATTGATAAGGCGTCTCTAATACTAGAATTGAATAAGCCAAGAAAAAAACTCTGTCCAAAACTTGAAAAAAATGTAAAAATAAAACCGAATACAATTACTTTTAAACTTAAACTTTTAAACATAGAAAAAAATTATGACTTGTAATGTTGCTTTCATAGGTCTTGGGGTTATGGGCTACCCAATGGCTGGATATATATCAAAAGCCGGACACAATGTAACTGTTTTTAATAGAACTAAATCTAAAGCTGAAAAATGGATTGGTGAATTTAAAGGTAAAATGGCTAATACACCTGCGGAGGCTGCAGATGGTGCTGATTTCATTTTTACATGTGTTGGTAATGATGATGATTTAAGAGAAGTAGCAACTGGAGAAAATGGATTATTTAACACAGCAAAAGCTGGGTCTATTTTTATTGATAATTCAACTGTATCTGCAGAAGTATCAAGAGAATTAAATAAAAAAGCAAATGATAAAGGGTTTAGTTTTTTAGATGCTCCTATTTCAGGAGGACAAGCTGGTGCTGAGGGTGGAATACTAACAGTAATGGTTGGTGGCGATGAAGAAGTGTTTAAAAAGGCTGAGCCTGTAATTGATTGTTACAGTAAAAAAATAAAATTAATTGGTCCTTGTGGAAGTGGTCAGTTAACAAAGATGATGAACCAAATGTGTATTGCTGGAACAGTCCAAGGTTTATCTGAAGCAATTAATTTTGGAATAAACGCAGGTTTAGATATGGATAAAGTTATGGAAACAATATCTAAAGGTGCAGCACAATCTTGGCAAATGGAAAATAGATACCGAACTATGACTGATGATAAGTTTGATTATGGTTTTGCTATTGATTGGATGAGAAAAGATCTAAAAATTGCAATCGAGGAAGCAAAAAAAAATGGTTCGCCTGTTCCTATTACAGAAATTATTGATGGTTATTATGCTGAGGTTCAGGAAATGGGTGGAAATCGTTGGGATAGCTCAGGTTTGATTGCTCGATTAAAAAAGAAAAAATAATATTTGTGACGGATACAGTTCCTTATTACGAGGACTTTGCAGAGATCAAAAAAAAAATTTGGTCAATGTTAGACAATGCTGTGAAAGATAGAAGTTCTCCATTTCGAATACCAGTATTTATTTGTGGTAATCAATCAGACTTTGATGGACGAATTGTAGTTCTTAGAAAATCTGATCAATCAAATAATCTAGTGCAATATCATAGTGATATACGATCAGATAAAATTGAAAAGTTAAAAGCAAATAAAAACGCAGCACTGTTGTTTTACGATAAAGACGAAAAAATACAGGTTAGGTTGAAAGTTGAATGTGCTATTAATCATAATAATGATGTAACCAAAGAATCTTGGTCTAAAACCCAACATATTAGTAGAAAATGCTATTTAGTTGATAATGGTCCAGGAACCGAGTCGGATCTACCTACATCGGGACTAAAACCAGAGTTAGATAATTTTGATTACACAAAAGAAGAAAGCGAAGAAGGTTATAAAAACTTTACTGTTATACAGTGTAAAATCAAATCTATAGAGTGGCTTTATTTAGCTGCTAAGGGTCATAGAAGAGCTAAGTTTAATTTAGAGAATAATAAAGATACTTGGTTAGTTCCATAGATGGTTACTGGATATATATTTACAGCATTTCTTATAATTCTAGGTTTAGCTGTAATGAGATTTGGAAGTATTCATTTTAAAAAATTTAAAGAGGGTAAAACCAAAATTAAATCAAAGTTAAGTGGGCAATTTTCCTTTTTAATATTATTTATAATAATAATTGGATTGATAGTTTATTCAGTCAACGATCTATTATTTAAGTGAATAAATTATTCTTTCAAACACCTTTTATAATTATATTTGTACCCTTGGAATTATCTAATCTTATTTGCTTTATTGGTTTGTACTCTTCAGAATTATACCATTCTAATGCTTTTTCATAAGAAGGGAATTTTAGAACAATTATTCGAGGAAATTTTGTTTCTCCATCAAAAATTTGAAATTCACCAGCTCTTACTAAAAATTCTCCACCAAATTTCTTTACAAGTGGAGTAACCTTTTCGACATATTCTTTATAATTTTCAGTGTTTGTAATTTTTAGCTGAGCTATAACGTATCCTGCTGGCATTAATTTCTCCTATAAAAACATTTATTTAGATATTTATAAATATTTTTTAGTACTTTAATTTAGCAAATTTTCCTCTTTGGGGGCAAGCACTACTGCTAAAATTCCACCTAAAACTATCAACGAGCTACCTGCTATCTCTCGCCAACCAAATGGTTCGTTTGTAAGCATACCTGAGCTTATTACTCCAACAACAATTTCTGCAAGAAAAAGAATTGAACATAAACCTGCGCCTAATTTACTTGGAGCCCAGAGAATTACTATTGCTGTAGGAATAAAATAAAAAACAGATATTACAAATAAAAAAGAAGACATTGAAATGAAAGCTTCAATAGCAGGCATTTCTCCAAGGTAATCAACTAAAAAGAATCCAGCAACTATATTAAATAAAGCTCCATAGAAAAAAAAAGAAAATATAATTGGAAATACGCCGTCAGTTTTAACAACTTCAAGTCTTATCATTCCTCCGGCAAATATTGCACCACCTGCTAAAGCCAACCAATCTCCAGCATTTTCTGGAAGAGGTATAATAGTTTGTTTACTAAAAACTATCCATAAACCACCAAGAGCTAAGCCCAAAGTGAGTACTCTTTCTAAACCAGGTCTTTTTTTTAGAAATAATATTTCAAATATTGTTGTCCATATTGGCGTCATGTAAAATAATATTAATGCTCGAACAACATCAGTTAAAAGAAAACTTAAAGCATAACAAATAAAACCACCACCAACTAGTAAACCAGTGACTGGTAACTCTAAACCTGTTTCTTTTTTTTTAATTAATCTCCAAACAGCTATTGGTAATAATATTAAAAGTCCAATTATCATTTGAGCAATAGTCCCCCATCCACCTGTAAGACCGCCTTCAACAAGTATTCTTTGTGGTAACCAATAAATTCCCCAAGACCCGGCTGAAATAGCCAAAGCAAATGCAATTTTAAAATGGTGGGGGTGTCTAGTCATTAATTTAAATTAAATATAACTAAAAAATTGATTTAGAATATTTTTTCCAATTATCTTGATAATGTTTTGTGTTTTCAAATACTGCTTTTTTTTCATCCTCTGTAACTTCTCTGATAACTTTACCTGGAGATCCAACAACTAAAGAGTTATCAGGTATGACTTTATTTTCAGTAATTAAAGCCTTAGCTCCGATAATACAATTATTGCCAATATTAGCTTTATTCAGAATTACAGCTCCAATTCCAATTAAACTGTTATCTCCTATTGTGCACCCATGAAGCATAACTAAATGACCAACCGTAACATTTTTTCCTACTTTTAAAGGACATCCAGGATCTGTGTGTAATACGCTTCCATCTTGTACATTAGACCCTTCACCAATATGAATATTTTCAATATCTCCTCTAAGCACTGCATTAAACCAAATACTTGTATTTTTTTCTAAAGTAACATCTCCAATTATTGTGGCATTAGGAGCTACCCAATTTTCGCCAGAGTTTTTTGGTTTTTTATCTTTTAAATCATAAAACATAATCTATATATTTTACATTATGCCTATACAAACTCCAATATGTGATTTTGGTCAAAAAGCTATTTCATTTGAATTAAAATCTACTGATAACAAAATTCTTTCCTTAAATGATATTAAAGGTGAAAATGGAACTTTGATAATGTTCATTTGCAATCATTGTCCATATGTAAAAGCTATTACAAAAGAATTAGTTGAAGATTGTAGTGAATTAAAAAAAATTGGTATCAACTCAGTTGCTATCTGCTCAAATGACTTCGTTAATTATCCAGACGACTCATTTGATAACATGATCAAGTTTTCAAATCAAAATCATTTCAATTTTCCTTATTTACATGATGAAACTCAAGAGATTGCTAAAGCATATAATGCTGTATGTACTCCAGATTTCTTTGGTTATAATAAAAATTTAGAACTTCAATATAGAGGACGATTAAGAGAACTTAAAAAGTTTATTCCAGTTAAAGAAGGAGAAAGTGATCTGCTTACAGCTATGAGACAAATAGCTGAAACCGGAAAAGGTCCTGAAGATCAAATACCGAGTGCGGGTTGTGGTATTAAATGGAAGTATGATTAATGTATCTAATTGTTACTAGATCATTCCCACCTGAGCTAGGCGGTATGCAAAGTCTAATGTGGGGCCTTTCAAGAGAACTATCTAAAAACTTTATGATAAAAGTTTTTGCAGATCATATAGAAGGTCATAAAGAATTTGATGAGCGAGCCTCTTTTTCGATCGAAAGAGTTGGAGGAATTAAATTGCTTAGAAAATATAGAAAAGCACAATTAATTAATGAATATATAAAAGAAAATAAAATTGACGGTATTATTGCTGATCATTGGAAAAGTTTAGAGCTTGTTAAAACTTCTAAGAAAAAATACTGTTTAATTCATAGTAAAGAAATCAACCATCCTAAAGGTTCTAGTCAAAATAAAAAAGTAGTTAGTGTTCTAAATAATGTTGAAAAAGTTATAGCAAATTCTCAGTTTACAAAAAATCTAGCGATAGAACTTGGTGTTAATACAAATAAAGTAATTGTAATAAATCCAGGTGTAGATCCTGCTGAAGAATTAAATAAAAAAACTTTAGATAAAGTTGAAAGTATACTTAAAGTTAAAAATCCAAGACTAATTACAGTTTCAAGATTTGATAAGCGTAAAAATCATGAAAAAATAGTTATGGCTTTGAGAAATTTGAAACAAATATATCCTGACATTGTTTACATTTGTGTTGGATATGGAGAAGAGGAAGAAAATATTAAAAAGCTAGTAAAAGAGCTAGATCTTGAAGCACAAGTTATGTTTTTTAAAGATATTAGTAATGATTTAAAAAATGCTTTAGTTTCAAAATCAAATATCTTTGTAATGCCATCCATAATCCATAAAAAATCAGTTGAAGGTTTTGGTATTGCATATGTTGAAGCTGCACAATACGGTATTCCATCCATTGGTGGTAAAGATGGTGGTGCTGCAGATGCAATTGATCATGAAAAAACTGGTTTAATATGTGATGGAAATAATCTTGATGATATTTATTCTTCTATTAATTCATTGCTGGAAAATAAAAGATATTTAAACCTTGGGAAAAATGCGAGAGAATTTGTGAATAAATTTCAATGGTCAAAAATAATTGAAGAATACAAAAAGATACTAAATTGATTTCAAATAATAAATTAGCAATTTTTTTAATTATAATCTCAGTTTTTTGTGGAACATTGATGTTAACTTTTTTAAAATTAGCTCAAGAAGAAGTTAATGTTTATGTTGCAGGTTTTTTTAGATTTTTATTTGGTTTCCTAATTATTTTTCCCTATATGCTAAAATCTAATTTTACAGTGTTTAAAACAAATCATCATAAAAAACATTTTCTTAGAGCGGTTTTAAACTTGCCTTCAATGTTATTATATTTCTCAGCCTTAGTAATGATGCCAATTGAAAAAGCTACAGCTATATCTTTTGTGGTTCCTTTCATAGTAACAATATTGGCAGTTTTATTTCTAGGAGAAAAAATTTACATATACAGAAGTTTTGCACTGGTTTTAGGCTTCATAGGAATGTTAATAATTTTAAGACCAGGAATAATTGAAATCTCTACTGGAGTTTATATGGCATTAGCCTCATCATTTATGTGGTCAATAGTGATTATAATTACAAAAACTATCGCAAAAGACGATAGTTCGATTACAATTTTATCTTATGGATACACTTATATGACAATTTTTAGTTTCATTATTGCTTTGTTTTATTGGCAAACACCTGGTTTTCAAACTTTGATTTATTTATTTTTTGCTGGTTTATTTGGTACATTGTTGCATCTTTGCATAAATCATGCATACAAATTAGTAGATGTGAGCATGACACAACCATACTCGTTTCTAAGTTTAGTGTTTGCTTCTTTAATTGGATATTATGTTTTTAGTGAAACACCTGACCTCTTCACTTGGATTGGTGCTAGCGTTATATTTTTAGGTGTTTTAATCATGTCATATCGTGAAATGAAGCTTGATAAAGAAATTATAAGAAAACGAATAGATATTAAATCTTAATTTTTCTTCTTAAAAGTTTTGTAGATATGCCAAACTACAATTAAAATTGTAGTAGCTAAGATACATGCAGTTAAAGTTCTATCCCACAAAAATTCCCAAGAACCATTGCTTAATAATAGAGATCGTCTCAAGTTTTCTTCCATCAATCCACCAAGTACAAAAGCTAATATCAAAGGTGGCATCGGAAAATCATATAATCTTAAAAAGGTAGCTACTACAGCTATTCCAATCATTAAATAAATATCAAAATTATTAAACGACATTACATAAATCCCAGTAACAGAGAAAAATAAAATTAGAGGAATTAAATAATTTTTTGGAACAGCAAGAATTCTAGCTATATAGGGAATGAGTGGTAAGTTTAATATAAGAAGAATTACCATTCCAATATACATAGACATAATTATTGACCAAAAAATCTCTGGATTAGTCATATAAAGTCTAGGACCAGGCTGAACACCAAAACCTAAAAGAGCCCCAAGCATAACCGCAGTTGTTCCGCTCCCAGGAATTCCTAAAGTAAGCATAGGAACAAAAGAACCTGAACAAGCAGCGTTATTTGCAGTTTCTGGTGCCGATAAACCATTTACACTACCTTTACCAAATTTTTCTTTCTCCTCATCGCTGACTACATTTCTTTCCATTCCATAAGCTAAAAAAGATGCAATTGTTGCACCAGCTCCTGGAAGAACACCAATTAAAAAACCAATTACTGATGATCTTGGAATTGTCTTGTACATTTTTGTTCTTTCTTCTTTATTAATTTTAATTGAGCCTAATTCAGTTAAAGAAACTTGTTTAGCAGCACTGGTTGGATCATTTCTTTTTAAAATAATTGTTAACGCTTCACTCATTGCAAAAGTTGCCATCACAACAAGTACGAAACTAATTCCGTCAGTTAGGTTCATATTATTAAATGTATATCTTGTAATATCAGACAAACTATCTTGACCAACTGAGGCTAGCATTAAACCTAAAACAACCATCATCATTGCTTTTAAAAATTGTCCTTTAGATGAAAAAGCAGCAATGGCCGTTAAACCTAAAATCATCAAGGCAAAATAATCAGGCGATCTAAAAGATAAACTTACTTTAGACAAGCTTGGTGCCATGAATAACAAATAAATTGCAGATAATGTTCCACCTGCAAATGAGCTCCAAGCTGCAATGGCTAAAGCTTTTCCAGCTTTACCTTGCTGTGCCATTGGATAACCATCAAATGAAGTTGCGACTGTTCCTGGAACACCGGGAGCATTTAATAATATTGAAGAAGTTGAACCACCAAATACTGCTCCATAATAAACTCCAGCCATTAAAATTAATCCAGTTGCAGGTTCAAAACCATATGTAATAGGTATCATTAAAGCAATTGCAGTCATTGGACCAAGACCAGGGAGCATTCCAATGATTGTTCCAAAAAAACAACCAACCATAACCATTAGTATATTTTGGAGTGTAAGAGCTGTTGTTAATCCAATTAGTATTCCCTCAATCATCCCATTACTCCTATCAATTGTAGAAATGGATCTCTTAAATAAATATCAAGAATACCATGAAGCAAATACATAAAGGCAGCAACAAATGGAAAGGATAATAAAAACATTAAAATCCATCTTCGTTCTCCTAAAAAATAATATGAAGCAAATAAAAATAATGAAGTAGTTAAAAAATAACCAACTTTTAAAATTGTAGCTCCGTAAATAATTGCAATTAATATAAGTATACCTGTTTTTTTATACTCTAAATTTTTATGCTCTACTTTAATTGTATTTGGGTCTGGTAAAATGAGTTTTAATCCAGAAAAAAATAATCCTGCATAACCTAAATAAATTGGAAATGTTCTAGCATTAAATGGAGCATTTTCATCAAATGTGAAAACTTGAATTTGATAAGCTAAATATAAATAGAATACTGAAAAAATAAAAAAGAGCAGTGATATAATTTTTGTAGTATTTATATTCACTGCTCTAATTTTAATTTCTAACCAAAGGTTAGATAACTCCTAGTTTTTTCATAAGAGCTGTCATTTCTTCAGTTTGCTTTTCTAAGAAAGATACAAACTTACCTTCTGGGTTATAAATATTAACCCAAGCATTTCTTGCTCTTACTGTTTCCCATTCAGGAGTTTTTTGTACATCGCCAAGCATTTTTGCAATTGCTGCTTTATCAGCATTACTCATACCTGGAGGGCCAAAGAAACCTCTCCAGTTAACGAATTGTACATCATAACCTTGTTCTTTAAGAGTTGGTGCATCTGGTGCATCAGAAACTCTTGAAGGAGCAGTAATACCAATAATTGTTACTTGGTCTCTTGCACCCATCAATTCACCTAAACCAGTTGAAATAATTTGAGTTTCTCCAGATAAAAGTCCAGCTAACGCTTTTCCACCGGCATCATAAGGAATGTATGCAACAGCATTTGGATCTGCACCTGCAGCTTGGAATGCTAAAGCACCAATTAAATGGTCCATACTTCCTCTTACTGATCCACCAGCCATTTTAATTGAGCTTGGATCTTTTTTGTATGCATCAACTACATCTTTGAAGTTTTTGTAAGGTGAGTTTTTTGCAACTGCTATTGCACCATAATCACCAATTACCCCAGCAATCGGCACAACATCTTTATAAGATAAAGTTCCACTACCTTTTACATAACCTTCGTGTCTAGTAATTGATCTTAATACTAGTGGTGTAGATTGAACTAAAACTGTGTTAGCAGGTTTAGTGTTAATCATGTAAGCAAGTGCTTTACCACCACCACCACCTGACATATTTTCAAATGATGCACTTTTTAACATACCAGCTTTTGTTAAAGCTTCTCCAGTACCTCTAGCAGTTCCATCCCAACCACCACCAGCACCACCACCAATTACAAAGTGCAATTTGTCAATTGCTACTGAGCTTGTAGTTGTTACTGAGAATAATAGGATTGCTGAGAATAGTACTGAAAATATTTTTTTAATATTTCTCATAATACCTCTCTTATTGTTTATTATTTTATTTATATTAAATAGTTAATATAAACTAGAGTCAATCAGATAGATAAATGAAAATGAATTTATTAATCAAAAATTTAAAAGAAAATTTATCTCAGATATTAACACTTAAATTTATTTCTGTTTTAATAATTTCTTTTCCTAGCGCAATTTTTGCTGACTATTTTAATATTCCTCTAGCTTGGTTTTTGGGGCCTATGATTGTTACTTCAATTGCTGCTTTATCAGGTCTAAAAATAATTATGCCTAAAATTGTATTAAGTTTTATCTTGATAATTTTAGGTTTACATATTGGAAATTACATAGACCAAAATCTATTTAATCAAATGCTTGGTTGGATTTGGACTTCATTAATTATGTTAATCTACATAATAATTTGTATTTTAATTGTCGCTAAATACCTCCAAAAATTTGCAAATTATGGAGAAAAAGCCTCAATATTTTCAGCAGCACCTGGGGCATTGGGTCCTTTAATGATTTTAGCAGAAAATGAAAAAACGGATTTATCTCAAGTAGCAACCTCTCACTTAATTAGATTAATAATCATAATAACTGTCATTCCATTTATTATAGTTAATAATACTGACAACAATGTCTTATTAAATGATGACTTCGATTATTTTTCTCAAAATCATTTAAATTTAATTTTACTTATTATTGCGTCTTTGTTTTTTATATTTGTTTTTGATAAAATTAGAATACCTGCAGCTTTACTTTCTGGAACATTATTTGCGAGTGGTTTTTTTCAAATTACTGATATAGCTTCTTATAAATTACCAGATGAAACAGTAAATTTTTGCCTGCTAATTCTTGGCTCTTCGGTTGGTTGTAGATTTGCTGAAAAAACTGTTAAAGAGATAGCAAATAATTCTCTTCATAGTATTGTAGCTACTACTATTTTGGTAGTATTAGGTTTAGTTGCAGCCTATGTTGCAACATTTTTTGTTGAGACAAATATTTTAACTTTAATTTTATCTTTTAGCCCTGGTGGAATTTATGAGGTAGCGGTCATAGCAATTGCATTTGATTTAGACCCAGACTTTGTTGCTTTTCACCATATAATAAGATTACTTTTCATACTTTTCACAGTTCCTATATTTTTAAGAGTATTAGAAAAAATTAAGAAATAATTTCAGAAAGTCTTTCAAAAACTTTTTCTGCTGATAGTTTTGATAATTCAGGAGCTTGTATTGCTTTAAAGTTATCTCTTTCAATACTTACTTTAAATGGAGTAGTGTGAGAACCAAATAGAGCAATTCCTTTTGAACCTAAATGTGCTGTCATATGAGCTGGTCCAGTATCGTTTGCAATAACAAATGAACTATCTTTAATTAATGTTGCTAACTGAGAAATATTTAATGCTTTACCGTTATCTAAAACACAAAGTGCATTAATATTTGATGCTTCTTTAATTTCACTCGGTCCAGGTGCAATTACTACTTTAAATTTGTTATCTGACTTTCCATTAATCATAGAAATTAACTCATTATAATAAGGCCATTTCTTTGAAGTTAAATGAGTCGAACAAAAAGGAAAAAGAAGAATATATTTATCTAATTGATGGTGATTTTTTATTTGAGATATGTCTGACGTGCTCCATGAAAAATCAGGTTTTAAAGTATGATTTGTATTTATGCCTGAACTTTTTAATTGATAATCAAATCTAGACAAAACAGAGTCTTTATCAAAATCTTCTTTTGTGGTTCCTTCGGGTAATGTTGTATCAGTAGATGACCAAGTATCTTTTATTGCTTTTGGAAATAAAATTTTTTTATAAAAGGCTGTTCTACTTGAGTTCTGAAGATCATAAACTTTAGAGAAATTATATTTTTTGATGTTTTTCATTAATGAATATAAGTAAATCAGATTCAGTCTTGATAATCTCTTATCCAGAATAACATTAGAAATATGTGGATTTTTTTTAAATAAATCAAAGTATGGTTTAGTTGTGAGCAAATGAATTTCATCTCCTTTATGATTTTCAGAAATATCTTGAATTGCACCACAAGCTTGAGCTATATCACCCAAAGATCCATGTTTAATGATTAAAATATTAGACATATTTTTAACAATTTAACATAGTATAAAATTTTATGAATAAAATTATAGTAGAAGTATCGGTTGGTGAGCTTTTAGACAAAATTTCAATATTAGAAATTAAAAAAGAAAAAATTAAAAATCCTGAAAAACTAAAATTTATATCAAATGAACATTCGATTCTTAAAGATCAGTTTGAAAAAAATGTTAAATCAGACGATAAACTAGATAAACTATTTCAAAATTTAAAAGAAATTAATGCTAAACTTTGGGTTATAGAGGACGACAAAAGAGATTGTGAAAAAAATAAAGACTTTGGTGATAAATTTATAAAATTATCCAGAGATGTTCATTTTTTAAATGATGACCGAGCAAAAATTAAATTAGAAATGAATAATCATACCGGATCAAGTATCAAAGAAATTAAAGAATATACTAGCTACTAAAAACTTTAGGAAACCAATCATCTCTCATCAAATCTCCAGTTTTTAAATTGATACCATCAAATGGGGGTGAAGTTGGTCCTCCCCTGTCAATATACTTAATATCATCACCTATAAATCTCATCGAAAATGCTCTTCGTGATTTAGAAGAATTGTTTCCTGTAGAACCATGTACAGTTTTAAAGTTAAATAAAACTGCATCACCCAAACTTAATTCTGGAATTAAAATATTTTTTTCAAATTCTTTTGATGGTGGTAAATCCATAAAAGCACTATCATCTTTATACCAAGATTGGTTATTTGACCATTTTGTAGGCCTAATTAACTTTGACCATTTGTGAGAACCTAAAATTATTTTAAGATTATTTTTCTGATCAACCTCATCTAATGGAATCCAAAAACTTCCAGTATCGTTACCATCAACACAGTAATATGGCATATCTTGATGCCAAGGTGTTTCTTTGTGAGTACCTGGATCCTTTATAAAAATATGTTCATGAAAAATTTGGGTAGATTTAGAATTAGTTGCTTCTGCAACAATTTGGGCTCCAAGCGAATTATATAAACAATTCTTAAATTCTTCTATCCTTTCCCAATTACAATAATCTTCAAAAAATCTCCCATTTTGATCAGTTACATTTTCTCTTGCGTACTTACTTGGATTATCTAAAACTTTTTGAAATCCTGTTCTAAGTGGCTCAATCCAATCTTTAAATACATCCTTGATTATTATTACACCGTCATTTTGATAATCATTAATTTGTTTCTCTGATAAAAACATTTTTATTGTTGAAAACTGTACTTTTTCTCTAAATATTTAATCACATTATGAATGAGAAAAGTCATGAACAAATAAATTCCACCAGCAACAATGAATACTTCGATTGGTTTAAAAGTTGTTGAAATTATATATTTAGCAACACCTGTTAAATCCATCAAAGTTACTGTGCTTGCTAAAGAAGTTCCTTTCATCATCAATATTATTTCATTTCCATATGCAGGAAGTGATTGTCTAATAGCGATTGGAATTTGAATTTTATAAAAGATTATTTTGTTTGATATTCCTAGGCTTTTTCCAGCTTCAATAATGCCTGGTTTTATAGTTTGAAATGCTGATCTTAAAATTTCAGAGGTATATGCGCCAGTATTTAAAGTAAATGCTATTATTGCACACCAATAAGGTTCTTTTAAAATTACCCATAAAAATGTTGTTCTTAAATATTCTATTTGTCCTAATCCAAAATAAATAATAAAAATCTGTACCAATAATGGTGTTCCTCTGAATACATAAGAATAACCATATGCAAATTTATTAATAAATATATTTTTGTTTAATCTTAAAATTGCAAAGAAAAGACCTAGGAATAATCCAAAAAATAACGATGCAGATAATAATTTTAAAGTAACTACTGTTGCTCCTAGAAGTTTAGGAAAACTAGTAATCATTAAATCAAAATCCATTAATACCCCCTGCTATACTTAACTTCTAATTTGTTAATTAATTTCATACTCACGTAAGTAAGCAATAAATATAAAACTGCCGCAAATGAATAGAAGAATAATGGATCTCTAGTAGATCCTGCCGCAATGTAGGATTGTCTCATTATCTCAACTAATCCTGTTACTGAAATAAGAGAAGTGTCTTTTAAAGTTATTTGCCAAACATTACTTAAATTTGGAATAGCTAACCTTAGCATTTGAGGTAAAATTATTTTATAAAATTGACCAAACTTATTTATTCCAAGAACCTTTGCAGCCTCAAATTGACCTTTGTCTATTGATTGAATTGCTCCTCGAAAAACTTCTGTTGAATAAGCACCAGAAATAATACCAATAGCCATTGAACCAGTAATAAATGCGTTAATCTCTATATATTCATAATAACCAAAAATTGAAGCTACATACATTATGGCTCCACTCCCCCCAAAGAAGAAAAGATAAATAACTAAAAGCTCAGGAACCCCTCGAATAACTGTTGTATAAAAATTACCAACTAAATTTAAAGTTTTATATTTTGAAAGTTTTAAAGGAGTAAAAATTAAAGCGAAAAAAAAACCAACTAACATTGCTGTAATCGATACAGCAATCGTCATTAGGGTTGCATAAAATAACTCGTCACCCCAACCTGTTTTACCAAATGCTAGAAGTTCCATATAGATTGGCGACTATATATTATAGTCGCCAAATCTGAAAATGATTACATAGATGCGTCGAAACCAAAGTGTTTAATAGCAAGTTTGCTGATAATACCTTTTTTTCGAGCTATATTAATTGCTCTGTTGAAATCTTTGAGTAATTTTGCATCTCTTTTTCCAATTGCATCATCACCACCTTGTCTAATTCCAACACCAACACCATTACCAAATGCACCACCTGAAAAAGTTGGTCCAACTAACACAACTGGTTTTCCTGATTTATCAGCATAGTCTGTAAATGCAACTGCTGCAGCTAACGCAACATCACATCTACCTGATGTTAAATCTAAATTAACTTCGTCTTGAGTTTTATAAGTTCTAACATTTACACTTCCTACATCACCTGATTCTAAAAAGTTTTGGTGAATAGTTCCTGTTTGTGTACAAACAGTTTTACCAGCAAGTGCACCTGTTAAAGTTTTAAGGGCTTTTTTAACATCAGATCCACCTAAAGAAAGATTAATACCTTCTGGTGTGTCCATTCCCTCTAAACTTGAACCTTTCATTACTGCAAGAGACGCAACTTCATCTGCATATCCTTGAGAAAACGTAATTGTTTTTTGTCTTTCAGCTGTAATTGACATACCTGCCATTATAGCATCAAACTTTCTCATTAATAATGCAGGGATCATTCCATCCCAATCTTGTTCAACTATAGTACATTCATGTTTCATGATTGCACAAAGTTCTTGAGCTAACTCAACCTCAAAACCAATAAGATTGCCAGATGCATCTTTTGAGTTCCATGGTGGATAAGCACCCTCAGTTCCAATTTTTATTTTATCAGCATAAACATTTCCGATTAATAATAAAGAAGCAAGAACTGTTAAAATAGTTTTTTTGAATATATTCATTATTATCTCCTTTAATTAAGAAGAATTATTTCATAAATTTAAATAATAAAAAAGAAAAATTAATGATTAATTGATGAAGAAAAATTCCAAGAGCAATCAAAGCTAGGTATGTAAACTCTCGCTAATTTAGCATTTCCAAAGTTTTGATTGAAAACATTTAGCCAATTTTCAACCTGTTGTGGTTTTTTGTCCTGACTCCCAACTTGAGCAGTAATAACTCCTTTTGGTTTTAATATTCTAACTAATGAATCCATATTTTTTGCAGCTAAATCTATACAAAATTGATCATCATTTAAATCAACAAAGATATGATCATAAGTATCGTCACCTACTGTTTTAATACTTTCAAAAGCATCACCCCAAACACATTTTACAGAATTCTTTTCAGTTGCTTTTTTTCCAATATCTCCAAGATGTTTATTGCAAACATCGACTACTTCAGGATCTAATTCATACCAATCGATAAAGTTAAAATTTTTTGAAATACATTCTCTTGCAACTCCCCCATCTCCACCACCTATGATAGCAGCTCTTTCATTATCTTTATTTAAATTTAAACCAGAACCAACGAAGGTAGAGCTGTATAAATGTTCATCAGTAGCAGCAACTTGGATCTCGCCATCTATAAATAAGGACTTACCAAATTGTTCTAAGTCTAAAATTTCAATATGCTGACCTACTTTAGATTTAAAATCTTCTAAAACATCATTCACTACGTAAGATTTTTGTAATCCTGGTGAACTATAAATATCATAATAAAGAGATTTTGTGTCTCTATTAAACTCTTTTTTAACTATTCTTTTATGTTCAAATTCTTTTTTTATAATTTCAATTGCAACTGATGGACTTACTTTACCACAAGTAAAGAAATCAAAACTTATAATGCCTTTTTCAGGAAATGTATGAAAACTCATGTGACTTTCAGCTAATAACGCTAAAATTGTAAAACCTTGGGGTTCAAATTTATATTTTGAAATATTTAAAATTGTTATTTTTGCAGCTTTTGCAATATCATTAATTACTTTTTCAAATACAGAAGGATCATACTCTTTAGTTGTTCCAATAATATCTAGTGTTATATGTTCACCAACTTTCGTCATAATATGCTTGATGAAACCTTACTAATCAAATTTTTTACTTCTTTCAAACAAAAAACTATTATAATACTTCGCTGAGGTTGTAACTGTGAAAAACAATTGGTCAAATTTAGAAGCAAAAAAATACATCAAAAAGTATACAAAACTTGGTCATTCAAAAGATATGGCCTTAAGAGTTTATACAACCAGATTATTAGGAAGAAATAGTGAGCTTGTTCTACACGGAGGTGGAAATACTTCTGTAAAAACGTCAATTAAAGATATTGATGGCAAAAATTACGAGGTACTCTGTGTTAAAGGAAGTGGTTGGGACATGGCTGATATAGAGCCAGCCGGTTTACCTGCGGTAAAATTAAATCCACTTTTAGCCCTTAAAAATAAAAATTATTTAAGCGATGAAGATATGGTTGCATATCAAAAGAGAAACTTAATCGATATTAAGTCACCTAATCCATCTGTAGAAACTTTTTTACATGCCTTTTTACCATTCAAATTTGTTGATCACACCCATGCTGACGCAATTATGGATGTAACAAATAGGCCAAATGGTAAAGATCTTTGTAAAAAAATTTTTGGATCCAAGGTAAGTATTGTACCTTACGTAATGCCTGGATTTGGTTTGGCTAAAAAAATTAATGAAGTTTATAAGAAAAATCCAAATATTAACTGCTTAATACTTTTAAACCATGGAATTTTTACTTTTGATAATGACGCTAAAAAATCTTATGACTTAATGATTAAATATGTTTCAATTGCAGAAAAAACTGTAAGAAAATTAAAAAGAAAAAAAATAAAACAAATCAAAAATTATCGCACTAAGTTTAAACCTCATGAAATTGCACCAATTTTAAGAGGTCTATTAACTGAAAATAAAGATCAAAAATTCATACTAAATTTTAGGTCAAACAAAACTTTAGATTATTTTATAAATGGAGAAGAGGTTAAAAGATATTCTGGTATTGGAACTGCTACTCCTGATCATGTTATTAGAGTCAAACCTTTTCCATTAGTAATTACACCAAAACAAAATTCAACTGTTGAAGATTTCAAAAAAGTAGCTGAGAAAAGTTTCAAAGATTATAGAAAAAAATATGTAAAATATTTCAATACAAACAAAAAAAAAGTTAAAGGTAAAAAAACCATGTTAGATACATCGCCTAGGGTAATCCTAGTACAAAATGTTGGTTTATTTAGTGTAGGTGATAATCTTAATGCTTCCAAAATAGCTGGAGATTTGACAGAAACTAACGCGAGAGTAATTTCATCAGTAGAGGAAACTACAAAATATAAATTCATACCTGAAAAGGATTTGTTTGATGTTGAATATTGGACGCTAGAACAAGCTAAAATAAAAAAAACTAAAAAAATTCTCCAAGGAAATGTTGTTGTAATAACTGGTGGATTTGGTGCAATAGGTTCCGCCACTTACAAACTCTTTAAAAGTTATGGTGCAGAAATTGTATTACTTGATTACGATTCTAAAAAAGTAAAAGAAATACAAAGTAAAATTAAAGATTTATGTTTGCACTGTGATGTAACAAACAAAAATAGTGTAAAAAATGCTTTTAAAAAGATTTGTGAACAATATGGTGGTATCGATATTTTAATATCAAATGCTGGAACAGCAGTTGGTGGATCAATTGCTGAAGTGAATGATGGCATCTTAAGACAAAGCTTTGAAGATAATTTTTTCTCTCATCAAAATTGTGCTTCAGAAACTATAAAAATAATGAAAAAACAAAATATTCAAGGATGCTTATTGTTTAATATTTCGAAACAATCAGTTAATCCTGGAAAAAACTTTGGTCCTTATGGTCTCCCAAAAACAGCTTTATTAAGTTTATGTAAGCAATATGCGGTTGATTATGGATCATATGGTATTAGATCAAATGGAGTTAATGCTGATAGAATTAGGAGTGGTCTTTTAAATGATGGAATGATTAAATCTCGAGCTAAGGCCAGAGAAGTTTCAACTGATGAATATATGAGAGGAAATTTGCTTTTAAACGAAGTAAAAGCAGAAGATGTTGCAAAAGCTTTTTTTCATCTAGCTGTATCAAAAAAAACAACTGGAGCAGTACTAACTGTTGATGGTGGAAATATAGCTGCTTCCCTTAGATAATTTAATTAAATAATTTTTTTAGTCCTTCAGAAGAAGCTTCTGAAACCCCTCTTTCTGTAATCAAACCTGTAACATATTTTGCAGGTGTAACATCAAAAGCTAAATTTATTGCCTTGCTTTTTTTAGGATATATCAAAACTTTCTTAAGTTGATTATTCTCATCAATACCCTCAACATGAGATAATTCCTCTGAATTCCTTTCCTCAATAGGAATTTCTTTTGCATCTTTAATTTCCCAATCAATTGTTGAGCTTGGAAGAGCAACATAAAACGGAACATTATTATCGTGTGCAGCTAATGCTTTAAGATATGTTCCAATTTTATTACAAACATCTCCATTAGATAAAGTTCTATCAGTACCAACAATACACATATCAACCTCGCCTCTTTGCATTAAAATACCACCAGTGTTATCAGCAATAATAGTGTTTGGAATTTTTTCCTCATTTAATTCGTACGAAGTTAAATTTGCACCTTGGTTTCTTGGTCTCGTTTCGTCAACCCAAACATGAACAGGAATCCCTTTCTTATGAGCATGATAAATTGGCGATGTAGCTGTTCCCCAATTAATAGTTGCTAACCAACCCGCATTACAATGTGTTAATATATTTACCGTATCTTTTTTTTTATTATAAATTTCCTCAATTATTTTTAATCCATTAATACCAATTTTTTCACAAAACTTTTCATCTTCATCACATATTTCTTGTGCTTCATTTAAGGCAATACTTAATATTTGATCACTGTTAATACCTGCTAATTTTTTCATCATTCGGTCTACAGCCCATTTTAAATTAATAGCTGTAGGTCTTGATCGAATTAATTCTTCTGCACTTTTTTTTATAAATTCTGGATTATTATTTTCTTGAACTGCCAAAGCTATACCATAAGCAGCTGTTCCTCCTATTAAAGGTGCTCCTCTTACTTCCATTATTTTAATGGCATAAATTGCATCTTTTACTGTTTTTAGTTCTTTAATTATAAATTGATGAGGAAGTTTGGTTTGATCAATTATTTTAACAATATTTCCTTCACACCATATTGTACGGTATTCTTTACCTTCAATCTTCATTTAGATAAAACTCTTCCAGCTATTGTTTTAAGTTTATCAATTGTTTTTTTAGTTCTTTTTTCAGGAGCTGTAATAATTGCTACATCCAAACAATTATTTGTTGGATCATTTGGATCAATATGATTTTCAAAATTATCAATTAAGTTTTTAATCATAACCTTGGCTTTTTCAGCATTGCCTAATAAAACCTTAATAACTTGCTGAACATCAACATTTTCATGATCTGGATGCCAACAATCAAAATCAGTTACCATCGAAACTGACGCATATCTAATTTCAGCTTCTCTTGCTAACTTTGCTTCAGGCATATTTGTCATTCCAATTACATCCGCTTTCCAAGATCTATATAAATTTGACTCTGCTAATGTGGAAAATTGAGGCCCTTCCATAACAACATAAGTCCCATTTCTTTGATAATCTATATTAGATTTTTTTATTGCATCTTCACAGGCGTTCATGAGTCCGTTTGAAGTTGGATGTGCCATTGAAACATGTGCTACAATTTCATCATCAAAAAAAGTTTTAGTTCTTGCAAATGTTCTATCTATAAATTGATCAACAATTACAAATTTTCCTGGAGGTAAATTTTCTTTAAGTGAGCCAACTGCAGATACTGAAACTATATCGCTTACTCCCAATTGTTTAAGAGCATCTATATTAGCTCTAAAATTAATGTTAGATGGAGCAATAAAGTGCCCACGACCATGTCTTGGTAAAAAATAGACTTCCTTATCATTATAGTTTGTCTTTAAAATTTGATCTGATGGTTTGCCCCACGGAGTGTTTAAATCTAGCAGTTCTCTATTTTTAAACTCTTGAATATCATAAAGACCACTACCACCTATTATTGCTAATTTACTCATTTTTTTAAGAAATTAACTTATAACTATCATCCCCAATTAGTTTTGCATACATAATCCAATTCTCAAAAATAAGTACATCTTTAATAGTCAAACCTGACGAAACATTTAGTTTTTTTAATTTATAATTTTCACTATTTATTTTATCAAAGTCATTTTCAAATTTTTTCCAGCTTGTCTTATATTTCATTTCATTTTTGTCTAAATTTTTATAATTAGGATAACTTTGAGCATATTCACTACAACCTCTTTTTATCTGACAGAGTATATTTTCATCTATTTTATATTTTACTTTTTGACATACAAATTTTAATAAATTTTCTGCCTCTTCTAAAGATTTACAATAGATAAAACCTTTGTAATTTCCATCTATATTTTTTCTTCCTTCAATCATACATTTTCTAAAATTTTTATTAGAAAATGTTATTTTGTCAAATAGTATATGTAATTTTATAAGATGTATTACTGTTTTAGGTTCAATTAAAATTTTATAACAACCAAAACAAAATTCTGGTATCACATTGTGTGTCTCAAATATTTTCATATGTCTATCGCAATTATAATCATTTATACCACCTCTAGGTATTTGAGTTATATTAAGTGAAATTTTTTTTTTGAAATATTTTCTTAAAATTTTTCGTGACTGTAAAATAAAGTTAAAAACTGATTGATCTTCAATTTTATCTGACTCATTTAAGTTAAGTGAAATAAGAGAAATTTCTTTATTTGCATCAATATAACTTTTCTGATCAATCACACTCTGATTAAATTATAAATTAATATTTTAAAATATATAAATTGTGATATTAGACTAGAATAGTTATAAAATGCTAGATATTAAAAATTACATTAGATCCATTCCTGATTACCCAAAAAAAGGCATTTTATTTAGGGATATTACAACTTTGATAAAAAATGAGAGAGCTTTTGCTGCAACAATTAATCAAATAGTTGAAAGATCAGAAAAATTTAATTTTACTAAAATTGCAGCTATTGAGTCAAGAGGTTTTGTTTTTGCTTCAGCAGTTTCCTATATTTTGAAAAAACCATTTATAATGTTAAGAAAAAAAAATAAACTTCCTGCTGATGTTCATTCAATTGATTTTGAATTAGAATATGGAACAGCGACAATAGAGGTTCATAAGGATTCTATTAACGAAAACGATACAGTCTTAATTATTGATGATTTAATAGCAACCGGAGGTACTGCCGAAGCTGCAGCAAAACTCATAGAAATTTCAAAAGGAAAAGTTTCTGCTTTTATATTTGTGATCAATTTGTTTGATCTTGGTGGATCAGATAATTTAATTAAAAAAAATTATAAGGTTGAAAACCTTATAGATTTTCCTGGTCACTAATTTTAATTATTGGTCTAAAAAAAGATTTTTTTCCTAAAATTGCACTTAAAAATCCTTTGGCTCGATGAAGATAAATTTCTTTTTTTCTTTTATTTAATAAAAAATAAAAAAAATATTTTATCACAGCAGAAAAAAAAGTCGGCAAAGTTGTCAATAAAGAGTTCAGAAAACCATAATGCTTTTTATTAAAATAAAATTTAGACCATACCCAGTGCCAATTCCTAGACAACTCAATTTGATAAGCATACTTTTTATCAACTGCACTTGCGCCAAGGTGTTTAATTTTAGATTTGGGAACGATATAAATATTCTCATTATTATCTGTAATTCTTTTACATAGGTCGTCGTTTTCTAAATAAAGAAAAATATTTTCATCAAAATATTTAAATTTTTCAAAATTATTCAAATTATTTATTCTTTTTAAATTTAAAATCATCGCAAATCCATCTACACTTTTTACTTTAAATGGTTCAGAGTTAATATCTGACAAATTGTTTTGATTAAAAGGTTTAAAGTTTGGAAAATTTTCTTCGTCTAGGATAGGAGCTATAATACTAAAAGAAGTCAAAATACCTGATGCATTAACAATCTCATCTATAGTTTTTTCTTCAAGAATTACATCTGGATTTAAGATAAATGCAAAATCGGTTAATACCTCCCTCAAACCCAAATTATTTCCAGATCCCATACCTACATTTTCTGATAAAATACAGGTTGTGTTGGAATATTTTTTTTCTATTGTTTCTTTAAATTGATAATTGTTTGAATTATCAACGACAATAATTTTTATATCATCGGGAATTGATTGTATGCAATCATGTATTACATTTTCACTCATAAAACTTACTATCACCACAGTTAAATTTTGCCTAGATATTGACATAAGATATGTTTATTCAACTATACTAATACTTTTTAGTAATGTAAAAAATAATTTCTGATGAAAAAAATAATTGTAACAGGTGGTCTTGGATTTATAGGTAGTAATTTGATTGATATTTTAATTAAGAAAAAATTTTTTGTTATAAATTTAGACAAAATTACTTACTCCTCTAATTTTTATAATACAAAACATTTTAAAAATCTCAAAAACTACAAGTTTATAAAATGTGATATATCAGATAAAAAAATTTTAAATATTCTAAATAAGTATAAACCTAGTTGTATTTTCAACCTAGCTGCTGAAACACATGTAGATAGATCTATAGATAATCCTGATACTTTTATAAAAAGTAATATTGTTGGAGTATATAATTTATTAGAATGTTTCAAAATTTTTTCAAAAAGAAATAAATCAAAACTTGTTCATATTTCGACAGATGAAGTTTATGGAGATGTTCTAAATGGAAGGTCTTCTGAAATTTATCAATACAATCCCAGTTCACCATACGCTGCAAGCAAAGCAGCTTCCGACCATCTTGTAAGCTCATATGTAAGAACCTATAAGATTAATGCAGTTGTTACTAATTGTTCAAATAATTACGGTCCAAATCAACATCCAGAAAAATTAATTCCTAAATTAATCTATAATATTTTAAATAACAAAACTCTGCCAATTTATGGAAAAGGTTTGAATTCAAGAGAGTGGATTTATGTAAAAGATCATTGTGAAGCTCTGATCAAAGTATATCAAAAAGGTAAGCCTGGAAATTTTTACAATATAGGATCAAATAAAAATCTTAGTAATTTAGAGGTAACAAAAAAACTTTTAAAAATAGCCAAAAAAAAAATTTTTATTGGAAAAAATGTAAAAATTAATTTTGTCAAAGATCGACCAGGACATGATGTTAGATATGCCCTTAATAGTAATAAGATCAAAAAAGAATTAAATTGGAAGCCAAACATAAATTTTAACGAAGGTATAAAACTAACTTTTGATTGGTATAATAATAATAAAATGTATTACAAATCTTTAAAAAAAAAAGATATTCATAAAAGATTAGGAAACAAATGATTAAAAAAGGAATAATATTAGCGGGAGGTATGGGTACAAGAATGAGCCCAATCACAAAAGCAGTAAATAAACAATTATTACCTATTTATGATAAACCATTAATTTTTTATCCTTTGTCAATTCTAATGTTGGCTAAAATAAAAAATGTATTGATTATTGTTAACAAAGGACAACTTGGACAATATAAAAAAATAATTCCAGATGGAAAAAGATTTGGAATCAAGATTTCATTTTTAGAGCAAGATAAACCAAGAGGATTACCAGATGCTTTTATATTGGGTGAAAATTTTATTAAAAAAGATAATGTTGCAATGATTTTGGGTGATAATTTTTTTTATGGTCAATCCTTAAGTAAAATGCTTAACCACTGTACAAAAATTAAAAATGGAGCAAAAGTAGTGCTTCATAGAGTAATCAATCCTGAAAATTTTGGTGTAGCTGTTGTTAATGGTAAAAAAATTATTTCTATAAAAGAGAAGCCAAAAAAATTTATATCAAATCTAGCAATTACAGGATTATATTTTTTAGACAATAAAGTTGTGAAATTTGCAAAACAACTTAGACCATCAAAAAGAAATGAGTTAGAAATAGTAGATCTACTAAATAAATACAAAAAACAAAATAAACTATCTGCAGAATTTCTTGGGAGAGGTGGTGCTTGGCTTGATACAGGATCTATTGAAGATTTTTATAAAACGACAAATTTTGTTTCAGCTATAGAAAATCAACAAGGATTTAAAATAGCTTGTCTTGAGGAAATAGCTTTAAATAATAAATGGATTAAAAAAAGAGATGTTACTAATGCTATAAAATTTTATGGAAATTGTGAATATTCTAAATATCTAAAAAAAATAATATCATAGTGATAAAAACAAAGTTTAAAAATCTATTTTTAATAAAAAATAAAAATTTTAAAGATCAACGAGGTTATTTTAAAGAAATAATAAGAGAAAATAAATTAAAAAAAAAATTTCCTTTTTTAGTAATGTCTTATTCAAAACAAAATGTTGTTAGAGGACTTCATATCCAAACTAAAAATTCTCAAGGTAAGTTTGTAACCGTCATTAAAGGAAAAATTTTTGATGTTGCGATTGATTTAAGAAAAAATTCTAAGACTTTTGGGAAAGTATATTGTTGTATTTTAAGTGAAAAAAACACGAAATCTATTTTTATACCTGAAGGTTTTGCTCATGGATTTCAAGCTTTGGAAAAAGAAAATTATGTTATTTATAGTTGTACAAAATATAGAGAAAAAAACAGTGAAGTTACTATTGATATTTACGATAAAGATTTAAATATAAAATGGCCTATTAAAAAAAAGATTATTTCAAAAAAAGATAAAAAAGGAATTACTTTTCAAAAATATAAAGAAGTATACTTATAATGAAAAATCTTATTCTAGTTACAGGAGGTGAAGGTAAATTTGCAAGAATATTAAAATCGCAAAATAAAATTTTAAACTTTTATTTTGCAACAAAAAAAGAATGTAATATTTTAAATATAAATTCAATTGAAAAGATAATAAAAAAAACAAAACCTAGAATAATCATGCATTGCGCTGCTCTTTCTAGGCCAATGAATATTCATGAAAAAGATATAATAAGAAGTATTGATATAAATATAATTGGCACATCAAACATCACTAAAGTTTGTAAAAAAAATAATATAAAATTGATTTATTTTTCTACTGGTTATGTTTATGAAGGAATTAAAGGAAATTATTCTGAACTTGATCCAGTAAAACCTTTTAATAACTATGGATTATCTAAATTAGGGGGAGAGTGTGCTGTTAGAATGTATAAAAACTCTCTTATTTTAAGACTAACTATGACAGAAAAACCATTCGCATATGAAAAGGCGTATTCTAATTTAGAAACAAATTTCATGTTTCACGAGGATGTCGTTAAAATTCTACCCAAAATAATTAAACAAAAAGGTATCATAAACATAGGTGGTAAATCTCAATCCGTTTATTCATTTGCTAAATCTAACAATAAAAAAGTAAAAAAAATTAAAATGAAAAAAAAATCAAAATTACCTCCAAAACAGACTATGAACATTTCAAAACTAAAGAAATTGTTATCAAAATAATCATTATTTAACTTATCCACAGGGTATAAATTAATTTGAAATAAGTTTTAATAATAATAACTTTATTTATTATGAGAATTGAAGAAGAATTAAAGCTCGATTATTCAGATGTATTGTTTAGACCTAAAAGAAGTACTCTTAAAAGTCGTAAAGATGTTAATTTATTAAGAACTTATCGCTTTAAATATAGTAAAAACGAATGGTCGGGTATACCAATAATGGCAGCAAATATGGATGGAGTTGGTGAACTAAGTGTTGCTGAAAAATTAAATGAATACGGAATGATAACATCTTTAACAAAACAACATGATGTTAAAAAAATTAAACAAAGTAAAAATATTAAAAAAATATATTCTAATATCGCTCTTAGTGTTGGTATAAAGAAAGAAGATTTTTTAAATTTAGATAAAGTATTAAAAGAATTTAGTTTTTTTAAATTTATTTGTATTGATGTTGCTAATGGATACACAGAACATTTCACTAACTTCATTAAATCAGTAAGAG
Organism: Candidatus Pelagibacter sp.; assembly: GCF_052049835.1. Taxonomy (GTDB): domain Bacteria; phylum Pseudomonadota; class Alphaproteobacteria; order Pelagibacterales; family Pelagibacteraceae; genus Pelagibacter. The sequence goes on along the minus strand of NZ_JBNGZF010000001.1, from coordinate 236,654 downwards.
ATAAATATCCTACAAAAACAATTATTGCTGGTAACGTAGTAACAGCAGATATGACTCAAGAATTAGTTTTAAGTGGTGCAGACATTGTTAAAGTTGGAATTGGACCTGGGAGTGTATGCACAACAAGAATTCAAACAGGTGTTGGTTATCCTCAATTAAGTGCGGTAATAGAATGTGCTGATGCGGCACATGGACTTGGTGCACATGTGATAGCAGATGGTGGATGCACATGTCCAGGAGATGTTGCTAAAGGTTTTGGAGGTGGTGCAGATTTTGTAATGCTTGGTGGTATGCTTGCTGGACATGATGAAGGAAATGGTAAAATTGTTAAAGTTAATGGAGAAAAATATATTGAATTCTATGGATCTAGCTCCGAAGTTGCTAATAAAAAACACTATGGTGGACTATCAGATTACCGAAGTAGTGAAGGAAGAAAAGTAAGAGTAAAATATAGAGGTAAAATTAACGATACAATTTTAAACATTCTTGGTGGTGTAAGAAGTAGCTGCACTTACGTTGGGGCACCGTCACTTAAACAATTAAGTAAATGTACAACGTTCGTTAGAGTATCCAGTCAATTTAATGATAGTTTAATTAAATAATTTATTTTTAAAACTTAAAATCTTTTATATTTGTAGTTTCGTATTTCTCAAAAGGCATATGTATCCAAGGAGAGTCTTTTAGATAATCTACAGAATAATCAGGTTTAAATTTTGAAGTTGATTTGTGCCATAAAACTGCAGTTTTAATTTTTTCATCAAAATAAAAGCCATAAAAATGTTCTAACCATTTAATACTTTTTATTAAAGTTTTTCCAGAATCAGCTAAATCATCAACTAACAAAACATGTGAACCTAAGTTTGGAGTAGTTTTTGCTAAATCTCTCGAAAAAGTAAACTGTCCTTGTTGATTTTTTATGTCGTCACTATCACCATGGTAAGACTCAACAGATAGAATGGCTAAAGGAACATTAAAAAGTCTACTAAAAATATCTCCAACCCTTAATCCACCTTTTGCAATACAAATTATTTGGTTAAACTTTAAATTATCATCATTGATTTTTTTAGCTAATTGCTCTATCTTTTTATGATAATCTTCCCAAGTTATATAAATATCATTCATAGTTTTTGGTAGCGGGAAGTGGGATCGAACCACTGACCTCGGGCTTATGAGTCCCGCGCTCTAACCAACTGAGCTACCCCGCCTTAATTGATGAATGGTTTATAATACAAATCTTTATTGTTTCAATAAACTTTTTTAAATCAAATTATAAACTAAACCATAAAATAGATGGCTAACGAACTAACTAAACCAGCTAAAATAATTGAAAAAACAATTCTTTTTCTAAAAGTTTTTTTTTGATCTAATCGAACTCTATTTAGTAAAACATTTACATTCGTAGTTTTAAACTTGTCTATTTCTAAATCTTTATTTGAGGCAATATCAGTATTAAGTAATGATTGATCTTGATAGTTTTTTTTCACGATTTATTTAACCAGCTAATTGGCTTAAATACAATAAAATTAAAATTAACTAAATTTTTCTAAAATCTTTTGTATTTAATGGTTTTGAAAGAATTTCGATTGGATATTTGACCTTCTCAACTTCTATGAACAAATTTTTACCTTTAAGCGTTTCTATTGTGTTTTCTGAATTAACATAACCAAAAGATAAATTTTTATCAAAGCAAAATGAATAATTTCCAGAAGTTGTTCTCCCAATAATTTTATCATCTAAATAAATGGGCTCTTCATGTAACAACAAAGGTTCACCTGGCTTACTATCTTTTAGTGTAAACATCATCATTGTTTTTTCTAAAGATTTATCTTTAATTTTTAATAAAGCATCTTTACCTATAAAATTAACATTTTTTTTATAACTAATAGTAAAATTTAAACCTGCATCGTACTGATTTTCTTCTGGTGAAATATCATGGCCCCAATGTAAAAAACCACTTTCCATTCTCATTATATCCATCGCATGCATTCCACAATGAGATAAACCAAAATTTTTTCCTTCATCGATTAAGATTTTATATAATTTTAATGAATTTTCTTTGTTAACATATAGCTCAAAACCAAGTTCACCTACATAAGATATTCTTTGCGCCCAAACTTTTATTTCTTGAATATTTATATATTTGCATGTACCAAATTTAAAATTTTGAGAGGTAAAATCATCTTTACTTATATTTTGAATCATATCTCTGCTTTTAGGACCAAACAAACCAAAACAACAAATATTTTCCGTAACATCAATTAATTCAACTTCATCAGACAAATATTTAAGGATATGATATTTGTCTCTTTCTCTCGTTGCTGCTGAACTAACGATCCTAAAATGGTTTTTATCAATACAAACAACTGTTAGATCTGTTTCAATACCACCATCATCATTCAACATATGTGTATAAGTTGATTTACCAATTTCATTTTTTATATTTGCTGTACAAATTTTTTGTAAATCACCATGAGTTTTCTCACCTTTTAAATCAAATTTTGAAAAAGTTGAAAAATCAAAAAGCCCAACATTTTTTCTAGCATTTATTGTTTCATGTTTTGCTGAGGGATACCAATTTTGAAAATTAAAACTGTAATTATATTTAGGTTCTTGGCCGTTTAAAGAATACCACATAGGTCTTTCAAAACCTCCAGCAACTCCAAAACATGCACCAGCTTTTTTTAATTCGTCATGATAAGGCAATAATTTTTGATTTCTTGAGGTTGCGTGTTGTTTATATGGCCAATGCATACCATATAAATCTCCTAAAGTTTCTGTAACTCTTTCCATAATGAATTTACTAGATGAATGAAACTTTTGAAATCTTTTTATATCTAATGAAAATAAATCTTCATTTATATGTCCATTAATAATCCATTCAGCTGTAACTCTACCTGCACCTCCAGAACTTGCTATTCCAATGCTATTAAAACCACAACAAGTATAAAGATTTTTTACTTCAGTTGTTTCTCCAAGTAAACACTGTGTATCAGGTGTAAACGATTCGGGACCAGAAAAAAATTTTCTAATACCTGCGTTTTCTAACATCGGAAGTCTATGAAAAGATTTTTCAAGGTAGGGCTCGAAGTGGTCAAAGTCATCTGGAAATTCTCCAAATGAAAAATTATCAGGAACTCTTCCACTATCTTTAAAAGCAGGTTTTGCATTAGGTTCAAAAATTCCAACTAACATTTTTCCAGCATCTTCCTTTAAATAAAGACAAGCATTGTAATCCCTCAAAACAGGCAAATCTTTAGGAAGATCTTTCATAGGTTCTGTAATCACATAGAAGTGCTCATTAGGATATAGCGGAACACTTACACCAATGTCTTCTCCAATTTGTCGAGACCACATTCCAGTAGCTAAAACAACATATTCACATTCAATATTCCCATGAGTTGTTTCAACACCACATATTCTTTTATTTTTAACTAAAATTTTTTTTACTGGTGACTTTTCAAATATTTGAACACCCAGCAATTTAGCGGCTTTAGCCAATACATTAGTAACTCCAACGGGATCTGCCTGACCATCTTTTGGCATGTAAACACCACCAATTAAATCTTCGTTTTTTACGACTGGGTACAATTCTTTTATTCTTTCTTTACTTAAAACCTCTACTTCAACATTGGATAATTGTGCAGTTGTTGCTTGTCTTAACAGCTCCTGCATCCTTTCTTTAGTGGAAGCTACTGTTATTGCTCCATTTTGTTTAAGACCAGTTGATAAACCTGTTGTTTTCTCTAATTCTTTATAGAGTTCTAAAGAGTATTTTCTTAATTTTGTAATTGTTGAACTGGCTCCTAATTGACCCAAAAGTCCAGCTGCGTGCCAAGTCGTCCCAGAAGTTAATTGATCCCTTTCTAGCAAAATAACATCTTTCCAACCAAATTTTGCTAAATGATATGCACAAGAGGTACCGGCTACACCTCCACCTATTACAACAACTTTTGTATTTTTAGGAATTTCTTTATACACATAGATGTTATAATAAAGAAATATTTAAAATGAAACCTAAAATATTCATATCAGGATCATCTGGCTTCATAGGCTTCCATGTTGCAAAAAAATTTTTAGAAAAGGGAATGAAGGTTCATGGTTTTGACTCAATGAATAATTATTATGATGTGAGTTTAAAAAAATCTAGATTAAAAATTTTAAAAAAATATAAAAACTTTTCTTTTACAAGAGGAAATCTTGAAAATTACAAAATACTTTTAAGAAGCATAACAAAATTTAGACCTAAAATTATAATTCACTTAGCAGCGCAAGCGGGAGTGCGATTTAGTATAAAAAATCCAGATAGTTATTTAAATTCAAATATATATGGTACTTTTAATATTTTAAAAATTGCTCATAATATTAAAGTAAAGCATCTTATTATTGGTTCAAGTTCTTCAGTATATGGTGCTAATAAAAAAATTCCATTCAAAGAAATTGATAAAACAGATCATCAGGTAAGTTTTTATGCTGCAACAAAGAAATCTACTGAAGCTTTAGCTCATGCTTATTCAAGCTTATGGAAATTACCTATTACCATGCTGAGGTTTTTTACTGTATATGGACCTTTCGGAAGGCCTGATATGGCGTACTTTAAATTCACAAAAAAAATTCTTAAAGGACAAAAAATTGATATTTATAATAAAGGTAAAATGTACAGAGATTATACCTACATTGATGATATTGTGGATGGTATATTTAAAATATTAAATAAAATTCCTAAAATTAACTCAAAAAGAAAAATTAAAAATGATAGCCTTTCACCAGTTGCACCGTTCAGAATATTAAATATTGGAAATACTAAAAAAATATATCTCCTAGATTTTATAAATACGCTAGAAAAAATTTTAGATAAAAAAATTAAACGTAATTATTTACCGATGCAAAAAGGAGATGTTTATTCTACTTTATCAAATAGTTCTCTATTGAGAAGACTAACTGGGTATAATCCAAAAACAAATTATAAAATCGGTATTAAAAAGTTTTTAAACTGGTATAAAAATTATTATAATTAAAGGGCGTTTGATGGATCCACATATTTATGTCCAAAAGCATCTGCGACAGCTTTGTAAGTTACTTGGCCTTTACTAACATTTAGTCCTGCTAAAAAGTGTTTATCTTCACTTAATGCTTTTTGATAACCTTTGTTAGCTAGTTTAACTAAAAAAGGTAAAGTTGCATTATTTAATGCCAATGTAGATGTTCTGGGAACACCACCAGGCATATTCGCTACACAATAATGAACTACACCATCAACTATATAAGTTGGATCACCGTGTGTTGTTGGCTTGCTAGTTTCAACACATCCGCCTTGATCTATAGCAACATCAACAATTACAGATCCTCTTTTCATAGTCTTAATCATTTCTTTAGTAATTAATTTTGGAGCTTCTGCACCTGGAATTAATACTCCTCCAACTAATAAATCTGCTTCAGCAACTAATTTATCTAAGTCTGTTTTATCACTTTGTTCTGGAATAATTTTATCTCCAAACATTTCAACAAGTTGTTTTAATCTAGTCTCAGATTTATCTACAATATGAACTTTTGCCTGCATACCAGTTGCGATCACAGCAGCGTTTTCTCCAACAACTCCTCCACCCAAAATTACTACTGTTCCACCTGTTACACCTGGTGCGCCTCCTAAAAGTAAACCTCTCCCGCTTTGGTTTTTCTCCAAACAATGAGCTCCTGCTTGTACTGACATCCTCCCTGCTACTGCGCTCATTGGTGCAAGTAAAGGCAGTCTTCCATTATCATCTGTTACTGTTTCATAGGCAATATTAATACTTTTAGATTTTATTAAACCTTCAGTTAATTCTTTTGCAGCAGCCAAATGGAGATATGTATATACGATTTGATTTTCTCTAATCATATCCACTTCCTCTTTTTGAGGTTCTTTAACTTTAACTATTATTTCTGCATCATTAAAAATATCAGCTGCACTATCAGCAATTTTAGCTCCAGCTTTTAAATATTGATCATTTTCAAATCCAGCTTCAAATCCACCATTGTTTTCAACCAAAACTTCGTGACCTTCTGAAACTAAAGTTTTAACACTATCAGGTGTTAAACCAATTCTATTTTCTTGTGGTTTTATTTCTTTGGGAACTCCAATTTTCATAAACGAAAATTAATTCTTTTTACTTTTTGCGTAATTTGTTATTCCAGTTCGAAGTTTTTCAATAATTTCGTCAATATGTTTTTTTTCACAAATAAACATTGGAGCAATGATTAAACAGTCACCAGTAGCTTTAAAATTTACTCCTGCTTCATAGCAGTGTTTGAAACAAGTAAATCCAGCAGCACCTGGTTTTTTGTCCATCACCATATCAATGCCACCCATCATTCCGTAACCCCTGATGTTATCGACAACATCAATATCTTTTAAAGACATTAAACCCTCTTGGAAATAAGGAGCTAAATTTTTAGCTCTATTAAAAATATCATCTTTTTCGATTATATCTTGCACAGCTAAACCAGCAGCTACAGAAATTGGAATTCCTGAATACGTGTAACCATGGAATAATTCTATAGTTCCTTTTGGAGCATTTTCCGCAATGGCATGATAGATATCTTCTTTACAAGCAACAACTCCCATTGGGCTAATACCATTTGTAGTTGCTTTTGCCATTGTCATCATGTCTGGAGTTACTCCATATTCTTGAGATGCAAATGGTGATCCAGTTCTTCCCCATCCTGTAATCACTTCATCAAAAATTAAAAGTATTCCATGCTTATCACAAATTTCTCTTAATCTTTGCAGGTATCCCTTTGGTGGAACTAATGTACCTGTTGATCCTGCAATAGGTTCAACAATACAAGCTGCAATATTTTCAGCTCCAAAGTTCATACAAATTCTCTCTAAATCTTCTGCTAACTCAACACCTGTTTCTGGTTGACCACTTACAAACTTATGTTCAGGCAAATGTGTATGTCTCATATGAACAACACCTGGCATTAAAACACTTGCAAAAGTTTTTACGTTGTTAACCATACCTCCAACAGAAGTCGCACCAATATTCATTCCATGATAACCTCTTTCTCTACCAACAAATCTAAATCTTTGGCTATCTCCTCTAGCTCTGTGATAAGCGATTGCAATTTTAATTGCTGTTTCAACGGCTGTTGAACCACAAATAGTATAAAACATTCTATTAAGATTTCCTGGAGTATGTTTTGAAATTCTAGTCGCTAATTCAAATGATCCACCGAATCCTTGTTGGAAAGGTTGACAATAATCTAATGTTTTTAATTGGTTTGTTATTGCCTCAATAATTTCTTCTCTTCCATGACCTAAAGGATTACAAAATAATCCAGAGCTTGCATCAATTTGGGTTTGTCCCTGATGATTTTTTAAATACACACCTTTAGCTTCAACAATTAATCTTGGGTTCTCTTTAAAATCTTTGTTGGATGTAAATGGCATCCAATGCTCATTTAAAGAATTTGGAATAGCTGTTTTGTTTTGTGTGCTCATAAAAATTTCTTTCTATAAAATATTTTAAATTAATCTTAAGGCCTCTTTAGACTAAAATAAATGGATTAACTACCACATTATTGACACAACCAGGAATTGTATACGTTTCTTTTTTGTTTTACTTCGGAGACAATTTGAATTTAAATATCCAGAATTTAATTAATTAAACATAGGGGAATAAATGAAAAAAATACTAAGTTTTATTCTAGGATCTATTTTTGCACTTAACCTATCAATTTCAGTTGCTAATTCAGCTGCAAATGAAGTTAGAGTTGCATACTTTCTAGAATGGCCAAGTCCAAACCTAGAGGACATGATGAAGAAAAATTACTCAAAAGCTTTAGGAGTTCCAGTCAAGTGGACAAGCTTCAATACTGGTGTGGAAATGACAGAAGCCATGCTAGCAGGAGATATTGATATTTCTTACTCACAAGGTTTAGTGCCTTTTATCAATGCTGTAAAATCTAATGCACCTATCAAACTGATTGATATTGCAATGGAATACGGAATGGGCGGAACTACATGTGTTACATCTAATGCTTCTGGAATTACAAAAGCAAACGCTAGTGAATTAGAGGGTAAAAAAGTTGCAGTGCCTTTAGGTACTATGGCTGATTATGTTTTTACTGCAAGTATGGAAATTGTTGGTGCCGATCCAAGCAAAATGACTGTTATTGATATGGTTCCAGAAGATGGAGCTGCAGCTTTAGTAAGTGGTGATGTTGCAATGGCATGTTTATTTGGTGGTAATTCAATTGCAGCAGCTACAGAAGTTGGTTCTAGATTAATTTCAGTTGAGGAAGCTAGAGCTGGAGGTATTCTAGGTATAGATATTACTTCTGTAACTAATAAGTTTATGAATGAAAATCCAGGTATGGTAAGGACTTTTGTTGAAGTTACTCATGAAGCTAATGCAAGATATAATTCAGGTAAAAGCGACATGAATTCTATGTCTAAAGCATCTGCGATGGAAGTATCAAAAATGAAAGGTACTTTAGATGGATTTAAATTCTTAACTCCTGAAGAAACTAAAAAATCTATGGAGAGTGGTAATCTAGCTGGTTTCTTGGATGGAATGGGAACTCCAAAAGGAAACGTAGATACAAGTTTCTTACCTTTATAATCTTAAAGGTTTAAAACTTTTTAAATAGGCACTGATTTAATAATTAGTGCCTATTTTTTTTAAAAAATTTCAAATATAAGGGCACTATGAGTGATCTTGTTTCTCAAAATCTAAATATGATTTTTAAAACTCCAAAAGGAGAAACAGTTCATGCGCTTAAGGATGTAAGTTTTACTTTAAAAAAAGGAGAATTGCTTACGGTTCTTGGTCCTTCTGGTTGCGGAAAAACAACTTTACTAAACATTACTGCTGGATTTTTAAGACCTACTTCAGGAAAAATTACATTAAATAATAATGAAATTGATGGGCCTGGTGTTGAAAGAGGAATGGTATTTCAACAAGGTGCTTTGTTTGAATGGTTAACAGTAGCTGAAAATGTAAATTTTGGACTTAGGATGAAAAAAGAAGATCCTGAAGTTACAGCTAATAAAGTTGAGGAATGGTTAGATATAGTTGGTTTGAAAGGATTTGGTAACACTCCTACTTATCAATTGTCAGGTGGTATGCAGCAAAGAGTTGCTCTTGCAAGATGTTTAATAAATGATCCTGATCTAATTTTAATGGACGAGCCATTAGGGGCTTTAGATGCATTAACAAGAGAAAAGATGCAGTCATTAGTTTTAAAAATTTGGAAAGAAACCGGAAAAACTATTATTTTAATTACTCACTCCGTCGAGGAAGCTCTCTTACTTGGTGAAAGATTATATGTTATGGCACCGAGACCAGGAAGAATACATAAAGAATACAATCTTCCATTTGCAGAAATGGGTCTTACACAAGATCTAAGAGAAATTAAAAAAAATAAAGAATTTTCATCTACTAGAGAAGAAATTTTATCCATGATCTGGAACATGGAAGAAGAAATAATGGGAAAAGATAATTAATGCTAACCCAAATTGTGACAATATTAATTATCGTATCAATTATTGGATGCATTCTTTATGGAAGAAGATTAATTAAAACTGAAAAAGTTGATGCTGTATTTGGTAATCCAGAAAGATCTAAAGGTGGAACGCACTGGGTAATTGTTGGTAGTAGTGTAATATTAATGCTGTGGCTTTATTATTCGTGGGATATAGCTAGAGGTTTTTATCCAAAATCTGCAAACGAATTGTGTCAAGTTGCTAAAATAAATGAATCTTTACTAGGTTTAAAATATCAATTTCCTATTGAAGAGAGAGAGTTCAAAAGTACTTCAATTATAAAAATTGAAAATAAAAATCTTATAAAGATTGCAAATGAAATAAAAGGATCCACAGATCTAAACGATCAACAAAAAACAATCCTTGTAAGTTACATTGATAGAACCTCTAAATTAATTCCATTGTTAACAAGTGAAGAATTAATAGAAATTGATACCAAAATAAAAATTCAAGAAATGACTGAGCAAATAAAACAACTGAGTATTGATTTTCAAAAGGAAGATTATCCTTTTGAGACAGGTGCTCAAAAAATTGAAAGACAAAAACTTATTGATGAACAGGGTGATTGGGGAATTGTCACTATAGATTCTGGTAGTGGGTCAATAGAAAATACTATCGAGATACCAACTGCTCCTCAGACTAAAAAAGGCTTAAAATTTCATGCAGCGGCAAAAGAACTAAGTCTAATAAATGACAATTTTTTTAAATTAAGAAATCATAATCCATTATTCAAAAGCGCAATAAAACAATTAAAAGATGATATTAAAGCTTACAGAAAAAGTTTAGATAATAGTGGTGAGATAGCATCTGACTATTCAAAAAATATCATTAAAATTGCAAGAAGAATAGAATTTGCAAGCATTTATCCTCCTAATGCTTTAAATGAAATGCAAGAAGCCATCTTAGAGTTTGATGACTTGCAAAACAAAGAACAAGGTGGATTAAGATTAATTGATATCCTTTTGTTTCCTTCAGGGACAATTGTAGCAAGTGGAGCAACTTGTTCTGAACAAGGTTCAGGTAGATGGCTACCTAAACCGTCTGATACATTAAATAAATTTGTGGAATTATCAAAACCAAGTGTTGGATACAAAAATGTTCCTCTTTTATGGATTGAAATGGTTGATGTCAGTAAAATGATAGGCTTCATTTTACCAGATTGGATAGCTGATATATTGCCTGGTGATTATCCGGTTCATACAAAAGATGGAATTGTAAAAGAAAACTTTAAAAGTAATGTTTTAAAAGTTGCAACAGGAGACTTTAAGTTACTGAAAGTTCCCGTTCCGTACGGACATATCTGGGACTCCTTTATGAGGGTGTTTTTAGGATTAGTTTTTGGAATTATTATTGGTGTTCCATTGGGATTATTTATGGGTCTAAACAGATTTGCCAAAGGTTTTTTTGATCCGTTAATTGAACTTTATAGACCAGTCCCCCCTCTTGCATGGGCACCTTTAATTATTTCTGTACTTGGAATTGATAACTCTGGAAAAGTATTTTTATTATTTATGGTCTCGTTATCTATTATGATTATTTCTGCAAGAGCTGGTGCTTCGGGAACACAGCTCTCAAAAATACATGCGGCTCACTCATTAGGGGCAACAAAAAAACAAATTTTAAGACATGTAATTTTCCCAAATTCACTTCCTGAAATTCTTACGGGAATTAGAGTGGCTGTTGGTATGTGTTGGGGAACACTTGTTGCTGCAGAGTTTTTAGCAGGTACAACAGGTATAGGTTTTGTTGAAAATGTTGCGAAAAAATACTTCCAGTGGGAGGTTATTTGGATTACAATAATTATTATGGGTCTACTAGGTCTTTTATTTGATATTACATTAAGAAAAATAATCGATAAAACTATTCCTTGGCGAGGAAAAGGTTAAATTAACCAATCACTATATTTAATTAAATTATTTTTTAAATACTCAGGCAACAAATTTTTATCAAACTCATGTAGTTGTTTGCTATTTTCAAATCTGTTAGACTTTTTGTCAGCATTATGGTCATACATGATTTTTTTTTCATTAATTAATTTTAAAAAAATTTCTTTTTTCAATAATTCTTCTGGAAAATCAGCATGATGTAAATAAGATTTTAACTTATATAAAATTTTTTCCTCATCCATTACATTGGTGAAATGCCATCCACCTTTTTCTATAATTGAGATGTTATTATATTTTTTTTCTGAAAAAATTGTATCTATTCTAAAAATTGAATACTTTTTATTTTTAATGTTTCTTATCCATTGAGGAGAAATTAAATTTTTTTTTAAACACCCTTTAGTTCCAAAAAAGTAAAAATCTTTTAAATACAAATTTAATTTATAATGAAAAAAATATTGTTTAAAAAGCAAAATTGAGTTTTTTGTATCTTCTGGATTAATTTTACTTAAATCAGGTATTTCATCAAGATCTGATATTAAAATCAAATCATCATCTGAAAATTTTTCAATTCCTTTTTTAATAAAATTTCTTTGATAATTTTCTATAACTAATGCATTTAAAATTTGTTTATTTTTAATCTGATCCTGATTATCTGATTTATAAAAATCAATTAATCCAGACGGTTTTTCAAAAATTTTTAAATAAATTATTTTATCTTTGAAATTTTGAAATTTATTTATATCAAAATTAAAACCTTTTTCCTCGCCACTATGAGTAAAATTATTTTCTATAATAACAAAGTTATCAACATACTTATCTAATTCATTTAGTCTAATTTCTAAAATAATATCCTCATTAAAGTACATAAAGCAGTCAATTATTTTCATATCTTTGGATTCTTGTGTTGATTAAGTTAAAAACAAACTATAATTAAGAAATAATATGTCAATTTTATTTAGCAACCCTCCTTGGTGGGAAAAAAAGGAAAGTAGAGGATTTTTAAGGAAAAAAAGATGGAGACGTGGAGTTAGAGCAGGCTCAAGGTGGCCATTTACCTACTTGGGGAGATGCTATCCAGATAATTCACGTGCCAAAGATTACATTCCGTATCCTTATTTTTTAGGTTATGCAACTACTTATACCTCAAAATTAATTGGTGAAAAAAAAGTTTATTTTAGAGATAGCATAGCGTTGTCTGAATCTTATAAAAGTTTTTTTAAATATTTAGACTCTATTCATGACAAGATTGAATATTATTTAATTGAAAGTGCCACACCTTCTTGGGAACATGACTACAAACTTATTAAGGAAATTAAAAATAAATATCCTAAATTAAAAGTAATTGTAGCCGGTCCAATATCTACATCTGATCAAAATTGGGATAGTGAAATAGTTTATGCAGTCTTAAAAGGTGAATATGAAAAAAATGTTATGAAAGTTATAAATGGAAAAGATGGGTTATTGGAACATGACTTGCTTACTCTAGAAGAAATGAATAAAGCACCTTTTCCATATTATGATAAATTTATTTATGATAAATATTTTGATGGCAACCCTATTCCAATGAACCAATTATCTCCACAAGCTCATATTTTAACAAGTAGAGGATGTCCTTTTAAATGTATTTTTTGTGTTTGGCCTGCAGCAATGACAGGAAATGATCCTGATGGAGAAAATAAAAGATCAGTAAGACAATACACTCCAGATTATATGAGGGGATTTTTAGATAAGTTAACAACAGATTATAAATTTGAAGCAATATATTTTGATGATGATACTTTCAATATAGGAAACAGACATACTGTAGAAATAAGTAAACTGGCTGGTAAATATAATATTCCATGGTTTGCTATGTGTAGAGCTGACACTTGTAAAAAAGATACGTGGAAAATTATGAGAGACAATGGCTGCAAAGGTGTAAAAATAGGTATTGAGTCTGGAAGCCAGTATGTTGTAGATCAAATTGTAAACAAACATCTAGATTTAAATTACACAAAAGAAATTGTTAACCATTTAAGAAAGCTTAACATGTCAGTCCATGGTACATTTACATATGGTCTACCAGGGGAAACCAAAGATCAAATGATAGAGACAAAAAATTTTATAAGTAATACAAATTTTAATACTGTTCAAGAGTCTGGAACGGCTGAAATTGAAGGCACACCTCTTCACACTCTAACTAAAAAGGAATTAAAAAACTACCCTGGAGCCAATATTAATTCTACATATGATAGACAGAAGGATGGTGGAAAGAAATGGCAAAGCTTAGTAAAAGATTTGCAAAATAATTAAGTTTAAAGTGAGTTCAGTCAAAGTATCAATATATATTCCAGTATTTAATGCAGAAAAAACAATTAAGAAAACTATAATTTCTGTACAGAACCAATCTTACCAATTTGATGAAATAATTATAATTGATGATAATTCGAATGATACAACTAATAAAATATTAAAAGAATTCAAAGATATAAAAATTATAAAAAATGAAACTAATAAAGGATTGGGTTATAATAGAAATCTAGGAATTAAACTTAGCCAAAACGATATAGTTGCATCTATAGATGCAGATGTAGTGTTAGATTCTAAATGGTTAGAAATTATGATGAAAAATTTTGAAAAGAATAATGAAACTATGTTTGGCGGTAAAATGACAGAAAAACTTTTATTTAATAGATTTAACAAATGGAGAGCAAAATACTATAGTCAAAATTGGGGTGATAAAGATGTCGATAACCCGCCATTTTTGTATGGATGTAATACTATACAACATAAATCTATATGGAAATACCTTAATGGTTATAACGAAAAATTGCTGACTAATGGTGAAGATATAGATTATTCAAAAAGAATTCAGAAAAGTCAAAAATTTAAAATAAAATATTGCTCAAAAGCTCTATCAGAACATTTGCAAGATGATGATTTGAACACATTGTCAAAACGAATTTGGAGATACCATTCTTTTGGATACAAAATTAAAGAACCATCAGTATATAAGACAATTAAAATATCAATTAAACAATTTAAATTCTTTTTAAATAGATCTATAAAAGATTTAATAAAACTCGACTTTAAGTTTATGTATATAAATTTTTTAGTTTTTATAAAATTTATATTATTAGAACATAAGTATTATAAAAATTATAAAAAATGAAAATACTAGTTACAGGTGGTTGTGGTTTTGTAGGTACTAATATATCTCTATACTTAAATTCAAGAGGTTTTGAAATTCAATCTATAGACAATCTTTCAAGAATAGGATCAAAATACAATCTAGAATTATTAAAAAAAAATAATATTAAAAATTACAAAATAGATATTTATGATTATAAAAAAATTAAAAAACTTCCAAAATATGATTTAATAATTGATTGTTGTGCAGAAGCTGCGGTAGAAGTATCTAGGAAAGATATAGATAAAGTCATAAATACTAATTTTATTGGAACATTAAATATTTTAAAAAAAATACAAAAAGATAATTCAAAAATAATTTTTCTTTCCACAAGCAGAGTGTTTCCAATTTCTGAAACAAACAAAGTTTTGAAATCAAAAAAAATAATATCCAAACTGCAAATAAAAAAATTATTCAGTGAAAAAGATATAATTGAAGGACCAAAAACAATATATGGACTAACAAAACTTTCCTCAGAAATGTTGATTGAGGAATTTTCTTATGCGTTTAATTTGAAATATATAATAAATAGATGTGGAGTAATATCTGGTCCTTTACAATTTGGTAAACAAGATCAAGGTTTTTTAAGCCTATGGGTTTGGAAACATATAATTAAAGATAAAATGAAATATATTGGATACGGTGGTAACGGGCACCAGCTAAGAGATGTTCTTCATATAGATGATTTATGTGAATTAATATTTATGCAAATTAAAAAATTTAACAAAATATATAATAAATTATTTACTGTCGGTGGATCCAAAAGTAGTTATACATCTCTTGTGGAATTGACTAAAATTTGTGAGAAAATCACCAAAAACAAAATAAAATTTTCAAAGATTTCAAAAACTTCAATATATGATATTCCTTATTATGTAACAAACAATAATCTGGCGACAAAGACATATAACTGGAGACCTAAAAAAAATATTAATAAAATAGTAAAAGATGTTTTTATTTGGTTAACAAAAAATAAAAAAACTTTAAAAAAATACTTCTAATGTCAATAGCTATAATAACCGGTTCATCAGGATTAGTTGGTTCAGAAACTGTAAATTTTTTTTGTGAAAAAGGATTTGATGTTATCGGAATAGACAATAATCTTAGAGAGTTTTTTTTTGGTAAAAATGGTTCTACAGACTGGATTAAAGGACAATTATTAAAAAAAAATAAGAATTTTAAACACTTAAACATCGATATTAGAAATTTTGATAAACTAAATAAAATATTTAAAAAATACTCAAAAAGAATATCAGTTATAATACATTGTGCAGCTCAACCCTCTCATGATTATGGTAAAAAATTTCCATTTTTAGATTTTCATGTAAATGCAACTGGAACATTAAATCTTTTAGAGTTGACAAAAAAATACTGCTCTAATGCGCCATTTATTTTTATGTCTACTAATAAAGTTTATGGTGACAGCCCAAATAAATTAAATATCATGGAAAAAAAAACCAGGTGGGAATTAAAAATCAAAGACAAAAATTATAAGGGTATAAAAGAAAATTTTTCTATAGATAATTCTACACATAGTTTTTTTGGAGTATCAAAAACTTATGCTGATTTAATTGTACAAGAATATGGAAAAAATGTTGGTTTAAAAACTGTTTGTTTTAGAGGTGGATGTATAACTGGACCAAATCATAGTGGTGCTAAATTACACGGATTTTTATCTTATTTAGTTAAAGCTAGTATTTTAAAAAAAGAATACAATCTTATTGGATATAAAGGAAAACAAGTAAGAGACAATTTACATAGCAATGATTTAGTTAATTGTTTTTGGGAATTTTATAAAAAACCTAAATGTGGAGAAGTCTACAATATTGGAGGTGGAAGGTTTTCAAATTGTTCAGTTATCGAAGCCCTAGATATAGTTGAAAAATCATGCAATTTAAAGATAAAGAAGAAGTATATTAAAATACCAAGAGTTGGAGATCATATATGGTATATTTCAGACACTTCAAAATTTAAAAAACACTATCCTAATTGGAGGCAAAAATACAATACTAAAAAAATTATAGAGGAATTAATTGAACATCAAAAATAAAAAAATTTATAATCTTGTATATAGAATTTTTAAAAAATATAATTTAAGTGCTGAACATTCTAAAATATCAACTAATGCTTTAATAAATGCTGAATTAGTTGGTGCTTATGGTCATGGTTTATCAAGACTGAAAATGTATTGTGATCGAATTTCTAAAAAAGCAATTAATCCAAAACCAAAAATTAAAATTAAAAAAATTTCTCCTTCTATTTCTCATATAGATGCTAATAATAGTATTGGTTTTGTTGCAGCTGATTTGGGAATTAAAACTGCAATTAAACATGCGCAAAAAGCTGGGATAGGAATGGTAGCAGTTAAAAATAGTGGTCACTATGGTTTATCTGGTTATTACGCTGAACAAGCAGTAAAAAAAAATTTAATCACAATGATATATACAAATGCTCCTCCAGCAGTTGCTCCACATGGTGCGTTAAAAACTTTATTTGGAACAAATCCAATTTGTTTTGGATCCCCTACTGGTTCTAAAATTCCATTTATTTTAGATACATCTATCTCAATGATTAATAGAGGAAAAATAAGAGTTGCAGCAAGAAACAATAAATCAATTCCCGCGGGAGTTGCTTTAGATAAGTTTGGTAAACCAACCACAGATGCTAAAAAAGCTTTAGCGGGAGTTCAATTACCAATTGCAAGTTTCAGAGGCTCAGGACTTGCTTGGATGGTAGATATATTAAGTGGAGTTTTAACTGGAGGAAATCATGGGGGAAGAGTTAAAGATCCATTTGATGATTTTTCAGGTCCACAAAATATTGGACATTTATTTATTACTTTTAAAGCAAATTTATTTCAAAAAAATTATAACCAACGAATTAAAGATAATATTAAAACAATAAAAAAACTTCCAAAGATAAAAGGTGTTAAGGAAATAATGTATCCAGGACAAAATAAATATGCCCGGTATAAAAATAACTCAAAAAAAGAAATTTCTATACCGGATATAATAAAGAAAGATTTGGAAACCTTAATAAGTTAACATCGTTAGAGCACCCAAAGAAACGATAACAGATGATAAAATTATTGTTCGTTTAACTTTTTCCTTCTTCTTTTCTTCCAGAAGTCTTTGCTTTAGAACATCCACGTTAACCCTTTTCGGAGTTTCGACATATTGAGAGGGGGTCTCTACAATCTCGGATGTTCTATTTAAGCTTTCTGTACTCATATTTGTTTTATAAGGTTAATTTTAATCATTATTAGTTTAATTTTTACATACTAGGGTTGTCCAAAATGGGTTGACTCTATTTTCAATTTTGTTCATATTGGGTTTTTTTTAAAATATGAACGCTATACCAAGTATTTCTGATCATATTGATGAGAAAGTAATAAATAAAGTAATTCAAGATAATTTTGCCGCACTGGCACCCTCTTATTTTACTTTAACTAGTAATTGGTTTGTCAGAGCATATGATCATTACAAAGATATAGATAAATTCGTTATCATTATATATCTGATAAATCTCAATCTTATATATTTCAGGCAAAATGGTGTAAAAATAGATTACGACACTTTTTATAAGGATAAATCAATCGAAATTAACAAAATTAATATTTCAGATATCTCAAAAGATCTAGGAGTACCAAAAGAAAGTATCAGAAGAAAAGTTTTAGAATTAGAAAATGAAGGAACAATTAAAAGGTCTGGTAAAAAGATATTTATTGTAAGAAGTACACTCTACTCAGCTAGAGCAACTAACACTTTAACAGAGCTTGCAACTATATTACATGAATTTAATAAAATTTTAAAAAAAGAAAAACTAGTAACTGAAGTTTATTCAGTTAATGAAATAATTTCAGCAATGAAAGAAAATTTCTCTTATTGCTGGTATCAGTTTAATAAATTCTGGTTTATTTATATAAATAGATGGAGAGCTGAAATTAAAGATTTAGAAGTTTTAGCTATTGGCATGGTAGTAATAATAAATGCAGTCAAGAATAAAGATTTTGTTCCAAAAAAAAATATGCGTTCATACCATGAATCAGTTATGGGTTCTGATGTAAGAGGTGTAAATGCTATGTCAATTTCTGAGATAACCGGTATTCCAAGACCTACAGTTGTTAGAAAACTAAAATATTTAATTGATAAAAAATATCTTCAAATAAATGAAAAAAAATTAATCTCTTTCAATGCTAAAGATAGTGCTTTTGTAACAACAAAGGGAATGGTGAATAAAAATGTTCTTAGCTTAAGCCATTTTATTTATAAAGTTTTTAATCAAATAAGAATAATCAATAATTAATTAGACTTTCTTAAAAAATAAATAAAAATAAATCCTGTTATATACATGATTAGTGCATAAGCACCTGTTGGTAATGCATACAATATATCTGTACCAAATATTTGCGTAGAGACAAATAAGGCTAACGTACCATTTTGTAATCCACATTCTAGAGCAATACACTTCATTTGTTTAACACCTGAAGCAAGAGCTTTTGCAATGTAATATGCGATAACCATCATTGAAATATTTAAAATTAAAGCAATTAAACCTGCTTGTTTGATAAAGCTAAGAATATTTTCTCTTTCTTCATAAAACGCTGCTACAAAAAAAACAATAAACAAAATTATGTTGAGTTTATTAAATATTTCAACTTTAGAAGATATGAAATTTTCAGCAAATTTTCTGATAATCATTCCTAATATTACAGGTACTGTTACAACTAAAAACATTTTTAGTGCTATTCCCGTCATTGAAATGTTTTGAGAAACTTCTGTTATCCCTAACATGTCTGCAGATGTAAAGATTATTAAAGGAACTGTAATTATACTTAATAGACTAATTACAGCAGTTAAAGATATTGATAATGCAACATCACCATCAGCAAACTTTGTCATTACATTAGATGTTACACCTCCTGGTGCTGCAGCTATGATCATAACCCCTATTGCTATTTCAGGTGGTGTTTTTAAAATTAAAATTAATATGTATGCTACAATTGGAAGAATTATTAATTGGGAAATAAAACCAACAATAAAATCTTTTGGTGATTTGAATACTCTTCCAAAATCTTCTAGCTTTAATCCTAGGCCTAAGCCTAACATTATCAAAGCCAAAATTATTGGCGCTATTTTTGTTACAATCTCCAAAGTGTTCCCCCTCTTAATATCTAGATTATAACTTTTTACATAATTTGTTTAGATGATTTTTTTCTATATACATGTTGAGTTTTTTGACTTATTTAAAGAAAATGCTTTCAAACAAAGAAATTGTCTGTCCAAACAACTTATTAGATTTAGCTCATAAAAAAAAGGGAGTTAAAGTTGCAGTTGTCAATGCTGGTAAACCACTACCAATGTTATCAGTTCAAGACGCGGTTAACGAAAATTTAATTGAACCAATATTTATAGGTCATGAAGTAGAAATACAAAAATGTGCCGAAGATATAAAATGGGATATTTCCAAATTTGAACTTATTCATGAGCCTGTGGAAAATGATACTGCTAAAATTGCAGCTAAATTAGCAAGTGAAGGCAAGGTACAAATAATAGTGAAAGGCCATATTCATACTGATGTACTTATGAAAGAAGTGCTTAAACGTGAATATAATTTGTTGGGAAAAACAAGATTAAGTCATATCTGGCATATGACTATTGATAAAGATGATAATCCACTAATAATTACTGATGGAGCATTAAATGTTTTACCAAATGTTAAAACAAAAATGCATATTCTAAAGAATGTAGTAAATTTTTCAAATAGAATAGGAATAGAAAGACCAAAAGTTTCCGTATTATCTGCAACAGAAGAAGTTTTAGAAAGTGTACCAAGTTCTATTGAAGCTGCAGAAATTACTAAATTAGCGAAAGAAGAAAATTTAAATGCTGATGTTTTCGGTCCATTAGCATTTGACAATAGTATTTCAAAAAAGTCAGCTGGAATAAAAGGTATTAAAAACTTAGTTGCTGGTGAGGCAGATGTATTATTAGTTCCCAATGTAGAAGCTGGAAATGCTTTGGTAAAAATGCTTATATATTTTAGTGGTGCATGTGCCGCAGGGGTTGTTGTAGGTGGAAAAGTACCTGTGGTAATTACCAGTAGATCTGACGAGGCTCAGGCACGATTGGCCTCTATTGCTGCAGCAGTAGTCGCTTTGGACTAAATGATTCATTGAATTTCAAAAAAAATTCATTTAAATAAATGAAATTTTAAAGGAGAGAAATGGCAATAACATATCTTAAAAGATCACCTAAAACCTCATCTACAGATGATACTAAAACAAGAGAAATAGTTGAAAATATTTTAAAAGACATTGAGAAAACTAAAGAAGAAGGATGTAAAGAGCTTTCTAAGAAATTTGATAAATATGAAGGTGATGTAATTGTCTCTAAAGAAAAAATAGAGGAAATTAAAAAAAATTTAGATCAAAAAACAAAAGATGATATTCAATTTTCCCATGAAAGAGTGAGAAAATTTGCAGAAGCACAACTAAAAAATTATGGGCAAGATTTTGAGGTTGAGTTATCTGATGGTTTGTTCGCAGGTCAAAAACTAATTCCAGTAAATACAGCAGGTTGTTATGTTCCTGCAGGAAGGTATGCCCATATAGCTTCAGCCGTTATGAGTGTGACAACAGCAAAAGTAGCAGGGGTTAAAAATATAATAGTCTGCAGTTCTCCTAAACCTGGTGTTGGTGTACATCCATCAATTGTTTATACAGCTGATTTATGTGGTGCAGATGTAATTATGAATTTAGGTGGTGTTCAAGCTATTGCAGCAATGACTAATGGATTATTTGGAAATGCACCAGCTGATATTTTAGTCGGTCCTGGAAATCAATTTGTTGCAGAAGCAAAAAGACTTTTATTTGGAAAAGTTGGTATTGATTTATTTGCTGGACCTACAGAAATTGCAGTAATTGCAGATGAAACAGCTGATCCTGAAATGGTTGCCTACGATTTAGTTGGACAAGCTGAGCATGGTTACAATTCTCCAGCATGGTTATTTACAAAAAGTAAAAAAATTGCTGATTATGTATTGCAAAGGGTTCCAGAATTAATTGAGGATCTACCAGACTTGCCTAGAGAAAATTCTGGGGCAGCATGGAGAGATTATGGTGAGGTAATATTATGTGATACTGATGAAGAAATCGCAAAAGTAAGTGACGATTATGCACCAGAGCATTTAGAAGTGCAGACAAAAAATTTACAGTGGTATCATGATAGACTTAAAAATTATGGTTCTTTATTTATTGGAGAAGAAACAACTGTAGCTTACGGGGATAAATGTTCAGGTACAAATCATATTTTGCCAACTAAAGGTGCTGGAAAATATACGGGTGGTTTGTTTGTAGGAAAATTTATCAAAACACTTAGCTTCCAAAGAATGAGTAAAGAGGCAACTAAAGAAGTGGGAGCAGCTTGTGCTAGAATTTCTAGATACGAAGGCATGGAAGCGCATGCTCGAACAGGTGATGTTAGATTAAGAAAGTACGGTTTTTCAAACTAATTTTTATTAAGTTTTAAGTCTAAGTAAAGAGCTGCTGACCAAGAAAAATTTTTTGCCCCCATTGGTTGACCACTCTTACAGCTAAAATATTCAAAAAATCCTTTTTTTTCAAGCATTTGGATAGTTTTGTTTTTTATTTTGTCAGAAAATAATCTATCTTTATTTTTTAATCCTTTATAAATAAACCAATTGCAATTAACCCAAATAGGGCCACGCCAATATCTTTTCTCCTCAAAACTTTTATGGTTTGATTTGATTGACGAAAAAAAATATTTTTCTTTTAAGTTATGTTTTTTAAGATTTTGAATTAGTCTTTTATTAATTTTTTCATTATTTAAATCAGCAAATAATAAAAAATAATTTGTTATTGATGGAATATAGATCTTTTTATTATTTTTTATATCTTTTGAAAAAAAAGTTTTTCTTTTTTTATCATATAATTTAAGAAAATTTTTTTCTGTCACTCTGATATAATTATCAATTTTTTTTTTGTTTAATCCAAATGTATCCAATAACTCAACGAGATCTTTGTTTGCCTTTAAAAAAATTGAATTAAAACCAACATCTATAACATTAAAAAATGAGGATTTATAAACTTTTTTTGGATTATATTTCAATTTTCTTAAATTGTTTTTGATTGTTACATACCTATCATAATCAATATCTAGTGGTCTAAATTCTGGATTTACAACTTTATTATCAGCTCTTTTATATTTTATATTTTTTTCAATTTTTACTTTATTCATAGGTTCATCCCATATAGGAGAATTATCATATCCACTTTCCCAAGGATGTAAAATAGATACTAAACCTGTTTTTTTTGGATCTCTAAATTTAATAAACCATTCATGAAATTTTTTAATTTTTTTAATTATTTTTTTTATATTTAACAATTGTTTTTTATTGATTTTATTTTTATTTAAAATTTCTTTTAAAATTGTTGCTAATATTGGTGGTTGAGTTATTCCAGATGAGTGGATTTTATTACCACAATTCCATGCTGTATAATTTGGATAATAATTTGTTTTTGTGTTATGAAATAAAATATGTGGAACCATTCCATCCCTCCATTGTCCATCTAGCAATGTGTTTATTTCTTTTAATGCAAAGTTTAAATTAAAATACGAATAGCCCAAAGCTATAAAGCCAGAATCCCAATTCCACTGGGCCGGATAAAGTTTATTATTAGTTGGTAAAGTATACCCTCTTCTTCTGTTACCTAATAAGGTTTTTTTTGCTTTATTAATTGAAATTTTCATCAACCTTTCACACTTCCAGCTGTTAGTCCACTTACTAAATATTTTTCAAAATAAACAAATATAAATAAGACAGGCAATGTAACAACAACTGACCCTGCCATTAGGTATTGCCTTGGTGTTTCAGCATCACCACTTAGATATTGAATAGCTCTTGATAATGTAAAGGAATTAGGGTTATCCAAAAACATTAAAGAAAATAAAAACTCATTCCAAGCAATCATAAAAACATACAAAGCAACAGACGAAATGGCAGGAATGCTTAAAGGAATTATAATTTTTGTTATAATTCCAAACCAACTTAATTTGTCTAAAATTGCTGCTTCCTCCAACTCTTTTGGTATGCTTTTGAAGTATCCTTGTAACATATAAATAGCTACTGGGAGTGTTGTTGCCGTATAAACAATTAATAAACCCTCTATTGAATTACGTAAACCTAATTGACTAAATATTGTATACAACGGAATAACAAGAACGATTGCAGGAAACATATATATTATAAGTATAGATGTAGATAAAAATGTTTTTCCAAAGAAATTTAATCTTGCAACTGCATAAGCAGCAGGTATTGCAAAAAGAAGAGTGATAATAACAGTACCAACAGAAACAATTGTACTAATCACAATATATTTTCCAAATTTATAAGATTTAAAAATTACAAAATAAGATTTAAATAAATCTTTTATATCTTGGCCAAAATTTATACTAAAATCTAAAGGATTTACTAATAATGCTATTTGTGTTTTAAAACTTGTGACCAACATCATGTAAAATGGAAAAAGTATTACAAATGAAAAAAATAAAATTCCAAATAAAGTTAAAAAATCAAATAAAATTACTTGAGTAGAGTGTTCTTCTTTTAAACTTATAAAAGTATATTTGCTAATTTTATTGGTGAAAAAATATAATATTAAAAATACGCCCACATTATACCAAATTGGTAATTTTTGTATTAAGTAACCATCACAAAAGACGAATATGGCAGAAAAAATTATTGATTTATAAATTGATTTAATTCTGTCACCTATTCCTAAGTTAGCTAATGATATTAAAAGACCAAATATAAAAATTATTTCTATATTAAAACTATTAATACTTAAACCTTGCAATGTTGCTAATATCTTCCAAATCGAAATTAAAAAAATTAAGAAAAAAGTAGATATCAACGAAAATAGTATTGTATTTTTAGTTCTCATCTACTCTTTTTCCTAAAAGTTTAAAATAAAAAAACATAAACATTAAAAGTAATACTACGATTACTATTGAAACAGCTGAGCCCATTCCAATGTCTGATATTGCAAAACCTTGTTGATAAACATTTATTGGTAAAGTTCTTGTTCCTGATGCACCTCCAGTTAATAAAAAGACGTCCTCAAATTTATTAAAATTCCAAATAAATCTAATCATGAATAAAATCGAAATTACTGCAGTAATTTGGGGAAGTGTAATATTAAAAAATTTTTGAAAGGGACTAGCCCCATCAACATCAGCTGCCTCATATAATTCTTTAGGAATTGCTTGAAGTCTCGCAAGAATAAATAAAAAGGCTAAAGGAAAATACCTCCAAATTTCAAACATTATAACCGTTGTAAGCGCTAACCTTAATTTAAAATCAAATCCCAAAATACTAATTTCAATATACTTTTGTCCAAGCAGATTTATTGGAGTTTCAATAATTTGATAATTTAATAGTAAACTATTTAATGTACCACTATTCGGATCTAGTAAAAGTTCCCAGGTATAAGCTAATGCAACAACTGGAGCAACATATGGGAAAAGTAGAACACTTCTCATAAATGTTCTTCCATAAAATTTTTGATTAACCATTTGAGCAGTTAAAATACCAAATATTATTGAGCCAACAGTTCCAAAAAAAGTGTAATAAAAAGTTGTAAGTAATAAGTCTACAAATTCATTTTCGAATAAAACCTTTTTAAAGTTTTTGAGAGTAAAGTTAGTATTAAGTAATATATTATCAGATTTTCCCTCTAATTTTGGTTTAATTGATTTAAGATTTTTTTTGTCTATTTTTGATCCATCATTTGTTGCAAATATTACTTGGAAATTTTCCCTATATTTAGCTGGCCAATTTCCAAATTCACATTTTAGTTTTTGCTTTTTATAAGAGCATCTTGGATCTAGCTTTTCTATTTCAAAATTTTTTGGAAAATTATCTTGAAACGAAACATCTCTAATTTCCTGAATTAATGAACTATTTCTTAACTTATATAATATTTTTATTTTAGTAGGTTCATCAAAAATAGATTTAACAATTTTTTTTGCTCTTGGTTCTGGAATTCGAATATCTTTTAATTCAACTTCTTTAAAACTAATCCAAATATTTGCAAAAATTGGAAATAAAATTATTGAAAAAACTAAAAGAACTGCAGGTAAAGTTAGTATGTATGCAGTTTTTTTTTCTGTATTTGCTAGAGTGTCATTCATAAAAAAAGCGGATAATTTATATTATCCGCTTTTTTAATAAAATTAAAATTATTTGAATTTAGCTAATGATTTGTTAATCATATCAACAGCTTCATCAACATCAATTTGATCATCAATATAAAGTCTAGTAATTCTATTTATAAATTGAGAATTTATGACTTTTGACGCTCTTGATAGTTCTCCTTCTTTAACACCCCATCTGTTTGCAGTATCTAAACCAGCTACAATGTTATTAATAACATCTGGGTCATAAAGATCTGACAAAGGTGCTTTTCTATCAACTCCAACAGGTAGTTTACTCCAAGCTTTTGTGAAAGCCTCAGGGTCACTAGAATTTCCTCTTCTTACTGGAAATTTACCTTCTGGAGCTATCGATAATGTACTTGTGTAACCTTCATCCATTGAGTACATAATAAATTGTTTAGCTTCATCTGTATCAGCATCAGCTGTTATACCAAAATATCTAACATCTGCCCATGCAGCACCTTTCTTATTACTAGGTCCACTAAAATTAGTAATGAAACCAGTTTTAGAAGCTAGTTCAGGTGATGTTGGATCACTGTTAATTGTTGGTGGAGCTGAGTCTCTTAAACCTGCAAGCTCATCCATAATGAATGGAGACCAAATAATCATTGGAGTTTTTCCTGCAAAGTAAAGTGCTCTAGATTGTTTCCAGTATAATTCTCCTGGAGGACTTGCTTTAGCAATTACTTTGTAAAACTCTAATGCTTCTTTAAGTTTCTTACCTTGTTTTTTGATACCACCCTTTTTAACAATATTAACCCCATTTGCTAATAGAACATGTTCTAAAACCTGACTCATGAAATTTTCATCAGTTTTAGTTGCAGCAACAAAACCAAACATTCCGTTAATTTTTGATAACTTCTCAACAGCAGCTACAATGTTTGCGTAGCTTGTTGGTGGTGCTAAATCTGCATTTTCAAAAAGGTCTTTTCTATAAACAACCATTTGTGTCCATCCATCAACTGGAACGGCTGCAATTTTTGAACCTTTTTTTGCCATGTTAAGTGCACCTGGCGCAAATGTATCTTTTCCAAGTTCTTTAACAACAGCGTTGTTAGCATCTACATCTAATATTCCTGCTTCAGCCCATGGCAATACATATTGTAAAGTATGATAGATTACATCTGGTAAGTCACCTGCTGCCGCTGCAGCTGTAGCTCTAGTTCCCAAATCTTTTTCTTCTACCGGGATCACATCTACTTTAATACCTGTTTTAGCTTCAAAAGCTTTTGCCATTTCCTCTTGCTTAGCCATTCGGGCAGGCTGAACTTCTGTAGTCCAAAACTTTATGTCTGCGTAAACAATATTCGAGATAAAAAACGAAATTACGCAAAACATCTTTATTATATTTTTCATTTCCCCTCCTATTAATATTTAAAACTATATTAAAATGATTCTATTTAGCAAAGATAAGACTGACACATATCAGGTATGTGATTCATACATGTTATTTATTCAAAAAAATGGTAAAAATTTGAAATTAGTCAATTATAGGTTGTGTTATGATTTTACTCTTTTTCCATTTTCATCAAAAATAAAAATGTCATTTAAATCAAAACCTATGGAGCTTCCTATTTTAACATTGCTTGGAATTTTTGCACTTAATTGGTATTCATCTTTTTTCATATATACAATTTTTTCATTACCAAGGTTTTCAATTAATTCTATTTCAGGATTAAATGTAAATTTTGTATTTTGATTTGCTTTTAAATGTTCAGGCCTAATACCCACAAAATGTTTTGATTTTTTAATTTTTAATTCGTTAAATTGAATGTCGTTACCTAACAATTTAATTGTATTTTCTGAAACAACATTTTCCTCTTTTACTTCTAAAATATTCATTTTTGGAGTCCCTATAAATTGTGCAACAAAAATATTTGCTGGATCATTGTAAATTTCCTCAGGAGTGCCAACCTGCTCGATGTTTCCTTGATTTAAAATAACAATTCGGTCTGCTAAGGTCATAGCTTCAACTTGGTCATGGGTTACATAAATCATATTTGTTTTAATTTGATTGTGTAATTTAGATATTTCAACCCTCATTTCAGCTCTTAATGCTGCATCTAAGTTAGATAAAGGTTCATCAAATAAAAATATCTTTGGATTTCTTGTAATAGCTCTTCCTATCGCCACTCTTTGTCTTTGACCTCCAGATAATTGTTTTGGTTTTCGCTCTAATAGTTCTTCAATTTTTAAAATTTTTGCAGCTTGCATTACTTTTGTGTTGATTTCTTCCTTTGGCCTTTTTTCAATTTTTAGACCAAAAGACATGTTTTCATAAACATTCATATGAGGATAAAGAGCGTAAGATTGAAAAACCATTGCAGTTTGACGTTTCGAAGGATGAAGTTCATTAATTTTTTGATCATTAATAAATATTTCACCTTCATCTATTTTTTCTAATCCAGCAATCATTCTTAGAAGAGTTGATTTTCCACATCCAGATGGTCCAACTAATACAAGAAACTCATCTTCTTTACCTAAAAGATTAAAATCTGTGATTATTTTATTAGATCCAAATGATTTGTGTACTCCAGTAAATTTTATGTTAGCCATTTTATTTTTTTATACTTTCTAAAACATCAACTCCAATTTGTTTTAATATGTGGATTATATCAATTGGAACCCAGTTTTCACGAATTTTTCCTTCATCATGGTGATAAAAATCCATAACTCTCATAGTTACTTTTTGGTTTTCAGATTTATATCCTAACCAATCCTCAGTTCCATATATTGCCTGAATACTATTCCATCCTGCTGTTAAAGAAAATTTTCCATCCCCTAACTCACAATAATGGCCAAGTTTCCAATAATTTCTTTCCTTAAAAGTTTTTCTAAAAGGTAATTGGTGATTGTCTACAAATCCCTCTAAAGATCTTGCGGTTCCAATACCACTTGGTCCATACCAAATCATCTTTTCATGCCAATAATCTTTTTGTGGATGGTTTATTAATCTTTCCTTAAGATCTTTATCAGAAGAAACCTCTAATTCAGGTTTTATATTTAAACTTCTCTGCATGGTAAGTGATTGCTCTAAACTTGCTTTAGAAATTTCCATATCTTTTTCAAAAAAATTTACACCATCTGTGTTAATTGGATTTAACCAATTTCCTTCAGATCCTTTTGAAAGATTAATTGGATTTGATCCAGTTTGTATTAATAGATCTATTAAATCGATTAAAATATAACTCTCAATAATTTTATCATCTTTAAGCTGATGAATTTCACAACACTTTAAATTTACCATTTTGTTATTAGGTTGAATGCCTAACCATGAATTTTTAAATATTCCTGATAATGAAGAAATTGAACCTACTTGAATTTTGTCTCTAAAAGCGCCACTAATTACTATTTGCTCTCTTCTTTCAAGATCAGGAAATGATTTAAAAAGAGGTTTCCAAAATTTTTCTTTAAAATCATCAACTCCTACAAATTCATTTAATGGGTAAAAACAATTAACATTAATATTGTGTGAGAAAGCATTTTTAAGATTTTGATCTAGTTTAGAGATGCCGTCATTTACTATTGAATTTAAATATTTTCTGACAACTTGTTTGTATTTATAATTTTCCTCGGGTGATATGACTATTTTTTCTACTTTCTCTTGACCCTTAAGACCTGTATCAAATTGTTCTATTTGCATATATTTTTTGTTAGATAATTTTACTATCACAAAATATAGTTTAAAAAAATATGAATAATCGATTAGCTAAATTTAAAGATCTTGTTCCAAGTACTTTGCCATTTGTTGAGGGCAAGATGGATGGACACAAAGAAAGAAAAAATTATTCTATTGTAGGCCCAGGTGTCGCAGAGGATAGTAAACAATTTGTTAAAATAGCAATGCCTCATAGTTTTAATCTAGGTGCTGTATCTGCCATGCCTAAAAATGGTTCTGGTTTACATAGCCATACAACTGCAGAAGTTTTCATTATTTATTCTGGTAAATGGAAATTTTATTGGGGAGCTGAAGGCAAGGATGAAACAATATTAAGTGCTGGGGACATTATCTCTATGCCTACAAATATGTTTAGAGCATTTGAAAATGCGGGTGATGAAGAAGGTTTAATTTTTGTAGTTTTAGGTGGAGACGATCCTGGAATAATAACTTGGGTTCCAAGCGTCTTAGAAAAAGCAAAAAAAACAGGTATGGCACTTTTAAATGATAATTCATTAATTGATTTATCTTTAAATGAAATTCCAAAAGGGAAAAGTATTCTTGAACCTATTTCTGAAGAAGAAATAAAAAAATTTGATAATTACAAACTAGATCAGCTAGAAAAATTCATATGTAAAAATAATGAAAATTCTAAACAAGTTAATAAAATAAACGATAATTTTGATTTAATTCAAATTCTTGGAAATAAATTTGAAAATAAAGAATATGCTCCATTAATAAATCAAGATACTGGATTTAACCTTTCAATTTTAAAATGTAACAAGGGACAAATAACTAATTTAAAGTTTGAAAAACCTACAATATTGTTTTCCAGAACTGGTAAGTGGGAAATTATGATTGATGATTTTCAATGTATTTTAAATCCCAAAGATACAATTTCAATCCCAATCAATTCAAATGTTAATATAAAGATAAATGAACAAGAGGATTGTTACTTAAATTGTGTAACACAAATCTAATGAAAGGGTTTGATCCAAAGTATAAAAATTTTCCTGATTACATACTTAAAATAACTAAACAAATTTGGGAAAACAAAGATGTTGAGTCTATTGCTCAATTTTACACTGATAATATTCCTGTTAGATCTCCATTTGGAGTTACTTATGGAAACAAACCTGTAATTGATGCAACTTATGCAACCTTAAAAGAATTTCCTAACAGACAGTTGCTTGGTGAAGATGTGATCTGGAATGGAAATGATGATGTGGGTTATCATTCATCTCACAGAATTCTAAGTAAAGGAACACATCTTGGTGATGGTTCATATGGTAAACCAACCGGTAAAGATATTTACTATAGAGTAATTGCTGATTGTGCTTGTAAAAATAATCAAGTCTATGATGAATGGATTGTCCGTGATCAAGGTGCAATGGTAAGACAACTAGGATTTAAACCAAAAGAATTTGCCCAAATGATTATTGATAAAGAAGGAGGTGCCGACAAAGCACAACAATTATTCAATTCAAACTCTGAGATGAAATCAGATTATAAACAAAGCGTTGTGCCTGATGACTCAGCTGGGGGTAAATACTCAAAAATATTGAAAAATATCTTTAAAAATAACTATGATTTTTCTGATTATGCAAGAGCTGCGAATATTTATTGGCCTGGAAATAAAGTTGGACATGGAAGAGAAGATATTGAAAAATTTTGGAATAATTTAAAAAATACTTTGAGTAATATAAAGTTTTCAATAGAGCATGTTGGTTATTTGGAAGAACCAGATAAAAATCCCAAAGCGTCAATAAGATGGTTTTTAGAAGGTAATCATTCTGAAGACAGTTTAGATTTTGGAGAAAAATCAAATAAAAATATTTTTATAATGGGGATAAACCATGCAGAAATTGTTGATGGAAATGTTATAAGAGAGTGGGTTTTGTTTGATGAAGTTGCAATTTGGAAACAAATTTTAATTAAATAAATTATGACAAAAATTAAAACAACACATGTGGGTAGTTTGCCTAGATCAAATGAATTATCTGAACTCTTGTTTAAGAAAGATCAAAAAGAACAAATAGATTTTAATCGATTTGATAAGGTCGTTCAAAAAGATGTTAACAAAATTGTTAAAAAACAAATCGAGGTTGGAATTGATTATATTAGCGATGGTGAGATGTCTAAAATTAGTTATGCTACTTATGTTAAGGATAGAATTGATGGATTTTCTGGAGAGAGTGAGAGAAAAGCACCAAAAGATTTAGATGACTTTCCTTCTTTTAAAGAAAGAATTGCAAGAACAGGTGGCACTCCAACTTACACAAGACCATGTTGTACTAGTGAATTAAAAATTAAAGATAAAACTTCCCTAACAAAAGATATTAATAATTTTAAGCAAGCATTAGAAAAAAATAATCATAAAGATGGATTTATGAACTCAGCTTCGCCAGGAGTTATTTCAGCTTTTTTACCAAATAAATTTTATAAAAATGATGATGAGTATTTAGAAAACTTATCTAACCTTATGAAAGATGAATATGAAGAAATTACCTCAAATGGATTAAAACTTCAGTTAGATTGTCCAGATTTAGCTCTTGCTAGACATATGACTTTTAAAGATTTATCAGAATCTGAATTTCTAATCAGAGCTGAAAAACAAATAGAATGTCTAAATAATGCTATTAAAAATATCAACAGCTCTAGTATAAGACTGCATATCTGTTGGGGAAATTATGAAGGACCTCATCTACATGATATTCCGTTAGAAAAGATAATGCCAATTGCGTTTAAAGCTAATGTACAGACTTATCTAATTGAGTCATCTAATCCAAGACATTCTCATGAGTGGCAAATTTTTCAAAATTTAAAAATTCCAAAAGACAAAATAATTGCCCCAGGTGTAATAGATTCTACAACAAATTTTGTAGAACATCCCGAAGTTGTAAAGAATAGAATTTTAACCTTTTCTAAGGTCATTGATGCTGAACAATTATTAGCTGGGACTGACTGTGGATTTAGCACCTTTGCTGGCTTTGGCAATGTAGATGAAAATATTGTTTATAAAAAGCTGGAGTCGTTAGTGAGTGGAGCGGAACTTGCGTCAAAAGTGATTTAAATTATCACTTTTATTCATCTTCTAGAATAGATATAATTTTTATACTTAAGTAATAGTTTAACAAATAAATATAGAGAGAAAACATATGAGAAAAATACTAGTTACTTTATTGTTTCTATTTTTTGGAACTTCTGCATTTGCAGATTGTAACATAAAAAGTGGTTCGATAAATATTTTGGCTAATGATTTTCCTGCATTAAGAACTTTCGTTGAAACTTCTAAACAATGTAAAGGAAGTGCTGATTTTAAAGTGACTCACTCATCTGAGCATAATAAAATCGCTGTGCCAGCTTTGACTGCAAATCCATCTGAGTTTTCAGCAAGAATTGCAGCTAATAGTTCAATTGTTCCTTTGATGAACCAAGATTTAATTAGACCATTAGATGATCTTGTTAAAAAATATGGAAAAGGAATTCAAGATTCTCAATTAATTACAATCGATGGAAAAGTAATGGCTGTAGCGTTTATGGCTAATACTCAACATTTGTATTACAGAGAAGATGTTTTGAAAGACCTTGGTATAGCTATTCCAAAAACTTATGAGGAAGTAGTTGCAGCATCTGAAAAAATTAGAGCTTCAGGTAAAATGCAATATCCTTACGCAGCTGCATACAAAGCTGGTTGGAATTTAGCAGAAGAATTTGTGAACATGTTTATTGGTCACGGTGGTGAATTCTTTAAATCTGGAAGCGCAGAGCCTAATATTAATAATGCTAAAGGCGTTGCTACTTTAAATATGTTAAAAAAATTGTCTGAATTGAGTAACCCTGATTACTTAACTCATGATAGTGAAGCAATTAAAGTGGAATGGGAATCTGGTAATGTTGCATTGATGACATTATGGGCATCTAGATCAGGAACCCTATTAGATGATGAAGGTGATCCTAACATTACTAAGGCAACTAAATTAACTGGACCTGCTACTGTAGGTGGAGGAAATATTCCAGCTGCTACATTATGGTGGGATGGTTTCACACTTGCAAAAAACAGATCTGATGCAGATGCTGAGGCAACATTTAGATCTTTAGCGCATGCAGCATCAAATAAGAAGATGGTTGCTGATGCTGCTGATCAAGCCGTTTGGTTAGTAGAAGGGTTTGTACCAGGACCAAAATCTATTGGTGTTATCGAAGCTGTAAAAATGGGAGCAAAACCATATCCAATGTTACCGCAAATGGGTTTAATGCATGGTGCATTAGGAAGTGAGATTGTTGAGTTTTTACAAGGTAAAGAGTCAGCTGAACAAGCATTGAAAGATGTTGAAGCTGCTTACATTAGTAAAGCTAAAGAACAAGGCTTTCTATAAAATCTAAAACTTATAAGTGGGGATTTTCTCCCCACTTAATCAATATTTAAATGCCTAATAAAACTTTTTTCTGGTTTTTCTTACCTACAGGTTTAGCAATGATCCTGTTTATTGGGCTACCAATTATATCTACTGGAATTCAATCATTCTATGCTCAGCATGATCAAGTAGTAAAAGAAGTTAAAAAATGTGATCCTTTTGGATGTACTGTTTCAATTGTAGTTGATAACGAGGAAACTTCTAAAATAAGGGAAGCAAAGCCACTTGGTAAATTTAATGGATTTGGAACTTATACTGATCGAAATCATTTAGCAGTTGATGAAATAAAAAAATTTTGGAATGAAACTGAGAGTTTTGGTGCTTTTGTAGACCAGGTAACCAATCTGCCCTTTTATAAAGCTCTGATATTTACTTTAACTTATTGTTTGTTTGTTACACCAAATGTACTCCTCTTAGGATTTATTATTGCATTAAGTTTAAATGCTGTTGCTAGAAAAATTAGAGGACCTTTAATCTTTGGCACGATTTTACCAATGATTGTCACACCACTAGTTGGATCATTAGTATTATTTTGGATGATAGATTCTCAGGGAATAATTGGAGCAAATATTCAAAATTTAATGAATGATCCTTATTTATCACTTAAATCATCAAAAACATTAACATGGATAACAATAATTATTTACGGAATATGGCATCACTCCCCTTTTGCCTTTGTAGTTTTTTATGCAGCACTTCAAACAGTCCCTCAAGAACCAATTGAAGCTGCAATTATAGATGGAGCCTCAAGATTTCAAAGAATTAAACATATAGTCTTACCACATATTTATCCTGTAGTTACATTTGTAGCTTTGATTTCTTTAATGGATAACTTTAGAGTATTTGAACCTATTATAGGGTTTAGTGCTGAAGGAAGTGCACAGTCTTTATCTTGGTTAATCTATGACAATTTAGTTAATGAGGAAGTGATATTGTTTGGTTCTGCTGCAGCTACTTCAATGATGACTATTATTGGTATAGCTATTCTGCTAGCACCAGTATTAATTAGAACTTGGAAAGAATTTAAAACAGCGAGATAATTATGGATTATGGACTAGATACAAAATCAACTCGTTTAAAAACTTTTAATACTATTTTTATTATCACTTGGTTGTTAATTGCATGTTTCCCTTTTGTTTGGACTTTTTGGGGATCATTTAAAGTAAGAGCTGATTTCTTTTCAAGATCTGATTGGTGGTATGCTATATCAGCATTTAATACCTTAATTGAAACAGGCGGACAATTTACAACTAATGCTTATACTCAGGCTTGGACTGAAGGTGAATTTTGGAAAGCATCAAAAAATACAATTATAGTTACAGTATTTGTTGTTAGTATTTCTTTGTTTTTAGGAACTTTAGGAGCGTACGCTCTTTCAAGATCAACTGAGAAATATGCTTTTTGGATTTTAATGGCAGCTTTAATTTTTAGAGCTATGCCACATATAACTTTAGTATCAGGATATCTTTTTCCTTTCTTTGAATTACAGATTTGGGGAATTCTTCCAACTACAATTGTTGTTTTGGTTGCTATAAATCAACCTTTTACACTATGGTTACTCTACTCCTTTTTTAAAACAGTTCCTAAAGAGCTTGACGAAAGTGCTTTAATAGATGGTTGTTCTTATTTTCAAGCTTTTAGACATATAATTATGCCTGTGATGTGGCCTGGAGTAATTACAGCAGGGTTATTTAGTTTAATGTTAGCTTATAATGATTTTACAGTAACAGCATTACTTCTTAATCAAGAAAATCACACTATGGTTCCAAAAATACAAAGTTATTTAGGTACCAATCAACATGAAGGAAATTTAATGTGGGCAGTTTCTGCAGTTGTATCTGCTACTGCACCTTTATTTATGCTTGTTATGTTTTTCCAAAGACAGGTCATTAGTGGTTTAACTGCTGGAGCTGTAAAAGGTTGAAATATTATAAAGCATTACTTTTTGGTTCGATTGGATCTATTGTTGAAACTTCAGAAATTCAGAGAAAATCATTCAATAAAGCATTTAAAAAATATGGACTAGATTGGTATTGGACCAAACGAGAGTATCTAAGTTTATTAGGTAAATCTGGTGGTAAAGATAGAATATCAAGATATGCCAAAAAGAAAAAAATTGAAGTTAATTCAGTATATTTAAGAAATTTAAAGACTAAAATTTTTAATAATTATCTTAAAAAACATCAGCTTAAATTAAGGCCAGGTGTTAAAAATTTAATTTCTTTATGCAAAAAAGAAAATATAAAAATTGCATTGGTTTCATCTACATCTTCAAATAATATAAATGCAATCATATATTGTTTAAGAAATTCAATTAAAAAAAGAGATTTTAACTTTATAGGGAATGCAAAATTAGTAAAAAAATTCAAACCCAACCCAGATATATACTTATTAGCACTTAAAAAACTTAAGCTTAAAGCTAATGATTGTGTAGCCATTGAAGATTCTCAAGAAAGTTTAAATTCAGCTAGGCAAGCTAGAATAAAATGTATAATTTTTCCTGGAAAATTTCATTCTTCAAAAAAATTTATTGGAGCTTATAAAAAAGTTTATCGGCTTAATAAAAATATTATTTTGAAATAAATTCTTTAACTAAATTATTAAATTGATCAGGCTGTTCTAAGTGAACATTATGAGCACAATCTTTAAATATTTCTAAACGACTATTTTTAATATTTTTATTTAGAGTATCAACTTGATCAAAATTATATGAAGTATCTTTATCACCCCATATTATAAGAGTGTCACAATTTATATTTTTTAAATTTTCTTTACCTCTCCAATTTTTCATTGCTAGTAATGCGTTATCAGCAGTTTCTAATGAAACGTTTTTAACAGCATTTTCACAAAGAAAATAATTTTTGTCCTTATCACCTTTTACAAACCACTTAGGAGGTACTCTAGAAAAAGAGTGTTGTGCACCTTCTTTCTTAAGCTTTTTTCTTGTTTCATCCATGGTCTCAAATCTTCCTGGGATATCTCCAATAGATCCTGTTGCAAAACAAATTAATTTATTAACTCTATCCCCGATCAATTTTGTAATTTCTTGAACAATCATTCCTCCCATTGAATGACCAATTAAATTCAATTTATCTATCTTTTTTTGATCTAACACATTTATAATTTCTTTAGCCATTTTATTAATAGAATCTAAAGATTTTACATTATGACTTTCTCCAAATCCTGGGAGAGCTGGGGTAATCACACGATAATCTTTTGAAAAAAATTCTTTTTGAAAAGTCCACATTTCAGATGAACCTAGATAACCATGAACTAAAACAAAAGGATACCCTTGGCCTAAATCATCTACGTAAATATCACTCATAATATTTCCTTAATAATGAATAAAGTTAAAATAGACATAAAACATATAATAAAAATATTAATTACTTTCCAAATTTTTTTACTATTAGCATACTTCGATAAATAATTAGATAAATATCCTAATATAAAAAAAAATAAAAATGATGCTATAGACGCACCTACCCCAAATAAAATTTTTTGGTTAAGTAAATAATTTTTTGAAAAATTTCCAAGAAAAAAAACTGTATCAGAATAAACATGTGGATTTAAATATGTAAATCCTAAAGTTTTAACTACAATATTTAATTTTGAAATATTATTTGGCTCAGTGCTAAAATTAATATCAGAATAATGAGATTTTATTTTTTTAAAAATAAAGTGAAGTAAAAATAAAATTAAAAATAAATTTAAAATTAATTCAATTAAAGAGTTAAAATATTGATTAAAATAATGGAAAAGAAAAATACCCAAAAAAATTAATATCAAATCTGATATTGAGCATATTAAGCAAACAATAAATATGTGTTGTTTTTTTAAACCTTGCTCAATAACAAAAATATTCTGGGCACCTATAGCTAAGATTAAGCTAATCCCAGTAAAGAAGCCTAATACCAGGTATTCCATTAGGCTTTAAGTTTACTCTGGATTTGCTGTTAATGTTTTGATTTCTAGAATATTTTCGTTTGGGTCTTTAACGAAGAAAGTTTCTTGCTCATATTTTGTTCCTTTAAATCTCAAATAAGGTTCATCGTAATACTTGGTTCCACTATCTTTCAATCTTTGTTTAAGTGCATCAAAATCTTTTCTGGATAAATGTACACCGAAATGTGGAACTGAAACATTTCCCATGTCTACATCATGTCTTTCACTGTCTAATTTATGTTCGCTCTTATGCAAAGTTAATTCATTGCCCCAAAAATCAACATCTGCCCACTCTTGTGCTGAGTTATCTAATCTACATCCTAAAGTTTCACTATAAAATTTTTTTGCAATCTCTAAGTCTCCACAAGGGATGGCTAGATGAAAACAATTTGTGTTTTTATACATATAAACTTCTTTAAATTGAGCTATTAAGTACTATATAAGGCATATAATTTTTTAATCAACAGCAACTAAACTTAAGAAATATGAGTGATTTTTTACAATCCATAATTGATAGAGACCCAGCTGCAAAGTCTAAGTTAAGTTTAATATTAACTTATCCTGGTGTTAAAGCAGTTTTTTTTCATCGATTAGCAAATTTTTTTAATACTGCAAAATTCCATTTGATTGCAAGAATCATTTCTCAGTTTTCAAGATTCATGACAGGAATTGAAATTCATCCAAATGCAAAAATTGGAAAAAATTTATTTATAGATCATGGGATGGGTGTTGTGATTGGAGAAACGTCTGAGATTGGTGATAATGTAACTATTTACCATATGGTTACATTAGGTGGAATTGCGCCTAGTATAAATTCAATTGATCAACGTAATATGAAAAGACATCCTACAATAAAAGAGGATGTTGTAATTGGTTCGGGTGCACAAGTATTAGGTCCGGTAGTAGTCGGGAAAGGTGCAAGAATTGGAGCTAATGCAGTTATAACTAAAGATGTTGCAGAAAATTCTGTAATGGTTGGAATACCGGCAAGAAACGTTGGAACAGCTGATAGTGAATTTAAACCTTATGGTATTACACCTGACAGTGATAAAAAATCAGATAATGAATAATACTCAAAACGATTTTATCTCAGGAATAGGAAACACTCCATTAATTAAATTGAGAGCAGCATCAGAAATCACTGGATGCAATATTTATGGAAAAGCAGAATTTTTAAATCCAGGTGGATCAGTTAAAGATAGAGCTGCACTTGCTTTAATTAAAGATGCTCAAGAAAAAAAATTAATTGCCAGAGGTGGAACTGTCGTTGAAGGAACAGCTGGTAACACTGGAATTGGTTTAGGTTTATTAGGAAACTCTCTTGGTTATAAAACAATTATTGTAATGAATGATAATCAAACACAAGAGAAAAAAGATTTACTTAGAAACCTTGGAGCTGAATTAAGATTAGTTCCACCTAAGCCTTATAAAGATGACAACAACTTTGTAAAAGTAGCAGCTAGACTTGCAGATGAACTAAGACCTACAAATAATAGTGGAGTGATTTGGGCTAACCAATTCGATAATACTGCAAATGCCAAAGGACATTATGAAGGCACAGGTCAAGAAATCTGGGAACAAACTGATGGTAAAGTAGATGGTTTTGTTTGTTCTTCAGGGACTGGAGGTACAATTTCAGGTGTCAGCAATGCTCTTAAAGAAAAGAATAAAGATATAAAAATTTATTTATCAGATCCAAAAGGTTCAGCTCTTTATAATTACATAAAAAATGGTGAACTTAAGTCAGAAGGTGGATCAATTACAGAGGGAATAGGTTCAAGTAGAGTAACAGCTAACTTTAGTGAAGCTAAGATTGATGATGCTTATTCAATAGATGATCATGAGGCACTACCTATTCTTTATGATTTAATTCAAAACGAAGGATTAAGTTTAGGTACAAGCTGTGGAATAAATATTGCAGGAGCAATTAGAATGGGAAAAGAGTTAGGGCCAGGAAAAACTATTGTTACCATTCTTTGTGATAGAAGTGACAAATACGCAACTAAAATGTTTAATAAAAAATTTTTAGAAGAAAAAGGTCTGCCAATACCTAATTGGTTTTAAATATAAATTTTATCAGCTAATCCGTAAGTAAGAATAGCACTTAAAATTGTAAGTACTCCAGCAGCTATTACACCTTCACTGTTAGTCTTTTCAGTGTGTCCAAGTTTATTTATGTAAATGGTATAAATACCAAATATTAAGTACATTAAATTTTGAACAAATACTAAATTAAAGAACGCCCAAGTTCCATTTACTCCACCGTCTCTAACGAACATAATATAAAGAGCCATTAGGAAAGACCCAACAAAAGGAGCTCCAAAAAATCTTGTAATCACTGCTGCCGAATGATCGATGTTATATTGATCCATAAAACTCTTTGTTCCAACTATGGCTCTAAAAGCATAAACAGCGTAAACAAGGAAATGAACAATAAAAATTATTAGATAAACAATTCCATTAAATTTTTCGATCATAAATGATTATTATCAAATATTTCAATTAAATAAAACAGCATAATCAACATTTTTTATGCTCTGAAATTGCATAACTGTCGCGCGCTATAAACACAAGTGACTCCTTTACAATTATGTAACAGTGTTCTGTAAAATTAAATAACTTTAAGGAGGTAAAAATGAAGAAAATTTTATTTTTAATAATTTTTTTAACGATCTCAAATTACTCATTAGCAGAATCAGGAAAATTTAATGCTGCTGGAGCAGGATCATGGTCATTAAATGCGATGGATGCTGGAAATGGAAACATGAGTATTACTTACGATGGTAATGCTGGACTGATGGATAAAGAGCCTGGAAGTATTTTTGATAAATCTACTATGCATTGTATTGGTGGATTAACACTGGTAGCTGGAAAATTTGACGATGAAACAGGTATGTGTACTTTTTATCTAATGGATGGTGAAAAGGTTTACATTAATTACAAAGGTAAAGGAACTGGTGGCCAAGGTGGAACAGGTACTTTTGTTATTGTTGGTGGAACAGGAAAATATGAAAATATTTCAGGAAGTGGTAATTCTAGTCGACAAAATATAAGAGGTAAAGCTGGTATGGCTCACTCTATGAATCAAATGAGTGGTGAATATACTTATTAAAGGAAACATATGATTATAAAAATAGAGGAGAATATAAAATCGTTTTCAGCATGGAGGGATATGGTTAAAGAAAATGCTGAAAAAATTAAAGGATTTGGTGCAACCATTATTTTTGCTGGTGTATCAAAAGAAGATGCTTCAAAATTTACAGTAATTGTAAAATATGCAACTATGGAGGGGTTTGAAGCATTTAAAAATGATAAAGAACTTCACACTGCAAGAGCTGCAGCTGGAGTTGATTTAAATTCTGCAAAAATTACTCCCATGGATGGAGACTTTATGGAAAATTTTTCGGGATAATAAAATAGGAGGAAAAAATGGAAAAAGAAATGTTAGTAGTAGCAAAGTTAAAAGAAGGTACTTTTGAAAAATTCATGGGATTTATGCAATCTCCTGAAGGACTTGCTGAAAGAGCTAAAGTTGCAGTGGTTGAAAAAACAATTGGAACTGTAACTCCAGACAAAAGTACTGTAATGTTTAAAATATTTTGTACTGATGAAGCTGCACTTCATAAGTTTATAGAAGGTACAGAGGTATCAAAACCAATAATGGATGAAGTGTTAGACAGTTACTCAATATATGATTTAACTAAGGTTAAATAGAAAGGAATAACATGTCTATATTAGAGAAATATAGTGCTGCATTAAAAAATAAAGATGAAGCTGCCATGAATGAACTTTTGCATGACGATTTTAAATTCACAATGCACAAGTCAGGAAATGTTTTAACCAAAAGTGATGTTATCAAATGGGCGATGAGTGGTGATATTAATCAAGATAAGGTTAGAATTGTTTATGAAAATGACGAAGTCGGTATTCATCATGCGTTTGTAACATTTAATGATGGCAACGTTGAGGCGGTAATGGCAGTTTATAAATATGATAATGGAAAAATTGTTAGTTTGGAAACTGGTGCTACACCTATGCCAAAGTAAGTGAGTGGTATTGATTTTTATTTTTCGATAGGGAGTACTTACACCTATCTGTCTGTAACTAGAATACTTGATGTTGAAAAACAACATCAAGTAAAATTTAATTGGAAACCCTTTTCAGTTAGAGCAATTATGAAGGAAATGAATAATATTCCATTTCCAAAAGATAAAATTAATAAAGTCAATTACATGTGGAGGGATATTGAAAGACGTGCAGAGGGATATGGTTTTTTCGCTAAAACACCAGTTCCCTACCCTTTATCTGAATTCGATTTAGCAAATCAAATAGCAATCTTAGGTTTTGACAAAGGTTGGGGAGAAAAATTTGTGATGCTAACTTATAAAAAATGGTTCCAAGAAGGCAAAGAACCTGCCATTGAACCTAGCATTTCTGAGGTTTGTGCTGAATTAAATTTGAATAAAAATGAAATCATATACGAAGCAAATTCTGAAAATATAGAGACAAAATATAAGGAGAACACAAATTCAGCTCGTGAAAATAAAATTTTTGGTAGTCCATCTTTTATAGTGAAAAATGAAGTCTTCTGGGGAGATGACCGAATGGAAGATGCTATTAAATGGTCTCTTAAATAATTCTATATATTTTCTTAAAATTCATTTAAAATCATTTTATGAGTCTTGTTAGTTCATATTTATTTTTAGGCGTTGCAGTTTTTTTTGGTGTAACTTCAAACAGTTTTGCAAAAAGTGCTGATGGTTTTACACTTCTTGTTCCAAGTATAATTACAGCAATTACAATTGTATTGTGTATGTATGCACTTTCATTAGTAATGAAAAATATTCCTATGGGAATTACTTATGCTTCATTTGCAGGACTAACAATAGTTGCAACAGTGGTTGTTGGAGTAATAAGATTTAATCAAGTACCTAACTTATATTCATTAATTGGTTTAGCGTTCATTATAATTGGTGTACTAATGGTTAACTTACTTGGGAATAACTAAATATGCTTAAAAAAAAATATGCTCAACCTCTGTTTGTTATTTTAATGTCTTTTAGTATGAGTGTAATTATGTGTGGAGTTGTGGTTGCTGTTAATACAGGCGTTGGTGAAGGGTTTCTGGGTAGATGGTTTTATTCATGGATTTTTGCATTTCCTGTCGCTTTGATAGCAGCTTTTACAATGGCTCCCATTTTAAGACCTTTTGCGGACAAAATTGCATCTAAAGATTAATTATGAAACCACTTTTTGGATATTTATTTTTAGCTTTAGGTATTTCTTTTGGAATTGCTTCTAATAGCTTAGCCAAAATTTCTGAGGGATTTACAAAACTAACCCCCTCTGTTTTATGTATTTTATTCATGTGTATTACTATGTTTTCAATTGCAAAAGCAATGCATGCTCTCCCTGTAGGTTTTGCGTACGCAACATATAGCGGACTTACAGTAACTGGAGTTGTGCTTTTTGCTATATTAAAATTAAATCAAGTACCCAATCTATATGGAATAGTTGGCATTGTCTTAATTATTATTGGTGTAATAATGGTTAATTATCTTGGACGGCTAAACTGATATTTTTTTAAAATCTCTGGAAGTACATGACTTCCATCTTCATTTAACGGTAACTCATATTCATTAACAACTGTGCTAGTGTCTAAAGGTGAATATAAATGAGGATACATATCACCATTCGATGCTTGTTCCCATAACAAATGTTCAAGCTTAAAAGCATTTACTCTTAATAAGACTAGATTTTCTTTTTTGGGGTAATGTTTATTTAAAGTTTCCTCTACCTGATCCTCTTCTGAAAAGTGAATATATCCATCTTTAAGATCTTTTTCTGACCCACCATAGGTTCCAGATTGTTTGGCCTTTTGCCACTCATCTTTGTCTATAACTTTGAAAATAAATTCTAAATTCATTTCACCAAGAAGAATTTGGACCTTTTAAGAATTCTATTTCCTCTTCAGTAGGTTCTCTTCCTAATATTTCATTTCTATGAGGATATCTATGAAATTGTCTAATTACTTTTGTATGATCCTGCCAAAATTTCTTTATTTCATTGTATCCTTCGTGTTCTCTTAAATATTTGTTTAGTAAGTAATAAGCCATTTCATGATCACTAATTTCCTCACTATGAATTAAAGGTAACAACATAAATAATCTTTGATTTACATTCATAACTTCTAAATAACCTGAATAAACTGCGTCGTTTACAATCAATCTAGTTTTATGATCTTGAACAAAAGCTTTTTTGTCATTTCTAAACATATTTCTTGAAAACTGATCAAATAAAATTACTAACGCCAGACAACTCATAGGATTATCTTGCCAATCATCATATTCATTTTGACAAGCAAGTTCATAATCTTTTAAAAAATTATCTTTAATTTTTTTATCTAAATTTTCATCTTTTTTGAAACGCATCTCAGAAGGGGTTTCTTTAAACCAGAAATCAATAATTGCTTGTGCTCTTTCTGGTATCATTCAGCTAATGGTTTTAATAATTTTAAAATCTTTTTATGATTGGCTTTATTATTTGAAACAATAATATTTCCTCCAACGACAGGGTTTTTGTTGCCCCATGTCGTTACTATTGCTCCTGCTGCTCTCACAATTGGCATTATAGGATGAATATCCCAAATCTTATTTGCACATTGTGCAACGATTTCAAGTCTACCTTCTGCTAATTGACAATAAGTCAATGCATCAAAACAAGGAAACTGCATTCTTTTTATAAATTTTTTAATTTTATATTGCTGTTTTAAAGATAATTGATTGTGAAATGCAGCTGCTAATTTTGCATTTTTAAAATTTAATTTTGAATTAACTTTTAATTTTCTTTTTTTATTTTTTTCAAATACAAATGCAGAATTTTTATTTACATTTAAATAATATTTTCTCATTTTAGGAAAATTTGCTAATCCTAAAATTGGTTCTCCATTATAATTTAATGAAATGAGATTGCTCCAACTAGGATTACCTACAACGTATGATCTAGTTCCATCAATTGGATCAATTATCCACGAATATTCGCTTCTCGTATTTTTATGACCATATTCCTCACCTATAATTTGATGATTTGGAAATTTTTTTGAAATTTTAGATCTTATAAATTTTTCA
The DNA here is from genome assembly GCF_052049835.1 of Candidatus Pelagibacter sp. GTDB lineage: Bacteria > Pseudomonadota > Alphaproteobacteria > Pelagibacterales > Pelagibacteraceae > Pelagibacter. Next base: position 191,688 of record NZ_JBNGZF010000001.1, on the reverse strand, counting down.
AATGCTTTGTCAGACGTGGTTACTGGGTCATAACCTTTCCCTTTGAGCTTGTTAGTTATTTTAAATGGTTTATCTAATTTGCTGTAATAAAACTTTGTTAAATCTTTAGCCAATTGATTTAAAAAGCTTGCATATATAGGATATTTTTTTGTATCAAATTTTTTCACATTGAACTCTTACTATTTAATTTATGTTGATTAAAGTTAAATTTTAAATAATCCTTAGCTTACTAATATGAAAATCGAGCTAATTGAAAATAAGGTTTATTTTAATAATGGGTCTGAGAAAAAAGAAATTCACCCATTCTGGCTAAGAGAAAGAGTAAATGGTGAAGAATATTTAGATAAAGGAACTCAGCAAAGACTTTTTGATCCTACTTTCTTAAGTAATGATGTCTCAATAAATAAAGTAAACCTTGATGAAAAATATCTAGAGGTTAATTTTAATGATGGCGTAAATTCAAAACTTGAAATTGATAAAATTGCTTCTGAATTTTCTAAAGAAGATATTGTAATTAGATCTATTGAAAAAAATAAATGGGACTCAACTTTAAAAAATATAAAAAATTTTGAATACCAAGAAAATTTTTATGAAAGTAAAGAGATGCATGATCTGCTTGTTTCGTTCTACAAATATGGTTTTGTAATAGTAAAAAATATTCCAACATCTAAAAATTATATTGTTGAATTTGCAAATTCTATAGGCAGTGTTCGAAGAACAAATTTTGGTGAATATTTTGACGTAAAATCTAAACCTGATCCAAACGATCTAGCTTATACATCATTAGCTTTGGCGCCTCATACGGATAATCCTTATAGAAATCCTGTGCCATGTATTCAACTTTTACACTGTATTGAAAGTAACGTTTCAGGTGGATTATCAACATTAGTGGATGGTTATACAGTTACCGAAGATTTGAAAAATGACTACCCTGAATTTTACAAAATATTAACAGAGGTAAAAGTAAGATTTAGATTTATTGATAAAGAAGTTATTTTAGAGACTATTTCACCTTTGATTGAATTAAATGAGGATAAAAGTTTTAAACAGGTAAGATTTAGTCCAAGATTAGACTATGTTCCGATATTAGAAAAAGAAAAATTAGATCTTTACTATAAAGCAAGGAAAAAAATATCTGAAATGTATAATTCAGATAAATATAGAATTGAATTTAAACTTGAACCAAAAGACTTAATAATGATGGATAATCATAGATTGCTCCATGGAAGAACATCTTATGAAACTAAAGAAGGCGAAAGATTTTTACAAGGTTGCTATATAGATTTTGATAGTACAGAAGGAAAACTAAGACATTTAAAAAGAAAGTTTAATCTTTAAATAATTTTTCAATTTGTGTTTCTGCATTACTTATTGATTTCTCATAATCTAATGCCATTTGATCTGCACTAATAATATCTACTTTTTCAATCCCAAAAAAATTAAGAATAAATTTTAACCAAGGAGTTAGAAAATCCTCAGCGCTATTTAATTTTGTTCCTCCAGAGGTTATTACTAAATAGGCATGTTTATTTTTTAATAACCCTTCCCGTCTCCCATTAGGTTTAAATCTAAATGTTTCCCCTATTCTAGCTGCTAAATCTGACCAGGCTTTAAGTGTTGCGGGAGGACCATAATTGTAAATAGGAGCTGAAATTATGATCACATCACTTTCTTTTAACTCCTTTACTAATTTATCAGAAAGTTCGAACATTTTTTTGTGATGCTCTGTCTGATCTTTTTCATCAATTTTCATTCCCGACTCTGTAAGCCCACTAATAAAAAACATCTCATCGTCTAAATCACGATAAATCACCTCATCTCCAGGTTTTTTAATTTTCTCTAAAAGTTTTTTAGCAAGTGCGCGCGAAGTTGATCCTTTTTTTCTAGCGCTTGAGTCTATTTGATAAATCTTCATTAATACCTTTTATCCGAATTTTTGCATAAAAGGAAAGGTTTCAATTATATAAAATCCAATTGCTTGTAATTGATTGGTTAATATTAAAATACCTGTTATTAAAAGAATAATTCCACCAATTTTTGAAATTAAATCAATATTTTTTCTAAAGTTCTTTGAAAATAATAAAAATTTTTGAATTAAATATCCTGATAAAACAAAAGGAATTGCAAGACCTAATGAATATAAAATTAATAATATTACTGCTCTTGATAAGGTTTCTTCAATAGATGCTAAAGCTAAAATTGAACCTAAAATTGGACCAATACAGGGTGTCCATCCAAAACCAAAAGCAACACCAATTACATATGGAAAAAGAATATTTCTTGATTCTTTAGCATCAAATCTTTTTTCAAAATTTAGGTAGGGGATATTAATTATTCCAATTAATTGAAGAGAAAAAATTATAATAATTATTCCGGCTGCAATTCTTAAAATTTCTGAATTTTGTAAAAGTGTCTGACCTAAAAATGATGCGGATGCTCCTAAAATAACAAATACAGTTGAGAACCCAAAACAAAATAAAATTAACGAAAAAAAGTTTATTTCTTTTTTATTTAATATCTCTTGTAAGGATTGACCAGAAATATAAGAAACATATCCAGGTATTAAAGGTAGAACACATGGAGATAAAAAACTTATAAGTCCTGCTCCAAAAGCAATTAAATATTCAAACATTTATCCAGTATTTTTCATTGCAGCAGATATGCCTGCGATAGATGTCATCAAAGCGTCATCAAGAAATTTTTTATCTAATTTTTTGTATTTTTTATTTGTTAATTTATTCATTATATTTGCCTGTAAAATATTCAACATCTCTGTATAATTGCTTCTAATAAACAGTGCTTTTCTAAATTTTTTTCTTTCTTGTACCACTTCCCTTGGAGTTATTTTATTATGCAATTTGACCAGTGCATCAAATTGATATCTTAATTTTCTACCAATTCTCCTTAATGAAGCATCAGCCAAATTATTTTCGTATATAACTGAGATTTCTGGATCAACCTTTGAAATTACCATATCTAAAATATCCATAGTCGAAATAAAATATGGCCAGTTCTTTTCCATATCCATCATAGTTTTTTTAAACTTTTTAATTGATCCATATCTCAAAGCCTCAGTTGTTCCTAACCAAGCTGGTAACATTAATCTAATTTGTGTCCAAGCAAATACCCAAGGTATAGCTCTTAGACTTTGAATGTTATCAACATTTTTTCTTTTTGTTGGTCTAGAACCTATAGCTAGCTTTCCTAGAGACTTGTGAGGTGTAACAGTTTTAAAGTATCTGATAAAGTCTTCGCTTTGATTTAAATATTTCCTATAAGCAGATGTAGAAATTTCAGACATATTCTGAATTAAATCTCTCCAATTAGTTTTTGATTTTGGTGGTGGATTTAAAGAAGCATCCATAACCGCTCCGATATAACTACAAAGATTGTATTCAGCTAAAGGTTTATATCCATATTTCTGTTGAATTACCTCACCCTGATCAGTAATTCTGATTTTCCCATTTACAGTTCCAGCTGGTTGAGATTTTAATGTTGCTTGAATTGGTCCGCCTCCTCTTCCTGGAGATCCTCCTCTTCCATGAAAAAATACTAAGTCAATTTTGTATTTTTTTGATATAGCCCTTAACTCTTCTTGAAGTTTGTATTGATGCCAACTTGCTGACAATTTTCCTGCATCTTTACTTGAGTCTGAGTATCCAATCATTACTTCCTGTTTAGAATTAATCAATTTTCTATACCAAGAAAGTTTGAATAAATTTTTCATAACATCTTTGGCGTTTATTAAATCATCCAAAGTTTCAAACAGTGGAACAACTCTTAATAAATTTTTAATTTTTGCTTGTTTTTGTAAAAAATATACAGACAAAATGTCAGAAGCATTAGATGTCATTGATATTACATATGCACCTAAACACTCATTTGGTGTAGATGAAATCAGCTTAAAAGTATTCCACACTTCTCTATTTTCTTTATTTTGTATTTTTATTTTATCTACAAAAAATTTCTTCTCTCTAATTGATTTATTCAATAATTTAATTTTATCTATCTCACTTAAATTAGAATATGTAATTTTACTTTTCTTTTTGAAAATTTCATTTAAGAGTTTTTCATGTCTATTAGCTTCTTGTCTGATATCTAATCTTGCAAGATTAATGCCAAAACACCTAACTCTCCTCATTAAATCTAATAGATCTGCATTGGCAATATGATCTCCTTTATTTAGTTTTAAGGAGTTTCTTACTTCTCTTAATGGAATAGTAATTTCATGTTTGTTTTGAATTAACTTTTTTTCATTTAAGTTTGAATTATTATTCAAATGATTTTCAATTAATTGATGGGTTAGTCTTACTTTATCTCTTATTGGCCTTAAATACACTCTATATGGTTCAAAACTATTTCCAGTTGCTTTTTTAATTTTTGCAGAACATTCTTCCATGGATAAATCTTGAATTAACTTAGTAAGTTCTTTTTCATATAATTTTGCAGCTTGCCACCTTGAAAATAATATTACTTTCTTAGTTACTTCAGCTGTCACATTAGGGTTTCCATCTCTATCACCGCCCATCCATGATCCAAACTGAATAGGGTTAAAATCTCTTGGTAAATCCATTTTTAAATTTTTTCTAAATATATCGTTTAGTCTTTTGTAAACTTTAGGAATGGTGTCCCACAAACTATCCTCAATAACGGCTAAACCCCATCTAGCCTCATCTAATGGAGAGGGCTTTGTTCGTTTTAACTCATCTGTTTTCCATATAATTGCTATTTCTGAATATAATTGTCTATCTAGTTCGATTATCTTTGATGGATATTTTTTATATAGATGTCTCTGCTCCATAATATAAATCAAATTTGCATATTTTTGTATTAAGGTTCTTCTTTTTACTTCTGTTGGATGAGCAGTAAGAACAATCCCAATATCAAGTTTTTTTGCCTGCTCATAAATATTTTTGTCAGAAATTTTTTTGTTTTTAAATAAGCCTTCAATTATATCTTCTATAAATAAATTTTGATTTTTACTTTTAAAATAAGGATTTTCGTACTCATTTAACTTTCTTGATGCATCAAGGGACTCTACTAGATTCAGTAAATTTAAAATGTGTGAAAATGCTCTACTTAATTTAAATGTGTTCTCAGGAGTTAGTTTTTTAACTTCTTTTGAAATTCTTGATAATACTTTTCTTTTATTTTTATCAGAGAGAGTATTTTTTGATAGCACTCTAAATTTTTCGACAATTTTAAAAAATGCTAGACCTTCTTGATCTTTAATAACTCTACCTAGAAAAGTACCTAATAATCTAAAATCCTCTCTTAAAAGCTTAGTGGGTATTCTCTCATAGTAAAGATCTCTTTTCTTCATTATTTAAAATAAATTTTTTTTGTAAAATTCCTTTTACGTTTGTTTTTACACTAAAAAAGAACCCAGAATATCTAAATTTTTGCAAATCTGCTTTGTTCATGCCTTTAGTTGCTGTTGAAACATAAAGCTCATTAGTATTTTTGCCACCAAAAGCACAATTAGTAATATTTTTTGCAGGAAATCGTATTCTATGAATTAATTTTGCTTTGTTGTTAAACACAGAAACACAGGCTCCATGAAAATGAGCTACCCATAAATTTTTATTTTTGTCTAAAGTCATTCCATCTGGAACCCCTTCATTTAAAGAAAATTTTTTGAATATTTTTTTATTTATTATTTTATTATCTTTATTAATCTTTATTTTATAAATGATTTTTTTAGCACTGTCGGTGTGATAAAAATTAAATCTATCAATAAAAGCTGGTCCATTAGTAATTCTATAATTTTTATCTATCTTTGATAATTTCAAATTCTTGTCTAATTTATATAAAGATCCTTTTTCAATTTTTCTCTCTAAATTATCCATTGTTCCAAACCATAGATTTCCTTCTGAGTCAGTTTTACCATCGTTAATTCTGTTTAATCTAATTTCTGGTTCTATAAAAATTGATTTTAGAATTTTTTTTGATTTAAGATTTTGAATTCTTAATTCACCTTGGAGCCCTAATATAAAAACATTTTTTTTTATATGAGCAATGAAACCAATTTCTTTATTTACCTTAAGTATTTTTTTTTTATTATTTTTAGTATTCAAAGAACAAATTCTCTTTTTTTTAATATCGACAAAGTAAATTGAATTATGCTCTTTAACCCATAGAGTGCCCTCTCCTAAAGTACATTTTAATTTCCAAATAGGTTTTGGATCTGAGGTTTTTATTTTATTCATTTACTTCAAACTCCTTTATAAAATCCACATCTGGATTAATACCAATACCTATATTATCATTTACTGATGCAAAACCGTTTTTGTTTTTAACTTGGTCTAAAATTGAAAATTTTTCTTTAGGTAAATCAGTAATAAAAATATTTTTTTCCGTTGTATCAAACTCAAGCATAGATTTAGATGGAAACAAACCACCAGGCATATCTGGTTGAGCTGTCAATAAATGAAGGTTAACTGCAATACTTATTGCTGAGCCCCATACATGATTAATTACTGGTATAAAGTTTGCTTGTGCCAATGCTGCAATTTTTAAATATTCTGTAATACCCCCAAGTCCACAAACCTCTGGTTGAGCTATATCAATACATTCATTTGATATTAATTTATTCCAACCATATTTGGTAAATTCAGCCTCTCCTCCTGCAATGCTGGTAGAGATTTTTTGCTTTAATTCTCTGTAACCCTCATAATCTTCAGGAGCAATAGGTTCTTCAAACCAATAAACATCTAATTCATCTAATCCTTTTCCAACATAAAGAGCATCTTTTAAATTATATGCATGATTTGCATCAACCATTAACTTAAAATCTTTTCCAATTGAATCTCTTACAGCTTGAACTAACTTTAAATCATCTTTTGGACCTAATCCAACTTTCATTTTCATGGCTTTAAAATTTTTTGATTTTATTTGCTTGGACTCCTCTTTGAATAAGGAGATTAATTCATCAACTGATTTTTTTTGTAACATCATTCCATAACCATACACTGGAACTTTGTTGTTACATTTTCCTCCAACGAGTTGATAAAGTGGAGCTTTCGTTTTTTTTCCTAGTATGTCCCACAAGGCAATATCTACTCCTGATAATGCTTGAATTGGCATACCCTTTTGACCACTATCTCTTAAAAGATTATATATCTTTTGCCAAATGTACTCTTTGTTTAAAGGGTCTTCACCGATTACTAAAGGCTGTATTACCTTTTCAACAATATACTTGTTTGCTAAAGCTATGTTTCCAGGGCCAAAACATTCTCCCCAACCCGTTATTCCTTCATCTGTTTGGACTTCAACTAGGTGGGCTGTACGATGTTTGTAATATTGTTGTGAGTAACCAAGTTCTTTTTCTAACTCATATTTAAGTACATGACTTTTAATAGAAGTTATTTTCACAACAAAATTATAAAGCAACTACCTTTGAGTTTTGCTCTCCTAAGTTTTCAACTGATAATTTCATCATATCACCAGCGTTTAAGAACTGCTGTGGCTTCATTCCCATGCCTACTCCTGGAGGTGTCCCAGTAGTAATAATATCTCCTGGTAATAGAGTCATATACTTACTCAAATAAGATACTATCACATCAACATTAAATATCATTGTGCTTGTATTGCCTGTTTGCATTCTTTTTCCATTTACATCTAAGCTCATTTTTAAATTATTAACGTCTGCAATTTCATCTTTTGTAACTAAATGTGGACCAACAGGACCGTAAGTGTCATGAGATTTTCCTTTAACCCATTGGCCCATTTTTTCAAGTTGCCATTCACGTTCACTTACATCATTTACTAAACAATAACCTAAAATGTGATCTTGTGATTGATTTTCTGAAATATGTTTGGCTTCTTTGCCGATTACAATACCAAGCTCTACTTCCCAGTCTAATTTTTTTGATCCTGAAACTATTTCAACATCATCGTTGGGTCCAACTATACAGCTAGTTGCCTTCATAAAAACTATAGGTTCTTTTGGAATATCAGCCCCAACTTCCGCAGCATGATCTGAATAATTAAGGCCTATAGCTATAAACTTACGTGGGCTTGTTATACAAGAGCCTATTCTTTCATTTGAGGATAATTCAGGTAAATTCGATAAATCAGCATTTTGTAACTTTGCGAAAGTCTCGAAGTTTAAAAAATCAGGATTTAAATCTTTAATATGAGAACTTATATCCCTAATTTTACCATCCTTATCCATAATAGCTGGTTTTTCACTTCCTTTTTGTCCTACTCTTAATAATTTCATATTTGTCCTTTTGTTATTTAATTATATTGAAATTCCACCATCCACTGAAATTGTTGTACCTGTTGTAAATGTTGCATCTTCGCTTGCTAAGTATACAGCCACAGCTGCTATTTCTTCAGCAGTTCCTAATCTTCCCATGGGTTGTCTAGCGATGAAATCTTTTTTTGCCTGAACAGGATCTGGACTTTGATTTACTCTATCTTGCCAAGATGGAGAAAAAACTGTTCCAGGTGCAATTGAATTACATCTGATATTTTTTTTAACAAAGTCAGCAGCTATTGCTTTGGTTAAACCAATTACTGCACCTTTTGTTGCTCCATAAACAAACCTATTTGGAAAACCTTTTAAACTTGATGCACATGATGATACATTAATTATGCTTCCACCATTTTGTTTAACCATTAAAGGTAAAATAGCTTTACACATAAAGTACATTGACTTTACATTCACAGTTGAAGAAAAATCCCAATCTTTTTCCTCACACTCTAAAATTGTACCGTGATGAACAAAACCAACTGCATTAAATAAAACATCAACTTTATCTAATGTTTTAGTAAATTCTAAAATTGCAGTGTTATCAGTTGAGTCAAGTTTTTGAACTTTTATCTCAGGATATTCTTTATTTAAATCAGCTAAAGTTTTATCATTTAAATCCGTCGCAGTGACATGAGCCCCTTCTTTATGGAATGCAATTGCTGTTGCTTTTCCAATCCCTTGGCCTGCTGCTGTCACGAGAATTTTTTTACCTTCTAATCTTCCACTCATTTTTTATTTATCCTTTCGATTTCATTATAAAGTGAACTATGATCAGTGTTTCCATGACCATTATCGACTAAGGTTTTATACATTTCTTTCACCAAATTTGAAATAGGTAAATGTGTATTATATGAATTTGCACACTCTAAAATGTTATTCATATCTTTTAAATGAGTAGAAGTTTTACCTTTTGGACTAAAATCTTTATCAATCATTCTTTTTCCATGAGTTTGTAAAATTTTACTGTCTGCCCAACCTCCAGAAAGAGCTTTAATTAATTTTACTGGGTCAGCTCCAGCTTTTTCACATAAAGTTATTGCCTCCGCAACCGCTCCTATTGTAACTCCTACCACAATTTGATTTGCTAACTTTGAAACTTGTCCACTTCCAATAGGTCCAACTAAAGTTGGATTTCCCATAGCTTTTAAAATATTTATAGAATTATCAAAGACACTTTGCTCTCCTCCAGCCATTATAGCTAAAGAGGCTTCCTCAGCTCCAATTGTTCCTCCTGAAACTGGTGCATCTAAATAATTTATATTTTTTGATTTTAGACTATTTCCATATTTTGTTGCTGTCGTTGGTTTAACCGAACTCATATCAATAACAGTTGATCCAGATTTTAAATTCTCTAATAAATCTGAATTACTCATTATTGCATCAACAGCACTATCATCTGTTAACATTGTAATAATAAAGTCATTATCTTTAACAACTTCACCTAATGTTTTTGATATTTCAGCGCCAAACTCTTTCAAAGGTTCTGCTTTATTAATTGAACGATTGAACACTTTTAATTTAAAATCTGATTTTAATAAATTTTTAGCCATTGGCAGGCCCATAAGACCTGTTCCAATAAAGCCTATTTTCATCATGGTTTCGGTTTAAACTCGTGGAAGTTTTGCGTCATTGCTTCAGGGAAGAACATAACACATGCTAAAACAATTAACTGAATTACTATAAATGGAGCAAAACCTCTAAATATATCTGTTAATGAAATGTGTGGAGGTGCAACGGATTTTAAATAAAACGCGGCGGGTCCAAATGGTGGACTTAAAAATGAAACTTGCATGTTTACACAAAATAATATTCCGAACCAGATTGGATCAAAACCAAGAGCAATAACTATTGGTAAAAATACTGGCATTGCTAATAATACAATTCCAACCCAATCCATAAAGGCTCCCATTATCAAAAACATTATCTGCATCATGAAAATTAAGTACATTGGTTTTAAATCATAAGCCAAAATAGTTTCTGCTACATATTTAGGACCTCCAGCAAGAGAATAAGCTCCTGCTAAAACCGTAGCACCAAAAGTAATAGTTAAAATAGTTCCTGATGCTTTGAAAGTTCTGGTTAATGCATCTTTAAATAAAAACCATGTAAGTTCTTTTCTTGCAAAAATAATAATTAATGTAGCAACCACTCCCATACCAGCTGCTTCAGTAATTCCAGTTATTCCAGAATAAATTGAACCTAATACAATGATTACTATACCGATTGGAGGTAAAAGACCTGGTAGGTATGACATTTTTTCTTTTAAAGTTAAAGCAGGCTCATCACTTAAAGGTGCCAAATGTGGTTGTAATCTTGTTCGAATTAAAATGTATGTAATAATCAAACCTGAAATCATTAAACCAGGAACAATAGCTTCTTGGAATAACATCGTAATAGAAGTCTCTGTCGTTAATCCATAAATAATTAAAACAATTGAAGGTGGTATCATTGTTCCCAAAGATCCTGATGCACAAATAATACCGATCGACATATCCTGATCGTATTTTAATCTCAACATTTGAGGCAGTGCAATCAAACCTAATAAGACTATTTCTCCACCAATAATTCCACTCATCGCCGCCATAATGGTTGCCATGATGGCTGTAACGACACCTACTCCTCCTCTAGTTTTTCTTAGCCACGCATTCAAGGCATCATATAAATCTCTTGCGATGTTCGAACGTTCGAGCAAGGAGGCCATAAATATAAATAATGGAACAGATAAAAAGGAATAAGTGACAACAAGAGAATAGTATCTTGAAAGTAATATGCCTAATGCATGCTCACCTATGTATAAAAAAACTAGTACTGCACCCATAAAACCAGATGCAAATCCCATTGGAACACCTATAGATATAAGCAATAACAATCCTACTATAAGTATTATCGAAAGTGATCCTATATCCATATTATTTTAATTCTTTAGAAGGGTCGTATTGTTTTTCCTTAGGATTTCTCCAATCAATAATTAAATTATTTACAGATTGAACAGCAATAAGAAAAACACATAAAAGTGTTAGTGGCTTCATAGTAGCAGGAATTGGTGGATCCCAATAAGTTGCAAATCTTTCCCAATTTATAAATGATCTGTATGCATCTTCCATACCCCCATAAATTACAGCTGCTGCGAAAAGAACGATAATTATAGTACTGATTAGATCAAAAATTCTCTGTGTTGGTCTACTAACCCAATCATACAATAACACTATTCTAATATGGCTTCTTAATCTTGTTGCATATATTCCACCAACTAAATAACAAACACCAGCAAGCCATAGACATAGTTCATTTGCCCACAAAGTTGGTTTAAACAATATATATCTCATAAAAATTTCGTACATCATCACAATTACAATTACAGGAATTAAATATTTAATTGTGTGACTTAAAAATAAGGAAACTCTATCTATCCAATTTATTGGAAAATCATCTTTACTCGCAACTTTTTCATTTTGTTCTTGTAATTCTTTATCGATCATTGCGTAAAAATTTAAGTAATTCGAAGGGCCTTTTAAGGCCCTTCAAAATTTTTTTTATTACATGATACCGTTAGCTTTCATATAAGCTTTGTGTATCTCGATAAGTGCCGCAGCTTCTGGAGATTTAGTCTTCCATTCTTCCCAAGCAGCTAGAGCAGCTTGTCTGAATTTAAGTCTATCTTCTCTAGACCAGTCGTGAAGAGTAACACCCATTTCATTTAAAGCTTTAACAGCTTCAGCGTTTTTTCTTTCAACTAAGCTAGTGATAGTTCTTCCAGCAATTTCTATTGCTGCTAACATAGCACCTTGCTCATGTTTCTTTAACTTCTTCCATACTTTCGTATTACAAGCTAAGTGGTCAGCTGGCATAGAGTGGAAACCTGGGTATGTAGCATATTTATTTTGCTCATAGTGTCCACCAGCATAGTTAGTAGCTAAAGATGAGTAGTCAGCACCATCGATTAGACCAGTTTGTAAAGCAGTTGGAACTTCACCAAAGTCCATTACGATTGGCTTAGCACCTAATGCTGTAAAGATCATACTTTCCATTCCTGGAGGTGATCTAAATTTGAAGTCTTTCAATGAAGCAACATCTGGGATTGGTCTGCTAGATATTAAAGACTCATGTCCTGGTATCCACCAACCAATTAATGTCATTCCATATTTGTTATAAAGTGCATCAACAGCTTCTTGAGCTCCTGGGAAATTCAAGAATTCATATTGTTGATATGGATTATCGTATCCACCCATTACATCACCTGCGAATTGAAACGCTGCATTTTTACCAGTTTGGTAACCAGCACCAGTCATATCACAATCGATAATTCCAGTTTGTGCAGAGTTAAACACCTCAGCAGATTTACCTGTTACTGATGATGAGTAGAACATTTCTACTTTTAAGCTTCCGCCAGAAAACTTCTCTACGTTTTTAGCGAATTGAGCAGCAACTTCACCATTAGGTGAACTAGCTGTAAAGTGAGTTTCAATCTTTAAAGTCTTTGCATTTGCAGAGCCAAATAAAGCAACTGAAACAATAGCTACAGCTGCTATAGTTTTAGATATAAGTTTAAACATTATCTTCCTCTCGTTTATGTTTTTTATGAAAGTTAACCATAAATGATTTTTGAGATCAATAATTTCGTTTAGCTTTTATATATAGAAATTATATATATTAATTGAACAGACAACTTATAGTTGTTCTAAACTACTTCTGAAATAAGAGGTTTTTTATTGAAATAACAATAAATATTATCCACTGCCATCATACTCATTGCCAATCTAGTTTCATGTGTTGCACTTCCAATATGTGGTAAAACGAAACAGTTATCTAATTTTAAGTACCTTTTATCTAAATTTGGTTCATTATTGAAAACATCTAAACCTGCTGCATATATTTTTTTATTTTCTAATGCATCTATCAATGCATCATCATCAATAGTGGATCCTCTTGAGGTATTAATAACTACGGCATGCTTTGGTAACAAGCTAATTGTTGATGAATTGAGAATATGTTTGGTCTCAGCTGTTGCAGGTGTGTGAATACTTAAAAAATCACACTCTGGTAGCATTGTATTTATATCAGAATAATACTTTGCACCATCTTCTAGATCATCAGAAAGTTTGTTTCTATTATAATAAATAATCTTCATACCAAATGCCTTAGCAGATTTTGCAGCCATTCTTCCAATACGACCCATACCAATGATACCTAAAGTTTTGCCTGTAACAGAATTTCCAATCATAAATTTAGTTAAATCTGGTTTTTGGTTTTTCCAATCATCTGCTCTAACTAAATTATAAGCTTCACCAATTCTTCTGGATGCAGCTAATATTAAAAGTATTGTAGTTTCTGCTACTGCTTCATTTAATACATTAGGAGTATTTGTTACTTTAATTTTTTTTTCTTCAGCAGATTTGATTGAAATATTATCATAACCAACTCCAACTTGAGCTATAATTTTTAATTTGCCATTTAAATTTTTAAAAAAATTATCACTAATTTTATCAAAACCTGTTGATATCATACCATCATAATTATTAACAATTTTAATTAATTCGCTTTCTGGAATAGGTTCGTCATTTGGATTAAGCGTTACTTCAAATTCTTTTTGAAGTTTTACTTCTGCTAAATCTGAGATTTTTCTAGAAACTAATATTTTTGGCCTCATATTAGTGAGAATCTCTTGGTAAACCTTTGGTATGTGATACGTCTAAATATTTACCTCGAGAGTTAATACATGCACCATCATCCAATTGACCAACAGTATTTCTAAATATTTCCTGCCAAGGAGTTTGATTATTTGGTTTAAATACTTTTTTATTTTTTCTTCGTTTTTTAAACTCAGCTTGAGAAATCAATAAATCAACTCTTCTTTTATTTAAGTCTATTTTTATTTTATCGTAAGTTTTAACAATTCCAAGATCTCCACCTACTGCAGACTCTGGTGAAACATGTAAAATTGATGGACTTTCTGATGTTCCGCTTTGTCTTCCATCACCCAAAGTTGGTAGATGTTTTATTCCTTTTTTTAATAATCTGTCTGGTGGTTGCATGTTAACTACTTCGGCTGATCCAGGATAACCAACAGGTCCACAGCCTCTAATAATTAATAGAGAGTTTTCATCTATTTTTAATTTCTTATCATTAAGTCTTTTGTGATAATCCTCAGGACCTTCAAAAACTATAGCTTTACATTCAAAAACATTTGGGTGTTGAGAATTTGATAAATATTGATCTCTAAATTCTTTACTGATTACAGATGTTTTCATAATAGCAGATGAGAAAAAGTTGCTTTTCATAACTAAAAAACCAGCTTTTTCAGTCAATGCATTCTTAAATGTTTTAATTACTTTATTGTCTACATCTACTTTCTTTCTTAAATTTTCTCCTACAGTTTTTCCTGTAACTGTCTTTATTTTTGTATGAATTTTTTTGTTTTTAATTAATTCTTTCATTACTGCAGGTATTGCTCCAGCTCTGTGAAAACTTTCCATTAAGTATTCTCCAGCAGGTTGGCAATTAACCAATAGAGGAATGTTATGTCCAAGTTTTTGCCAATCTGAAAGATCAAATTTAATTCCCATGTGTTTTGCAATAGCACTTAGATGAGCTGTACAATTGCTAGATCCACCAATAGCACTTGCAACTACTACTGCGTTTTCAAAAGCTTTTCGTGTCATAATTTTTGATGGTGTTAAATCTTCATAAACCATTCCAACAATTCTTTTTCCTGTTTCGTAAGAAATTTGTTCTCTTTCTCTATAGGGAGCTGGAATAACAGCGCCCCCTGGTAAAGACATACCTAATGCTTCAGCAACAGAGTTCATTGAAGAAGCTGTTCCCATTGTATTACAATGTCCAGCACTCGGTGCAGAAGATGCAACCATATCCATAAATTCTTCGTATTTAATTTCTCCTTTAGCTAACATTTTTCTCGCTTCCCAAACTACCATTCCTGAACCAGCTAATTTTCCTTTATAAACTCCATCTAACATTGGACCACCTGATAAAACTATTGCAGGAATGTTAACTGTAGCAGCTGCCATTAAAGCTGCTGGAGTAGTTTTATCACATCCTGTTGTTAAGATAACTCCATCAATTGGGTATCCATACAAAACTTCAACTAGTGACAAGTAAGAAAGATTTCTATCCAACATTGCTGTCGGTCTTTTTCCAGTTTCTTGGATTGGGTGAGTAGGAAATTCCATTGGTATACCACCTGCTCTTCTAATTCCATCTTTGATTCTTTTACTCAAAGACATGAAATGTCTATTGCATGGAGATAGATCACTGCCAGATTGTGCTATTCCGATAATTGGATTACCAGATTGTAATTCTTTTCTTGTAAGACCATAATTTAAATACCTTTCTAAATATAAGGCCGTCATGTCAGGGTTTTTTGGATTATTGAACCACTGTTGACTTCGGAAACTCTTTTTTCTTTTTTTAGGCATAATTTAAATAATGGTTTGTTTAAGTTATTGGTTATATAATAAATTTATGAATAATCTAATAGTTTTAAACAAGAATGACAATGTGGGCGTTAGCCAATTTATTATTCCTGAAAAAACTAAAATTGAAGGTCATGAGATCAGCACTATTGATCCAATCCCTTTTGGACACAAAGTTTGTTTAAAAACTATTAAAAAAGGTGATCCAATCATAAAATATGATCAAATTATTGGATTTGCTTTAGATGATATTAAACCAGGACAACATGTTCATTCTCATAATTTAGAATTTAGAGAATTTAAAAGAGATTTTAAAGTTATAGATAAAAAACATGTTATTGATGAAAAAGCAGACACCTTCTTTAATGGAATTTTAAGAGATAATGGACAGGTTGCTACCAGAAATTACATTGGAATTGTAAGTACTGTAAATTGCTCAGCTACAGTCACTAAAATGATAGTTGAGAAGATTAAATATTCTGACATTTTAAAAGATTACCCAAATATTGATGGCATAGTTCCAATTACTCACTCAACAGGATGTGGAATGAATACTGAAAGTGAAGGAATGCAAATTTTTCAAAGAACTATAGATGGATTTAAAAATCATCCCAATTTTTCTCATGTTTTTGTTATAGGTTTAGGATGCGAATGTGCTCAAGTCAGTTTGTTTGATGAATCATTAAAAAAACATAACCGAATTCATTTTCTAACAATCCAAGATGAAGGTGGAACTAAAAAAGTTGTCGAAAAAGTGTTATCTCAAATTAAAAATTTGCTTTCAGAAGCTAATAATATTCAAAGAACTTCACAACCAGTAAGTCATCTAACTTTAGCTCTTCAATGTGGTGGTTCAGATGGATATTCAGGAATAACCGCAAATCCTGCACTAGGAGTTGCAGCAGATCTCTTGGTTAAAAAAGGTGGAAGTTCAATTTTATCCGAAACTCCAGAGATTTATGGAGCCGAACATTTATTAATTAATAGAGCGAGCTCACAAGAAACTGCTGATAAACTTATTAAAAGAATTGAATGGTGGAAACATTATACTTCAATTAATAATAGTTCTATGGACAACAATCCTGCGCCAGGAAATAAAAAAGGCGGTCTAACAACCATATTAGAAAAATCCTTAGGCGCTGTAGCAAAAGGAGGAAACTCAATCCTTCAAGATGTATTACATTATGCTGAACCTTTAAAAAATAAAGGTTTTAATTTTATGGATTCTCCTGGTTATGATCCTGTATCTGTAACTGGTCAAGTTGCATCAGGTGCTAATGTTATTTGTTTTACAACAGGACGTGGATCTTGCTTTGGCTGTAAACCAGTTCCAAGTTTAAAACTTTCAACAAACTCTGCGATGTTTGAAAGAATGTCAGAAGATATGGATATTAATTGTGGTACAATTGCTGAAGGAAAAGAAAAAGTTGAAGAAGTTGGTCAAAAAATATTTGAATTAGTTGTAAATACTGCCTCAGGGAATAAATCAAAAAGTGAAATCAACGGCTACGGTGACGAGGAGTTTAATCCTTGGCAAGTTGGCGTTGTAATGTAATTTATTTTTCCTGTGCCTCAAAAAACATCCTTAATTAACGTAATTTTATTAGCTGCTGGTGGATTTTTTATGTTTGTTTGTATGGACTCGACAGCAAAATATCTTGGAACAGTAATGCCAGTTACTCAAGCAATTTGGGGGAGATTTTTTTTTCACTTGGTATCTTTAATTATATTTTTTTTAATTTTTAAGCCAAAAGTTAATTTGAAAAAAAATTTTAAAGTTCAAATAATTAGATCAATATTAATGGTAACTGCCACCTCGTTTATGTTTTATTCTTTGCAGAAATTTGACTTGGTAGATATTTATGTTGTTTTCTTTACAGCTCCTCTAATCGTTTCACTTCTTTCAGCATACTTCCTAAAAGATATCTTAAGCAAAAAAGGTATATTTTTAATGTTATTGAGCTTTGGCTCGATTGTTTATTCACTAGGTCCAAGTATGAGAATATTTAGTTTAGATTTAATATTCCCTATTGTTCCTCCAATTTGCTGGGCTCTTTATCAATTTTTTACCAAAGTTGTATCAGGCGATAACGATCCATTTGCTGCTATATTTTATACTTCAATTTTAGGTGCAATAATTTTTAGTATTTTTATATTTTTTAATTGGGTGCCATTAGAGAAAAATATCTTTTGGCTTTATTTAGTAATTCTTGGTGTGGCAGGTTTTGTAAGTCATTCTTTGATTATATACGCAATACAGCTTTCTAACTTGTCATTTGTAACTAATTTTCAATATTCTCAATTAGTTTGGTCTACAATAATTAATTTCTTAATTTTCGGTGTGCCGTTTGATTATAATAAAATTGTTGGGGTGATAGGAATTATTGTTTTTGGTATTATGTTCATAAGAACAGAAGGTAAAAAGAAAAGTTAAATAGTGAGGTTTGAATGAAAAATATAGGCTTTATTGGTGTTGGATATATGGGATATGGAATAGCTAAAAATATTTTAAAACATAAAAATAAACTCTTTGTTATTGCTAATAAAAATAGAAAACCAATTGAGAAAATTGTTAGTGATGGAGCTGAAGAAGTAAAATCTTTTGAAGATTTTTCTAGTAAAAATTTAGATGCGATGTTTATGTGCGTTACCAACACTCCTATAGCAAAATCAATATCAGAAAAAATTTCTAATATTTTAAATAGTAAAACTCTAATTATTGATATCACTACTCACAATAAGACTGGCTCAATAGAAACAGAGGCAATTTTCAATGCAAAAAAAATAAATTATGTTGAGTGTCCAGTAATGGGAGGTCCTGTTCAAGCTGAGGAAGGTATTTTGGGAGGAATTGTTGGAGCATCAGATAACAACTTTAAAATTGCTGAGCCATACTTTAATTTTTTCTGTAAAGAATATTTTCATTTTGGACCTGTTGGCATGGGTGCAAAATCAAAGCTTTTAAATAATTTTTTATCCCTTGGAAATGCCGCTTTAGTAAATCATTTAGCTAAAAGTGCTACAGAGATGGGTTTAGACTTAAAAAAAGTATTTGATGTTGCAAAACTTGGTTCAGGAAACTCTGCGGCTTTGAATAGAGTTTTTGACAATTTATTAAAAGGAGACTTTACTGGCTTTAAGTTTACCGCAAGTAATTCAGTAAAAGATTTAACTTATATTCAAGATTTATTAAAAGATTTTCCAGAAGCTGAAAAAGTTGCAGAAGTAAATAAAAATTATTTTCAAAAAGCTATTGATGATGGTTACGGTGAAAATTTTATTAGTGAATTAATAAATAAAAAATAATTTAATAAGCAACTTAAGTTACCGGGAATCTACTAAAGCACTAAGTTGTATTCAATAAATATATTTGCTCAAAATTAAAATAAATTAATTGAAATTGTATAAATTATAATTACCTTTTTTATAGAAGGAGGTTTATGTTAATACTTTCACCACCTGATACTTAGCTGAACAGCTCATATTTCAAAAATATAACAAAAAATAAATTCCTCTCGGAATTATAATGCCAAAGAGGCGATACAAGGGAGCTCTTTAGGTATACACTTAAAGAGCGAACCCTTTAAAACCTAATTTACAGAATCTAATATTTCTAGTGGAAGTGGAGCTTCTGGGTATTTTTTTTTACACAGTTTTTCATAGTTTTCACAAAAACTCATGATGGTTTTTTGAATTTCTTTTTTATTTTTATTAGAAAAATTAAGCTCTTTAATTAATTCACTGCAATTTATTTCCAATTCTTTTATTTGTTCTCCTGAAAAAAATTCTCCTGTTTCTATTTCCCAATAAGTGTCATCAAGCTCATCATCATTTAAATCGTTTAATTTTTTTTGTAATAATTTTATAGTCTCATCCTCAGTTTTCTTGTCTCTCATGGGTGAATTCTTAAGTTTTCCAAGGCATTTATCTCTTAATCCATCAATGAAATGAAAATAAGGTTTACCTTCTGAAAAATCTTTAAAGTGATTTGTGTTAAAATATTTATCAATAGCTGTTTCTGTTGAAACCTTTTCTTTACCTTTAATTATAGCAATTTGAACGTAAACTTCCTGACTAATATATTCTTCAATATGATCTTTAACCTTTTGAGGTATCATTATTCTTACTTAATAACTAATGTTCTTCTCTGTACCTGCTGTGACAAGCCTTACAGTTACTCCACATAAATTGTTTCAGAGTACCTCTTATATCTTCAGCATCTTCAATTACAGATGTAAGTTTTATCATATCATCAGAGGCTTTTTGCATTAATGCATTAAAATCATCTTTTTCATCCCAAATTGTCAGTAAAGCTTCAGTATCAAAACCCTCTTGAGTATTTTCAGGAAAGAGATCTATTAAAACTTTATAATTTTCACTCATTTCAATCATAAGTTTTTTTGCTTTTTCAAAGTCTCCTTTTGAAGAGAAAGCCTGAACCCTTTTAGCTGTACTATAGTTTTTACTAAACAATGCTTGTCTACTTTTAATAATATCTTCAACTGTTAACTCAGCATTAGAAGATGAGACGAAAAATACGCTTAAAATTGAGAATAAAATTATTTTAATATATTTTTTTATATGATTAAATAAATTATGCATGTAACAAATACCTTAGCAGAGTATGGAATTGTCTCAAAGGTGTTACATTGGCTCAGCGCAGCTATTCTAGTCATACAAATACCTTTGGGTTTTTATCTAGTTGATTTAGATTTTGGTGATCAAAGAATAACTATTGAAGATATACACGTTACGTTAGGTTTAACTGTGTTTTATATTATAATAATTAGATTAATAAATAATATACTTAATCCAACTCCAAAATTAGATCCAAGTATTTTTAAAGGACAAAGATTTCTTGCAAAGATGAACCATGTTCTTTTATATGTTGCTATTTTATTAATAACAATTTCAGGAATATTAAAAAAATTATTTAATGGGGAAACATTAACAATATTGTTTAGAGAAATTCAAATAAATGAAAATTTTGATTTAGCAGATCAGTTTTATGAAATTCATATTCTTTCAAATTATACCCTTATCGGTTTAATAGTACTTCATATAACTGCTGTTATTATTCACAAACTATTTTTTGGAGACAATTTATTAAAAAGAATTCTTTAATCTTAATGACAAGCAATTCCAAATTTTTTTAATCTCCAATAATTATAAGGCCAAGGAGTTAAAAAACCTACAATCAGCATTATTGGCACCACCCACCATGTTAAAATTGCACCGCCAGTTAAAACATAGTCAGTTAAATTCATCATAATTTCCATGCTAATCATTGAAATTAAACTCATTCCACAAGCAGTTTTGAATGCGTTAACAAAATTAAAATTTTGTGTCATTAAAATTATTGTTTCTAAAATAATACTTGTAATCAATCCGTTGATGATTGCTAAAATCATTATTCCTAAAATTGGAAAAGGAATTTGAGTTAATTGAAAAAACAATATTGTTCCAAAATCTCCAATTGCACAACCAAGTACACACCAAGCAGTATTTTTTGCGCTTCTTTTCCAGGTATGTCTACAAGACCAATGAAATGTAGAGGAACTCATTATAATTTGATATTAATGATAAATGATTTTTAGACAAGTTTTCGATAATAAATCATCAACTTATACTTATTTAATTGCCTCGGCAAAAGGTCGCGAGGCAGTCATTATTGATCCAGTAATTGAGAATGTTGAAAGCTACATCAAGCTACTTCAAGAATTAGATTTAAAACTAGTTAAGGTAATAGATACCCATATTCATGCTGACCATGTAACTGGTGCAAGTAAACTTAAGCAAGCAACAAATTGTTATACGCTAATGGGGGAACACACCCCTGCTGATGCTGTAGAAATTAAGGTAAAAGATGATGAAATAATAAAAATTGATCAAATAGAAATCAAAGCGATGTATACACCTGGTCATACTTCTGACAGTTATAGTTTCTTAATGGATAACTATTTATTTTCAGGGGATACTCTTTTAATTAATGGCACTGGTCGAACTGATTTTCAAAATGGAAGTTCAAAAGATGCTTATAATTCAATCTTTAATAGGTTGTTAAAATTACCTGAGGATACCACTTTGTATCCTGGTCATGATTATAACGGCAAAGTATCTAGCACAATTGGTAATGAAAAAAAATTTAATCCAAGATTGCAGGTTAGAAATGTTGATGAATATGTAGAGCTTATGTCAAATCTTAACTTAGCAAAACCACAATTAATTGATATCAATGTAAGTAGAAATATTAAGTTAGGTGCTAACTAAAGACAACAAATATTAAAAACCAATAAGAAACTAATCCAGCTGATATTGTTGCAATTATATTTTTTGAAAAATAACCTACAATTATAGCAACTAATGCTCCAAAAATTTTAGGATCATTCATTTCTATAAAAGTTCCAAAATCATTTATAAATATTCCTGGAAATATTATTGCTGGGAATACTGCAGAAGGAACGTATTCCAAAACTGCTTTAATTTTTTCTCCCAGCATATCTCTACTTATTAAAGCAATCATAGTCATTCTGGTAAGGTAAGTTAATATTCCGGCAAAAATTATTGCAGTAAGTGTCATTTTTTTAACCTCAATAGCAGCGCTGCAACAAATAAAGCGATTATTGGTGAAATAATTATGTAAGATCTAAATGGAGCATCAAAGAATAAAAGTGAACTCAAACCACAAGTAATCATAACAATTAAATGATCTATTTTTTTTAAATCCTGAACAACAACTGCTATAAATGTCAAAGGGATTGCAAATTTTAATCCAAGTTCTTCTGGAACAAATGAACCTAAAATAATACCAGATAAAGTTGCAATCTGCCAACAAACCCACATTGTACAACCTGTTCCGATCAAATGATAATGTAAAAACTCCTCACTTCTATTTTTTTTGAAAAACTTATTAGATTCTGCAAAGCCTTGATCTACAACAACATAAGAAATAAATAATTTTTTTATAAAAGATAATTTTTCTAAATATTCAGATAAAACTGCACCATATAATAAATGACGAGAATTTATAATACCAACAGAAGCAACCGCAACTAAACTAGATGCACCTCCTGATAACAACTGCAAAAATACTATTTGTGAAACACCTCCAAAAATAATGAAAGACATTGCGTAGACCAAATATGGATTAAATCCAAGCTCAACTCCAATTGCTCCACAAATTATTCCAAATGGAATTACTGAAAGCATGTGTGGAGAAATATCCAACATCCCACGAGTAAATAATTGTTTTTTGGTTAGCATTTGATTGTTTTATTAAAAACAAACTATGTGATCAATATTAATCGGTCTTTTAATTCCAAACTTTTCGTCAGCTTCATGTTGATGTTCGTGATGAGAATGAACAAAAACAGGTATCAATAAATTGCTATTGGTTTTTAAAGTGTAGATAAAGTTTGTTCCTCTAAATTTTCTATCAACTACCTCTAATTTTAGATTGCTTTTATCGTCGTGCTCAAGATCCTCTGGCTGTAATAATAATTGCACATTTGAACCTTTTGGATAATGCTTAATGAAATTCCCATTAATTGTTCCAAGATCTTTATTTTCTAATGAATTTTCTCCTGTTACTTTTGCTGGAATTAAAATTCCACGATTTAAAAAATTTACAACTTCGACTGAGTTTGGAAAATGATAGACATTATAAGGATCGTCAAACTGTTTTATTTGACTATCTAATATAATTGCGCATTTATGACCTAAATAAAAAGCTTCATAAGAATCATGAGTAACGATTATTGTTGTAATTTTTAATTTACTTAAAATTTTTTTTAATCTTACTTGAATTTCTTCTTTAAAACTTTGATCAACATTTGATAACGGTTCATCTAATAACAAAAGATCAGGTTGTGTTAGTAAAGATCTTGCAAGAGAAGCTCTTTGGGCCTCCCCAGCACTTATTTCATGAGGATATTTTTTAAGTATTTTTGAAATATCTAGTAAATCAATAATCTCTTTAAAAGTTAGTTTTTTTTTCTTTTTTATTTTATTTCTCTCAGTACCTAACAATATATTCTTTTCAACAGTGTAATGTGGAAATAAGCTATTATCTTGAAAAGCTAAAGATACATTTCTATCTTCAGGCTCAACATGTTTATCTTTAGAAGACATCAATTTTCCATTTAATTTAATTGAGCCTTTCTCAATATTCTCCAAACCAGCTATTGTTCTAAGGATTGTTGTTTTTCCAATTCCTGAGGGACCTAAAATACACAAAGTTTCTCCTTCATTTTCAATTGCAAATGAAGCGTTTTTAACTTTGGTTTTTCCACCAATTATAAAATCAACACCTTTAATCTCTAAAAAATTATTTTTCATTTTTCTCTTAGAATATATTTAGATGTAAACATAATAAATATAGATGCAATTAAAATTAAAAATAATGATGGAACTGCTGCAGCTTCTAACAGATCCTCAGATGCAGATATATAAGCTGTTGTAGCAAAAGTTTCAAAATTAAATGGTCTTAAAATAAGGGTTATTGGTAACTCTCTTATTATTTCTAAAGAAATCAAAATAGCTACAAATAAAAGAGAATTTCTTAAGAAAGGAACGTGAATATTCATGAAGGTTTTCTTTTTGGAATAACCAAGCAGATATGAACTTTCATCAACTGAAATATTTATTTTTTCATAGCCTGACTTAATTCCATTAAATGCTAATGAATAAAATCTTATAAAATAAACTAAAACAAGACCAAGCACAGAACCAATAAAGATTTTTTTAATAGACAAAAATCCTAGAGTTTTAACAATGTTTTCATCAAACCAAGCAATAAAAGTAATAAATGCTACAGCTAAAATAACACCTGGAATAGCATAACCCGATATGGATATAGTTGATAAAAAATTTAAAACCTTATTTCTAGATACTCTGTTTCCATAATTTGAAATTAAAGAAAACAAAATCAAAACTATGCTAGATAAAATCACCAAATAAATTGTATTTAAAGTAAGTGAAATTACATCGATATCAAAAAGATTTTCTGGAAATTTAATTGTCCAATATAACATTTGGCTTAAAGGAAATAAAAAACTTAAAAAGAAAATAATAAAACAAAACAAAAATGCAAATAAAGATTTTTTTCCAGACAATGTAATTTTTTCTTTTTGTTTAAATCCACCTCTTGAATTAAAATGGTATTTAGCTTTTTTTCTAGAAAAATTCTCAATTATAAAACATGCAAATATAAATATTAGTAAGAAAAAGGACAATCTATTTGAAAAAGCCAAGTCATCAAATGCAATCCATGAATTATAAATTCCAGTGGTTAAGGTGTTTATTGAAAAAAAATCAACTGCACCAAATTCTGCTAATGTTTCCATTGCAACAAGAGATAATCCAGCGACTATAGCTGGTCTAGCAGCTGGAAGTATTAATGAATATAAAGATTTAAATTTTGAAAAACCTAAACTTCTTCCTAAATCAATTAAGTTTTGAGATTGATATAAAAATGAGGCTCTAGAAAGAATATATACATAAGCGTATAATGAAAATGAAAGGGAAAGTACTGCTCCAAGAAGACCATCGAACTTTGGGATATGTTTGTTGTATTCCCCTTCTCCAAATAAATTTGTCAATATTGTAAAAGCTGTACCATAATTTTCAAAAAAGGCCGTCAAAGAATATGCATAAATGTAAGGTGGAACAGCGAAAGAAAGTATAAGGACCCATTTAAAGAAATCACTAAAAGGAAATTTATAAAATGAAACCAAGTATGCAGATGTAGTACCTATTATAAATGTTAAGATTAAGACACAGAATAGTAGTGTGAAAGAATTAAAAATATATTCAAATAAAAACGTATCTTTTAATACTTGATAATAATTTGAAGTCTCTTCAAAAAAACTAAAAAAAACTGTAACTATTG
Organism: Candidatus Pelagibacter sp.; assembly: GCF_052049835.1. Lineage (GTDB taxonomy): Bacteria > Pseudomonadota > Alphaproteobacteria > Pelagibacterales > Pelagibacteraceae > Pelagibacter. The sequence goes on along the minus strand of NZ_JBNGZF010000001.1, from coordinate 166,109 downwards.
GAATTAATACGCCTATAGACACCAATAAAGAGGATAGAAACCAGATGTTTAAATTCTTTAACATTAAGGGTCTTATAATATAAAAAAATTTTTTTAATATGATTTTACTTTGATGCAGAAAGGTATTTTATTGTATTTTCTGGTGTTGTTTCTATATACGGGTCATCATCTGAGCCTGAATTATTAATTCCAGGCTCTTGCCACCATTTTTCAACAATACCGTCATTAATAACTGCCATATATCTCCAACTTCTTTGGCCAAATCCATCATGGTCTTTGGAGATTAACATTCCCATATATTTTGTAAAAAGTCCTGATCCATCTGGTATTACTTTAACATTAGAAATACCCATTTTTTTTGCCCAAGCATTCATGACGTATGAATCATTTACTGAACAACAATAAATTTCGTCAATGCCAAGTTTTTTTAATTCATCAGCATTTTTTTCAAATCCAGGTAATTGTTGAGAGGAGCATGTTGGTGTAAATGCACCAGGTAAACTAAATAAAATTACTCTTTTATTTTTAAAAAAATCATCAGTAGATTTATTTGTCCACTTCCCACCAATTGCACATGCAATTTCATTATCCGAAGTATCACCTTCTCTGATTCTAAAAGTTACTTGGGGTATTTTAAATCCTTCAATCATATTTTTTTAATGCCCACGACAATTATTTTTAGGAAAGGGTAAAGATCCTAAAGGAGTGACGTGGGCAACGTCTAAAAAGAAATATATCATCATTTAAAAGGAGTGAGGATGTCTAGAGCCTCGTCTTTTTCAATCTCTGATAATTTTCTATTATTTATTTTTCTTTTAATCTTTTCACATTCTGATGAGCATGGTTCACATGTTATCTGACCCTCAAGTGAACCGCTCATGACAGAAGAATTACTTAAATCAAAATTAAATAAATTCTTTTTCACCATATGTTACTTCCAACCAGCAGCTGTCATAACTTCTAACGCAGCAGCTTGATTTTTTCCATAAGTTGAAACTTTAGTTACTAAATCTTGTTTAAAATCTAGCCCTAAATTATTTACTACTAATGGACTTGGAGAGACACCACCAATCATAGGAAACTCAAACGTATTGTTCGTAAAGTGTTCCTGAGATTCTGGTGATAACAAAAAGTCAACAAGTGCAATCGCATTTGCTTTGTTAGGCGCACCTTTAACTAAAGCAGCACAGCTAATATTCATATGTGTTCCTCTATCATTTTGATTGGGGAAAAACGCTTTTACTTTTTTCGCAGCTTCTTGTTGTTCAGCACCTTTTTTACCTGAAAGCATAAGTGCTAAATAATAAGTATTAGCTACAGCAATATCAGCTTCTCCTGCTGCAACAGCCATGATTTGAGCTCTATCGTTTCCTTTTGGCTCTCTTGCCATATTAGAAACAACACCTTTTGCCCATTCGGCTGTAGCTTTTTTTCCATTATTTGCAATTAATGAAGCTACAAGTGATTTATTATAAATGTTACTTGATTTTCTTATTACCAATCTACCTTTCCATTTTGGATCAGCTAAACCTTCATAAGTTAAACCTGACAACTCAGCACCACTAACTCTTTCAGGTGAGTAATAAATAATTCTTGCTCTTTTTGCTACTCCAACCCATTTGTTAGTTCTAAAGTTTTTTGGAACAGACGCTTTAATTGTTTCAGATGATAAACCACCTTGAAGCAAACCTTTTGCATCCATAGCACCACATCTTCCAGCATCGGCAGTAATATATAAATCAGCTGAAGAATCTGCTCCTTCTTCGGCTATTCTTTTTTCTAAAGCTCCTGATTTACCATTAATTAAATTTACTTTAATTCCTGTAGCTGCTGTAAATTTTCCATACATTTCAGCATCAGCCTTATAATGTCTTGCATTAAATACATTTACTTCATTCGCAATCGCAAAAGTTGATAAGAATAAAGATGTAATTAACGCCAAAGTTGATAATTTTCTCATTAAACTCCTTAAATTATTACGTTATTATTGAGAATGAGAACTATTCTCAATGAGAATGATTATCAATCGCAATAGTGTCGCAGATTTAGATTTATTAATAATTTAAGGGGTTTTTGCCTATTTTCTATTTCCAGTCGCCAATTTTACTGAATAAGAAATTTCTGAAAGCTTGAACTCTAGCTGTGTTTTTCAAGGATTGTGGGTATACAAAGTGTGCTTCTGTTATTGGTCCTTCTACTTTTGGAAGTACTTTAATTATATTACTAGTATTTGAAACTAAATATTCTGGCAATGCTGCCAACCCTACTCCAGATTCAACACCATATAATAAACCACTTACACTATTAACCTTCATAATAGATTTTCTTTTTTTCCCATCGTGCATTCCTATTTTAAGTGCCCAATCAGGATTATAAACTGGCGAAGGAGCACCTTTTCCAAATGAAATAAATTTATGTTTGTTTAAATCATTAACTGTTTTTGGCATCCCATTTTTTTCTAAGTATTTATTTGATCCATAAATATAATACTTAATATCAACTAATTTTTTCTGAATATAGTTAAGCTGTTTTGGTCTTCTCATAAAAATCCCAATATCAGCTTGACGAGTACTCAAATCTAATTCTTTATCATCAAAAACTAGTTCAATCTCAATTTCTGGATTAAGTGTCATAAATTCTTGAATTCTTGGTGTTAACCAGTGTGTTCCAAAACTTCTTACAGTTGTGATTGTTAATTTTCCTGTTGGTTTGCTCTTTTGATCACCTAATGATGTTTCAACTTCTTTAAGTTTGCTAATCACCTCATGAGCAGTTTTAAAAACATATTCACCATTTTGCGTGAGGGTTAAGCCTCTTGCATGTCTTTCAAACAACTGCACTTTTAAATCTTGCTCTAATGATTGTATTTGTCTGCTAATTGCTGATTGGCTAAGATTTAAATTAACAGTAGCATTCGTAAAACTACCTGCTTCTGCTACAGCATGAAAAATTTTTAATTTATCCCAATCCATTATTTATTTAAATCAACTAACACTCTTCCAGCAATTTCACCTTTTAAAATTTTTGGATAAGTTTCAACTAATTCCTCCAAACTAACAGTTAAAACTGATTTTTCAATTAAATCAAAATCAATTAATTTTGATGCCTCACCCCAAATAAATTCTCTTCTTTTGATACTGCAATTAGCAGAGTCCATTCCCCAAACTTTAATACCTCTTAACATAAAAGGAAGTAAATTTGTGTTAAGCTCATTACTGTTTGCATTTCCACAAACTGCTATAATTCCATTTGATTTTGTTTGAGCTATTGCGTTAGCTAAAATTTTTCCACCTACAGTATCAACTACTCCATCCCATAAACCTTTATCTATTGGTCTTGGATCTTTATCAAATTCTGCCCTATTTATAATGTTTTTAGCACCTAATGATTTTAAATAATCTGACTTAGAATCTTTTCCAGTTACTGCAGTAACGTTGTAACCTAATTTAGTTAATGCCATGATTGCTACACTACCAACTCCTCCTGTTGCACCTGTAACTAAAACATCATTAACTTTTTCACCTAATAAAATACTTTCTCTTGCTTGAATTGCAAAAGCGCTCATTAAGGAGGTAAAACCTGCAGTACCTAAAATCATGGCTTGTTTAGTTGTTAAGCTATCTGGTTTTTTTACTAAAAATTCTGCATTTACTTTTGCAATTTGTGAATATCCGCCAAAGAATATTTCTCCAACTCTAAATCCGGTTAAAATTACCTCATCTCCTTCTTTAAATTTTGAATTTTCACTTTCAATTACTTTTCCTGATAAATCTATTCCTGGAATATGTGGAAATTCTTTTACTAATCGTCCACCGTTTTTTAAAATCATTCCATCTTTAAAATTAAGGTCAGAATAATCTACTTTTACAGTTACATCTCCATGCTTTAGAAAACTTTTATCAATAGATTTAACTTCACGTAAGAAGTTTTCACCCTCTTGATTAAGAATTAGTGCTTTAAATTGGTCAGACACACTAGTCTTTTAACTCAGTGCTGATAAATCGTAAATATCTATTTTGATAACTCAGATCTTCTTTAAATTGACCTAAGTAAAAATTAGTTACAGTTGTTGCTTGTTCTTTTTTAATACCCCTCATAGTCATACACTGATGAGTTGAATCTATTGTAACAGCTACACCTTTTGCATCTAACGCTTCCATAAGAGAATTTGCAATCTGAACAGTTAATCTTTCTTGCGTTTGTAATCTTTTTGAAAATATTTCAACTACTCTTGCAATTTTACTTAATCCCACAACTCTCTCATTTGGTATATAGGCAACATGTGCTTTCCCAATAATTGGAGCCATATGATGTTCGCAGTGACTTTGCACCGAAATATTTTTTTGAACCACCATATCGCTATAACCTTCTACATCACCAAAAGTTTTATCTAACACTTTATTTGCGTCCTCGTTATAGCCTTGAAAATATTCTTTAAATGCTTTTACAACTCTTTTAGGGGTTTCCAGCAATCCTTCTCTTTTGGGATCTTCTCCCATCCAGGACAAAATTGTTCTAATAGCCTCTTCCGCCTCTTTATCTGAAACCTTTTTTTTTTCTAAATTATTATTGTCTGTGTCTTTTACTAATTTCATAGCGCCTTTTTATACAGTAAATACCTCAATTTAAAAATATTTAATATATTTAGATATGTGCTAAATAATCACCCCGTATGTTCAAAAAAAGAGAAAATATCTATGATATTGAAGAAGGAAATCTTCTATCACCCAAATTTGATAATGATGGATTGATTCCTGTCATAACTATGTGTTCAAAAACAAAGGATATTTTAATGCATGGATATATGAATGTAGAGGCTCTAAAAAAGACAATTGAAACAAAAGAAGCACACTATTTTAGCAGATCAAGAAAAGCTATTTGGCACAAAGGTAAAACAAGTGGCTTTACTCAAAAAGTAACAGAAATTAGAATTGATGATGATCAAGACTCTTTATGGTTAACAGTTGATATAGGTGATGGGGCTAGCTGTCATGTAGGATATAGATCATGTTTTTATAGATCAATTCCAATGGGACCAATTGATAACGGAAGAAAAGTTGTAATGAAATTTCTTGAAAAAGAAAAAAAATTTGATCCAGAAGAAGTTTATAAAGGACAACCAAACCCAACAAAAATTTAAATGAATGAAAAACAAAAAAATGTCTTAGGTGAAGACTTAGAGGAATGTTCAAATGATCCTTTAACAGGTTGGTTTCGTGATGGTTGTTGTAACACTGACGAGAATGATCATGGACTTCATACAGTTTGTGCCAAAGTTACTACCGAATGCCTAGAGTGGATGAAAGAAGCAGGTAACGATTTAATTACTCCACATCCTGAATTTGGGTTTCCAGGTTTAAAAGATGGAGATGGATGGTGTTTGTGTGCTAGTTGGTATGCAAAAGCAGTTGAAGCCGGTAAAGGATGTCCAATATTTTTGAAAAGAACCCATGAAAACACTCTTAAATATTTACCTATTGAAACTTTAAAAAAGTTTGCAATAGACTTATCTTAATTACATATTTCCATATCTTGGACCACCACTTCCTTCTGGTGTAACCCAAGTTATATTTTGAGAAGGTTCTTTAATATCACAAGTTTTACAATGAATACAATTTTGAGAATTGATAACAAATTTATTTACATCATTTTCTTTTTGAACTTCATACACACCTGCAGGACAATATCTTTGAGCAGGTTCATCAAATTTTTCTAAAGTATACTTGATTGGTAAATCAGGATCTTTAAGTTTTAAATGAACCGGCTGATTATCTGAATGATTAGTTCCTGTTAAATATACAGAACTTGTTTTGTCAAAAGTAATTACATTGTCATATTTTGGATAATCTATTTTAGGCATTTGGTTTGCAGGTTTTAATGTTTCATGATCAGCATGTTTGTGTTTAAGAGTAAAAGGAAGTTTTCCTCTAAATAAAATTTGATCGATACCTGTGAAAATTATTCCTAAAATTAATCCCCAGCTAAAACTAGGTTTCACATTCCGAGCTTCATAAAGCTCTTTATGTAACCAGCTATTTTTAAATTTATCTTCATAAATAGATAAATCTTTGTTTTTTTTTAAGTGCTCATTAATAGTTTCGGCTGCAATAATCCCACTTTTCATCGCTGTATGAGAACCTTTAATTTTTGGCATATTTAAAGTTCCAGCATCACAACCAACTAACAAAGCTCCGGGCATAAACATTTTTGGCAAACTTTGAAATCCACCTTCAATTAAAGCCCTTGCACCGTAAGAAATTCTTTTTCCACCTTCTATAATTTTTTTTATTGCTGGATGTGTTTTAAACCTCTGAAATTCATCATAAGGTGATAAGTGTGGATTTTTGTAATCTAGACCAATTACATAGCCCAGAAAAACTTGTTTATTTTCTGCATGATACATAAAACTACCACCATATGTATTGTTATCTAATGGCCATCCAGCTGTATGCATAACTAAGCCTTCTTCGTGATTTTTATCCTCTATTTCCCATATTTCTTTAAAACCAATTCCATATTGTTGAGGATCTTTACCTTTATTTAATTCAAATTTTTCAATCAATTGTTTTCCTAAATGACCTCTGCACCCTTCGGCAAAAACAGTTACTTTACCTAAAAGCTCAATACCTGGTTCAAAACTATCTTTTTTATTACCATCTTTATCTATACCCATATCTTGAGTTGCAACACCTTTAACAGATCCATCTTCGTTATATAAAATTTCACTTGCTGGAAATCCTGGAAAGATTTCTACACCTAAATTTTCTGCTTGTTCTGCAAGCCATCTACATAAATTTGCAAGACTAATAATATAATTTTTATGATTTTGTTGCACCGCAGGTAGGAGCCAAGTTGGCCAACTTAAAGATTTAGTTTTTCCTAAAAATAAAAATTTTTCTTTAGTTACTTTTGTTTTGATTGGAGAATTTAATTCTCTCCAATTTGGTAGTAATTCATCTAGAGCACGCGTTTCAAATACATTTCCACTTAAAATATGAGCTCCAATCTCTGATGCTTTTTCTAATAAACAAACATTTAGATTTGGATCTAATTGTTTTAACTTTATTGCAGCTGATAATCCTGATGGTCCTCCACCAATGATTACAACATCATATTCCATTGATTCTCTAGACATACTCTAGTTTTTAACTGTAAGGATTATTTTTGTATAGTGTTTAATTTGTTCAGCTCTTCCATGAACTGAGGCAGTGCCTCAAATAAATCAGCTTCAAGTCCATAATCTGCAACACTAAAGATTGGAGCTTCACCATCTTTATTAATTGCAACTATAACTTTACTTTCTTTCATTCCTGCTAAATGCTGAATAGCGCCTGAAATTCCAACAGCGATATATAGATCTGGTACTACCACTTTTCCTGTTTGACCCACTTGATGATCATTACTTATATATCCAGCATCTACTGCCGCTCTTGATGCTCCAATTGCTGCACCTAGTTTGTCAGCAATTTCTGTAATTAATTTAAAATTATCTCCACTTTGCATTCCTCTGCCACCTGATACAACAATTCTTGCTGTTCCAAGTTCAGGTCGATCAGATTTAATTTCTTCTCTTTTGATAAATTTTGTATTTGAAAACTCTTCACTAGCATCTACTTTTTCAATTGGGGCTGATCCACCTGTACTCTCACATGGATCGAAAGAAGTGGGTCTGATTGTAACGCACTTTTTAGCATCATTACTCTTAATTGTTGCAAAAGCGTTACCGGCATAAATTGGTCTTAAAAAAGTATCTGATGATATTACTTTAATGATGTCACTTACTTGCGATGTGTCAAGATGAGCTGCAATTCGTGGCATCAAATTTTTTCCAAATGTATTTGCTGAACAAACGATATGAGAATAATTTTCTGCTAGTTTAACAATCACTGGAGCAAAATTTTCTGCTGTGAAGTTTTCATAGTGAGCTCCTTCTGCACTCAATACTTTTTTTACTACTGGAAGTTCAGATAATTGTTTTGCAGCATCTGCAGAATTTTGACCAATAATTACAGCATGAACATCTGAATCGATTTGAGATGCTGCTGTAGCTGCATTAAGAGTAAATGGTCTTAATTCTTTATTATTGTGTTCTGCTATAAGTAAAACTGCCATTAAATTACCTTCGCCTCATTTTTTAACTTTTGAACTAATTCAGCAACATTTGCTACTTTTATACCTGCTTTTCTTTTTGGAGGTTCCTCTACTTTTAATTGCTCTAATCTTGGTGATACATCTACGCCTAAATCAGAAGCAGCAATTTCCTCTATAGGTTTTTTCTTAGCCTTCATTATATTTGGTAGTGATGCATATCTTGGTTCATTCAGCCTAAGATCACAAGTTACAATAGCTGGAACATTTATTTCAATCGTTTCAAGACCTTCATCTATTTCTCTAGTTACTTCTAATTTATTATCTTTAACATCAATCTTAGAGGCAAATGTTGCTTGTGGCCAATTTAATAAAGCACTCAACATTTGGCCTGTTTGATTACAATCATCATCAATTGCTTGTTTACCCATAAATACTAAATCTGGTTTTTCTTTATCTACTATTTTTTGTAAAATTTTTGAAACAGCGAGTGGTTCTAAAATTCCATCGACTTTCACATGAATACCTCTGTCCGCACCAACTGCTAAAGCTTTCCTAACAGTTTCTTGAGCTTTTTCTTCACCTACAGTTACTGCAACTACTTCTGTAGCTTTGCCTGCCTCTTTAATTTTTACAGCCTCTTCTATTGCATTGTCATCAGGGGGATTGGTTGACATTTTAACGTTGTCAGTAACTACACCCGTTCCGTCTTCTTTAACTCTTATTTGAACGTTGTAATCAATAACCCTTTTTACAGCTACTAAAATTTTCATTAAGCTCTCAATAAATTATTTTCTGAATCGTAAGGACTCTCATCTAAGACAGTAGCGTCGTACATTTCACCTAATATATCAACTTGTAATTTGTCGCCCACACTTGAACAATCTGGTTTAACCATCGCGAGTGCTATTGATTTATCTAATCTAAAACCAAATTCACCTCCAGTTGCTCTTCCAACAACTTTTCCATCTTTAAAAATTGGGTTATTTCCAAGCACATCTGCGTCTTTAGTATTATGAACCTCTAAAGTAACTAATTTATTATCAAAACCTTTTTCTCTCCATTTATTAAGTGCCTCTAAACCAATAAAGTTTCCTTTATTTGGATGAACAAATCTATCAAGACCAGACTCGTATGGTGAATATTCAATTGATAATTCTGTGCCAACTAGTTTATAAGATTTTTCAACTCTTAAACTATTCATTGCTCTAATTCCAAAGGGTTTAATTCCTAAATCTTTTCCTGCTTCCATTAATTTATCAAAAATATGGTTTTGATATTCAATTGGATGATGCAGTTCCCAACCAAGCTCACCAACAAAATTTACTCTCATTGCATTTACTGGAGCGTATCCAACATTAACATTTTTTGCAGTAAGCCATTTGAAATTCTCATTAGAAAAATCATCTGTTGAAACCTTTTGCATTAATTGTCTAGCTTTTGGACCAGCTACAACTAAAACTCCCGTACTGTTAGTTAGATCCTCAAAAATTACAGATCCATCATCTGGCATCCATTTTTGTATCCAATCATGATCTAATCTTAAATTTGCTCCAGCAGAAACTAGATAATAACTATTTTCTGCTTCTTTCATTATCGTAAATTCAGAATGCACTCCACCTTTAGTGTTCAATGCATGACATAAATTTATCCTTCCAATTTTTTTTGGAAGTTTATTAGCTACCAAATAATCTAAAAATTCCTCAGCTTTAGGTCCCCTAATTCTACATTTTGCAAACGCAGTCATATCTAAAAGACCCACGTTTTCTTTTACATTTTGACATTCTTTTTTAATAGCATCAAACCATTTCGATCTTCTAAATGACCAATCATCTTTTTGTTCCATTCCGTCTGTTGCAAAAAAATTAGGTCTTTCCCATCCGAACTTCTGACCAAACACAGCGCCTAAATTTTTCATTCGTTCATAACAAGGAGCCGTTCTTAAAGGTCTTGCTGCTGGTCTTTCTTCATCTGGATAATGGACAATAAATACATGACTATATGCTTCTTCATTTTTTGCTTTCAAATAAGATTTAGTTGCATAGTTACCGTAACGTCTTGGTTCAACTCCTAACATGTCAATTGTAGGTTCGCCATCAACAATCCACTCTGCTAGTTGCCAACCTGCGCCACCTGCTGCTGTTATTCCAAAACTATGTCCTTCATTAATCCAAAAATTCTTAAGTCCCCATGCAGGACCAACTATTGGATTTCCATCTGGAGTATAACAGATTGCTCCATTATAAACTTTCTTTACTCCAACTTCTCCAAATGCAGGAACTCTATGAATTGCTCCTTCTATATGTGGAGCTAATCTGTCTAAGTCTTCTTGAAATAATTCATATTCAGAATTTTTTGATGGCCCCTCTACATAACAAGCTGGTGCACCATCTTCATAAGGGCCTAAAATTAATCCTCCAGCTTCTTCTCTCATATACCATCTGCTATCACTATCTCTTAAGACTCCCATTTCTGGTAATCCATCTTTTTTTCTTTTTTGAATTGCAGGATGTGGTTCTGTAACAATGTATTGATGTTCAACAGGTATTACTGGAATATCTAATCCAACCATTTCACCTGTTTGTCTTGCAAAATTTCCAGAACAAGAAATAACATGTTCGCACTCAATTGATCCCTTATCTGTTTCCACAATCCATCCATCTTTAGTTTGCCTCATTGATAGTACAGTTGTGTTTCTATAAATTTCTGCTCCTCTATTTCTTGCACCTGTCGCTAATGCTTGCGTTAAATCTGCTGGTTGAATATATCCATCTTCAGGGTGTTGTATTGCACCAACTAAATCATCTGTATGACATAAAGGCCAGATTTCTTTTACTTGTTCCGGTTTCAAGAATTTTACATCTACTCCAATAGTTCGAGCAACACCTGCATATTGATGATACTCATCCATTCTATCTTTTGTACTAGCTAAACGAATATTTGAAACAACGCTAAAGCCAACATTTTTTCCAGTTTCTTCCTCTAAGGTTTTATAAAGATTAACTGCATATTTGTGTAGTTGTCCTACAGAATAACTCATATTAAACAAAGGCAATAAACCAGCGGCGTGCCAAGTTGATCCTGAAGTTAACTCTTTTCTCTCAACGAGAACAACGTCGGACCAACCTTTTTTTGCTAAGTGATAAAGAGCACTAACACCTACGACACCTCCACCAACTACTACAACTTTAGTTTTTGTTTTCATTCAAGGATTCCTACTAAATTTTTAATTGTTACGAAACAAAAATGTATGTTTAAAATCAAATTGAGCTTCCTAGAGGGATCGGGCTAGATACCATTGTAGTTAACCAACAGTCTTTTAAATTTCCATCCAAAGTATACTTTTCAACTTGCCAATTAAACTTATGATAAATCTTATTTTTATCAAGAATGATTACCTCAAATTGTGCCCATTTGTCACTACTTCCAAGCTCAGTAATTGTATGACTTAAGTGATTAATCATCATCCCATAAGAATCGCTTTTAATCATCATCTTAAAGTTGCTTAATGGTCCTGTAACTCTCTTGTTATTTGGGTGAGCAAATTTCCATGTTTGCTCAATTCCACTATCTTTAAATTTAGAGTCATTTTGTTGAAGCCCATTAAGTTGGATCTTTATAACTTCTTTCGGTTTAATATTGCTATTTGGATTTAATAATTCAGCGTTTGAAAAAGTCGAAGTTATCAATAATAAAATTAATACTTTAAAAATAGTTTTCATTTAAAAATAATTACTCAGATGTTTTGTATTTACTGTTATTGATAATAATTACAAATAAAATTGGAAGAATTAATGTCAAAAGTGTCACAACAATTAATAAAATTCCAAGTTCAGAATAATCTGCTGTAGTTTGTATTTCACCAGAAACCTTATCCTTAACTTCTCTTGTTACAGTAAATATTTCATTTAAATATTTTGTTCCTAACGCACTTGCTGATAATGCTAAATTTGTAAACGATGCAAAAACTGCAAAAAAGGTTGCCTTTAAATGTGCTGGAGCATTTTTTGCTATCCAAGCTAATAGAGGTATCATTGATACTTGGCCAAGCGGAGACTCCAACGCAGTATTAATTAATGCAATAAACTTAGCATCAACAACTCCACCTGTTAACGAAGCTGTCCAGTTATGAAAACCATAATACATTCCAACACTTGGTAAAAACAAAATTGCTCCTGCAATACTTAAAACAACAATTATTTTAGCAATTGAATTATTTGCCATAAAAGGTCTTAATAAAACAATACCAGCTAATGTTAAAATTGATGCCAATAATGATAGAACAGAAAAAAACTGTTCATTAAATCCAAGCTCATCAATTTCAAACCATGTCAATCCTGGTCCAGGTCCAGGCATAGCTCTAAATATAAAAATAATAACTGCTGTACCTACAATAGTTAATCTTAATTCCTGAGGTAATTCCTTAATAAGCTTAAACATTAAAAACAAAATAATTATTACAGAACCTATAAAAACAATTTCTTGTGCAAACGGTACTTTAAATGAACCAATAGATAGTGTGAAAATAACAAAAACTAGACTCCCTCCTAATATCCACCAATTAATTTTTGTTTTCTCGTTACCTCTTTCCTCTTTAAATTCTAGACCTTTAAATTTTAAAGTTTGTATTTTTTTGTGTCTTAAATAATTGGCTAAAATAACACCAAGTATAGAAACCAAAGGTATTACAAGAGCATAAATATAAATAGTTCCGTATAAATTTATTTTATCAGCCTGCTCAAGGCCTTCCACATCTCTAAACAAAATTACATTAACTAATGCAACAAGTACTGTACCACCAATAATAGCAAACCTTCCAAGTGTCTGCATTGTTGTATGCATTATTTTTATTTGATCTTTAGAATAATCATTTCCTGTTTCATCAACCAAAGGAACTGCCTCAACTGTCATAGCATCGGCTACAACGTCCTGAACCACATAACCAACTGGAGCTAAAATCACACTTATCACAAACCATGTTTCTACCGAAAATACCTGGGACATATCTTCAGTATGAATAATCAATCCATACATAATTAGTAAACTAAGAGCTATCAATGAAGCTCCGAAATAGACCATGTAATTTTTTCTCTCCCAGATTAGATCTACTAAATGTCCTAATGGCATTTTTAATGCCCAAGGAATTCCTGCCCAAAAACCTAGGCCTGCAAGAAATGCAGCAGACAAATTTAAATAATCTTTTACAAAAAACGTGCCAACTATACCCGTTAAACCAGATATACCTGCAGCCATATAAACCATTAATGGGGGTAGATAAGTCCATTTAAATTGACGACCCAAATCTAAAAATGTGCTGTCCAAAAATTTAATTATTTTGCTCATTAGTCACTTAAAACTGGAAAAGCTTGTCTAACTTTTAAAAAGTATTTTTGATATTCCATTTTAGTACATTTGTTTTCAATATACTTAATATCATTTTTTTCCATCAATTCTTTTGCCTTTTCGTCTCGTATACCGAGCTGTAACCATAAAACTTTAGCTCCAATTTTAACTGTATCTTCTGCAATAGCATAAACTTCTTTTGATGGTCTAAAAACATCTACAATATCAACCTGATCATTAATATCAGATATTTTAGCAAAAACTTCTTCTCCTAAAATTTTTTGACCCTCAGCTCTAGGATTGACAGGATAAACTTTAAATCCATATTTTTGCATATATTTCATAACTATAGTTGATGCTTTTGTTGGATCGTTACTAACTCCTACCATTGCAATTGATTTATATTTAGAAAGAACTTCTTTAATATCACTCATTTATTATTTTTAATTTGTTCTTCACAAAATATTTTAGCTTCAGGAACTGTCATTGGTTTTTCTAGTTTTTGGCTACCAGCAATACATGCATCTATTGCTCTTTTTTGATTATGATCTTTAAAATTATAAATTACAAACATTGCAACAATAAGAAAAACAACTGTTAAAATATTCTTTATCATTATTTATTTTTCCATTTAGGTTTTCGTTTTTCGAGGAAAGCAGAAATTCCTTCTTTTGCATCCATTGCCATCATATTAAGGGTCATCATTTTACTTGTATAAGCGTAAGCTTTACTTAATGGCATTTCTAATTGTTTGTAAAAAGCTTGCTTCCCAATTTTTATTGTTAAATTAGATTTAGAAGCAATTTTATTTGCTACTTTTAACACTTCGTTGTTTAATTTGGCTTTTGAAAAATTATCATTTATCAATCCTATTTCTTTTGCATAATTTGCCTTAATAGGTTCTCCAGTTAGCAACATTTTCATCATAGGTTTTCGATTTATCTTTCTACTAACAGCAACCATAGGTGTACTACAAAACAAACCAATATTTACACCAGGAGTAGCAAACAACGCATCCTTAGTACTATAAGCTAAATCGCAACTTGCAACTAGTTGGCAACCAGCTGCAAATGCTGCTCCATGAACTTTAGCTATTACAGGTTTTCTACCTTCAACAATTTGGAGCATTACTTTTGAACAAAGATTAAATAATTTTAAATATTTATCTCTCTTTTTTAAACCTCTCACTTCTTTTAAATTGTGTCCTGCACTAAACCCTTTACCAGCTCCCTCTAATATTATTACTTTAACTTTTTTATCAGTATCTAATTTTTTTAATGCCTTTAATAAATCTGAAAGATTCTTGAATGATAAAGAATTATAAGTTTTAGGTTCATCAATGATAATTGATGAAACTTCGTTGTTTATTTTTTTAATCTTAATATTAATAGTCATTTAATCAGTTAATCCATCGGATCTGGCCTGATTTCTTTCTATATGAATTGGTAAAACTTTGCCATAAATAGCTTTAGAATGTTCTGGAGTGTTTACTCTCCATGGATCTAAAACATAAGCAGGAATACACATATATCTTGATTTTTGGCCTTCAACTTTTGTTACTCTGTGCAAAGTAAATCTACCTTTAAATATTTGTAAATCTCCTGGCTCTAATTTCAATTGTCTTACTCTAGTTCTATCTCCTGATATAACTTTTTGAACTTCTTCAAAATTTTCTTTTCCAGGTTCTCTTATATTTGGACAGTACTCAAACACACCGCCCTTCTCGGGTTTTTGTATCATTAAACTAAGTGTAAATTCACAGCTATCAAAATGCCACGGGAGCACTCCATCTGGTTTCATAACATTATACGCATGACATGCTAAAGGGTCTGCCCATCTGTAAATAGGAGAAATACCTAAACAAGCAGATACAAATTTTAAAAGTTCCTCAGTTTCGTATAGATATTTCATTTCAGAATCTTTTGAAAAACAATCTGAATTCAAATATCCATTGTATCTATTCATAAAAGTTCTTTTTGGATGATCTTTTGGTAATGAAGGGTCATCCTTTGCATATAAGTAGGCATTTATACTCTCTTTAGACATATAAACTTCGTCTAATTGTTTTTCTAACTCAGAGTTCATTACTTTAAGTGAGTTAGGCAAAATAAAATTTGGAATTGTTGAGCAACTATATTGATCAAGTTCTTCCTTGTATTTTTTAACTAGATTTTTAATTATAGGTGAATTTAAATCGTGTATTGGATATTTTTCTAAATCTACAATAGTTTTGAGTCTATCGTTCATTTAATTTTATTTTAACTTTCCCTCTTCTCTCATTTTTGCTCTTATCTTGGTTGCTGATATTTTTTGAGTTTCTTCATCCAAAACTATTTCCTCAATCTTATATCCAACTCCCCTACCATAACAAATATTTGTAATATTAGGTACTAACATAATTTTAAATTGTCCTTCAAATTCAGGATTTAATTTGTCTTCAATGTTTTTTTTTACTGTTTCAAATTCAAAAGGATTATCATCAACACCTTGTACATCTCTAATTTGAATACAAACTTGTCCAGTTTTTTTAATAATTTCTTTAAACAAAGTATAATGTCCATCGTGAAAAGGTTGCCATCTTCCTAGCATTTGAGCTGTTGGTTTCTTGTTATCCCATTGGTGTGTCATTTTTTTATCTCCTCTATTATTTTTGGTGCCCAATTTTTTGCATCCTGAGTTGTTACATGAAAATCAAAATTCTTAGGATTAACAAACATCTGATTAGTATCTTCAAATCTTCCTTTTTTAATTGTATCGACCCATACTCTAAAATCTGCTGGAAATAACTTTCTTGCTTCAGGGGTTGGTGCAATAAAATCAGCAATTACATAATGACCTTCTGCTTTTAATTTTAGAGCTGCTTCAGCCATTCTTTTTGCTTGTCTTACCCTTCCTTCTTCAGAAAAATCCCAATCGTTTGCAGCTTTTCTTACCTCGTCTGCATTCAGTCTTTTAGCATTTAATAGTGGAGCCATTTCATTTGCTAGAGTTGTTTTACCAGCTCCAGGCAAACCCATTACTAAAATAATTTTCATTAAATATCTTCTAACGGATGATGGGACATTAATTCAAGTCCATTTTCACCAATCAGGTATTGTTGCTCAAGCTTAACACCTTCTTTGCCGCCTACTTTACCTATATAGCTCTCAACTGTTATTGTCATATTTTTTTGAAACGTTCCACTACGTTCCCCGCCATCTGTTGGATATCTAATCGCTGGCCACTCATCACAAAGACCTATTCCATGCACCATTACAGAATATCTATTTGGATAATAATCCTCTGGCAAAACCCAAGATTTTTCTGTGAATTCTTTAAAAGATAAACCATCTTTAATTAGTCTTGAATTGTAATCTATTTGTTCAACAGCCATTGAATAAAGTTTCTTTTGTTCATCATTAAATTTGTTTCCAACAACAAATGCTCTAGAAATATCAGCACAGTATCCATAGGGTCCTACCATGTCTGTGTCAAAAGCAACTAATTCACCATCTTGAATAACTTTGTTTCCACATTCTTGCATCCAAGGATTTGTTCTTTCTCCTGATGCTAACAATCTACACTCAATCCATTCACCATAATTTTCTATGTTTGTTTGATGAAGAATTGACCATAATTCGTTTTCAGTCATTCCTGGTTTTAGTTGTTCTCTCATTTTAACAATGCCCATTTCAGCAACATCTATCGCTGATCTCATACATTTAATTTCATCAGATGATTTTATGACTCTTGCTTGTTCTAAAATTAATTTTGCATCTGCTACTTCAATACCTTCTTTGTTTAAAGCTGCAACTGAAGGACCATTTAAAACATCAATAGCAATTTTTCTTGATTTAAAATATGATTTAGATAAATCTTTAACCTCATTAACCCAATTTTGTAATTGTGCTTCTGATTGATCACCGTTACTAAAATAATCCCAGGTTATTGCTGGCCTTATTTCATCTATAAGATTTAATCCTTCAGATAATTTTTCACAATTAAAATATTCGTAAAGAATTATTGGGCCATTAACTGGTACAAAACAATATCTGGTAAGATTATGCATATTATAAACACTCATGTTTAAAGTATCTAAAGCATATCGAACATTTACTGGATCAAATAAAATACAAGCTTCTAAATTATTTTTTTCTAATTCTTTTCTTACTCTATCTAATCGGTATGATCTTAATTTATCAAAATCAATTTCATCTTCTCTTAATCTTTTTTTGGTTATAAAACTTTGTCTAGGTTTAAATTCTGGAGCTATTTTTCTACTAAACCTCATATTACCCTATATAATCCTAACCATGCATTAACATCTTTGCTTGCAATATAATCAGATTTAAAAAATTCTACTTCTTCCCATTTCTTATTATCTATTAGTATATCAATTTTTTTATCAAAACCATACTCTTCGTGAATACCTTCATTTATAGTAAAACAAATTAATCCACCTGGTTTTGTTATTCTTATAAACTCATCTAAAGCATTTGGTTTTACATGCCCAAATGTAAACGTACCAACACACATCACTCCACCATAAAAATTATCCTCAGCTCCTATTGGTTGGTTTAAATCAACTTTAACTAATTTTTGATAAAGATTTTTTGGAACTGTATCTAATAAAGTTTGAGATAAATCAGCTCCATGAAAATCTTTAAAACCATATTTTTTTAACTCAACTCCAACTAGACCTGTTCCACAGCCTGCATCAAAGATTAGCGTATCTTTATTATTTTCGTGCTTATTGAAAGTTGCTACGGTTTCCTTTGGGCCTGTATAGTTCCAATCAACCATATCTTTATTATACTTATCTTTATCTCCCCACTCGTCGTAGTACTTCATGACTTCATCAGTGGTTTTAAGTTTATAAATTGGAATTTTGTTTCCTACGTCTTTTTGTGCCATTAGCTTCTCATTTTTTGGCCACTTGGATCATAAAGTGGTTCTTTAATTATTGAGCAATTAAATAAATCTCCATTTATCTCTACTTGAACTTTATTTTCAGATTTAATTTTTTCCTGATCAACAAAAGTAAAAGCAACACTCTTGTTTACAAAATGCGCAAAACCACCTGAAGTAACGTAACCTATACTTTGATCTCCATTCATAACAGCCTCGTTATTTGTTACATCAATATCATTGGTTTCAACAATTAGAGGTATAAGTTTGTTTGAAGAATTTTCCTTTTGTGCAGTCTCTTTACCTATAAATTCTTTATCCCAATTGATAAAAGCATCTAATCCTGTTTCTTTAGCAGTAAAATCTGGTCTATAATCTAATGTCCAGGCTCCCCAATTTTTCTCAAGCCTCATCGACATTAATGCTCTTCCACCAAAAGGTTTGATATTAAATTCTTTTCCAGCTTCAATAAGTTCTTCGTATAATTTTAATTGATAATGAGGTGCTACATAAATTTCGTAACCAAGCTCTCCTGTAAATGAAATTCTATTTACTAATGCAGGAACTCCACCAACAAACATTCTTCTAGAATCTCTAAATTTAAATTTTTCATTTGAAACATCATCTCTTACTATTTTTTCTAAAACCTTTCTTGAGTTAGGTCCCGCAATTGATAATCCATGAAACTCATCAGATCTATTTTTATAACTTAAATTAAATTTATCTATATGACTTTCAAACCAACGTCTGTGCATTTCTTGAGCAGCTCCAGAACCAAATACCATGAATTCATTTTCATCTAAACATGCCACAGTTAGATCTCCACATAATTTTCCTCTATACGACAACATTGGAGATAAAGATATTCTTCCTGGTTTTGGAAGTCTTCCAGCCATTATGTGATCTAAAAATTTTCTAGCATCTGGTCCTTTGAACTCATGCTTTGAAAAATTCGCAACCTCGATTAAACCAACATTTTCTCTTACATTAATAACTTCTTTTGACACATAATCATGAGATCTTGATCTTTTTATTGTTGGTTCCTCATGAGCATCTTCTTTATTATTTGCAAACCACAAAACATTTTCCAATCCAAAGCTATCTCCCATAACAGCACCTTGATTTACAAAACGATCATAAAGTGCTGTTGTTTTTTGTTTTCTTCCTTTTGGTAAAGTTTCATTAGGAAATGTCATAATAAATCTTCGTTCATAGTTTTCTGAAGATTTTATCGTTCCATATTGAGGGGATGCATAATCCCCAAAACGAGCAACATCCATTGCCCAAACATCAATGGAAGGTTCTCCGTCAATAATCCATTCAGCAATACATTTTCCAACACCACCGCCTTGACAAAATCCAGCCATAACACCAACTGCAACCCAATAATTTTTCATTCTAGGTACTGGACCTATAAGAGGACTTCCGTCTGGACCAAAAGTAAAAGGTCCATTAACTATATTTTTTATTCCTGCACGCTCTAAGGCTGGCATTCTTTCAAACCCAATTGCTAATCTGTCTTCGATATTATCTAATTTTGGCTCAAGTAACTCATGTCCAAAATTCATTGGAGTTCCCTCTACCTTCCAAGGAGTTGATTTTGGTTCATAGGTTCCAAGCAACATTCCTTTTCCTTCTTGTCTAAAGTAAATATTTCCCTCAAAATCTGTACCAATAGGTAATCTTTGATCACCCATTGCTTCAATTTCTGGAATAGGTTCAGTAATTAGATAATGATGCTCCATTGGTTGAACTGGAAGATTTAATCCCGCTAATTGACCGACTTCTCTAGCCCACAAACCACCTGCATTAATTACTATTTCAGCATTTATATTTCCTTTATCTGTAAATACTTCCCATGACCCATCTTTTTTTTGTTTAGTATCTTTAACTACTGTGTGAGTATAATACTTACCTCCATGAACTTTTGCAGCTTTTGCAAAAGCATAGGTTACACCTGACGGATCAACCTCTCCATCAATAGGATCCCACAGAGCTAACAAATATCTAGATGGGTCAATTAAAGGATGTTTCTTTTTTACTTCCTCTGGAGAAATAAATTCTTGATCAAGCCCCATATATCTTGCTTTTGATCTTTCTCTTTTTAAGTAATCAGCCCACACTTCATTTGATGCTAAATAAAATCCTCCACTGGGTTTAAACCCAACAGAATGACCAGACTCTTTTTCTATCTCTTTATAGAGGCCAATCGTGTAAGCCATCATCCTAGAAATATTTGGATCAGATGAAATTACATGAACATTTCCTGCTGCATGCCAAGATGAACCGGAAGTAAGCTCATTTCTTTCAAGCAAGATACAATCCTTTAATCCAAATTTAGATAAATGATAAAGAATAGAGCACCCTACTACACCACCTCCTATGATTACTACCTTCGCATGCTTTTCCATTAGTATTTAATTTCCTTATTCACTTTTTTTAGAGATTTATCTGTGCCATGATGGAAATGTTTGCTCATGTCTGGCATATATTTCATTGAAATTGGTTTCTTTCCAATTGCAACTGACATTTCTCTTACGTGATGTGCTTCTGCTCCACAACATATACCAATAAAATTTATTTTATTTTTTACACAATCTTTTGCGAACTCTGCCATTTCAAATCTGTTACAAAACAAATTATCTAAAGCTACTGGGAATGCATTTCCACCTGGAATACAGTCGCAACCATGATCAGTGATATTTAAGAAACCAGGTTCTTCCTCTGTTGTTCTATAAGGTACTGGAAGTCCAGCAACATGACATGAAACTTTTTCTCTAACCTTTTTTAATAATTTCATTGTCATTTCAGGTCCTCGATAACAATTTAAACCAACTACATCTGCACCTAAATCTTCCATCATTTTGCAAGCATCTTCAGCAGTATGACCTTCTCTAGTTTTATCCCCTCTAGGAATTGCAAAATTACAAACTGCAATAAGTCCTGCATACTTAATTGCTTTTAATGCTATTTTCATTTCTTCTGTCCAATTTATTGTTTCTGCTATTACAAAATCAACACCAGCCTCTTTTGCCCAAGCTACTTGTTCTTCATACATTTGTTGGCATTGTTTGTGAGTATTAGGATCCCCTGGATCAAATACATTTGTATTAGCCACGTCTCCGCAAACCATAAGATCTAAATCTTTAAACTCAGCAGCAGCATCTTTTGCAATTTTAAGAGCACCTTTTTGCATTGGTTCTAACAAATGTTCTTTACCAATTATTCTGAGCTTTTCTCTGTGACCGTAATAAGTAAATGCTTGAACAACATCAGATCCCGCTCTAATAAATTCTCTATGTAACTGAGTTACTACCTCGGGATGTTCTAAAACTACTTCTGGAACAAATGGACCTGCTGATAAATATCCTCTTCTTTCCATTGCAAAAAGATATCCTTCAGCACACATTATTGGGCCTTCATTTAATCTAGTAATAAGATCTTTTTTCATAATTTATCCTTTCATTTCATTATATTGTTTGCAACCCATTTGTGGAAATGATGGGTAGGATTATCCATCACAGGTGAAAAATTTCCCCCGTTATAAGATGGTGACTTTCTGCCATCCTGCATTCCCTCAATTATATTTAAATCTTCACTTTGAACTCCTTTCCAAAGTTCAAAGTTTTGTTTTCTAAGTGATTTAAATTTTTTCGAATTCGCCGCTTCGTTACCAACATAAAAAATTTCCATATGTTCTTTTGTATATTCATTATTTACTGGTTCTAACCAGTAGGCGTAAAAATGGTCTTTATGAATCCCAAGCATTACATTTGGGAAAAGAGCAACGTATTCAGCGATATGCTCTTGATCTTTAGGCCAGTTTGGAAATGTTGTAAATTTTAAGTTACTTTTAAACCTTGGATTATAAACCATAGTGCCTTGCCCAGCAAAACGATTAGGTAATCCTTGAATATGATAATGATCATCAATTTTTGAGTAAGAGTTTAATCCAGGATGAACCCAGGGTAGATGATAACTTTCGCAATAATTTTCTATTGCAAATTTCCAGTTACACTTAGCATTTAAATTAAAATAACCATAATCTTTTGAATAAACGATTAAATCTCTATCTTTAATTGGCCAGAATTTTTTCCATCTATCACTTAAAGGTTTAATAAATTTTTCAAAATCAATTTCATTATTATTTAAATTAACAAAAATTAAATCTAACCAAACATGAGATCTAACTTCCTTAAGTCCACTTTTTGATTTGCTAAATTTATTACAATTATGTTTATTCATTCCACCAATATGCGGTGTGGCAATTAACTTGCCACTCAAATCATAGGACCAAGAGTGATACGGGCATCTTATTACATTCTTAATTTTACATTTTTCTTGAAGGATCTTAAAACCTCGATGACTACAAACATTATGGAAAACTTTAATTTTATTATTTTTATCTCGTAAAATAATTAATGGAATTCCTAGCAGATCAAATGGTTTCGCGTCTCCAATATTTGGTAAGGAACTACCAACGCCAATTACCACCCATTTATTTTCAAAAATTTTTTTTCTCTCAATAGATAAGTAATCTTGATCAGTGTAACACTCATTTGGTAAGCCATGAGCTTTATCTATATTTTTATTTACTACTTTTAATTTTTTTAAATCGAGTATTTGAGATAATTTTTTCATTTCAACTTTTATTAAACCTCCTTGTTTAAGTTGGAATTAATTAAAGCTAAATTTTTACGATTCTCTTATTATGATTTGTTGAAATACAGTTTTACAATTTAAAATATAAACAAATTCTTTGAAAAAAAAATTTGCAGAAAATTTCATTCTCAAACTTTATCTGGTAATAAATGGTATTTAAAGACAATTTGACTTCAACTAAAGGTTGAAAGATATTTGCAATCTTTTCATTGATATGTTGTAGTATTAAATCAAAAATTAACTAACGGAGATATAATGAAAAAATTAAAAACAATTCTATTTTCCGCGCTTTTAGCATTCGGCATGACTTCTTTTGCAAATGCTTGTGGAAAATTAGTTATAGCCGAACAAAACTGGGCATCTGCCGAGTTAATGGCAAACGTTGATAAAATCATTCTCGAAGAAGGATATGGATGTGACGTAGAATTAGTACCTGGTGCTACTATGCCAACATTTACATCTATGAATGATAAAGGAACACCTGACATGAACCCTGAACAATGGGCGAATGCAGTTTACACTCCTCTAAAAAAAGCGGTAAGCGAAAAAAGATTAATTATTGCTAATAAAGCTCCAATTACAGGTCTAGGAGAAGGTTGGTGGTTAAATCCAGCAGCTTTAGAAAAACATCCAGAACTTAAAGGAATGACAGCTGTTCAAATTTTAGAACGTCCAGATTTATTTCCTGATAAAGAAGACCCATCAAAAGGTGCATTTATGGGATGTCCAGCAGGTTGGGGATGTCAATTAGCTAATGCAAATTTGTACAGAGCATTTGAAATGGAAAAAAAAGGTTGGAAACTTATTGATCCGGGGTCAGCTGCAGGTTTAGATGGTTCAATTGCTAAAGCGTCAGATTCTGGTGAACCGTGGTTTGGATATTATTGGAACCCTACATCAATGGTTGGAAAATATAATTTACAGCCAGTTGATTTTGGTGTTCCTTTTGCAGGCAGAGATAATTGGGACAATTGTATCACTCTTGCAGAACAAGATTGTGCAAATCCAAAGCCAACAGCTTGGACAAAATCTGAAGTAAACTCAATTGTAAGTGCTAACTTTGCAAAAACTGGTGGAAAAGATGTACTTAAATATGTTGAAAGCAGAACTTTTCCAGGCACAGTGATGAATGGAATGTTAGTTTACATGGCTGACAACCAAGCAAAAGGTTCTGATGCTGCTGTTGAGTTTTTAATAAAGCATGAAGATATTTGGACTAAGTGGGTATCTTCAGATGCTGCAAAAAAAATCAAAAAAAGTTTATAATTAACTTTTAATTACGAGCCTATTTAATATAGGCTCGTAAAATTTAATATTTATGGAATTTTTTACTGAATTTCCAGAAATGGGAAGAAGATCCCAAATGGAGCTAAGAAAAGGTATCGACTTAGCTTTTAGAAATTTTTCAAAAGAATATGGAGACAGCATAGAGGCATTTTTTGATCCATTATTATTTTTTTTAGTATCATTAGAAAAATTATTATTATCCACTCCATGGATAATTATTATTGGAATAATTTGTGGATTAGCCTGGTTAGGTTCAAAAAGTTGGAAATTAGTTACAGGAAGTGCAATTGCTTTTTTATTAATTGGTTATTTTGGAATGTGGGAAGATTGCATGGCAACAGTGGCTATTATTACTGTATGCACAATAATTTGTATTGTTATTGGTATCCCAATAGGAATTGTAATGGCTAGATCATCTAGAGCTGAAAAGGCAATACTTCCTGTATTGGATATGATGCAAACAATTCCTAGTTTTGTTTATTTGATCCCAATCTTGATGTTGTTAGGAATTGGAAAAGTCCCAGGATTAATTGCTGTTTGTGTTTATGCAGTTCCTCCAATTATTAGATTAACTAATTTAGGTATTAGAGAAGTAGATAAAGAGACTTTAGAGGCTAGTGAAGCTTTTGGAGCAACTACAACTCAAAAATTAAAATCTGTTCAAATTCCTCTAGCTTTACCCACTGTTTTTGCTGGTGTAAACCAAACCATAATGATGGCTTTAGCTATGGTGGTTATTGCTTCTATGATAGGTGTAAAAGGTCTAGGTGTGCCAATATTAAGAGCTGTTTCTAACCAATATTTGGCTCTTGGTATGATGAATGGATTAGCAATAGTTGCTCTCGCAATTGTCTTTGATAGAGTCACTCAAGAATATGGAAGAAGGATCCAAAAGCATAGAGGCCAGATAAAATAATTGATTATTTGTTGCATCGAATTTTCTAGACTCATATTTCAAAATAAATAAAGATCTCCCTTATGAATTTTTCATTGGAAATAGGACCTAAAACAGAGGTTGATACAGTTCCAGCATTGTCTGATGTTTACATTACAATGCTACCTGGAGGTGATTACAGAGAAACTGCTGATAAAGCAGTAGAGCTTGTAAAGAAAGGATTTAACCCTGTGCCTCATTTTCCTGCTAGATCAATGCATGATGAAAAAGAACTTAAAGATTATGTTTCTAGATGCAAAGATGGAGGAGTAAAGCAAGCCTTAATTATTGGAGGTGGAAGAGAACCGACAGGTAAGTTTGATAGTTCCTTTCAACTTTTAGAGACAGGTTATTTTGAAAAAATGAAAATAGGAATTGCTGGACATCCCGAGGGGAGTCCTGATATATCCGACTCAGATTTAGAAAAAGCTATGATAGATAAAAAGCCTTACGCTGATTATATTGTTACACAGTGGTTACTTGATCCTCAGCCTATTATAGATTTTATTTCTAAGCAAAGCGTACCAGTGCATGTGGGAATTACTGGGCCATTAAAAATATCTAGCCTAATTAAATTTGCTAATATTGTTGGGGCAAAAAATTCCTTAAACTTTCTTAAATCTAATTTTAGTAAGGCATTGGATTTATTGAAACCTAAAGACCCTAATGATTTAATTGGGAAAGTTAAATCGCACACTGATAACTTCCACATTTATACATTCGGCGGCTTGAAGGAAACTAACAAGTGGTTGAAGGAGAATAGTTATGTCTAAAGAATTTGACTATACTAAAGTACAACATGTTACTTCTGTTGATCAATCTGATAGAGAAGTACCATACAATTTAAGACAAAGTGGGCCAACTAAAGTTGAATTATTAATTTCAACAAGGGTAAGAAAGTCACCTTATTGGCATTTATCAATGCAGGCAGGTTGTTGGAGAGCAACTGTATACAATCGAATTTATCACCCAAGAGGCTATGTAAAACCTGAAGATGGTGGAGCAATGGTTGAATACGATGCTATCGTAAACCATGTAACAATGTGGAACGTTGCTGTTGAAAGACAAATAAGAGTTAAAGGTCCTGATGCAGAAAAGTTTACTGACTACGTTATAACTAGAGATGCAACAAAAATTTCACCTATGAGAGCTAGATATGTAATCTTGTGTAATGCTTATGGAGGAGTTTTAAATGATCCTATTCTTTTAAGAATTTCAAAAGATGAATTTTGGTTTTCATTATCAGACTCTGATATAGGAATGTATTTACAAGGTGTAAATGCAGATGGAAGATTTAACTGTACAATTGAAGAAATTGATGCATGTCCAGTACAAATTCAAGGTCCTAAATCAAAAGCTTTAATGAAAGATCTTTGTGGAGATCAAGTTGATTTTGATAATATGCCTTTCTATGGATTAGCAGAAGCAAAAATTGGTGGAAGAAGTTGTGTAATTTCTCAATCTGGTTTTTCAGGAGAAGCTGGTTATGAAATATATTTAAGAAATGCAACTTTATATGCTGAAGATATGTGGAATGCAGTATTGGATGCAGGAAAAAAACATAACTTAATGGTTATTGCGCCTGCGCACCACAGAAGAATACAAGCTGGTATTCTTTCTTGGGGGCAAGACATGGATCAACAACATAATCCGTTTCAATGCAATTTAGGTTATCAAGTTTCATTATCTGGTAAAGGTGAATGGAATAAAAAAGCTGACTATGTTGGTAAAGCTGCTTTAGAAAAAATGAAAGCAGACATAAAAGCTGGTCAAAAACCATACAAACTTCAATTAGTTGGGATGGAATTAGGTGGTAAGCCTATTGACGATTATGCGCCAGACTTTTGGTTAGTATCACCAGAAAGTGGTGGAGATCCAGTCGGATTTATTACTTCTCCATGGTGGCATCCGGAAAAGAAAACTAATATTGCTATGGGTTACGTTCCATTTGATGGAACTTTAAACCCTAATGGATTTCCAAAAGGTAAAGTTGGAACTAAGTTTAAAGTTCATCTTCCAGAAAAATACTCGGACACTCCAGGAACACCTGTAGATGCTGTAGTTGTGGATATTCCATTCAAAGAGTCTTTCAATGCAAATACAAGAGAAGTTGTAAAAGGCTAAAATTTACTATGGGGGAGCTAATTTCAGCTCCCCTTTTCAATTCTAATGACCAAAAGTTTTTTAATAGCAGTTTGCATTATCATTGCTATTGCTTTAATAATATTTCCATTAATTGTTTCTTATAAAGCTCAAAAAAATAAAAATAAAAAAAATTAATGTTTGCTGAATTTTTAAATATAATTTTTAAGTCAATTAAATTAGACAAAACTCTTTATTCGGATAATAAAAATTTTGGAGAAGCATCAATATACTTTGCTGGTATTATAATGATCCTAGATGGTATCGCTGGAGCAGTAGCAGCTAATACCATTATTAAAACAGCTATTGCAATGTCGGGTCTAACTGCAATAGTTACTTGGCTAATATGGGCGATTTTTATTTTTGTAATTGGAGTTAAATTATTTCCTGATAAGCAAACCAAAGTTTCATTCAAAAAAGTTTTAACAGCTGTTGGATTTGCACATGCCCCTGGTTTATTAAGATTTTTTGCGGTCACACCAGATTTAATGATACCAATAATTTTTCTTACACAGTTTTGGATTTTTGCAGGTTTAATAATTTCAACTAAACAAATATTGAGTTTAAAATCTAATTTTAAATCTTTTGGGATTGTACTTTTATCCTTTTTAATTATTGCATTTTTATCTATCTCATTTGTGATGAGTAGAATGAATATGCTTCCAGTAAGTCAAATCAGTTAAAGTGGAAATATAGTCTTAGAGACTCTACAAGATTTACATAATTTAAACCCAGTAAGAATTAAATTTTGAGTGACACTCTCATCTTCCTCTTTGCATTCATCACAAATATTGTTTAATTCTTCAGTATCTACCTTTAGATTTTTTTCATCAATTTTATCAATCATTATCTGTCAAACCAGCACCTGCCGCACCCTCTTTTAAACTGTCACTCTCTTCAACAAAAGTTTCTTCGGATAACTTGTATAAATTATTCCATTCATCGTCTGTAAAGTTATCTTCATTTTCAAGTAGATTGACCTCAATCATATTCGCTATCTTTGGAAATTCTTGATCAATAAAATTTGAAAAAATATTTACATTTAGATTTAGTAACATTTTTTTTTCATCTATTTTTACATTAATTTTTTTTCCAATAATTTCTGATGAACGACTTATAAAGGAAATAAAAATTAGTGGATAAGCAACATTTTTAAACTCAATTTTTTTTAAATTTTCTAAAACATTTATTTGATCTAAAAAACTAACACCTAAAGTAATTGGACAGTAAGGATTATTCGATGAAGAATTATTTTTACTAATTAAATTTAAACTTTCAAATTTACTTTTATTTTTTTGATTTAAATATTCATTAAGGTGCTTAATACCCGGTAAACTAAATAGCTCTAACAATCTTATACTTTTTCCTGTTTCCTCGGAAACTCCCCAAGAATATCCTGCCGCCTTTGAAGCTCTTTTAACAGTAGTTTCAATTTCACTCAGAGATTTCATTATTAAATATTGGTTTTATATACCCACTGCTCATCATAACTTTTTAGCTCATTTGGAAGTGGAGCACCTTGGAACATACAAATTCTTAACCATTTGTCAGATCGTGGATCAAACTTTAATGCCCCAAAAAAAGATAATTTTAATCTTAGCATATCAATTGGCATTAAATCTTTACCAATTGTATTATCTTGTATTTCTGAATAAGGAAATTTTTCTACTATGAATGCTCTCCTCACGACATGTCTTAATTCAGAATTTGATGTTAAAAATTCAGCAATAGTTAAACTACTTTTTGAGACTAATAATTTGTCATAAAGTTTTTTTATATCTCTTGCTATTGCTAAAGGTTGTTCTAATTCTGATCCATGTTCTTCAAAACGATCTGCCAATCTAGGTTCTTCTTTATTTTTTGAAATAAACCAAAAGTTTTTATTATTTTCTTTTTCTTCAAAATTAATATCTAAAATGTTTGGATACTTTGCTTCAATTATATTCCTCAATTCATCAACTTTTCTATACGTTGGAATATTAAAATATTTTTCTTCGTCTGAACTCATTTCTTTTACCAAAGGATTTACAATATTGTTATAAGGTTCCATCATTATTGAAACTACGTATTCAATACATTCCTCACAAGTATTTTCTTCTAACCATTCATAGATCTTGTTAAAAGGATATTCGCTCTCAAAATTAAAATCTTTATCTATAAAATTTAAGAATTTTTCAACATCCTTTAATAATGAAGAAATTTTTTTTTGTTGATATTCGCTATCTGAATTCCAGCTTGTAATATTTCTTAATGATTTTTTTACACAATCTATAAATAAATCACTATCTTGACTTTTTGCGTCTTTGATTTCTCTAATTTTTTTAAGTGCCTTTTCTCTACTTAAAATCCAATTATTTAGTAGAGTTGGGTGATTAACTATGAAAGGAGCCATGCCCAAACCTGTGGAATTACCTATTCCCAAGTTTTTACAAATATTATCATCTAGCTTAACTGCTGTTTTTGGATTTTTATAATAAGCAACATGATTAACTTGATCAAAAGTAAATTGTCTTACCAAATAAACCAACATCATTTCTAATCTGAATGGACCATTAATTTCTTCACGATTTTTAATTCTAAATCGATCTGCAAGACCAAATTTACCCGAGCCATATACTGCCGTAGTTCTATATAAATAACCTACTTTTGATAATAAGTTTAAATCTGGTTGCTGGCCTTTGCTCAAACTTTCAACTACATGATTATATATTCTTACTGATTTATTTGCTCTCGATAAAGTTAACTCTTTATATGAAAGTCTACCAACTTCTTGTTTTGGAACTTCATTTTTTAACCTTTCGATGTCTTTTTTTGTAGGAACTCCATCATGTAATGTAAAAGCTGCATCCCATTTTGTTGCAATAACTCTGTCTGATCTTTCTTCATCTTTGATTTCATTTGCAAAACAAACTAAAGAATAAACTCTTTTATTTTTTTTAAATGAATAAACAGCTTCTCCAAAACCATTTTCATTTAAATTAAATAAATCTCTTTTATATTCCCACTCTTTAAATTCATTAAGAAAACTTCTTAAAAAAGATAATTTTGATTGATGAAAAGATCCAAGCCTTGATAATTTCATTATCTTGTTTGGGTCTCTTAATTCAACTTTCATAATTAAATTGATTTATAAAAATTGTACCAGTTATTTCCAAGTATTCCATGTGTCTCGGTATCTGAAAAACCTACTTTTTTTAAACCTTTTTCAATATTTGAGAACCCTCTTGCATCATGAAACCAATCAGGTTGTTTTGGAAAACCTGGTTTATTTTTTGAACCTTCACCATAATTTTTACTTTTAGACCAAGAGCCATTTCTCATCCATTCAACAACAGTATCTGGATGATCTAAACAAAGATCTGATCCTATTCCTATTTTTTTTACATCCATTATTTCAGCTGTTTTAGCGACCATTTCACAAAAACTATCCAAAGTACAATTTGTATTATCTTTTAAATGATGAGGGTATAATGATAAACCCAACATACCACCGCTATCACTTAAAATTTTTAATAAATCTGAGGATTTGTTTCTTTTAGCCGGGTGCCAAAAAGAAGGATTAGCATGAGTAATTGCGATTGGTTTTTCACTGAATTCAATTGCATCTATAGTGCTTTTTTCTGCAGAATGTGACATGTCGACTACAAGGCCAATTCTATTCATTTCTCTTATAACCTCGCGTCCAAAATTTGTAACTCCGCTGTCTATTTTTTCATAACATCCTGTTGCTAGCAAAGATTGGTTATTATAAGTAAGTTGCATAAATCTACATCCTAATTCATGAACCTTTTCAACTAACTTTATATCATCTTCAATTGGCGAACAATTTTGAAAACCAAAGAATATTGCGGTTTTGTTTTCTTTATTAGCTTTATCAATGTCTTGATAATTCTTACCAGGAAAAATTAAATCAGGGTTTTCATGAAATAATTTTTCCCATTTTTTTATTTCGAGTTGCAATTCATCAAAATCTTCATGGTAGACAATGGTAACATGAACAGCATCTAATCCGGCAGATCTGTTGATCTCAAAGATTTTTCTAGACCAATTACAGTATTGAAGATTATCGATTTTATAATTCATAGTAAGCTTAAGTCTAATCAATATGTATTTTAAATACTATTAATTTTATTGAAATTTTAAGTTAATTTTGAAATAAACAGATTGATCAATTTTCATGAAAAAAAATAGTAAATTAAAAGTTTCAATCATAATGGGGAGTCAATCTGACTATAAAGTAATGAAACTAGCCGAAAAAACCCTAAAAAAAATTGGAGTTTCATTTGAAACAAAAATTATATCTGCTCACAGAACACCACAAAGAATGTATGAATATGCCGCAAAAGTTGAGCAAAATAATATAGCAGTAATAATTGCAGGTGCTGGAGGATCTGCTCATCTTCCAGGTATGATATCAGCGCTTACACATGTGCCAGTACTTGGTGTTCCTGTTGAAAGTAAAAAACTTAAAGGGTTGGATAGTTTGTTATCAATCGCTCAAATGCCTAAAGGAATACCTGTGGGAACGCTTGCTATAGGAGAGGATGGCGCCATTAATGCTGCTTTATTAGCTGCAGCAATAATTGCTAATAATAATTCAGATGTTCGAAAAAAACTTAAAAATTTTAGAACATCACAAACTAAATCTGTAAAAAAATCTCCAAAATAAAATGTCAGAAATTACTCTTGGTATCATTGGGGGTGGTCAACTTGGAAGTATGCTTGCAATAGCAGCTAAAAAATTAAATGTTAAAACTGTTGTTTTTTGTGATGATATAGATGCGCCAGCACAAAATTTTTGTAATAAATTTGTTACAGGAAGTTATAATAATAAAGAAAAAATATCAGAATTTATAAATCAAGTTGATTTAGTAACTTATGAATTTGAAAATATTCCATTTGAAACATTAAATGAAATAAACAAATTTAAACCTGTTTTGCCAAAGCCTTCTGTTAACAGATTAATTCAACATCGATTAGCTGAAAAAGATTTTGTTAATAAATTAAATATTAGAACAACAAGATATGTTTCGATTGAAAAAAAATCTGACATAGATGCTTTAGAAGATTTTTTACCAGGAATATTAAAAACCACAACACTTGGTTATGATGGCAAAGGTCAGTATCCAATTAAATCAGGTGAAGACCTTAATTCATTGAATATTGATTTTTCAAAAGGATATATACTTGAAAAACTTGTGAAATTAAAAAAAGAGATTTCAATTATAATCACAAGGTTTAGTAATAATAAATACGAAATTTATGAACCAATTGAAAATACACATGAGGATCAAATTTTAAAATATTCAAAAATACCTGCTGAAATTAATGAAAAAATTTTTAATCAATCTAAAGATTGGGCAATGTTAATAGCTGAAGAACTTAAATATGTCGGAACTTTGTGTGTAGAATTTTTTATTGATAGAAATGATAATCTTTATGTTAATGAAATTGCTCCAAGAGTACACAATTCAGGACATCTAACAATAAATGCTTTTAATGTGAGTCAATTTGAAAATCATGTAAGAGCTGTGTGTGGTTTAGAACAAATCCCTTTAAAAAAAATATCTAATGCTAAAATGATGAATTTACTTGGTAATCAAATTACTCATTACAGAAACATGCAAAAGTTTAATGATAATGAATTTTTCTTTGATTATTTAAAAAAAGATATAAAAGAAAAAAGAAAAATGGGTCATATCACAACTTTAGTATAAATGTTAAAATCAATTGAAGGTAATTTTGATAATCCAGAAGTTAATGAACTTCTAACTAAACATTTTGTTGAGCTAAGAGCCGCCTCCCCAGAAGGAAGTGCTCACGTCCTAGATATTCCTGGTTTAAAAGTACCATCAATAAAATTTTGGAGTTTGTGGGATGATAGAAAATTAATCGGTTGTGGTGCTTTAAAATTTTTAGATAAAGAACATGGAGAATTTAAATCGATTAGGATTCACGATAATTTTAGAATGCAAGGCCAAGGGATTAATGTAATCAATCATTTAATTAAAGAAGCTAAAAAGCTTAAAATAAAAAGATTGAGTATAGAAACAGGAGCAGGTGATTTTTTTATACCAGCAAGAAAACTTTTCAAAAAAACTGGTTTCACGGTGTGCGAACCTTTTGCGCACTATAAAGAGGACATTAATTCTGTTTATTTAACTATGCTTATAGATGATATTTAAAAGATTATTTTATAAGTTGATCTATTTTGTTGACAAAACCCAATAAAATCTAAACAAAGCCAATATTACTTAATTATAAGTAATAATTAAACATAACAAAAAGTAAGAAGATAAATATGAGTCTACAAGGTAAAGTAAAGTGGTTCAATCCAACCAAAGGTTTTGGTTTTATTGAAAGAGAAGATAAAGAAAAAGATGTGTTTGTACATGTTTCAGCGGTAAGAGATGCTGGTATGAACGGTTTAGATGAGGGTCAAGCTTTGACTTTCGATGTTGAAGATGGTCCTAAAGGTCCTTCAGCAGTTAACTTAAAAACTGCATAATTTCACACTTCCTATTGGCTGAAAAATATATCTAAATTTAAAAATTTATTATTCAGCCAATACCTTATTCAATAACAATCTTTAAACACAATTTTTAATTATAGATTTAAATTAAAAAATTAATAAATTAATCAAAATTATGATTGGAATTTTAGGTGGAATGGGAACTCAAGCAGGTCTTGATTTTTGTAATAAGCTTGCTGTTCTGAATAGAGGAAAGATTGATCAAGAGTATCCATTATTTATACTTTATAATAAATCAAATATTCCTGGCAGACCTGAATCTATTGGCTCTCAAACTAAAAATCTTTCTAACAAATCTACAAATAAAATAAGTAGAGCAAAATATGATAAAGTTTTAAAGAGCTTGCTAAAAGGTTGTAAGCTACTAGAAAAAAATAAATGTAAATTTATAGTTATCCCTTGTAACACTGCTCATTATTGGTTTGATGACTTACAAAAAAAAATCAATATTCCAATAATCAATATGCCAAAAGAAGTTTTCAAATTTACAAAAAAAAAATGTAAAAAAAACTCCAAAGTCGGTCTCTTAGCAACTGAAGGTACTCTTAAAACTGGAGTTTATAAAAAATTTTTTGAAAAAGATTATCAATTAATAGAGCCATCTCAAAAAATACAAAAATTGTCAGTTAATAAAGCAATTAAATTAGTTAAAATGGGTAATGTAAAGTTAGCAGCAAAAGCAATTAAACCTGCAATAAATTCCTTAATTAAAATGAAATGCAAAAAAATTATTTTAGGTTGTACAGAGCTACCTATTGCAATTTTTGCATTCAAATCATTTAAAAATGTTAAATCCTCAAAACTTTTTTTTGATCCTAACTTAATTTTGGCTCATTCAGCTATGGTTAAAAATAAAAATTAACTAATGACTAATAAGACTGAAAAGCCATATGTCTTGAGAGCTGCAGAATTTGTTTATTCGAATATAATTGAAATTAAAAAACAAAATCCAGAAATTAACAATATACAAGCATTTGAAATTTTTATGACTACTAAAGAATATGACATTTTAAGTTCTGGAGAATTTCATAATAAATGGTTTTCAGAAATTAAGAATAATAAATTCATTGATAAGATAACTAAGAAAAAAATTAATAAGGAAACTTTAAGACTTTTAGAACTTCAAAAAGATTCTATGGTTAAATTTTTAATGAAAATACCTAAACTTTATTATACCAAAAGTCATTTTCCACTAGAAATTTCACAAAGAGCTTTTGACCATTTGTGGAGGGTTTGTGAAAGCTATGAAATGTGGTGCAAAGAAACTAAACAGGAAAATCTGATATACCTTAATATTATTGAGTAGTATTATTTAAATTAATAATTGATCTAGTAATATTTATTCTCTTTTTTATTAACTTTCTCAATTCTTGTTCCTCAAGTTTTTTTCGAGTCATGTTTATTCTTTCTTCAACAAGATTTCTTAATTCTTCATTAAATTCATTTTTATTTTTTTTCTTATCTAATTCTTCTTTAACTAAAGTTAAAGAATTTTTACCAGTTTTCTTTTTAATGCTTTGATCAATTATTAATTGGGCGGTTGCTTTATAAATATTACCAGAAGTAAGAACTGTAACACCTGGACCAAGAATTGATATAAAAGGTGTAAAACCAGTTAAAAACAGAAATGATACTAAAATAGTAAAAATCTTAAACAATCTAAAATTCATAAACAAAACCTAAGTGATTTGGTAAAATATATCTATAGTTAATTAGTTCATTTTAGGCGTTGATTTATTTGATTTTATTAAATTTATTTGCTTATTAAATATTATGCTTAGAATATTTCCTTTTATATTTGTACTTCTGTGGTCTTCTGCATTTATAACAACAAAACCTATTATAGATAATAGTGATCCATTTGCTGCGCTAACTTTTAGATTTGCTTTAGTTGCTTTTGGTTTTTTTTTATTTTCTATTTATTCAAAACAAAAAATATTAATTAGTAAAAAAAACTTTTTTGAATCTTTTTTTAGTGGAGTTCTTTTTCATGGTTTTTATCTAGGAGGTGTCTTTTATTCCATTTCAATAGGTATGCCTACAGGGATTGCGGCATTAATAGTAACTCTCCAACCAGTTCTTACAAATGCATTAAGTGGTCCAATCTTGAATGAAAAAGTATCTACCAAACAGTGGATAGGTGTCTTATTAGGATTTACTGGTGCAGGGCTTGTATTAGGTTTTGATATTGGTTCTAAAATACCTACAGCAGGATTGATCGCAACAATAATAGCGTTATTAGCAATTACATTTTCAACTTTATGGCAAAAAAAATTGAGTAACAACTTGCCTTTGTCTACTAGTAATATGAATCAAGCTCTTGGTGGCTGTTTATTTCATTTGTTAATAATAATCTTTTTTGTTGATCCATATATTGATTTCTCACAAACATTTATTATTGCAATGAGTCATCAAATATTTTTAGTATCATTCGGTGCATTTACTATCTTAATGTATTTAATAAAACACAATTCAGCTAGCAAAACTGTTTCCATATTTTTTTTAATCCCTGCTACATCTGCTTTTATGGCATGGCTTTTCTTAAATGAAAGTTTATCTAGCTTAGACTTAATTGGATTTCTAATAACTTCTATAGGTGTTTATATTACAACAAGAGATTGAAAATTAACCTTATAAAGATTCAAAACCAAACTCTAGAGATGCATCTGTAATAGAATGATATAAAGATTCTCCATAACTTCTTAGAGTAAATAACCTCACTTTATTTGGATTTTCACCCAACCTATCAACAGTAAAAGCTATTCCATTATAAGTTGAGTTAATTGAATTATTTTTATCTAATGTATCAAAATTAAAAGGGCATCCTTTTTTTAAAACTTCTAACGTATCATTACCCTCAATTTCAATAATAGCTCTTGAATGTGATAAATCTGTTACAGCAAAGTCTGTATATTTAAATTTATCTGCTATATCTTTTATTAAATCTTTTTTAGTTGAAACTAAAAACCAGTTTTTTGGTCCATTCCACATAATCCTTGTAGTGTCATTAAATGCTACAGTTAAAGGTTCGTTTTTTAATTTTAAACCATCAATATCAATACCCTCAAATGAAACTGAAGAATTTTTGTACTGAACTATTTGAACAATTAATAAATTTTTGATTTCAGATATTTTAAGTATTTCATTTTTATTTTTACCTTCATAATCTCCGAATTGACCTTTTGTATGAACATTTGATAAAGCTGAAATTAATATCATGATCTAACTCTTTCACCTTTTGGGTCTACATAATGTGATGAAACTATTTCAACTGGTATTACTTTGTTTTTAAGTGGCGACATCGCAAAAAGCTTTTGACCGATCATATTTTTTCCATCTTTCAAAATTGCCAAAGAAAAAGGATTATCATATTCAACACTCCAGCAAGATGCAGAGATATGACCTAATTTTGGATTTGGTAACGGTGCTTTATCATCTTTAACTAAGTGAGATCCTTCTGGTATACTTGTTTGTTTATCTAATGGAACTACGCCCACTATTCTTTGTCTATCTTCAGCTATAAATGCAGATCTTTGTAATGATCTTTTTCCAATAAAATCTTTCTTTTTGCTAACAAGACCTTCTAAGGCGTTGTCGAATGGAATTGTTCTACCATCAAGTTCTGATCCAGCAACATGTCCCATTTCAATTCTAAGAGTTGATAATGCTTCTGTTCCATACGGTTGAATGTTAAATTCCTCACCAACTTCCATTATTTTTTCCCACATGAAATTTCCATAATCAGACTCAACATTTACTTCATAAGCAAGCTCGCCTGAGAACGAAATTCTAAAAATTCTTGCTTTAACACCAGATAAATCTCCTTCCATGTATCCCATGAAAGGCAAACCTTCATTTGATACATCTGAATTTGGAAATAATTTTTGTAATAAATGTCTAGATTTAGGTCCAGCGATAGCTGCTCCTGCCCACTGTTCTGTAGTTGAAACTACATTCACATTTAATTCAGGCCAAACTAGTTGCAAATAATATTCTAAATGCGAAAGAACGTTTGCTGCTTGAGCTGTTGTTGTCGTCATATGATAATGATTTTCAGAAATTCTTGTAGTTGTTCCGTCATCCATTACAATTCCATCTTCTCTCAACATTACGCCATATCTAGCTTTACCGACTGGTAGCTTCAACCATGCATTTGTATAGACCCTATTTAATAACTCCGCTGCATCTGGTCCCTTAATATCTATTTTACCTAATGTAGTTACATCACAAACACCCACGTTTGTTCTTACATTTTTTGCTTCTCTTTTTGATCCCTCAAATAAATTTTCATTCCCTCTTTTATAATACCTTGGTCTTAACCAAACACCCGCATCAACAAAAACTGCATTATTTTTTTCATGCCATGAATGCATTGGAGATTTTCTTGTTGGTTTTGAGTGTTTTCCAACTTCCCTTCCTACTATTGCTCCAATAGAAACTGGAGTATATGGGGGTCTAAAAGTTGTATGACCTACTGCAGGAACAACTTTATTTTCAATTTCGGATACCAATTGCAATCCATTTAAATTACTTGTTTTTCCTTGATCTGTTGCCATTCCTAAAGTGGTATATCTTTTAACGTGTTCAATTGATCGATACCCTTCTCTTAAAGCTATTTCTATATCAGATACTGCTACATCATTTTGGAAATCTAAAAACCTTTTATAATTTTTACCTTTCGGCAATGGAACGCACCAGAACTTATCATGTTGAGAAGATTTCTTTTCAACAACATTTGGAATAGCTATCTCATTATCATTTTCAGTAATTTTTTTTGATAATTCACTTCCTGCTTTAAATGAAGTTTTTAAAGTTTCCTCCAGTGTAAATACTCCATTGGCTGCACCTAGAGTAATTTCATTTTGTTTTGATTGCCCTGGGACAAATGCATCAATTTCCTCTTTAAACTTCGTTTTATTTCCTGATTGTGAGGCCAAATGAATGGTTGGTGTCCAAAAACCTGAAACACAAATACAATCACACTCTATATTTTCTATTTTACCAAGTTTTTTTTTGTCTTCAGAAATAGATGCAATATCTGCGGATTTTACTTTTTTATATCCTTGTGCTGCAACAACAACATATGAATTTTTAATATTAATTCCTAAATTTTTTGCTTCGTCAATTATTTCTGACTCAGGATTTTTTCTTGAGTCTAAAACAACTGGATCTACTCCATGCTTTTTAAATTCAATTGCTGTTTCGTATCCACTGTCATTATTTGTAAACACTAGTGGTTTTCTTCCAACTAAAACACCATATACTTTTAAATATTCTTTAGCGGCTGAGGAGAGCATAACTCCTGGTGTATCATTATTTCCAAAAACTATTGGTCTTTCAATTGATCCTGAAGAAATCAAAACTTCTTTTGCACGAATGTACCATAGTCTTTTATTAGGGTGATAATTTTTAGTTGTAGGTAAATGATCGCTAACTTTTTCCGACATAACAAGCATGTTGTGATCATAATATCCAAAAATTTGAGATCTATTTTTAACAACAACATTTGGCATTGTTTTTAGTTCTGCAATTATCCCCTCAGCCCAATCTTTTCCTGATTGATTGCCAATATTGACATCACTGGTTAGTAAAGATCCGCCAAATCTTGGTTTATCTTCAGCCAGAATAACTTTGGCTCCATTTTTTGCTGCAGCATATGCACTAGCTAATCCTGAAGGTCCTGAGCCTGCAATTAATAAATCACAATATTCATATTTATGTTCATATCGTTCTTTATCATGTTTAATTGAAGCTACACCTAAACCAGCTGCTTTTCTAATAAATGGCTCATAAATTCGATACCAAAAACTTTTAGGCCACATAAAAGTTTTGTAATAAAAACCTGCTGGTAAAAAAATTCTCAAAAAATTATTGATTGCACCTATATCAAAATTAACACTTGGCCAACAATTAACACTTTTTGCCTCTAAACCATCAAATAGCTCCTGCTCAGTAGCTTTAATATTAGGTTCTGTTTCACCATTTCTATAAAGTTGTACAACTGCATAGGGTTCATCTACCCCAACTCCAAAGAAACCTCTGGGTCTGTGATATTTAAAACTTCTTCCTACTAAATGAACTCCATTTGCTAATAAAGCTGAAGCTAATGTGTCACCCTCATAACCAAAGTAAGTTTTACCATTAAACTTAAAAGATAATTTTTTATCTCTATTTATTAACCCGCTATTTTCAATTCTAAAAGCTTGAATCATTAAGCAACTTCCTCATCAGCTTTAAAAGTTCTGAAAATTTCATGGGTTGCTGTATCTCTCTCAACTTTAATCCATTGCCTACATCCAGAAATATGTTGCCATAGCTCTAAATGCTTACCTCTTAAACTTTTTCTATTATAAACAAAATTATCCCATTCTTGATCAGAAACTTCTTTATTAAGTTCTGGTCTTTTAACACTTGCATCACCACCATATGAAAATTCATTTTGAGATCTCATTCCACAGTGTGGGCAATTTATGTAGAGCATTTAAGATATCCAGGTTTTTGTTCCTAGTCCCTTTTCATCAATTAGATGGCCTGTATTAAATCGATTTAAACTATAACCAGCGTTTAATTCGTGAACTCTATCTTGTGCAATTGTGTGTGCAAACGTCCAACCTGATGCAGGTGTAGCTTTAAATCCTCCATAACACCATCCACAATTTAAATACAATCCTTCAATATGAGTTTTGTCAATAATTGGAGAACCGTCCATTGACATATCCATTATACCACCCCAGGTTCTCAACATTTTTAATTTGCTTAAAAATGGCATCATTGCAATCCCTTCTGTCAATACATGTTGTAGAGTTGGTAAGTTTCCTCTTTGTGCATAACTATTGTATCCATCTAAATCTCCACCCATTACCATTTCACCTTTATCTGACTGACTCACATAAAAATGACCAGCACCAAATGTAACTACATTATCCAGAACTGGTTTAATTGGTTCAGAAACACATGCTTGAAGCAAATGAGTTTCAATTGGTAAAGTCATATTTAATTTTTCAGCTAATATATTTGTGCTTCCTGCAACACATAAACCAACTTTTTTTGCTTTGATATTTCCACGTGAAGTTCTAATGCCATTTATTTTTCCAGCTGAGACATCAAATCCAATTACTTCACAATTCTGAATAATATCTACCCCCATTGAGTCTGCCTGACGAGCATAACCCCATGCAACAGCATCATGTCTTGCTGTGCCTGCACTTGGTTGCATCAAACCACCAAAAATTGGAAATCTTACGTTGTCAGAAAAATCTGCCATTGGAATAATTTCTTTAACTTGCTCTCTATTTAAAAGAACTGCATCTATTCCGTTTAATCTCATAGAATTTCCTCTTCTTGCATAAGCATTCATTTGAGCATCCGAATGAGCAAGATTAATAATTCCCCTTGGAGAAAACATCACATTGTAGTTTAGGTCTTGACTCATCTTTCTCCATAAATCCATTCCAAACTCACTGAATAAACCATTTTCGTCATGCATATAATTAGATCTAATAATTGTAGTATTACGTCCTACATTTCCTCCTCCAATCCATCCTTTTTCGATGATTGCAACTTTTGTAATGTTATGTTCTTTAGCAAGATAATACGCTGTAGCTAAACCATGGCCTCCACCACCTATAATTACAACATCATATTCTTCCTTTGGTGTTGGATCTTTCCAAGCCAAATCCCAATTTTCATGGTTTGAAAAAGCGTTTTTAACAAGATTAAATATAGAATACTTTTGCATCAGATAATTTTATAACAATCAATTTAAATAGTGCTTATTTTTTTTATATATATTTTTTAGAAGTTTCCAAATATCTCAAAAAAGGATAAGAAGTCACAGATAAAAAACTTTTAATTTATTTGGATTATTTATGGCTGAAGTAAAATCTGACATTGAAATAGCTCGAGAAGCTCAGATGCAACCAATAAAAGATATTCTTTCTAAGGTGGGTGTCCCCGATGAAAATTTTGCTTTTAGTCCTATGGGAAGACACATAGCCAAAATAAATCTGGAATATTTAAATACTCTTAAAAAAGAAAATGGTAAATTAATTTTAGTTACAGCAATCACTCCCACTCCTGCTGGGGAGGGTAAAACAACAACTTCGGTTGGTTTAAATGACGGTTTAAATAAAATTGGAAAAAAATCTATTGTTTGTTTAAGAGAACCAAGTCTTGGTCCATCATTTGGAATGAAGGGTGGAGCTGCTGGTGGTGGCTATGCCCAAGTAGTACCAATGGAACAAATTAATCTTCATTTTACAGGTGACTTTCATGCAATTACATCTGCACATAATTTACTATCTGCATTAATTGATAATCATATTTATTGGGGCAACAAACTTAACATTGATGTTAGAAGAATTGTTTGGAGAAGAGTAATGGATATGAATGATAGATCGTTAAGATCTATTATTGTTGATCTAGGAGGGGTAGCTAATGGTTACCCAAGGCAAGATAGTTTCGATATTACAGTTGCATCTGAGCTTATGGCTATTTTTTGTTTAGCAACAGACTTGAAAGATTTAGAAAACAGAATTGGAAATATTACAATTGGTTATACTAGAGATAGGCAAGCAATTTATGCAAAAGATTTAAATGCACAAGGCCCGATGACTGTTTTGCTTAAGGAAGCAATAAGACCCAATGTAACTCAAACTCTAGAAAACAATCCTGCAATAATTCATGGTGGACCTTTTGCAAATATTGCACACGGATGTAATTCGGTTATTGCAACTAAAGCTGGACTCAAATTAGCTGACTACGTTGTAACAGAGGCAGGGTTCGGAGCTGATTTGGGAGCTGAAAAATTTTTGGATATTAAGTGTAGAAAATCTGGTCTAAAACCAGATTGCGTTGTAATTGTTGCAACTATAAGAGCACTGAAAATGCATGGGGGAGTTGCTAAAGAAGATTTAAAAAAAGAAAATGTATCAGCACTTAAAGAGGGAATGGTAAATTTACGTAGACATATTAATAATATTAGAAAATTTGGATTACCTGTTACTGTAGCAGTTAATCATTTTATAACTGATACAGAAGATGAAATGAGAACTTTGTTAGATTTTTGTGAAACGCAAGGAGTAAAAGCTTCTAAATGTACTCATTGGTCAAATGGAAGTGAAGGAACTATTGAACTGGCTACAAATGTTACAGAAATTTGTGAAGATAAAAAAGATACATTTAAATTTTTATATGAGGATGATCTTCCGTTATTCAAAAAAATAGAAAAAATTGCACAAGAAATTTATAGCGCCTCTGAAGTGGTGGCTGATACAAAAGTTAGACAACAATTAAAAGATTTTGAAGAAAAAGGTTACGGTAAATTACCTGTTTGTATTGCAAAAACTCAATATAGTTTTTCAACAGATCCAAATTTAAAAGGTGCTCCCACAGGTCATGTTTTGCCTGTAAGAGAGGTAAGACTTTCTTCTGGTGCTGAATTTATAGTTGTTGTGTGTGGAGAAATTATGACAATGCCAGGACTTCCAAGAGTTCCTGCAGCTGACTCGATAAAATTAAATGACAAGGGTGAAATAGAAGGTTTATTCTAAATTTAAGTAGTTTAACCAGTTCTCTAATTCTCTCATTCTAGAAACTTTATCTAATTT
This sequence comes from Candidatus Pelagibacter sp., assembly GCF_052049835.1. GTDB lineage: Bacteria > Pseudomonadota > Alphaproteobacteria > Pelagibacterales > Pelagibacteraceae > Pelagibacter. The sequence continues at coordinate 122,626 of NZ_JBNGZF010000001.1, read as the reverse complement.
ATTATTCTCAGTTTCTATATGTTTAATGTGTTTATCTATCTCATTCTCATCTTTAAATGCACCTTTTTCTAAAAGTCTCTTTTTTCTGAAAATAATCAAATTGATCATTTTATTAAAAGTAATTTCAGGATGATATTGAAGTCCCCATATATTGCAGTTTCCAACTTTGAAATTTATTCCTTGAACGTTGTTTATTGAGTTTGAGGCTAATAAAATTGAATTTTCTGGCATTGTAACTACTTCATCAAAATTAAATGCAGGTGTATTAAATTTTTGATTTTTATTTTTATAGAGTGGATGATTTAAACCAATTTCATTAATTTCTATATTTGAGGCAATCCCTCTATGAGATCCTTTTGTCGCTTTTTTTACCTCACCTCCTGCTGCAGTCACAGCTACTTGCATACCCCAACAAATTGCTAGAATTTTTTTAATTTTTTTCTGACACGCTTTCATGAAATCAATTTGTCTTTTTATTTCTGGGGTGTTGTTATAAATATTTAAACTACTTCCGCCCCAAATAAGGCCATCGTAGTTTTCAAGTGCATCAATATTTTTATCGATATTTTCATCTGAAGAAGGATTAACTACGTGAATTTCTATTTTGTCTGTAAAATACGCCAAACTATCTTTAAGGCTTTCCGTATGCGTTTGAATACCAGCTGCAGAAAAACTTTGATTTTCTTCTCGTAAGTTTCCTTCTACTATCAATATTTTTTTCATTAAAATAATTCTCCAGAAATGCTTTTTATATATATTTCTTTTAGATCACTTTGACTTAATTTTTTGGGATTTCCTCCTGTTGATGGGTCTTTAAATGCCATTAAAGAAAGTTCATCTAAATCAATATTATTACAATCCATTACATCTGACAATTTATGTGGAATATTTAAATTTTTTCTTAATTCTAAAATCCAATTTAAAAAACTATCAAAATTTTTATTTAAATTAAGATAATCACAAATCGATATTATTTTATTTTCGATTGAAGGTTTATTAAATGTTAAAACATAAGGCATAAATATCGCGTTAGATAAACCATGGTGAACATTAAATTTTCCATTTATAGGGTGACTCAATGAGTGAATTGCTCCCAGTCCCTTCTGAAATGCAGTCGAGCCCATTGAAGCTGCAGAGAGTAAATCCATTCTAGCCTTAACATCTTTTCCATTTATGAATGCTTTAATTAATGAATTTTTAATTAGTTTCATTCCTTCTATTGCAATACCATCGGCCATAGGATGATATCCTGGTGCACAAAACGCTTCTAAATTATGTGCAAGTGCATCCATTCCTGTTGCTGCTGTTAATCTTGGAGATAAGTCTAATGTAAGTAAAGGATCTAAAATAACAATCGAAGGTAACATTTTTGGGTGAAAAATAATTTTTTTTGCATCTGTTTTTTTATTTATAATTGCAGATGCTCTACCTGTTTCAGATCCTGTTCCAGCAGTGGTTGGAACTGCAATAATTTTTGAAATTTTAGAACTATCTGCTCTTGTCCAGTAATCACTAATATCTTCGAAATCCCATAAAGGTCGAGATTGATTACACATAAATGCTATGGCTTTTCCAACATCTAAACCACTTCCGCCTCCTAAGGCTATTACACCATCACAGTCCGAGTTATTATAAACTTTAACACCTTCCTCCACATTTTCTCCAATTGGATTTCCCGTAAAATTAGAAAAGATAGCTAAATTTTCAAAACTTTTTTTTAATCTTAATATTATATTTTTTATTAAATCTAAGTTAACTAAATCCTTGTCTGTTACAAATAATGGATTTGAAATATTTAACTCTTTACAAGCTGAGGATAAATCTTCAATTCTATTTTCTCCTATCCACATAGTGGTTGGATAATTCCAAATAAAACCCATAGCAAAATATAATTTTATTTTTTTTTAAATTGGTATTAAGATATATTTATAAATTTATTAATGATAGGAAAAATTCTATGTCAAAAGTTGCAATCATAGGCGCTGGTCCATGTGGACTTTCAATTTTAAGAGCATTTGAGCATTTAGAAAAAAAAGGAGAAAAAATTCCTGAAATAGTTTGCTTTGAAAAACAAGAAAGTTGGGGTGGTTTATGGAACTACAACTGGAGAACTGGTTCAGATCAATATGGAGATCCTGTGCCTAACAGTATGTACAGATACTTATGGTCTAATGGACCTAAAGAGTGTTTAGAATTTGCTGATTATTCTTTTGATGAACATTTTGGAAAACCAATTCCCTCTTTCCCACCAAGAGAAGTGTTGCAAGATTATATTTTAGGAAGAGTGAGCAAAGGAAATATAAAAAGTAAGATTAAATTTAATACAAGAGTTACAAATACTGTTTATAAAAATGATAAGTTCGAAATTAGCTACCAAGACAAAGTTAATAATAAAATTTTAAATGATACGTTTGATTATTTGGTAGTATCTACAGGTCATTTTTCTGTACCATTTATTCCTGAATATGACGGAATGAGTTCTTTTCCAGGAAGAATTATGCACTCTCATGATTTTAGAGATGCAGAAGAGTTTAGAGGAAAAGATGTGATTGTTTTAGGAAGCAGTTATTCTGCTGAGGACGTTGCTCTACAATGCAATAAGTATGGAGCTAAAAGTGTAACCATTGGTTATAGGCATAACCCAATGGGGTTTAAATGGCCAAAAGGTATGAAAGAAGTTCATTATTTGGATAGGCTAGAAGGAAAAAAAGCTGTATTTAAAGACGGAACAGAACAAAATGCTGATGTAGTGATCTTGTGCACTGGATATCTTCATCATTTCCCGTTTTTAGATGAAAATTTAAAATTAAAAACTCATAACAGATTGTATCCACCAAAGCTTTATAAAGGAGTTGTGTGGCAAGATAATCATAAACTTTTATACTTAGGAATGCAGGATCAGTTTCACACCTTTAATATGTTTGATTGTCAAGCTTGGTATGCAAGGGATGTGATCATGGGCAAAATAAAAATGCCTAGTAATGAAGAAATAGATAAAGACATTAATAAATGGGTTTCAATGGAAGAAAAACTGGAAAATCCTGATCAAATGATTGATTTTCAAACAGAATATACCAAGGAGCTTCATGATATGTCTGATTATCCTAAAATAGATTTTGAATTAATTAGAAAACATTTTAAAGAATGGGAACACCATAAAGTAGAAGACATTCTAACTTATAGAAATAAATCGTTTTCATCACCTGTAACTGGATCTGTTGCACCGATCCATCACACACCTTGGGAAAAAGCGATGGATGATTCAATGGAAACTTTTTTAAACAAATAAAAGTTTAATAATTTATTTTTAATTTTTTATTTTTAGTAATTGTATTTAATAATGCAATCATTAGTGGAATTTTTTTCTTATTAATTTTTCTTAAAATGTAGGGTGCAATTTCATTGGCTAAATCAGCTCCTTCAATGGTATCATTTCTCATAAATTTCTTTTTTGCATTTTTAAAAGAAAATCCTTTACCTAAGTATTCTCCCATTTTGCTATTTCTGCCACCTACTGCACTCACATAAAGATCTCCAATACCAGCTAAACCATATACAGTTTCTTCTCTTCCTCTAAAAAATTTAATTAAGTATTTCATTTCATCTATTGATTTTCTGAATAAAGCGGATGAAGTATTATTTCCTTGACCCGATCCAATTATCATCGAGTAAATATTCTTAATAGCAGAGGAAAACTCAACACCTTTTACATCTGATGAATATTCTGTTTTGTAATAATGAGTTGAAATGATTTTTCCAATTTTTTTAGCAATACTTATATTTTTATTTGCTATTACAGTATAACTTTTTACCTTCCTTGCTAATTCTTTTGCTAAACAAGGCCCTTTTAATATTGAAATGTTTAAATTCTGTTTATTTTGATTTAATTGCTCAGACATACTAATTAATTTTTTACTTTTTTTTTGAAATTTTAAACCTTTTGTTAAAACAAGTATTAAAGTTTTTTGTTTGAGATCTTTTAGATAATTTTTTATCATGTCTATACCTACTGAGCTTACAGCAACAACTATTAAATCCCATTTATCATTCAAAAGTTCAGGACTAAATTTCTTAAGATTGAGTTTATTTGATAAGTTAATTTTTAGAGCTGGATGAAATTTTTTTTTATTTTTTAATTTTTTTAGTAAATTTAGGTTATATGGTTCAGTCAAAGTTACTTTTTGATTATTATCAATTAAAGGAACAGAAAAAGCTGCACCCATTGCTCCTGCTCCAATTATTAAAACTTTTTTCATAAATATTATGCTAAAGTTTTTTTAATTGCTTGCTGCCAACCTTGCAATAAGTGATTTCTCAATTTTTTATCAATTTTTGGTATAAATTCCTTATCTTTTCTCCATGTATTTTTAATATGATTTAATGATTTAAATTCTCCAATTTGGTAACCTGCTAACATTGCGGCTCCGAGAGCAGTTGTTTCTAAAATTTTAGGTCGAACTACTTTTAAATTAATTATATTTGCCAAAAATTGTGAGAACCAATTATTAGAAACCATACCACCATCAATTTTAACTATTCTAGGTTTTAAACCATCTTTATTCATTGAATAAAATAAGTCATTACTTTGATAAGCAACTGACTCAACGGTTGCTCTCACTAAAGTTTTCCAATCACTATCTCTTGTAAGTCCTGTTATTAAACCTCTTGCATCGGGCCTCCAATAAGGTGCACCTATTCCACTAAAAGCTGGGACAACATAAACTTCATTGTTAGTTTTTGTTGATTTGGCTATTTTTTCAGTTTCGTAAGCATTGTTTATTAGTTTAATTTTATCTCTCAACCATTGCACCCCTGCTCCTGCTATGAAAATAGATCCTTCAAGAGCATACGTAGTTTTATTGTTCAATCGATAACAAATTGTGGTTAATAACTTATTTTTTGAATTAATTTTTTTTGATCCAGTATTCATTATTATAAAAGCACCTGTACCATAAGTGCTTTTAATTGATCCTTTTTCAAAACAAGTTTGTCCTACAGCTGCAGCTTGTTGATCTCCTAAAACAGCTGAAATGGGTATTTCTTTTCCGGTAAATCTCTTATCTGTTTTTCCGAAATTATCTGCAGAATTTTTTACCTCTGGCAAAATATTCTTTGGAATTTTTAATTTCTGTAAAATTTCATTATCCCATTTGTTGTTATTAATATTAAACAACATGGTTCTACTTGCATTAGTAGCTTCGGTTAAATGCTGTTTACCTTTAGTTAGTTTCCAAATTAAAAAGGTGTCTACTGTACCAAATAATAAATTATTTGTTTTTAGTAATTTTTTTGAAACTTTTACATTATCTAAAATCCATTTTATTTTAGTAGCAGAAAAATAAGGATCTATAAATAATCCCGTTTTTTTTCTAAAAATATTTTCGTAATTTTTATTCTTTAGAGATTTACAAAATTCTTGTGTTCTTCTATCTTGCCAAACAATTGCATTATAAATGGGTTTTCCAGTTTTTTTATTCCACAAAATTGTAGTTTCTCTTTGATTTGTAATTCCAATTGTAAGTATATGACCTTTTAAACTTTTAGCTTTTTTGATTACATGTTTTAAAGCTTTAAGTGTTGTCAACCAAATTTCATTTGGATTGTGCTCTACCCAACCGTTTCTTGGAAAGTATTGTTTAAATTCATATTGAGATATAAATTGAATAAATCCTTTGGTATCAAAAAGCACTACCCTCGAGGAAGTTGTCCCCTGGTCTATTGAGATAATAAATTTTTTCAAAATACTAATCTATACCAAGATGTTTTTTTCTTTTTCCAACCCAAGTTCTTATTAAGTTATCAAAAATTAAACCTATAAATGCAACACAGATACCTAAAGTTAAACCGATTCCTGCTCCATTTTTATCTGAAAGTGCTTTTAAGATATACTGACCCAGATCCTCTGTTCCAATAAATGCTCCTATTATAACCATAAATAAAGCAAAGACGATTGTTTGATTTAGACCAAGCATCATGTGTGGAAATGCTAATGGAAACTCAATTTTTGTTAATCTCTGAAATTTATTTACACCAGACATTGTTGCGGCTTCATGTAAGCCAACAGGAACACTTCTTAAACCTTCAATTGTGTACCTTGTTGCGGGAATTGTTGCATAGACAATTACAGCAATTAAAACAGATGTATCTGTTATCCCAAAAAGCATCATTACAGGAATTAGATATACAAATGATGGAAATGTTTGAAATATATCACAAACACCTAGCATAAATGCTGCAGATTTTTTGTTTTGAAAGCATAATGTTCCAACTGTAAATCCTATTAAACAAGAAATAACTACACCAAAAGTTGCCATATATAATGTTACTAGCGCTCTATCCCACCATGGACTTAAAGCAATAAACAAAGTCAAAGCAGCAACAACTAATGCTGATCGAATTCCCCCAATTAAATATCCTGCACCAACTGCTAGTACCAATGTAGCAACTGCAGGCATTCTTAAATATAAAGCTCTCATTGGTTGAAGCACATCTTGAATTAACCATGTATTGAATGCTTTAATATACACGAAGAAAGTATCAAAAATCCAATCAACTCCTTTATTCCAAAAATCTGCTGTTGATATTCCTTTATTATGAGGAATTTCAAACAAGTAATTAAAACTACCTTTGAAAATAAAAGTCCCAATATATGCAAGAATTATTCCAATTACGAATGAAGCTACAAAAAATATTACGTTTTTATTTCTTTGAAAAAATGTCAGGTTGCCAAAATAATCTGTTTGTTTATTTGCCCAAGCTAAAGACATTTTATCAAGAAGAATTGCAATTAAACTAATACACAATCCTGCTTCTAATGCTAAACCAATATTAAGTTGGTTCAATGCTAGTAACAAATTAAATCCCAAACCTTTTGCTCCAATAAATGCAGATATAACTGCCATTGAAAAACAAACCATGATTACTTGGTTAACACCTATTAAAATATCTCGTCTTGCTGTAGGAATTAATACCTTAAACATTAGTTGCCAATTAGTACACCCGCTCATTCTTCCTGCTTCAATAACTTCTGGAGGTATGGCTCTTAAACCTAATATTGTTAATAATATCATTGGTGGAACCGCAACAACCATAGTAATAATTACAGCAGCATGATCTCCTACTCCAAATAAAACAAGTGCAGGAACTAATACAGCGTATTGTGGCATAGTCTGCATTACTAGAAGAATTGGGTACAATGCTTTTTCAACACGTTTACTTTTGTAAGCTGCAATACCTAGGCCTAAACCAAAAATAAATGAAAGTGGAGCTGCAACAAGTATAAAAGAAAGCGTTTGCATTGATGGTTTCCATTGACCAAATATAGAAATATAGATCATTGTTAAACCTGCAAACAAAGCCAATCCTTTTCCACTTAATTTATATGATAGTATAGCTGCTCCAGCTGCAACAATGGTCCAAGGTAAACCTGGCAACTCTAACCATGGATAAGCATCAATAAAATCCCAACTTGTAAATGCAACAATAGTTTCTAAACCTCCAAGTAAAATTTCCCTAATTAATTCAATTAAAAAAGTCATAAATGAAGTTAAATTTCTACTTATCTCTAATAATAATGGTCGAGTTTTAAATTCTTGAGTATCTTCGTTCCAAAACTCCATTGGCATCCATTCATTCATTAAGAAAAATAAAGAGTCGTTTATCCAAATAGGCAGCCACCCTAGAAGTGGAGGCAATCTCCAAAATACATCAAAGGCATAATACCTAACCTCTTTACCTAGAAAAAAATAAACACTTTGGTTTGGATCTTTAACAAATTCGGCCTGGCCTCTTATAAATTTATAAGTTTCAGGAACATCAATTGCAAAACATAAAGCAAAAAATACAATTAATAAAAACAACCACTGAAATAATTTTGGATATTTTTTTAAATACTCCATATTTTAATTACCGTTTTTTCTTCCTCCAAAAACTGTATCTATTATTTTTGAAGGTTTAATTGATCCTACAATATTATTATTTGAGTCAACTACTCCCACTAATTTTTCTTGAGTAAGTATTTTTTCTGCAACATTTTCTATAATTTCGTCTTTTGATACTTTTAAATCTCCTACATTATCTTTGCTTGAAGCATCCATTACATCCTCAATAATCAAAACCTTCTCTCTAGGTACTTCTTCAGTAAACTTTCTCACATATTCAGTTGCAGGATTTAATACAATATTTGCTGGTGTATCTAATTGTTCTATTATACCATCTTTCATGATTGCTATTCGATCAGCTAACTTTAATGCTTCATCAAAATCATGAGTAATGAACATGATGGTTTTCTGTAATTTTTCCTGAAGTCTTAAAAACTCATCTTGCATTTCTTTTCTAATCAATGGATCTAATGCAGAAAAAGGTTCATCTAAAAACCATATATCAGGCTCTACTGCTAATGACCTTGCGATACCTACCCTTTGTTGTTGTCCACCTGAAAGCTCTCTTGGGAAATAATTCTCTCTTCCGTCTAGTCCAACTAGTTTTACCATTTCCATTGCTCTACTAATACTCTCTTCAGTATTAGTGCCTTTTATCTGAAGTGGAAAAGCAATATTTTCAACAACTGTTTTATGAGGTAACAAAGCAAAGCTTTGAAACACCATTCCCATTTTATTTCTTCTAAGCTCAATAAGCTCTTTATTATTTAATTCTAATAAATCTTGACCTTCAATAAAAATTTTTCCACCAGTAGCATCTGTTAATCTTGAAATACATCTAAGAAGTGTTGATTTACCCGAACCAGATAAACCCATTACTACTAACATTTCTCCTTTTGCAACTTCAAAAGAAGCATTATTTACTCCAACTATACATCCTCTTTCCTGAAAGGTTTTTGCATCTACATTGCCATTAGACTCTTCAAGCATCTTTTTGGCATTTTGTCCAAAAATTTTATAAACCGACTCGCATTTGATTACAGTCTCAGACATAAATTGTTTTAAAGTTATATTAAATTCTATAAAATTAAAATGTTAATAATTGTTGCCTTTCCTCATTAAAAATTTTTAATAAAATAAACTCTAGTATCAATTCCAGTACTTAAAAAACTTAAAGCTTCTCCACTTATAGTAATACTTTCATCAACACCTACATTGTTTCCGCTAACCGTAAAACCCGCAAAACATTTGTTTTTTTCTTCATCCCATTTGACAAAAGTCTCATCAATTTTATTTCCATTAATTGTATAAAGCTCATGTGCTCTAAAATTTAAAAAATTAGCACCCATTATTGCTCTTTGAGGAATTAGTTTTGTAGCTTTACATACTTGCTCATATACTCCATCTGTTAATTTGAAGTGATCGGTTCCATCAAATGAAACTAATATTCCAGAGGGTAGTTTAGATATTAACTCACTTAGTTTTTTTTCTTCAGCAATTCTCTCCTCCTCTAACTTCATTCTTTTTACTAAATCATCACCTTGTCCAAAAATTCCATTTAAAATACTAAAAGATACAATTACTGTTAGAGTAATAAATATAAGACCAATAAATTGTTTCAAAGACTCAGGTAAATCTTTTATTTTATTAATATAATTTTCTTTAGACATTATTCTTGTAACTTACCGTTCTTCCAAATACCTGTTTTTTGTTTTCCATCAGACCAAGTAAATGTTCCTTGACCATTCATAAAACCATTAGCCCACTCCCCTTCATAAGTGGAACCATCAGGAAATGTTAACGTTCCAATTCCGCTCCAAACACTATTTTTAAATTCACCTTTATAAATATATCCATTTGGCCAAGTCTCTACACCTTGTCCTTCTTTTTTTGTAGAAACCCACTCCCCTTCATAAGTAGTTTTATCAGTGTAAACCCACTTGCCATAGCCATTATCACAATTACCCTCTTTACAGCCGGTGCTACGTGCAAATGCAGAAGTACTTATTAAAAAGCTTAACAATATAAAAAGTAGAAATTTTTTCATGAATTTATTTTACACAAAATCATATAAAAAAAAATCCCCCCCAACAAGTTGGGGGAGATTTTAAATTTTTAACTTTAATCCTTATTTAGTAAATGCTTTCCAAACTGACTCGTTATCAGCTAACCATTTTTTAGCTGCATCTTCGTGAGTCATTTTGTCAACGTCAACTAAAGCTGCCATAGCTCCAATTTGACTTGTAGAGAATGACATTTTCTTAAACGTTGCTGCTGCATCAGGATGAGTTTTTGGGAAATCCTCATGAACTGCTTTTTTCAAGTATCCATCAGGAGAACCACATTTACCATCTCCACCATCTTCTGGTCTGCAACCAGCTGTGTATGGAGGGAAGTCAATAAATGTAAAACCAGCACCATCCGTAAAGTTAGGCGTCCAGTTGAATATAATTGTTCCTCTTCCTTCTTTTTCAGCTGCAGCTAATTCTGCCCAAAGTGCATCAGCACTTCCAGCAAATTTAACCCACCATAAATCACCTAAACCTAGTGCATCAACCCTTTGTGGAATTAAGTCACCATGCCAAGTTTGTGGACCTTCCAACATTCTTCCTTTTCCATCTGGAGAGTCAGGTGTTGTAAAGTTTTTTGCACAATCTGGATTTTTTAAAGCTGTCCAGTCTGGTAAACCTGGGCATAATCCTTTTTCAGCAACCCAGTTTGGATATCCCATATCCTCAAGAGTTCTTGCTTCATGATCACCCCAATCTAATAAACCACCTTTATCTAAAGCAGTAGTAAAAGATTTACCGAATGCAGATTCCCATACCTCGTGAGATATAGTTACGTCTCCAATTCTAATTGACTCATAAACTGCTTGTGAGTCAGCGTTTACGTATTTTACGTTATTACCCATACTTTCAAAAATTCCACCAATAACATAAGCCATTACAATTTGACTTGACCAGTTATGTGTTGGGATCACGATGGGCTTTTTGCTATCAGCATTTGAAATTCCTGCAAAACTTACAACAGAAATAACTAGAGCAGATAGTAAAGATATTATTTTTTTCATATATACCCCTCTATTATTAATATATTAATATTGAAAGTATGTTCCTATTTAAAGTTATAGTCAACTCGTTTTGATTATATTATGGTCTCACTTAAATTTAAAAAATGTTAGGCACAAGCAAAGATATCAAATATCCTGGTTTGAATATTTTACCACCTGGAGTTGAAAGACATGTTGTTAATGGTGGTGGTCTAACTGGTTTTCAAATTTTTCCTGATGATGAGGTAGAAATAATTAATAATGAGGGAAATCAAATATGTGAGATTATTTGTTTTGGAAAAGATGGAAATTCAGATCTTGGAATTTTAAATCTTAAATCAAACAATGAAAAAAACTTTATAAGAAATATTCTTAGTGGGAATGATGAAACAATTTTAGCAACCAACTATCAACTAAAAAAAAGAAATTTAAAAATTTCTAATTCAAAATCATCAATTATATTTGATCTAGACTCAGAACCTGGTGAAAAAATTAAATTAAAATCAAAAGATAAATGTTACGTAATATTTTCAGCACCTGGCGAAGATATGGATGTTACAAAACAAAATCCACCAACTGATTTAACTATATTTGTTAAAAGAGCTAAAATTGTTAATGATAAGGAATTAAATGTAATTCCTGATCCTATTTTCGAACCTGTTTATGAAGAAAATATAAATAAAGAAACTTCAATATCTTATGAGGTTAAAGAAGGAGATTATATTCAAGTGATAAGTCCGACTGGCAGACAATGTTCTGACTTTGTGGCTTTCGATACAAGAAAATTAGAAAAAGGAATTGAAAAAGGATTAGACTGGCAAACCACGAGAACATTCATGGGTAATACTTTCCCAGGACCAGGTTTGTTCTCTAAATTTTATGATACAGATCATGAGCCACTTGTTGAAGTAATAAGAGATACTGTTGGTAAACACGATACTTTTAATCTCGCATGTACTTCAAAATATTATGAAGATGCGGGGTATTTTGGTCACCCAAACTGTTCGGATAATTTAACTGAAAGTATGTCGAAATATGGTGTTCAGAAACAAAAAGGTTGGCATGCAATTAATTTATTTTTTAACACCTCGGCTGGAGGATTAAATTCTGTTATTTCTGATGAATCTTATTCAAGGCCTGGAGATTATGTAATGTTTAAGGCTTTAAAAGATTTAACAATAGGAACAACTGCATGTCCAAGTGATATAGATCCTTGTAATTCATGGAATCCTACAAATATATTTGTTAGAACTTACGATAAAAATAAAGAATTTAGAAAGTCATTTGGTTTTAGAATGAAAACAGACTCTGAAAATAAACTTACTAGAAATTCTGGCTTTTATGAAAAAACTTCAAAATTAACTAGAAACTTTGTTGATGCTAGAGGGTTTTGGCTTCCAAATGATTACACCAAGCATGGTTTGGTTAATGAGTACAATGCTTGCAGAAATGATGCTGTATTAATTGATTTATCGTCACTAAGAAAATTTGAAATAATTGGTCCTGATGCTGAAGAGTTAATGAATTACACTCTTACAAGAAACATAAAAAAACTTTCTGTTGGACAGGTTGTATATTCTGCAATGTGTTACGAAAATGGAATGATGTTCGATGATGGAACTCTTTTAAGATTAAGCGAAACAGGTTTTAGATGGATATGTGGAGATGAGTATGGTGGAGAATGGCTTAAAGAAATTGCAAAGAAAAAGAATTTTAACGCTATTGTGAAAAACTCTACTGATCAAATTAGCAATGTATCTTTGCAAGGTCCAAAAAGTAGAGAAATTTTAAAAAAAATTATCTTTACACCACCTACACAGCCTTCGATAGATGAGTTGGGCTGGTTTAGATTTACAATTTGTAGAATAGAAGAGCTTCAAGGTATTCCATTAATTGTTTCTAGGACAGGTTATACTGGTGAGTTAGGTTATGAAATTTGGTGTCATCCAAAACATGCTCCTGAAGTTTGGGATAAATTAATGGAAGCAGGTAAAGATGATGGATTGATACCAGCAGGGTTCGCTGCTCTAGATAAACTAAGAATTGAGGCAGGTTTAATTTTATTTGGCGCAGAGTTTGATGGAGAGCAAGATCCTTTTGAAGCTGGTATTGGTTTTGCCGTTCCACTGAAAACAAAAGAAGAAGATTTTATTGGTAAAGAGGAATTGATTAAAAGAAAAGCTAACCCACACAAGAAATTGGTAGGCCTAGAACTTAATGGAAAAGAAATAGCAGGCCACGGAGACTGTGTTCATATTGGAAGATCACAGGTTGGTATAGTTACCAGTGGATGCTTGTCCTCTACTTTGAATAAAAATATTGCTCTTTGCAGAATAGATGTTCAATACTCAGAAATTGGTACTGAAGTTGAAATAGGTAAAATCGATGGTCATCAAAAAAGGATTGGCGCTAAAGTTGTTGGTTTTCCATTCTACGATCCAACCAAATCAAGAGTCAGAGCTTAAAAATAATGCCAAAAGAAAAAAAGACGCTATTAGATTTTTGGGAAGATCAAATGAGACAGTCGCATACAGCTAGTAACTATTTTTTTAGAAAATCTCCCTCTCACTATCATATGATGTTATTAGTAATGTCTGCACATAAAGAAAATAAAAAACTATCTGTTGAGGAACTTAAAACTAAATTATTTAAAACATCTAGACCTAAATCTGCATTAATTATTACTGAAGCTTGTGAAAAAGGATTCTTTCGTCTTGAAAAAACATCAACAGACCAAAGGGTAAAAAATATAATACCTAGCGACTCATTTATTAAAGAATTTAATGAATACCTGGATACCTTAAAAAATATAAGTTATTAGCGACAAATTTAACAAAAATTGAAATATCTAAATTATATATATAATTTTTAGTTCTATAAAAAATTATATTAATTACTATTTGCAAAAAATAATGTTTTTGTATGACGACATTACCTTCGAAAGCAAAAGTAGTTATCATCGGTGGTGGAATTCACGGTCTTAGTACTGCTTGGAAACTTTCTGAAACTTACAAAAATCCTGGTGACATCGTTGTCTTAGAAAAAAAAGATACTGCAGCTGGTGCAAGCGGAATTGCTTGTGGTGTTGTAAGAAATAATTATTTCCAACCAGCAATGAGAGAATTAATGGCTCACTCAGTTTCTGTTTGGGAGAGTGATCCTAAAGCATTTAAATACAATCCAGTTGGTTACATGCAAATATCACCTGAGGTAATGCATGAAGATGTTGCAACAATTTATGAACAACAAAAAGCTATTGGATACGAATCAGTCTTTATAGAAGGTGAAAAAGATTGTTCAAATTATATGAAGGGCATTTTTGATGATTGGCAAGCACAAGGTATCACTTCTGTACTTCATGAAAAAAAAGGTGGATACGCATTTAACAAAGATTCAATTAAAGCACTTGAGAGTAAATCTACATCAAATGGTGTTCAAGTATTGAAAGGTGTAAAAGTAACAGGTTTTAAAAAAGGAAGTAATAGTCAAGCGGTTACAGGAGTAGAGACAGACAAAGGTACAATTGAATGTGAACAGGTTGTTGTCGGCGCAGGTCCTTGGGCAAGAGATTTTTGGAACATGTTAGAGTTACCTAAAACGGCTAACATTAAAGGCAAAGACGGTAAAATGCATGTAACAGATATGTGGACATACTGGATGTTACAAGAGGGTGTGATTGGTGTTGAGCCAGATTTTCTAAAAACAAATGATGGAAAACAACCACCTGTGGTTCATGTAGATTCGACTGCTCCGTTATATTCAGACAAAACTAAAAAATTATTAACAGATAAAATTTGGGGAATTTATTATAAACCTGATATAGATGGATTAGGTGTTCAAGGTGGAACTTCACCATACATAGTTAAAAAACATTTTGATCAAGTTAATGTTGATCCTTATGGAATTGAATCTCCTGAGTATCAAACAACTGATGCATTTAGTGAAATGTGGTGTTCAGCGTTAGCACATTGTCAAAAAAGATTTGAAGGTAAATCTGATTTGTATAGAAAAGGACCATCGGGTGGTCTTGGATGCATGACGCCGGACTCTTTTCCAATCTTTGATAGGTTTTTTGAAAACGTTTACATGATTGCAGATGCAAACCATGGATACAAGATGATCGGTGTTGGTGAGCTTGTTGCAAAAGAAATTCTTGGTACTGAAAGTGATTTGTTAAAACCATTTAGATTCAACCGTTACGAGAAGGGAGAACTTCACCCTACTTCGAACAGTCCGTTTCCTTGGAGCTAGACTCTAAGCCTGGACACAAATATATTTTTCAGCTACGTTTGAATAAATTAAATTCATTGAGGGGTGAAAATGACAGATCTAGAGAAACACGTAAACCAGCCAGGTAGAGCAAAATTAGTTAAAAAAGTTAGAGAAAAAATTAATGAACTTGGCATAACTTATATTTATTATCAATTCATTTCTGTAACAGGTAGAGTTGTTGGTAAAGGTATACCAGCAGATCACTGGGAAAGAACAGCTGAAAAAGGATTTCAATTAGTTTACGGTGCTACAGCAAACTTGTTCTTAGATCGTCATAATAATTACATTGGATATGGACCAGAGGCTATGGAGCTTGTTGGAATACCTGATCCTGAAACTTTTGTTCAACTACCATGGGATAAAAGAGTTGGAAGAGTATTTGTAACTTGTTTTAGAAACAGAGAAGAAAGAAAAAATCCAGGTGGTCATTTAACTTCAGACTGCAGAGGAAATCTAAGAATTTTTATGGATGAATTTAAGAAAAAACATGGTCTAGAATTAAGAGTTGGAACTGAGCCTGAAATGATGTGGTTAACAAAAAATGAGGATGGAACTCCTACAGGTAAAGGTTTTTCTAAACCATTCTGTTATCACATAGATCAGTTTGAATCATTGAGACCAGTATTTATGAAGGTTATTGAGTACGCAAAAGCAATGGGTCTTGATATGATTCAAGGAGACCATGAAGATGCGCCAGGTCAATTAGAATTAAATTGGACCTATGATAACGTTTTAAGGAATGCAGATAGATTATCAACCTACAGACAAATTTGTGCTCAAGTTGCTAGAGAACATAATTTAATTGCTTGCTTTATGACAAAACCATTTATGGGTGTTTCTGCTAGCGGTTGTCATACAAACATGTCTTTATGGAAAGGTGGAAAAATTAAACTTAACAAACTTGGAAATAAAACTCTACCAGGTGTTGAAGAAGTATTTAGTTATGTTGAAGGTGGAACCAATACTTTTATGCCTGATACCAAGGATATGCAATTACCAGGTAAAATTGGTTTGCAATCGATTGCAGGTATCATGAAGCACTTACCAGCATTAACAGCTCTTGGATCTTCAACAGTAAATTCTTATAGAAGATTATGGGATCAAGGATTTTGGGCTCCCGTTTATGCTGATTGGGGATATCAAAACAGAACTTGTGGTTTAAGAGTTTCTGCTCC
This sequence comes from Candidatus Pelagibacter sp., assembly GCF_052049835.1. Classification (GTDB taxonomy): domain Bacteria; phylum Pseudomonadota; class Alphaproteobacteria; order Pelagibacterales; family Pelagibacteraceae; genus Pelagibacter. The sequence goes on along the minus strand of NZ_JBNGZF010000001.1, from coordinate 106,247 downwards.
AGGAAGATTTGAATATAGATCGGTAGATTCTATGCATAATCCTTATCTATTAGGTGCTGCTTTATTAAAAGCTTGCGATGAAGGTATAAGCAAGAAGATGAAACCAGCAGCTCCTGAGTCTAGAAATATTTATGAGGCTCAAAAAGCTGGTAAAGATGTTAAAAAACTTCCATTAAGTTTAGGTGAAGCTTTAGATAGATTGGCAGAGGATGAAGTCATCAAATCTGCAATGCCAGATGAAATGTATAAAGTTTTCCATTGGTACAAAAATGATGAGTGGGAAAGATTTCTTGGTGCTACTACACAATGGGATCTGGATACTTATCTTGATTGTCTACCGTAGGTCAAAGAAATAGATAGAAAGGGTATAAATATATGTGTGGAATAGCAGGTTTAATTCATAGAGGGAAATCTTCGAATGTTGGAAGCGAACTACAAGGAATGCTCCAAGCATTAAAGCATAGAGGAGAAGATTCTACAGGTTACGCTTTATATGGCGATACTGATGGAAAAAACTTCATTATGCGTTTTAAAGTTGGAGAAAACGTAGGAGAAGGAAGTTCTTCAGTAATGGAAGATGTTTCTGTTTATGATGAAAGAAAAAAAATTGTAGATCAAACTTTAGCAGAAATAGGTGCTAAAATAATTAAAGAGGAAAGAACACTACCCTACTCTTTAAGATATGAATTAGAGTATGACGCTAAAGATCTTCTTAATTTTTCACAAACTATTGAAGCCATACCTGGTGTTGAAATCCTTTCAATGGGTAAATCATTAGAAGTTATTAAAGATCTAGGAAATGCCAAAGCAGTTTGTGATAGATACTCGTTAGATAAACTTGTAGGAACGCATGCTATAGGTCACGCAAGAATGGCTACAGAATCTGGTGTTGATATTAAATCAGCCCACCCATTTTGGGGATATCCTTTTAGTGATGTTTCGGTGGTTCACAACGGACAACTTACAAACTACTGGAACAATAGAAGAGTTTTAGAAAATAAAGGAATGAGATTTATGTCTGAGTGTGATTCAGAGCTTATAGCTGTTTATATAGCCCAAAAAATGAGAGAAGGTGCAACACTCGAAGAAGGAATGAAAGACTCTTTATTAGGACTTGATGGTGTATTTACTTATTTTGTTGCAACAAAAGACTCATTAGGTATGGCGAAAGATACAATGGCTGCTAAACCATTAGTCCTATATGAATCAGACGATTTAGTTGCAATGGGATCTGAAGAAATTGCAATTAGATCAGTATTACCACAAGAAATTGATACATATGATCCATTTGATGGGGAGGTTAAAGTATGGCAAATCTAAAAACTGTTTCGAAAAAATCAAAAGCCCAATCAATGGGTATGCACACTGAGGTATTAACAGGAAGAACTCAGCAAAAATTCTTTAATCCTGATGAGGCTGAAAACTTTTATTATTTTGGTACTTATGATGTTGATTTTAACAAAAGAACTGAACTAGATGTTATGGAGATGACTGCACCTGAGGCAAACAAAGAAATAGATAACTTAATGAGTCAAGGTTATGGGACGATTGTAATAAAAAATCCTCAAGGAAAACATAGTCTGGGTGTTGGTATCTTAAATAAATTAAATTTAATTTTTGAGGGAAGTTTAGGTTACTTTGGTATGGGCTCTTGCGATGGTCCAATAGTAAGAATTAATGGAAGAGTTGGATGGTCATGTGCAGAAAATTTAATGGCTGGTAAAGTTGTTATCGAAAAGAATGCTGGATCTTGTTTTGGTGCAGCAATTAGAGGTGGAGATTTAATCTGTAAAGGTAGTGTTGGTGCCAGAACTGGTATTGATATGAAAGGTGGAACTATAATAATTGGTGGTGACGCTGGTGCCTTTACTGGTTTTATGATGCAAAGAGGTAGAATTATTATCCTTGGAGATGTAGGGATAAATTTAGGTGACTCAATGTACGATGGGACAATTTTCGTAGGTGGAGAAATTGGATCTTATGGTAGTGATGCAGTTGACGCTGAATTAACTAAAAGTGATCAAGATTGGCTAAAGAGAAAATTAAAAGTAGCTGAGATTGGTGAAAATTTTGACGTTAGTAAAATGAAAAAAATTGTAGCTGGTAAAAAACTTTGGAATTATGACAATTTAGAACCTACAGAGAAGAAGGGAGCAATATAATGCCTAAGAAAAAATCTAAAAAAGTTAAAAAAAATGGAAAAGGTGTTGGTGGAAAAGCTGATGTTCACGCACATGAAGAAGGTAAAAGAAATAAAAGTTTATTAGGTCATAACGCAATCTTCACACCTGAAGTAATAGACGATATTCATATTAAATCTCAATTAGGAAGATACAGAATGCGAGGAATGGCATTGATGAAAAAAATTCCTACTTTTGATGATTTAGTTTTCTTACCTGGAACACTAACTAGATTTGTAATCGAAGGTTACAGAGAAAAATGTGAAACGAAAACTGTTATTGGACCAAGATGTGAAAATCCAATTGAATTAGATATTCCAGTTTATATTACAGGAATGAGTTTTGGTGCACTTTCTTATGAAGCAAAAACTGCTTTAGCGAGAGGAGCAACTATGGCAGGTAGTGCTACATGTTCAGGTGAAGGTGGAATGATACCTGATGAAAGAAGATATTCTGAAAAATGGTACTACCAATGTATTCAATCAAGATATGGTTTTAATCCTCATCATGCACAATTAGCGGATGGTATTGAAGTGTTTATTGGACAAGGTCAAAAAGTTGGAATGGGCGGACACTTAATGGGTCAAAAAGTTACTGATCAAGTAGCTGAGATGAGATCATTACCATCTGGTATTGACCAAAGATCCCCAGCAAGACACCCCGACTGGCTAGGACCAGATGATTTAGCTTTAAAAGTAGAAGAGTTAAGACAATTGACTAAAAATAAAGTGCCAATTCAATTAAAGTTAGGTGCATCTAAAGTTTATGATGATGTGCGTATGGCTGCAAAATGTGATCCTGACTCTATTTATCTAGATGGAATGGAAGGTTCTACTGGAGCTGGACCGCATATTGCTGCTGCAAACACTGGTATTCCTGGTATTGCTGCAATTCGAGAAGCTAGAAGAGCAATTGATGATGTTGGTAAAACTGGAAAAGTAACTTTAATTTACGCTGGTGGTGTAAGAGACGGTGCTGACATGGCTAAGGCTTTAGCTCTTGGAGCTGATGCGATAGCAATTGGTACTGGATCTATGATTGCACTAAATTGTAATAAAGATATTCCAGAAGCAAACTTTGAAAAAGAAATGGGAGTAAAAGCTGGTGAGTGTTATCACTGCCATACTGGAAGATGTCCAGTAGGTGTTGCTACTCAAGATCCAAAACTGAGAGCAAGATTAAACCCTGATGATGCTGCATTAAGAGTTTATAATTATCTTCACTCAATGACTTTAGAAGCTCAGTTACTAGCAAGAGCATGTGGTAAAACAAACATTCACTCTCTTGAGCCTGAAGATTTAGCTGCTTTAACATCTGAAGCTTCAGCTTTAGCAAAAGTTCCACTTGCTGGAACTAACTATACTGTTGGGGTTGATAACTATCACAAAATATAAGGATAATAACTATGGCAAAGAAAAAGGGTAAAAAGATAGTTAAAGCAAAAGTAAAAGAGATCAAAGGTCAGTTAGGTAAAAAAGCAGAAACTGCTAGAGAAAAAATGATCGGTCAATCAATTGGTTACCGATACGATGTAAATCTTTTACCTGATTACAGCAAACTCACACCATTTCTAAAAAAATATATAGAGGCAATGGGATGGGATGACTTAAACTGGCTAGAAGATGTTCATATGGGATATGAAGAGGATAGACCTGCAGTATTTTGTAGAAACGCAAATGGTTGGGTTACTATTCCAAAATCAATTAAACTTCCAAATAACCAACAAGATAGAGATATGATTGCGAGAGAACTTTTAGTTAAGTTCCAAATGTCACCAAAGCATCCTCTTGTTGATTTGAAAAAAGCTTATTTAAAATTTTAAGTTTTCAATTAATAGTTGATAATTTTTAAAAACCTAGTGTTCGCACTAGGTTTTTAATCATTTTATATTTGTATCGAATCATAAAATTTAATAGGGTTTTAAAAAACTAATATGGAGAGAGAATATGACTGATCAGTTAGGTGCTCTTACAACCATATTTACAGAATTTTACTACTGGGTAACAGTGGTGCTGATGTTTTTAATTCACGTCGGTTTCTGTATGTATGAAGTTGGAGCTTCTCGATACAAACACCATCAACATACTCTTATGAAAAACACGATGCTGATACCTTTGGTAACAGTAACTTGGTTTTTCTTTGGTTGGTGGATTTACTGGGCATTCCCAACAGGACCGGGAATTGCGCCTTCAATAATGAATGAAAGTACCGCGCTTGTAACAGATGAATCTGCTTTTAGTGCTACATGGTACACGGCGACAAGTGAGTTAATGGCTGTCAATCTAGGAGATCACATTTCTGGTGTTTTCTGGGCTGCATTCCTATTGTTCTCATGGACTGCTGCGTCTATTGTTTCAGGAGCAATCATTGAAAGAATTACAACTTTTGCATTTGGTATATTAGCTATAGCAATAGGTTCTGTATTTTGGACAATTGATGCTGCTTGGGGATGGCACTTTGATGGATGGATGCTTAAAATTTTAGGATACCATGATGCTTATGCATCAGGAGTAATTCACGCGATTGCGGGTGGATTTGCTTTAGGTGTTCTTATGGTTTTAGGACCAAGAATTGGTAAATTTTCATCAAGTGGTGAACCAAGAAACATTGGACCAAGAAATCCTTGGCTAGTTACAGTTGGATTATTTTTAATTTATACTGGTTTCTGGGGATTTTATGCAGCTTGTAACATACCGATCTTTGACCTTGGACCAGAATATGGGATGGAAGGTATAAGTTATTGGACAGCTACAAACATATATGTAACCCCTACTACACTTAGTGGTATTACTTTTAACTTCTTGATGTCGTTATCAGGAGGATTATTAGCTGGTTATTGGATTGCTAAAGGTGATCCTTTCTGGACTTACTCAAGTGGACTAGCAGGTGTTATCTGTGCTTCAGCTGGAAATGATTTATATCACCCAATTCAAGCAATGATCATTGGTATGATCGGTGTTGTGATTGCATACAAACTACATTACTGGGTTGAACGTAAGTTCAAAATTGATGATGCAGTTGGAGCAGTAGCAGTACATGGTTATGCTGGATTTGTTGGTCTAGTAATTTGTGGTTTTGTTTTAAATGGTTACCCATCATCTGGTTACAGTGTTGGAGCTATGTGGGATGGAACTACTTATGCTACTATTAACCCATTAGGACAATTTCTAGGAGCAATTATTATGTTCGTAGTTCTTGGACTAATACCAGGCTATATCATAGCTAAAGTACTAAACGGTATGGGTAGATTAAGAATCCCTCGTGAAGTAGAAATAGCTGGATTAGACTATGAAATGATGGAGTCTGCTAAGGAAGACGAAAAAGCAGTTTCATCCGCAACCAGGTAAAGGAGATACAATATGGCAACAGTTACAAATTGGATCGATCACCTAAACAAACCTGCTGAAGAAGTTGTAGGTGCTGTTTATCCTGGTGCTGGATCCGTAGAAGGAATACTAGTTATTGTTGGTATTATTTTATGGGTTGGTTGGCATGTTTTAACAGCTAAATCTGAAAGTGAAGAACTTGATAGATTGGCTAGAAAAAGACATAGCGCCAATGATCATAAAAGCAACATTACCGACTGGTAATATAAAATAAAAATTTGGGCGCTACTTTGATGTGGCGCCCTTTTTTTTTACAAAAAATATGACTGATAAAGATAACGAAGAACTAAGACCAACCAAAATGAGAGGCGTAGCTTTCCCTAAAGCTAAGTACGGAGTGATAGTGGCTATTATCATCATTGTAGTTGTAAACCTTATCTATTATAAAGATTTTTTTTTATCGTTAATTAATTAAAACTCTAAAGTCTATGTGTGGAATTGTTGGAATATATTTGAAAACAAAAAAATTTGAGAAAAATCTAGGTAAAATGTTATCAGGTATGCTTAACAACATGGAGTCTAGAGGACCAGATAGTGCAGGATTTGCTATATATAAGAATTCAGACAAAAAAGAATATAAATACTCTTTATGTATTAATAATTTAGATTTTACTAAATTTAAAAAAGATATTTCAAAAAAAAATAGAAATTTAAAACTAAATCAATACTCCGATCATGTAATTGTAAAAACAGAAGAAAAACTAAAAAAATTTATTAAACTTATTAATAAAGAATTCCCTGAAGTTTCAATTGTTGGATATGGACATTCTATTGAAATTTTTAAACAAGTTGGAAATCCAAAAGATGTAGTTAAAAAATTTAATTTGAAAAGTTTTAGTGGCACACATGGTATTGGACATACAAGAATGGCAACCGAAAGTGCAATAACTACTGATGGTTCTCACCCTTATTCAACTGGAGAGGATGAATGTTTAGTTCACAATGGTTCTTTATCTAATCACAATAACTTGAGAAGAGAGCTCAAGAAAAAAGGAAATATTTTTACCTCTGAAAACGATACCGAAGTTGCTGCCGGCTACGTTTCAAATAGTCTTTCAAACAATAAATCTTTAAAAAATACACTTGTTTCAGGTCTGAAAGATCTTGATGGCTTTTATACATTTATAGCAGGAACGAGAAAAGGATTTGCAGTAGTAAGAGATGAAATTGCATGTAAACCTGCAGTTATAGCAGAAACAAAAAATTATGTTGCAATCGCATCTGAATTTCAAGCAATGGCACATCTTCCAGATGTTAACAATGCAAAAATTTTTGAGCCAGAACCTGGTATTGTATATTCTTGGGGAAATTAATGAAATTAGATTTAAAAAAATTAAAGTTAAGAAAAGTAAACGAACAATTGCAAAGTATAGATAGAAAAACAAACGAAAGAGATTTTACTATAATAAATCCTGAGGGTAATCACGCTGTATGCGCTGGGCTTACTGAAGAATTAAATATAAATATTAAAGGTCATGTTGGATATTATTGTGCTGGAATGAATCAAAAAGCAAATATTACAATCGAAGGTAATGTGGGAACTGGTGTAGCTGAAAATATGATGTCTGGAAAAGTTCATGTAAAAGGCAATGCATCTCAATCAGCTGGAGCAACTGCTCATGGAGGTCTTTTAATTATTGATGGTGATGCAAGTTCAAGATGCGGAATATCTATGAAAGGTGTGGATATTGTTGTTAAAGGTTCAGTTGGCCATATGTCAGGTTTTATGTCTCAAGCAGGGAACTTGGTAGTATGTGGTGATGCTGGTGAGGCATTAGGTGATAGTTTGTATGAAACAAACATATATATAAAAGGTAAGGTAAAATCACTTGGCGCAGATTGTGTTGAAAAAAAAATGGATAAAAAACATATAAAAAAATTAAATTTACTTTTGCAGGAAGCCAATATTAAAAATCAAAAAGCTGAAAGTTTTAAAAGATATGGTTCAGCAAAAAAGTTATACAATTTTAAAATAGACAATATTTCAAATTATTAATCATGAAAAAAAATAACAAAACTCATCCTCGTCAATCATGGACTTTTGATGAATATACAAATTCAGAAATAAGAAGAGCCGCAGCGACAGGTATTTATGATATTAGAGGTGGAGGATCAAAAAGAAAACTTCCCCACTTTGATGATTTATTATTTTTAGGAGCATCAATGTCTAGATATCCACTAGAGGGTTACAGAGAAAAGTGTACTACAAATGTAACTCTTGGAACAAAATTTGCCAAAAAACCACTTGAATTAGATATACCAATTACAATTGCAGGAATGAGCTTTGGTGCATTATCGGGCCCAGCAAAAGAGGCTTTAGGAAGAGGTGCAAGTGCTGCTGGTACATCTACTACTACAGGTGATGGAGGAATGACACCTGAAGAAAGAGGACAATCTAAATATTTAGTCTACCAATTGTTACCGTCTAGATACGGAATGAACCCAGACGATTTAAGAAAAGCAGATGCAATTGAAGTTGTTATAGGTCAAGGTGCAAAGCCTGGTGGTGGAGGAATGTTATTAGGTCAAAAAATAAACGATAGAGTTGCAAAAATGAGAACTTTACCTAAAGGAGTAGATCAAAGATCTGCTTGTAGACATCCTGACTGGACTGGTCCAGACGATTTAAAAATAAAAATTTTAGAATTACGTGAAATTACAAAATGGAAAGTTCCTATCTTTATAAAAATTGCAGGAGCAAGACCGTATTACGATACTGCTTTAGCTGTAAAAGCGGGTGCTGATGTAATTGTACTAGATGGAATGCAAGGTGGAACGGCTGCTACTCAAGAAGTTTTTATTGAAAACGTTGGTCAACCTACTTTAGCTTGTATTAGACCTGCAGTAGATGCTCTACAAGATTTAAACTCTCATAGAGAAGTACAATTAGTCATATCAGGTGGAATTAGAAATGGTGCTGATGTTGCAAAAGCTTTAGCGCTAGGAGCAGATGCGGTATCAATAGGTAGCGCTGCAATGATAGCTATAGGTGATAATGATCCAAAGTGGGAAAAAGAGTACAACAAATTAGGTTCAACTGCAGGGGCTTATGATGATTGGCACGAAGGTAATGACCCTGCAGGAATCTCGACTCAAAATCCAACTTTAATGAAAAGATTAGATCCAGTAAAAGCTGGTAAAAAGTTAACCAATTATCTAAAAGTGATGACGCTAGAAGCGCAAACACTTGCTAGAGCATGCGGAAAAAATAGTTTACATAATTTGGAACCTGAAGATTTATGTGCACTAACTGTTGAAGCTGCTGCAATGGCTAGAGTTCCTTTAGCAGGAAGTAACTGGATACCGGGGATAAAAGAAAAAAAGTGATTGATACAGATCTTTAATATTCATAAAATCAATTATGCCAAAAAATTTATTTAAGATAGCAAAAGCTAAAAAAATAAAATATTTTTTAATAAGTTTCGTGGATCTGTTTGGAGTTTTAAGATCTAAATTAGTTCCAGCTCAAGCAATTAGCGATATGCAGAAAGATGGAGCAGGATTTGCAGGATTCGCGACTTGGCTAGACATGACTCCGGCTGACAGTGATATGTTTGGTGTCCCAGATCCAGATAGTCTCATTCAACTACCATGGAATAAAGAAATTGGCTGGCTCGCCTCTGATTTATATATGGATGGTAAACCTGTTAAAGCCTCTCCAAGAATAATGCTTAAAGAGCAAATAAAAAAAATGTCACAAAAGAAACTCCAAATGAAATCAGGTGTTGAATGTGAATATTTTTTAATTTCTGAGGATGGGCATTCTTTGGCTGACAAAAGAGATATTCAATCTAAACCTTGCTATGACCAATCCGCTCTTATGAGAAGGTATGATTTAATAAAAGAAATTTGTAATTGTATGCTGGAAATGGGTTGGAAGCCTTACCAAAACGATCATGAAGATGCCAATGGTCAATTTGAAATGAACTGGGATTATTCAGATTCTCTTGTCACTGCAGATAGACATGTTTTCTTTAAATTTATGGTTAAAAGTTTAGCGGAAAAGCATGGCTTAAGAGCAACTTTTATGCCAAAGCCGTTTAGTAATTTGACTGGTAATGGTTGTCATGCTCACGTTTCCGTTTGGAATGGTAAAAATAATAAATTTTTAGATAAAAAGGATGCACTTGGCTTAAGTAAACTTGCATACAATTTCTTAGGTGGAATAATGAAAAATACACAAGCATTGTCAGCATTTTTTAATCCAACAATAAATAGCTATAGACGAATTAATGCTCCACCAACAAAATCAGGAGCAACTTGGTCTCCAAGTAGTATTTCTTACACAGGGAACAACAGAACTCACATGATTAGGATACCTGATAAAGGTAGATTTGAATTAAGATTAATGGATGGTTCTGCAAACCCTTATCTACTTCAAGCAGGCATAATAGCTGCTGGGCTTGAAGGAATTAACAAAAAACTAAATCCTGGAAAACCATTACATTGCAATATGTACAAAGACTATAAAAAATATCCTAAATTAAAAAAATTACCTAATGATATAAATCAAGCTATTAACATGCTTAAAAATAGTAAATCGTTATCAAAAGCTTTTGGTGCAGAAGTAATCAAAAGCTACATAAAACTAAAAAATTCAGAAATACAAAATTTCAAAGATAAAAATAATTTTAATAAAAAAAAACCTGTATCTCAATGGGAAAAAGATAATACATTAGACTGTTAAGGTGAAGAGTTTAAACAGTATTAAAAAGTGGAGTCTAACAAAATCTTTAAAAAATAATAATTTTAGTTTTAAAAGAAATTATGTTTTAAGATTTGCACCTTCATTACTATTAACAAACGCCTATAAATCTATTTCCAGCTGGAAAAATTATAAATCAACACCACTATTAAAACTTGATAAATTACAAAAAAATTTAAAACTAAATAATATTTTTTATAAGGATGAGTCTAAAAGATTTCATTTAAAATCATTTAAAGCTTTGGGTGGTGCTTATGCTGTTGAAAAAATATCTAAAGGAAAAAAAAATATAATCATTTCCTCAGCAACAGCTGGAAATCACGGAAGATCTGTAGCATGGGGTGCTAAAAGGTTGGGATTAAAATGTAAAATATTTGTTAGTCAATACGTTAGCGACGCAAGAGTTAAAGAAATCAAAAAATTTGGTGCTGAAGTAATAAGAGTTAAAGGAGATTATGAAAATTCACTTAATGAGTGCAAGAAGTTATCAAAAAAAAATAATTGGAAAATTGTTCAAGATGTTTCAACAAAAAAATATAAATTAGTTCCTCAACTTACCATGGCAGGATACTCCATAATGATTAGAGAAATTTCTAAACAAACAAATCAATATATAACCCATATTTTCTTACAGGCTGGTGTTGGTGGTATGGCAGCTGGTGTAGTTGCTGGTGTTGCAAAATATTTCAAAAGAATACCAAAAATAATAATTGTTGAACCTGATAGAGCCGACTGTGTACTTCAAAGCGTAAAATATAATAAATTAAAAAAAATTAAAATTAAAAAGGAAAGCATCATGGGTGGTATGTCGTGTAATGAAATGTCATATATTCCCTGGCAAATATTGAAAAAGACGAGCAATTGTTGTGTGTCTGTAAGTGATCGAAATATTGCTAGAACCGTTGCGATGCTGAAAGACAAAAAACTCAGTAAATATTCAATAATTGGTGGAGAGTGCTCTGCACCTGGAATTATAAGCCTGATAGGTGCTTGTAATAATACAAAGATTAAAAAGCTTATAGAACTTGATGAAAATTCTAATGTTTTATTAATAGGATGCGAAGGTAATGCAGATGTAAAACTTTACAAACAACTGCTATCTAAAGGCAGAAAATAAATTCACATGAAAAAAAATGCTATATTTTGGATTAGGGAAGATTTTAGAATTGAAAATAATCCAGCACTGTCTTATGCGAGTCAAAATCATGATAACGTTATTGCATTATTTATTTATAATAAAAATGATTTTGATAAAAAAAGAGAAGCGCAAAAATGGTGGCTATATAAATCTTTAGAGGAATTTAAGTCAGAATTATTAAAATACAAAATCGGTCTTCAAATATTAGTGGGAGACGAGCTGGATGTGTTATCAAAAATAAAAAAAAAAGATAATATTTCTGTATATTGGAATAAAATATATGAACCAGATGTAATTGCTAAAGGTAAAAAAATAAGAGACATTTTTTTAAAAAATGAAATTGAATTTAAATATTTTAAAGGAAATATACTTAATGAGTTTCAAGAAGTAACTAAAAATGATGGTACACCTTTTAAAGTATTTAGTCCATTTTGGAGAAATGCTGAAGAGAAATATCTTAATCTACCCCCAAGTAAAAATTATGTTATTAAAAAAAATACTAAATTAATTTCTTTTTTTAAAAATGGTATTGAAAGTAAAAATATTTTACCAAAAAAAAATTGGTATAAAAAATTTGAGAAATACTGGAAAGTTTCTGAAAATGACTCGAAAAAAGTTCTTAACAATTTAATTGAAAAAAAAATTAAAGATTATGGAACAGCTAGAGATTATCCATCAATAGAGGGTACATCAAAATTGTCTCCATACATTAAACATGGTCAAATTCACGTAAGTACTATTTGGAAAAAATGTAATGAAATAAAATCTAAAGGAATTGGCTATAGGAAATATATCAATGAATTAGGGTGGCGCGAATTTTCACATAGTTTAATTAATTATTTTCCCGAATTTTTAAAAGGTAATTATAGAAAAGAATTTGATGAATTTCCGTGGGTAAAAAATGAGAAATTTTTAAAGGCATGGAAATCAGGAATGACTGGCTATCCTATTGTGGATGCTGGAATGAGAGAATTATATGAAACCGGATGGATGCATAACAGAATTCGAATGGTTGTTGGTTCCTTTCTTGTAAAACATTTAAGAATAAATTGGACGGAAGGTGAGAAACATTTCAGAAATTGTTTATTGGATTTCAATAAAGCAAATAATGTAGCTCAATGGCAATGGGTTGCTGGTTGTGGAGCTGATGCTGCACCTTACTTTAGAATATTTAATCCGATTTTGCAGGGAGAAAAATTTGATAAGGAAGGTTTTTATGTAAAAAAATGGGTTCCTGAATTAAGCAAAGTGCCAAAAAAATTCATTCATAAGCCATGGGAAATGGACTTAAAGTATCAAGAAGCTATAAAAACAATTATTGGCAAAGATTACCCAGGCCCTATTGTTGTTCATGAAAAAGCTAGAGCTGCAGCTCTTGAAGCATTTCAATCTTTGAAGAAAAAATAAATTTATTTTATTCTCCAATAAAATGATGAATAATAGTTCTTATTTGGTCCCCTAATCTGTGTTCAAATAAATATATGCCCTGCCAAGTTCCAAGCAGCAATTCACTATCTTTCACACTTAGAGAAATTTGATTATTTGTTAATGCGGATTTAATATGTGCAGGCATATCATCTTTTCCCTCTGTAGTATGAACATATAGTTTGTTATCCATAGGAGCTAATTTATCAAAATAATTTATTAAATCTGTTTGTACATCTGGATCTGCATTTTCTTGAACAATTAATGAGGCGCTTGTGTGCTGAATACTTAAATTAAGAATACCATTTTTAAAGTTATTTTGACCAATCCAATGAATTGTATCATTAGTAAACTCATATAACTTTTGACCATTAGTCTTAATTTGAAGATTGTAGAATTCTTGTTTCATTGATTGTACTCCTTCGATGTTAGCTCATACAGACGACTAATGGTTCGTTTAAATGGTTTTTCTAAAAATCTTGAAGAGGTAAATTGATCTAAATTTAGATCAGCTGTAACTGCTAATGAAATGTTTTTATCATAAATTACATCTAACAAAGTGATAAAACGTTGTTGTTGATTTGAATTTACATCATTAAATTGAGGTATTTGATCTATTACCATAAATTTACAGTTTTTTACTATTTCTAAATAGTCCTCCGCTCCTAAATTTTGATCGCAAAGTTGATTAAAGTCAAATCTAACAATTCCCTCATAAAAATTTTCTATTTTAAATTCTCTTCCCTTCACATTAATTTTTATTAAAGATTGTTTTTTATTCTTTGTTATAGTTCTAAAAAATTTGTTAATCTTAAAATTGGTTTCTTGATTAAGTGGAAAAAAATATCTTTGTTTTTGGTTATTATTAGATTTTCTGTAATCATCCTCAATTTTTAATTCATACTCGATTGATTGATCTTCCATTATTTTTATAAAAGGTATAAATTGTTCACGTTGAAGACCTTCTTTATAAAGTTCTGAAATTTTAGTATTTGAAGTAACAATAATTTTAATATCTTCTTTAAATATTTCATCAAATAGTTTTCCTAAAATCATAGCATCTACAATATTAGTTACTTGAAATTCATCAAAATAAATTAAAGAAGCTTTTGATTTTAAATTTTTAACAAAATGATTAATTACATTTTCATCATTCTTTTCTTTACTTTCATGAACAAAATCATGAAAATCTAACATAAATTCATTAAAATGCTTTTTTAATTTTTTTTTTTCAAAATGATCATAAAAAAAGTTTAAAATCATTGTTTTACCAACCCCTACACCACCATATAAATAAAATCCTTTTTTAGTTTTTTGTTTGGAAAAAAATTTTAAAAAAAATGATTTATTATTAATATGATGGTAAGCTTCTAATTTTTTAATAACTTTGATTTGGTTAGTATTAACTTCTAAATTTTTATTTTCACAATAAGATATGAATTCTTTTTCAAATTTTTTTGACATCAATTTTTTTTAGTTTTAAAGTCAATACCATACTCAGATCTTGGTCCTTTCCTTAGCCCGAATGGACCTGAGATAAATAAAGTTAATGGTTTGGTTCCTGGTTCCAAATCTACTCGATGCAAATTATTTGCTGATCTAAAGCCAATATACCCTGGTGGACGCCAAAACTTACCAGTGCTTAATGTTTCCCAGTAACCACCTCTTAAAATTATAGTAATGTAAGGAAATGTATGATTATGAACTCCTTCTCCATGGTCATCTGCTAGCATCTCATGAATTAATATATTGAATGGAAACCATTTAGGTCGATACCTCATCAAAACATAGTAACGGTTCATCCAAGGCTTTGCCTCTTTAAAATTAGGATGTGAAGGTCCTCTATCTAATACAACTTTTTTTCTTCCAATTTTTTCTAAAAATTTTAGAAACATTAATTAAGTCTAATGATTGCATTATTTTTAACTAGAAATAGTTTTTCATCAAAAAATACTGGTTTTAATATTGTTTCATTATCAATTTTTAAAGTAGAAATAGTTTTTCCATTAGCTATATCAATTACCAATAATCTACCATTATTTGTTGAAAGATAGATATTATCTTTCCCAAGAATAAATCCAGTAGGTTTAATTAAATTTCGTTTTTTTGATTTAAAATTATCAAATATATCGGTGACCCTTATTATGCTTCCTTTATTTTTATCAATTAAAAATAAATAACCTTCTAATGATATTGTAAATAAGATATTTCCTATGATTATGGGTCTTAAATTAGAATTTATTTTCGTTTGCCAATTAAAATTTCCACTATCAATATCTATTGAAAAAAATTGATTCTGATTATTAGAAAAGTAAAGCGATTTATTATCTGCAACGATATCAGAAGTTTCTAATGAAAATGACGACTCATAAATCAACGTATTTTGTGTAGGAAGTTGCCATAATAATTCACCATTATTTAAATCAACAGCACTTATATCTCCAATTGAGTTATTAAAATAAACAATATCTTTAGTAATAACAATTGACAACTTTTTTTGAGATCTTATCAAAGAATTTTGTGTTTTTACGCTCCATAATTCATCACCATTTTTTAAAGAGAAACATCTAAGAGTATTAGAAAAATCAATTATAAAAAATTTATCCTGATATATTTTGATTTGAGAATTGAAAGGTGCAACATTTCTTTTTGACCAAATTAATTCACCTGTTTCAATATTTAACATAAAATATTTTGCTAAATTGTCTGCTACAATCAAATAATTTTCATTATTTGAAAATTGCAAAATAGGTTTTAATTTTTTTTCAGATTTTGAGTAATAATTTTTTTCCCATTCTAATTTTGACTTTTCGTTAAATTTTAAAATAGTACCTCTGTTATCAAAAAAAATTAAACTTTTATTGTGAAAAACTATTTCAGGTTCATATTGATAAAAATTTTTAATTTTCGAAAATTTATATCTGGATATAGTTTCAAGCTTACCATTAAAATTTACTCTACTATTGTTATTAGTTAAATAATCTATTTGTTTATTTTTATTAAAATTTCCCTCAACTTTTATTTTAAGATTTTGATTAAACTCTTTTTCATAGACTAAACTTTTCTTAAGAATTTCCTCTGACTTTGATGTATTTATGCTATCGGTGTCTTCATTAATTGTTTCTGATGTTGACCAAAACTTGGAATTTTTGTTTAGTGAACATCCTGTTAAAATAATTAAAATAAATAAATATATAATCTTATTCACTAAAATCTCTATTCAATCTTTTTTGAGCTTCTTTATTTATATCAGGATTAGTATTTTCTAAGGAAATAATTTTTTCATAAAATTCTTTAGCTTTTTGTTTTTGGTTTTTTGAATAATAATACTCAGCCATTAAATATAAAGCGTGTGATTTCCATACACTTTCAGAGTTTATTAATGGATTTAAAATATCTAACAACTCATTCTCATTATCATCTATTTCAGCTACATAAAATAAAGCTTTTTTATAGATAACTAAATTTTTAATTTCTTTATCGAGAGATGTGTCATTAATAATTGTTTTAAATAAATCAAATACAACTTTTTTATCTGAAACTAAATCATTATCGATAATAAAATATAATGATAATGGAGAATAAGTTGGATCTTTTTTACCTATAATTTCAATTAATTTGTTTGCAGTTTCATCTTTTGAATTTTCTGAATACTCTATAATTATTGAGTTATAATTGTCTGATATTTCTTTTTTTTTGTTTGTTAAATATTTGTCAAAGCTATAAACGGCTGTCACAATAATCACTAAGATTATTATTCCAAATATTATTTTATTTTTATTGTTTATAAAAAAATTTCTAATTTTTTCGTTTCTAGTATTTGCGTTTATAATTGATAATTCTTCATCCATAACTAGATCATATTCCTTAAAACGTACTGCAAAATACCTCCATTTTTATAATATTCTAATTCATTTTTTGTATCAATTCTGCATAAAGTTCTAATTTTTTTTATTTCACCAGAGACATATTTAATTTCAACAGCTACTTCATCTGATGGATTAATACCCTTTTCTATATTTAGAATGCTAATTAATTCAGAACCAATTAATTTTAAGTTTTTTCTATTTACATCATCAATAAATTGTAATGGCAATATTCCCATTCCAATTAAGTTAGATCGATGGATTCTTTCAAAACTTTCTGCAATTACTGCTTTTATACCCAGTAATTTTGTTCCTTTAGCTGCCCAATCTCTAGATGATCCAGTTCCATACTCTTTCCCGCCAATTACAACTAAATCTGTTCCTCTTTTTTTATATTCAACTACCGCATCGTAGACAGGAAGAACTTTGTCTTCTGGATATAACTTTGTAAAACCACCTTCTGTACCAGGAGCCATTTCATTTCTAATTCTTATATTTGCAAACGTTCCTCGCATCATAACTTCATGGTTACCTCTTCTTGAACCATATGAATTATAATCTTTAGGTAAAATTTGATGTTCCATGAAATATTCACCAGTTGGACTATCTTTTTGAATACTGCCAGCTGGCGATATATGGTCAGTAGTCACCATATCACCTAAAATTAATAATGGTCTTGCATCCTTAATTTCTTTAAATCCTTCCGGTTTATCTGGTAACGAGTCAAAAAACGGAGGTTTTTTTACATATGTTGATCCTTCATCCCAATTATAGATACTGCTTTTATCAGTTTTAATTTTTTGCCATTGAGTTGGGCCCTCAGAAACATTTGAGTATCTTTGTACAAACATCTCAGCATTAAGAGAGTCTTTTAAAGTATCCTCTATCTCTTTATTTGAAGGCCAAATATCTTTTAAAAATACATCGTTTCCTTCTTTATCTTTTCCTAACGAATCTTTATATAAATCAACTTCCATATGCCCTGCTATTGCATATGCAACAACAAGCGGAGGTGAAGCTAAATAGTTTGCTTTTATATGTGGTGAAATTCTTCCCTCAAAATTTCTATTTCCTGATAAAACTGAAACTGCATAAATATTTTCTTTTTGAATTGCTTCTACAATATTTTCTGGAAGTGGTCCTGAATTTCCAATGCAAGTTGTACAGCCATAACCAACTAAATTAAAACCAAGCTGATCTAGATAAATGTTTAATCCAGCTTTTGCCAAATAATCTGTAACTACTTGAGATCCAGGTGCTAAAGAAGTTTTTACCCAAGGTTTAACTTTCAAACCTTTTTCAATAGCTTTTTTTGCTAATAGTCCAGCCCCAATTAGAACATTTGGATTAGAAGTGTTCGTACAAGAAGTTATTGCTGCAATTAATATTGAGCCATCTTTAATTTCATAATCTGTATTTATTACTTTTGAAATTGACTTTTCATTTTTATTTGTAGCTTCCTGCAATATTTTTTGAAACGAACCAGGTGCATCTGTTAAAAGAACTTTGTCTTGAGGTCTTTTAGGTCCTGAAATAGTTGGTACAACTGTGGACATATCTAAAGATATAATATCAGTAAATTCTATTTCATTACTCAACCATAGACCTTGTTCCTTGGCATAATTTTCTACAATATCAACAGTTTGTTGATCTCTTCCAGAAAATTTTAAATACTTTAGTGTTTCCTCATCAATAGGAAAAAAACCACAAGTAGCACCATATTCTGGTGCCATGTTTGCAATTGTGGCTCTATCTGCAAGAGTTAAATTTTTTAAACCTTCTCCATAAAACTCAACAAACTTGCCAACCACTCCTTTATCTCTTAACATTTTAACAACAGTTAATACTAAATCAGTTGCAGTAGTTCCTTCTGGCATTTTGTTTTTCATTTCAAAACCGATGACTTCTGGTATTAACATAGAAATTGGTTGACCTAACATTCCTGCTTCAGCTTCAATTCCTCCAACACCCCATCCTAAAACAGATAATCCATTTACCATTGTTGTATGACTATCGGTACCAACTAAAGTATCTGGAAAAAGATATTTTTCTCCTTTAAATTCTTCTGACCAAACAACTTTTGACAAATATTCTAGATTTACTTGGTGGCAAATTCCTGTTCCTGGTGGAACTATTCTAAAGTTATCAAATGCCTGCTGCCCCCATTTTAAAAAAGAATATCTCTCACCATTTCTTTCAAATTCTATATCCACATTTTTTTCAAAAGAATCTGCTTTTGCAGACTGGTCGACTTGCACAGAGTGATCAATTACAAGATCAACTGCAGATAGTGGATTGATTGTATTTGGATCTTTATTTTTTTCTTTAACCGCTTCTCTCATTGCAGCTAAATCTGCAACCGCGGGTATTCCTGTATAGTCTTGAAGTAAAACTCTTGCTGGTCTATATGCAATTTCAGTTTTAGATTTTTTTGTCTTTAGCCAGTTTTTAATCGCTTCTATTTGAGATTTTGTTACAGTTAAGTCGTCCTCGTATCTTAATAAATTCTCTAATAAAACTTTCAAAGATTTTGGAAGTTTATTTATTCCCTCAAGTCCATTTTTTTCTGCATCGTTTAATGAGTAATAATTATACTCTTTGTCATTAACTTTGATTTTGTTAAGTGAATTGTAAGAATTTTTGTTTCCTGGGGTCATATTATAAATAAAAAGTTATTATGCTTGTTAAAAGAAGCAGTGACATAGCATAATTAAAGTAATTAATAAATTTCTGATTTGTCGCGAATTTCCTAAAAAATTTACCTAAAAAAGTCCACAGAGTTATACTACTCACTGAAACAATTAAAGCCATAATAATAATTTGAGTCGTATAACTGACAAAAGTTTCTCCTGGATTAATATAAGTTGAAACAAGAATAATTGATGCGAGAACCCCTTTGGGATTTAAAAATTGAAAAATAAAAGTTTCATGAAATTTAATTGGATTTTTATTTTTATTTTCCTGCTCAGAAGGTCCTGAAAAAGAAATTTTGTATGCTAAATAAATTAAAAATAGAGTTCCTAAATATTTTAATACCTCTTGGATTAAAGGATATAGCTTAAAAATATTTATCAACCCTAAAGCTAAACATAATAATAAAAAAGGAAATCCTAAGGTTACACCAATTATATGTGGTAGTGTTCTAAGAATCCCAAAATTGAAGCCAGAATAAAAAGCAACAAAATTATTTGGTCCGGGAGTAAATGCTGCAACAATCCCGAATAAAGTTATAGAAAGAATTTCAGGATGCATTACTATGCGATTGGTAATCCATTTTCTGCTTTTTGAGAGGGATGAACAAGTGTAACCTTTCCATCAGCATCAATTGCTCCTAAAACCAACACTTGAGAAACTATTCCAGCAATATTTTTTTCAGGAAAATTACAAACAGCAATAACTTGTTTTCCTTTTAAATTCTCCTCATTATAATAGTGAGTAATTTGAGCTGAAGATTGCTTAATACCAATTTCACTTCCAAAATCAACTTCAATAACTAATGAAGGTTTTCTAGCTTTTTCATTTTTTTTAACAGAAATTACAGTACCAATTCTAATATCTACTTTATCAAAATCATTATAGGTAATTTGCTCTTTAATCATAATATAATATAGTGTTTTAAGTTTATGAGTATAGATAACAATTTATATGAAAAATCAATCAAGATTTTAACTGACTTAATCGCATTTAAAACTATCTCAGGTCAAGATAACAGTAATTTAATTGATTATTGTGAAAAAATTTTAAAGAACATTGGTATAGATACTTTCAAAGTTTATGATGATGAAAAAAAAAGAGTTAATCTTTTTGGAACCTTAAAAGCAAAGAATCAAAGCACAAAAAAACCCATCATATTATCTGGACACACTGATGTGGTTCCAGTGTCTAAAGGTTGGAGCAGCGATCCATTCGTTGCAACTATTAAAAATGATAAATTATATGGAAGAGGTTCATGTGATATGAAAGGTTTTATTGCATGTACACTTGCTTATGCACCTCTTTTCAAAGAAAGTAATTTAGATAGAGACTTGCATTTCTGTTATACATTTGATGAAGAGACTGCATGTATTGGAGCTCCTTTATTAATAGAGGAATTGAAAAAAAGAGATATAAAAAATGGAATTTGTATAATTGGTGAACCAACTAAAATGAAAATTATTGATGCCCACAAAGGTATGAATGAATATACAGTTCACTTTGGAGGACTTGCGGGACATAGTTCTAAACCACATTTAGGAGTAAATGCGGCTGAATATGCTACTAGATATGTTGGAAAACTTTTAGAGATTAGAGAAGAATTAAAAAAAAGAGTTCAAAAAGATAGTATTTTTGATCCTCCACATTCAACTTTATCAATTGGTGGAATTAAAGGTGGTATTGCCCATAATGTCATTGCAGATAAATGCAGTGTTGAATGGGAAACAAGGCCAGTTGTTAAAGAAGATGGGGAATTTGTCACGAATGAAATTGATAAATATGCAAATGAAGTGCTCTTACCAGAAATGAAAAAAGTATTTCCAGATTCTTATATTAAAAAAGAAGTAATAGGTGAAGTTGTTGGTTTTAACAGATTGGATGAGTCTGAAGCATGTGAATTTGTATCAAATATAACTGGTGATAATTCAAGAGAAGTAGTTTCTTTTGGAACAGAAGCTGGTTTATTTCAAGAATTAGGAATTAGTACAGTTGTTTGTGGACCTGGATCAATTGAACAAGCTCACAAAATTGATGAGTTCATAGAATTAAATGAAATGAAAAGATGTCTTAAATTTTTAGAAGGTGTAAAAGATAAATCAGTAAATTAACTCCAACCACCTACGGCTTTTACTTCTAAAAACTCTTCTAAACCGTGTTCACCTGCTTCTCGACCTATTCCAGAATGTTTGAAACCTCCAAATGGAGCATCAACTGCAATACCAGCGCCATTTACATCAACCATTCCAGATCTTAATTTTCTTGCAACTCTTTGTACTTTTTCAGAGTCCTGGGTTTGAATATAATTTGTCAATCCATAAGCAGTATCATTAGCAATTGTTATTGCCTCTTCTTCTGTTTCAAATGGAATAACAGATAAAACAGGTCCAAAAATTTCTGTTCTTGCAACTTCCATATTATTATTTACATCTGCAAAAACAGTTGGTTTAACAAAGTAACCTTTGTCTAATCCATCCGGTTTACCTGTTCCTCCAGCAACTAATTTTGCACCTTCATCTATTCCTTTTTGGATTAAAGTTTGTATTTTATTGTATTGAGTTTTTGAAATAACTGGACCTATATGCTCTCCTTCTTTTTTAGGATCTCCCACCTCAAAACTCTCAGTATATTTTTTTAATCTCTCAATAGCCTCTTCATACATTGATTTTTCAACTAACATTCTTGTTGGAGCATTACAAGATTGCCCAGAATTTCTAAAACATCTTAAAGCTCCTCTTTCAATTGCTTCTGGATCTGCATCTTTAAAAATAATGTTTGCTCCCTTACCGCCTAATTCTAAGCTTACTCTTTTAAAATCTTTAGCAGCATTTTGTGAAATCAAAGCTCCTGCTCTTGTTGATCCTGTAAAAGAAATCATATTAATATCTGGATGACTTGTAAGCGCATCTCCTGTTGTTGCTCCATCTCCGTTAACTAAATTAAATACACCTTTTGGAAATTTTACTTCGTCAATAATTTCAGCAAGTATCATAGATGAGAGTGGAGCTAATTCTGATGGCTTTAAAACCATTGTACAACCTGAAGCTATTGCTGGCATTACTTTTAGGCAAACTTGGTTCATAGGCCAATTCCATGGTGTTATTAATGCACAAACACCTTTTGGTTCATAAATTAATCTTTGGTTAGGAGCATGTTCTCCTAATGGTTTTTCAAATTCAAAATTTTTTAAATATCTAATAAATGATTTAATATGACTTGCTCCTGTTCCCGCTTGTAATTTTGTAGCGAAATCTTTTGGAGCACCCATTTCAAGAGTTATAGCTTCTGCAATATCTGCCCATCTTTTTTTATAATTTTCATAAAGTTTTTCTAATAGTGCAATTCTTTCTTCTTTAGAAGAAAAGGCCCAAGACTCATAGGCATCTTTAGCTGCATTAACAGCGATATCAATGTCAGCTTTGTTACCTAAAGTAATTACTGCACAATTTTCTTCAGTAGCAGGATCAATTACTTTAATCTCCTCAGAGCTATTTGGCTTAACCCAGGCTCCGTTAATGTAAAAATTTTTTTTGTCTAACATATTATTACGCTATCCTTTCTTTATGTTTTTGCAAATAAATTAGTTAATTCATAAACAATGGTTGCAGCTGCAAGAGATGTAACTTCTGCATGATCATATGCAGGTGAAACTTCAACTACATCTGCTGAAACTAAATTTAATCCAGACAAACCTCTTAAAACATTTACCATTTCTCTTGTAGTCATTCCTGCAATTTCTGGTGTACCAGTGCCTGGAGCAAATGCTGGATCTAAAACATCAATATCAATTGATAAGTATAGAGGATTATCTCCAACTCTTTTTCTTATTCTTTCTGCTATTTTATCGGTTCCTTCTGTTTGAAACTCATCACAATGAATTATTTTAAATCCAAAACTTTCATCATTTTTAATGTCATCTCTACTATACAGTGGGCCTCGAATTCCAACATGCATAGAAGCATCATCTAAAAATAGTCCTTCCTCTCTTGCTCTTCTGAATGGAGTTCCGTGAGTATAAGGCGCACCAAAATATGTGTCCCAAGTATCTAAGTGGGCATCAAAATGAACTAAAGATACAGGGCCTTTATTTTTTTTATTGATTGCTCTTAACAGTGGTACTGCAATAGTATGATCTCCACCTAAACTTATAATTCCTCCAACCTTATTTAGTAAATCTGTTGCACCTACTTCTATTTGTTTAATTGCTTCATCAATACTAAATGGATTGCATGCGATATCACCAGCATCAGCAACTTGTTGGATTTTGAAAGGCTCAACATCATAATTTGGATGATAATTAGTTCTTAAATGTCTAGAGGCTTGTCTGATACTTTGTGGACCAAATCTTGCTCCAGGTCGATAACTTGTACCAGCATCAAAAGGTATTCCAACAATTGCAACATCACAACTTTCTACATCTCTTAGTTCGGGAAGTCTTGCAAAAGTGCTAGGGCCAGCAAATCTTGGAACTTTAGTTCCGCTGACTGGTTGAATTGGATTTTTGTTTCTTTCTTTTTTCATTTTTTAATAATCTAAGATAATATTATCTCATCTAATTCGTCTATAATAATTTAATGAAAATTTTATTTTTATTTGTTCTTATTTTTCAAATTTCACATGTAAATGCTGATGAAATTTATAATCTAATAAAAATTCCAAATTTAGAAATTTATAAATTAAAAAACGACAATAATATTCGTTATTTAAGTGCTAAAGGTAATTTTAAAATTGGTGTAAATAACAATATTGCTTGCGACAAAGTTAATATAAATAATTTAAATACAAAATTTTCTTTGATTGAAAAAAATCTTAATCGATATAGCTCTAATTTTCTTAACAAGATAAAATTAAAATATATTGTACTTTGTGAAAATTTATTCATCTCCGAAATTAATACTGGGGGAATACCTGATAATAAAAATAGAACCTTAATTTTAGATATAAATTTTAATAAAAAGTATTTTGAAAGAATGATACACCATGAAATTTTTCATATGATTCAAAATACTCACATTGAATATTTTGATGAAGAAAAATTTTCTTCTTTTAATTTAACTTCATTTAATTATGCTGAATGTTCAACTTGTTCTGAAAGATTAAATTTAGATCTATATGAGAAAACAAATGGTTTTTTGACAGAATATTCTAAATCTATCCCTTCTGAAGATATGGCAGAAATTTTTTCATTTTTAATGACTGATAAAGAAACAATTGAAGATAAAATTAATAGTGACAAAATTCTGAATAATAAAGTGAATTTTATAAAATCAAAATTAGCTAAAATAGATAAAAATATTTTATGATCAAGACTATTAAAGCTTCAAAATCAGAAAAAATTTTATTTATATTTTTGATCGGTCTTTCAATTTTTGCTTTTACATCCTTTTTTTTATTAAAAAATAAATGTCTATTTGTTGAAAAAAATAATTTAAGTAAACTTAATTTTAATGAACCGAATAATATTGCAGTAATGAATGTTGAGTGCGGAAATGTAATAATTGAACTTTATCCAGATATTTCTCCTAAAGCAGTAGAAAGATTTAAAATTTTAATTAAACAAAAAATGTATGATGGTTCCGCTTTTTATAAAGTTTCAGAAAATACTTTTGTACAAGCTGGAGATATCGAGTATGGAAATATAAATAATTTAGATTATTCAAAAATTGGTAGTGGAAAGTCTGGATTAGGATTGTTAAAATCTGAACTGAGCAATGATTTTAAATTTACAGAGGGAAGTGTAGGTTTTGCTAGAGCAACTGAATTTGATACAGAAGATAGTGAATTCTTTATTACATTAAAAGAAATTCCAATTTATCAAGGAGAGTATACTCCAATTGGTAAAGTAGTTTATGGATTAGATATATTAACTAAAATTAAAACGGGAAATAAGGCAATTTATGTTTTAAGACCTGATTATATTAAAACCTTTAGAATGTTTAATTCTAATTAACTAAAGGTTTACCTGTCGATAATGTATATTTAATTCTTTCTTGAGTTTGTTTTGTTTCTATCAGTCTCATAAAGGAATCTAGCTCTAGTTTATACAGATCATCCTCTGACAATACTTTTTCAATGGTAGTGTCTCCACCACTTAAAACATTTGCAAGCTCAATTCCAACGTGCATACCATGATCTAAAATTATTTTTTCGTTATATAATTTCTCTAAAACCTTAACCATTTTATCTTTCAATGGCTTTCCAGAAAGTTTGAATTTGCACTTTTCTGGAGGAACAAAATCTTTATTTTGATCGATTAAATTTTTTGCTTCCTCAAAAAGACTATTTCTGTTCATTATTTTTCTGTCCTCTGATCTTAAATACTTTAATGGCTCAGCCTCAATTGGAGATGTGGCTGTTTTAGCATAACCAATAATATCAAAAACTTTTAGTGGGGCATAATCTGGATCTGATTTTGCTTCCTCTGTTTGTGACCATCTCCACAACATTTCTTTACATCCTCCGCCTGCTGGAACTAATCCAACAATAGTTTCAACTAATCCAATAACTAAATTTGTGTGCGAGGCGACAAAATTACTTTGAACCAAAACCTCAAAGCCTCCTCCAAGAGTAAGTCCAGAGGGAGCTGATACAACTGGGTATTTAGAATATTTTAAAGTTTTGCATGTATCTTGAAAATACTTAATGAATTTTTCAATTGATTTAAAATCTCCTTTGTCAGCAAAATTCATAGTATAACTTAAATTAACACCTGCTGAAAATTGCATGCTTTCATTAATTATTATTAAAGGTTTGTCAGTTGCGTTTTTCAATGCATCCATTGAATCATAATCTAATGCACAAGCTTTTGTTGTAAATTCAACAATATTAAAATCTTTAAATCGATGAATTTCAGCTGAATTATTTTTATCCAGTTTAATTGCTGATGGTCTTATTTTTCCTAAAGTTTGAATATCTGTATAAATTTGTCTTTCTCCATAGAAATTTTCATCTTTTGTTTTTGACAAATTTTCTAAAAATTTATTATTTTCAAAGCTATCAATTCTTTCAAAGAAATTTTTAACACCTATCGATCTCAGCATTTCAAATGGACCCATCGCCCAATTAAAACCTAGTCTCATAGCTTCATCAATATCGTTAAACTTGTTAGTAATTCCTGGAACAAGTGAGGATGCATATTTAATTATTTTTGAAATTACAATCCAGGCATAATCGCCAAACTTATCTTTCCGATTAATTAAATTACTAATATCAACAGTCTCAATTCCTAAATCTATTTTTTTTGTTACCGAATACTCTCCTGTTTCTAAATTTATTGCTTCTAAAATTTTTTGATCTCCACTTTTATTCATTCTATAAAAGCCGCCTTTTCCTTTACGACCTGTGTAGCCTGTCTCAATTAATTTTTTGACTAATGGAATTTCTTTTGCAACAACTTGAAATTCATCTTTATCTGAAAGTTCCTTTATAAAGCTCTTTAATACATCGGCCATCAAATCAATTCCAATAAGGTCATACAATCCAAAAACTCCTGTTTTGGGTATACCCATTGGTCTTCCAAAAACTGCATCCGCTTCTTCTATTGAAAGTTTCATTTTGAATGCCTCCGTCATAGCAACTTGCATTGCGTAAACACCAATTCTATTACCTAAAAATCCTGGGGTATCGTTACAGATTATAGCTCCTTTACCAAGCTCTACTTCACAAAATTTTTTTAATGAATTGATTTTATTCAAATTGTTATTTTCATTTTTAACAATTTCTAATAATCCCATGTATCTAACTGGATTAAAAAAGTGAGTAATACAAAAATCTTTTTTTTCCTCATCAGTTAGTTTTTCTGACAAAACTTTAATTGGAATTGATGATGTGTTTGATGAAACTATTGCACCTCTTTTTCTGTTCTTAAATATCTTCTCATAAATATTGTGTTTAATATCAATTCTTTCAACTACTGCCTCCACAACCCAATCTGCATCTTTTACTACATCAAAATTTTCCTCAATGTTCCCAACATTTATGTTGTTAATTGTGCTTTTGTCTATTAACAAAGGTGGTCGAGATTTGTGTATTCTTTCTCTTGCTTTCTTACTTATTTCAGTAGTCAAATCTAATAGGGTAACAGGAACACCTGCATTACATAAATGTGCAGCAATTCCGCTGCCCATAGTACCAGAGCCTATAACAACGACTTTTTTTATTTCCATAAAAACTTCTATATATGAATAAATTATTTTGGTAAATTATCTATTTATTCCTCTTAATCTTTCTGACCTTCTTCTTAATAATTCAGCACTAATTAATATTAAAGTAGATAAAATAATTAAACATGTGGCAACAGCAAGAATTGTGGGACTCAATTGTTCTCTTAATCCAGTCCACATTTGAATTGGAATAGTAGTGTTTTCTAAGCCTGCTAAAAACAGTACCACCACAACTTCATCAAAAGAAGTAACAAAGGCAAACAACCCTCCAGAAATTACACCTGGTAATATTAATGGAAGGGTAATTTTCATAAAAGTATTTACTGGATTGCTACCTAGACTTGCAGCTGCTCTTGTAACACTGTGATCAAACCCAGAAAGTGTAGCAGTTACAGTGATCACAACAAATGGTGTTCCTAAAATTATATGTGCCAAAACTATTCCTGTATGTGTCGCTGCCAAACCAGCTTTTGCCATAAAAAAGAAAATTGCAACACCAGATATAATTAAAGGGACAATCATGGGAGATATTAAAGTTGCCATGATCAGACCTTTGTATGGCATATGTCTACTACTTAATCCTAAAGCAGCTAGTGTACCTAAAATTATGGAACCAATAGTAGCAAATATTGCAATTATAAAACTATTTTTTGCAGCTAACCCCCAAGGATTTTTTGTTCCATAAATCATGTCGTTGTACCATCTTAGAGAGAATGCGTCTGGGTCTAGATTTTTCATACCCTCAGAAAACACTAAAAATTCCTCCGCATTAAATGACAGTGGAAAAATTACAAATAAAGGAGCAATTAAAAAGATAAAAATGAAAGCACAAATAGTAATGTATATATAATGCCAAACTCTATATCTTGTCTCTGTATAACTTGGTAATGCCATATTATCCTAATTTAATATTATCTACTCCAACTAATTTATTATAAATCCAATAAATAACTAATACTCCAGTTAAAAGCATTAATCCCATTGCTGAAGCAAAACTCCAGTCGAGGGTTGTTTTCATATGAAATGCAATTTGATTGCTAATTAAAGTTCCTGATGCGCCCCCCACCAAAGCTGGAGTAATATAATATCCTATTGCTAAAATGAAAACCAACAAACATCCAGCTCCAATTCCTGGTATTGTCAATGGAAAATAAACTTTCCAAAAAGCAACAAAAGGTGTTCCACCTAAAGACTTTCCAGCTCTCATTAAACTTGGAGATATAGTTTTCATAACACTGTAAAGTGGAAGAACCATAAAAGGTAACAATATCTGGGTCATAGCGACATAAGTTC
This sequence comes from Candidatus Pelagibacter sp., assembly GCF_052049835.1. Lineage (GTDB taxonomy): Bacteria > Pseudomonadota > Alphaproteobacteria > Pelagibacterales > Pelagibacteraceae > Pelagibacter. The sequence continues at coordinate 77,401 of NZ_JBNGZF010000001.1, read as the reverse complement.
CAACCTTGTTATACATCATCTCAGGTCTATTATCGTCTGATACTAAACCAATCATTACAAAGAAATCATTTACTAGGCCTTGTTGCTGTAGCAAAATCATCCAACTTGCTGTCCTAACAAGTAAAGAAGTCCAGAAAGGAAGCAATACACAAATCATTAGTAAATTGCTATATTTCATTGGAAGTGTTGCTAATAGATGAGCAATCGGATACCCCATAAAAAAGCAAAAAAGTGTAACAAAAAAGGCTATTTCCAAAGTTCTAAGCCATAAAATTCTATGAATTCTTCTATCTTCATCTACTTGAGCAATGCTTCCATCAGGAGCAAAATACATATCCATTCCCTTTAAATATTTTGCCATCGTATATGGAGGAGCTGTCCTTTTAATTGCCTGCCAGTATTCTACACTTCTCCATCTTTTATGAACTTTCATTAACTGCTCTTTAATATTTGCATTCTCATCTATTTTTTTTCTTTTAATTTGTCTTAAAAGTTTTTTAGTTATTGAGTTAAAGCCATTTTTTTCTTTATTTAATCTTTGACCAAGCTTGCCTTGTTCTTGTTTTTTTACTAATAATTTAAAATCAAAGTAAAATGCAGAAAATACCTCTTCCGGTGGAAGCTCATCTAAATTCTCCCATTTTTCCATAGCTTTGAATGTCTTGGGAAGCATATTAGTAATCATTTTATCATCAACGCTTCTCATAAACATATCAACAATAGGAAAAATATATGTAATGATAAGAAACAGTAATAATGGAGCAACAAGAAGAAAAGCTTTTATTTTGTTCTTCTTTTCTGCTTTTTTTAAACTGACCTCTAATGGTATTCCGTCAGTAGTTAAAATTTGTTTTGTTTCAGAGCTCATAAAAAAATAGGGCGGTTAGTTATAACCGCCCTAAATATATTATATAAATTCAGTGTTTAAAACTGAAATTATAGGCCTGCTTTCATTGCTTCCCACTTTTCACTTATCTCAGTATTGTTATCAGCCCAGAAGAATGGGTCTACTAAGAAATAGTTTTTAGTGTTTGCAGGAGCAGTTGGCATTTGAGGCATCATCTCTGTTTTACCATCTTTGTACCATGGCTCACCAGCTTTGATTACTTCAAGAGAAGATTTTCTCCAAGGAGCATATGCAATGTACTTAGCACTTCCAGCTAACATTTCAGTGTTAGTCATCATAGCTAAAGCTTTTTTAGCATTTGCTTCATCTGGACCACCTTTAACAAGTGCGAAATACTCATAGTCAAGACCTTGACCATCCCATACTTGTTTAATTGGTGCACCTTCACCTATTTCAGCATTAAAGAATCTTCCGTTCCAACCAGTTGCCATAACAACTTCACCAGCAACTAATAATTCAGGTGGTTGAGCACCTGCAGACCAGAACACACATCCACCGTTTGGATCTGTACAAAGTTTCTTAATTTTATTCATAGCTCTATCGATACCACCATCAGCTTCAAGTTTTCTGTAGATTAACTCTCCACCTTTACCCATTTTTACACCGTCAGCGGCTAATGCTATTTCTAAATTTGTTAAAGCACTATTGTAGATTGCTCTTTTTCCTGGGAATCTTTTAGTGTTAAAGAAGTCTTTAATTGTCTTAGGCTCTTTACCACCAAATGCTCTTGTATCAAAAGCATAGTTCCAAGAATATAAAATATTACCTACAGCACATTCACTAGGCATTCCTGTAAAGAAATCTTCACTTGCAGGAGTTCCGTCTGGTGCAGCTGGAAAGTCTTTGTCAAAATCAAATTTAACAAATAAACCTTCATCACATCCGTTAATAGTGTCGAATGCAAATAAGTCTATAATATCCCAAGTTATAGCACCTGCTTCTTTTTGTGCTTTGATTTCTGATAAACCACCAGAATAGTCAACCCAGTTGATATCTATTCCTAGTGCTTTAGCAGTTGGATCACCATACCCTAGCTTTTGAGACTCTGTATATGCTCCACCCCATGATGCTACAGTAACAGCAAAGGCTGAAGAAGTTAGAGACACAACAAAAGAAAGAGCTAGTAATAACTTACTTATTTTTCTCATTATTCCTCCGTTTAAACGTTGATATAAATTAATTTATATAATTAAAAGTACAACAAATAGCTAAACTGAAGTCAACAGCTGATTTTGCCGTTGATATATATAATTTTTTTATTGAAAATTATTTTGGATCTAATGCTCTTGCATCAGTACTGTTCCAACCAATATTTATATCTTGACTGACTTTTAGCTCTAAATTGGACGTACTATTAGGTACTTTAAGGATAAATTCTGAACTACCCAAAAGATTTAATCTTACTCTTGTATGGTCACCATGATAAATTACTTCTTCTATTTTTCCAGTAAACATATTATCCATTTTATCTATTGGATTTATTAGAGCTCTTTCGGGTCTTAATGAGACTGTTGTTTTTTCACCTTTAGACTTAACAGAAATTGGATTAGCTAATATTTCTGAATTGGCTAATTTAACTTTGCATTTATCTTTTGCAATATCAACTACCTCTCCATTAAATGTATTATTTTCACCAATAAACTCAGCAACAAAAGAATTTACTGGTTTCTCATAAAGTTCTGCTGGATTTGAAAGTTGTTGAACTTTTCCATCATTAAATACTGCAATCCTATTTGACATAGTTAATGCCTCACTTTGATCATGAGTTACATATACAACTGTTACACCAATACTTTCATGAATATGTTTGATTTCATATTGCATGCTTTCTCTTAAATTTTTATCTAATGCTCCCAAAGGTTCATCCATCAATACGACTGCTGGATCAAACACTAAAGCTCTTGCAACTGCAACCCTTTGTTGCTGACCGCCTGAAAGTTGAGCTGGCATTCTAGTTTCAAATCCACTCAATGAAACCATCGATAATGCTTTATCAACTTTTTTATCTATTTCATCTTTTTCAACTTTTCTTACTCTTAATGGAAAAGCTAAGTTTTCATAAACAGTCATATGAGGGAACAATGCATAGTTTTGAAATACCATACCAATACCTCTTTTATGGGGAGGAATGTTTGAAATTATATTTCCATCTAATAATATTTCACCATGAGTAGGTGTTTCGAAACCAGCTAACATCATTAAGCATGTGGTTTTACCTGAGCCAGATGGCCCGAGCATCGTTATGAATTCACCTTCTGCAATATCTAGCTGGAGATCTTTAACGACAAGAACTTTTCCATCATAACTTTTATCTACTTTATCAAATTTTACAAATTCTGGATTTTTAGACATAAAGGTGAATATAAAACATTTGTGTTAATGGATTTCAATAGCTAATTAACTCTTTATATGAAGCTCTTTTGGAAAATTGCAAAATAATTCTGATCCATTCTCAGTAACTCTAATAGCCTCTGAAGCTTCAACCCCCCAGTCTCCAAACTGCATTACAGCTATCATATGAAAACAAACATTGGGCTCAAGAACCGTCATGTCTCCTTTATAAATATTGAGTGTATGCTCGCCCCAATCAGGAGGATAACCAATTCCAATCGAATAGCCTGTTCTAGATTTTTTTTCTATTCCATACTTATCTAGAATTTTCCAAAAAGCTTGGGCCACATCATCTGCTGTATTTCCAGGTTTGATTGCACTAATTCCAGCATTCAGTGCTTCGATAGTTTTATTCATTGTATCAATCTTTAATTGATTAGGTTTTCCTAGCAGAACTGTTCTAGCCATTGGAGCATGATATCTCTTATAAACACCAGATAATTCAATAATTGTAGCCTCTCCTTCTACAAATTTGTCTTGAGTTGCTGTTAAATGTGAAGCTGAAGTTCCTTTTCCTGTAGGAAGTAAAGTTGCAATGCTAGAATATTCTCCACCAAATTCCTCTGTACCATAAAATAATGTTTTTTGAATTTCACCTACAGCATCACACTGTCTAACACCTGGTTTAATTACTTCCATTGCAGTTTTCATTCCTTTTTCTGATATTTTTGCAGCAGATTTCATAAAACTAATTTCAGCATCAGATTTAACCAACCTTGCCCAATTAACTAAACGATCACTATCCTTTATTTGTGCGTTTGGTAATCCCTGTATAATTTTTTCATAACAGAATGCAGTAAAATAATGGGCATCCATTTCAACACCTATATTTAGTTTGTCCCACTTTCTCTCTTTAATTATTTCAACTAAATAATCATAAGGATGTTTCGGCCATTTATGAATGTAATTTTCATCGTAAACAATAACACTTTCTTTTTTTAAGTAAGTTGTAATATACGCACCACCAGCATCCTGTGCTCTTACAAAACATAAAGGTTCATCCGCATCTATATGAATAATAGCACATTGAGCATAATAAAAGGACCAGGCATCATAACCTGTTAAATAATTCATATTATTAGTATCATGTGAAATTAAAAGTTCGATGCCTTTTTCCTGCATCATTTTTTGAACTTTTTTTAATCTTTGTTTGTATTCTTCTTTACTAAATGACATCAATTTACTTGGAATAATTTTCCAAACCCTTCAACTGAATTATTTTTTTTAATTTTTACAAGGGTATCCCAAATTAAAGCCTGATTACTAGATAAAACTATTGTATTTAATTTTTTTTCTAATTTATCAATAATTTCTAGAACTGGTAAAGCAGTGCATGAAACAAATAAAGCATCTGCTCCATTCAAGTCTATTTTTGATAATACTTCATATAAATAATTTTGATCGACTTTTCCAATGTCATAATCATCTTGAATATCAAAATATGAATTTGAAGTAACTTCAAAACCTTCGCTTTTAAAATAATCTAAAACATCATCATTTAATTTTTTGCTATATGGTGTAAAAATTGAAACTTTCTCAATATTTAATTTCTTTAAAGCTTTAATAGCTGCGGTGCTAGGAGTTGAAACTTCTGCCATAGGCTTTGCGACTTTGACTTTTTTTTCTATTGAGCCATGACCAGCTGCAATAGTCCCCGAAGTACATCCATAAACTACACAATCCAAATCTTGATCTGGCAGAATATCTTTTGTAACCTCGGTGATTTTATTAGACATTTTAATGAGGTTTTCTTTCGTGAGAGGGTTGTAGCACTCAATACGATTTACAAAGAAATCAATTTTTCTATTTTTAATCACATTAATGAAATCTTTTTCAATCATAAAGTCACTTGCAAGAGCAATTAAGCCAACTCTTGGATTGGCTTGGCCAATAAACTTTGGATCTATTTTTGTTGAATTCATATTTTAAAAAGTGAATATATCACAAGTTCTTTAATAATCATTAATATTAAAATAGGCATGAATATAAAAGATACTTTTGTAGCCTCCTTGGTGCCTATATTTTTAGGCTTCGGTTTTGTAATTGCAAAACCTGCTTTTGAATCTTTCCCGCCTATACTTTTAATGGGCATAAGATTTACATTTGCTGCATCATTATTAATTTGGTGGTTTCCAATACCAAAAGGATATTTAAAAAGAATATTTGCTGCATCATTAGTGGCTAACACTTTGCAATATAGTATTACTTATACTGGATTAGACCTGATTGATGCATCTGCTGCTGTTCTTTTGGTCCAAACAGAAGTTCCGTTTGGAGTTATTTTTGCCTACTTCATATTGAGAGAAAAACCAACTATTAGAGCTTTGATAGGAATAACAATCGCCTTTGTAGGTGTTTATATTTTAACTGGTTCTCCTAACTTGGATGGAAAATTTATTGGAATTGGACTTACGATTTTAGGCTCTGCCGTATGGGCTCTTGGACAAGTTATGGTTAAACCTTTAAGTAAAGAAATAAATCCTTTAGCTTTAGTTGCATGGTTGGCATTATTCTCTGGACCAATTTTAGTAATGCTTTCATCAATAATAGATGGAAATACAATTAATTATTTAACGAATGCCAAAGTTGATCACTGGATCATAGCAATTTATATTGGTTTCATCATGCAACCAATAACTTACGGTTGTTTCTATTATGTTTTAAAAAACAACCCACTTTATAAAGTTCTTCCTATTGTTACTATGGGGATTCCACCAACAGGATTGTTGGCTGCAATTTTTCTTTTAGGAGAAAAACCAACTCCAGAATTATTTATAGGTGGTGCAATAATAATAGTAGGTGTGATTTTAATTGTATTTACAAAAAATAATAAAGAAGAGGAAATAAAATGAAAATAGGTTTTATTGGTTTAGGGAATGTAGGCGGTAAACTAGCTGGAAGTTTAATAAGAAATAATTTTGATGTTACTGTTAGAGAAATAGATGAAAGTTTAATCAATGAATTTAAAAAGCTAGGTGCTAAGGTTGCAAATTCTCCTAAAGAATTGGCAGAACAAACTGATCTAATTATTACTTCACTTCCTTCACCTGAAGTTTCTGCAGAGGTTATGGAAAATGAAGATGGAATTCTAAATGGTTTATCAGAAAATAAGATTTGGTTAGAAATGAGTACAACAGATGAAGATGAAGTTAAAAGACTTGGAAAAAAGGTGATATCAAAAAAAGCTATTCCACTAGATGGTCCAGTTAGTGGAGGATGTCATAGAGCGGCCACAGGTAATATTGCTATATTTGTAGGAGGAGACAGAAAAGCTTTTGAAAAAATTTTACCAGCCTTAACTGTAATGGGTAGAAAAGTATTACATACTGGTGAACTAGGTAGTGCTTCAGTTCTTAAAGTCATAACAAATTATTTAGCATCAGTTCATTTAGTAGCTTTAGGGGAAGCGTGGACAGTTGCAAAAAAATCAAATTTAGATCTTGCTAAAACATTTAAGGGTATTGCAGTTTCATCTGGGAACTCATTTGTTCATGAAACAGAAAGTCAGGTTATTTTAAATGGTTCTTATAATATTAATTTCACAATGGATCTTGTTCTAAAAGATACTGGGTTATTCGATAATCTAGCAAAGAAATTAAATGCTCCTTTAGAAATTTCTCCAAAGATGGTTGAAATATTTAAAGATGGACAAAAAAAATATGGTTCAAGAGCATGGTCATCAATGATTGTAAAAAGAATGGAAGATTTAAATAAAATTGATTTTAGAGCCAAAGGTTTTCCTGATGAGCTTGTGGATAATGAACCAGAAGAAAAAGGGTATGAAATTTAATTAATATGTTAAGATTAAAAAATGTTAGATAAAAGAAAATTTTACATAAACGGTAAATGGGTTGACCCAGTAAAAAAAAATGATTTTGAGGTAATCAATCCTTGTAATGAAGATCCTTGTGCAATTATTTCATTAGGTTCAAAAAAAGACACTGATAACGCAGTTAAAGCTGCAAAAACTGCATTTGAAACCTGGAAAGAAACTAGCAAAGAAGAAAGATTGGATTTGCTGGAAAAATTATTAGTAGTTTATAAAAAAAGATTTGGAGAAATGGCAGAAGCTATTTCGCTAGAAATGGGAGCTCCAATGGATTGGGCTACTGATGTTCAAACTGGATCAGGACAAGCACATTTAGAAGATTTTATTTTAAGATTAAAAGAGTTTAATTTTGATGAACACTTTGATCAAAAATCAAACAACCATATTTGTTATGAACCAATTGGAGTATGTGGATTAATTACTCCATGGAATTGGCCTATAAACCAAATAGCTCTTAAGGTAGTACCTGCATTTGCAACTGGGTGTACGATGATACTTAAACCATCTGAAATAGCTCCTATCTCTGGGATGTTGTTTGCTGAAATGATTGATGAAGTTGGATTTCCTGATGGTGTGTTTAATTTAGTAAATGGTGATGGCGCAGGTGTTGGAACACAAATATCAAGTCATCCTGATATTGATATGGTTTCTTTTACAGGATCAACTCGTGCTGGAAGACTTATTTCAAAAAATGCAGCAGAAACAATTAAAAGAGTTTGTTTAGAACTTGGAGGCAAAGGTGGAAACATAGTTTTCGCAGATAGTTACAAAAATGCTGTTCGAGATGGCATAAGAAATGTTATGAGTAATTCTGGTCAATCTTGTGATGCACCAACAAGAATGTTAGTTGAAAAATCTATTTACAAAAGAGCAGTTGAGGAAGCAGTTGATGAAGCAAATAAAATTAATGTAGATCAAGCCTCAAAGAAAGGGGATCACATAGGACCTGTAATATCTAAAACTCAATATGACAAGATCATCAACTTAATTGAAAGCGGAATTTCCGAAGGTGCAACGTTAGCAGCCGGTGGTCCAGATTTACCTAACGGATTAAATAAAGGTTATTTTATAAAACCAACGATTTTTACAAATGTTACAAACGACATGAGAATAGCTAAAGAAGAAATCTTTGGTCCTGTCCTTTCTATTATTCCGTTTGAAACCGAAGATGAAGCAGTAAACATTGTTAATGATACTTGTTATGGTTTGGGGAATTATTTACAGACAGAAGATATAGAAAAAGCACATAGAGTTGCTAAAAAATTAAGATCTGGTTGTGTTTATATTAATGGCAATGCAGCTGATGCTGGAACCCCTTTTGGAGGGTACAGACAATCAGGAAATGGTAGAGAGGGCGGTGTTTGGGGTCTTGATGAGTATCTAGAAGTTAAAACTGTTACCGGATGGAAATAAAAATTTATGCATTTAATCCATCGTGGGATTGTAAACAAAAAATATAAAGAAAACCTTTTAAATTCATTTAAACAATCATTTAAAAAAGGATTTGGAATAGAAACCGATATACACGCAACTAAAGATAATAAATTTGTCTGTTATCACGACTTTACTTTAACAAGGATTTTCAAAAAAAAACAAAGTGTTAGGAACTTAAATTATCAAAAGTTAAAAGAAATAAGTCTCAAACAAAATAAACCAATTCCCCTACTCCAAGATTTATTAAAGATATCAAAAAATAAATTCTATTTATTTATTGAAATTAAGCCCAAATTTTCAACAAAATTGCTTAAAAAACTAATTAATGAAACATCTAAATATTCAAAATGTGTATTTATTTCGTTTAAACATCAAAATATTTTTAATCTTATAAAACTAAATAAGAAAACAAAAGTGGGTTTATCTTTTTCACCACCAACCACTGTGAAATCAATAGTAAAAAAATCAATAATTAAAAATATAGATTGCTTAATTCTTGATAAATCATACATCAAAAATAAAAAAATTCGGGAACTAAAGATTAAAAAATATTTTTATACAATTAAAAATAATTCTGAATTCAAAAAATATAAAAAAAATAATCTTATATTCGAAAACTTATAATTGTTGCTTAAGATAATTTAATCTTCCAATTATTTCGTCCCTATCCATATAATAACCTTGAAGGTGCCTGTGTCCTGAGTTTGGATCAAATTCTGTTCTGCCATGAAGAAGTCTTCTGTTATTAAATGAAAAAATATCACCTGGTTCTAATCTAAAATTAATTTGAAATTTACTGTCATGTAATAGATTACCAAATCGATGATGTGCTTTATAAACTGAGTCCATTACATCTGGATGACAATCTAGTGCATCTAAAGTTGCAATACTGTAACGAATATCATTATAATCTCCATCTTTTGTAAGTGAGATTGCTGTTCCATGAACACTTCTAATTGCTTCTTGGGTGTAATCTTTATCTCTGAATTTCAGTGGAGTATTAACTAAAATATCAAAAGTCTCTTTTTCATTTTTTCTTAAAAAGTCTGCCACTGCAAAAGCATCTACAGCTGATGAGTCGCCACCCTTCGCTGAATTTATTAAACAATGTAGAAATTGATATCCTGGAGGATTTTCAAACCAAGGTAAATCCATATGATTTCTCAATGCATGAGCTGTGTAGGCCGAATTATTTGGTTTTGGAATGTTAATTACTTCAAAAGGTGTTTTAAAAAATGTTTCACGAGTATGACTTATTCGGTTTAATACATTTAATCCTGAATTTTTTTCAACTGGTGAATTCTTTACAATAGCTATTCCTGTATGATGCAAAAGTTCCAACCATTTAATTAATCCCTCATCAGAACTTATAATTTCGTCATGATCGATTTGAATAGACTCTAAATTTTTTTCAAGTGAACTGTCCCAAAGTTTATAGGGAGAAATATACTTTTGTTTGTGTTTTAAAGTATAACAATTTTCTCTTAGCCATTTAGGGTCATAATAACTTGTATGATCTCCTTCACTCCATTCAATCTCTAATTTTCCGTCTGCACTTAGAGAATATTTTTTTGGATTAATATTTTGTGATACATTCAAGATATTAAACATTCGATGTCTTGAGTCTTTATCATGAGCAGTTGGACAATTATCTCTCAACCAAAGATAATTGAATTTGCTTTCTTCGCCATCACTCCAAATAACTTTTAAATAAGTAGAATTTTTTTCAAGTTTAGAAATTGCACTCACACTTAATCTTTATATAAATGGATATCCAAATCAACTCAATTATGGGTTGTATTATAGATTCAAGGCTTGTTTTTTTTCTTTATTCATTATTAAATCTTTGAATTAAAACTTAACCTTAAGGAGATAATTTAATGAAGTTTTTAAAAAGATTAACTATCTCGATTTTCCTTCTATCATCTTTAGTTGTTGGTAATGCTAATGCAAGTGATTGTAAGGCTAGATTGGGAGATTTTGACTGGAGTAGTGCTAATATTCACACAGCAATAACTACCTTCATTCTTGAAAAAGGGTATGGTTGTGAAGTTTCTGTAACTAAAGGTAGTACGACTCCAATTATGGCTGCTCACTACGACGGTCAATTAGATGTTATAACTGAAGTTTGGTACGACAACATCATTGGTAATTACAAACCTCACGAAGAGGCAGGTACAATTATCCATATGGGAACAAACACACCAGACTCTCAGCAAGCATTCTATGTGGATAAAGCAACAGCTGATAAGTACAATTTAAAATCAGTAGAAGATATGAAAGATCCAAAAATAGCTGCGCTATTTAAAGATCCAGAAGATCCTTCAAAAGGAAGAATGACAAGCTGTATATCAGGTTGGACTTGTTACACTGTAAACTTAGTAAAACAAAAAGAGTATGGTTTAGATAAATACTATACAAATTTTGATCCGGGTTCTGGTGGAGCATTAGATGCTGCTATAGCAGGTGCGTTTGCTAAGAAAAAACCTATTTTTACATATTACTGGGCACCAACTGGTTTAATGGGCAAAGTTGATCTTGTAAGATTAAAGGAACCTAAATTTGATCAAGCATGCTGGGATGCAATGTCTGCGGTTGTAGAGGATATTAAAGCGAATGGCCCTGATGCTTATAAACCTTCTTGCGCAAGTGAGTACAGAGATATGGCTTTAACTAAGTCAGTTCTTGCAACTTGGGCAAAAGCTCATCCAAAAGAAAATGAGTTTATTGGAAAATATACAATTCCAACTGCTACTGTTAACAAAATGTTAGCGTTCTATGAAGATGAGTCAGGTGGTGATATGGAAGCTACTGCAATAGAGTTCTTAAAAACAGAAACTATGTGGAAAGACTGGGTACCAGCTGATGTTGCTAAAAAAGTTTCAGCAGCATTATAATCACTAAAAATATATTAAGAGAGAGCCCCCCTATGGGGCTCTTTCTTTAAGTAAAAAATAAAATATGGAAACATTAAAGAAAAATAAAAAAATATTTTTTAATATTGGTTTGTTAGTTGTTTTTGTTTGGTTATTAGTTACTAGTTATTCTCAATCAAAAAGAAAACCAGAAAATATTGGAGAATTATTAAATGATTTTTCTTGGTTAGGAGGTAAGTGGCCAAAATGGTTAGATTTACCATTAATGAATTGGATCAATTCTGGTTTCAAAACACTTAATGAAAAGTATGGATACATATTTGAAGCTATCAATAATGTTCTTCTGTATATGTTGATGCTTGTGAAAAACTTTTTAATTCAAGCACCATGGCCATTGGTAATACTAGGTGTTGTAGTTCTAACTTATTTTGCAAGTGGTAGAAAAATTGGAACAACTGTATTTGTAGGATTTTGTACTTTTTTTATAGGTTTTCTTCATCCAATATTTTGGCAAAAAGCAATTGAAACAACTGCAATAATGTTAATTGGAATATTTCTTTGTGTGGTTGCAGGAATTCCGTTGGGAATAGCGATGGCGAGAAGTGCAAGAACAAGAAACGTGATATTGCCAGTTTTAGATTTAATGCAAACTATTCCTAGTTTTTGTTATTTAATTCCAGGTATTATGTTATTTGGCTTAGGTGCAGTTCCAGCAATTATAGCTACATTTATATATGCAGTACCTCCATTAGTAAGACTTACCGATTTAGGTATAAGATTGGTAGATACTGAGGTTATTGAAGCTGCAGATGCATTTGGAGCAAGCAAAAAACAAAAACTATGGGGGGTACAAATGCCATTAGCTCTGCCGAATATTATGCAGGGAATTAATCAGTGTACAATGATGGCATTAGCTATGGTTGTTATCGCTTCGATGATAGGTACCAGAGGTCTTGGAGATGAAGTTTTACTAGGTCTCCAACAATTAAATGTTGGAAGAGCAGCTGAAGCAGGGATTGCAATTGTGCTTTTGGCAATAGTTTTAGATAGGATAACTCAATCTTACGGAGAAACTTTACAAGAGAGAACAGCGCCAAATACAAAGAAAGGTAAATAATGTCTAAAATTGAGATTAATAATGTTTATAAAATCTTCGGTAGTAATCCACAATCTGTAATGCCAATGGTAAAGGATGGAGCGAACAAAGAAGAAGTTTTAGAACAAACTGGTCATACAGTTGGTCTTGATAATGTTTCATTAAAGATTGAAGAAGGTGAAACTTTTGTTTGTATGGGTTTGTCTGGATCTGGAAAATCAACTCTAATTAGACATTTAAACAGATTAATTGACCCAACTGATGGAGAAATTTTAGTAGAGGGTACAAATGTAATGTCATTAAATAAAGAGCAATTAATTGATTTTAGAAGACATAAAATGAGCATGGTGTTTCAAAGATTTGGTTTGTTCCCACATAAAACTGTTTTACAAAACGTAGGCTATGGATTGGAAATGCAAGGTAAAGCAGAAGAGGAAAGATATAGTGTAGCGATGGAAAAAATTGACGCTGTTGGTTTAACAGGTTTTGAAAATCAATTCCCAAATCAATTATCTGGAGGAATGCAACAAAGGGTTGGTTTAGCAAGAGCGCTTGCTACTGATAGTGATATTATGTTAATGGATGAAGCGTTTAGTGCTTTGGATCCTTTAATAAGAAGTGACATGCAAAAACAACTATTAGATCTTCAATCAGAATTAAAGAAAACAATCGTATTTATTACTCACGATCTAGACGAATCTTTAAGACTTGGAGATCATATTGGAATTTTAAATGCTGGTAAACTAGTTCAAGTTGGAACACCAGTAGATATTATAATGAATCCAGCTGATGATTATGTTAAAGCATTTGTTAAAGACGTTAATAGAGCAAAAGTAATTAAAGCCAAAATTATAATGAAAAATGTTAATGAAGCTAACGATATAGATAAATCAAACTTAATTAAAGTTAACGAAGATCAGTTTATAGAGGAGTTTTTACCACAAATAGTTTGTTCAAATTCAAACTGTGAGGTTGTTGACAAAACTGGAAATGTTAAAGGCTACATATCAAATAAAGAATTACAGACTTCATTAACAAAATCTTAATTAATGGTTAACCAATCATTAAAGAATAAAAAAATAATAATTTCTGCTGGAGCATCTGGGATAGGTTTGGCAACAGCTAAGGTTTGTCTTTCTCGTGGAGCATACGTCTATCTCTGCGATATTGATAATAAATCCCTAAATAAGTTAAACAAACATCCTCTTATAAATAAGAGGCTATTTAAATATAATTGCGATGCTTCTGACGAAAGCCAAGTGTTAGATTTTTTTAAGAAAATAATTAAAAAAACAAAAAAAATTGATGCTTTGATTAATAATGTTGGTGTTGCTGGACCAACTGGATCGCTAGAAAAACTAAAGTCTAAAGACTGGGAAAGAACTATTCAAGTAGATGTTAATAGTCATTTTTATTTTACTAAGAAGGCTATACCTTTGATAAAAAAGTCTAAAAATGGATCCATAATAAATATTTCATCAACTGCTGGCATATTAGGTTTTCCTTTAAGATCTCCTTATGCGGCAAGTAAATGGGCAATCATTGGAGTTACCAAAACTTTGGCAATGGAACTAGGTAAATTCAATATAAGAGTTAATGCTGTATGCCCTGGATCAATAAAAGGTGAAAGAATGAAAAGAGTGATAAGGGATAAAGCAAAATTTACAAAAGTTTCATCAAAAAAAATTGAGAAGGATTTTATTTCAATGAGTTCTATGAAAAAGTGGATACTTGAAGACGATATTGGAAAGATGTGTGCTTTTTTAATTTCAGATGACTCAAGTAAGGTTTCAGGACAAGTAATTTCTGTAGATGGTCACACTGAAAGAAACGATTAATTTACCTTAATTTTTTTTCGTATTTCTTTCTTAACTTTTGAATATCAACTAAATACTGGTCTCTTATATTAGATATCATTACAACTGATTTGCCTTTAGCTTGCTTTGCTGTTCCTGAAATAAGTCTTGAAGATAATTTTTTTGATAGCTTTGGAGCTTTTAATTTGGTCCATGGTAATTTTAAAGCTGGACCAAATTGTTCTAACATGTGTTTCATTCCGGTTTTTCCTCCAGCAAGATGAAAAGTCAAAAAGGTACCCATCAGAGACCATCTTAATCCTGGACCGTCTTCAATTGCTCTATCCAATTCCTCTGTCGTTGCATAACCTTCATTTATAATATGTAGCCCTTCTCTCCATAACGCTTCTTGCAATCTGTCTGACAAATATCCAGGTAGTTCATTTTTAACCATTATTGGATTCATAGAAATTGATTTGTAAAATTTTTTTGCTAAATTTAAATTTTTGTTTGAGGTTCTCTTACCAGGAACAATTTCTACGGCAGGTAATAAGTAGACAGGATTAAATGGATGTCCAATTATTCCCCTTTCTGGATTTTTACATTTTGAATAAATTCTCGTTGGCAACAATCCCGATGAGCTTGAAGCAATTATTGAATTAGACTTTGCATATTTCCCAATAGTGCTCATCAATTTAGTTTTTAAGGAATAGTTTTCAGTTGCACATTCCTGAATAAAATCTGCATCTTTTAATGTTTGTTCTATTGAGGTAAAAAAATGAAAATTGTTTAGATTTAATTTTTTTTTATTAAATAGTTTTTTTACATACGGCCAGGTTCTTTTAATTTCAGATATTAAATTTTTTTTTAACTTAAGGTCTTTATCAAATGCATATATTATTTTGTTATGAGCCAAACAACGTATAATCCACCCTGCTCCTATTACCCCAGTTCCGATTATTGCAACTTTTTTAATTGATGACATTACTTGTGTTTAACAAGTTTTAATTTTTCTCTAGTTTCTGCTGGTGTCATTGGGCTGTATCCGAGCTCATCTATAATTCTTACTGCTTTTTCTACTAATTGAGCGTTAGTAGCTAATTTACCTTTAGATAAATATAAATTATCCTCTAAACCAACTCTTGGGTTACCTCCCATCAAAACAGTTTGAGCAACAAATGGCATTTCATTTTTTGAAATTGCAAACCCTGACCAAATTCCTTCTTTAGGCATTATATCTTTCATGGCTTGCATAGCTAATGTTGTAGCAGGTGCTCCCCATGGAATTCCTAAACACATTTGGAACATTGGTGGATCACTTAACAACCCTTCTTTGTATAATTGTGCACCAAACCACATGTTTCCTAAATCAAAAGCTTCTATTTCTGGCTTAACTTGTATCTCTTTTAATTTCTTTGCTGCTTTTCTTAAATCATTTGGAGTATTAACTGTAATTACTGAGCTATCACCAAAATTTAAAGTACCTGCATCCAGAGTACAAATTTCTGGGAGAAATTGTTCAGCATTCGCAATTCTTTCCATTACATTTGCCATATCAGTCATGGGACCAAAGTCTAAAGGATTTTTACCTTGTCCAATGTCAAGGTCGCCCCCCATACCTGTTGTTAGATTTAATATTACATCTGTGTCACTTGATCTAACTCTGTCGATTACCTCTTTATATAACTCTAGTCTTCTACTCGGAGTTCCATCTTCCTCTCTGACATGAATATGAGCAATAGCAGCTCCGGCTTTTGCAGCTTCAATTGATGCTGTAGCAATTTGTTCTGGTGTTTTTGGTAAATCTGGATGCTTACTTGCTGTGTCTCCTGACCCAGTCACAGCACATGATATGAATACCTTGTTGTTCATTTTAAGTAAGATTTATACTATTATAAAAAGGACGAGGAAATAAAAAAATGCCATTTCACATAACAAACCAAACAATCAAAAAAGAATGGACTGATTATAATAATCATATGAACATGGCTTACTATGTCTTAGTTTTTGATCAGACTTGGGAGATAATTCTAGAAAAATTTAAGATGGGTGAAAAATCTGCAAAGGATACTCAGAGGAGTACCATGGTTGTTGAAACCCGAACTACATATGATGGAGAAGTTAAAGAGGGAGATGAGGTTGAAATTGTTTTAACCTTTTTTGATCATGATAGAAAGAGATTACATTTCAAGATGGAAATGATTGAAAAATCATCAAAAAAATTATCAGCAACTATTGAAATGTTATCACTTTATATTGACCTTGGTAAAAGAAAAGTTACAGAATTTGAAGATGAAAAAATTAAAATTATGGATGGCTTCATAAATGAAAATAAAAATGAATTTAATTCTAACAATTTAATGATTACAGGAAAACTTAAAAAATGATTGATGTAAAATTATTATCAGGGGCATTAGGTGCAGAAATAAATGGAATTAATCTAACTGATGTTTCAGATGAAAATTTTAAGAAAATAAATGATTTATTGTTAGAACACAAAGTAATCTTCTTTAGAGATCAACCTTTGACAACAGAACAGCATATTGCATTAGCTGCAAAGTTTGGCCCATTAGAAACTCATGCATATGTTAAAGGCCGAAGTGAATTCCCTGAAATTGTAAGAATAATTAAAAAACCTGATGAAAAAACACAATGGGGAGAAGGTTGGCATTCAGATGTTAGTTACAATAAAAAACCAACAAAGGCAGTTGTTTTAAAATCAATTAAAATTCCTCCAGTTGGAGGGGATACTGTATTTTCTAATATGGAACTTGCATGGGAAACATTAGATGATGAAATAAAAAATAAAATTAAAGATAAAAAAGCGGTTCATTCATCAAGAGGTGGAGGATTTTTCCTTGATAAATATAAAGCAATGGAGAGCAATGGCAACATGAATGAATACTCAAATACTCATCCAATCTTAAGAACTCATCCAGAAACAGGTAAAAAAATTCTTTTTGTTAACTGGACCTATACAAAAGAAATAGTTGGAATGGATAAAAAAGAAAGTGATGAGATATTAAATTATTTATTTGAACATCAAGCAAGATTAGATCTTACTTGTAGATTTAAATGGACAGAAAATGCTATTGCGATCTGGGATAATAGAAGCGTTCAACACTATGCGATTGCTGATTTTTATCCAAATAAAGGACTTGGTTTTGAAAGAATAATGGATCGTATTGCTATTGAAGGGGATCATCCACAATAATAAATGAAAATAATTTATAAAATCATTTCAAATTTTATAAATAACAAATCTTTGTACATTGGCGAAAAAGTGACTATGTCGGAACATATGATTCAATCTGCTATGCTTGCTGAAAAAGCTAAATGTAGTGATGATTTAATTTGTGCATGTTTGCTGCATGATTATGGTCATTTTCTTTTAGAAGATCCTGATGAATTGGTTAAAAATAAATTAGACGGAGAGCATGAAAATATTGGATATCAATATCTAAAAAAATTTTTTGGACAAAAAATTGTTAAGCCAATTAAATACCATGTTTTAGCTAAACGTTATTTAGCTAGAGACAAAAAATATTTTGATTTTTTATCAGATGCGTCAAAAATTAGCCTTAAGTTACAAGGAGGAGTTCTAAATGCTAAAGAGAGTAAAGAATTTGAAAATAAATCTTACTTTAAGCCATCAATTCTTCTTCGAAAATTTGATGAAGCTGCTAAAAGAACTGACATTAAAATGAAATCTATTCATGACTATGAAAAGTTGTTAAGTTCCAAACTTATATGAATTTCGATTATTTAATAATTGGTGCTGGAAGTGCAGGCTGTGTACTTGCAAACCGATTGTCAGAAAATAATCAAAACAATGTTGCAATATTTGAAGCTGGGAAACCGAGTGATATTTGGAAAGTTAACATGCCACTTGCGATTTTATATACTATGCATGATCCAAAATATAATTACAAATATTATTCAGAACCAGAACCTCATTTACATAATAGAAGATTATTTTGTCCAAGAGGAAAAATGATTGGTGGATGTTCTGCTCATAATGGAATGGTATTTGTAAGAGGAAACCCAAATGATTACCAAAGATGGGCATCTTTTGGATTAGATGATTGGTCGTATGAAAAAGTACTTCCCTTCTTCAAAAAAATAGAAACATGGTCTGAGGGAGAAAATGAATATCGAGGTGGTAGTGGAATATTGCCCGTAAACCAATCTAAAAATAAAAATCCTTTATTCAAAGCGTTTGTCGACTCAGCTGGCGAGGCTGGTTATAAAATAAACAACGACATGAATGGTAAAGAACAAGAGGGTTTTGGAATGTATGATGTTACTATTCATAAGGGAGAAAGAGCAAGTGTATCTAAGTATTATCTAAATCCTGCTAAAAAAAGAAAGAATTTAAAAGTATTTACAGAAGCTTTTGTTGAAAGAATTATTTTTGATGGAAAAAAAGCAATTGGAATTGAAGTAAAAATTAAAAATAAAATCGAAAAGATTTATGCAAATAAAGAAGTAATTTTAAGTGGGGGTGCAATTAATTCACCACAATTACTAATGCTTTCTGGAGTTGGTCCAAGCCAACACTTAAAAGATAAAGGAATTGGTGTTGTTCATAACTTAGAGGGTGTTGGAAAAAACTTACAAGATCACTTAGAAACTTATGTTCAGCAAGAATGCAAAACTAAAGATACCTTATATTCATACGTAAATAAATTAAATATGGTTAGAATTGGAATTCAATGGTTTTTGAATAGAAGTGGTCCCTGCTCTACCTCTTTTTTAGAAGCTGGAGGTTTTTGTAAATCATCTCCAGAAAGGGAGTATCCAAATATTCAATTTCATTTTTTTCCTGCTTTCGTGATTGATCATGGATTAGTTGATCCAGATAGGCATGGTTATCAATTACACGCTAGCCCCAACCATCCAAAAAGTAGAGGTCATATAACTTTAAACAGCTCAAACCCTTATGATTATCCAAAAATTCAATTTAATTATCTTGAACATGAAGATGATTTAAAGCAAACCATTGAATGTATTCATGTAGCGAGAAAAATTTTAGCACAGAAATCTTTGAAGCCTTTTGCAGGAAAGGAAATTGGACCAGGAGAACATGCTCAAACTAATGAGATATTTGAAGAATACATTAGGTCTAAAGCAGAAACTGCTTACCACCCATCTTGTACTTTAAAAATGGGTGTAGATAATATGGCTGTTGTAGACCAAAAACTAAAAGTTCATGGTGTTGAAAATTTAAGAGTGGTTGATGCATCTGTAATGCCTGAAATTACAAGTGGAAACCTGAATGCTCCAACATTAATGATTGCTGAAAGAGCATCAGAATTTATTTTAAATTAATATTACTTGTTACGATAAACTGAAATTAAACAAACAATTTCAAACATGATAGAAGCTGCAACCATTGCTGTGATTTGATTTGGACTATCTTTTGTTGGCATTAAACAAGCTACATCTCCACCAATTACATTTTTTCCTTTTAAACATTGAATAAGTTTTCTTGCCTCATCCATATTAAATCCTTTATATGCAGGTTCAATATTTGCTACCCCTGGTGCAACTGTTGGATCTAAACAGTCTAAATCAAATGTAACATAAATTGGATTGTCTCCTAATCTATCTAAAATCATTTTTACACATTTTTCATGGCCCCATTCTCTATATTCATCCATTGTTATAACTTGATAACCAATATCATAACTTGCTTGTAACCAATCTAATGTTCTTGGATTTCCTCTTATACCTATCTGAGTACTTGTGTGTGGATCAACATTTCCTTGTTTGACTAAATAAGAAGCCCAATGTGCTGCTGATTTTTTTGCACCTAAAAAATGATCTAATTTTTCAAAACAATCTGTGTGGGCATCAAAATGAAGAAATGTAATTTTTTTTCCTTTAGTTAATTTTGAATTTTTTTTTGCTAAACTTTGAACAATTCCTCCTGTTACTGAGTGATCTCCTCCAATTGAAACAACTGGTTTTTCTGCTTGCTCTATATAATCATAAAAAGCTGAAATTCTTTCTATACATTTTTCATTATCATTAGCTTCAGGAAATGGAACATCTCCCAAGTCGTGAATTTTATTTTCCTTCCAAGGATCAATTTTGTAATCAAAGTGAGATCGTCTAAGCATTGCAGAAATATTTCTAACTGCTCTTGGACCTAAGTGTTGATCTCTTTCAGTGGTACCATTTCCTGTGCTATGAGGAACACCGACTAATGCAATATCACAATTTTTAGGGTCTGGATCATTTTTGCATCTAAATAAAGTTGGAATACCCCACCAATAAAGGGTTTCCATCATTATTTTATCTTCTTCTGAAATCATAAATTAAATATGACACAAATTTAATAAATTTAAAAACATATTCTTTTTTGATATAGAGCGTAAATGAGCACTCAAAACAATAATCCTAAAGGAATAGTCTTCATATTGATAGCCATGATGGTTTTTTCTGTCCAGGACGGAATTATGAAGCATATTTATAATTTTGTTTCTCTTTATGAAATTTACCTAATAAGAACTGTAGTAAGTTTTGTGCTTATTTTATTATTTTTAATAATTACAAAAAAACCAATAGTATTTAAAAGCCAATATCCTCTTTTAACTTTTACCAGAGTAATTCTTTTTTTCTTTGGTTTTAGTTCTTTTTATGTTTCTTTGACTGTATTACCACTTGGTACTGCAACAGCTTTATTTTTTGTTACTCCATTTTTAATTACAATATTCGCTCATTTTTTTTTAAAAGAAGAAATAGGATTGAGAAGATGGTCTGCTGTAGTTGTGGGATTTATTGGAGTTTATGTAACATTAAATCCTGATTTTAGTAATTTTAACTATTTAAGCTTATTACCTATTTTATGTGCGCTTTGTTACTCATTATCTATGATAATAATAAAAAAAACATCTGATAAGGATAGTGTTTATACACAAACATTTACATTTTATATTGGCGCAATAATTATAAGTATAATTTTTTATTTTATAATTGGTGATGGTAAATATAACGTCTCGGATCATCCAGCTTCTCAATTTATATTCAGGGAATGGTTTGTTGATTTTAACTCTAATATTCTATTAATGACTGCAACTGGAGTAACTGCAACTCTTGCATTTCTTTTTTTATTTACTGCTTACAGTATTGCTTCTCCAGCTGTTGTTTCACCTTTCGAATATTCAATATTATTTTGGTCACCGCTTGTAGGATGGTTATATTTTGATGAAATACCCTCATTAAATACAGTGATTGGAATTTTAATTATCGTATCAAGTGGTGTTTATATTTTTATGCGTGAGAAAGTACAAAACCAATCTTTAGCTACAGAAAAACCTCTTAGATAAATGACAAAAGATAATAATTCTAAAGGTATTATTTTAATAATCATTGCAATGTCCTTATTTGCGATGCAGGACTCTTTAATTAAATATATTTTTGAGAAAGCCTCTCTTTATGAAATTTTTTTTGGAAGATATTTCATTGCAGCTATTTTACTTTTTAGTTACATAAAATTTAGAAAACAGAAAGTTTCACTAAAAACTTACTATCCTGTTTGGACAATTATTAGAGTGGTTCTTCACTTTTTAGCGTTTTCAGCTTTCTTTATTTCTCTTACTTACATGCCACTAGCAACTGCAAATGCCTTATTTTTTTCTTGTCCTTTTTTTGTATCTATTTTTGCTAAATTTTTTTTGAAAGAATTTATTGGAATAAGAAGATGGTCAGCAATTGTATTTGGTTTCATAGGAGTTTTTATTGTATTAGACCCAAACTTTTCTGACTTTGAATACAAAAGTTTGCTTCCAGTATTATGTGCATTTTTTTATGCTGCATCAATGACCATAACTAAATATACTTCAGATAAAGATGATGTGAATACTCAATTATTTTATTTTTATTTAATAGCCCTAATTTTATGTGGTCTGATTTATTTGTTCATGGGAAATGGACAATTAAATAAATCAGACTTTGATCCGACTACGCAGTTTATTTTTAGAGAATGGTTTTCAAATATTGAATATACTTGGAAATTTATCTTATTTTTTGGTTTTGTTGCCTCCATTGCTTTTCTTTGCATATTTTCAGCATACATTGTTGCTTCACCTTCTGTAGTTTCTCTGTTTGAATATTCATTAATTATAATGTCTATGATTCCTGGATATTTTTTATTTAATGAAATTCCATCAGGTAGAACATTTTTTGGAGTAGCGTGTATAATAGCTGCTGGAATTTATATTTACTTTAGAGAAAAAGCTAGAGATCAATATATTGCAACAGAAACACCAGTAATAAGATGACTAAAACATATATACCAACCATCAATATATCCTCACTTATTAAAAATAATTTTGAAACTCAGAGAGCATTTAAAACAATTAAAAAAATTGAAAAAGCTTGTGTAAAAGTTGGTTTTTTTCAAATTACAGGTCATGGAATTAATTTAAATGTAATTAAAAAAACATGTGGAGTTGGCAATAAATTTTTTAATTTACCAGATAGCAAAAAGAGGAAATTATCACCAAAAAAATGGAATAAAAAAAATAAAAATCTATACAGAGGATATTTTCCTAATGATGTAAATGGAAAAGAAGGTTTAGATATAGGTGATTTAAAGGTAACTAAAAAATATTCTTCAAATCTAAACAAACAATACATAGAGCATCTTAATCTAGGGAAATGTTTAAATAAAAGCTCAATAAGCATTTTAAATAAATATTTTGATAACCTTTATAGATTGAGTGAGACATTGTTTAAAAGTGTAATAAAACTTAATAAAAAAAATCCTGATATTTCTGGTAAAGCTTTTTCAAGATTAAAAACATTAAGTACATTAAGATTTAATTATTACCCTAACCAAACAAAACCAGTGGAAATATCAAAACAAGATGGGGTTGCTCTTGGGTGTGAAACGCATGTTGATAGTGGAATATTTACAGTTCTCTATCAAGATAGAAAAGGTGGATTGCAGGTACAAAATAGAATAAACAAAAAATGGTATGATGTACCATTCAACAAAAATGCTTTAGTAGTAAATACGGGAAGAGCATTAGAGTTTCTAAGCAAAGGTAAATTTAAAGCAACAAATCACAGAGTTTTATGGAATAAAAGTAAGAGACTATCTGTTCCTTTTTTCTTTGAACCTTCCTATGATTTCAAAATGAACCAATCATTTTTAAATGGAGGTAAATTCAAAAATAATGGTGAAATTTATGAGAAATTTCTTAATAAATCTTTAAAGAAATTTATTGAATATCAGCGTTAGTAATTATAAAGTTTAAAAATAAAGCGATACATAACTCGTCGATAAATTCATAGATTTACGAAAGTGGGATCGGTCGTCTTTAAATTAACTTTTAAAGGAGGCTTTATGAAATTTGGTTATTTTTGTAATACCACAAACTGGACACACAAACCTTACCATCAGTTGTTAGATGAAACTAAAGAAATCACAGAATACTGTGATCAAAATAAATGGAATTCAATTTGGTTTACAGAGCATCACTTCAATCATGAAGGAATGGAAACTTGTACTAATCCATTGATGATGGGTGCAGATGCAGCTGCTAGAACGAAAAATATTAGAATAGGTCAGGCTGCAAACGTTATTACTTTCCATAATCCAATAAGATTAGCAGAAGATATTGCAACATTAGACCAACTTTCAAAAGGAAGAGTTGAGGTAGGTGTAGCAAGAGGAATCTATGGTAGAGAAGCAATAAATTTAAACAAAGAGGCTGATTTAAAAGATCAGGCTAAAAATTTCAGATTATTTGCTGAAACTTTAGAAGTATTAAAAAAAGCATGGAGTGAAAAATTTTTCAGTCATCAAGGAGAATTTTATACTTATCCTTCGCCAAATTATGTCTGGCAGCATGATATGAGTCCTCCTAGTGAAGAATTTATGAATATGGAAGACAGTACTATGAAAAAAATTAGTGTTGTTCCGCAGCCTTATCAACAGCCACATCCTCCAATTCATCAAGTAGTTGATGGAATTAGATCGATTGAGTGGGCTGCTGAAAATAATATCAATGTTATTATGTGGATACCGACTGTAAAAGCTTTGAAACCAAAATTTGAAGCTTATAAAAATAAAAGATCAGAGGTAACAAAGAAAAATATACCACTTGGCGAAGGTGTTTCGCTTGTAAGAGATATGTTCGTTGCAGATACGATGGAAGAAGCAAAAGAGAAGGCTGGTGAACATATGGTAAATTATATGAGATGGGTTTGCCATTGGAGAGGTTTAGGAAACCATATGGACCCAGGTGAAGAATTACCAGAGACAAAAGGGAAATTAGATTTATTAAATTATGAATTTTTGCATAAAAGAAACATGTTATTTGGAACACCAGAATATGTGATTGATAAAATTCATGAATTAAAATCTGAACTGAATTTACAAAATTTACAAGTTTGGTCTAATTTTCCAGGTGTAAAGCATAAAGATTGTATGAAAAGTATAAAACTTTTCACAGAGAAAGTTATGCCTCACTTCCAAGATGATTTTGATACTGAAGTAAAAAAAGTTTCGTGAATAAAAAACGAAAAAGAATTAGCGGCGGACAAGCTGCTGTTCAATCATTAAAAAAAGAGAGAGTAAAACATGTTTTTGGACTTATTGGTTCAGCAACAATGGAAATTTTTGATGCTCTCTATCATGAAAAAAATATAAAATTTATTGGCGTCAGAGATGAAAGAACTGGCACACATATGGCTGATGGTTATGCAAGAGTCTCGAATAAACCTGGGGTAATTATTGCAGGGCAAAACGGACCAGGTGCTACTAATTTAGTTACAGGAGTTGCTCAAGCAAAAGCAGCCTTTTCTCCAGTTGTTGCAATTGCAGGTTCGTATTCAACTAAAGATAAAATGGAAGATGCATTTCAAGGTTTAGATCAACAGTCTTTGTTTACACCTATTACAAAAAAAACTTGGACTATAAAAAATTCAAAAATAATACCAAAAGTTATGAGTGATGCTTTTAATTTAGCAATGAAACCTAGAAAAGGACCTGTTTGTGTAAATTTACCAAGAAATATATTAGCAGCATCAAACTCCTATAATATTAATACTAAAAAACCATCGTTCACAAATGAGAGTAAAAAAAAAGGAAATAAGGAAAATATCAAAAAAGCTGCAAGATTAATTGGATCCTCAAAATGTTCGGTAATTATTGTTGGTGCTGGAATAAAGTATAATTCTAAATATAAAGAGGTAATAAAATTAGCTGAGCTATGCAATTTACCTATTGTTACAGCAGCAGGTCATGGAGACGCAATTCCATTTGGTCATAAATTAAATGCGGGGCAAATGGGTCCTAGAGGAAATCCTGTAGCATCAAGATTAGTTAAGAATGCAGATGTCATTTTAGCAATTGGAACACGTTTGGGGTTTAATTCAACTTTTTACTCATATGAAAATATAAATAAACAAGCAAAGATAATTCAAATTGAACTAGAAAAAACAATGCTTGGAAAATATTTTGCCGTAAAAGTAAGGATACATGCGGATGCTGCAACTGCAACTAAACAACTCTATGAAGAGATTAAAAAAGAGAAGATTAAAATAAATGTTAAAGATTGGACTAACTCTTATTTAAAAGAGAGAAAAGAATATTTGATAAATAGAAATAAAGAAAATTTGGGTCCAAATTTTCCTATACAGCCAAAAGGGCTATTTAAACAATTAAGAAAAGTGCTACCAAGAAACTCAGCGATTACTCTAGATGCTGGAACGTTATGCTTGCAGGCTACAGATGCTTTAGAATATTATGATCCTCCTTCATTATTTACTCCATTGGATTTTGGTTTAGTTGGTTTTTCTTTTGCATGTGGACTTGGAGTGAAAGTTGCTAAGCCTGAAAAAAGCGTTGTTAGTCTTATGGGTGACGGAGGTTTTGGCATGACAATATCTGAATTGAGCACTGCTGTTGAATATGGAATTAATACGACAACTATTGTAATGAACAATAAAAGTTGGGGTGCTGAAAAAGCTTATCAAAAAGATTTTTTTGGAAAAAGATATTTAGGTGCGGATATTACCAGTCCATCCTTTGATAAAGTTGCGGAACTTTATGGTGCAAAAGGTTTTAAAGTTAAAAAAATTTCTGAGATTAGCGAAGCTGTAAGAGTAGCAATTAAATCTAATAAGCCATCTGTGATAGATGTTGATGTAGATCCAAAAGCATTATACAGTTTTAGAAGAGATAGTTTCAAACATAGAATAAAAAAATGAAATTAGAATTAAGAAAATTTACAAAATTTATAGACAAAACTTTTATTGAAGGTGGTAAAGAAGCGAAAGAACCGGTTTTAATGGTATCAGTAGCAGCAGTGTTTAAAAATCCATGGCATGGTCAAGGTTTTGTTGAAGATCTTAGACCAACTATTTTAGATCTTGCGCCAAAGTTAGGTGATTTACTTGTTCCAGAATTGATTAAAGAAATAGGATCACCTGAAAAAATATTAGCATATGGCAAAGCAGGTGTAGTTGGACTGAACGGTGAAATAGAACATGCTTCAGCTTTTATTCACACTTTAAGGTTTGGTAATAAATTTAGAGATGCTGTTGGTGGAACTTCCTATTTAAGTTTTACAAATACAAGAGGACCTGCTGGATCAAAAATTGCAATTCCTATGATGCATAAAACAGATTCTGGATTGAGACCATATTACCTAACTCATGAATTTACTATTCATGATGCGCCCTTCGATGATGAGGTGGTTATAGCGATTGGTGGGGCATCAAGTGGTAGAGCACATGCAAGAACTGGTGACAGATATCAAGACATGAAAGAAATGGGTATTGAGCCAAAATAATTCTTGATGACGACGGGAACTACTGCCTCAGGAACTTATTACTTATTCAATAAAAAGAATCAAGATGTTCCAATAGTATTTGTGCATGGTGTAGGTCTTACTCACGAAATATGGCAGCCTCAGCTTGAATTTTTTAATTATCATTCAACTCTTGCCTACGACATTTTAGGTCATGGAAAAACTTCATTAGAAAATAAGGAAATAAGTTTTGATGATTTTTCTGACCAACTTATTGAATTAATGGACCATCTTAATATAAAAAAAATACATCTTGTAGGTTTTTCTATAGGGTCTTTAATTGCACGAAATTTTGCAACTAAACATAATGAACGTTTACATACACTAACTCTGCTATGTTCTATTTATAAAAGAACTGAGGAACAACAAAAAATTGTTAATCAAAGGTTTGAGCAAGCAAAACAAGAATTAAAACTATCAAAGCAAGCTTTAAAGAGATGGTTTACTGATAAGTATTTAGAAAATAATCCAAAAATATATGAGAAAATCAGTTCAATTTTATCTGCAAATAATATGAATAATTTTTTAAAAGTTTACGAGCTCTTCGTTAATCATAAAAATGATGAAGATTTTAATAAAATTACAGCTAATACACTCGTTATTACAGGTGAATATGATATTGGCTCAACAGTAAAAATGTCTCAAGAATTGAATGCTTTAATCTCTAAAAGTCAATTAAAGATCATTAAAGATGGAAAACATCTTTGTGGTATTGAGTGTGCTGATGATGTAAATTTAACAATCAAAAATTTTATTGGATCAAATGAGTAAACTTAAACAATATAAAATGTTTATTAATGGTGAGTGGGTTGACTCTGAAAGTAAAAAAACATTTGAAACTCTAAATCCAGAACACAATGAGCCTTGGGCAGTTGTTCCTGAAGCTAGTGCAAAAGATGTTGATAATGCAGTTAAAGCTGCTCAAAAAGCATTTGAGGGTGAATGGCCCAAGCTACTTCCCAGAGAAAGAGCTAAATATTTAAGAGCTATTGGAAATCAATTGAGAGAGAATGCAGAAATGCTAGGAGAAATAGAAACGATTGATACTGGAAAACTTTATAGAGAAACAAAAAAGCAAGCTGTTTATATAGCTGAATACTACGACTATTACGCCGGTTTAGCAGATAAAGTTGAAGGAACAGTTTTGCCAATAGATAAACCAAATGTTCAAGCAATAACAACAAGAATACCTATAGGTGTTATAGCTGCAATAATTCCTTGGAATTCACAAATGTTTTTAACTGCTACTAAAGTAGCACCAGCGCTTGCAATGGGTAACACAGTTGTAATTAAATCCTCTGAACTTGCTCCTGCTGTTCTGTTTGAATTTGCAAAATTAATTGAAAAAACTGGTATCCCTAAAGGTGTGGTGAATGTAATTACAGGATTTGGAGATCCTTGCGGTAAAAGTTTAACTACTCATAACTTAGTTGAAAAAGTTGCTTTTACTGG
Source organism: Candidatus Pelagibacter sp. (assembly GCF_052049835.1). GTDB lineage: Bacteria > Pseudomonadota > Alphaproteobacteria > Pelagibacterales > Pelagibacteraceae > Pelagibacter. The sequence goes on along the minus strand of NZ_JBNGZF010000001.1, from coordinate 48,790 downwards.
TGGTCCTGAAACAGCGAGACATATAATTAGAAACTCAGCAGAAAATTTATCAGAGGTAAGTTTAGAGCTAGGTGGGAAAAGTCCTGTTGCAGTGTTTGATGATGCTGAACAAGAAAATGCAATAAATGGGATTACAGCCGGAATATTTGGAGCAAGTGGTCAAAGTTGTATAGCAGGATCAAGACTTTACTTGCAAAAGGGAATTTACAATGAATTTTTAGATAAACTTTCAGAACGTGCATCAAAAATCAAAATTGGAGCACCAATGGATCCAGAAACTGAGATGGGTCCTTTAAGTAATTTTAAACAATTAGAGGTAATAGAAAAAAATATTAAAGATACAATTAATCAAGGTGGAAAAATTAAGTGTGGTGGTGAAAGAAATTCTTTTTCGAATAAAGGATATTACTTTCCTCCTACAATTATAGAATGTGATAATCACAATCTGCCAGTAGCAGAAAATGAATTGTTTGGACCTGTATTATCAGTAATGAAATTTGATACTGAAGAAGAAGTAATTGAAAAAATGAATGATAATCAATATGGATTATCATCAGGTGTATACACTAGCAATCTTGCGAGAGGAATGAGAGTTTCTAAAGCAATAAGAGCAGGAATTACTTTTGTGAATACTTATAGATTAATTTCACCTTCAGCTCCATTTGGAGGAATTAAAGACAGTGGCTATGGCAAAGAAGCAGGTCTAGACTCTATTAAAGATTACACCAGAGTAAAAACAACTTGGTTTTACACTTCAGACGAGCCTACGCTTGATCCTTTTTCAATAAGATAAATTTATTTTAATTAATAAGAATATTTTTTTGACGGAAATTGCGCTCTTCTAACCTCTTTTGAATAATTTGATACAGCTTTTTTAATTTGATTATGAATATTTGCATATTTTTTTACAAATCTAGCATTAATAGGGTTAAGTCCAATAAGATCATCAAAAACTAATATTTGTCCATCACAGTTATTTGAAGCTCCTATTCCAATAGTTGGAATATTAATTTGTTTGGTTACGTACTTGGCCAATGATGTTTCAACACATTCTAACACAATTGAAAATACTCCTGCCTTTTCTAATAATTTTGCATCTTTCAAAATTTTTTCTCTTTCAGATTTTTTCTTACCTTTGAATTTGAATGTCTTATCTGACTGAGGAAGTAATCCTAAATGACCCATTACAGGAATTTTATTTTTTATTAAAGTTTGGATAGAGTTATAAATTTTTTTTCCACCTTCTAATTTAACAGCATCACATTTAGTCTTTGATATTATTTTTTTTGCATTTTTAAGTGCTTCTTTTGGATTTCTGTAAGTATTGTGAGGCATATCGACAACCATTAAAGCTTTCTTAACCCCCATTCTTACACTCTTTGAATGTTCAATCATCATATCCAAAGTTACCTGTCGAGTAGATTTATAATTATATAAAACGGAACCAAGAGAGTCTCCAACAAGAACAATATCACAATAGTTATCTAAGATTGATGCTATATTTTTAGAGTAAGCTGTTAAGCTAACAATTTTACTTTTGTTTTTTTTTGCGATTAATTTCTTTATTTTATCCATTTGAATGGATATTACCAAGTACCAGTATTCTCCATAGAAGCCCAAGGTTCTTGGGGATCTAAATATCCATCTTGAAGTAATTCAATTGAAATTTTATCTGGCGATCTAACAAAAGCCATATGCCCGTCTCTTGGAGGTCTATTAATTGTATAACCCATGTCTTTTAACTTTTGGCAAGTTTCATAAATATTATCTACTCTGTAAGCTAAATGGCCAAAATTTCTTGAACCCTCACCTAGCTCGTCGCCATCCCAGTTGTATGTTAATTCAATTTCTGTCTTTTCATCATTTGGTGGAGCAAGAAAAATTAAAGTGTATCTTCCTTTTTCACTATCTTTCCTTCTTGTTTCTTTAAGTCCAAGACCCTCACAAAAAAATTTAAGAGATGCATCAACATCACTAATTCTAATCATTGTATGTAAATATTTCATATTAATACTTATAGTTAAAAATTATTCTAATTCAATAGTACTTGGTGGCTTTGATGTAACATCATATACAACCCTATTTATTCCTCTTATACTATTTACAATTTTATTAGATATGTTTTGCATAAAACTCTTATTAAATTCATAATAATCTGCTGTCATACCATCTTCAGAGGTAATTGCTCTTAACAAACACAAATATTCGTAAGTACGATTGTCTCCCATGACTCCAACAGTTTTAACTGGGAGCAAAGCTGCATAGGCTTGCCAAATTTTATGATAAAGACCATGATCTTTTAAAGCTTGGATAAAATAATAATCTGCTTCCTTTAAAATTTTAATTTTGTCATTTGTAATTATCCCAGGCATTCTAATGGCTAACCCAGGTCCTGGGAATGGATGTCTTGAAATAATTTCTTTACTTAAATTTAATGCCAATCCTAATTTTCTTACTTCATCTTTAAATAAGAACTTTAGCGGTTCTACTAATTTTAAATTCATTTTTTTGGGCAAACCACCAACATTGTGATGAGATTTTATTTTTGAAGTTTGGCTGCCAGTAACAGACTTACTCTCAATTAAATCGGGATAAAGAGTTCCCTGTGCTAAAAATTTAACATTTTTAATTTTCTTAGCATATCGCTCAAATATTTTAATAAATAAATTACCAATTATTTTTCTTTTTTTCTCTGGATCAGAAACATTTTTTAATTTTTTTAAAAATTCTTTTTCAGCATTTACATAAATTAAATTCATTTTTAAACGCTTCTTAAAAGTTTGAACTACTTGTACTTCCTCATTTTTTCTTAAAAGACCAGTGTTTACAAAAATACAATAAAGTTTTTTTCCAATAGCTTTATTTAACAATTGAGCGACTACACTGCTATCCACTCCTCCTGACAATGCACAAATAACTTTATTATTTCCAACTAGTTTTCGAACATCTCTAATGAGCTGATTTTTTTGATCTTTAGAGGACCAATTTCGTTTTATTTTACAAATTAAAAAAATAAAATTACTTATTAATTTTTTTCCGTTTTCTGTGTGAGTCACCTCTGGATGAAATTGCACTCCATAAAATTTTCTTATTTTATTTTCAACAATAGCAAATTTTGAATTCGTGCTTGATGCAACAACTTTAAAATTCTTAGGAAGTTTTGAAACTTGATCAGCATGACTCATCCAAACTTGTTTGGATTTTTTATTTCCAAAAAAATTTGTTGTTAAAGGACTGTTATTTTTTTTATAAACATTAGCTAGACCAAATTCTCTATGTTTTGATTGTTTTACTCTTCCACCATTAAGTTTTGACAAAATTTGATGCCCAAAACATATTCCAAGAACAGGTACATCAAGCTGTATAATTTTTTTATCAAATGAATATTTATTTATTTGATAAACATTTAATGGACCACCAGATAATACAATTCCTTTAATACTGTGATTTATGTCTTTTAGTTTTATTTTTTTGTGACTAACTATTTCTGAAAACACACCTAATTCTCTTACTCTTCTTGCAATTAATTGAGTAAATTGAGAACCAAAATCTATTATTAAGATTTTATTAAGGTTTTGATCAAGACTCATTATTTTCAGGTTCAATATTTTTTAATGACTCTTGAATATCTTTGTTTTCATCACATAAATTTTTACAAACTTTCACAAATTTATCAGAAAGATCTTTGACTTTTTCATAATTCGATTTTTCTAATGCAATTTTCATTAACATTAATAAAGCGTCCTCATTATCTGGCTCAATTAAAAGTGTTGTTTCTAAATTGTATTCTTCTTTTCTTTGATTTTCTTCTTGGTTATAAATTTTTGCTAAATATAAATAAGACTTTGCGTCTTTTGGATTAAAAACTATATTTCTTTCAAATAAAAAACGCGCATCTTCATATTTTTCTTTTTTAAACAACTTTAAAGCTTCATTAAAAAAATTTTCTTTACTAAAAGACGTATTGTTAAAAGAAACAGTTAAAAGTATTAATCCTATTAATTTAAAAAATTTTCTCATTAATATTTACTATCGTTTTTTACCACATCTACATTATGAACCATACTTTCATAAAATCCAGCTTTTGTAATTTTTACAAATTGTGGTTTATTTCTTAATTTAATGATTGTTTTTGACCCAAGATAACCCATGGAAGATTTCAATCCACCAATTAATTTATAAATAATACTCCCAACATCTCCTTTATATTTTACAAAACCTTCAACTCCTTCAGGTACATATTTTGAAGAATCTTTTTGTTTTTTTTGAAAGTATCTATCAGCTGATCCTTTATTCATAGCACCTACAGAACCCATTCCTCTAAAACTTTTGAAAAGTTGTCCATTTTTTTTAATTAATTTTCCTGGAGTTTCATTAGTACCTGCAAATAATGAACCAATCATTACAGCATCTGCACCTGCCGCAAATGCTTTAGCCAAATCTCCAGAATATTTTATTCCCCCATCTGAAATTATTTTAACATTTTTATTCTTTAAACCAGTTCTTACAGTTAAAATTGCGCTTAGTTGAGGAACCCCTATTCCAGCAACTAATCTTGTAGTGCAAATAGAACCTGGCCCTATACCTATTTTAATTATATCTACTCCTAATTTTATTAGGAATTTTGCAGCTTCTGGTGTTGCAATATTGCCTGCACACAACGCAATTTTTTTAGATTTATTTTTTTTAATATATTTTATTATTTCAGAAACTTTTTTTGTATGACCGTGCGCTGTGTCTACTACGATTAAATCTACACCTTCTTTAATTATTTCTTTAGCTCTAATAAATTCACTAGCTGATGCACCTACAGCCGCTCCAACAATTAGTTTTTCTTTTTTTACTTTTTTGATTTCTGATAGTTGTTTTTTAATATCAAGGTTTCTGTGAATTACTCCAATACCCCCAGCTTTAGCTATAGCTATTGCCATTCTACTTTCTGTTACAGTATCCATTGCAGATGATAAAAGAGGAATTTTAAGTTTTAAATACTTTGTTAAAGACACACTTGTGTCTGCATCAGAGGGTAATATTTCTGAATACTTTGGAGCTAATGTAACATCGTCAAAGGTAAGTGCTTCTTTTATAGGAACCATAATCTTTTATATATGATTCCTTTTAAATTAAAAGTCTCTATCGAATCTTTCTACAAACTATGAAACTTTCTTTTGAATCTTTTCTGCTAGATTTTGGTTTAAAAACCTTAACTTCTTTAAAATATTTTTTTCCCTCTGCGACGATTTCGTTAAATGTACCACCCATAAAAATTTTTGAGATAAAATATGCATTTTCTTTCATAAGATCTTTAGCAAAGTGGATAGCTTCTTTACATAGCTCTCCAGTTTGAATTGAATCAATATTTTTAATTCCAGTTGTATCTACAGCCATATCAGACATTACAACATCTACTTTGCCATTGATGTTTTTCTTGATTTCTTCTTGAGTTTTTTCTTCAGTAAAATCTCCTTGAATTTGAATACTATTACCTATGGGTTCCATTTTTTTAAGATCTATAGATATTAACTTACCACTCTTGGCTGTTTTCATGGCATATTGTGACCAGGAGCCAGGAGCAGCACCAATATCAATAACTGACAAACCTCCTTTAAAGATTTTAAATTTTTCATCAATTTCCATTAATTTATAAGCTGATCTTGCTCTATAACCATCAACTTTAGATTGTCTAACATAGATATCTCTACGCTGCTTATTTACCCAGTTTTTAGAGATTTTATTTTTTTTCAATTAATTACTATATCTTAAACTTTTAAGTATTTTTTTATCTTGTAAAGTTTTAATTTCAATTTTTATACTTTTATCAATTCTCATGTCTTTACCATCTTTCCAAATCCCCGCAGCTAAGTGCATAATTCCAATTTTATAATTTGGAAGAAATGGTTCAACAAAAGTATCATTGTCCTCATCAAATTTTGGTAAAAGGTTGCTTGTAATCCAATTGCAATTTAATGGTAAAAACTCTGTTTCTAAATCATCGATATAAACAGACATATTAATTGCAAGTCCTTCACTCCCAAAAATATTTCCAGCTTTTAACGCTTGAGATAAATTCTTCTGCCATGAAGCCCACCCTGGAGAAGTATTTTCTAATGAAAATACACCTATGTTAATATGAGGAGCAAAAGCTAACTTCCTAGCTTTATCATAACCAATATTTGATTTCACTGCATGTTTGAAATTTTGTGATTTGATTATAGCAAGTTTACCAAATAACCAATTTACTCTTGAAGTAATTTTATATCCAGGTCCTATAGTTTGAGTAATACCTAATTTCCCATTATCACAAGCTTTAAAATAAAGCTCTATACACTCCCAATCATTTACCCATGCATCACAATCAATCCATAAATACTTTTCATAATCAGGAAAATATTTAGGTAGAAATGCTCTAGATACCTGGCTTTTTAACCACTCTTTACCTTTAACTTTATATCCAGGAACTTCAATATCCCACTCGGCAGATTTAATTTCATCAACCTTTTTAAGTAAAATTTCCTTTTGGTCATCGGTTAATCCTGCATCTAAAATACAAATTGCAACATTCTTGCTTTCATTAAAACTTTTTATTGAATCTACTAGTTCGTTTAATAAAGGAAAATAGTTTGCGTCAGCTAAAGATACAATGACATTTTTTTTCATTAAAGTACGTCTTCAAGATCATCTTCATCTTGAATTTTGTCATTTTCATGAATTTTTTTCATTTTTTGATAGTGAAAAAAGCTAATTGGTATCAAGCTTAAGTAAATTATGCTGCTTATAGCAATAACATTAAATGTATAAATTAATAAAAGTCCAAAAAATAGAACAATTGTAAATAATAAAAAAATTGTTGCTTTTCTTTGGATCACTATTTTTTTAAAAGAATAGGTTGGAAATTTACTTATTAATAAAAATGATGTTCCTATAAAAAAAACTGGAACGATTATTTCGTAATTAATTTTTATATAATCAAATCCACTTAAACTTATAATTAAAGGTGTTAAAACTAATATGCCACCAGCAGGTGATGGAACCCCTTCAAAGAAATTATCTTTCCAAGAAGGTTCTTGATTAGAACTAATATTAAATCTTGCAAGTCTTAAAGCTACACAAATCACATATACCAAACATAATAGCCAACCAAACCTACCAAAAGTATTTAGTTTCCAAAAATACATTATAAATGCTGGCGCAACACCAAAACTTATCATGTCAGTGAGTGAGTCTAATTCCTTACCAACCTTTGAGGTTCCTTTTATTAATCTTGCAATTCTTCCGTCTAAACCATCTATTAAAGCAGCAAATATTATAGCAATGATCGCTAAATGAAACTCTCCACTTAATGCAAATCTAATTGAAGTTAGACCTATACAAACCCCAATCAATGTAAGCATGTTTGGAAGAAGCATTCTTGCATTCTTTTTGTCTGCAACTAATTTAAAATTATTCTTTGGTTGTTCCATTTATTATTTTTTTGCTAGTAACGTTTCTCCAGAAATTGCAGTTTGACCTACTTTAACAAGTGGTTCATAGTTTTCGTAATAGACATCCGCTCTGCTTCCAAATCTAATCATGCCAATTCTATCACCTTGATTTAATTCCTGATTTTTATTTGTTTCACAAACTATTCTTCTTGCAACCAATCCTGCAATTTGAACGACTACAATATCATTCCCATGTTTGTCTTTAATTTTATAATAATTCCTTTCATTGTCTTCGCTTGCTTTATCTAAAGATGCATTTAAAAATTTTCCTGGTTTGTACAAAATATCTTCAACAATACCTGAACATGGCGTTCTATTCACATGACAGTCAAAGACGTTCATAAAAATACTTATTTTTTTAAATTTTTTATTTTCTAGTCCAAGTTCTTTTGGACCATCTACCTCTTCAACTTTAATAACTTCTCCATCTGCAGGGCTTACTAGGTAACTATCATCTCCTATAATTGTTCTTTCTGGATCTCTAAAAAAATAATAAACCCAAACAGTCAGTAATATTCCTATTAATCCTAAAAAATTATTAATAATTAGAAAAATGATAGCTATGAATACAGCTATAACTATAAACTTGTAACCTTCAGTGTGAATCTTTGGAAATATCTTACTAAACATATTCTTCTATTTGCTAATTTTCGATTAATATGTATATAAAATGATCAAATTCAATTAATAAGATAATTTTTATTTAATGAGCAAAATCAAGGTAAAAAACCCAGTTGTCGAGCTGGATGGCGATGAAATGACACGTATTATATGGGAGTTCATCAAAAATAAATTAATCCTCCCTTATTTAGATCTTGGTATTGAATATTACGATTTAGGTATGAAAAGTAGAGATAATACAGATGATCAGATTACGATCGACTCTGCGAACGCCATTAAAAAAATTGGTGTTGGAATAAAATGTGCAACGATTACCCCTGATGAAGCGAGAGTAGAAGAATTTGATTTAAAAAAAATGTGGAGATCTCCAAACGGAACTATAAGAAATATAATTGGAGGAACAGTATTTAGAGAACCAATTATTTGTAAAAATATTCCAAAACTTGTTCCCTCTTGGACTGATCCAGTGATTATTGGAAGACATGCATTTGGTGATCAATATAGAGCAACAGATTTTAAAGTTCCTGGAAAAGGAAAAATGGAAGTGAAGTGGACATCAGAAGATGGAAAAGATGAAATTAAATATGAAGTGTTTAATTTTACTGGTCCTGGTGTGGCTTTATCAATGTACAATTTAGATAAGTCTATTGAAGACTTTGCAAGATCTTGTTTCAGTTATGGGTTAATTAAAAAATGGCCTGTTTACATGTCTACAAAAAATACAATTCTAAAGCAATACGATGGAAGATTTAAAGATATTTTCCAAGAAATTTTTGAGAGAGAATATAAGAGTGAATTTGAAAAAAATAATTTGACTTATGAGCACAGGTTAATTGATGACATGGTTGCATGTGCAATGAAGTGGAGTGGAAAATATATTTGGGCTTGCAAAAATTATGATGGAGATGTGCAATCAGATACTATGGCACAAGGTTATGGGTCTTTAGGGTTGATGACAAGTACATTGTTAACTCCAGATGGAAAAGTAATGGAAGCAGAAGCTGCACACGGTACAGTAACTAGACACTACAGAATGCATCAACAAGGAAAAGAAACTTCAACAAACCCTATCGCATCAATTTTTGCTTGGACTAGAGGATTAGCTCACAGAGGTAAATTAGATGGCAATGATGAACTAATCAAATTTGCTCAAACCTTAGAAATAGTTTGTATTGAATGCGTTGAAAGTGGATCAATGACTAAAGATTTAGCAATTCTTGTTGGTCCAAATAGTAAATTCTTAACTACAAATCAGTTTTTAGATGAAATTGACGGTAATTTAAAAAAGAAATTAAACTAAAGTCTTAAGCTTTTCAAAAGCTTCCTCAATTTTTGACTGATCCTGTCCACCAGCTTGAGCAAAGTCTTTTCTTCCTCCGCCGCCTTTACCACCAATTATTTCAGATCCAACTTTAACAAATTGAACTGCATCAAACTTGTTAGTTAAATTATCAGTTACTCCAACAGCTAATCCAACCTTGTCATCTTTATTTGCAAACACAACTACAATACCTTCTCCTAAATCTTTTTTACCTTTGTCTACGAGTTTTCTTAATTCTTTTGGAGGTAATCCATCAATTTTTTGAAATCTTAACTTAACTTCATTAATTTCTTCATCTTTAATAATATTTTTAGATTTATCCTCTAAAATTGCATTTACTGAGATAGTCTCTAATTGTTTAGTTAAATTTTTTATTAAAGTTTTTTGGTCAGTTTCTTCTAAACTTGGTTTTCCACCCAATTTAATAATTTGCTGACTTATATCTTTAATTGTTTCCTCATCTTTTTCTGCGGATAGGTTTGATAATTTCTCTTTATTTTTTAAATATTCTACTAATTGCTTATCTCTTAAAGCCTCAATTCTTCTAACGCCTGCAGCAATTGATGATTGGCTTACGATCTTAAATTTACCAATATCACCAGTATTTTTTACGTGTGTTCCACCACACAATTCTGTTGAAAAATATTTTCCATCCTCGTCTCCCATAGAGAGAACCCTTACTTCATCTCCGTATTTTTCACCGAATAATGCTAATGCACCATTTTCAACTGCCTCATCAGGTGTCATTAATCTAGTTTTTACATCAGATTTTTTAGAAACCATTTTGTTTACAAACCCCTCTATTTTATCGATTTCCTCATTCAAAATTGGCTTCATATGGCTGAAATCAAATCGCAATCTACTTGGCTCTACCAAAGATCCCTTTTGAGTTACATGAGTACCAAGAACTCTTCTTAAAGACTCGTGCAATAAATGGGTTGCAGAGTGATACGCACGTGTATTATCTCTTCTTTCTACATCAATTTTTAACTCTACACTTTCCTGTAATTTTATGGATCCACTCTTAACCTTTCCATAGTGCACAAATAAATCTCCAAGTTTTTTTTGAACATCGGTTACTTCAAATTTAAAATCATTTGATACTATTTCACCAGTATCACCAACTTGCCCACCAGACTCACCATAGAAAGGGGTTTGATTTACTATAATCATTCCTTCATCATTTTCTTTTAATTGATCAACTTCTTTATTATCTTTTAAAAGAGATAAGACGATACCTTCAGCTTGGTTAGTTTCATATCCTAAGAATTCAGTTGCTTCTAATTTATCTTTTATTCCAAACCAAATATCTTCAACAGCTGCATCACCAGAACCTTTCCAATTTTTTTTAGCAAGTTCTCTACTTTCCTTCATTAAAGATTGAAACTTTTCAGTATTGATTGACATAGATTTATTTCTTAAAATATCTTCGGTAAGATCCAACGGGAAACCATAGGTGTCATATAATTTGAAAGCTACCTCGCCTGGCAAAACTTTATCTATTTTAGATATTTCGTCATTTAAAATTTTTATTCCTCGATCTAGAAGAACTAAAAATTTTTCTTCTTCCATTTTTAAAGTTTCTTTAATTAAAGATTCAGCTCTAACTAACTCAAGGTAGTTTCCAGACATTTCATTTTTAAGAGTATCAAACAAATTATAAAAAACAGGTTCTTTAGATCCCAGTAAATGAGAATGTCTCATCCCTCTTCTCATAATTCTTCTAAGAACATATCCTCTTCCTTCGTTTGATGGCAAAACTCCTTCAGCAATTAAAAACGAGCTTGCTCTTAAGTGATCAGCTATTACTCTAAAACTTGCTAGATTAGATTTGTCCGATTTAACTTTTGTAATTTCAGATGCGGCACCAATTATTTTTTTAAAATGATCTGTTTCATAATTATCATGTGAACCTTGCAATAAAGCAGCTATTCTCTCAAGTCCCATTCCTGTATCAACAGATGGTTTTGGAAGATTAATTCTTTTATCTTTAGTAACTTGTTCGAATTGCATAAAGACTAAGTTCCAAATTTCAATAAATCTATCTCCATCCTCATCTTTAGAACCAGGTAAACCTCCTGGTAAATGATCTCCGTGATCAAAAAAGATTTCAGAACAAGGGCCACATGGACCTGTCTCACCCATAGACCAAAAATTATCTGATGTAGCAATTCTAATTATTCTATCATCGCTAAAACCCGCTATTTTCTTCCAAAAATTGAAGGCCTCATCATCCTCGTGGAATACTGTTACGTACAGCCTGTTTTTATCTATTCCAAAATCTTTGGTTATTAAATCCCATGCATAATGAATTGCTTGCTCTTTAAAATAATCACCAAAAGAAAAATTTCCTAACATCTCAAAGAAAGTGTGGTGCCTTGGTGTGTAACCAACATTTTCTAAATCATTATGCTTACCACCTGCCCTTACACATTTTTGTGAAGTGGTAGCTCTAACGTAATCTCTTTTTTCTAATCCTGTAAAAACATTTTTAAACTGAACCATCCCAGAATTAGCAAACATCAATGTAGGATCATTATTGGGAACCAAATTACTAGACTCCACAATCTTGTGATCGTTCTTTTCAAAATATTTTAAAAAAGTATTTCTTATTTCATTGAGTGTTTTGTCTGCCATATTTTTTAAAATACAGCTTTTTTAATCTATGTCTAGATACTGAAGGGAAAAAAGGCGCTTAAATTAAGCGCCTTTTATTAATAAAGATGACCTATTAATTCTTTTTAGATGGAGGAGTAACTTCTGCTTTATCAGCCTCTTCTTTTTCAGCTACTTTCTTTTCTTTCTCTAATTTTTCAGGATCGATTGGATTTCCTTCTATTTTCTTAGAAATCACACCTGCTTTTTCTCTGATTGCCATTTCAATTTCTGCAGCAACTTTAGGATTTTGAGCTAGATAAGTCTTAGCATTTTCTCTACCTTGACCAATTTTCTCACCCTTGTAAGCATACCAAGCACCTGATTTTTCAATGATATCTGCTTTTGAACCAAGATCGACTAATTCACCCATCTTGCTAATTCCTCTTCCATACATCAAGTCAAACTCAACAACTTTAAATGGTGGTGCTACTTTATTCTTAACTACCTTCACTCTTGTAGAGTTACCAATAATTTCATCTTTATCTTTGATTGCACCAATTCTTCTAATATCCATTCTTACAGATGAATAAAACTTAAGTGCATTACCGCCTGATGTAGTTTCTGGACTTCCAAACATCACTCCAATTTTCATTCTGATTTGGTTAATGAAAATCATCATTGTATTTGTATTTGATATTGAGCCTGTTAATTTTCTTAACGCCTGACTCATTAATCTTGATTGAAGACCAACATGATGATCTCCCATCTCACCTTCAATTTCAGCTTTTGGAGTTAAGGCTGCAACAGAGTCAATTACAATTACTGAAATAGAGCCTGATTTTACTAGTGTATCAGCGATTTCTAATGCTTGTTCACCGGTGTCTGGTTGTGAAATTAAAAGTTCTTCTGTATTTACTCCTAATTTTTTTGCATAAACTGGATCTAATGCATGCTCTGCATCAACAAATGCACAAATGCCTCCAGCTTTTTGAGCTTCAGCAACAACTTGTAATGCTAATGTTGTTTTTCCAGATGACTCTGGTCCATAAACTTCAACAATTCTTCCTTTTGGTAATCCACCTATACCTAAAGCTAAATCAAGACTTAAAGAGCCTGTTGAAACAGATTCAATATCCATAGCTCTTTTTTCTCCAAGCTTCATTACTGAGCCTTTTCCAAAATTATCTGTAATTTGAGCTATTGCAGCGTCTAACGCTTTGTTCTTTTCTTTAACATCCATTTCTTGATCTTTAGTAGATTTAACTACTTTTAGGTTATTTTTCGTCATTTTTTGCCTCTTTTTTTAAATTTTTTAACACTCGAATCATAAAATAAATGTACACATTTTGTTCTCTTTAGCAATATATTTATTTTTAACCCGAAAAAATCAAATATTTACTTAAGTTTTAGATACTGACTGTTAAGAAGTCCTACTGCTTTAAGCAGATTGTATTGAGCCATTAGATAATTTTTCTCAGAACTTGCTAAAGAAATTTGAGCCGAAAGCAATAACGAATTTGATTGAATAACATCAAGTGTTGTTCTTGATCCTCTTTCGTACTCTGCTGCAATTCCTTCATTAGCTATTTCAGCAGTACTTACTTGAACTTTTACAGATTTCAAAAAACTTTCTGAAGATTGCAAACTTGACCACGCACTTGCAACATTAGTTTCATTTGTCCTGATTGCGTCATCTAAAAGTAATCTTTTTCTAATTTTTAGATTTGAATTTTTATTAATTTTTGATCGTTTTTTTCCACCAGAATAAAATGGCCAGCTAAGAGTAGCTTTTAATACATCTTGTTCTTTTTCATCTATAGTAGAACTTAAATCATCTGAATAAGTTCTTTGTAATGATAATGACGCTGTAGGTTTTAAATCGGATTCTGAAATTGCTAAATCTTTTTCAGATTTTTCAAAGTCTAATTTTGCAATTAAAATATCTGGATTATTTTGTTTCGAAAGATTTAATGCTTCATCTAAAGTTGACGGTAAAGAAACAATTGCATTAGCATTTTTTTGTAACTGATTTGGATCACTTATTTTTCCAATTATATTCTCATAATTAAGCTTACTAATTAATAAGTCACTTTTGGCTTTTGCAAATTGAGCTTGAGCTCCTGCAAGTGATGATTCAGATTGTGCTAAGTCAGTATTTGTAATTTGCCCTCTATCTCTTCTAATTTGATCATTTTCAACTTGTCTGATTAAAAGATTTAAATTTTTTGCATTAATATCCAGAGTTTCTCTAGCCAAAATTAAATTTGTAAAAGCATCGATAGCTTTATGAAGAATATCCTGTTCTTTTTTAACTAATTTTGCTTGAGCTAAATCTAAAGCAGTGATATTTTTTTCAAGTGTAAGATCCCTTCCATAATCTAGAATAGTTTGTTCTAATTTAATTGAAGTTGAGAATGGATCTACATCGCTTATGGTTGCGTTACCACCGCTTTGATTTGTTAACTTATTTGTATCCTCAATGCTTTTTGATCCACTTAATGTTAATGATGGTTTATAATCAGATTTTGCAATATTTACGTCTTCCTCGGATGCTTTAATATTTTCTCTTTCAGCGTTTAATTGAATATTATTTTGATAAGTTTGATTTAGTGCGTCATGAAGCGTAACTGCCAAAGCATTACTGAAATATAATGTTGATGTGATTACTATTATAAATATTTTATTCATTTCGATTTATATATAGTAGTTTTAATTTGGTGGTTACTGTTTAAATTTAAAATTATAGAGGCAAATTTAGGCATATCTTTAAACATATTTTGAGTAATTCTTTGATAGGTTTGCATAAAGTTAATTACATCCCCTTTACTCATTATCTTATGACCTCCCTTCTTCTTTGTTTTTAACCATAGTTTATGTTCCTGCTTTAATCTCCACTTTTGCAATAAACTAAAGTTTTTTGCTTTTAAGTAAATCATACAATTTAACTGTGAATATAGCTTTTTATATTTAGTTTTTAATTGTTGATTAACATATTTTCTCCAAACAAGTTTATGATCATTTGCTTTTTCCATAGAATTAATAGATTTTTTTAATGTCTTGTTCGTTTCTGCTCTTGCTCCAACACACCATCCTTCAAAAATAATAACATCTGGTCTTTTATTGATTTTGTTCCATTTATTTTTTGGAAATCTGTCATCAATTGCCTTATTAAAATTTGGTAATTTTAATTTTTTGAATTTTTTACTTTTTGATTTTTTAAAGAAATCTAACATCATATTGATATCATGAGTCCCAGGAACTCCTCTTGTTAGTAACATTGGGTGTACTTTTTTTGATAAAGCTATTCTTTCTTTTCTAGTTTTATAAAAATCATCAATAGAGATCTTGAATACTTTCAATTTAAAATACTTTTCCAATATTATCTTTATTATGGAGCTAATAGTTGTTTTGCCTGTTCCTTGTCCTCCAGCTAACCCAACAAAGTAGGGTTTTTTGTAATCTGCTTTTTTTGCAATCCAAAAACATATTGGGATTAAAAAATTCTTAATCATCCCTTCTTTATTACCAAACTTTTCAGTAGAGGTTTCTTGTGATTTAATAAATTTAAAACAATCTTTTTTAACTTTCTTAAAACACTCTTCAAATAATTTCATTGGATTTTTATTTTTCTTGATCCATTGGATGGTTAAGACCATCAAAGAAAGCTACTTCTTTTAAATCTTCTACTTTAACCTCGTCTACACATCCCATATTAAATCCAGTCATAGCGGGTGCACTTCTTGGATTATGATGGGTATAAATTCCACATTCAGTACAGAAGTAATGGTTAGCAACTTTAGTATGGTACTGATAAAGTTTTAATTTATCTTGTCCTTTAGTAACTTTAAAGTCTTCATTCTTTACCATACCCATAGTTGCATTTTTTCTTTTACAAATAGAACAATTGCATCTTACAATTTTTGCTAATTCATTTACTGTAGCATTAATTTCTGCTTCAACAGCTCCACAATGACAATTTAATTTCATATATCTCCTTTTTTATTTTAAAACACTTTTTGCTGCAATCTTATTTCCATCTAAGTCACGAATATATCCATAATAATTTCCATCTTTTCTAACACCAGGTGCCCCCTCATCTGTTGCTCCTTTTGATATTGCAATCTCATAAAATTTTTCTACTGCCTCTTTTGACTCTGCTAAAAGTGTTACTTGTGATCCATTACCCATAGTTGCTGGTTTACCATTAACTGGATTGGTTATATAAAATATTACTTTCTCTGGATCACTTGAATGAGCATAACCAATATATTTTTCTGTAGTTAGAATTTTTTTTAAATTTAATGGTTCAAATGCTGCATCATACAGCTCGCTTGATTTTTTATAATCATTAGAACCAACCATTACAAAATCTAAAATACTCATAATCAAATTAAAATTTATATAACTTAATAACCAACTTAAACTACTAGTGGTTGAAGTTATCCACAAGCATACAAAATGTAGTTTGGATGTTCACGTTTTGATTCACTTTTGATTCAGTTACAGACTCAAAATACAACCTCTTGAGTGTATTGTATAAATAGTCTATAAATTAGAACAAAACAAGAACATGAAACTAACAATCCCTTATTATCTACATAAAGCAGGCGCTGGTTTTCCTTCCCCCGCTACAGATTATATCGAAGAAGATATTGATCTGAACATGCATTTAATAAGAAATGTTCCAGCAACTTTCATCATCAGAGTTCAAGGTAAATCCATGGTCGATGTTGGAATTAATGATGGAGATTTATTAGTGGTTGATAAAAGTTTAAAACCAAAAAACTTTTCAACAGTGATTGCAAATGTTCATGATGAACTTGTAGTTAAAACTTTAGTTCAAGAAAGAGATAAAAAATTTTTAACTTCTGGATCTAAGGAATTTTCTGACAGAATTTTAATTAACGAAGAACAAGATATTTTTATTTGGGGGGTTGTTACTTATGTCATCCATTCTACGTACTAAAAAAATAGCATTAATTGATTGTAATTCTTTTTATGTCTCATGTGAGCGATTATTTAACCCCAAAATAAGAAGAAAACCTGTTGTAGTTCTATCTAATAATGATGGTTGTATCATTTCAAGATCAAATGAAGCAAAAGCTTTAGGTATTAAAATGGGAGAACCTTACTTTAAAGCAAAAGATATTATTCTTAAAAATAAAGTTGAAGTTTTTTCATCTAATTATTCTTTATATGGAGATTTATCAAGAAGAGTGATGCGAACTCTTAAAAGATTTAATTCAGAAATAGAAGTTTACTCCATTGATGAAGCATTTTTAGATTTATCAAACTTTCCTGATACTGAAGTAGAAAAAGTTGGAAAAGAAATTAGAGAAACAGTTTTACAATGGACAGGTATTCCAACCAGTATTGGAATAGCTAATACAAAAACTTTAAGTAAAGTTGCAAACCATATTGCTAAGAAAAAACAATCAGGGGTAACAAGTTTAATTGGAATAGAAAATCTAGATCCTATTTTAGAAAAAGTTGAAATTAATGATGTCTGGGGAGTTGGTAGACAATTAACTAAGTTTTATCAAAAGCATGGAATTTATAATGCTAAACAACTTAAGAATAAATCTAATACCTGGATCAAAAAATCTTCAAATGTTTTAAGTTCAAGAACTGCAATGGAGCTTAGAGGAATTTCTTGTATTGGATTAGAGACTACGACTACTAAAAGAAAGAGCTGTGTAGTTTCAAGATCATTTGGAAAAAGAATTGAAACATTTCAAGAATTAAAAGAAGCAGTTGCAAATTATTGCTTAAATGCCTCTGAAAAAATTAGATCAGAGTCATTAGTTGCAAAAGCAATTACTGTATTTGTTAGGACTAGTCCCTTTCAAAGAAACTTTGGATATTATTCAAATGCAAAGACTATTGATTTTCCAATTGCAACAAATAATAGTATTGAAACAGTTAAGACAGCAGTTTCAATACTTGAAAGTATTTTTAAAAATGGTTACCGTTATCAAAAAGCAGGTGTAATGCTAACGGGTTTATCTAATGCAAGTGACAAAACAAATTTATTTACTTCTGAAAAGGATGAAAAGATAAATAGCTTAATGCGATCAATTGATAATACTAATCATCGATACGGAAGATCTACCTTGAGTGTTGCAAGTGCTGGGATTCATAAAAAATGGAATATGCGAAGACAGTATTCTTCTAAGATTGATACAGCTGATTTCTATTGTTTGCCAACAATTAGAGCATAATAAAAAACTCTATAGTCCACCTGATGAAAATAAGAATTTAGCAACATCTTCAACACCAATTTGTTTTTTCATCTGGCAAAAAACATAAGGTAAGCCATTTCGGGCCTTTTTTACGTCTTCTTTCATGGTTTCGAGATTGACTTCTACATGAGGAGCTAAATCTGTTTTGTTAATAATTAACAAGTCTGACTTTTGGATAGCAGGACCACCTTTTCTTGGGATATCTCCACCCATACCAACATCAATAACATAAATAGATAAATCTACTAATTCTGGACTAAAGGTTGCTGCTAAATTATCTCCACCTGACTCGATTAAAATCAAATCAAGATCAGGAAATTTTTTTTTCATGTTTTCTACAGCAAGCATATTAATTGAAGCATCTTCACGGATTGCTGTATGTGGACATCCTCCTGTTTCAACTCCTTTGATTCTCTCAAGAGGTAAAGCTTGAACTTTCATTAAAAATTCTGCATCCTCTTTTGTATAAATATCGTTTGATATTACAGCCATAGAAATTTTCTTTGATAAAAATTTACACAATTCAGCTGTTAAACTTGTCTTCCCTGCACCAACGGGTCCACCTATTCCAACTTTTAATGGTCCATTTATATTTTTCATGTCTTATAAATTCGCGTTTTCAAATTTTCATGCTTGATACTATAAATATCACTATTAAAACAAATTCCACCTAAGTCTTCTAAATTTAAATTTTGATTTTCTTTTTCTATTTCTCTTATTAATTCGTAAGTTTTAATTATACAGTCCTGTCCAATTTTTTGCCCAATTGGTATATGTTTAATGCAAACATTTATTAGATTTGATACAAAGGATTGTAGATAAGATAATATTGTTAAGTTAAGTGGTATATCAAAATGTTTAGCTGCTTTAGCAACTGCAATTGGATAAGCAGTATTTTCAAGAATTTTAAAATCCCAACTATCAGCTAACACTTTTCTAAAAGCATTACCCATTTCAATAGACTCTATTTTTCTTTCTTTGGATGGACAAAGAGATAAGGCTAGTTCATTTAACTCTTCTCCCTGATAGGTATATTTCATTAAAATTATATCATTTTTACCTGTTCCATATTTTAAGATACATTTTAAATAATCCAGAATATCTTCTTTTGACTTAATAAAATTATCATTAATCATTGCCTCTAAACCATGAGAATATGAAAAACTTCCAACAGGAAATGAAGGTGAAAACCAAGTTTGAAGAATTTGCAAAGACTCTTTCAAATCTTTTTTATTTTTTAATTTAGTGTTTATGACTATGGGTTCTACCAATTCCATATGCTCCTCCCTCTGGTTTAAAAGGTCTTAAAACTTTCTTAACCTTTCCTCCTAATTTTAATATCATTTTTTTTATTACTTCATCATGTTGAATAAAAATTCTATCTTTTTCAATTTGACATGGCATATGCCTATTTCCAATATGCCATATAAGTTGCATTAAATTTTTACCTTTTATTTCAAGTAAACTTTCTTTTTTGTTTTTTATTAAAATCAAGTTTCCACTTTGAAGCCTAAACGCTTGATTTTCTGAAAGTGATTTTGTCTCTGGTAAATTGACTAAAAATTCAAAACCATTATCTGAAACAAGTTTTTTTCTTCTTAAAAATCTCTCATCATAAGATAAAGATATGTGATCTCTTGCTTTATTTTTGGCTATTTTATTAACTATTAAAAAACAATTATCCATAAGCTAAAACATAAAATATCTTTGTGCCAAAGGAAGTTCTTTGGCTGGTTCACAAGTAATTATTTCACCATCAGCTTTTACTTCATAAGTCTCGGGATTAACCTCGATTTTTGGACACTTGTTATTTAAAATCATATCTTTTTTAGAAATAGATCTTGTATTTTCTACAGGTAACAAGTCTTTTCTTATACTTGCACCTTTTAAAGAATTCTTTTCAAGAGCTAGTTTACTTGTGAAAATTACCGAGGATTTTTCTAACGACGTCCCAAATGATGAAAACATTGGTCTAGTGTATATTGGCTGAGGGGTTGGAATTGATGCATTTGGGTCTCCCATCTGCGCACAAGCTATACTTCCTCCTATCAATATCATCTCTGGTTTGGCACCAAAAAATGCTGGATCCCATAAAACTAAATCTGCACGTTTATTTTTTTCAATACTGCCAATATGTTTTGAAATTCCATGAGCAATTGCAGGATTGATTGTGTATTTTGCTAAATATCTCTTAACTCTAAAATTATCATTATCCCCTTTTTCCTCTGGCAAACTTCCTCTTTGAACTTTCATTTTATGCGCAGTTTGCCAAGTTCTAATGATAACTTCTCCTACTCTTCCCATTGCCTGACTATCTGATGCAATAATTGAAAAGGCTCCCATGTCATGAAGAATATCTTCTGCTGCAATTGTTTCTCTTCTTATTCTACTTTCAGCAAATGCTACATCCTCTGGAATCGATTTATCAAGATGATGACAAACCATAAGCATATCTAAATGTTCTTCTATTGTATTAACTGTGTATGGCCTGGTCGGGTTTGTTGAAGAAGGAATAACATACTCTTCTCCACAAACTTTAATTATATCTGGTGCATGTCCGCCGCCAGCACCCTCTGTATGAAAAGCATGAATAGTTCTTTTGTTTATTGCTTTTATTGTATTTTCTACAAATCCACTTTCATTTAAAGTATCGGTATGAATCATTACTTGTACATCATTTTTGTCAGCAATATTTAAACAATTATCAATTGCTCCGGGAGTGGTTCCCCAATCCTCATGTAGTTTGAGTGCTGAGGCTCCGGCTAGAATTTGTTCCTCAAGACCTTCTGGTAATGAAGAATTTCCTTTCCCAGCAAAAGCTAAATTCATAGAAAAACCATCAGCAGATTGGATCATTCTTTGTATATGCCATGGTCCCGGTGTACACGTTGTTGCAAGCGTACCATGAGCAGGTCCAGTACCTCCTCCAAGCATGGTCGTGATACCTGAGTGCAAAGCATCATCAATTTGTTGGGGGCATATATAATGAATATGACTATCAAAACCCCCTGCTGTTAAAATTTTTCCTTCACCTGCAATTATCTCTGTTCCTGGACCAATAATAATATTTACTTCAGATTGAGTGTCTGGATTTCCAGCTTTACCAATTTCGAATATTTTTCCATCCTTTAAACCAACATCAGCTTTATAAATTCCATTCACATCAACAATTAAAGCATTAGTTATAACTGTATCTGCAGCTCCTTTTTCTCTGCTAATTTGAGATTGGCCCATCCCATCTCTTATTACTTTTCCACCACCAAACTTAACTTCTTCACCATAAGTGGTTAGATCGTTTTCAACTTCAATAAATAATTCAGTATCTGCTAGCCTTACTTTATCACCTGTGGTTGGCCCATACATATCTGCATAAGCTGCTCTAGAAATTTTAACCATTATAATTTCCCCATAACTTTCTTATTGAACCCGTATATTTTTTTTAATCCATTTATTTCTATAAGCTCAACATCTTTAGATTGACCTGGCTCAAATCTTACAGCGGTTCCTGAGGGGATATTTAATCTCTTTCCATATGCTAATTTTCGATCAAAAACTAAATGCTCGTTAGATTCAAAAAAATGATAATGGCTACCAACTTGCACAGGTCTATCTCCGGAATTAGAAATTTTTATCTTAATAACTTTGGTGTCTTTATTTAATTCTATATGCTCGTTTTTTGTAATTACTTCACCTGGCTTCATAATATTATCATCTAATAGGTTTGTGCACTGTTACTAATTTAGTTCCATCAGGGAAAGTAGCTTCCACTTGAACTTCCTTCACCATATCTGGAATGCCTTCCATACAATCCTTTTTTTTAATTACATGAGCTCCTGCCTCCATTAGTTCTGCAACACTTTTGCCCTCCCTAGCTCCCTCTACAACAAAATCTGTTATTAAAGCGATAGCCTCTGGATAATTCAATTTTATACCTTTTGATAATCTATTTTTAGCGACAATCGCTGCAAGGCTTATTAAAAGTTTATCTTTTTCTCTAGGAGTAAGTTTCATTTATATATTCCATATTTTTGGTATCTTCGAACCTTCAAAAAAATAAGACAAAATTTTATCAATTGCAAATTTAAGTTTATAACTATCTTTAGATAAAAGTCTTACGATCAATTTATTATCCCATTGAGAATAATTTGAAGTTGTATATTCATTGTTAGTTAAAGTTTCAGATAGATTATTTACGTTATTCAAAAACTTATTTCCTACAATAATAATTGTTGCAACTGCAGAATTTTTATTTAATGTCGAAAAACTATTCAAATATTTTTTCTCAAATAAAACTGTATTTATTGCTTCAGAATGAATTAATTTATTATCAACATTAATATTCCAAAAATCTGAAAAATATCCCTTTTCAAACTCCTCCCTCATAGAAGTTCGTCCAAAAATAATATTTTCGCAAAGAAGTAAATTTGAATTTTTTGATAAATTAAAATTAATTTTTCTTTTTAAATTACAATTATTAAATAAAATTAATTCTTTAGGTAACCAAAATAGACTAGAATTATTTAATAAATTTAAGTTTATTTCTAAATTAGCTGGATTACCAAAACCACTATAAATTTTTTCTGCTGCTTGAGTTGAGATACAGAGTTTCGAACTATCAATCTCAACTTCGTAATCATATTCATCTCCACTAGTAATTCCACCAGCAGTATTGATAAGCATTAATTGTTTTAAATTTTCATGAAAATCAGGCATTAAAGCTTTTAAAGATCCTTGTTGATAAAGTTTTTGTAAGTTTTGATCTTTTATTTTTATTTCTAATCTGCCCTTAGATTTTTCTAGTTTCTTTTGACTAATATTCATTATCTTATCCTAGCACAAAAAAACCTGTTTATAATTTGCCAATTTTTACAGCTTGAATTATTTGCCTTTTTTAATAAAAAGGAAGCATGCAAAACCAAGAAATAGTCAAAATAATAGAAAACCTTAAAGGGCGAAGAGATTATGAGGAAAAAAGAGCCTCTAAATTAGGTTTTGCTTCTCTTTATGATTACTTTGAAGATAAGATTTCAAAGAAACAAAAAGCTATTGAAGACGTACAAAAAGAATTAGAAGTTGCAAAAGCTGATAACCAACCAAAAGCTGCTAAAAAAAGTTGCGGTTGCTGCTAAACTTTAAAAAGTTTGTCAGATAAATTTTGTAAATTTTCTCCCCAGAAAACTTCTTTGGAAATTTTTTTGAAATCTACATCAAATACTGTAGACATTGCGGAAGCATAAATTGCTCTTGAATCTATAGTAGAATTTAAATCTCTTCCTTCAAATAACTCTTTTTTCTTTAAGCCTGGCCAATCAGTATGAACTTGTGCTTTTTTAACTAATCCACCTGCCATTAAGATAGCTGAACCGTAACCATGCTCTGTTCCATTGCTACTATTCTGCTTAATTGTTCTTCCAAACTCTGTTAATGTTAAAATTAAAGTATTATCAAAAGCTTCCTCAGTCATTGAGGATTTAAGAGATCTAAAAATGTTATCACAATCTCGAAGACAATCAGCATGAGCTCCATCAGTTGCACCTTGCGCTGCATGTGTATCAAATCCATCAACTTCAAAAACAGCCACACTTGGTCCATCAGGTTTTGAAAGTTCATTGGCAGCATTCGATGCAAGAACCCAACTATGATCACTTGCTGTATTACTAAATTCTCTAGTTTGTATTATCTCTAAATTCTCACTCAATAATTGTTCATCATACTCTTTATATGCATCCTGAATCATTTTAAGAGTTTGTGGATATGGCAATTTATATCCAACAGGAAAATAATTATTGTTCATTGGAACACCTCTAATCAATAAAGGCATTGGTAAAGCTAATGCTAATCCATTTCCTGTTAATCCAGCAATTTTCATTCCTCTTCCAAGCCAACCTGTTTTTTCTTGATAAGGTATTTTACCTCCAGACTCCATTAAGTTTTGCCCATCAAAGTGTGACCTACCAGTGTAAGGAATATTTGTTGCATGGACTGCTGCACTTTGATTTTGATCCCAAAGATTTTTAAATGTTTTTAGTGCTGGATGTAAATCAAAATCTGAAGTTAATTTTAAGGTTCGATCAAGATTAATTTTGCTTCTTAACTTTTCAAAGTTTTTATCACCTTTAATAGGAATAGCACATAAACCATCCATTCCTCCACGAAGCATTATAATTACTAAATTTTTCTTTTTTCTTGAACTTGCATAAGTTTGTCCGCCAAACCCTGCAAAATATAATGATGTAAGCGCTGTGGTCTTTAAAAAATCTCTTCTTGTTATTTTCATGATCTTAAAAACTCTGGGTGATTAAAAAGTAAAGTTTGTTTTTCAACAATTCTACTTTTTTGATTTAAATATTTCATTATTTTATCGGGATTATCAAAGTTTTTTTCAACTATATTTTGATAATACATCTCATTATTATTTTGCATTTTCGAAAATGAATGACTTAATTTTGCATAAACAAGTCTTCTTATTAGTAACTCTGGAGAAATCCAATCATCAGAATGATCAGACCAACCATTAGGTTGTTTTGCTCTATAAGGATGTTGACCTATATTTCTTAATAATCTCTCAGGGGATCTTTGTTTTTTTGTTGGTTTAACTCCTAATTCAAAAGAATCCATTGTTTGAGGTGAAGGAGGCCACTCTAAATCTCCCAATTTAGCAACTTGAATAAACCAATTTTCTGGTGTTTGAAATTTTTTAAATTTATCGTTGTAATCAAATGCCACCTTTATTGCTGCTTTGTGTATCTCTGGTAAATGTCCATCAGATTTTTTGAAAGCATCAATAATAGGTTGTTTCATGTCTTTTGTAGGTTCATCAGTAATTAAATATCTACAAAGTCTCTCAGCAACAAAATCTCTGCAATTTGGATGATTTACCAGATCCTTGATCACAGCTGCTAAAGCTTTTTTTCCTCTCTTATATTCTTTCCCTAAAACGGTTTTTTTTCCTCTTTGATGATACTCAGAATTAAACCAAACATTCCCTGTTTCTAAATTTTGTTTGCTCCATCTATGTTGCCAACCTGTCATAATATATGCTAATTGAATAACATCTTCTTGAGTGTATCCAGCTTTAGGTGAAACTGTATGTAATTCTAATAGCTCTCTTCCGTGATTTTCGTTAATTGTTGCAGGTTCTTTTTTTCTACGTCTCCACTCTTCACCAGCAGTAACACTCTTTGGTCCTGCACTTTCGCTATTATCTAAGTGATGGATCATTGCCCAAGAAGTCGTTACATCATAAACCATTTTTTCAAATGATTGATTTAAATTTGGTCGAATAATTTCTCTTTGATATGCACCTGTTGAATAATTTGCTAAAAAATCTTTTTCGCTAATTGCAAAAAAATTCCCCCAAAACATCCAAAGTTTAGCTAATACAGGATGGTTACTATTGATACCTTCATTATGTCTGATTGATATTTCTAGAGACTCCCAAAATTTTTGACCAGTCTTGTGTCTTAAAATATCTTTGTGTGTTTTATAAAGAGTTTTATTGTCTTTATATTTTTTTCGTAAAACTTTTCTATCGCCATAAACCCAATCTCTATAATGTTTTCTAAGTTCTTTTTCAGAGTATATTTTTCCTTTCCACGAAAAGTCTGGAATTTCATCGACTTGATCGAGTGCCCAATTTAATGGATCCGAAGGAATATCTTCATTTGGTCCAATTCCATATGCGACTTTTCTAAAAAAGTTTTTCATATTTTATTTAATTTTATCAATATCGTGAATATTTGTTAAACAATTATTAAATTCTTCAATATTTTCTCTTAAAGCTAAACTGGAAATTGAATAAATCATTATTAACAAGAAAACTAAGGGCAACGATGTAATTACTGATGCATAACTTTTGATAAGTAAAATATAAAAAATTATAAATAAAGCTGACCGAATAAGAACAGTTTTTCTAAATACACTAATTATTGAAAGTGAATGTTTTAACAAATTAAAGAAGCTCATTTGAGATGGTCCAAAATATCTTTTGCCTCTTATGGATGGAATAGAAATTAAATGTTTTTCTATTTTTTTTAATGAGCCAGAAAAACTATTCCAGGTAGCCTTTTCATCTAACAGTTTCTTTACAGTTGATTTTGACAAACAAGTAAAGTTGCCAAATTTAATTGATTTTCCTGTAAATGCTAAAGTTAAAAATTTATGGAATTGATAACAAACTTTAAAAATTACACCCTCAGATCTTTTTACTCTTTCACCAATAATTGATTTTTCGCCTGATTGTTCTGAAAGTTGAATAAAATTTTTAATCTCTTCTGGTCTATCTTCACCGTCACCATCCATAGGAATTACAAAATCAAATTCTTTCTTTTCAAAGATATATTTTAAGCCTGAAGCAATACATCTTGTATGACCTCTATTTTCTTTCATATTTATTATTTCAAAAGAGCTAATACTTTCTAAATTAGTATAAGTATCAATTATTTGTTGGGATGATGAATCATTTATAACAACTAAAGATACATCGTGATTTATATTTTTTATTTGAGAATTAATATTTTCTACCAATAACTTTAAAGACTCTCTGTCGTTATAAATTGGAATTAAAATTACATATTTCATCTATCTTGACCCTACACAAACGTTATCAAGGCACATGTAATCTTTCAATTGATCGAGTTTTTCTCTTTCAACAAAACCGTCCCAAACTGGTCTAGATTTTAAATGATAAGATAAGTTTCCAGCACTCCACTCATCACCTAAAACAACATTAATTTTTGAATTAAATTGTTGATCCCAGGCATATTGTGTTTTAACTGCGATTTCTTTGCCTGGATAATCAGTTCTTTTATCGTCTTTTGAAATCGAAACATAAGCGTAAAGCACAGGTGATAAAAAAAAGAAGAAAATAAATCCAACCATGAATGGTTTTAACTTCTTAAGATTAATTTGAGCTTGAAACAAATAAACAGTTAATGTACCAAAAAATAAATAGAATGGTGTCATCCACATGGTTCTTATTTTTGATCCAGTAACCAATGATGTTAAAAACATTAAAACAATTGGCAAAATGTTAATTGCTAATAAAAATAGTAATTTTTTATCTTCAAGCTTTAAATTTAATTTAATTTTTTTAACTAATAACCAGGATAATATTAAAAAGGGAATTAATATTCCTACTTGTTTTAACAAAAAGATTATTGGAAATTTAATATGATCTATAAAGCTAGATTGTTCTAAGCCAGTTCTGGCTAATCCGTAAGTAATTGTGATAAATTCATTGTTATTTAACCAAATTAAATGTGGAACTAAAACCACAAAGAAAACCTCAAGTGTAATAAGATATTTAAAATCAAATTTTCTCTCTTTTGTTAAAAATATTAAATAAATAAATAATAGATCAATAGAAACTAGAAGATAAAGAAATAGATATTTTGATAAAAAACCAAAAGCAGCAAATAGACCTACTAAAAAACAATCTAAAAACTTTATTTCTTTGCTGTTATATATTTTCCAGGAATAATAAACTGTTATAGACCAAAAAGGTAATTGGCAAACATTTACATTAAATTCTGGTGTAGTGAAGTTATAAAAGTAAATTGCTTCAATTAATAAAACAGAAATTAAACCTAATAATTTATTGTTAAATATTTCATTTGAAAATTTTAAAACATAATAAAAAGAAATAATTACAAAGATTTGACTTAACAAATAATATATCCAATCTTGTGATCCAAAAATTTGAAAAAATATTTCTAGAACAAAAGCACTCATTGGTGGATGTTTATTGAAACCCCAATCTAAATTACTTCCCCAAGCTAACGCTTCGATAGTATCCAGTGGTAAATTGTGATTTGTGAGTGATGGAATCAACGTCCAAAAAATTAGATGAGCTGTAACAAAAATATAAAAAACATTATCAATATTTTTGTTATTAATGGTCATTTATAAATATTTATATCAATTAAGCTTGCTTGACACCCCTAATTTGCTGAATATACTGCGAGCGATTAAAATTAAGCTATGCCAAAGACTGCTAAAGCAAAGAAAAAAGTATCAAAATCAAAAACAAAAGTTGCGAATAATCCAAAACCAACTTTAGCCAAGGTTGTATCTAAAGGACCTGTAAAAATTTCAAAAAATTATGTTCCTAAAGATTCTGAAAAATATATGTGTGAAAAACATAAAGTATATTTTAGAATAAGACTAACAGAATGGAAAAAGGAATTGATTAAAGCTAATAACGAAGCCTTGTACAATGGTAGTATGGACGACAATAATATTTCTGCAGATATTGTGGATCAAGCAAACTCCTATATTGATAGCAATGTAGAAATGAAAGCGATTAATCGTCAGATTAAATTAATATCAGAAATTGATAAAGCATTAAGAAGAATTAGAGAAGATACTTATGGTTATTGTTTAGATACGGCAGAACCAATTGGATTAAAAAGATTAATGGCCAGACCTGTTGCAAAATATACAATAGCTGCACAAGAAAAGCATGAAAAAGATGAAAAAGTTCATGCAGATGATTAGTTATGAGAAAAAAAACATCTAAAAAAAATTCAATATCATTTCTTTTTGCTAAAAAATATATTTATTTTTACTATCCTTTCTTTTGGATTGTGCTGTTGCTATATTTATTTCTAAAATGAATAAAAAATTACTTTTAATTATTATTATCATTGTCGCTATTGAGTTCTCTGGTTATGGAATTCTTAGTACTTTGTACAGATTGTTTGGATAAATTTTATAGTTTTGGAATTTTGGCTTCCTTATCCATAAAAGCATAACCTTTTACAACGGCTTCTCTCTCAGCTATTTCTGAGTACCATCTTGATAAGTTTTTATAATTTTTTAAGCCAATATCATGCCATTCATGTCTTGCCATCCATGGCCAGGTTGCAATATCAGCAATTGTATAATTAGTGCCAGCAAGAAATTTAGACACTTTTAGTCTTGCATCTAATTCCCCATAAATTCTTTTGGTAATTTTAAAATATCGTTCCTCACCAAACTCGCTTTTACCAGGATTATAGTGATGAAACTGATGATGTTGACCAATCATAGGACCTACAGTACCCATTTGAGCCATTAACCATTGATTAATAACCAATCTATCTTTTTCATTATAAAGTTTTCCACTTTTATCTGCCAAGTACATTAATATAGCACCTGACTCGAAAATACTCTTGCTGCTATCATGATCAATGATCACAGGGATTTTTCCAAAAGGGCTTAACTTTATAAATTCTGGTTTGAATTGTTCATCTTTTCCAATATCAACTTTGGTTACTTTGTATTCATACCCAATTTCTTCAAGCATGATGCTAATTTTCCATCCGTTAGGAGTATTAGCAGAAAAAAGTTCTATCATCTTTTAATTCCAAGTCTTTCTTGTGCAGCCTTGGAAGTTGTTGTGAATTCAAATCTTAATTTCTCATCTGGTTTTGCATATTTAAAACAACCTCTTGCGGCTAAAGCGCCTTCATGAAATCCTGAAAGAATTAATTTTAATTTACCTGGATAAAAACAAATATCACCAATTGCGAATATTCCATTAATATTTGTTTCAAAGTTTTCAGTATTTACCTGAACTGTTTTCTTATCAATATTTAATCCCCAATCTAAAATAGGACCAAGTTGCATAATTAAACCAAAAAAACCTAATACGTAATCAGATTTAATATCTTTAATTTCTCCTTCATCATGTTTTATTTTTACTAATTCAATGTTTTTATCTCCCAGAATTGAGGTCATTTGAAATTTTGTATATAAATTTAATTTTCCTTGATCATTAAGTTCTTTTACTTTTTGAACGCTAGCTTCTGCTCCGCTAAAACCGTCTCTTCTATGAATTAAATTTACTTTAGAAGATTTAGATAATTCAATAGCCCAATCTAAAGCTGAGTCACCCCCACCAAATATTGAAATAGTTTTATCTTTAAATATTGATTTATTTTTGATTGAGTAAAATAAAGATTTTCCTTCAAATTTTTCACACTCCTTTACTGGAAACTTTCTAGGCTCAAAAGAACCAACACCACCAGCAATTACAATGGCTGCAACATCAAATTCTACTCCACCTGAAGTTCTAACATGCCATCGATTTTTATCTTTTTTAAGCTCTTCTACTCTTTCATTTAAATGAAATTTAACATTAAACGGTTTAATTTGTTGTAAAAGATTATTTGTTAACTCTTCCCCAGTGCACTCAGGTACGGCTGGAATGTCATATATAGGTTTATCAGGATAAAGTTCGATACATTGGCCACCTGCTTTATCCAGATTATCCACAATTTCACAACTCAATCCAATAATTCCAAGTTGATGGGCGCAAAATAATCCCGTTGGGCCTGCTCCTATAATTAATACATCTGTTTTATTCATCTAACCTTGTTTTGATGGTATGTTTACTTCTAATCCGTCTAACTCATCAGAAACAATTAACTGACAACTCAACCTACTATTGTTCTTTGGTTCAAACGCCATATCGAGCATATCTTCTTCACCATCTTCTTTGGCTGGAAGTTTATTTAACCATTGTTGTTTGACATAAACATGGCAAGTAGCACACGCCATTCCGCCTCCACAGTCAGCATCAATTCCCGGAATATCATTTTGGATAGCACCTTCCATTACAGTTAAACCGTTTTGAACATCGATTGTGTGAGTTTTATTGTCGTGCGTGTGATAAGTAATTTTTGCCATGCGTTATATATAGTTTCTTATTTAAATAGGACAAGTAAGTAAAATCATACTTAGTATTTTTTTAAATATTTTGAGGTTCTGGTAGGTCCTTTTTTATAAAATAGCTTGTATCTTCTTTTTGTTTCAATAAGGCAGGAATAATCTCTTTATAAGCGTCAATTAATCCATCATTTGGTTTTGGTAATTGATCTTTAATATGATGATGTAATTTATCCAAATTATAAGACGGAACTGTTGGAAACATATGATGAGTTAAATGATATTCCATTTTCCAATATAAAAAACTTAGTATTGGATTTAAATACATTTCACGTGATGTAACTCTATGATCTTTAACATTTCTTGCTAAACCTGCATGCTGAGTAAATGCAACAAGTTTATGTAAAGTTTTTCCATAAAATTGTGGTAAGACAAAATACAATAAAGGCATCCAAGAAGAAGCTAATATAGACCATAAAATAATTGAAAACCAAATAGCAACATAAATTCTTGAAATAAAAATTGCTTTTGCTTGTGCATTTTCTGGAATGCTATCTTGCATAACCTTTGTTTTAATTCCTAAAGCATGTTGAATGATTTCAAACGAAATATGTTTTTTAAAGAAAACTAAATCTAAAAATGGAATTATATTTATAATTAAGCGCTTTGGCGTTTCTTTTAAATCATTTCCATATTCAATTTCATGATCAAATGGATTTTCTGTTGAATAGGTGTTTCCGTGATGAACAAAATGTGTGTATCTCCATCTAGTTGGTTCAAAGTTAGCCATGTAAGAAGAGATGTAATAAAAAAATTCGTTTAAAAATTTTGATTGAAAAGCAGTTTTGTGACCTGTCTCATGCCATAATGGATTAGAAAAAGAATAAATATTTCCATAAACTAAAAACCAAAATACTGACCACCATGTGCCCCAAGATTGATATGCAAGAACTCCGGTTATTAACAGTAATCCAAAAAAAACTGAAACATGTTGAAGTCCTTTTATATCTGATTTCTTAGAAAGCTTTTTGAGAACTTCTTTATCAATTTGGCATTTATGCCATTTTTCTAATTTAACATCCATCAGTAAAAAATATGTATAGTTATTATACATAATTTAATAAAGGCAAAAAAAAAGGGCAAGTACAAAATTATACCTGCCCTTAATTTAAATTTTAGCTAAATTACTTAGCTCTTCTGCCCGCAGAACTAGTTGCAGCAGCCCAAATTACTAGACCGAATGCAATTTTGTTAATGAAGTCAGCTAAGTTATAAACGACGTTAAGTGAGTTAGCGTCTACACCACCAGTTAAGTAACCAAATACGTAACCTAATGGGTAAATTGCCCAACCTACTGTAACGATCATTCTCATTGCACCAAAAGCAGTTACAAGAGCCTTGTTTCCACTTTTTGCTGCAGCTTTACCAGCTTCACCTGAGAATACTTCATAAAGAATGTATACCCAACCTGCCATTCCGATGATGAAACCTAGTGTAGCATTAATGTATCCTGCTTCACCTAAGTATCCACCGATTAGCATCACTAATGAACCAATTAACAATCTCCAGAACATTCCAGAGTTTGCTTTGTTAATAGCTGCTAGAATTAAATAGAATTCTACCATCTGTAGTGGCACAGTGATTAACCAGTCAATGTATCTGTAAACAGTTGGTGAGTCTCCAGTAGCAACCCATACTTCTCTCATGTACATGTAGTGTATGAATGCAATACCAGTTACTAGACCAGCAACAATAACTGATGTTCTCCAGCCTGATGCGACATTACCTGCTTCCATGAAAAAGAAAGCAGTAGCTGCTAACATCCCCATAGAGATAACCCAGAATGAAATTCCGACGAAGTCATCTTGCATCAACATCGTTGCGTCTGCTGCAATAGCTATACCTGAAAATCCAATCAGAGCCATAGCTGCTAAAGCAAACAATTTAAGTTTTTTCATAAAAAACTCCCTCTTCGTTAGTTTTTATTTTTTAGTTTATATAAACTAGACTTAAGTCTCCCTAAGCCAAGATTGTGGTTAAATAGCAAATTAAATTAGTTTTATGAAGACTTAATTGTCACTAATAAGCATTGATTTTACTTAATTTTTAAAATTAAATACAATTTATAAGTTAAAAACCAAAAAAATTAAGGAATTCGAATCAAATTTTTATGTCTTCTAAGTTTAATGAAATTTACGAACATTCTATAAAAAATCCTGAAAAATTTTGGAAGGAAGCCTCCGAAGATATCTTTTGGTTTAAAAAACCAACAAAAATTCTAAATAAATCTAACCCTCCTTTCTATAAATGGTTCGAAGATGGGGTCACAAATACATGTTATAATGCTTTAGACATCCATATTGATCAAGGAAGAGGTAAAAAAACAGCTTTAATCTACGATAGTCCTATTACAGGTAACAAAAGTCAGTTCACTTATGAGGAGTTAAGATCGAAGGTCTCAAAATTTGCAGGGGCATTGAGAGCTCTAGGTGCTAACAAAGGTGATCGAGTGATTATTTATATGCCAATGATCCCTGAAGCAGTGATTGCCATGCTAGCATGTGCAAGAATTGGTGCAATTCACTCTGTTGTCTTTGGTGGATTTGCCTCAAATGAGCTTGCAAGTAGAATTGATGACAGTAAAGCAAAGTTATTAGTGACTGCCTCATGTGGTTTTGAACCAGGTAGAACGGTTGAGTACAAACCTTTAGTCGATGACGCGATAAAAATAGCCAATCATAAAATTGAAAAAATGATTTTGTTTCAAAGACCTGGTCATGAGGTTAAATTAAATGCTCCAAATGAGGTCAGCTGGGAGGAAGTTGTCTCTAGTGCTAAAGATGCAGACTGTGTTGAGATGAACTCCAATGAGTTTGCTTATATTTTATATACATCAGGCACAACCGGAACCCCTAAAGGCATAGTAAGAGACATTGGAGGTCATATAGTTGCTCTTAAGTGGACTATGAAAAATATCTATAACATAGATGCAGATGATATTTGGTGGTCAGCAAGTGACATTGGCTGGATTGTTGGTCACTCATATATTGTTTACGCTCCTTTATTTAAAGGATGCACTACAGTCTTGTTTGAAGGTAAGCCTGTAGGAACTCCAGATGCAGGGGCTTTCTGGAAAATCATTTCAGATTATAAAGTAAAATCACTTTTTACAGCTCCAACAGCTTTCAGAGCGATAAAGAAAGAGGATCCTGAAGGTAAATTTTTCTCAAAATATAATCTAAGCAGTTTTGAAAGCCTATTCCTTGCTGGAGAAAGAGCTGACCCAGATACAATTAAGTGGGCAGAGAATTTACTTAAGGTTCCAGTAATTGATCATTGGTGGCAGACAGAGACTAGTTGGGCAATCAGCTCAAATTGTACAGGAATTGAAATGATGGAAACAAAATATGGTTCGGCCTGCAAAGCTGTTCCTGGATATGATGTAAAAATCATCAAACCAGACCAGTCTTTAGCTAAACCAAACGAAATGGGAGACATTGTTGTAAAACTCCCTTTACCTCCAGGTACATTCCCAACATTATGGAATGCAGATAAAAGATATAAAGAAAACTACATGTCTAATTATGAGGGATATTATCAAACATATGATGCGGGTCATATCGATGATGATGGTTATATTTGGATAATGTCTAGAACAGATGACATTATAAATGTTGCTGGCCATAGATTATCTACAGGTGCCATCGAAGAAGTATTATCCGAACATCAATCAGTTGCAGAATGTGCAGTACTTGGGATTGCAGATAAGTTAAAAGGTCAATTGCCTATTGGTTTAGTAGTTTTAAAGTCTGGTGTTGATAAAGATAATGACACTATATCAAAAGAATGCGTACAGATGGTTAGAGAAAAAATAGGTCCAGTTGCTGCATTTAAAGTTGTGATAGTTATAAAAAGATTACCTAAAACAAGATCAGGAAAAATCTTAAGGGGAACAATAAGAAAAATTGCAGATAATGTTGAATATAAAATTCCACCAACGATAGATGATCCAGCAATTTTAACTGAAATTAGGGAAGATTTAATTCAACATAAAATTTTAAACAATGGTTAAAACATATTTATTTCTTGCAGGTGCAGTATTTTTTGAGGTTGCTGGTACAATGTTGTTACCTATAACTCAAAATTTTACAAAACTAATCCCAACAGCAGCTCTTGCATTCTTTTATCTTTGTGCTTTCTATCTCTTAACTTTTGTAGCAGACAAGATTCCTATTGCTATTATGTATGCAACATGGAGCGGTCTTGGAATTTTTACTATAGCAATCCTTGGATATATATTTTTTAAACAAACTTTGGCTTGGCAAGCAATAATTGGACTATTCTTAATAGTGATAGGTATAATTTTAGTAAATAGTTTTACTGGAAAACTTAGCTAAATTGTAAGGGTGTTCCATCAGGATCACCTAAAATTTTTCCATCCTGCATTTTAATTTTTCCTGCAATAATTGTATGAGTGGGTGTTCCTTTAAATTTAAATCCATTAAATGGTGACCATTTACATTTACTCTCTATATTTTCATTTTTAATCTCAAGTGTTTTATTCATATCTACAATAGTAAAGTCAGCATCATAACCTTCTTTAATGAATCCTTTATTTTTTATTTTAAAGATTTTCACTGGATTTTCACAAACAAAGTTCATCAATTGGTTAAGAGATAATTTTCCGTCATTTATATGATTTAACATTACAGGCATTAAAGTTTGAACTCCTGGCATCCCTGAAGGAGTATTTGGATATACCTTATCTTTATTTTCTTTTAAATGAGGAGCATGATCAGATCCAATGGTATCATTAAAGTTATTTCTCACTCCATACCATAATCTATCATAATGAGATTTATCTCTTAATGGTGGATTCATCTGAGCATAAGTTCCTAACTTGTCATAACAATCTGGAGCATAAAGAGTTAAATGCTGGGGAGTAATCTCAAATGTTATATTTCCTTTGTGTTGTGATAGAAAATCAATTTCTTCTTTTGTTGTAATATGAAGTACATGAGCTTTTTTGTTATGCTTTTCTGCAATTCGAACAATTCTTCTAGTTGATGCTATTGCACATTCTACACTTCTCCATACCGGATGGGTATGAACATCACCCTCTTTTATTAGTTTCTTGTTTACTTTTAAAATCGCCTCATCCTCTGAATGAACCGCTACTACTTTTGAAGCATTTTGAAAAACTTTATCTATATCATCTTCTTCAGCAACTAATAAATTACCTGTTGAAGATCCTGCAAAAAGTTTAATACCACAACAACCTTCTAAACCCTCTAGACTTGCCAAATCATCCGCATTATCTGCAGTTGCACCAAAATAAAAAGCATAATTACAATACATTCTATTTTTAGCGAGATCTAATTTTCTTTGAAATTCCTTGATATTTGAAGTTGGTGGATTAGTATTTGGCATTTCAAATACACTTGTAATACCTCCTGCTATTGCTGCTCTACTCCCTGAATGCAGATCCTCAGTATCTGTTGACCCTGGTTCTCTAAAATGTGTTTGGGTGTCTATGCAGCCAGGTAATACTGTATGACTTTCTGCATCAATTATCTCTTTTGCTTCTTCTGAAATTTGTCCAATCTGATGAATTTTTCCGTCTTTTATCGAAACATCAACATCTTTCAACTCACCATCGATGTAACATTGTCCGTTTTTAATTATAAGATCTAACATTTTGAGAAATTGTTATTATATTACATTCTACAATTAATCAATTATGAATATAAAAAACGTTTATATTTTAGATGACAGAGCAATTCTTTATATTAATGGAGAAGATGCAAAAGAATTTCTTCAAAATCTCATTAGTAACGACATAAACAAAGTAAGCGATGTAAATAGTTGTTTTAGTTCATTACTTACACCCCAGGGTAAATTTTTATATGAATTTATAATTGTGAAACATAAGTCTGGATATCTTTTGGATTGTGAAAAACCACAGGCAGAGGAGTTATTCAAACAGTTAACTCTTTATAGGCTTAGATCAAAAGTTGAAATTCTAAATTTAAGTAATGAATTTGTTGTTGCAGCATTTTCTCATGAAAAATTCTTGACTTTTGATGGAGCAAAAGATCAACCTGGATGCACAATTAAATATAGAGAGGATCCAATATTTTTAGATCCAAGAAATAAGGATTTGGGTGCGAGATTAATTATTAATTTAGAAAAACTTTATTTATCTTTAAAAAAATTAGATCTTCATGATGCTAATCTTAAAGAATATTATTCATTAAGTCATAGTCTTGGAATAGTTCCAAAGGATTTAAATAAATTAAAAGACAAATTGTTCGGTATTGAATGTAATTTTGAAGAACTAAATGGAATTGATTTCAAAAAAGGCTGTTATGTTGGCCAAGAAAATACAGCACGAATTAAATTAAAGAACAAGCTTTCAAAAAGATTGTTTCCAATAAATGTAATTAATGGAAAACTACACGAAGGCGAAAGTATTTATAATAATGAAATTGAAATAGGTAAGGTTTTAATTGATAGCGACTACCCTTTTGCTTTAATTAAATACTTAAACGAAGACTTTGATGAAAAAGCAAATTTTAAAACTAAAGATGCTTCAATAAATATCAATAAACCTAATTGGATAAAAAACTAATTTTCTTATTTAAATAAATAAACAATCATTAAAATAATAAAAACTACAATAATCCATATACTGAGATTTTTAAGAAATTGCTTTAATTGAGAATTTGATTGTAAAAAACTTGGTAGAACTAAAAGCAATACCCCAACCATAAATATTACTGAAAGTAATTTATCCATCAAAAACTCCAATATACAATTCACTTTGGTGCGGTCGGAGAGACTCGAACTCTCATGGACTAGGTCCACACGGCCCTCAACCGTGCCTGTCTACCAATTTCAGCACGACCGCGATATGTCCCATAATAAATGAATGACAATCATGATTCAAATTGGTAAAAATCTGTATGGAATTTACACAAGAAGTGCGTAAAGCAACAGATCCTATTTATCAAAAAATTTCTAAAGTTATGCCTGAAATTGAATGGTCAGTTCATGCTCCGTATATTCATAAAATTAATAAATTAAAAAAAGAAAAAAATGCTGTAATTCTTGCTCACAACTATCAAACTCCAGAAATTTATCATGGGGTAGCAGATTTTTCTGCAGACTCTTTAGCTTTAGCAATTGAAGCCTCAAAAACTTCAGCTGATATTATTTTAATGGCTGGAGTACATTTCATGGCAGAAACCGCAAAATTAATGAGCCCTAATAAAAAAGTTATTCTTCCTGATATGGATGCTGGTTGTTCTTTATCATCATCTATTACAGGTAAAGATGTTAGGCTATTAAAAGAAAAATACCCAGGCGTTCCCGTTGTATCTTATGTTAATACATCTGCAGAAGTTAAAGCGGAAACAGATGTTTGTTGCACATCAGCAAATGCAGTCAAAATTGTTAAATCACTTGGTGTAAAAAAAGTGATATTTTTACCAGATGATTATTTGGCAAAATACGTAGCTTCTCAAACTGATGTTGAAATTATTTCTTGGAAAGGAATTTGCATTGTTCACGATCAATTTAATAAAAAAGAAATAGAGGATATAAGAAAAAATAATCCAGGAATTAAAATTATTGCACACCCAGAATGTCCTCCTGATGTAATTAAAGCAAGTGATTTTGCTGGATCAACATCTGGAATGATTAAATATGTAAAAGATAATCAACCAAAAAAAGTAATGATGGTTACTGAGTGCTCAATGAGTGACAATATCCAAATAGAAAATCCAAATGTAGACTTTGTTAAACCGTGTAATATGTGTCCTCATATGAAAAAAATTACACTTCCAAAAATATTAGATTGTTTGGAAAATGAGAGTGGTGAAATTATTATGGACAAAGAAACAATTGAGAAAGCTAGAATATCTGTAGAGAGAATGGCAGCTATTGGCAGATAAATAAGTGTCAAAAATAAAACTTAGCAAAGAATTTATCAAAAGCACTGTTAAGCTAGCATTGAATGAAGATCTTTACCCTTCAGGAGATATTACATCAAGTTTAATTAATAAAGATAATATTGTTAATGTTAAATTAATTTCAAATCAAAAAGCAATTGTTGGAGGATTGTTGTTTGCAAAAGAAGCATTCTCATTAATTGATAATAAAATAAAATTTATTGTTAAGAAAAAAGATGGTACAGGAGTAAAAAAAGGTTCTTTAGTTGCTTTAATTAAAGGAAAAGCAAAAAATATTTTAATTGCGGAAAGGGTTGCTTTAAATTTTTTGTCTCACATTTCTGGAATAGCAACTAAAACAAATGAATTTGTTAGATTAGCTGGTAAAAAAACTAAAATTTGTTGCACAAGAAAAACAATTCCAAATTTAAGAGTTATCCAAAAATATGCTGTTAAATTAGGTGGAGGTACAAATCATAGATTTAATTTAAGCGATGAGTATTTAATTAAAGATAACCATATCGCGAGCTCAGATTTAAAGAGTATCGTATTAAAAGCCATTAAAAATAAAAAAGGAAAAAAAATTACGGTTGAGGTTGATACAATCAAACAACTTAAATCAATTTTAGGTCTAAAATTTAATACTGTTCTGCTTGACAACATGAATTTAAAAAATTTAAGAGAAAGTGTTAAAATAGTTAAAAAACTTTATGAAACTG
This sequence comes from Candidatus Pelagibacter sp., assembly GCF_052049835.1. Taxonomy (GTDB): domain Bacteria; phylum Pseudomonadota; class Alphaproteobacteria; order Pelagibacterales; family Pelagibacteraceae; genus Pelagibacter. Next base: position 9,205 of record NZ_JBNGZF010000001.1, on the reverse strand, counting down.
AAGCTTCTGGAAATGTTAGTTTAAAAACTGTTAAAGCTATTGCATCTACTGGAGTTAATAGAATTTCTGTTGGCAGTATTACACATAGCGCTCCTGGTGTTGACTTTAAGTTAGAAATCTAATTTACGAATTTAGAAAGATTAGGTTTAAAATAGTTTGGACCTTTCATGACTTTACCAGACTCATTGTAAATTGGTTTCCCATTTTCGTCTAACTTACTCATGTTTGAATTTTGGACTTCATCAAAACATTTATCTAGATCAATTCCAAATGCATGTCCTGCTCCATAAGTAACATATAATATATCTGTTAGCGCATCAGCTACTTCTAATAAATCCTTGTTATTCATTGCTTCTGTAAGCTCTTCTAGTTCCTCTTTAATTAGGTCTAACCTTAATTTATTTATTTTATCATTACTAAATGAAGGTTTGGTTTTAACCTCTTGACCAAAAGTTTTCATGAAAGTGCCTACTTTGCTAAAATTCGACATAATGCTCCTGTATGTTTTTAAAAATTTATTGTATGTTAATAATTATTTGTTACTTAAAATTTATCAATGAAATTAAGAAAAGAATTTGACAGTATTGGAAGTATAAATGTCCCAAATGATAAGTACTGGGGTGCATCTACTCAAAGATCCAACAAATATTTTAATATAGGTAAAATTTTAGTTAATATTTCAATCATTAAATCTATAGCAATTATAAAAAGATCAGCTGCAATAGTGCATGCAAAAGATAAATTGATTGATGGTAAAATTTCTAAAGCAATAATCAAAGCATCGGATGAAGTGATTAAAGGTAAATTGGATGAAAACTTTCCTTTAAAAGTCTGGCAAACAGGTTCTGGAACACAAACAAATATGAATGTAAATGAGGTCATCGCTAACAGAGCAATAGAAATTTTAGGTGGAAGAAAAGGTACAAAAAAACCTGTTCATCCAAATGATCATGTAAACAAATCTCAATCTACAAATGATGTTTTCCCAACCGCAATGCATATCTCGGTAGCTAAAGAGACTATTTCCAAAATGCTACCAAGCTTAAAAAGCTTAGAAAAGGAACTAAAAAGAAAATCTAGTGAATTTAAAAACATAGTTAAAATTGGAAGAACCCATTTGCAAGATGCTACGCCACTATCTCTCGGACAGGAGTTTTCAGGATATCATTTTCAAGTTAAAAAAAGCATTGAAAGAATAGAATATGCATTAAAAGAAATATTATTTCTTGCTCAAGGTGGTACTGCTGTTGGCACCGGAATAAATTCAAAGAAAAATTTTGACAAAAAAATTGTTAAAGAGATTGCTAAATTTACTAAAATTAAATTTAAACCAGCTCCAAATAAATTTGCTGAGCTTGCTGCTCATGATGCAATTGTTAATTTTTCTGGTGCTCTTAATACCTGCGCGGTAGCTTTAATGAAAATATCTAATGATATTCGTTTCTTAGGTTCTGGCCCAAGAGCTGGATACGGAGAATTAATCTTACCTGAAAATGAACCAGGCTCATCTATAATGCCAGGGAAAGTTAATCCAACACAATGTGAAGCTGTAACAATGGTTTGTGTCAAAGTGATTGGAAATCATAATGGAATAACTATGGCAGGATCTCACGGTCATTTTGAACTTAACGTTTTTAAGCCTTTAATTGCTCATAACATCTTACAGTCAATCGACTTGATTGCTGACAGCACAAAGAATTTTGCTCTTTATTGTGTTAAAGGAATAAAAGCTAACAAAAAGAAAATACAGGAGCATCTTGATAATTCGTTAATGCTTGTTACTGCACTAGCTCCACATATTGGATATGATAATGCTGCAAAAATTGCAAAAACTGCACTTAAAAATAATACAACTTTAAAGCATGAAACTTTAAAGACAGGACTAATAACCGAAAAAGACTACAATAAAATTGTTGATCCTAAAAAGATGATTTACCCAGCATAGCTCTTAATTGCTTGGTTTAATAAGTTTTTAAAATAAATTTTATTTTGTAAATCATCTTTTTTTAAAATTACATTACTTAGAATTTTATTAACATTATTATTAATTTTATTGTCAATTTTAATATCTTTTAACTCGGCTATTTTTTGGTCAAAATTATAAGTAAAATTTAAATCAATTTGATTAATTTTGCTCCTATTATTTTTTGGTGTTAGAAGAAATTTATACAACTTATTAAATTCTTTAATTTTTATCTTAAGCTTGCCATCCAAGACTAGTTCTCCATTTCTAACAAAAATTAAACTTTCTATTAATTCAAAATCTGCAATATCTCTCCATTCGAATTTTGTCCTATCTGTATCGATTAAACCATCTTGGATTTTTAAATTTAATTCAATATTTTTAAAGTTAGAATTTTTATAAATACTATCTGCGTTAATATTGAATTTAAAATCAATATTTTTATTATTAAATATTTCTGTTTTCAGAAGTTGAGCCACAATTGCATTAGAACTAAATAGATAATTTAAATTTATTTCATCTGAATTACCCTCTAAATTTGCGTAAAAAGGTTTGAAATTGAATTTGCCTTTATAGGTAACATCTGGTTGATCAATTTTGTCGAATATATGAAAATCAAATGAACTTTTTTCAATTTTATAATCTACAAGTCTTTTAATTTTATTGAAATTAACCTTTGATTTTCCAATTTTTTTATTATTCTCAAAGATCAATTCATTTTCAATATTAAGGTTCATTAAATCCAGATTAATCGTAGATAAATTTTTCTTGTTATCTTCACTAAAAAAAGATTCTACTGAAAAAGGAATATTAAATATTTCATTTTCTGAATAGAAAATATTTTTTAATTCATTTGAATCAAAATAATATTTCATCTTAAAAATTTTGGTTATAAACAAAACTTCATCCTCTATATGTTTAAAAAAAACATTGCTATTATTAATTATTATATTTCCATCTTGGAAATCTCTATTTAATAGCTCTATAAAGAAATTATAATTTTTTGTATTAAGATTAAAATTTGCGTCTTCTAAAACCATATCTCTTATTTCAATATCATTTATTGAAAAAAGATTATCAAATGATGTGAAAATTTTTAATTTACTAATTTCAGCAAATTTTTTTTTATTATCAAAAATTTTAGAGTCTGTAGTTGTGAAATGAGGTCTTGGAAAAAAGTTATATTTTATATCTTGAGAAAATTTAAAATTTAAATCATATTTGATTTGAAGCTCATTTTTTAATTTTTTTGAAATATCAGTTTGATTGAAAAAAGTAGGTAATAATAAATAAGATACAAAAATAACAAAAAGTGCGACAAAAGTTAAAATTATTTTATTATTTTTAAATAAATAACTTAAATTTTTAGAATTTAACTTGTTTAAATTTTTTTCTAAAAGATTATTAATAAAATTATTAATGTTTTTTAAATGTTTTACAAAAAAATTTGTTTTACTCATAACAATTAAGAAATCTTATAAAGGATTATTTTAAATGATAAACAAAGATTATTTAGAAAATTTAAATGATGCCCAAAAAGAAGCTGTTCTACATCTAGATGGCCCACTTTTGATTGTTGCTGGGGCCGGATCTGGAAAAACAAAAGTTTTAACTTCAAGAATTGCTAATATTATTAAAGAAAAAAAGGCATTTCCAAATCAAATCTTGGCAGTAACATTTACAAATAAAGCTGCCAAAGAGATGCAAAATAGAGTCAGTAAAATACTTGGCTCTACCGCAGTCGGACTTTCATGGCTAGGCACATTTCATTCCATTTGTGCGAAATTATTGCGAAAACATGCATCTGCTGCAAATCTTAATTCCAATTTTACTATTATTGACTCAGATGATCAGATTAGACTTATTAAAAATATTTGTAAGGCTGAAAATATTGACATTAAACAATTATCTCCAAGGTTTATATTAGCAATAATTGATCGTTGGAAAAATAAAGGATTTTATCCTGATGAAGTAGTAATAAATAAAAAAGATCTTTATGAAAAAACAATTCTTCCACTTTATAAAACTTATCAACAAAAATTAACTGACCTCAACTCTTGTGACTTTGGAGATCTTATCTTGCATGCTGTTAAAATTTTAGAATTTAATACAGATATTAGAGAATTATATTCGAAAAATTTTAAATATATTCTTGTCGATGAATATCAAGATACAAATTTTATTCAGAGTAAATGGCTTAATCTCCTTTCAGAAAAAAATAAAAATATTTGCTGTGTAGGGGATGATGATCAATCGATTTATAGTTGGAGGGGTGCAGAAATAAAAAATTTTTTAGAATTTGATCAAGTTTATAAGCATACAAAAGTAATAAGATTAGAGCAAAATTATAGATCTTCTCAAAATATTTTATCAGTAGCTTCAGACCTTATTTCTAATAATCAAAATAGAGTTGGAAAAACATTGATTACTACAATGGAAGAGGGTGATCCAGTACAATTAAACTGTTTTAAAAATGGTAAGGATGAAGCAATTGGGATTTCTGATGAAATTGAAAAAAAAATAAAAAAAAAATTTTCGTATAATAACATTGCAATTTTAGTTCGGGCCATTTTTCAAACGCGTGAATTTGAGGAAAGATTTCTTAAAATTGGTATGCCTTACAGAATATTAGGTGGTACAAAATTTTACGAAAGAGCTGAAATTAAAGATTGTGTTGCATATTTAAGATTAATACATCAGGAAAAAGATGACTTGGCTTTTGAAAGGATAGTGAATAACCCTAAGAGATCGATAGGTGATAGTACTTTAAAAAATATTCATGAGTTTGCTAAGGAAAATAATTTAAATTTAGAAAGAGCATCAATAAAAATGCTTGAAAAAAATTTGATTAAACCGAAAGCTAAAATTGGTCTTAGTTTATTTATTAATTCTTTGATGAAGTGGAGAAACGATTTAATTGTAAAAAAATCAAGTCATATAAAATTATTACAAATTGTTTTGGATGAATCAGGATATTCAGCAATGCTTAAAAATAAAAAAGATTTGGATAATGAAAATAGATTAGAAAATATTAAAGAGTTATTAAGTGCAATGAAAGAATTTGACAATTTAGAAAGTTTTTTAGAACACGTTTCTTTAGCAACGTCTGTAGATCAGGAATGGGACGGCGAAAAAATTAACATGATGACTATGCACGCAGCAAAAGGTTTAGAGTTTGATGTCGTATTTTTACCTGGATGGGAGGAAGGATTGTTTCCACACCAAAAATCTATCGAAGAAAAAGGTCAAAATGGCCTAGAGGAAGAAAGACGTTTAGCATATGTAGGAATTACAAGAGCAAAGAAAAAAGCTATAATTTCCTTTTCAATGAATAGATTTTATCAAGGAGACTGGATTGATAGTATGGCTTCAAGATTTATTGATGAATTACCTGAAAAACATTTAGAAAAAAATTCTTACTTTGATGAGGAAACTAACAATGATAATGATTTTGAATTCAATCAGGATTTAGAAATTGAAGAAGGCACAAGAAGCCCTGGATGGATAAGATATCAAAAGAGAATTAAATGAGAAATTATATAAAAATTTTAAGAAGTAAATTTAAAAAATATGAAATTGACGGTTACGTAATTCCAAAAAATGATGATTTTTTCACAGAATATTCAAAATTAAATCGATTAGAAGTTATTTCAAATTTTAGTGGATCAGCTGGGTTAGCAATTATTCTTAAAAATAAAAATTATTTATTTACTGACGGAAGATACACAATTCAGAGTAGGATTGAAAGCGGAAAAAATTTTAAAATTTATAGTTTTGAAAAATTAATAAATTGTAGTTTATTTAAAAATCTTAGACTTGGTATAGATCCAAAGCTATTTACCAATATTCAAATAAAAAATTATTTTTTAAAATATAATAAAATAAAACATATTGAAAAAAATCTGATTGATGAGATTAAAAAACAAAAAGAAAGCAAAACTATACCATTTTTTTCTCTAGACAAAAAAGTTGTTGGGGAAAGTGTAAATTCTAAATTAAATAAAATATCTAAATATTTAAAAAAAAATAAATCTGATTATATTTTTATTAGTGCACCCGAAAACGTTGCATGGATTTTAAATATAAGGGGTGGTGATAGCCCAAATAGTCCTGTACCTAACTCAAGATTAATAATAAGTAAGTCAAAAAAAATATTATTAATAACTGATCTTAAAAAATGTAAAAAATTATTAAAAAAAAAAGTTATAAAAAAAAACGAATTTTTAAATGTAAATTATTTATCAAAACAAATATTAGCACTTAAAGGAAAAAATTTTATTGTAGACGGTAAATCTTGCTCAATATATTTTGAAAATTTAATTAAATCAAAATTTAAAATTATAAATAGAGAAGATCCTACTTATCTTTTAAAGGCAGTTAAAAATAAAACTGAAATTGAGAATATGACTAATGCTCATATTTCTGACGGAGTAGCATTAACAAAATTTTTATTTTGGATAAAAAAAATTAATAAAAGAAAAATTACAGAAGTAGAAGCTGCTAAGAAATTAGAAAATTTTAGAAAATTAAATAAGAACTTTCTGTATCCTAGTTTTGATACAATTACAGGCTCTGGCAAAAATGGCGCTATAGTTCATTATCGTGCTAAACAAGGAAATTGCAGAACTATAAATAAAAGAGATCTTTTACTTTGTGATTCTGGTGGGCAATATAAATATGGTACAACAGATGTTACAAGAACAATTTGTTTTTCAAAACAAAAACAAAAAATTAAAAATATTTTCACTAAAGTTTTAAAAGGTCATATTGCTGTAGCTACAACTGATGTAAGTAAAGACAATATCGGAAAAAAAATTGATAAAAGAGCAAGAAAATTTTTAAATGAAATTAACTTAGATTACGCCCATGGTACAGGACATGGTGTTGGTTATTTTCTTAATGTTCATGAGGGACCTCAATCAATTACAAAAATAAATACAGTAAAAATAAGAGAGGGCATGATTTTAAGTAATGAGCCCGGATATTATAAAACTAATGAATATGGAATTAGGATTGAAAATTTAGTTTATGTAAAAAAAGTAAATAAAAAATTATTATTCCAAAATTTTACTATGGCGCCTATAGAAAAAGATTTAATCAATTTTGATTTATTAACAGTTACTGAAAAAAACTATTTATTTAAATATCATTTAGAAGTTTATTCAAAGATATCAAAATATTTAAATCCAAATGAGAAAAAGTGGTTAGCTAGTTTTATTTAGCATTCTCATAAATTCAGCTTGATCTATAACATTTATTTTTAGTTGTTTAGCATTGTCTATTTTTTTTTTAGTTGGCTTGTCCCCAATTATTAAATAATTTAATTTCTTTGACACACTGCTAACTGTTTTGCCAGAATTTTCTTCAATCATAGATTTTAATTCTGCTCTACTAATTCCATTTAATTTTCCTGTAACTAAAAAAGTTTTATTTTTTAATAAACCCTCATCAGAATTTTGAATTGTATTTTTAACAACTAAAACTTTTTCTAATTCATTCAAAACTCTTTTATTAGTTTTATTTGAAAAAAAACTTTTGATAGAGTTTATTTGTGTTTCGCCGATGCCATCAATATTTAACAAATCTTCATAATCATTTTGAATAGATAAATTTTTAAATTTTGAAAATGATGTAAAATGTTTTGATAACAACTTTGCATTCTCTAATCCTATATGTCTAATTCCTAACGAGTAAATTAATTTCTCTAAAGAAATATTCTTTTTTTGATTAATGGAATACATCAAATTTTTAACAGATAATTGACCCCAACCATCTAGATTTTCAATTTTTGAATAATCTAATTTAAATATATCTTGAGGGAATTTTATAAATTTTAATTTCCAAAAATTTTCGACTATTTTTTTTCCAAAACCATCAATATTAAAAGCCTCTTTTGATACAAAATGTTTTAATTTTTCAATTGATATTTTATCACAATAATAACCTTCGCTAGAACATCTCCTAACTGCATCGACTTTTTTTGTAATTTTGTTAAACTCTTTAATTGTTTTTGATCCACATGAAGGACAATTTCGTGGAAAAATAAATTTTTTAGAATTTTTTAATCTTTTATTTATATCTACAGATAGTATGTGCGGTATGACATCTCCTGCTCTCTCTATAACAGCCGTATCGCCTACTCTAATATCTTTTCGGTTGATTTCATCTTCGTTATGTAATGTTGCGTTTGAAACTATAACTCCACCAATATTAATTGGCTTTATCTTCGCAACTGGCGTTAAGGCACCAGTTCTTCCAACCTGAATCTCTATATCTAAAATTTGAGAAATAGCTTTATTAGATGAAAATTTGTGAGCTATGGCCCATCTAGGAGCGTTAGCAACATTTCCCAATCTTTTTTGCATTGTAAACTCATTAACTTTGTAAACTATTCCATCTATATCAAAATCTATATCGGCTCTTTTTTTTTCTATTTCTTGATAATTTTTCATTAAATTTTTTATACCTGAATTTAAAACATTTAATGGGTTTGTTTTAAATCCCCATTCGGTTAATTTTTTTAAAAAATCAAATTGATTATTAACTGTTAAACCCTTTTCATATCCAAATGTATAAGCAATAAATTTTAAAGGTATTTTTTTGGTTTGTTCTGGATTTTTTTGTCTTAGAGATCCTGAGGCAGCATTTCTTGGATTTGCAAATTTATCTTTAAGTTTTTGAAAATCACTATTTTGTATAAATACTTCACCTCTAATATCGATTTCTTGAGGAAATTCTTTTGAATTAATAAATTTAGGAATATCTTTTACAGTCGAAAGGTTTAATGTTATATCTTCTCCCTCTTTACCATCTCCTCTAGATAATCCTTTTGTGAATTTACCATTTATATAAGTTAAAGATGCAGAGATGCCATCTATCTTGGGTTCTGCAGAATAGCTAATAATAGAGCTCACCTCCAGAGAAAGAAAATTTTTTATTTTTTTTTCAAAGTTTACAAGATCATTTTCTGTAAAAGCATTTCCTAAAGAAAGCATTGGAACTCTGTGCAAAACTTTTTTAAAATTTTTTGATGGTTTATATCCTACTTGCGATAATGGAGAGTTATTTTTTTTTAAAAAATCATATTTTTTTTCAAATTCAATTATGTCTTTTTTTAATTTATCATAATCTGAGTCTGGTATTTCAGACAAATTCTCATCAAAATACTTTTTATTATAATACTGATATAATTTTAGTTTTTTATTGTATTCATTTTTGATCAAATTTTTTTTCATATTAATC